>NC_017033.1:1201152-2402305 GCF_000242255.2 Frateuria aurantia DSM 6220
GTGGTGGATGTGACCGGGCATCTCGGGGGCTACAACTTCCAGTGGGCCTGGGCTTCGGGACATGCCGCCGGTGAAGTGGTGTGAACTTGGCGCGGCATCCACACCGGCTATGATAGAACGTCGTCCAGCCATTCCCGCGCAACGAGGAGAGCCAACGTTTATGAAAGTCGGATTTGTCGGTCTTGGCGTCATGGGACGGGGCATGGCCTCGCAGCTGCTGAAGGCGGGCCACGAGGTCTGGCTGTGGAACCGTTCACCGCGTGCCATCGAGGCGCTGGTGGCCGAAGGCGCCCATGCAGCCACCGATCCGCTGAAGCTGCTGGCCGAGGTCGAGGTGGTCCACAGCATGCTGGCCAACGACCAGGCGGTGCGGCAGGTGCTGCTGACCCCGCCGGTGCTGGAAGCGCTGCGCGGCAAGGTCCACGTCAATCATGCGACCATTTCCATCGAGCTGGTCCGCGAGCTGGTCAAGGCCCATGTCGCACACCAGGCGACCTATGTGGCCGCACCGGTCTTCGGGCGTCCTGACGTGGCAGCCGCCGGTCGTCTGAACATGCTGGCGGCCGGGCCGGCCGAGGCGGTGGCCAAGGTGCGTCCGCTGCTGGAAGTGATGAGCGCCAAGGTCTGGCCGATGGGCGACTTGCCGGAGAGAGCCCATATCACCAAGATCGCCGGCAATCTGATGCTGGCCTCGGCGATCGGCAGCATGGCCGAAGCTTCGGCGCTGACCCGGGCCTACGGTGTCAGTGCCGCGGATTTTCTGGACGTGATGACGCGAACCCTGTTCGCGGCACCGGCCTATCAGGGCTACGGCAAGATGATTGCCGAAGAACACTACCAGCCGGCCGGTTTCGCGATGGCCCTGGGCTACAAGGATGTCGGTCTGGGCCTGGCTGCCGCTTCGGCCGAGCAGGTACCGATGCCGATCGCCGGAGTGTTGCGGGATGCCTTGCTGGAGGCCATGGCGGCCGGTGACGGCGAGCTGGACTGGGCCGCTCTGGCCAAGGTGGCGGCTGCCCGCGCGCATCTGCAGCAGCGCGGCAAGGCCTGATCCGTTCTTTCGGCGGAGCCGGAGCGGCCCGTCACGGCCAGCGCCGGTTCCGCTGGAGTTTCAGGCGGGCAGCGGCCAGTGCAGCTGACCTTCGATCACGGTACGCGTGGCGCCGCCCACCCAGATTCCATCATCGGCGATGACGACCTGCAGGGCGGCATCATGGCCGATCTCCCGGCCCTGACTGACCTGGTAGCCATGGGACAGGGGGCCTTCGGGCTCCGCATGTCGCAGATACCAGGCCAGGACGCCATTGGCCGCGCCCGAGGCCGGATCTTCCTGGATGCCGGCCCCGGCCGCGAAGGCGCGCACTGCCACTTGATGACCGGCCCGGTCCTCCGAGGCCCGGGCGAAGGCGCAGATGCCCATGCTCTGGCTGATCTCGGCCAGTGCACGAATGGCGTTGTGATCGGGTTGCCACTGGCGCAGTTCGGTTTCGCTGGCACATTCGACCAGCCACCAGCGTCGGCCGCCATCAACCAGGGCCGGGGGCAGCCGGCCACCACGGATGCCGGCCAGGGCCAGCTGCAGCTCGGTCGGAAGGGGCTGGTGCCCGGTCACCTCGGTGGCCGGTGGCGCCTTCAGCAGCAGCTGACGGTGCCCGTCGCGATGCTGCAGTTTGATCGGCAGCAGCCCTTGCGCGCATTGCTGGACCAGCTCGCCCTCGACTGGTTGGGCCAGTCCCCATTCCAGGGCGATATGGGCACTGCCTACGCTGGGATGCCCGGCGAAGGGTATTTCCCGCCCGGGCGTGAAAATGCGGACGCGATAGCTGGCGGCGCTGTCTTCCGGAGGCAGCAGAAAAGTGGTTTCGACCAGATTGTTCCAGCGTGCGAAATGCTGCATGGCCTCGGTGCTCCAGCCCTCGGCACCGGCGACGACGCCGAGGTGGTTGCCACCGCCCAGGCCGTGGGTGAATACATCCAGATGGGCATAACGCAGGATACTCATGGGGCAGTCCGCCTCGGTCCGTGGGCTCGAAGCTCCCGATGATAGCGCGGAGCGGCGGATCGGAGCAGTCGACAAGGCGTGGAGCGCTTGCCACACTTGCCCCACTTTCGATTCTGGAAAATCTCGCGCGCATGCTGGTTACTCTGTGCATCATCGCGGTGACCTCGCTGGTCACCTATCTGTCCTTCAACAATGCCAAGCTGGGTGAGGACCTGATCCTGTGGCCGCCGGCCATCTCCCGCAGTCGCGAGTATTACCGGCTGGTGACCTACGGTCTGGTTCATGCCGATGTGCAGCATGTGTTTTTCAACATGTTGACGCTGTTCTTTTTCGGCCGGGCGCTGGAGCCTTTCTTCGGGATGATCATGGGCGCGACCGGTTTCGCGCTGTTCTATATCGGTGCGCTGGTAGTCTCCGTGCTGCCCTCGTATCTGCAGAACCGCAACAACCCGCGCTATCGCTGCCTGGGGGCTTCAGGCGCGGTGTCGGCGGTGATGTTCGCTTTTATCCTGCTGCAGCCATGGTCCAAGATCTTCGTGCTGTTCATTCCGCTGCCGGCCATCATGTATGCCGTGCTGTACGTAGCCTATTCGGTGATGATGAGCAAACAGGGCGGGGATGATGTCAATCATGGCGCGCACCTGTGGGGCGCGGCGTATGGCGTGCTGTTCACCTTGGCGATGAGTCCCGCGATCCTGCCGATGTTTCTGCGCCAGTTGGCTCACCCGCAGTGGGGTTTTGGTCCCTGAACCGAAGATGGCGGCGATACGCTCGTGCGGCGGCCGGCTCAGGGCCGATTCAAGCCCTGAGGCCTATGGTGGCGCCCTGAGAGGACTGATGCACGGTCCATGGAGTCTATCGTGAACAAGTGGCGGATTTCCTTGCTGGCATTGATCATCGCCCTGGGTCTGGCCGGTTGCGATGACTATGGCGGCTACAGTTATGTACGCCCGGATGCAGTCAACGGGCCGGCCTATTACGGTGCCGACCCGGCGGCCTATGGCTACGCGGTCCCGGTCGGCGGCTATTACGACGGCTACTACGGTGGGTATGGTGGTGGTTACTACGGCGGCGCCTATCCCGTGATCATAGGCGGCGGCGGTTACTGGCATGGTCGGCCGCCTCGTGGCGGATGGCACGGCCCCGGCCCGGGAGGTTGGCATGGTGGTGGCCGCCCGCCAGGTGGAGGTTGGCATGGCGGCCGCCCGGGCGGTGGCTGGCATGGTGGTGGAGGCCCGGGCGGCGGTCATGGCGGTGGAGGACATGGCGGCGGCCACGGTGGCGGCCATGGTGGAGGTCGTGGACATTGAGTCTGTGCTCCCCACGACGAGTTTCTGAAGGTCGGCGCTTTCCGTCGTGAAGGGACCGGTGCGCGGATTCCGTCACCGGCGAGGGTGGCTGTTGTGCTTGCTGCTGAGTCTGGGCGGCTGCCACTCCGTGGCGTTCTATGGCCAGGCGCTGCATGGCCAGAGTGCCCTGTGGTGGCATCGCCAGTCGATCCGCAAGCTGGTCGCTGATCCGGCCACGCCACCTGCGCTGGTGGCCCGCCTGAAGGTGGCGCAGCAGGCGCGTCAGTTCGCTTCCGATCATCTGGATCTGCCGCGCAATCGCAGCTACACCTATTTCGTTCCGCTGCGGAGGCCTTATGTGGTCTGGAACGTTTTCGCCACGCCGGCCTGGTCGGTAGACCCGGTTCGGCACTGCTTTCCGGTGGCCGGCTGCGTGGCCTATCGGGGCTGGTTCAGCGAGGGCGGTGCACGTGCGGAGGCGCGACGTTTGAAGGCAGCCGGTAATGATGTCTATATCGGCGGCGTGCCGGCTTACTCCACTCTGGGCTGGTTTGCCGACCCGGTGCTCAGCTCGATGCTGGCCTGGAGTGACGACGATCTGGCGGGCACCATTTTCCATGAACTGGCCCATCAGCAGATCTACGTGCAGGGCGATACGGCCTTCAACGAGTCCTACGCCAGCTTCGTCGAGCGTCAGGGCATTCGCGAATGGCGACATGCGCAGGGGCTGGCCCCGCCGGATCCCGAGGCGGGACGGATCGAGGACGACTTCACCCGTCAGGTGCTGCAGTTGCGACAGGAGCTGCGCGCACTGTACGCCCGGACCATGTCGGCAAGCGCTCGCGGCACGGCCAAGCAGGCCGCTTTCGCGAGGTTCCGCGAGCGCTATCGGACATGGAGTCAGGCGCATGGGGTACGGGCAAAGGCTTATCAGGCCTGGGTCGAGGGGCCTTTGAACAACGCCAGTCTGCTGCCCTTCGGACTGTACGATGGCTGGGAACCGGGTTTTGCCCACCTTTTTGCGAGTGTCCACCAAAGCTGGCCGGCCTTTTTCGCTGCCGTACGTCAGTGGGCGCGGCTGCCGGCCCCGGAGCGTGATGCGAGATTGCAGCAATGGACGGGTGTCGTCACTGAAATTCGTGCTGCATCTGTATTGAAAAGCGATACGAGGGCATCGGCAGGATAAGGCTGGCGGGCCCTTCGCGTGGCGGCTGGTGTATCCCGTCATCGCAGGCTGGATCCGACAGAGCGACGCACGCATGACTGGCCTGCGCAGCCCCCGCGGACGTAATATGGTGCGGATACGCCCCTGGCCTCACGGACATCCGTTGCATGCCGGTGTCCTCAGCGAAGGTGACAGGCAGTGAAAAAGCAAGATTGGCGTGGTCTGAACGGAGTGCGCCCATGAGTATCGAGACAGATATCCTGCTGGCTTTCGGCGGTTTGCTCGCCCTGATTGCCTTGTTGCAGTCGCTGTCGGCACATCTGACCATTCCCGAGTCATCGATGCTGTCGGCCGCCGGTGTCACCTGCGGCTTGCTGTTCGCCCTGCTCTCCGGGCATGTGCCGCTGGGCGCCGAAAGCGTGATCCAGACCCTGCTGAATCCGCCGCTCCCTGCTGAAGCCTATCTGTCGATCTTTCTGCCTCCCTTGCTGTTCCAGGCGGCGCTGACCATCGACCAGCATGACATGCAGCGTGATTGGGCGCCGATCCTTCTGCTGGCCGTGGTCGCGGTGGTGGTCGCCACGGTGATGATCGGCGTGGCGTTGGCGCTGACCAGTCCCTATGGCATCGTGGCCTGTCTGCTGCTGGGGGCGGTGGTGGCCACCACGGATCCGGCGGCGGTGATCGCGGTGTTCCGGCAAGTGGGCGCGCCGGCGCGACTGACCCGGCTGGTCGAGGGCGAGAGCCTGCTGAATGACGCGGCGGCGATCGCGATCGTGACCGTGCTGGCAGGCATGCTGTCCGGTGGCGGAGCGCATCCCAGTCTGCTCGAAGGCGTCGGACGACTGGCCTGGACCTTGATCGGCGGCCTGGTGATCGGAGGGCTGGCCGGGCGCTTGCTGTCGGTCCTGCTGACCATGTTGCGGGGCTTGAGTCTGGCCGAGGGCGCATTGACTCTGGCCTTGCCCTATCCTTTGTATCTTGGGGCCAATGCGCTTGATGTTTCCGGGGTGGTTGCCGTGGTGGCGGCCGGCGTGGCCTTGGCCAGTCGTGGCCGCACCCGTTTGACGCCGCGCAACTGGCGGCATCTGCAATTGATCTGGGAGCAGGTCGCCGCTCTGGCGGGAGCCCTGGTCTTTATGCTGGCGATGATCCGTGCGCCAACGATGCTGGCCGGCATCAGCTGGCGCGATGCCGGACTGCTGGTGGTGCTGGCACTGACTGCGCTGGCGGCGCGCTTCGCGGTGCTGTTTTTGCTGCTTCCACTGCTGAGCTGGCTGCGGCTGTCTGCCCCGGTCAGCGCGGCCTACAAGACCGTGATCGCCTGGGGAGGGCTGCGGGGCGCGGTGACTCTGGTGCTGGCCTTGTCCATCGAGCAGTCTCCTGAGCTGCCCGAGGCGGCCCGCCATTTCGTGGCGATGCTGGCCACCGGCTTCGTGCTGTTCACCTTGTTCATCAATGGCACCACCTTGCGCACGGTGATCCGCCAGCTGCATCTGGATCGGCTGTCGCCACAGGAGCAGGTGATTCAGCGCCAGATTCTGATTCTGTCGATGGCTGATGCGGATACCTCGCTGGCCAGTATCGCCCAGTCCTTGAACATTTCCTCGCTGGTGACCGAATCGGTGGGGCAGGAGTTCCGTCAGCGGATGGGCCAGATCGTCGAGGATCTGCGCCAGCCGGCACCGCTGCCGGATCCGGTGATGCTGGGTGTCGCGCTGGTGACTCTGGCCGGGCGCGAGCGCGACCTGATCAGCGAGTATGGCAACGGACTGATCGGCACCGGAAATCTGGATCTGTTGCGCCACAACGCCAGCATGATGATCGACGGGGCACGCGACCAGGGGCGTGTCGGTTATATGCGGGCCGCCCGGCGGATCATGGACAATCAGCTTTCGTACCGGGCGGGGCTGTGGTTGCATACCCACCTGAACCATGATTGGCTGCTGACCCACAGCCTGGTCGACCGTTTCGAACTGCTGGTCTGTCGCCGGGCGGTGATTGCCCGCCTGGTGCGTTATGTCGACGAGGTCCTGAAGCCGATCATGGGAGAGCGGATGGGGGCCATCATGATACGTATCCTGGAGCAGCGCAGCGGCCGGGTGCACGAGGCCCTGACCGAACTGCGCTCACGGTTTGGCGCGTATACTGCGGCCTTGGAGCGGCGCCTGCTGACCCTGTATGTATTGCGGCGCGAACTGCGCGAACTGGACGCGATCTTCGAGGAGCAGGCCATGTCCCGCGAGGTCTATCAGCGACTGCGCGCCGGCATCGAGCTCAGCTGGCGCGAGGCGTTGCGTCGTCCCAGTCTGCGCCATCCGTTCGCGGAGCCGCCGGCGACGCCCGAATGATCGCCTCGCCATAAACCGAGTCCGGCCCCACCTGGTTCGCCGGGCCGGAGAACAGACCCCGCCTTGCGGGGATGCAAGCCAAAGGTATGCCCATGATCGTCAGTTCCCTGCTTGACACGGATCTCTACAAATTCACGATGATGCAGGTGGTTCTGCATCATTATCCGGCCGCCGAGGTGGAATATCGCTTCAAGTGCCGGACCCCGGATATCGATCTGGCTGCGTGCATCGATGCCATTCAGGTCGAGCTGGAACATCTGTGCCGGCTGCGGTTCACGGCCGACGAGCTGGACTATCTGCGCGAACTGCGGTTTGTAAAAAGCGATTTTGTCGATTTTCTGGGTCTGTTCCAGCTCAATACCAAATATGTGCAGATCAGCCCCTCCACCGAGCGGGCGGGCGAGATCGAGCTGGTCATCCGCGGCCCCTGGCTGCATACCATCTTGTTCGAGGTGCCGCTGCTGGCCATCATCAACGAGGTGTACTTCCGTCAGACCAGCGGGCATCTCAGCCTGGACGAGGGACGGGAACGCTTGCGGGCCAAGGTGGCGATGCTGCGGGATACGCCGGGGCATCAGCCTTGCCGGATCGCTGATTACGGGACCCGCCGCCGGTATTCACGCAACTGGCATGCCGAGGTCGTCAAGACCTTGCGCGACGAGCTGGGTTCGCAGCTGGCCGGCACCAGCAACGTCTGGCTGGCCCGCCGGCTGGGCCTGACTCCGCTGGGCACCATGGCCCATGAATACCTGCAGGCCCATCAGGCATTGGGGCCGCGTTTGCGGGATTCGCAGGTGGCCGCACTGGAAACCTGGGCCAGGGAGTATCGTGGCGATCTGGGCATCGCGCTGTCTGATCTCTATGGTCTGGATGCGTTCCTGCGTGATTTCGACATGTATTTCTGCAAGCTCTTCGACGGCACCCGTCATGACTCGGGCGATCCGTTTGAATGGGGCGAGCGGATGCTGGCCCACTACAAGGCCTGTCGGGTAGATCCGCGCGGCAAGGTACTGGTCTTCAGCGACGGTCTGGACATTCCCAAGGTGCTGGCCTTGTTCGACCGCTTCCGCGACCGCTGTCAGCTGGCCTTCGGGGTAGGTACCAACATCACCAATGATGTGGGGCCGCAGCCTTTGAACATCGTCATCAAGATGGTCCGCTGCAATGGCCAGCCTGTGGCCAAGCTCAGCGATTCGCCGGGCAAGAGCATGTGCGAGGACAAGGCCTACGTCGCCTATCTGCGTCAGGTCTTCGAGATTCCCGACACGGTCGGCTGAGCCGGCCGTGTCAAAATCAAATATGTGGGTCGGCTGAGCCGGCCGTGTCAAAATCGCACATGTGGGTCGGCTGATCCGTCGATGTCGAGATCGAATGCCCGGGAAGACTGATACGGCCACGCCAGCGCGGCTTTGTCGAACCGGCCGAGTCTGCCGCTCGGTGCCGATCGCTGCGTGTGGCTTTCCGGCCGGAGCAGAGCAGGCCTCGTGGTGATGGTCCTGCCAACGGAAAGGCCTGCCGGGCGGTACCGGCGGGCCTCCGTTATTCAGGCGCGGTCAGGCCAATGTATCCGCGAGCAGCGGATCAGAACGCCGGAAGGACCGCACCATGGTAGTGGTCGATGATGAACTGGCGGGCCTCGGGCGAGGTCAGTGCGGCGGCGAGCGCCTTCACTCGTGGATCGTCACGATTGTCGGGACGTCCCACCAGGTAGTTCACATAGGGCGAGTTCTTGTCTTCGATCAGCAGCGCATCCTTGACCGGGTTCAGGCCGGCGCTGAGAGCGTAGTTGGTGTTGATCAAGGCCAGATCCACCTCGTCCAGGGTCCGCGGCAGCATCGCCGCTTCCAGTTCGCGGAATTTCAGGTGATGCGGGTTGGCCGTGATGTCCTTGACCGTCGACAGCTGATTGTCCGGATCGCGCAGGGTGATCAGGCCGTGCCGGGCCAGCAGGAGCAGGGCGCGACTGTCGTTGCTGGGGTCGTTGGGCAGGGCCACGCTGGCGCCGTCCGGCAGGTCGCCGATGGCGTGGATCCTGCGCGAGTAGGCGCCGAAGGGCTCGATGTGTACGCCGATGATGGTGACCAGATTGGTGCCGCGCTGGGCATTGTAGGCATCCAGGTACGGCTCGGTCTCGAAGTAGTTCACATCGATGTTCTTCTCGACGACCTGCTCGTTGGGCTGGACATAGTCGGCGAACACCTTGATCTGCAGATCAATGCCCTGCTTGGCCAGCAGTGGCTTGATCGCCTTCAGGATCTCGGCGTGGGGGACCGCGGTGGCGGCCACCGTCAGCACCTGGTCATGGCCGCTCCTGGCGGAAGGATCGGAAGAGCCGCAGCCGGCAAGACCGAGCGACAGCAGCAGAAGGACAAGCAGTTTTTTCATGATGGGACTATGCAGCGGCAGATGTCGGCAGCATAGCCGGCCAAGGGTGAAGGCGCAAAAAAATCTGATCAACGGCGAGTGAAGTGCGCCACGATGCGATCACCCAGCATCTGCAGGATCTGCACAAGTATCACCAGCAGCACCACCGTGACCAGCATGTAATTGCTCTTGTAGCTGAGATAGCCGTAACGGTAGGCCAGATCGCCGAGCCCGCCGGCGCCGATGGTGCCTCCCATGGCGGTGTAGCCGACCAGAGCGATGGCCGTCACCGTGATGCCGGCCCAGATGCCGGCACGGGCCTCGGGCAGCAAGACCCTGTGGATGATCTGCCAGGTGGTGGCACCCATGGCCTGACTGGCCTCGATCACTCCCTGGTTGACGTCGCGCAGCGAGGTTTCCACCAATCGGGCGAAGAACGGCGCCGCGCCGATGACCAGGGGCGGAATCGCGCCGCGCAGACCCAGCTTGGTTCCGACCAGGGCATAGGTCACCGGCATCAGCACGATCATGAGGATGATGAAAGGCACTGAACGCAGGATATTGATGACCAGCGACAGCAGGGCATAGACCGCCGGCTGGGCCTTGAGCTGGCCCGGGCTGCTGAGGAACAGCCAGACCCCCAGAGGCAGGCCGATGGCCACGGTCAGTGCCAGCGAGCCGCCGAGCATGGTCAGGGTATCCAGGCAGGCCTGACCGAGTTCGGACCAGTCGTCGATCTGGGGGAACCAGTGTTGAAGCAAGGACATCATGCGTGGAGCTCTTCGAAATGGATGCCGGCATCACGGATCGCGTCGATGGCGGCCTCGGCCTGGTCGCCTTGCACGGTCACGGTCAGCTGGCCGTAGGGTGTCTGCTTGATCTTGTCGATGCGCCCGTCAAGTATCGTGAAATCGACCTCATGGCTGCGTGCGATCCGGCTCAGCAGCGGACTCCAGGTGCTGGCGCCATGGAAGGTCAGCCGCAGCAGGCGGCCGCCCGGGGCGGCAGGATCGGCCGAGACCTGGGCATCGCTCAGACCATGGGCTTCGGAGACCATCTGCCGGGTGGCGGCATGTCGCGGGTGCAGAAACACGTCGGCGACCGCGCCTTGTTCGACGATGCGCCCATCTTCCAGCACGGCGACCCGGTCGCAGACGCGGCGGATCACGTCCATTTCGTGGGTGATCAGCACGATGGTCAGGTTCAGGTCGCGATTCAGTTCGGCCAGCAGCTCAAGCACCGAGGTGGTGGTCTGCGGATCCAGTGCGCTGGTGGCTTCGTCGCACAGCAGGATGGCCGGGTCATTGGCCAGTGCGCGCGCAATACCGACGCGCTGCTTCTGCCCGCCCGACAGCTCCGAGGGATATTTGTCGGCGTGGTCCGAGAGGCCGACCCGGGCCAGCAGCTCTTCGACCCTGGCCCGGATCCGGGGGGAGGACTGCTCGCCGGCCAGGCGCAGGGGCAGGGCGACATTGTCGGCCACGGTGCGGGTGGCCAGCAGGTTGAAATGCTGGAAGATCATGCCGATACCGCGCCGCAGCCGGCGCAGATCGGTCGGTCCCGCGGCGGTGATGTCGGCACCGTCGATCAGGATGCGCCCGCCACTGGGGCGCTCAAGCAGGTTGATCAGCCGCAGCAGGGTGGATTTGCCTGCGCCTGAAGGCCCGATGATGCCGAAGACTTCACCTGCTTCGATCTTCAAGCTGAACGGATACAGGGCCGGTACGTCCTGGCGCTTGATCCGATAGGACTTGTGGACCTCGACAAATTCGATCACTGGGGCTTCCGTGTGGATTCAAGCCGGAAAGTGTACGCGATTGGATGAATCGCTCCTATGTCGCCGGACGCAGGGTGCGCGCGCAGATGCAGGGAGTACGTTATTATTTTGTTACTTTCACACCCTGATATCGCTGGCATGACCACTGTATATGACTTTTCGGTAAAGGATATTGATGGCGGCCTGCGGGCCTTGTCCGAGTGGAAGGGCCGACCGCTTCTGATCGTCAATGTCGCCTCGCAGTGCGGCTTCACGCCCCAGTACGAGGGTCTTGAGGCCTTGTATCAGGACTGGCGTGAGCGTGGACTGATGGTGCTGGGCTTTCCTTGCAACCAGTTCGGCCACCAGGAGCCGGGCGATGCCGAGGAGATCAAGCTGTTCTGTCGCACCGAATACGAAATCAGCTTTCCCCTCTTTGCCAAGATCGATGTCAACGGACCGCATGCCGATCCGCTGTACCAGTGGCTGAAATCGCAGGCCAAAGGCATCTTCGGTACCGAAAAAGTCAAATGGAACTTCACCAAGTTTCTGGTCGGCGCGGACGGTCAGGTGATCCGTCGCTATGCACCCGGTGACAAGCCCGAGAAGATCGCCGCCCAGCTGGCCGGCCTGCTCGGTCGCTGAGGCGACCGGCGTGACGGGCCGAAGCTGCCTCGATCATGTACCGGCCTGTGCGGTGGCGATACCTGCGCGGTGATGCCCTGCTGGCCTGACTTGTATCAGCCGCCATCGGCCGGGGGCCGCTGCATCGCGAGGGCGGCAGGGCCTCAGACCTCTTGCCGATGAGGACGCTGATGACTTTCAGCCCTCGACCTGTTCCAGCCAGACCGGCACGGGCAGGCCCCGGTCGCGCAGAAAGACCGGGTTGAACAGCTTGGCCGGATAACGGGATGCCGGGTCGGCCAGCATGGTGACAATGGTATGGCCAGGGCCCATGGCCGTGGCCATGGCGACGGCCGCGGCGATATTGACGCCGCTGGAGCCGCCCACGCCGTAGCCTTCATCGCGCAGCAGGCGATGGATCCAGGGAATGGACTCCGTATCCTCGATGGTCCAAGCCATATCCACCGGCGCCCGCTGGAAATTGGCGGTGATCCGGCTGGAGCCGATGCCTTCGCTGATCGAATCACCGCGGGCCTGCAATTCGCCGGTATGGACCCAGGCGGCCAGCGCCGAACCGGCGGGGTCGGCCAGGCCAATCCTGATGGCCGGATTCAGGGCCTTGAGTGCCCGCCCCACGCCAGCCAGGGTACCACCCGTGCCGGCGGCACAGACGAACCCGTCTATCCGGCCTTCGGTGTCAGCCCATATCTCCGGGCCGGTGGTCTGCTCGTGCCACTGGCTGTTGGCAATGTTGTCGAACTGGTCGGCAAACCAGGCACTGCCGGGTTGTTCCGCGTTCATCGCCTCGGCCTTCGCGCGTGCGGCATGGGCATAATGGCCGGGATCACGATACGGTACCGCCGGCACCAGCACCACCTGGGCGCCGGCCTGTCGCAAGGCATCGATCTTGGGCCGGCTTTGTGTGGCCGGCATATAGATCAGGCTGCGATAGCCGCGGCTGTTGCCTACCAAGGTCAGGCCTATGCCGGTGTTGCCGGCCGTGCCTTCGATGATGCAGGTTCCGGGGCGCAGCCGTCCCTGCTTCTCGGCGTCCAGAATCAGGCCGAGAGCTGTGCGATCCTTGATCGATCCGCCGGGATTGAGGAATTCCGCCTTGGCCAGGATCCGGCAGCCTGTCAGGCGGGATGCTTCACGCAGATGGATCAATGGCGTGCGTCCGATGCAATCGGACAGATCGGTGCGAATACGGGTCATGGGCTTCAGGGGCCTTTCTCTTGATATCCGGGAAACGTCGGGCATGTATTTGATCTATTTTTGCATAAAAATTCTTGGCTTATATAAAGTTCATTAATTTCAATGATTTGACATTGATGTGGCCGGATGTCCAATGGTTTGGGGTCATGGATGGCATGACGTCCATTTGGCTGTGTTCTGGTTGCAAGTGTATGGATATAAAGCGGTTTATTTTGCGCTGGGTTGATATTTTGCCAGACGTCTAAATGGCTGTTGACAGTCTGATTTTTGGGGCGTACAGTTCTTGGTACTCATCGAGACCGGCGGAGGGACAGGCCCTTGGATGCCGGGGCAACCTGCAGATCATGCTGCAACGGTGCCAACTCCTGCGGAGCGTTCCATGGACGCTTTCCGGAAGATGGGCGGACCCTTGCAGGGTCGGTTCATGTGCGGAAAGGATCTGGAGCGGATTGCGGGGGCGATGCCACTGGAGATCCGAATGTCCGCCCAATCTGCGATCCACATGACTTCTGCCAAAGCTTCGAATGTGGTGGCCTTGCGCCCCCAGGTGGCGCTGACCCATCAGCGCGGTTCCCGCCACATCGACCTGAAGCCCAAGTACGGCAGTGATTCCAGCCAGGTCGAGGTCCGCTATCTGTGGGCGGGCGCCGCCCATGCCCCGACCGTGGTGGTCCAGGGTGGCATCTCGGCCGATCGCGATGTCTTCACTCTGGAAGGGCGGTCCGGCTGGTGGCAGGATCTGGTCGGCGAGGGCAAGGCGATCGATCTGCGCCATTGCCGCGTGCTGTGCATCGACTGGTTGGTGCCGGCTGATTTCGAGGGTCAGTCCCTGACAGCGGTTTCGACCGAGGATCAGGCTGATGCCCTGGCCGGGCTGCTGTCCGAACTGGGTATCGATGCGGTGGAGGCCTTTGTCGGCTACTCCTTCGGCGCCATGACGGGACTGGCCTTTGCCCAGCGCCATCCCGACCGGCTGGGCCAGCTGCTGATGTTCTCCGGTGCCCATCGCGCGCATCCGATGGCGACGGCCCAACGCTCCATCCAGCGTCAGATCGTGCGTATGGGGCTGGCCAGTGGTCAGCAGGAACTGGCCTTGTCGCTGGCCCGCCAGCTGGCGATGACCACTTACCGTGGCAGCGAGGAGTTCGGTCGTCGCTTCGCCGCCGCGCCCGAATTTCGCGAAGGCCGATTTCAGTTCCCGGTCGAGGACTACCTCAGCCATGTCGGCCGCAAGTTTGTCGAACGCTTCGACGTGGAGCGTTTTCTGGCCTTGTCCGAGGCCATCGATCTGCACGATATCAACCCGGAGTCGATCCGGGTGCCGGTCACCTTGATCGGCATTGCCTCCGACCGGCTGGTGCCGTTGGCTGACCTGTGCGAACTGCAGAGCCGCTTGCGCGGTGCAGCGCTGGAAGTGATTGATTCCCCTTACGGCCATGACGCGACCCTGAAGGAGGCGACCAAGGTGGCGCCCCTGCTGCGTCAGGCCCTGAACTGTTGTTGCGGAGTTTGAATCCCATGAGTGATAACGCCTCCCTGACCCGCGCCGTGCGTGCCGGGATCGAGACCGATACCCAGTTCGGCGCGGTGGTGCCGCCTCTGCACCTGTCGACCAACTACAGTTTTGAAGGTCTGGGACGCAAGCGGCCCTATGACTACAGTCGCAGCGGCAATCCCACCCGCGATCTGCTGGCCGGCGCGCTGACCGAGCTGGAGCAGGGCGCGGGCGCCGTCGTTACCGCCAGTGGTATGGCCGCGGTGGCGGTCGCACTGGAACTGGTGCCCGCCGATGGTCTGGTGCTGGCGGCCCATGACTGCTATGGCGGTACCTGGCGGCTGCTGGATGCCTGGGCGCGCAAGAAGCGCTTCCGCGTCGAGTTCATCAATCTCACCGATACGGCTGCGCTGGCGGCCGGTCTGGCCAGGAAGCCGGACATGGTCTGGGTCGAAACTCCTTCCAATCCTTTGCTGCGGATCACCGACATCCGCCATGTGGCCCAGGCTGCCCGTGCCGCCGGTGCGCTGACGGTGGTCGACAATACTTTTCTGTCGCCCGCGCTGCAGCAGCCGCTGGCGCTGGGGGCGGATATCGTGGTGCATTCCACCACCAAGTACATCAACGGTCACAGCGATGTCGTCGGTGGCGCGGTGATTGCCGCGGATGCCGCCGTGGCGGACCAGTTGAAGTGGTGGGCCAACTGCAACGGCCAGACCGGCGCGCCCTTCGACAGCTATCTGACCCTGCGCGGCTTGCGCACCCTGGGTGTGCGGATGCGTCAGCATCAGGAAAATGCCCATGAAATCGCTGCGTTGCTCGCTTCGCACCCGGTGGTGGGCGCGGTTTATTATCCCGGGCTGGCTGACAATCCGGGCCATGCTCTGGCGGCCCGTCAGCAGCAGGGCTTCGGTGCGATGCTCAGCTTCGAGTTGAATGGCGGTGCCGAGCAGGTCGCGGCCTTTGTCGACGGGCTGGAATACTTCTCGCTGGCCGAGTCACTGGGCGGGGTGGAAAGCCTGGTTGCCCATCCAGCAAGCATGACCCATGCCGCCATGTCGGTAGAGGCTCGCCACAGTGCCGGCATCGCTGACAGCTTGTTGCGGCTGTCGGTCGGCATCGAGGACGGCACCGACCTGCTGCGTGATCTGCGGGCCGGACTGGAGCGGGCTTCGGCCGTGACCGGCTTGAAACAACAGGTTCAGGCATGAGCCGGGCGGACGTCCCGGAGGTGAGGCGACAGGTCGTCACGGGCGCGCACAGTGCCGTGGCGGTGCTGGGCGCGGGCGTCGTCGGTGCGGCCCTGCTGAAACTGCTGGCCACGCCGGCCGCGGCCCAGCTGCGGCTGGTCGGGCTGGCCAATTCCCGGGCCCAGGTTCAGGATCCGGCCGGGCTGGAGCTGGCTACCATTGGCGCGCAGCTGGCCGGCTCGAAGCTGGGGCGTGATGATGGCGCCCTTGTTGCGGCGCTGGATGCCAGTGGCTGTCCGCACAAAATCATTGTTGATGCCACGGCCTCGGTCGATGAGGCTTCGCGTCATGCCGAATGGCTGCTGGCCGGCTATCATGTGGTGACCGCCAACAAGTCGCTGGCTGGTGGTGAGCTGGCTGGCTGGCGCAGCCTGCAGGCGGTGTTCAGGCAGGGTGGCCGCTATGGTGATTCAGCCACGGTGGGCGCGGGCCTGCCGGTGTTGCCGACACTGCGCCGACTGCATGCCTGCGGTGATGGTCTGCTGACCCTCGAAGGCGTGTTTTCCGGCTCGTTGTCCTATCTGTTCAATCAGTACGATGGCAGCGTGCCGTTTTCTTCCCTGCTCAAGGAGGCCAGGCGTCTGGGTTATACCGAGCCGGATCCGCGTACGGACCTTTCCGGTGCCGATGTGGCTCGCAAACTGCTGATTCTGGCCCGCGTCGCCGGTTTTGCGCTGGGAGCCGACGAGGTCGAGGTGGAAAGTCTGGTGCCCGAACCTTTGCGGGAAGTCTCTGCAGAGGCTTTTCTGGCCGGCCTGGCATCATTGGACGAGGCGCTGGCCAGGCGTTGTGCCGAGGCGGCCTCGCGTGGTCATGTTCTGCGTTATCTGGCCCGGCTCAATCAGCGCGGCAAGGCCAAGGTCGGCTTGGTGGAGGTGCCGACCAGTCATCCGGCGGCTCGGCTGTATGGCACGGACAACCAGTTTGCGCTGACTACCACGCGTTATCACACCCAGCCGCTGGTGATCCAGGGGCCGGGGGCCGGTCCCGAAGTCACGGCCCAGGCCTTGCTGGGCGATATTCTGGCACTGCATCCCTTCGTGTGACGGAAGGGGCGCCCAGAACGGCGAAGCCCGCGTGACGGCAAGGTCACGCGGGCTTCGTTTCAGCTGGGCGTCGGCCGGTGGAGCCGGTCTGGATCAGTGCTGTACCGGCTGCTCGGCAACTTCGGCCAGGGTTGGCGTGCTCCAGCCCGAGCGTACGCCCCAGACAAAGAACACCAGTCCCAGCAGGGCAACCACGCCCAGGTCCCAGCCATAACGGATGTAGTCATGGCCGCCGAATTTGGCGCTGCCTGCCCAGGACACCAGCGCGATGCAGGGCAGGTAGGCGATCAGCCATCCGGCTCCCTTGAGCTGGCGGCGGAAATCCTGCCAGCCGGCCTGACTCTGGTAATAGAAATAGATCGGCAGTGCGGCGATCATCAACAGGATGATGCCGCCGGTCAGTGGCCAGCGCGCCCAGTACAGCAGCTCGGTGGCGAAGACAAAGCCCAGGCCGGCCAGTACCGACAGCATCGGCACCCGGAAGGGGCGGTGCCGCCCCGGCGCGGTGCGGCGCAGTGTCATCACGCTGACCGGTCCGGTCAGATAGGAAATGATGGTGGCCACGGAAATGACGGCCGCCAGTGTGCCCCAGCCACGGAAAAAGAACAGGAAGACAAAGGACACCCCCAGATTCAGCCACATCGCCGGGCGTGGAATGCCGAAGCGCGGGTGAATATGGCCCAGCACCCGGGGCAGGGTGCCGTTGCGCTCCATGCCGTAGATCATGCGGGCGGTGGTGGCGGTATAGGTGATGCCGGTGCCGCTGGGGCTGACGAAGGCATCGGCGTACAACAGCACCGCCAGCCAGTTCAGGTTCAACAGGATCGCCAGCTCGGCAAAGGGCGAGCGGAAATCGATGCCATGCCAGCCGTGGGCGGCCAGCATTTCGGTGGGGACCGCACCCAGGTAGGCGACCTGCAGCAGCACATAGACGATGGTCGCGATCACGATCGAGCCCAGGATCGCGAAGGGCAGGCTGCGGCCGGGATTGCGGGCCTCGCCGGCCAGATTGACCGGACTCTGGAAGCCATTGAAACTGAACACGATGCCGGCGGTGGCCACGGCGGTCAGGATCGCAGGGAAGTCCAGGCTGTGACTGCCGCCATCGACGCCGATCTGCAGATTGGCCGGGTGAAAGCCCGAGGCCAGCAGCGACAATCCGGTCAGGGCGGGAATCACCAGCTTGACGATGGTGATCGCCATATTGGAGTGGGCAAACAGCTTCACACTCCAGAAATTCACCAGGAAGTAGACCACCACCAGGGCGGCGGCGATCAGCAGGCCGACATGACTGAGCTCGCTGTGGCCGCCGGCAACCTGGCCATACAAGGCGTGCGCCCAGTCCCAGGGCCAGGAGGCCATGTACTGCACCGAAGCCTCGGCCTCGACCGGGATCACCGAGACGATCGCGATCCAGTTGGCCCAGGCGGCGATAAAGCCGACCAGCGAGCCGTGCGAATAGTGGCTGTAACGGACCATGCCGCCGGATTCCGGAAACATCGCGCCCAGTTCGGCGTAGGTGATCGCGATGGTCGTCACCACGGCGGCACCCAGCACCCAGGCCCAGATGGCCCCCGGACCGGCCAGACCTGCGGCGCGCCAGGCACCGAACAGCCAGCCGGAACCGATGATCGACCCCAGTCCGGTGAACATCAACGCCCACGGACCCATATCGCGACGGATCGCGCTTTCATTAGCCATGCATCTTCCTCACTGCGGACAGCTGGTGTCGCCCCTTGCGGCAGCTGAGCACCCCCGACATTCCATGATCGCAGAATAGGCATAAGGTTGTAACATGATTTCATGGAACAGGCGCAAATACGGGGGCTCCCGCAGCCCTGGCCGGCGGCCTTTGCGCCCGACGGCATCGTGATGTCAGGCACGGCCCTGGTGGTCGTGGATGGGGGTGCCCAGCCGCGACCCGGGATGGGAGGACTCCGCGTTTGAGTTCTTCGCTGCGTTCCCTGCTGTACTCGACGAAGTTGTCGATTGCCGCCTTTCTGGCCTTGTACATCGCGTTCGCCTGGGATTTCGACTATCCCTACTGGACCATGATGACGGTCTATATCCTGGCCTTGCCCACCAGTGGTGCCATGCATCAGAAAGGTGCTTTCATGATCGTCGGCACGGTGACCGGTGGCACTCTTGGCGTGCTGTCGGCGGCTTTTTTCGGCAGCGAGCAGCCGGTGATGCTGGCTTCCCTGCTGCTGATTCTGGTGATTGCCACTTATTTTGCCTTGCGTGACCGGCTGCCAAGTTTCTACATGTTCATGCTGACGGCCATCACCTGCCTGCTGGTGGCCCTGCCGGGGCTGGATACGCCCGATCAGGTGTTTCTGCGGGCAGTGCATCGCACCCAGGATCAGCTGGTGGGCATGACCTGTCTGTTTGCCGTGGACATGCTGCTGTTCCCGGCCGACATCATGAAAGCCCTGCGGGACATGGTCGATGGCTGGATGGCTGCTCTCAAGACGATCAGTCTGGCCGCCCTGCGTTACGAGGTGGTCGGCGCGGATGAACATGGCCGGGCGGTGGACAAGGCGGCCCAGCTGGATCCGCTGTCACGTCAGATCCGCTACGACAGCCTGGACTACAGCGCTCGTCGTTCACGTCTGAGCGCGGTCCTGCATACCCAGGGGCTGCGGCTGCTGCCGGTGCTTTCCGCACTGGCGGACGTGGACCGGGCCCTCACCCGCGACCGGGTGCCACCGGCCCTGGCCGAGGTGCGCTCGGACATGGCGCAGTGGCTTGAGGCCGATTGCGCCGGCCCTTTGACCGAGGATCTGGCGCGCAGGCTGCGGCATCTGGTGTTGCCGGTCGGGACCGATGCGGCCGGCGTGCTGCTGCGGCTGCAGCGTCGTTATCTGCGTGGCATCTATGCCGGCTGGTGCCGGCTGGCGTATTGCCATCGCCAGCTGCTGGCCGAACATCCCCGTGATGTGCGCCTGCCTCGCGGCGCTCGCCCGACGCCGACCAATCTCGCCCACGTCGATCGTGGCTACGCGATCAAGTCGGCCTTGGTGCAAGGGGGGCAGCAGCTGAGTTTCTGCCTGCTGTGGTCCTATGCGAACTGGGATTCGCCGTTTGCCGCCCTGGGCATGGTACTGGGCACCGTGTTCTTTATCGTTTCGGCGATGGCCGACGATCCGTTGGTCGTGTTGCGGGCACTGGTGTTCAAGCTGGTGCTGGCCCTGGTGGTGGTCGGCTTCTACATCAGCTGCGTGATGCCTTATACCACCCATTTTGAAACCCTGATCATGGGTTTGTTGCCGGCCATGTATGTGCTGGGCTCGCAGATTCTCAAGCCCGGGGCGATCCTGTACGCGGTGCTGCCTTTTGCCATGCTGCGGCTGGGCAATGACGGGCCGGGCATCGGATTTTCCACCCTGATCAACAGTGGCGCGGGTCTGGGCGTGTCGATGGCCTGCAGCCTGTTCTGGATGGTGCTGGTGATGCGCAAGCCGCCAGGCGGGGTGCTGCGCCGACTGCGAAAGGACAATGTGCATGATCTGGAGCGGGTGGTGCAGGGGCGTGAATCGCACGGTCAGCGCTATGCCTGGCGGGCTCTGGATCGCTTCATCATGATCCACAGCCGGGTCGGCCCCGAGGGCGGGCGTGCGACTGGTATCATGGCGCGAACCCTGCGGGAAATGAGAGCTGGCATCGAGGTGAGCGTGCTGAGACAGCAGCAGGCGCGGCGCGAGGAATGGCGTCAGCCCCTGGACCAGTGGCTGCAGCGACTGGATGAGCAACTGGCACGTCGTCGTCAGGATGACGAAGCCAGGGTCGATCCGGCGTTGTGCCAAGGGCTGGATCAGTTGATCGCCCGGGCGACCGCCGAGGCCGGCCTGCGTCGGCTTTCCGATGCGCTGGTCGCGCTCAGGGTGCTGCTGTTCCCCACGGCCGGCCTGTCGGAGGCGATGTGATCGATCTGAGCAGCGATCTGGATCTGATGGGGGTCTTCGTGCCTCCGGTGGGCATGATCGGGATCGTGGTATTTCTGCTGCTGTTTCTGCCGATACGGCTGCTGATGATGAGGCTGCGGGTCTACCGGCTGTTCTGGCATCGCGGTCTGGTCGATGTCTGTCTGTACTCGATTCTGCTGGGTGCAACCCTGCTGGTGCTGGGCTTGCCGCGTGCCGATCTGAACCTCCCTTTCTGAGTCCCGCATGCGATTACGACATACCACCATCAATGTTCTGGCCGTGTCCGGCCGCGTCGTACTGAGTCTGTTTCTGGCGGCCGTCGCCTGGTTTCTGCTGGATGCCATCTGGACCTATTACGAACGTGATCCGAGGACCCGCGACGGTCATGTGCGGGCCGACGTGGTGGGGGTGACCACCGATGTCAGCGGGCTGGTGACCGCCGTCAACATCGAAGGCAACCGTTTCGTCCGCAAGGGCCAGATCCTGTTTCAGGTCGACCCGGCCCGTTTTGCCATCGCCCTGCGTCAGGCCGATGCCACGGTCGAGAGCCGCCGGGCCGACCTGATCTATGCCCGTCAGCAGGCCCGTCGTGACCACGCCTTGCGAGGTCTGGTCGCCCAGCAGCAGACCGATCAGGCCGACAGTAATCTGCGTGCGGCCCATGCGGCGCTGGATCTGGCGCTGGCTGCCCGGGATTCGGCGGCGCTGGATCTTCGGCGGGCCACGGTGCGGGCGCCGGTCGACGGTGTGGCCTCCTATGTGAATCTGCGTCCAGGGGCTTATGTGCATGCCGGCACTGCGGTGCTGGCCTTGGTTGACGCCGACTCGATCCGGGTCGAGGGCTATTTCCAGGAAACCCGGTTGGGGCGGATCCATATCGGGGATCGTGCACGGATCCATCTGATCGGTGACAAGACCTTGCTGTATGGTCATGTCAGCAGCATCACCGGTGCCGTCAATGATTCCGATACCACGGTGGGCAGCAATCTGCTGCCCAGCATCGACCCCAATTTTTCCTGGGTGCGGCTGGCCCAGCGCGTGCCGGTCCGCATCACTATCGACGGCCATCCCGCGCAGCCCTTGCTGCTGCCGGGGCGCACTGCCAGTATCGTGATTCTGGGCTCGGACCATGTGCCGGCGAGCGCGGCTTCGGCACCTTCTGCCGGCAGCAGTGCCACTGCGCCGGCCGGTGATCGCAATCACTGGCCGCAGCAGGTCGCGCCGGCGCAGCCCGGTGCCGCCGGGGAATGGCCGTGATCCGCCCGTGGCGGAGCGGCCTGTATCTGTTGCTGGCCGGTCTGGCCGGCTGCAGCTGGTTTCATCCGGTCGGGCCTGACTACCATGCGCCCGGCAAGCCCAAGGCCTTGCCGCTGGAAAATGCCGATGAGGCGGTGTTTTCCAGGCAGGCGCCGGTCGACGCCTGGTGGCAGCTGTACCGCGATCCGGCGGTGCAGTCTCTGGTCCGGCAGGCTCTGCACAACAATCTGGATCTGCGCGCCGCCGCGGCTAGTCTGCGCCAGTCCCAGGCCGCGCTGGACGAGGCCCGCACCCAATGGCTGCCCAGTACTGACCTCAGCGTGTCGGCCAGCCGACGTCGCGGCAATGTCTATGGTTCGCCGCTGCTGCAGGAGACCTCGGGCTTTATTTCCGGCCTGACCGTGTCTTATGAGCTGGACTTGTTCGGCCGCATCCGCCGCACCGTGGAGCAGAGCCGGGCCAGCGAAGAAGCCCAGCAATACGCCTTTGTCGCCGCTCAGCTGCAGGTGGCCGCCAGCACCGTGCAGGCCTATGCGCTGGCCTGCCAGAGTCAGGCCCAGCTGGACGTGGCGAACCACAGCATCGCGATCAGCCGGCAATTGCTGGAGGTCACTGGCCGGCTGGCCAGCGGCGGCGCCAGCAGCGAGCTCGACGTCACCCGGGCCCGGGCCCAGCTGGCCAGCAGCCAGTCGGCCGTCGCGCCGTTGCAGGCCCAGCGCAATGGTGCCTTGTATGCGCTGGCGGTCCTGCTGGGCGAGCCGCCGGAACATCCTCCGGTCGCGGCAGCGACCTGTGCGCGGCCGCCGACCGTGCAGCAAGTGATACCCGTGGGTGACGGCCTGGCCTTGCTGCGGCGACGGCCGGATGTCAACCAGGCCGAGCGCGAACTGCAGGTTGCCAGTGCCGGCATCGGCGTGGCCAAGGCCGCCTTGTGGCCTACGGTCAGCATCGGCCTGGGCTATGGCGGTGCCGGTGGCACCATTCCTTCGATGTTCGAGGCCTCGGATCGGACCTGGAGCGCAGGTCCGTTGCTGCACTGGACGATTCCCAATCGCCGGCTGGCTCATGCCCAGATCGCCTCGGCACGCGCCGGTCTGGATGTCGCCCTGGCGCGCTATGACGGAGTGGTGCTGAACGCTCTGAAGGAAACCGAAGGGGCGCTGGATGACTATGCCCGCGCCCTGGATCATCGCGAGGCCCTGATCAAGGTCCGCGATGCCGATGCCACGGCGCTGGCCCAGGCGACGCGCCTGTACCAGCGCGGGGCCAGCCCGTATCTGGACATGCTGACCGCCCAGCAGACCCTGGCCGGCTCCGAGGCCAGCCTGGCCCTGGCCGATGGCGCCGTCGCCGCCGACCAGATCGCGGTGTTTCTGAGTCTGGGCGGCAGCTGGGATGCCAAGGCCCAGCAGGCCGCCGACGAGGCCCAGCGCGTGGCCCGCGATCATGCCCGTACGGACCTGCAGCAGGACAGGCGCTGAGCCCGGAACTGGCTGCCATGGCGATCGCGGCAGCAAGAAACAGAAGTTGTCGCTCTCGGCAAAGTACCTTTGACGTTGGCGCTGAATGACCTGCAACATGCCCTTGGCTGCAACGGTTTCGGGCCATCGCCGTTCACAGACATGTTCTTCTGCCGGATCTCTAAGTGGATCCTTGTCGCCAAGGGCGATGGTATTGCGGGGCAGCCCTGGGCTGAGCTTGCGAAAGTGCAGGCGATGGCCCGGGGAGGGGCTGGCGGCGGGAACTGGCGCTCATGGCGCCGATGTCCTTCGAGCGGCCTCTGCTCATGCTTTCGTTGATGATCCGGCGCACTGACTTCGGCTTCTGCTGCACGAGGAGCGTCTGTCCGGTGCGCACCCATTCGTCGGGTCTCCAAGGGCTTCAGGATGTTTCGTCATATGGCTCGTCAGGACCAAGGTCAGGCTCCACGCCGATGCGGTAGGTGACAACGAAAGGCGCCCATTCCACATGCTCCGCCAGGTCGATGTCGTCGCAGACGAGGATCTTTGTCTGGGCGCGCTCGAAGAGCGCGATGCTCGCCGCGGGATAGTTGTTGCGCGACGGATAGAGCACCCCGTCGAACAGTGGCACACCGGTCTCTGCGAGCATCGCGTGCACCTGGGCGGACACCTGCTGCGTGTGCGTGTAGTCGCGGCCGGCCAATGGCTCCAGATTCAGGCCGAAGTAGCCCGCCATGACGCCCTGCGCCGTGAGGTCGGCCAGGAACATGTCATCCAGTACGCCTGCTGCGCGCACCATCCAGGCCCGGACTTCTTTCAGCGCGATCGAGCGTTGCGCGTCCGCAAGCCATGGGTGCTTGTGAAATACCGATTCCATCAGCGCCGTGGACAGGTCGCGCCCCAGGTAGAGCAAGCCATAGCCCCGTGCCGGGTCATCAGAGCGATTGGTGCCGCTGCGGCCCTAGTACAGCGGGCTGCCCCGATAGATGACGCGGCTCACATGCTGGAGCAGTTCACCGGCCTCAATCAGGAACGAAGGCAGCGCGCGGTCCATGATTCAATGCATCTGCAAGCCCAGCACGTTGAACACGGCTTCCGCCACGTCATCGATCGTGCCATTCGTCACCGCGTCCACCGCTGAGCGACCGCCCAGGCCTTCGAGCGGCTCGGACAGTGCGCGATAGATCGTCCAGTGGTCGATGCCCTCGACCTTCTGAAGTACGGTTCGGGTCAACTGCTGCTTTGCCGGATCGAGCTGCCAGTCAGGCACCTTCTGGCCGCGCGGCCCCACGTTGAGCGCCAGCAGTCGGCGGGCAAGGATGTCCTTGTAGATCTGCTGCCGCGACTTGTTCGCCAGCTTCGCGTACACGGGGATCAGCAAATTGTGCGGCTGGTTGAAGGCGTCCAGCAGCGCGGCGCGGCCTCGCTGGACGTCGGTTCCAGTCGGTGCCCAAGGGGTGTCGGCGCGCAGCACGGCCGCCTTGCGCTCCAAAGACTGCCTCACTGTTTCGCCTTCCAGCTTGGCTGGCAGCTTCACTGCCTCCACGCGCTCGTGGACGAAGGCCTGCAACTCGGCCGCGAACGCTGCTGCATCCCGGATGTCGACGGCATCCGTGAAACGGTGAACATCGTCCACCGTGACACGCGGCAGACGCCGGGCAATGAAATCAATGTTGGAGGGCATGGTCATCTCCCAAACGGCTTCGGGGTAAAATCAATATAGTCGCCCTTGTCGCGTTTGTCATTTATGACAAGTGGGCACGGTCCTGCCCGGTACTGAGAGGGTGCCTGAATGTTGAAATCCGTCGAACGATGGGAGTGTCCCGCTCGGGGCAAGCCTGCCGGACGGGAAAAGCAGGCAGGGGTGCCGGCCATCTCGTGAGGTCCGGGTTCGCCGGGGATGGCGGCGCCGGGTGGGGCAGGGGGCAGCCAGCGCGGCCCTCTGCTTCAGGAGTGGGGAGGGGAGGTGTTTTGTGACGGTCTGCCCTCAGCACTCGATGACATTGACGGCCAGGCCGCCGCGCGAGGTTTCCTTGTATTTGTCCTTCATATCGCGGCCGGTGGCGCGCATGGTGGCGATGACCTTGTCCAGCGAGACGCGGTGCTTGCCGTCGCTTTTCAGGGCCATCCGGCTGGCGTTGATGGCCTTGACCGAGCCCATGGCATTGCGTTCGATGCAGGGGATCTGGACCAGGCCGCCGATGGGGTCGCAGGTCAGGCCCAGATTGTGTTCCATGCCGATTTCGGCCGCGTTCTCGACCTGCCAGATATTGCCGCCCAGGGCCGCGGTGAGGCCGCCGGCAGCCATGGAGCAGGCGACGCCGACTTCGCCCTGACAGCCGACTTCGGCGCCGGAGATCGAAGCGTTTTCCTTGTACAGGATGGCGATGGCGCCGGCGGTCAGCAGAAAGTCGATGATGCCCTCGTCGGTGGCCGAGGCGGTACAGCGGTGGTAGTAGTGCAACACCGCCGGCACGATGCCGGCCGCGCCATTGGTCGGCGCGGTGACGACGCGGCCGCCGGCGGCGTTTTCCTCGTTGACCGCCAAAGCATACAGATTGACCCAGTCCAGAATGGTCAGCGGGTCGCGCAAGGCCTGTTCGGGGCGGTCGCGCAGTTCGGCGGCCATGGCCGGGGCGCGTCGGCCCACCTTCAGGCCGCCGGGCAGTACGCCGGGCGAGCGCATGCCGCGTGCCACGCAGGCCTGCATCACGTGCCAGATATGGAGCAGGCCTTCGCGGATTTCGGCTTCGCTGCGCCAGACCTTTTCATTGGCCAGCATCAGCTGGGCGATGCTCAAGTCATGGCGATCGCACAAGGCCAGCATCTCGTCGCCGCTGGCGAAGGGGTAGGGCTGGGGCGTGGTATCGGGAACGATGCGGTTTTCGGAGGCCTCGTCGTGGTTGACCACGAAACCGCCGCCGATGGAGTAATAATCGCCGCGCGCGAGTTCTTCGCCCAGGGCGTTCCAGGCGGTGAAGCGCATGCCGTTGGTATGGAAGGGCAGTTTCTGACGCTTGTTGAACTGCAGATCGCGTTTTTCATCGAAATCGACAGCGACCGTGTCGGACAGGCGGATCCGGCGGTTGCGGCGGATGTCGGCCAGCATGCCAGCAATCATGTCCGGATCGATGGTGTCCGGGTGCTGGCCTTCCAGCCCCAGCAGGATCGCGGTATCGGTGCCGTGGCCGCGCCCGGTCAGGGCCAGCGAGCCATACAGGTCGACCCGGATACGCTGGACCTGTTCGAGTTTGCCGGCCGCCTTCAGCCAGCGCCGTACAAAGCGGGCGGCCGCCTGCATCGGCCCCACCGTATGGGACGAGGAAGGGCCGATGCCGACCTTGAAGATATCGAAAACGCTGACTGCCATGGAATCCTGCCACCAAACCTGATCCGCCATTTTACGCGTGGGGCACAGTTCAAGGCGATGGTTGGCGAGATGGCCCGTCCGGGCTCAGACGGAGGGACGATCCAGAGCAATCGCACGGTCGGCACTGGCGATGGTCGAGGGGCGATGGGCGATGATGACGCGGGTGATGCTGAGCTCGGCGATGGCCTGGTTGATACGGGCCTCATTGGCCAGATCGAGATGACTGGTGGCTTCGTCCAGAAACAGAATCTTCGGCTGCCGATACAGGGCGCGGGCCAGCAGCAGGCGCTGGCGCTGGCCGCCGCTGAGGCTGCCGCCCAGTTCGCTGATCAGGGTCTCGTAGCCCATCGGCATCTGCATGATTTCGGCATGGATATGGCAGCGGATGGCGCAGTCGATGACGCGGTCGCGATCCACGTCCTCGCTGAAGCCGGCGATATTGTCGGTGATCGAGCCGGCAAACAGCTTGTCGTCCTGCAGTACACAGGCGATCTGGTCGCGGTAGTTGTTGAGGCCGACCTTGTGGATGTCCAGCTGGTTGACGAAGATCTGACCTTCGGTCGGCACCAGCAGGCCGCACATCAGTTTCATCAAGGTGGTCTTTCCCAGACCCGAAGGACCGGTCAGGGCCACACTTTCGCCGGGGGCGATGCTCAGGTCCAGCCGGTGGATGATGGGTGGAGCGGTGACATCGTACTGGAAGCTGAGTCCGCGCAGATCCAGGCCGGCCTGGGCATCGGGCGGCAGCAGCATCCGCGGCGGGGCCTCGGCCTCGGGTTCGCTCATGGCGATGTCCGACAGCCGTTCACTATGCAGGCTGAGCATGCGCAGCTGGATGGCCAGACTGACCAGATTGCCGGCGCGATCCGAGAACTGGCCGCGATAGGCATTGAAGGCCACGAACATGCCCAGGGTCATGTGGTTGTCGATGACCTGGCTGGCGCCCAGCCACAGCACGGCGATCTGGTCGATGGCGGCGATAAAGGTGTTGATGCCGCCGAACAGCATGTCCAGCCGGGTGATGTGGATGCGGGCATTGATGGCATCGACGTTCATGTTCAGCCACAGCCGGCCACGGCTGCCGGTCAGACCCAGTGCCTTGAGGGTGGCGATGCTGTACAGGGTCTCCATGAAGTGCGAGCCGGTGCGGGCCTCCTTCACGATCTGGTCTTCCGAGGCCTGTCGATAGGAACGGTAGGTAGCCAGTCGCAGTCCGGCATAGACGGCGGTGAAGCCGACGACGACCCAGACCAGCCAGCCGCCGTAGAGCATCATCATCACCAGCAGGCCCAGGCTCATCACGCCGTCGATGATGCCGCTGACCATCTGGGTGCTGAGGGTGGCGCGCACCGTGTTCAGGGAGCCGAAGCGTGACTGGATGTCGCCGAGCTTGCGCTTTTCGAAATAGGCCAGCGGCAGGCGCACCAGATGCTCGAACAGGCCGGCTTTCCACTGCACGTCGATCAGCGCGCCCAGCACGATGCCGATCCAGGCGCGCAGGGTGGCGACGAAACTGCGGAACAGGGTGAAGAACAGCAGGCCCAGACAGATGGTGATCAGCAGGCCATGGTCGCGGGCGATGATGACATGGTCCATCACCAGCTGGGTGCCGACCGGGGTCAGCAGATTGATGGCCTCGATCACCAGCGACAGGCTGAAGATCTTGGCCAGGGCCGGTCGCAGACCGCGCACCTGGGCCAGCAACGGCCACAGCCGCAGGCGCTGGCGCTGGGTGCGGGGCCGGAATTCGGCGGTCGGCCACACTTCCAGTGCCACCCCGGTGAAGTGGCGGGAGGCCTCGGCCAGACTGATTACGCGTCGTCCCATCGCCGGGTCGTGGATCACCAGCCGGCCGCGACGCAGGCCGACCAATACCACGAAATGGTTGAAGTCCCAGTGCAGCAGGCAGGGCCGGCGCAAGGCCTTCAACTCATCCAGTTCCAGCGTCAAGGCACGGCTGTCCAGTTGCAAGGCCCTGGCGATGGCCACCAGTTGGCCCAGATGCGCCCCCTGGGCCGGCAATCCGTAGTGCTGGCGCAGCCAGGGCAGATCCACCTGCAGGCCGAAATGACCGCAGACCATCGCCAGTGCCGCCAGTCCGCATTCGGAGGCCTCGGTCTGCAGAATCTGCGGCACGTTCCGGCGCAGGCCCAGCTGCAGACGACGCATGGCTTCGCCCCAGTGCGGCTTATCCATGCACCGGACCGCTGACGCTGGTGCGGATATCGTAGAACGGGGCCAGAATCCATTGGTACAGCGGCCGCCGCTCCAGGAACAAGGTGGCTTCGGCGCGCATGCCGCTGGACAGTTGCAGCTGGCTGTCCCGGTAGCGGAAATGGACACGCCCGGGTTGCACGGTCACCTTGTAGAAGGTATCGGCACGGCCGCCGGTACGTGGATCGGCGGCCGGCGGATTGCTGTAGCTGGCCATTTCCTGGGGGGCGGCGGCCACGGCCGAAACCGAGGTGATCAGACCGTCGAATTGCGAAAATTTCTGATACGGAAATGCATCGTAACGGATATTGATGTGCTGGCCGGGCCGGACATAGGGCACGCTGCTGCTGGGCACCCAGAAAATCAGCCGCCAGGCGCTGTCGGTTGCCGGGCTGAGCTGGGCCAGGCTGTCGCCGGGCTGCACCATCTGTCCCACGGTCACCGCCATGGACTGCACGCGGCCGGGGGCGGGCGCCTTGATCAGCAGGCTGCCCTTGGCCTCGGTCTCGTCCAGCTGGCGCTGCAGATCATCACGCCGGGCGCGGTATTGCGCGATCTGGTTGTCGAATTCGGCGGCGCGGGTGGTCAGCTGGCTGCCGATATTGGCGATCTGCAGCTCATCCTGGCGGCTCTGGCTGTACAGGCTCTGGTACTGGTACTGCTGCTGGTAATACAGGTAGCGCTGGTTGCTGCTCTGATCCTTGGTGATCAGTCCGCGTTTCAGATACGACTCGTAGTTCTGCATATTGCGCAGCATGTCCCCCATGCCGACCCGGGCGCTGTCGGCGACCTTGCGGGCCTGGCTGCGGTCCTGCCGGTACATCGCCAGCTGCTGGCGCAGATTGTCCAGGGTCTGGGTCTTGCTGGTTTCCAGGCTGGCGACGATGGTGTCGATGCGCTCGATCTGGCTGCGGATCTGTTCGGCGCCACGACTGTTGACCTCGCCGGAGCGGGTACTGCGGTCCACGTTCAGCTGGTACAGCACGGCGTCCTTGACGACTACCTCGCCTGGGCTGGCCAAGGCCTGCGAGACATAGCCCTGCTGTGGCGCGTACAAGGTGATGGCATGCGGCTGGGTGATCACCTCGCCACCGACGCTGACGCGGCGGGTATAGCGGCCTTCGATCAGCAACCACAGCAGTGCGGCGAGAAACAGCAGCGAGACGGCCGTGACCGCGATCAGGGGCAGCGGCGTAGCCAGCATGGCGTGGCCGTTCCAGCGCTGGCGCTGATGCTGCAAGGCCTGGGGCCGGAAGATGGGTTGGGCCATGGCTGCATTCCCTTGCAGGCCGGCGGTGTCGACGCTGCCCGGGCCTGCCGGCGTCATCCCGTCATGAAAGGCGGGGCCGGTCCTTGCCCCGGCGGCGCCTGGCCGCAGGCTCGGATCACAAACGGCTGCACGATGTCTCGACGGTCAGCCCCATGCATCCTGCCGGGGCGTTGGCGACGTCTTGGGCCTTACGAAACCACAGGCGATATATCGGCTGCGTGAAAGCCAGGTGACCACCGGCGGCAAACGGCGCCGTCGGTGGTCTGGCTCAGTGCGGCAGGGCCAGATCGTCCAGCATGGCTTTCAGGAAGCGCGCGGCATCGCCGCCGGTGACGGCGCGGTGGTCGAAGCTCAGCGACAGCGGCAGCCGGCGATGGACTTCGATGCCGCCCATCACGGCCACCACGTCGTGGCTCAGGCGGCCGGCGCCGATGATGGCCACGGCCGGCGGGACCACGATCGGCGTGCCGTAACGGCCGGCGATGGTGCCGAAGTTGGACAGGCTGATGGTGCTGCCGGTCAGTTCGGAGGGGGCGATGCTGCGGTCCTCGACCTGGCTGCGCAGACGGTTGATGCCTTCGCGGATGCTGGCGGCATCCAGCATGTCGGCATTGCGCAGGGTCGGCACGAACAAGCCGTCGGCGCTGTCCATCGCAATGCCCAGATCCACATGCGGATGCAGGGTCCGGGTCAGTTCCTTGCCGTCGAACCAGGCGTTCAGCGCGGGAGCGATGCGGCAGGCGGCGACCACGGCCCGGACCAGGCGGGCCGTGATGTCCTGCTTGCCGATCCAGGCATGCAGGTCGGCATCATCGACCAGGGTGGTCAGTACCACCTGGGCGTGGGCATCGGCCATGACCCTGGCCATATTGCGATGCACGCCCCGCAGCGGTTCGGGCTGACCCGGGGTCGGCTGGCTGGGCGGTGCGGTGCGGATCGGCTTGCCGGCCTGGCTCAATGGCGCACGCTGGGGCGGGATCTCGACGCTGGGCGCGGCAACAGGAGGGGCGATCTCGGTGGCGGGCCGACCCTGCGGGCGCGGGGCTTCGCTGGGCAGCCGGGCGCAGCCGATCGCGGCGGCCAGCTTGACATCGTCCATGGTGATCACGCCATCGGCGCCACTGGGCATCACCTGCTGCAGGTCAACCCGCAGCTTGTGGGCCAGAGCCCGTACCGCCGGCACGGCCTTGACGCCGTCCCGGCTGAGGGTCTGTTCCACATGCACCTGATCGCCGGCAACCATGGCACCGACCACCGAACCCTGATCGGCACGCGGCGCCTCGGTAGCCGGGGCATGGTGATGGCCGGTGGGCTGCGCTTCGGCACGCTGCCTGGCGTTCGGGTCCAGTTCGAACTCGGCCAGCGGATGGCCGGTGACCACCACCGAGCCGGCCTCGCCATGGCGGCGGGTCAGGATGCCGGTATAAGGCGAGGGCACATCGACCATGGCCTTGGCGGTTTCCACCGTCAGCAGCGGCGCGTCAAGCTTGATGGCGTCACCGAGGGCGACATGCCATTCGATGATGGTGGCATCAGGGAGGCCCTCGCCCAGATCCGGCAGGTGGAAGGTCTTGGTTTCGGCCATGTGCGGATGTTCCAGACGTATTGATTCGAGAGGTATTGAAAGATGAGGGCGCGAGACGCGCCCGGGTCAGCTGACGGCGAGGGTGCGGCGCACGGCGTCGATGATACGCGGGACGCTGGGCAGGTACTTCATTTCCTGGCGGAACAGCGGGATGTGCACATCGTAGCCGGTGACGCGCTCGACCGGTGCGAGCAGGCTGTAAAGGCATTCCTCGGCGACGCGGGCGGCGATTTCGGCGCCGAAACCGGCGGTTTTCGGCGCTTCGTGCACGATGACGCAGCGGCCGGTGCGGGCTACCGAGGCGGCGATGGTATCGAAATCCAGCGGTGTCAGGGTGGCCACGTCGATGACTTCGGCGCTGATGCCTTCGGCCGCCAGGGCATCGGCGGTTTCCAGGCATTCCTTGACCTGGGCACCCCAGGTCACCAGGGTCACGTCCTGGCCTTCGCGCAGCACGAAGCAGACATCCAGCGGCAGGGCTTCACCGTCGTCCGGCACGTCTTCCTTCGAGTGCCGATACAGCCGCTTGGGCTCGAAGAAAATCACCGGATCCGGATCGCGGATCGCGGCCAGCAACAGGCCGTAGGCGCGGGCCGGCGAGGATGGCATCACCACCCGCAGGCCCGGAATATTGGTGAACAGATGTTCGTTGGCTTCCGAATGGTGCTCGGGCGCATGGATGCCGCCGCCCCATGGCGCGCGAAATACCGCCGGCACGGTCAGTCGTCCGCGGGTGCGGTTGCGCATGCGGGCCGCATGGCAGGCGATGTGCTCCATCATCGGATAGATGAAGCCCTCGAACTGGGCTTCGGCGACAGCCTTGATGCCCTGGGTGGCCAGCCCGACGGTGACGCCGGCGATGGTGGCTTCGTCCAGCGGGGTGTCGATGACGCGCAAGGCGCCGAAGCGTTCCTGCAGGCCGGCGGTAGCGCGGAACACGCCGCCATTGAGGCCGACATCCTCGCCCAGCACCACGACGCTCTCGTCGCGGGCCATTTCATGGGCCAGGGCCTGGGTGACCGCTTCAATCAAAGTGAGATGTGGCAAGGCTTTCAGTGCTCCCGGTCGATCGCGGACTGGCGCTGGCGGGCCAGGTCCACGGGCAATTCGGCAAAGGTGTAGTCGAACATCGCGCCGGTTTCCGGGGCGGCGGTCTGCAGATAGGCATTGACCTCGTTGTCCATCCACTCGTCGCACTCGGTCTGCCAGGCCGTTTCGCGGGTCTCGTCCCAGACACCCTGGCTTTCCAGCCAGGCACGCAGGCGCTTGACCGGTTCGCGGGTCCAGGCCTCGGTGACTTCCTCGGTGGCGCGGTAGCGGCGGGCATCGTCGACCGTGGTGTGGTCCGAAAGGCGATAGGTGACGGCTTCGATCACGCTGCCACCCTGGCCGTTGCGGGCGCGCTCGATGGCTTCTTCGACCACGGCGCGGACGGCGATGATGTCGTTGCCGTCCACCTGCACCGAGTACAGACCGGCGGCGATGCCTTTCTGTGCCAGCGTCTTGGCACCTGTCTGCTGGTGTCGGGGCAGAGAGATCGCCCACTGGTTGTTGATGATCACCGCCACCAGCGGCAACTGCTGGGCGCCAGCCATATTGATGGCGCCATAGAAGTCGCCCTTGGAGGTGCCGCCGTCGCCGACGCAGCACACCGCTACCCGCGGCTCGTTGCGGATCTTGAAGGCCAGCGCCGCGCCGGCGGCATGCAGGCACTGGGTGGCGATCGGCACTGACCAGGCAAAGTCGTGGCGGGCCGGTTCCTGCTGGTAGTCATTGCCGCGCTCGTCACCACCCCAATAGGTATAGACCTCGCGGGGCTGGACGCCGCGATACAGCTGGGCGCCGTACTCGCGGTAGCTCAGGCTCAGGACGTCTTCGGGACGCATCGCGGCCCCGATCCCTACCTGGGTGGCTTCCTGACCCAGGCAGGAGGCATAGGTACCCAGTTTGCCGGTACGCTGCATGGCGACCGACTTGGCATCGAAGATGCGGGTGGACACCATCAGCTTGTACAGCTCGACCATATGATCCAGGTCGCGGGCAAACTCGGGCAGATCCTCGCGGACCAGACGCCCTTCGGCGTCCATGTATTGTACGTAGTCGATTTCGAATTTGGCGGCAATGGCCACTACGCGCTCCGTTGCATCATGGTTTGAAGGCTTCCCGACACGACCTGCAAAGGGGCGGGAAACCGGAATGAGCCTGCCTTGATAACAGGCCGGGCCTCGGGTTCGCAAGGTTGACTGTATGAGCGAGTTCTGTTTGACGTAGTCGCATCCTGCGTTTGCCGAGATCGATCAGTGGCTTGGCTGCCGCGTGGTGGCCGGCGCAGATTGTGGCAGAAGCCGGGGTACTATAAAGAGACTTGTCCAAATTCATGAATCATGAAGACTTCTTCGCGTGAGGTAAGTGGCGCCGGCGAGATGGCCGTGTCACCGGAGTCGGGCTATGCCGACTATCTGCAACTGGATGTGCTGCTGTCGGCCCAGCGGCCCTTGAGTTCACCGCCACAGCATGACGAAATGGTGTTTATCGTCCAGCACCAGGTCGCCGAGTTGTGGATGAAGCTGTTTGTCCACGAGCTGGAGGCCATTCTTGCCGCGGTAAGGGCCGATGCATTGAGTCGCGCCATGACGGGCATGCAAAGGGTCAAGACGATCCAGGCGCAGTTGTACGAACAGTGGTCGGTGCTGGAAACCCTCAGTCCGGTCGATTATCTGAAATTCCGGCCCGTGCTGGGGCGAGGCTCCGGGTTCCAGTCGGCACAATACCGCGAGCTGGTGTTTATGCTGGGCGAAAAGAATCCGGACCTGCTGGACATGTTCGCGGATCGGCCCGAAGCGCAGCAGCGGTTGCAGGCTTTGCTGGAGCAGCCCTCGCTGTATCAGGAGTGGTTGCTGCATCTGCATCGGCAAGGGCATGCGGTGCCGGAAGACTGTCTGCAAGGCGATTGGAGCCGGCCACGGCCGCCGGATGAGCGGTTGTGGCCGGTGTTCCGGGCGATTTATCAGCAGCGCGAGCGTTATCCGCTGGCTTATGCCTTCTGCGAGCAGCTGGTCGACCTGGAAGAGCAGTTCCAGTTGTGGCGGTTCCGGCACCTGAAAACCGTCGAGCGCGTCATCGGCTGGCGGCGGGGCACGGGCGGTTCCAGTGGATTGGACTTCCTGCGTCAGGTATTGGACCAGAGCTTTTTTCCTGAGTTGCTGGCGATCCGGACCGGACTTTGAGGCCGGCAAGGGGGACGGGTCTGCACAAGGGCTTGACCGGCCGGTCGGGTCCGGCTCCGGCTTTTTTGCTAGCATCTGCCGGATGAGTTCTACTGCCCGTTCCATTTTGCAATCCGTGTTCGGCTATACCGCGTTTCGCGGACAGCAGCAGGCGGTGGTCGAGCATGTCGCCGAAGGTGGTGATGCGCTGGTGCTGATGCCGACCGGCGGCGGCAAGTCGCTGTGCTATCAGGTGCCGGCCTTGTTGCGGTCAGGTCTTGGCGTGGTGGTGTCACCGCTGATTGCCTTGATGCAGGATCAGGTCGATGCACTGCGCCAGCTGGGCGTGGCCGCGGCCTATCTCAATTCCAGCCTTGATGCCGAAGCGCAGCGGGCAGTCGAGCGGCAGATGATGAGCGGCGAACTGCAGCTGCTCTATGTCGCGCCGGAGCGGCTGCTGAGCCCGCGCTTGCTGGCGATGCTGGAACGGATCGAGATTGCCTTGTTCGCCATCGACGAAGCCCATTGCGTATCGCAATGGGGCCATGATTTCCGGCCCGAATACCGGGAGCTGGCCGAACTGCAGCGCCGCTTTCCGCAGGTGCCGCGCATTGCCTTGACCGCCACCGCCGATCCGCGGACCCGCGAAGAGATCATCGAGCGTCTGGGCCTGCAGCAGGCACGCCAGTTCCTGTCCAGTTTCGATCGCCCCAATATCCGTTACCGGGTCGGGCAGCGGCAGCAGGGGCGCAAGCAGCTGGAAGCCTTTCTGGCCGATCATCGCGGCGACAGCGGGGTGATCTACTGCCTGAGTCGCAAAAAGGTGGACGAAACGGCAGGCTGGCTGCAGGCCATGGGCTTCAATGCCTTGGCCTACCATGCCGGCCTGGAGGCGGCGCTGCGCAGCGAGCACCAGCAGCGTTTTCTGCGCGAAGACGGAGTGGTGATGGTGGCCACGGTGGCTTTCGGCATGGGGATCGACAAACCCGACGTCCGTTTTGTTGCCCACCTGGATCTGCCGCGCAGCATCGAAGGCTATTATCAGGAAACCGGTCGTGCCGGTCGTGACGGGCTGCCGGCGGATGCCTGGATGGTCTACGGTCTCAATGACGTGGTCACCATGAGCCAGATGATCGCGCAGTCGGAATCGGCGGATGATCGCAAGCGGATCGAGCGGCAGAAACTGGAGGCCTTGCTGGGTTATGCCGAAGCGACCACTTGTCGGCGCGTGCTGTTGCTGGCGGCTTTTGGCGAGACCAGCGACGGGCCTTGCGGCAATTGCGACAACTGCCTGGAGCCCCCGGCGACCTGGGATGCCACGGTCTGTGCACAGAAAGCCTTGTCCTGCGTGTTCCGCAGCGGCCAGCGTTTCGGCTCCGGCCATGTGATCGACATTCTGCGCGGGCATGCCACCGCCCGGGTCAGCCAGCTGGGGCATGACAAGCTCAGCACCTTCGGTATCGGTGCTGATCTGGACGAGAAGCAGTGGCGCTCGATCTTCCGCCAGGTACTGGCCCTGGGTCTGCTGGAGGCCGACGGCCAATCCCACGGCACCTTGCGTCTGACCGAGGCTAGCCGCAAGGTACTGACCGGCGGCGAGCAGGTCTGGCTGCGCAAGGAGCTGCAGCCGAAAGCGGCGCGGCGCAGGGACAGTCAGCTGGTGACGGGCGCCAGTGTCGGCATCGAAGCCTACGAGGAGCCGATGTGGAATGCCCTGAAGGGCTTGCGCAGTCAGCTGGCCAAACAGCACGGTGTGCCGCCCTACGTCATTTTCCATGACGCGACCCTGCTGGCGATGCTTCGAGCCCTGCCGGCCGACGAGACCGAGATGGGCTCCATCAGTGGCGTCGGCGAGGCCAAGCTGGCCCGCTACGGACGGGATTTCCTGGCCGTGATCAACGCTGCCGAATAGACCGGTCGCGCAGATCCTGCATCAGCGCCGGGCGGACTTGGGCCGGAAAGCAGCACAGACCTCATCACGGGTTTCGATATAGGGGCCGCCGATAAGATCCAGGCAGTAGGGGATGGCCGCGAAGATGCCGGGTACGGCGGCCTTGCCGTCACGGGCTTGCAGGCCTTCCAGAGTCTGCCGGATGGCCTTGGGCTGGCCCGGCAGGTTGATGATCAAGGCGGCATGATCGGCAAGTTCGCGCAGTGCACCCACCTGCCGCGAAAGAATGGCGGTCGGCACGAACTGCAGGCTGATCTGGCGCATCTGCTCGCCAAAGCCCGGCATTTCGCGAGTGGCGATGGCCAGGGTAGCTTCGGGCGTGACATCACGGCGCGAGGGGCCGGTACCGCCGGTGGTGATCACCAGATCACATCGCGCGACATCCACCAGTTCGATCAGGGCCGCCTCGATCGCGGCGCGATCATCGGCGATCAGCCGGGTTTCCAGTTGCCAGGGGCTGCTCAGGGCGGAGTCCAGCCAGTCGTGAATGGCGGGGATGCCGGCATCGACATAGTCGCCACGACTGGCGCGGTCCGAAATCGAGACGGCACCGACGCGCAGCGGACGAGATGCGCCGGTTTCCGCCGGGGCGGTGGGGGCGGCGAGGCTTTGATCGGACATGGGGACGCTCCTGGAAAGATCGGGCATATCGGTGGGCGAGGCCGTATCGGCTACCATGGGCGGCTTCACGACCAGGGACGAGCCATGGCCAAGCCATACGAACAAGCCTATTTCGACAAATGGTACCGCGACCCGGAGCATGCCGTGGCCTCGCCGGCGGAGCTGAGGCGCAAGGTGGCGATGGTGGTAGCCCAGGCCGAGTACTATCTGGGCCGCTCGATCCGCAATGTGCTGGATATCGGCTGCGGCGAGGCCCGCTGGCGCGCCGAGCTGAAAAAACTGCGGCCGAAAATCGAGTATCGCGGCCTGGATTCCAGCGAGTATGTGGTGCAGCGTTACGGGCGCACCCGTCAGATCGGGCTGGCCAGTTTCGGTCAGCTGGAATATCTGCGTTTCGACCAGCGCTATGATCTCGTCGTCTGTACCGATGTATTGCATTATCTTGCGCCGGCCGAGATCCGGGCCGGACTGGAAGGCGTTGTCGACATGCTGGAAGGTATCGCCTTTATGGAGGTCTATACCTCGAAAGACGATGTCGCCGGTGACCGCGAAGGTTTCCGCAATCGCAGCCCGGCCTGGTATCTGAAGACCTTCGGCGAGGCCGGGCTGCTGCCCTGCGGTTCGCATTGCTATCTGGGGCCGCGGCTGGAGCGTCGCATCGCGGCGCTGGAGCGTGCCTGGGTCTGATCGGGCGTCGCCGAGGTTGCGGAGGCGGTTTCTGGAAACACCCGTGCCGACAGAAAATCCACCAGGGCCCGGATCTTTGGCAGGGGATGCGGACTGGCCGGCCACAGAATATGGAACACGCCACGCCGGCGGGCATAGGCCGCCAGCACGACATGCAGTCGTCCTTCGGCCAGTGCATCCCTGACCGCAAATTCCGGCAGATAGGCAATGCCCAGTCCCTGCAGGGCGAAAGCCGTTCGGGTTTCCATATTGTTGCAGATCATGGATATCGGCAGCCTGGGCTCGGTATCGTGTCCGGTGCCATCCAGGTCCCAGGGCTCCAGCTTGCCGGTATTGGGGAAGCGATAATGCAGGCATCGGTGTATCGCGAGATCGGCGGGTATCTGCGGCGTGCCGTAGCGGGCCAGATAATCCGGCGAGGCGACCGGTATCGAACGGAAGCTTCCCAGTCGACGGGCGCTGAGGCGTGAGTCGGTGGGCGGGCCGGTACGGATCACGGCATCGAAGCCTTCCTCGATCACATCGACCAGTCGATCGCTGAAGTCCAGATCGAGTTCGATGTCGGGATAGGCCTGCATAAAGGCGCCCAGCGCTGGAAGCATCAAGGAGCTGGCCAAGGGGAGGCTGATCCGCAGACGTCCGCGAGGACTGGCGTCGGCCAGGGACAGGTCCCGCTCCGCCGCTTCGATTTCATCCAGAATGCGCCGGCTGCGCTCCAGAAACAGCTGGCCTTCCGCCGTCAGCGTCATGCTGCGCGTGCTTCGGTGAAACAGCCGCACCTTCAGCCTGTTTTCCAGGCGCGCCACGCTCTTGCCTACGGCGGAGGCCGAGATCCCCAGTTGCCGGCCTGCGCCGACGAAGCTGCGTGTCTCTGCCACCTGCACGAACACCATGAAGCCGTGCACGCTGTCCATGATTGCCTCGATATTAAGGACATCTAAGTCCGTTCTTAAGTGAACTCTATCCCTCTTTTTCCTGAATTCAAGGCCGCCTATGGTTGAGCTCCTTTCGATATCACCTGGTGGCTCCCATGCTTCGACACCTGTTGTCACTGCGCCTGTTCCCTGAAAGCTTCCATCGCGGGGTACATTCATGAACCCGCCTAAGCGGCCCAAGATGACGGCCACGATCTTTTGCCGACGGCCCGGGCCACTGATGGCCGACAGCCTCCAGGATGTCGACGTCGAGCGTCCCGAGCCCGGCCCGCACGATCTGCTGGTCTCGGTGCGTGCAGTGTCGGTCAATCCGCTGGATACCAAGGTTCGTACAGGTGCGGTCGAGGTACCCGTGGAGGTCCGCAGCCTGGGCTGGGATGCTGCGGGAGTCGTGGATGCCGTGGGTGAAGCGGTGACGCTGTTCAGGCCGGGGCAGAGGGTCTGGTATGCGGGCAGCTTCGACCGTGACGGCAGCAACGCCCAGTGCCAGCGGGTCGATGAGCGCATTGTCGGTCCGATGCCGGAAAGTCTGGGTTTTGCCGAGGCCGCGGCCATGCCGCTGGTGAGCTTGACGGCCTGGCAACTGTTGTTCGATCGGCTGGGAGTGGCGCGGGATGCTGCAGTGGGCAAAGGCTGCCTGCTGATCGTCGGCGGCAATGGCGGTGTCGGGCTGATGCTGATCCAGCTGGCACGCCGTTTGACCGGGCTGACCGTGGTGGCGACGGCGTCCAGCGAGCGCGGACGCGCGCAGTGCCTGCTGCAGGGCGCCCACCATGTTCTGAATCATCACCGGCCGCTGCAGGCCCAGCTGCTGGCGTTGTCGGTGCCCCCGGTTGACCATGTTGCGGCGCTTTCGCACACGGCTCAGCACCTTCCGGCGCTGGCTGAGCTGATGCAGTCGCAGGGCCGGTTGGCGATTATCGATGACCATGCAAGCCTGGATGCGGCTCCGTTCAAGGCGAAAAGCATTTCCCTGCATTGGGAGATGGTCTTCACCCGGCCGCTGTACCGCACGCCCGACATGCGGGCGCAGCACCGCATTCTGACCGAGGTGGCGGCGCTGGTCGATGCCGGTGTCCTGCATCCGGTGGTGGCCCAGATGCTCTCACCCATGAATGCCGAGCGTCTGATGCAGGCGCATCGGTTGGTGGAGGCAGGCGGTCTGGCGGGCAAGGTGGTGGTGGCACGGGATGTGGACAGACCTCTCCAGCCTATGGCGGAGGCAGAGGCATGAAGGCCGACACCCGCCTCCCTTGGCTGGCCTTGCTCGCATTGTCCCTCACGGCGTTCCTGACCATTCTGACCGAGGCCTTGCCTGCAGGATTGCTGCCCTGGATGGCAGAGGGACTGGGGGTTTCGCAGGCTCTGGCTGGGCAATGCGTGACGATCTATGCCCTTGGCTCGCTGCTGGCGGCTGTTCCGTTGACGGCGGCCACACGGCGCGTTGCTCGGCGCCGGGTTCTGCTGGGCACCCTGGCGGGATTTGCCACGGCCAATGGGGTAACGGCTCTGTCGGGAGACTACGAGCTGGTGTTGGCAGCACGCTGTGTTGCCGGCCTCGCGGCCGGTTTGCTGTGGTCACTGCTGGCCGGTTATGCGGCCAGGCTCGTACCTGCGCAGCAGGTGGGGCGTGCGATTGCCGTGGCCATGGCCGGCACGCCGCTGGCTTTGTCCCTGGGTGTGCCGGCGGCTGCCTTGCTGGGTGCGATGGCTGGCTGGCGTCCGTGTTTTGCTCTGATGTGTCTGCTTGCGGTATTGCTGATGGTCTGGGTTCGGCTGGCGGTGCCGGATTTTCCGGGCGAGACGGCGAAGGCCGGGGATTTGATGGCGAGTGCGTTGCGCCGGCCGGGCGTCATGCGGGTTCTGCTGCTGGTGCTGGTATTCGTACTGGCTCATAACCTGCTCTATACCTATATCGCCCCGCTGCTTGAGGCTGCCGGGCAGGCAGCGCATATGGATGCCGTCCTGCTGGTCTTCGGGCTGGCCTCGCTGTTGAGTATCGCCGTGGCCGGGGCATGGGTGGATACCCGCATGCGCGGCCTGGCTTTGGCCAGTACGCTGCTGTTTCTGTTGGCTGCCGTCGGGATGGCCTTGTTCTCGGCCTGTGTCTGGCTGATCTGGCCGGTCGTGGCCGGCTGGGGCCTGGCCTTCGGCGGGGCGGCCACGGTATTTCAGACGGCGCTGGCCCGGGTGGCCGGCGAGGCGGCGGACGCGGCCCAGTCGATGCTGGTAACTGCGTGGAATGCAGCTATTGCCGGAGGCGGCCTGCTGGGTGGTCTGCTGTTGAAGCATCTGGGGGTGACGGCGCTGGGACCGGCGGCCCTGCCTTTGCTGCTGATGGCCTGGTGGCTGGTGCGCGCCGGTGGCCGGGATGCCTTTCCGCGCTGCTGATCAGTGCGCAGGCTTCAAACACTGGCCTCGGACATGAAAAAAGCCGCCTGCGAACAGGCGGCCTTTTGGTGTCAGCGTCCCGAAGGATCAGCCGCCCGAGCGCGAGGCCCGCTTGCGGTCATTTTCCGTCAGGTGCTTCTTGCGCAGACGGATTTCCTTGGGAGTGACTTCGACCAGCTCGTCTTCGTCGATGAAGTCCAGCGCCTGTTCCAGCGAGAACTTGATCGCCGGGGTCAGCTGGATCGCGTCATCCTTGCCCGAGGCGCGCATATTGGTCAGCGGCTTGGGCTTGATGGCGTTGACGGTCAGGTCATTGTCCTTGGAGTGGATGCCGATCAGCTGGCCTTCGTACACCGAATCACCTTCGGCGGCGAACAGCTTGCCACGCTCCTGCAGCGGCCCCAGCGAGTAGGCGGGGGTGGTACCGGCGGCATTGGCGATCAGCACGCCGTTCTGGCGCTTGGCGATCTGGCCGTCTTCCTTCGGACCGTAATGGTCGAACACGTGGAACAGCAGGCCCGAACCCTGGGTCAGGGTCTTGAACTGGTTCTGGAATCCGATCAGGCCACGGGCCGGGATCATGTATTCCAGGCGGACGCGTCCCTTGCCGTCCGGCTCCATGTTCTTCAGCTGGCCCTTGCGGATGCCCAGGCGCTCCATCACCGGACCTTGGTGGATTTCTTCCACGTCGACCACCAGCTGCTCGTACGGCTCCATCTTCTGGCCGTCGATTTCCTTGATGATCACTTCCGGACGCGATACGGCAAGCTCATAGCCTTCGCGACGCATGTTCTCGATCAGCACCGACAGATGCAGTTCGCCACGGCCCGAAACCAGGAACTTGTCGGCATCCGAACCGTCTTCCACGCGCAGGGCCACATTGTGGACCTTTTCACGGTCCAGACGCTCGCGGATCTGGCGGCTGGTCAGGAACTTGCCGCCGGACAGGTCCTTGTTGCCGACGAAGGGCGAGTTGTTGACCTGGAAGGTCATCGAGATGGTCGGCTCGTCCACCGTCAGGGCCGGCAGCGCTTCCGGGCTTTCGGGTGCGGTGATGGTGTCGGAGATGGTCAGCTCGGCAATGCCCGAGATGGCGACGATGTCACCGGCTTCGGCCTCGTCCTGCTCGATGCGCTCCAGACCCAGGAAGCCCATTACCTGCAGCACCTTGCCGCTGCGCTTCTTGCCTTCGCGATCGATCACGGCGACGGGCATGTTCTTCTTCAAGGTGCCGCGCTGGATGCGGCCGATGCCGATGACGCCGACGAAGTTGTTGTAGTCCAGCTGGCTGATGCGCATCTGGAAGGGGCCTTCCGGATCCACTTCGGGCTTGGGCGCATGCTGCATGATCGCTTCATACAGCGGGGTCATGTCGCCTTCGCGGGTGGTGTCGTCCAGCGAGGCATAGCCGTTCAGGGCCGAGGCGTAGACGATGGGGAATTCCATCTGTTCCGGGGTGGCGCCCAGACGGTCGAACAGATCCCACACCTGTTCCACCACCCACTCGGGGCGGGCACCGGGGCGGTCGATCTTGTTGATCACCACGATGGGCTTGAAGCCCATGGCGAAGGCCTTCTGGGTCACGAAGCGGGTCTGCGGCATCGGGCCGTCCATGGCGTCGACCAGGATCAGCACGGTATCGACCATCGACAGCACACGCTCGACCTCACCGCCGAAGTCGGCGTGTCCCGGGGTGTCGACGATGTTGATGCGGTTGCCCTGCCACTTGATGGCGGTGTTCTTGGCCAGAATGGTGATGCCGCGTTCTTTTTCCTGGTCGTTGGAGTCCATCACGCGCTCGGCCAGCACGGTACGTTCAGCCAGGGTGCCGGACTGCTTCAGCAGCTGGTCGACGAGGGTGGTTTTGCCATGGTCGACGTGAGCGACGATGGCGATATTGCGCAGATTTTCGATGGACATAACAAGAGACCCGAAGTGGACGCCAAGCGTCGCCGGAGAAAAGTTGACAAGGAAGCTAAGCCGTTAAGTATAGCGGTTTATTGTGAATTTTGTCTTGCCAGCTCGGCCAGCGACCTGAACGGGGTCGCATCCGGGGCTGTCCGCAGCCCGGACCGGGCATGACCTATGGCGGCAAGGTGCCAGCCTGATGACGTGGCGGGGATGGCGCAAGCCAATCGCGGCCGGAATCGAGACGTGCGGAAAGAGCGGCCCCGCCGTATCGCGTGGCCATGGATCCTTCGACAGGGCATCGGCGCGGCACGGTCTTCATCTCTCCAGCCGGGAGGGGGCATGGGGTTATCAGGCGGGTATCAACGGCAATGACCTCTTGCACGCTGCTGGGGGCTGCTGCCAGTCGGAATGCAAGGCTGGCGATTTATTGACCGCATTTTGAGACGGGGCGACAAGAGAAAAATCGGGATACGGTGAATGCTTTCCGATTGATCGACCTTGTGGATGATGGCGGTGGCGGCACAATTTCATTTTATCTCGGGGCTGCCTCGAGCCGGGGCTGCGTTGCTGACCGCCATTCTGAATCAGAATCCGCGGTTCCATGCTGGGGTGGGAGGCCCGGTGGCCGGCATGTATGCGGCCTTGCTGGATGAGATGGGCGGCCGCAATGAATCAGCGATGCTGATTTCCGACGTGCAGCGAGAGCGGGTGCTGCGCGGTCTGTTCGAACAGTATTACGCCGATGCGCCGGCCGGCGGCGTGGTGTTTGATGCCCACCGCAGCTGGTGCAGCCGGCTGCGGTCGATCAAGACCCTGTTTCCGGGAGCGAAGATGATCGCCTGCGTCAGGGACATCAGCTGGATCGTGGATTCCATCGAGCGGGTCGTGCGGGTCAATGCCTTCCAGCCCTCACCGAGCTTCAACTACCCGTCCGGCGGCACGGTCTATTCACGCTGCGAGGCACTGACTACCGGTGACGGCATGGTGGCCCATGCCTACAACGCTTTGCGCGAAGCCTTTTACGGCGAAGACAGTGACAGCCTGTTGCTCCTGCAATATGAAACGCTGGTCGAGCATCCGCGGCAGGCCATGCAGGCGGTCTACGACTTTATCGGCGAAGCCGCTTTCGAGCACGAGTTCACCGATATCCAGTTCGACATGAGCGAATTGGACCGCCATGTGGGCACGCCAGGTCTGCACCGGGTACATCCCACGATCCGGTCTCGTTCACGTCCTTCCGTCCTGCCGCCGGATCTGATGCATCGATTCGATCAAGACGCGTTCTGGACCAACCAGGCGGTCAATCTGCGACAGGTTCGCATTGTCTGAAACGGGTCGGCCGCGATGGCCGGCAATCGCGGCCGATGGCCGAGGACTCTGGCTGCAGGCAGAGACTGGGGCTGGCCGGGGCGGGGCTGCTATGCTTGGCAGCCCCGCCGTGTTGCGGCGATTGCGTATCAAAAGGAATTCATCATGTCTTTGCGTCTGACCATCAAAACCAATCGTGGCGACATCCATCTGCGCCTGCATGCCGACAAGGCGCCGGTGACCGTTGCCAGCTTCGTCAACCTGATCAAGCATGGTTTCTACGATGGGCTGTCGTTCCATCGCGTGATCCCCGATTTCATGATCCAGGGCGGCTGCCCGGAAGGGTCGGGCCGTGGTGGCCCGGGCTACCGTTTCGGTGACGAGTTCGATGCTTCGTTGCGTCATGACAAGCCCGGCGTGCTGTCGATGGCCAATGCCGGCCCCGGCACCAATGGCAGCCAGTTCTTCATCACTCATGGCCCGACGCCGTGGCTGGATGGCAAGCACAGCGTGTTCGGTGAAGTCGAAGGTCCGGCGGACCAGGCTGTCGTCGATGCCATCGTGCAGGGCGATTCGATCGAGAAGATGACGGTCGAAGGTGATGTCGATGCGCTGCTGGCGGCCCAGGCCGACCATGTCGCTCAGTGGAATGCGGCGCTGGCCCAGCGCTGAGCGGGGCGGGGTGGCAGCGGCCGAGGTCGCTGCCACCTCTCTTCGCGTTGAATCATTGAATCATCTGAGGACGAGACCATGGGATTGTTGGACAATCTGTTGGGCAATGGCGGACAGGCAGCGTCCTTGATGGGCGTGGCCAGTGATCTGCTGGACAAGGTCGGTGGCGTGCAGGGCCTGGTGCAGGTGCTGCAGCAGCACGGTCTTGGCGAGCAGGTCCAGTCGTGGATCGGCACCGGTGAAAACCAGCCGGTCAGCGGCTCGGCTCTGGGTCAGGCGCTGGACAAGGCCGGACTGGGCAATCTGGTGCAGGAAGCGGCCAGCAAGGTCGGCATGGATCCGGATACCTTGCTGGGCCATCTTTCCGATCTGTTGCCGGCGGCGATCAATCATCTGACGCCGAATGGCCAGACGCCGGAAGCCGGCGCATCGTCGGGCGGTCTGGATCTGGGCAGTCTGGCCGGTCTGGCCAGCAAGTTCCTGAGCAAATAAGCCGTCGCAGGCCATTGTGCATGCACAGCAGAAGGGCGCCCATGTGGCGCCCTTCTGCTGTGCAGTCATCGAGCCGGGGAGATCAGCCTTCGTTGTTGCGACCGAACAGCCAGTGGTAAACGGCCAGCAGAATGACGGCACCGCCGATCGAGGCCAGGAAGTGCGCGCCACCGGTGGGTCCCCACAGATGCAAACGCTCGCCGACATAGGTGGCGACAAAGGAGCCGGCGATACCGAGCAGGCCGGTGATGATAAAGCCGCCGGGATCTTTTCCCGGACTGATCAGCTTTGCCAGAATGCCGACCACCAGGCCGACGATGAAAACCCATAACCAATGCATTGAGTTGTCCCTTCGATATGAAATCGGGCCGCACCTGCCTGATCTGGCAGGTCGACGCCTGATTCCACGCTAACATGTCAGTCCGTGGTTTGCCTGACCCGCGATTCATGGAGGCGGGAGGTGGCCTCATGGCGAGCAGCTGGGCGGGGTGGTCGTGGACCTTGTTCAGGATGGCTGCGAGCGCCATGCTGCGCTGCATCGTTGTATCGAATCTAGTGTGCGGCATTTTGCAGCACTTCCAACAGGCCCCCATGCTAAAATCGATCTGTTTGCAGGGACGCGTCACGCCCTGCTGATCGGTGTCGGCAGGCCATCGGACCCGTGCCGCTCCGTCCTGGTTCATCCCTACTGAATGCTTGTTTTCAAGGAGTCACCTGCATGAAAGCCCCCGTTCGTGTTGCCGTGACCGGCGCCGCCGGCCAGATTGGATATGCCCTGCTGTTCCGCATTGCTGCGGGCGACATGCTGGGCAAGGACCAGCCGGTCATCCTGCACTTGCTGGAAATCACCCCGGCGCTGCCTGCCCTGCAGGGTGTGGTAATGGAACTCAACGATTGCGCTTTCCCGACTTTGGCCGGGGTGGTGACCTCGGATGATCCGAATGTCGCTTTCAAGGATGTCGATTACGCCCTGCTGGTCGGCTCGCGTCCGCGTGGCCCGGGCATGGAGCGCAAGGATCTGCTGGAGGCCAACGGCGCCATCTTCGGCCCGCAGGGCAAGGCCCTGAATGACCATGCCAAGCGCGATGTGAAGGTGCTGGTGGTCGGCAATCCGGCCAATACCAATGCTCTGATCGCCCAGCAGAATGCGCCGGATCTGGATCCGAAGTGCTTTACCGCGATGGTGCGCCTTGACCACAACCGCGGCCTCAGCCAGCTGGCCGAAAAGACCGGCAAGCACAGCAGCGATGTCAAGAAGTTCACGATCTGGGGCAATCACAGCTCGACCCAGTATCCGGATCTGCACCACACTCTGGTCGACGGCAAGCCGGCGCTGGAGCTGGTGGATCAGTCCTGGTATGAAAAGGACTTCATCCCCACCGTGCAGCAGCGTGGCGCAGCCATCATCAAGGCCCGTGGTGCCTCCTCGGCGGCCTCGGCCGCCTCGGCTGCGATTGATCATATCCGCAACTGGGCGCTGGGTACGGCCGAGGGCGACTGGGTGTCGATGGGCATTCCCTCGGATGGTTCCTACGGCATCAAGCCGGGCGTGATATTCGGCTATCCGGTGACGGTCAAGAACGGCAAGTACGAGATCGTGCAAGGTCTGGCCATCAATGCGTTCTCGCAGGCCAAGCTGGATGCCACCGAGAAAGAACTGTTCGAAGAGCGCGCTGCCGTCGAGCATCTGTTCGCCGGCAAGTAAGCTTTCCGCCTGGCGGATACTGGAAAAGGGCGGCCTGACGAGGCCGCCCTTTTTTGCGCTCGCGCTGGCTGTTGTGGAGTCAGAGGGCCGGGCCACCGTTGCCGATCAAGTGAAGGCAGCACCCGCGTCCGTTGACAATATGGGGCGCAGGTATCTGGCCGCCCGATCAACGAGGAATCAGCTGTTCCTGCCTGAGCCGTTCGAACAGCTGTACAAAGCTGTCCAGGGTGCAGCGGTAGTCCAGAAAGCCGGCTTTGCGGCTCTTGCTCATATCGGTCAGCACTTCCATGGGGCGGCCCAGATCCGCATCGGTATGCCACCAAGTGGCCAGCTGGCCGATATCAGGCTGTTTGAGATCATGTTTTTGCGCCAGTTGGCGCCAGCCGTCCCCGGCCTGCTGCATGCGCGATTCCAGCGGTCGGACCCGGCCGTCGAACGGAGCGGCCTCAATGCCGAAATACTCGGCCAGTGCCGGCCACATCCAGCGCCAGCGGAAGACGTCACCGTTGACGATATTGAAGGCCTGGTTCCTGCCGGCCTCGTGGGTGCCGGCCCATTCCAGCTGGCTGGCCAGTTGGTCGGCATCGGTCATGTCGGTCAGGCCGTTCCACTGGGCCGCGGAGCCGGGAAAGATGAAGGGCTTGCCTTCAGCCTTGCAAAGACTGGCGTAGACAGCCAAGGTCTGGCCCATATTCATGGCATTGCCGGGCGCGTAACCGATCACGGTATGGGGGCGATGCACGCTCCAGCTGAAGCCGTGTTCGCGAGCAGCCGCAAACAGCTCGTCTTCCTGGGCGTAATAGAAGTTTGCGCCGGGCTGGCGCCCTTGGCTTTCCCGGAACGGCGTATCCGGCACCTCGCCAGCGGCATAGGCCTCGAAGGGGCCCAGGTAATGTTTCAGGCCGGTGACCAGGGCCGCGTGTTCAAGCCGGCCGCTGCGGCCCAGAGGTTGCAGTACATGGCGCACGATGTCGCCATTGACCCGGCAGTTCTCCTGCTCGGTCGCCTGGCGACTCCAGGCATTGAGGAATACATGGCTGACACCCAGGTCGGTGATGGCTGATGAAACGGCCTCGGCGTCGGTCAGATCTGCGCGAATGGAGTGGCAGCCGGCTATTACCTCGGTGCGACCGCGGGACAGACCGTGAACCTCCCAGCCCTGCTTGAGCAGATGCTCGCTCAGTGCGCGGCCGGTGACGCCACTGATGCCGATGACAAGTGCTTTGCGCTGCATGACGACTCCGAAGTCTGCCTGAAATTCCTGATTGACTATAGGGGAGAGAATAAATCCTGTTGGCGGTATTTTTTCTTCATCAAGGTGAATTTATGTCTTCAATCCATGGATATTTCCCCCGCCGAGCGCCTCAAGGGGCTGGTCCCCTTTGTTTATGCTGCCGAGGAAGGCAGCTTTGCCGCTGCTGCCCAGCGACTGCATCTCACCCCTTCGGCAGTAAGCAAGAGCGTAGCCCGCCTCGAAGCGCGTCTGGGTGTGGTGCTGTTTGAGCGCAGTACGCGCACGTTGTTGCTGACCGAGGCGGGACAGGCATTTCATGACACCTGCACCCGGATTCTGGCGGAAATCGCCGATGCCCATGCGGCCTTGGCGGCACGTCAGCGCGAGCCGACTGGTGTGCTTCGACTCGCCTTGCCGGCGACCTTTGGGCGCCTGTGCGTGATGCCTGTCCTGCTGGAGTTCTTCAAGCGCTACGCCGACCTGCGTCCGCAGCTGATGTTTGCCGACCGCTTCGTGGATCTGCATGAGGAGGGCGTGGATCTGGCGATCCGGATCGGTGGGGGCGATGACTTGCCCGAGTCGATGGCCCGACTGTCGCTGGGGCGGGAGCGTCTCATCTTTTGTGCTGCACCGGCTTATCTTCGCAGGCGGGGCACGCCCATGCGGATGGATCAGCTGGCACAGCATGACTGCATCGGTTATGGATACCCGGATGGCCGTCCATTGACGTGGACCTATGCCTCGGAAGATGGCGGGGCCGGGCGCAGCTCGATACGGCCCCGCATCCAGCTCAGTGATGCCGAGGCGCAACTGGCCAGCATGCGCGAAGGTCTTGGCATCGGCCAGATAGCCACATGGCTGGCACGTGATGATCTGGCTTCCGGTGCACTGGTGCCGGTGCTGGATGCGTTTTCCATTCCCGGCCTGCCTCTGCAGTTGCTGTGGCCGCGAACGCAGCAGCTGACGCCCAAGGTCAGCCTGCTGATCGAGTGGTTGCAGCATCGGCTGGTGATCGGTGGCGACACCTGTTGAGCGCCTCGCAGCGCGCCTGGCATGACCGGTCCGGCGGCCTGGGACTCAAGCTGCTCAAGCGCGGCTCCTTCGGGCGGCCATTCTTGTGGGTGCCGCCTGGGTGCATAGGGGAAGCCACGAGGGCGGGGTCGGCTGCAGGCGGCGAGCCAATGGCAGCAGGGCGGGATCCCATTCGGCCGCCAGCCAGTAGATCATCCCGGCCTTGTGCGGGTCGAAGCGGCCGCTGAAGCCGGGCAGGCCGGCCCGGGCGCGCTCCGCATCGAATTGCACATGGGAGTACACGAATTCCTGGTGACTCCGCTGTCCCGTGGCATAGGGCAGCAGCCAGGCGATCGCGGAGGCCAATGATGCTCCGCGGCCATTGCGCCAGTGATACCAGTCCTCGCCATGGGTTCGTGCGGCCAGAGCGGCCTGCAGCAGAGGCTGCAAGTCATATACGACATAGTGCAGGGCGTCACGCTGCCGATAGTCCAGCACTTCGCCATCGACCAGCAGATTGATATCAAGCTGCTGCCGGAACAGCTGGCGGGCGGCATCGAAAAGCCGGGAGTCTCCGGTGGCGACCGCCATCAGGGTGACCAGCTTGACCCTGTGGCTTTGCCAGTTGTTGCGCCAGCTGCCCTGATGGCCTGGGTGGCGCATGGCGCTGACATAGGCCCACGCCCAGTCGCGCAGATAGTTCCGGGTCTGCTCGCGCTGCAGGTGGTCCAACGCGGGACGGATGATGACGTAGGTGTCGATCAGTGCGTCAAAGCCGGTTTCATCGATGGGGTTGAGGCTGGGGCGGTAGGTGCCGATCCAGCTGAACAGATAGCGCCTGGCCATCTGCAGCCAACGTGGATCACCGGTCACTTGCCAGGCCAGAGCGGCATGTTGCATCAAAGGCAGGTCGCGACGCGCGAGCGCGCTCTGGTCATGGATGCCCTGGTGAGGCAGGGTGCCTTCGGTATGCAGCGCAGGCATGGGGGTCGGCGGCCGATCGATGCTGGCTTGCAGTTGCTGCAGCATCGGAGCGAGCTCTGTGGTGTCGGCCGCGAGCCGGGGCCGGCAAGCATCGACGGCCAGCACGGCTGGACTGCCACAGAGCAGGGTCAGGCAAAGTCCGGCCATCAAGGCGGCTCGTCCGATCGGGGCATGGCGTTGCGGGCTGCGGGTGGACGGCATGCCATCGTGGCTACGGCACATCATATTGCATCTCGATAGACGGGTATAACGGGGCCCGCAAAAGCAAAAGCCCGGCACGAGGCCGGGCTTTTGCTGCGCCGAAGCGGCAGGGTCAGCTTACTGCTGGACCTGCAGCTCGGTGCGACGGTTGCGAGCGCGGCCCTGATCCGTGGCATTGCTGTCGATCGGGTCGTTCTTGCCGTGACCGATCGGACCTTCCAGTCGGCTGGCGTCGATGCCGTGCGAGGTCAGATAGTCATAGACGATCTTCGCGCGACGCTCGGACAGCTTCTGGTTGTAGGCATCCTTGCCGACGCTGTCGGTGTAGCCGGCGACGGTGACATGGACCTGCGGGTAACGCTGCAGGGTATCAACGGCCTGATCCAGGATGGCGATCGAGTCGGAGGTCGGCACGGCCAGCGACTTGGCGATGTCGGTCTCGCCCACGCGCGGACGGTCGAACTTGAAGTTCACGCCGCGCAGATCGATGACGACCTTCTGCGGGCAACCGTCGGGACCGACGATGGTGCCGGCCGGGGTGTTGGGGCACTTGTCGTCGCAGTTGTTGACGCCATCGCCATCGCTGTCGAGGGTCGAGCAGTCAGGTGCGGCCGGCGGCGGCGGAGCGGCGGGGGCCGGGGCAGGCAGGGTCGGTGCGGCGCCGAAGCGGGCCACCAGGCTCACGCCCAGGAACCAGTCGCCGTAGCCGTCCTTCTGCGGCTGGGACTTGTCGTCCCAATCGTAGCGGTAGCCGCCTTCGATGCGGAAATCGGTGCTGTCGGTGATGGTCTTGGACAGACCGACACCCAGTTCACCGGCCGGCGACCAGGCGCGGCTGCCGACGCCCGGCTGGATGCGATCCTGGTGACGGCTGCCCATCACGCCGGCCAGCAGGTACGGGCGCCAGGAGGTCCAGGAGCCGGCATAGAAGCGGGCGGCCACGCCGACGTTGGTGCTGGTCCAGCTGCCACCGCCGTAACGGTTGTCGACGCCGCGGCTGGTGCGGTCGGCGAAGATGTCCAGCGAGATGTTCTTGTTCAGGAACGTACCGACAGCCAGACCGTAGTAGACCTGCTTGTTTTCGGTGTGACGGTCGGTGTCGTTGTAGAAACCGCCGACGGTCGGAGCGATGTACCAGCGGCTGTCATAACCTTTTTCGCTCTGGGCTGCTGCCCAGCCGGCCGGGTGATGGCCGTCATCGGTGGCCGGTGCAGTGTTGTCCTGCGCGTGAACGGCACCTGCGCCGCCCAGGGCGAGGGCGATCATGAAATACAAACCTTTACGGTTCATCGGGTGTCTCCTCATTGCTCGGTGTCCGCATCCATTCCGAACCAAAACGGAAGTCGCGTGTAAGAGCACCGATTTGGTTTTATTCGCAGAATAACCGGAATCCCTCAGGGGGCCGGAGGCGCTGCATCCCTTCATGCGTTGCGCCATGCGGAGTCTAGCAAAGATTGCGAACTCATTCACATCAACATCAGGAAAGTTCCCCGCTCCTGTCAGCTGTCCGGTGGGGTCGCGTTCAGGCAGTCGGGCCGCAGGTCAGGGCTTTCGTCGAGCTTTCATTATCCGCAACAGTCATTTGGCATCGCGCAAAAGCAAAAGCCCGGCACGAGGCCGGGCTTTTGCTGCGCCGAAGCGGCAGGGTCAGCTTACTGCTGGACCTGCAGCTCGGTGCGACGGTTGCGGGCGCGGCCCTGATCCGTGGCATTGCTGTCGATCGGGTCGTTCTTGCCGTGACCGATCGGGCCTTCCAGGCGGCTGGCGTCGATGCCGTGCGAGGTCAGATAGTCATAGACGATCTTCGCGCGACGCTCGGACAGCTTCTGGTTGTAGGCATCCTTGCCGACGCTGTCGGTGTAGCCGGCGACGGTGACATGGACCTGCGGGTAACGCTGCAGGGTATCAACGGCCTGATCCAGGATGGCGATCGAGTCGGAGGTCGGCACGGCCAGCGACTTGGCGATGTCGGTCTCACCCACGCGCGGACGGTCGAACTTGAAGTTCACGCCGCGCAGATCGATGACGACCTTCTGCGGGCAACCGTCGGGACCGACGATGGTGCCGGCCGGGGTGTTGGGGCACTTGTCGTCGCAGTTGTTGACGCCATCGCCATCGCTGTCGAGGGTCGAGCAGTCAGGTGCGGCCGGCGGCGGCGGAGCGGCGGGAGCCGGGGCAGGCAGGGTCGGTGCGGCGCCGAAGCGGGCCACCAGGCTCACGCCCAGGAACCAGTCGCCGTAGCCGTCCTTCTGCGGCTGGGACTTGTCGTCCCAATCGTAGCGGTAGCCGCCTTCGATGCGGAAATCGGTGCTGTCGGTGATGGTCTTGGACACGCCAACACCCAGTTCACCGGCCGGCGACCAGGCGCGGCTGCCGACGCCCGGCTGGATGCGATCCTGGTGACGGCTGCCCATCACGCCGGCCAGCAGGTACGGGCGCCAGGAGGTCCAGGAGCCGGCATAGAAGCGGGCGGCCACGCCGACGTTGGTGCTGGTCCAGCTGCCACCGCCGTAACGGTTGTCGACGCCGCGGCTGGTGCGGTCGGCGAAGATGTCCAGCGAGATGTTCTTGTTCAGGAACGTACCGACAGCCAGACCGTAGTAGACCTGCTTGTTTTCGGTGTGACGGTCGGTGTCATTGTAGAAACCGCCGACGGTCGGAGCGATGTACCAGCGGCTGTCATAGCCCTTTTCGCTCTGGGCTGCTGCCCAGCCGGCCGGGTGATGGCCGTCATCGGTGGCCGGTGCAGTGTTGTCCTGCGCGTGAACGGCGCCTGCGCCACCCAGGGCCAGGGCGATCATGAAATACAAACCCTTACGGTTCATTCGGGTGTCTCCTCGTTCTAATTGATCTTGTAAGGCAGAATGACAAGAGGCTGCGGACTGATCGCCTGGCTGATGACGAGCGCCGATTATCATGGCAGAGCTTACTTGCTGGCTATTCTTAGCAAATTTTGAACATTTGCAAGAGGCGTGTTGTCAGCGGTTCATCTTCACGCGCCGGTGCCGCCAATACGCAACGGCGCAGGCTCGCGGTTGACCCACTGCATACCCCACTGCAGAATGGCATCAGAAAGGGAGTAGTTCCAGTGCCTTGGCGTGAATGCGAGGTATCAGCGCGTTGATCGTCAGCACGGGTGCTTCCACCCTGGTCGACGCGGCGGTTCCACCGCGAACGAGACTTTTGTGATCGCTGCGGCCGAGGCGGCCGGGCGGGTGACCGAGTCTTTGGAGAGGGTGATGGAACCAATGTGGCTGCACTGGCTTTATGGTCTTCTGACCGTGGTCCTGCTGGACCTGGTCCTGGCTGGCGACAATGCGATCGTGATCGCGCTGGCCGCGCGGGCTTTGCCCGCGCAGATCCAGAAAAAAGCGATGCTGTGGGGAGTGCTGGGGGCCGTCGCCGTGCGGCTGCTGATGACGATAGCGGTGGTTTACCTGCTGAAAGTGCCGGGCTTGATGCTGGCAGGCGGTTTGCTGTTGCTGCCGATCGCCTGGAAACTGCTGACTCAGGCCGAGCATGCCCCGTCCACCGAAGCGGCGACCAGTTTCTGGGGTGCCTTGCGTACCATCGTGGTCGCCGACGCCCTGATGGGGCTGGACAATGTGCTGGCCATTGCCGGCGCCTCCGGTGGCCAGCCGGCCCTGGTGATTGTCGGCCTGCTGGTCAGCGTGCCCCTGGTGGTCGCCGGCTCGACGCTGATCCTCAAGCTGATCGAGCGACTGCCCCTGCTCGTCTATGTCGGCGCAGCGGCCATCGTGGTGACCGCGGTGCGGATGGTGTGTGACGATCCGCTGGTCGCGGCGCACTTGAAGTCGTGGTGGAGCGGCATGCATTACGTCTTGATGGCCTTGATGATTCTGCTGATCTGTGGCGGCGGCTGGTGGCGCCGCCGCACGGTGGCGACCGCTTGAGTCCGCGGCCGCAGCGCTCACGCCCCTTGCGACCCTCCGGGGCGACCAGAGGCACATCGACGTTGCCGCGGCATGGCCTGGCGCGGGTGATCAGCAAGTCCGGTCACTGTTCGCGCAGCCAGGCTGAAAAGCTGGTGCGCGAAGGCCGGGTCGGTCTCAATGGGCGGATCGAGCGCGATCCGGAGGCTCCGGTGGTGGCAGGCCGGGACCGGGTCACGGTTGACGGTCAGGTCCTGCAGGCCTTGCAACGCGTGTATATCGCGATGAACAAGCCGCGCGGCATGGTCACGACGGCCGCGGATGAGCGTGGCCGCGACACGGTCTACCGTCTGCTGGACGGGGCCGGTCTGCCTTGGCTGGGCCCGGTCGGAAGGCTGGACATGGCCAGCGAAGGTCTGCTGCTGTTCAGCAATGACAGCGTCTGGGCGGCGGGACTGACAGCGCCGGAATCGCATCTGGCCAAGACCTATCATGTCCAGATCGACTGCATTCCCGATGCCGGCCTGCTTGCCGCGCTGGCCGAAGGCGTCGATGACGGGGGCGAATGGCTGTCGGCCCGTTCCGTCGAGCTGTTGCGCCATGGCGAGAAACACGCCTGGCTGAGCATCGTGCTGGATGAGGGCCGCAATCGGCATATCCGCCGACTGCTGGCGGCGCACGATATCCAGGTGCGTCGCCTGCTGCGCGTCGCCATCGGCGATCTGGCGCTGGGCGAACTCGGCAAGGGCCAGTGGCGGCATCTGCGGCCCGAGGAAGTGGCGGCACTGAATGCTGCAGGCCACGGCTGAGGGTCCACCGCGACCGGATGGCAACCGCGATCCGGTGCGGCAAGGACGCGATCAGGCCGGAATAAGCTCCAGCTCGCGACCGACGCGGACAAAGGCGGCAATCGCTGCATCAAGCTGCTCGCGGCTATGGGCGGCACTCATCTGGGTCCGGATCCGGGCCTGGCCTTGCGGCACGACCGGATAGAAGAAACCGGTGACGTAAATGCCTTCTTCCAGCAGGCGCTCGGCCATCCGCTGGGCCTTCGGTGCGTCGTAGATCATCACCGGCACGATGGGATGGATGCCGGGCTTGATGTCGAAACCGGCGGCTGTCATCTGTTCACGGAAATAGGCGGTATTGACCCGGACCTGTTCGCGCAGATCATCGGCATGGGCCAGCATGTCGAACACCTTGATCGCGGCAGCGACCACATGCGGCGGCAGCGAATTGGAGAACAGATAGGGGCGCGAGCGCTGGCGCAGCATCTCGATGATTTCGCCGCGGCCGGTGGTGAATCCGCCCAGTGCGCCACCCAGAGCCTTGCCCAGGGTGCCGGTGAATATGTCGATCTTGTCCATCACGCCATGGACCTCGGCGGCGCCGCGCCCGGTGGCCCCCAGAAAACCGGTGCAATGGCATTCGTCGATATGGACCCAGGCGTCATGATGACGAGCCAGGGCGGTGATCTCGTCCAGCGGTGCGATGAAGCCGTCCATGGAAAAGGCACCGTCGGTGGTGATCAGCTTGGTGCGGGCGCCGGCCTTTCCGGCTTCGATCAGCCGCTGCTCCAGCTCGGCCATGTCGCGATTGGCATAACGATGGCGGGCCGCCTTGCACAGGCGCACGCCATCGATGATGGAGGCGTGGTTCAGCGCATCGGAGATGATGGCGTCCGAGGCATCCAGCAGCGGCTCGAACAGGCCGCCATTGGCGTCGAAACAGGCGGCGTACAGGATGGTGTCATCGGTGCCGAAGAACTCCGATATCTTCGCTTCCAGCTGTTTGTGCAGATCCTGGGTGCCGCAGATGAAGCGCACGCTGGCCATGCCGAAACCGTGGCTGTCCAGTGCGTCCTTGGCGGCCTGGATCACCTCGGGATGATCGGCCAGGCCCAGATAATTGTTGGCGCAGAAATTGATGACCTGCTGGCCGGATTGCAGACGGATGCTGGAAGACTGCGGCGAGGTGATGATGCGTTCGGACTTGAACAGTCCCTGTTCGCGGATGGATGCAAGTTCGGCTTGCAGGCGGTCTTGTCCGGGATAGCTCATGATGATGGCTCTGGAGTGCTGAAAAGAGGGGCGGGTTGACGGGGCCGCCGCCGCGGCAGGCCGGCCCCGCCCGGGGGTCTTTATTGTGGGTGCTTGGCCATCGATTGAAAACGTGGCCGGGAATGCCGGTTCGTTAGTGCAGGCCCAGATCCACCCGTGTCACCGGCTCGTGCGCGGCCGTGCCATCGGATGCGTGCTTCTTGCCGTCGTCGGAGCTTATCAGGGGTACATGCAGCGACACACGGGTGTCGTTGATCTTGCCGTGCATCCAGCCGGCCACGGCCAGGGCTCGCTTGCTGGCCAGATTCTGCAGCTGGTGCTCGCCGATGCCGGCATGTTCCTTGATCGCGGCCATCATGGCGGCATCGGAGGGCGTCTTCTCCATGCCGAGGAAGTTCCTGGGCTTCTTGAAGCGATCCCGGTGGTACACCTTCACCAGCAGGTCGTGATATTCATCGGCCGGCAGTTTGGGCATCGGTCCGTCGGCATCGATGTGCTGACGGTGGTATTCGCTGCGGATCTCGTTGTCGACCCAGTGCTCGCGCAGTCCCTGTACATCGGCGACCGGGTCAGCCCGGCCGGTGATATCAAGATTCAGCGAAGGGCGTTGTTTCAGCATGGTCGCCAGCTTCTGCAAATGGCCGATGGCGGTGGCATCCAGCTCGGCCGAGCCGGGGGCGAAGCGCAGCTGGCCCAGCTCTCTGGGGCCGCTGTGATCGCCGAAGGCCGAGGCCAGCAGTCGGAAGGGCGAGCTGACGGCCCGGCCGACCAGATCGCGCATGGCATGCCAGAACAGGTCGCTGATGCTGAATTGCGGGTCCGACAGCGAGCCGGAAACCGGCAGGCGGATATCGATTTCTCCGCGCGAATTCTTCAGCAGGGCGATCGCCAGCTTGACCGGAAGATGCGCTACGCCGGGCGTGGTGACGGCCGGACCGAAGGTCAGCTGACTGATCAGCAGGTGGTTTTCCGCCTGCAGCCTGCCGTCTTTCAGGATGTAATGCACGTCGGCATTCAGCAGGCCCGATGTGATCGGATAGCCGGTATAGCGGCTGGAATAGGTGCTGAGGTTGGGCAAGGGCACGCTGTTGGCCGTGCCGGTGACATCGGCGAAGGCATCCGGGGCCAGCGGATCGATCTTGCCTTCGATCAGCACCGGCGAGAGCTGGTTCAGGGTACCGAACAGCGCCAGGTCGGCGGGTGCGCCGCCCAGATTGCCGAAGCTGCCGATCCGGCCTTGCAAGCCGGTGACGTCGGCATTGAAATGAGGTCTGACGAAGTTGTCGCTGTAATTGAGCTGCCCCTGCAGCATGCGGATGCCGCCGATATGCAGTTGCATCGGCAGGCTGGCGCTGACCTGCAGGGCAGGCACGCTGGAGACGTTGCCGGAGACGGAGCCTGGCGCGGCGGCATGACTGATGGTGGTGGTCGTGGTCACTTCGTTCGGCGCTGCCAGCAGTCGTTCAAGATTGGTATGGCCATCCGGATTGACGATGACGCGGGCATAGAAGTTGGCCAGTCCGATCTGCTGGATATCGACCCGGGTCTGGCCCCGGTGTCTGCGCAGTTGCAGGCCGTCGAGCTGCAGATGGCTCCAGCGCAGCAAGGGACCGCCGCTGGTCAGATCCTTGATCTGTACATGGTTGAGGCGGGCATCGCCCTGGAAGGCGTATTGATGCGCGGAGTGATACAGAAGCCGGCCTTTGCCGCCCATGCGGGCACTCTGGATCTGGATCTGCAATGGCAGCGGCACCAGATCCTGGATCGGGGCCAGGTCGACGCGATCCATTTGCAGCATCAACTGTGCGGTCACCGGCGACAAGCCGACCGGTCCGTCGGCTTTGATCGTGCCGCGATGACCGGTAACGGCATCCAGATTCAGCTCGGCCTGGCTGCCGGCTTTGCTGGACAGGTGCTGCAGTCGCAATTGCCGGATATCCAGCTGCAATGGCTGGGGATGGTCATCACCCCTCTGCTGCAATTGCAGCTGGGCCTGGCTGAGCGTGAAGCGTCCCAGCTGCCATGACCATGGCGCTGCGGCTGTCACGTGGCCAGACCGGGCGGCCGTACCGGAGGGAAAGGACCAGCTTTGCAGCAGGTCCAGGCTGTCATCCTGCTTGCGGGCTGTCAGCTGCAGGCCTTGCCATTCGGCATCAGCCAGATCCACGTGCCGACGGCTCAGGTCCAGGGTATTCAGTTGAAGATCAAGGCGTTGCCATTGCAGCGGGGCGAGGCCCAGCCGCTGCAGCTTGACGTCGCGCAGGCTCAGTCGGGAGGTTCCCAGCTGCAGTTGCAGGGACGGTTTCAGGCTGGCCTTGAACTGGGTCAGGCTGTCCAGCCGCCCATCAAGCTGAAGCTGGTGCCGCCATTCGGCCGGCAGCCAGGCCAGCCATGGTGCCAGCGCCAGATTCTTGACCTGGGCGGTGCCGGACGCGCGCAGGGCCTGCCATTGCAGGTGACTGTCCAGTTGCAGATCACCTCCGCTGCCGACATGGGCCGACAAGTGCAGGGGGACGGCCTTGTCGTTGCTGGAGGCGATGCTGCCCAGAGTCAGCTGCAGCTGACTGATCTGCAGGGGGGCATCCATGCCGGCGCGCCGCACCTCCAGCTGCGCCTGATGCAATTCGATGCCGGCGATGGCCAGCTCCGGTGCGCGGATGGTTGTCGGTGCTGCCGTTGCAGGCGTGGCAACCGTGCCGGTCGTGGCGAGGGGCGGAGTGGCGATGGCTGTCGGGGCCGTGGCTGCTGGTCGGGTCAGTGCATCCAGCCAAGGCAGGTGACCGCCGGCATCCAGTTGCAGCTTGACCCGCGGCTGATCCAGGCTGATCCGGCCCAGCCGATAGCGACCTTGCAGGGGGTCTACATCAGTCAGCTCGATATCGGCCGAGGCCAGGTCCAGCAGGGGCTGGCGGTTCGCGGTCTGGATCTGCAGCTGCCGCAACTGCAGTTGTCCCTGCAATTGCAGCGAGGCCGGCTGCCGCCCTGCGTCGTAGTCCAGTTGCAGATCGCCGGACAGCCGGCCCGAAGGAATGGCCAACGGCAGGGCCACGGGAAGATAGGGCAGCCAGGCGGCAAGATCGGCATTCTGCAACTGGATATGGGCCCGGCTGCGCAGCTGGCTGGCGAACGGCAGGGTGCTGGCCTCGATGTGCAGCGGTGCGCCGTCCATCCGCAGATCCAGGCGGGGACGCACTTCCAGATCTGGACGGGCGCCGATATTGGCGAGCAGGGGTATCGCCAGTTGCAGCTGGTCCAGCCGGTGTCGACGCTGCAGAACCTGGTCGTTCATGTCTACCCGGCCATTGATCAGTTCGATATTGGCGATGGCGAACTGCGGCAGCGGACCGGTGGACGGTGCCAGCAGCGGTGCCAGCAGGTCATCGATATCGAGCTTGCCTGATGGCAGGCGGCTGAGCTGGATCTGTGGCTGCAAGATTCGCAGTCGGCCGATGACGGGCACCCGGTACCACAGCGAACGCCAGGAAAGGCGCGTGTCGATCCGTTCGACGTCGGCGATGTCAGCACCGCTGGTGCGTCGGAGCCCCAGCTGCTGGATGCCCAGATTCAAGGTCCACGGGTTGAAGCGAATGGAGCCGATATCGACATGAAACCCGGCCGGCAGCAGGTTCGGGCGATGCAAGGTGTGGCGGATCGCCCATGGCACCAGCAAGGCCGGCAACAGACTCCAGCCCAGGATCAGGCCGAGCAGGGTCTTCCATGGCAGCCAGCGCAGCCGGTGCGGCGGCGGGCGAGATGTCTTGGCAGCGGCAATGTCCAGCGCTTTGACTCCGTCAGGCTGATCCGGTCCGCCGGCGGGCGGCTGTCTGGCGGCATGGTAGCAGGCCGTCGCAGCCGGAACACGCCGGCCGGGTCATCGGTTTACCAGGAGCAGACCACCTTGCCGCAGGCGCCTGCGTCCATCAGGTCGAAGCCGCGCTGGAAATCGTCGATCTGGATCTGGTGGGTCAATGCCTTCTGCAGCGGGAAGCCTGTCAGCACCATCTGGGTCATCTTGTACCAGGTCTCATACATCTTGCGGCCATAGATGCCTTGCAGTGTCAGGCCCTTGAAGATGACCTTGTCCCAGTCGATGCCGGCGCCGCTGGGCAGAATGCCGAGCAGGGCGATCTTGCCGCCGTGGTACATGGTGCTCAGCATGTCGTTGAAGGCGCGCGGATTGCCGCTCATTTCCAGACCGACGTCAAAGCCGTCGATATGCAGATCCTTGACCACCTCGGTCAGCGACTGGTTGGCGACATTCACGACACGGGTCGCCCCCATGTCGGCGGCCAGTTTGAGCCGGTAGTCGTTGATGTCGGTGACCACCACATTGCGGGCGCCGACATGCTTGGCAATGCCGGCGGCAATGATGCCGATGGGGCCGGCACCGGTGATCAGCACATCCTCACCGACCAGGTCGAATTCCAGTGCGCAATGGGCGGCATTGCCGTAGGGATCGAAGAACGCGGCCAGTTCGGAAGGGATCTGGTCGGGAATCGGCCACAGATTGCTGGCCGGTACGGCAACATACTCGGCGAAGGCGCCGTCACGATTGACCCCAATCCCTGTCGTGTTGGGACACAGGTGCTGGCGGCCAGCCCGGCAATTGCGGCAATGTCCGCAAACAACATGACCTTCCGCGGATACACGGTCGCCGATCGCGTAGCCGACTACGCCCGGGCCGATTTCGGCGACCCGGCCGACAAATTCATGGCCGATGACCAGGCCGGGCCGGATGGTGCGCTGACTCCAGCTGTCCCAGTTGTAGATATGCAGGTCGGTGCCGCAGATCGCGGTTTTCTCGACCTTGATCAGTACCTCGTTGGGGCCGATGACGGGCATCGGCACCTCTTCCATCCAGATTCCGCGGGACGGGTGGCGCTTGACCAGGGCTTTCATTGTCGTGGACATGGAGTGTCGAACCAGCAAATGGGAAAGGGGGCAGGATGGGCCTGCCTGACCGGCGATTATAGAACCCCGGCCTTTCGCCTGCATCGGCCGGCGGGAGCTTGCGGCCGGCAACGTGGCGGGCAAGCTGGCCGCTCACGCTCTACAATAGGCCATGTCTATCGATACCCGACCACTTGCGATTTTCCTGATGGGGCCGACAGCGTCCGGCAAGACAGCCCTGGCCTGCGCCTTGAGCGAGGCCTTCGGGTTGGACCTGATCAGCGTGGACTCTGCGCTGGTGTACCGCGGCCTGGATATCGGTACCGCCAAACCCGATCCGGCGACCTTGCAGCGCTATCCGCACGCGCTGGTCGATATCCGTGATCCCGGGCAGGCCTACAGTGCCGGCGAATTCCGCACGGATGCGCTGGCGGCCATGCGGGCGAGCACGGCACGCGGGCGGATCCCCCTGCTGGTCGGCGGTACCGGCTTGTACTTCCGGGCCTTGCAGAGTGGCCTGTCGAGCTTGCCGGCGGCTGATCCGGCGATTCGCGCACGGCTGACGGCCGAGGCCGCCGCAGACGGCTGGGCTGTCCTGCATGCCCGGCTTGCCGGGCTGGATCCGGCGGCGGCGGCAAGGATCGGGCCGGCCGATGCCCAGCGCATCCAGCGGGCACTGGAAGTGATCGAGATCAGCGGCGAGCCGCTGTCCGTGCTGCAGTCCCGTGGCCAAGATCAGTCTCTGGGCTGGCGGGTGCTGAAACTGGCCTTGTGGCCGCAAGATCGGGCGATTCTGCATCGGCGTATCGAGCAGCGGTTCGAGGCCATTCTGGCGGCAGGGCTGATCGATGAAGTGCGCCGCCTGCTGCAGGCCGCACCGTTGGATCCCGAGCTGCCGGCGCTGAGGGCGGTGGGTTACCGGCAGGCGCTGGAGTGGCTTGCCCGGCCGGGTCAGCCCTTGCAGGAGCTTCGCGACAAGGGGGTGTTCGCCACCCGCCAGCTGGCCAAACGGCAGCTGACCTGGTTGCGTGCGGAGCTGGATGCCCGCCATCTGCGGATGGAGGCACCCGATCTGGACGCACGGGCTGCGTCGGCCATTCGCGACTTTGTGCGATTGAACTGATACTTTGTTGCAGGCGCACAGCGGCAAGCGTCTGCGCTTTATTTGTGTGTTTAAATACAGTTAATATCCGGGAACTTGGACCCGCGCGGTTTTGCACTTTTTGGGGTCCACCCGTCTGGAGGGGAAAAAAACAATGTCCAAAGGACAATCGCTGCAAGATCCGTTTCTGAATGCATTGCGTCGTGAGCGCATTCCAGTCGCGATTTATCTGGTGAACGGCATCAAGTTGCAGGGTACGGTCGAATCTTTCGACCAGTTCGTGGTGTTGCTGCGCAATCAGGTCAGCCAGATGGTCTACAAGCATGCCATTTCCACCGTGGTCCCCAGCCGCAATGTCCGCCTGACTCCGGCGGGTCAGGACGACGCGGTGGAAGCCCAGATCATCGAAGGCGGCACCGCTGACGCTTGATCGCCGGGAGTTCGACCCCAGGTGGCCGACGACTGAAGGCCCGCGATTCCGGAGACGGAGTCGCGGGCCTTCGGGTGTATGCTTTGTCGACGGCAGATCGGCTGCCGAAAGATTTTTGGAGGCTTGGGTCCAGCAGTGTTCGATAGACAAAAAAAAGGTGACAGGGCCGTGCTGGTATTGCCGCACGGCGGTTCGGTCAGCGGCAATCCGGTACGGCGTGCCGATGAATTCGCCGAACTGGCGGCTTCGGCCGGGGCTCAGGTGCTGGCGCGGGTCGCGGCACGGGTAGCCGACCCCAACCCGCGTTATTACATCGGCACCGGCAAGGCCGAGGAAGTGCGCGAAGCCGCCGCGGCTGTGGATGCCAATGTCATCCTGGTCGACCATATTCTCAGTCCGGTGCAGGAACGCAACCTGGAAAAATTGCTGGACCTGCGAGTGGTGGACCGGGCCGGCCTGATTCTGGACATCTTTGCCCAGCGAGCGCGCTCGCACGAAGGCAAGCTGGAGGTCGAGCTGGCTCAGCTCAAGCATCTGGCTACGCGGCTGGTCCGGGGCTGGACCCATCTGGACAGCCAGCGCGGTGGCGCCATCGGCAACCGCGGTCCCGGCGAGACCCAGCTGGAAACCGATCGTCGCCTGCTGGGCGAGCGTGTCAAGCTGCTGACCCGGCGACTGGAAAAGGTCCAGACCCAGCGTACCCAGCAGCGGCGGGCGCGATTGCGCAATACCGTGCCGCGCGTAGCGCTGGTCGGCTATACCAATGCCGGCAAGTCGACCTTGTTCAATGCCATCACTCAAGGGGATGTCTATGCGGCTGACCAGCTGTTCGCAACTCTGGATCCGACGGTACGCCAGCTGGAAGGACTGACTTGCGGGCCGGCTGTGCTGGCCGATACCGTGGGCTTCGTCCGCGACCTGCCGCATGATCTGGTCGCAGCCTTCCGCGCGACGCTGGCTGAAGCCAGGGATGCCGATCTGCTGCTGCATGTAAGTGATGCGGCTGATGACGAGCGAGAGCACCTTCAGCAGGTGGTCGACGAGGTCCTTGAAGAGATCGGTGCCGGTGACGTGCCCCAGTTGCGGGTGATGAACAAGGTCGACCTGACCGAAGGCCTGCCACGCCTCGACCGTGATGCCGAAGGCAAGGTGCACCGGGTCTGGCTGTCGGCCGCCAGCGGGCAGGGACTGGACTTGTTGCGCGATGCGCTGGGTGAGTTGCTGGCCGGTCATGATCGCATCCGTGCCACGGTGTGTCTGCCGCTGGCATTCGGTCGCCTGCATGCCCGGTTGTGGGCGCAGGGGCTGATTACAGCCGAGCGTGTCGAGGATGATGGTTGGTACCTGGATCTGCAGACGCCGCGCCAGGTACTGGTCCAGCTGGCCTCCCATCTCGGCGGAGCCGAAGCCGTCTGGTTGCGCGAGGTCGCCGGTCCGGAGCCCGAACCGGCGGATGATGAGTATGAGGTCTTGCCGCTGACCTGAGGGGCGGTCAAGCCTGATGCCGGAGTACTTGCATGCATGTAGTGGCCGCGATTTTGAAAGATGCCGCCGGGCGGGTATTGCTGGCGCAACGCCCGCCCGGCAAGCATCTGGCCGGGCAGTGGGAGTTTGCCGGTGGCAAGCTGGAGCCTGGCGAGGGGCGCCTTCAAGGTCTGGTTCGCGAGATCGAGGAAGAACTGGGCGTCACCGTCCAGGCGGCCCATCCATGGATATGGTTGCCTTGGCGCTACGGTGACCGATCCTTGCAGTTGGACGTCTGGATGGTGGATTCATGGCAAGGTCTTCCGCGCGGTCGCGAAGGGCAGGCGATTGCCTGGCGCGATCCTGCTTCGATGGATCCGGGCCTGATGGCAGGCGCCGACCGGATGGTGCTGCGCCGCTTGCAGCTGCCTCCGCGATATCTGATCACTTCGGCCGAAGCGGCGCCTCAGGATCGCCCACGGATCGAGCGGCAGCTGCGTGAGTGGCTGGCCGGTGGTCAGAGCCTGATCCAGTTGCGGCTGCCCTTGTGGTCGGTGGCGCAGATACGTGCCCTGGCGGCGGAGTTGCTGCCTGTGGCGCGGTCCGTCGGCGCCAGCCTGCTGTTGAATGCGGATGTCGAGGGAGCGCGCATGCTGGGAGCGGGCACAGGTGTGCAGCTGCGCTCCAGTCAGTTGGCGCAGTGGTCGCAACGGCCTCTGCCATGGGGGCAGCGGGTGGGTGCCAGTTGTCACGATGTCGACGAACTGGCCGCGGCGGTGGCGCTGGATGTCGACTTCGCGACCTTGTCGCCGGTCCGGGCCACGGCGTCGCATCCCGGTGTGCCGGGTATGGGCTGGGAGCGATTTGCCGAGCAGGTGGCCGCTGCGGCGGTGCCAGTCTATGCCCTGGGTGGTGTGGGCCCCGATGATGGCGCCCGTGCCGCCGAGGCCGGCGCCCAGGGCGTGGCCGGCATCAGGGCCTTCGTCGACCGGGGCGACTGATATCAGCCGTCGATGACATAGTCCCTGGCCAGGCGAAGATACTGCTGATGCAGGGCGGCCACCTGGTCGTCCAGCGCCGATTCGCTGCCGTTGTTGCGGATGACGTCATCGGCGATGGCCAGACGGGCCGCTGCGCTGCTCTGGCTGGCGATGATGCGTTCGGCCAGTTCGATGCCGATGCCGTCACGCTGCAGCAGGCGCTGCAGCTGCAGTGCCGGATCGATGTCGATCACCAGCACCCGTTGCAGCCAGTCATAGGCTGCCTGATGTTCGGTCAGCAAGGGAATGGCCAGCATGGCATAGGGCTGATGCTGCTGCCGTACCTTGTCCTGCAGCCAGCGCCGGATCCGGGGATGGATGATGGCTTCCAGTTCGATCCTGGCGGCAGGCTTGTCGAAAATGCGCGCACGCATCGCAGGGCGATCCAGTTCGCCGGCGGCATCCAGGACTCCGGACCCGAAGCGCTCGACGATCTCGGCCAGACCGGCGCTGCCGGCAGCCACTACGGCGCGCGCAGCCTGATCGGCATCATGAACGGGAACGCCCAGGGTCTGGAAGCGTCGGGTGACCGCGGTCTTGCCGGCGGCGATGCCGCCGGTGACGGCGACGACCCAGGCTCGGTCCGCGGTGGTCATGGCCGCAGCCACTGCAGCCACAGCGGGGCGAGCTGGTGACCGGTGATCAGCCACAGCCAGCCGGCTGCCGCCAGAAACGGTCCGAAAGCCATCGGCACGCCTTGTTGTCGGTGGCGGCCCAGGATCAGACCGATGCCGACCACGGCGCCGACCAGGGATGACAGCAGGATGATGGGCAGCAGGGCGCCCGGTCCCATCCATGCGCCCAGTGCCGCCAGCAGCTTGAAGTCACCATGACCCATGCCTTCCTTGCCGGTGAGCAGACGGAACAGCCAGTACACGCTCCACAGACTGAGATAGCCGATGGCTGCACCGAGAATGGCGTCGGCCGGTACTGGCCCGAAGGGCCACAAGCTCAGCAGCAGACCGGCCCACAGCAGCGGCAGGGTGATCGCATCAGGCAGCAGCTGGGTACGGATATCGATCACCGCGAGCGTCAGCAAAGCCCAACCCAGACCCATGGCTGCCAGTGCATGCAGATTGGCGCCGGTATGAAAAACGGTGATGCCGCCGATCAAGGCGGCGGCCAGCTCGACCAGCGGGTACTGGATCGAGATCGGCGCCTGACAGTAACGGCAGCGACCGCGCAACATGAGCCAGCTCAGCAAGGGGATATTGTCCCGCAGTCCCAGCGGATGCTGACAGTGCGGGCAGTGCGAGGCCTTGCGCACGATGCCCGGTGGCAGCTCGGCATCGGTCGGGAGCTCAAGGCAGCGCTGGGCCTCCTGCCGCCATTCGGCCTCCATGCGCCGCGGCAGGCGCAGGATCACTACGTTGAGAAAGCTGCCCACGATCAGGCCAAACAGGGCGGCCCAGCCGGCCCAGATCAAGGGAGAGAATATCGGCATGGTCAAGTGCTGCGATCCATTTCAGTTCAATGCCGCCATCGGCGGAAAAGGGGGGGGGTACCGGGGCGAGCGGATGTTGCTTCACACCGTGCCGGCCATCTTGAAGATGGGCAGATAGATCGAGATCACCATGCCGCCGACCAGGACGCCCAGAACCACCATGATCAGGGGTTCCAGCAGGCTGGAAAGGGTATCGACCGCATTGTTGACCTCTTCCTCGTAGAAATCCGCGACCTTGAACAGCATGCTGTCCAGTGCGCCGGATTCTTCGCCGATGGCGGTCATCTGTACCACCATATTGGGAAACAGGCCGGTCTGACGCATCGCCAGCTGCATCTGGTGACCGACTGCCACGTCATCACGCATGGCACGGACGGCGTTGGCATAGACCACGCTGCCGGTGGCGCCGGCGACGGCTTCCAGGGCTTCCACCAGTGGCACGCCGGCCTGGAAGGTGACGCCCAGGGTCCGGGCGAAACGTGCGATGGCCGACTGGCGAAGGATGTTGCCGATCACCGGCAGATGCAGGGACAGCCGATCCAGTACTTCGGCAAAAGCCCTGGATCGACGCTTGCCAATGATGCTGCCCGCGATCGCGGCGACCAGGGCGCCGATCACCAGCCACCACCAGGACTGCATGAACTTCGAGGCGCCGATCACGAACTGGGTCGGCGCCGGCAGCTCCGCGCCGGCATCGCTGAAGGTCTGCTGGAAGACCGGGACCACGAACAGCAGCAGGATCATGGTCACGCCCAGTGCCACCACCATCACCATCACCGGATAAAACAAGGCCTTCTTGATCTTGGCCTTGATCGCCTCGATGCGTTCCTTGTAAGTGGCGACGGTGGCCAGCACCGTATCCAGCACGCCGGCGGATTCGCCGGCATGGACCAGATTGCGGTACAGCTCGTCGAACTGCTGGGGATAGCGGCCCAGCGCCTCGTGCAGGGAGGAGCCTGACTCGATGCCCGAGCGGACATCATTGAGCATGTTCTTGAAGCGGATATTGCGCTGACCGCCGGCGATGATGTCGAAGGCCTGTACCATGGGCACACCGGCGGCCATCATGGTCGCGATCTGGCGACTGAAAATGGCGATGTCGCGAGGCTTGACGGCCTTGCCCGCAGCGCCGAACAGCGGCTTGGGCCGCTCCTTGACGCTGCGCGGATTCATGCCCAGGCGACGTAGCTCGGCCTTGACCAGGGCTGCATTCTTGCCCTGCATCTCGCCCTTCATCAGCTTGTTGCGCTTGTCCAGAGCGACCCATTCATAGGTGACCAGTCCGGGCACGGTCTGGGCTGACGGCGGGAGGCTGGGGCCGGGGGCCATGCATAAATCCTTGCGGCAAAAGGTGGCTACGGGCCGCCCGGGCCAGTGCCTGAGCGGATCAGTCCTTGGTGATGCGTGCCATTTCGGCAAGGCTGATGATACCGGCCTTGACCTTGCTCAGGGCGGATTCGCGCAAATCCGGGATGCCGGCCTCGGCAGCGGCTTCGGCGATCTGCATGGCGCCGCCGCCACGCAGGATGATCTGCTGGATATTCTCCAGCAGCGGCATCACCTGATAGATGCCGACCCGGCCCTTGTAGCCGCCATTGCACTGCTCGCAGCCGACCGGCTCATAGATCGTCAGGCCGGCATCGATGTCCGTCTCGCTGAAGCCTTCGGCAAGCAGGGCGTGGCGCGGCAGTTCCACCGGACGCTTGCAGCTGTGCAGGCGCCGGGCCAGGCGCTGGGCGATCACCAAGGTCACCGAGGAGATGATGTTGTAAGGTGCGATGCCCATGTTCATCAGGCGGGCAATGGTCTGTGGCGCGTCATTGGTGTGCAGGGTGGACAGCACCATATGGCCGGTCTGGGCGGCCTTGATCGCGATTTCGGCGGTTTCCACGTCACGGATCTCGCCGACCATGATCACATCCGGATCCTGTCGCAGGAACGAGCGCAGGGCGGCGGCGAACGTCATGCCGCGCTTGGCATTCTGTTCGACCTGGTTGATGCCTTCGACCCGGATTTCCACCGGATCTTCGACCGTCGAGATATTGCGCTCGTCGGTATTGAGGATATTCAGGGCGGTATACAGCGAGACGGTCTTGCCCGAGCCGGTCGGGCCGGTAACCAGCACCATGCCGTAGGGCTTGTGGATCGCGTCCAGATAGAGTCGCTTCTGGAACTCCTCATAGCCCAGCTTGTCGATGCCCAGCTTGGCGGAAGAGCCGTCCAGGATCCGCAGTACGATCTTCTCGCCGAACAGTGTCGGCAAGGTACTGACACGAAAGTCCATCGCCTGGGTCCTGGACAGGTTGAGCTTGATCCGGCCATCCTGCGGCACTCGCCGCTCGGCGATATCCAGACCGGCCATGACCTTGAGCCGCGATGACAGGCGGGGAGCCAGCTTGGGAGGCGGGCTGGCCACGGCGATCAGCAGGCCATCCAGGCGCAGGCGGATCCGGTAATGCTGCTCGAACGGTTCGAAATGGATGTCGGAGGCGCCGCGACGAATCGCGTCAAGCAGGATCTTGTTGACGAACTTGACGATGGGCGCGTCATCGGCGGCATTGGCATCGATGCCGCTGATGGATTCTTCCTGGTCACCGTATTCGTGCTCCAGTTCGCTCAGCACCGAATCGTCGATGTGCGGCAGTGCAGCGCCGAGCTTGTTGACGGCGGCATGGATGAATTGCTGCAGCTGGCGGTGCTCGACCAGCAGCGGTTCGATGATGTGACTGGACTGGAACTTGAATTCGTCGATCACATGGCTCTGCATGGGATCGGCGATGGCGACATAGAGTCGCTTGTTGCGCCGCATGATGGGCAGTGCCTGATGCTTGCTGATCAGGGCTTCATTGAGCAGCTCGGCCGGCAGCTCCGGCATGTCCAGGGCGGCCAGATCCACCAGCGGAATACCGAACTCGCGGGACGAGGCCTCGCTCAGCGAGAGGCTGTCGACGGCCTGCCGGTCCTGCAGCCAGCTCACCAGGGTCTGTCTTTGCGTATTGGCCTCCGCCATGGCATGGCGAATGGCATCTTCGGACATCAGGCCTTCGTCCACCAGTCGGCGGGAGAGGCCTCTCAGGGGACTGGAAGCGTGATTGAACTGCGTCGACATGAGCGGGTCACTGTGGGGGACCTGGCCAATTTAGCGCATTGCAAGGCTGCTCGCCTATGCAGCGACGGGCATCCGCAGGCTTGCAAGCGTGATCCGGTAGCCGTTTTCGACAAGGCATGCTGACACGTCATGTTGACAGGGAATCGTGGCAACGGAGCGAGAGGCAGGGCATGGCCGGGCATACGCGGACCCTGCATGCAAAAAAAGCCGGAGCAAGGCTCCGGCTTTTCAGAGGGCGGATCGACCTGTCATGCAGGTCGATCCGGTTCTTCAGCGCGAGAACTTCGGGCGCGGACCGCGACCGCCGGGGCGGCCCTTGCCATAGCCGCCACCGCCGCGACGTGGCGGGGCAGAACCGCCGGCGTCAGGTGATTCGGTGCCGTCCCATTCATGGATCTTCAGCTGGCGCTGGGCGACCCAGACATTGCCGAGGTGATCGAATACCTCGCGCGGCATGCCGTCCGGCAGATCGACCAGGGTGTATTCGCCACGGATGCTGAGCTTGCCGATGAACTGGCTCTCCAGACCGCTTTCGTTGGCGATGGCGCCGACGATGTTGCCGGGCTTCACACCGTGCTGGTGACCGACTTCGATGCGGTAGGTGCGCTTGCCTTCCTCGGTACGGTGTTCACGCATCGGGCGCGGGGCGCGGCTGTCACGGTCGCCACGCTCCGGACGATCGCCGCGTTCGCTGCGCTGGCGGCGCTCGTCATTTTCGAACGGGCGTGGCTCGCGCTTGGGCGGCGGAGTCAGCAGCAGCGGCTGGTCGCCTTGCGACAGCTTGGCCAGCGCGGCAGCGATCTCGATGGCCGGAACATTGTGCTCCTGCTCGTACTGCTCGATCAGCTGCTGGAACAGCTCCAGTCCGTCCAGGCCCAGGGTCTCGGTAATGCGGTCCTTGAAACGGTTGACGCGACGGTCGTTGACGGCCTCGATCGTCGGCAGCTTCATTTCCTCGATGGGCTGGCGGGTAGCACGCTCGATCGCCCGCAGCATGCCCTTTTCGCGGGGCGTGACGAACAGGATCGCCTCGCCGCTGCGGCCGGCGCGACCGGTACGGCCGATGCGGTGCACATAGCTTTCCGTGTCATACGGGATGTCGTAGTTCAGTACGTGGCTGATTCGCTCGACGTCCAGACCGCGGGCAGCCACATCGGTGGCCACCAGAATGTCCAGTTTGCCGTCCTTCAGCTGCTGGATCACGCGCTCGCGTTGCGGCTGGGCGATATCGCCGTTGATGGCGGCGGCGGCAAAACCGCGTGCCTGCAGGCGTTCGGACAGCTCTTCGGTGGCCTGCTTGGTGCGGGCGAAGACGATCATCGCATCGAAGGACTCGGCCTCCAGGATGCGGGTCATCGCGTCCAGCTTGTGCAGGCCGCTGACCCACCAGTAGCGCTGGCGGATATTGGTATTGGTGCTGGTCGCGGCCTTGATGGTCACTTCGACCGGCGTTTTCAGGTGCTGCTGGGCGATCTTGCGGATCTGCGAAGGCATGGTGGCCGAGAACAGCGCGACCTGGCGGGTTGGCGGGGTGGCCTCCAGAACTTTTTCGACGTCGTCGATAAAGCCCATCCGCAGCATTTCGTCGGCTTCGTCCAGCACCAGGAACTTCAGCTCGGACAGGTCCAGCGAGCCCCGGGTCAGATGGTCAATGACACGGCCCGGGGTGCCGACGATGACCTGTACGCCACGACGCAGGGCCTGCAGCTGCGGACCGTAGCTCTGGCCACCGTAGATCGGCAGAATGTGGAAACCCGGCATGTGCGCGGCATAGCGCTGGAAGGCCTCGGCGACCTGGATGGCCAGTTCGCGGGTCGGGGCCAGCACCAGTGCCTGCGGCTTGTTGCTGTCGCGCTCGATGCGCGAGAGCACCGGCAGGGCGAAGGCCGCGGTCTTGCCGGTGCCGGTCTGGGCCTGGCCCAGCACATCGCGGCCTTCGAGCAGCGGCGGAATGGTGGCGGACTGGATGGGGGAAGGGGATTCATATCCGACCTCGCGCAGCGCCTGAAGAATTTCGGGGCGCAAAGGCAAAGCGGAAAAACCGGCAGGGGCCGGCGAGGATTCGGAAACAGGGGACGACATGGCAACCTCAATGCGGGATGCGTGTGCAAATGGTACACGCATGGTTTTCTATTGTAACAGATTTAGGGACTTGGCGCTGAGTTCGGCAAGCTGTCGATCGCCGCATTCCGATGCGGGAGCGGGCGACTATACTGAAGCGACATTCAGGCAAAGGTGGATCTGGGCATGACTGGAAAATTGACGGACCGCGTGGCTCTGGTGACCGGAGCATCGTCGGGCATTGGCGAGGCCACTGCCTTGGCGCTGGCCAAGGCCAGTGCCCGCGTCGCTCTGGTAGGGCGGCGCGAGGAGCGACTGAGGTCTGTGGCCGAGATGATCCGGACGGAGGGTGGCGAGGCGCGGGTCTATGTGGCGGATCTGGTCGACGAGGCTGCGGCCAGCCAGGTCGTGCGGGACTGCGAAGCGGATTTCGGGCGTCTGGACATTCTGGTCAACAATGCCGGCGTGATGTATCTGGAGCCGGTGCTGACGGCGGATCTGGGGCGCTGGCGGCAGATGATCGAACTTAATCTGCTGAGCCTGATCGCGGCCACCCAGGCGGCGCTGCCCGGCATGAAACAGCGGGGCGAGGGCCATATCATCAATATTGCCTCCACGGCCGGTCGTATCGCCAACCCCAACGGCGCCGGCTACTCGGCGACCAAGTTCGGGGTGGTGGCGTTTTCCGAGGCCTTGCGCAAGGAGGTCCATGCCGACCGGATCCGGGTCACCGTGATCGAGCCGGGTCTGGTGGCCACCGAGCTGCGCGAGCATATCGCCGACAAGGCCGTACAGGGCGCGATCAATGCCTGGGCCGACAGCCTGCGCCAGCTGCAGTCCGAGGATATCGCCGATGCCGTGGTCTATTGCGCGACCCGGCCTGCTCATGTGGCGATCAACGAGATGCTGATCCGGCCGACAGACCAGGAGCGCTGAGAGTGGTTTGGCGGATTCGGGCAACGCGAGAGCTCCGGAAAGCGGCATGGGCCGGCGGTCGAGCGGACCGACGGCGGTATGAAGCGGGTACGGCATGCCGGATCTGACGATGCCCCGACTGCACACGCCACGGATGGTATGTCGTGCTCCGGTAGCGGCCGATACCGGTCGCCTGCTGGAGTACCGCATGCGCAATCGCGATCATCTCGAGCCCTGGGAGCCGTGGCATGACGCGTCCTATTACAGTCGCGAGGCGGTGGCTCGCAGCATTGCCCATGCCATGGCCGCGGCGCGGCTGGAGCAGGGCTATCCGTTCTGTATCTTCAGTCCTGACGAAACCGAGATCTGGGGCAGCTTCACCTTCGCCAACATCGTGCGTGGCGTGTTTCAGGCCTGTCACCTGGGTTATGGTCTGGCCGCGGACAAGCAGGGCCAGGGATTGATGCACGAGGCCCTTGAGGCAGGCCTGGAATGGGCTTTTGCCGGCCTTGGCCTGCATCGGATCATGGCCAACTACATGCCTGCCAACGTACGAAGCGGCGCCTTGCTGCAACGACTGGGATTCGAGCGGGAAGGTTACGCCCGGGATTATCTGAAAATCGCCGGGCGCTGGCAGGACCATGTGCTGACGGCACGGATCGCGCCGTCAGCCGGTATTTCAGTCGGCGTGTGAGCGCGAGCCGCCCTGGCCGCCACGACGCTGGCCGCTGCCCTGGCCGCGACCGCCACCCTGATGGCCGCCCTGCGCCCGACGCTGGCCGCCGCCATTGCCATTGCCGTTGCGCGGGCCGCGCGAACCGCGCGGCTGCTGCGGACGCTGTTGCGGGCGTGGTGCGCCGGCATCCAGTCGCAACGGCTGGCTGGGTTCAAAGCCTTCCACGTTGGCGATGGCAATGTCCTGGTTCAGCAGTTTGCGGATATCCCGCAGCAGGCCGGACTCGTCATGGCTGACCAGGGAAATGGCCAGGCCTTCGGCGCCGGCGCGGCCGGTACGACCGATGCGGTGCACATAATCCTCGGCCACCATCGGCAGGTCGAAATTGATGACTACCGGCAGCTGATCGATATCGATGCCACGTGCGGCGATGTCGGTGGCTACCAGCACGGTGGTCCTGCCGCTCTTGAAGTCGGCCAGGGCGCGGGTGCGGGCATTCTGGCTCTTGTTGCCGTGGATGGCGGCCGAACGCAGGCCGGCGGCATCCAGAAACTTCACCAGCTTGTCGGCGCCATGCTTGGTGCGGCTGAACACCAGAGTCTGGCGGCGACTGTCCTTGGCCAGCACGTGCAGCAGCAAGTCACGCTTCACCGCGGCATCGACCGGATGCACGTGATGACTGATGGTAGTGTTGACGGTATTGGGCGGAGCGACCGAGATTTCGACCGGGTTGCTCAGAAAGTCCATCGCCAGCGCCTTGATCGGCGGGGCAAAGGTGGCTGAGAACAGCAAGGTCTGCCGGTTTTTCGGCAAGGCCTGCACCACCCGCTTCAGGGCCGGCAGAAAGCCCATGTCCAGCATGCGGTCGGCTTCGTCCAGGATCAGCAGCTCGATGCCTGACAGGTCGATGGTCCGCTGCTGCATATGGTCGATCAGACGGCCCGGAGTCGCGATGACCACGTCCACGCCACGGCGCAGGGCCTGGACCTGGTTGCCCATGCCCACGCCGCCGAAGATCACGGTGCTGGTGCAATGCATATGCTTGGCATAGCTGCGCAGATTGTCGTTGACCTGGGCAGTCAGTTCACGGGTCGGGGTCAGTACCAGAGCGCGCGGCTTGCGGGCGCCACGGGCGCCGTCGCCCAGCTTCTGCAGCAGGGGCAGAGCGAAGGCGGCCGTCTTGCCGGTGCCGGTCTGGGCGGCGGCGAGCACGTCGCGACCGGCGAGTACGGCAGGAATGGCTTCGGCCTGGATCGGGGTGGGTGCGGTATAGCCCTGTTCGGCAAGCGCACGTAGCAACGCGGGCGCAAGGCCCAGCGATTCAAATGACATGGATTCAAGCTCCTGAGCAACCCGGAGCCTGTTAAAGACCGTGTTGCGTTTGAGAGGGAGAGCGGCGGGGCGCCGCGACTCGCGCGGACTGCGCGAATGTCCCAGTATAGCCTGAATGTCGGTTATCGTCAGCTGTCAGTGCGGTCTCGGCGGCCCTCGCTGTGCGGGCTTCGGACGAGGGGCCGTTGTGTTAGTCTCGCCGCCGCGTCATTTTGACCAATACCCTGGGGGTCGGATGTTTTCCTCGCTGCGTGAACTCAGCTCCACCCAACGTCATACCGTGCTGGCCAGTTTTCTGGGCTGGACCCTTGATGCGTTCGATTTTTTTCTGTTGACCTTCGTGCTGCTTGCCGTGGCCAGGGATTTCCATGCTTCGCCGGCGGTCGTGAGTCTTGGCCTGACTCTGACTTTGGCCGGCCGCCCCCTGGGCGCCTTCATCTTCGGGAGGCTGGCCGATCGTTATGGGCGGCGCCCGATTCTGATGCTGGATATCGTGCTGTTCTCGTTGTTTGAACTGGCCAGCGCGTTCGCACCCAATCTGGCCATGCTGCTGGCGACCCGTTTTCTGTTCGGGATCGCGATGGGCGGTGAATGGGGCATTGGTGCGTCCCTCGCGATGGAGTCGATTCCGGCCAGGTCGCGTGGCCTGATTTCGGGCCTGCTGCAGAGCGGCTATCCGGCGGGCTTCTTTCTGGCGGCGCTGGCCAACTGGCTGCTGATCGACCATATCGGCTGGCGCGGTCTGTTTGTGGTGGGGGCGTTGCCGGCTCTCCTGGTGATTTATATCCGTCGCAAGGTGCCCGAATCCGAAGTCTGGCAGGCCGGTCAGCATGCTCCCCGTCAGAGCTTGCTGCGAGCGATGCGCGGACACTGGAAACTGGCCTTCTATCTGATGCTGCTGATGGCGGCCTTCAACATGTTCAGTCATGGCTCGCAGGACCTCTATCACAATTTCGAAGAGACCAGCCTGCATCTGCCGGCAGGCTCGGGGGCGGCTTTCATGCTGGTGGCGATGCTGAATCTTGGCGCCCTGGTAGGCGGCTTGCTGTTCGGTGCCTTGTCGGAGCGGATAGGTCGGAGGCGGGCGATGATGCTGGCGGCCCTGTTGGCGATTCCGGCGGTGCCGCTGTGGATGTACGGCAGTTCGCTGGTCTGGCTGGCCGCGGGGGCTTTTCTGATCCAGATGATGATCCAGGGCGCCTGGGGTGTCGTACCCAGTCATCTCAATGAGCTGGCGCCCGCTGCGGTTCGTGGCACTTTGCCGGGGGTGGTCTATCAGGCCGGCAATCTGCTGGCGGCATTGACGCCGGCGGCGCAGGGCTGGATGGCCGCCCGTTGTGGTGGACTGACCACGGCGATGTCGATCTGGATCGTGGTGGTGGCCTTGTTGCTGACTTTTCTGGTCTGGGTCGGGCCGGAGGCCAAGGATGTCTCGCTGGCCGAGTCCTGATTGGGCCGAGGGCGGCGCGTGGGGCACGGAAGTCTTTGGTCCCTTTTCCCGGCCCTGCTAGACTGGCGGTTTGATCGTTTGCGAGATAAGTCATGAAGGCCGAAAAAGACAAGGTGGTCGGGTTTGATTACAGCCTGACCGTGGATGGCGAGAAGCTGGAAAGCTCGTTCGACAGCGGTGAGGCGCTGTGGGTCCTGCTGGGCCGTGGTCAATTGATCCCGGGCCTGGAAGCCGCTCTGGAAGGTCAGGAGGCCGGCGCCACGCTGTCGGTCGACATAAGCCCGGAGCAGGGCTATGGCGAACGCAGCGAGGGCATGACACAGCGCGTGCCGAAGAAGTACTTCCAGCAGGCCGCCAAGCTGAAGCCGGGCATGACCACCGTGCTGGCGCTGAAGGAGGGCGGTCATCGTGCGGTGGTGGTGCAGAAGGTCGGCATGACCACGGTCGATGTGGATCTGAACCACCCCATGGCTGGCAAGTCCCTGCATTTCGACGTCACCGTCAATGCGGTACGCGACGCCAGTGCCGAAGAGCTGGAGCATGGCCATGCCCATCCGCCGGGCGCAGAGGCTCACTGAGTTTCTTGCAGGGCTTCTGACGATACCGGCCGCGAGAGCGGCCGGTATCGTTTCACGGAAGGGATTTTTCGTGATGCCGGTACCGGCTGGTCTTCAGTCCAGTACCCGCCGGCCCCAGGCGAAGTGACTGCGCCAATAAGGGCCGTCAATATCATCCAGGCGTACCGTGCCTCCGCTGTTGGGCGCATGCACGAAGCGGCCCTTGCCTACGTAGACTCCTACATGGGAGATGTGTCCATGCCGACCGAAAAAGACCAGATCCCCGCTGATCAGGGCGGTTTGTCGCCGGATCTTCGGTCGGTCCATCGAGGCCATGGCCGATGAGGTCCTGGGCAGGGCCAGTCCGGTGGATTGCCGATAGATATAGTTGACCAGACCGCTGCAGTCGAAGCCTCCCGCCGGGGTGTTGCCGCCCCAGTGATACGGCGTGCCGACCAGGCCGATGGCCCGGATCAGGACGTCATTGGCCTCATGGGTTTCCTGGCCGGGTGGTGCGCGTGCAGGCAGATCGGCCAAGGCCGAATGCGAGGGCTTGAACGTGGCCTCGTGCGGATTGCTGGCGCAGCCGGCGAGCAGCAGCAGACATGCTGCCAGCCATGGGCCGGCTCCTAGCCGGCACGGATCCAGTGAGCTTGCCACGTTGTCATCTCCCGGGGCGGATCTCGGTTGGGATCGAGATTATCAAATCAATAACTTGGAGAGAAGTCTTCAAGATATTTTTGATGTTTTGTCCCGATCAGGATGGCTGGCGGCCAGACGCGGCGTTGCAGTACCGTGTCCACGGGGGCGATGCCAAGGGTTTTTGATGGGTGCGGGGGCGGCCCTCGAGCCGCGCCGGTGGAACGTGGTCGAAGCGCCCTGAGAATGAACCCATGTTAAATGTTGCAGAGTCTCGGAACGCTCCCTGGACCGCATGAAGCTGCGGACCTGCGTGACTGCGGACATGGCGGCTCATGCCCGCAGCGGCGCTGCACGAGCCTCGAAATGTGGGCGAAAGGAGGGGATTAATCCAATGTGTCGCAATATGTTGCGAATGACGAGGCGTGGGGTTGCATCGACGCAAATGGACATCTTGACGGCGGCTCGCGAACTCCGCAGTTTATGCCTGCCACGGCACGTGGCTGACCCATATCAGGTGTGTTCCGGACGTGATGACCGGGCGCGCCGTCTCTTTCAGTTCGAGGTTCAAACACCATGCGTAAACTTGCGATCGCTTCCCTGCTGCTGGCTGGTCTGGCTCTTTCGGGCTCCGTGTTTGCTCAGACCGATGCTCCGGCGGCCAGCAAGTCTGCCAGCACCCCGGCGACCACCGCCAAGAAGGGCAAGCATCACCACCATCATCACAAGGCTGCCAAGAAGGCTGCTCCGGCCGCTGCTGCCAGCGCCGCCTGATCATCAAGCATCGAGGCGAGTGCGGGCGTGACTCCCTTGCGGGTCACGTCTGATCGGGGCCCGGCGCAAGCCGGGCCTTTTCATTTTCGGCTTCGCGGCAATGCTGAGCTCAGCCCTGTTCGATGGTGACACCGGTCAGCAGCCCGCGAGCGATCATGCAGGCATGGCGGCGATAGGCGATCAGCTGCCATTGCTGGCCGCCGAGCTGGCGCCAGAGCATGGCCGAACGGACGGCCGCCAGCAGTCCGGTACGAACCTTGGCGACCACCTCGGGGCGCTGCAAGGTATGCGGATCACCGGTAATCATCACTCTCGGACGCAGAGTGGACAGGGTTTCGGTATATAGCTGGGCCAGCTTGTTGCAAAGCTGGGAGGTGCCGAGTTCGAAGTGTCCGCTCTGGCGCTGGATGGTGAGGATGCCTTGCTGCAGGTGTTCCATCATGGCGGGACGGCGCGCCAATGAACGCTCCAGTCGCAGCACGGCTACCGTCATGCGGACCACATTGAGCTGCCTGGGTTGGCTGTCGAGCTGGTCGACCAGATTGCGCAGGCCGACACGGACTCCGGCGACACCCTGGTAGACGGCGGGCACGGAGGGGGCGTCGATGGCGAAGATGCTGGCCATGCTGCTTTCCAGTGCGTTGTGATCGCACTGCCCGGTCTGGGCGAGCTGCTGGGTCAGGGTGGTGGCCTGGAACAGTCCGGCGAGCGCCAGTACACGCTCCTCGGTCATGGCGAAACGTTCAAACACTGGGGGATATCCAAGCTGGGGTAGGTACGGCGACTGGCTCGGACCAGCCTCCGAAGGCGGCATCGGTGGCGGTGATCACGGCGCCGCCCAGGCAGACTTCGCCGTCATAGAACACCACCGACTGGCCGGGCGTGGGCGCGCGCTGGGCATCGTCGAACCGGATCTCGAGATGGTCGCTTCCGACGGTGACCTCGCATGCCTGGTCGGGCTGTCGATAGCGGGTCTTGGCAGCGCAGCGGAATTGACCCGAGGGCGGGCGGCCATCGATCCAGGTGGCGTCCACGGCACGGATCCGGCTGGCATGCAGCCATTGGTTTTCGCCGCCCTGGGCGACCAGCAGCCGGTTGCGCGGCAGATCCTTGCCGACCACATACCAGGGCTCGCCGCTGGCTCCCTGACGCCCGCCGATACCGAGGCCGTTGCGCTGACCAAGGGTGTAGTACATGGTGCCTTGATGAGGGCCCAGGCATTGGCCGTCGACACTCCAGATCTCGCCGGGCTGCGCGGGCAGGTAGCGGCCGAGAAAGTCGCGGAAATTGCGTTCGCCGATAAAGCAGATGCCGGTCGAGTCCTTTTTGGCATGCGTCGGCAGGGCGGCTTCGCGCGCGAGCTCTCGCACCGATGACTTTTCGATCTCGCCCAGCGGAAACAGGGTGGCCGACAAGGCATCCTGGCCCAGGGCATGCAGAAAATAGCTTTGATCCTTGCTGGCATCGACCGCCTTCAGCAGCTGCCAGCGACCATCGCGCCGCGCGACGCGGGCGTAGTGACCGGTGGCGATCTGCTCGGCCCCCAGGGCACGGGCCTCGGTCAGGAAAGTCTTGAACTTGATCTCGCGGTTGCAGAGGATGTCCGGATTGGGGGTGCGGCCTGCCCGGTACTCGGCAATGAAGTGCTCGAAGACGTGCTGCCAGTAATCGGCGGCGAAGTTGCGGGCATGGAAGGGTATGCCCAGTCGCCCGCAGACCGACAGCGCATCCTTGCGGTCGGTATCCACGGTGCAGGGGCCGTCCTCGATATCCTCTTCCCAGTTCTGCATGAACAGGCCTTCCACCTCGCGGCCCTCGCGCTGCAGCAGCAGGGCTGCCACCGAGGAGTCGACGCCACCTGAAACACCGAGCATCACCTTCATGGCGCAGCCCTCGGCAGCAGGCAGTCGATGCTTTGCAGTGGCAGTCGCTGGCCGGTCAGCCAGGCATCGATGCTGAGCAGGATCATCGGTGAGCGCAGGGCATCGCCCAGCGCTTCGATCTCGGTACGACTCAGCCACAGACAGCGCTGGATGCCTGCATCCAGCGGCATCCTAGCATCATGCTCCAGGGCGGTGGCGGCAAAGCTGAATCGCAAGACTTCATCGCCATGTTCGTGGCTGTGCCACTGGTGAATGGCCACCAGATGATCGAGCTGGACCTGCCAGCCGGTTTCCTCGCGGGTCTCTCGGACCGCGGCGGCCAGCAGGCTCTCGCCGATGTCCAGGTGTCCGGCGGGCTGGTTGTAGACGATGCGATCGTTCACTTCCTCCTCAACCATCAGATAACGCCCGTCGCGATGGACGATGGTGGCGACCGTGACATGGGGGAAGGCGGATTGGGGGGCAGCTGCTTGGTTCACCGTGGAACGGACTCCATCCGGACTCGGGCCGCCGGAGGCGGCACTGGAAAAACAGGTATTGTGCCACTACCTCATGCTGAGGCGCGGACGGGCGATCACCTGCGGTACGTGCCGTTATACTTTCAAGGCAGCCAACCAGTAGAGAGCTCATGGCCCACGATCCGGACAATGATTCGCACCCGTCACACGGTGTCGCCCTTGAAGCGGCGCGACCCGAGGTGGTTCGACCGCCGATGTTCCAGGTAGTCTTGCTGAACGACGACTTCACGCCCATGGATTTCGTGGTGGAGGTTCTGCGGGGCTTTTTCAACCTGGATCAGGAGCAGGCGGTCCAGGTCATGCTGCATGTGCATACCCGCGGCAAGGGCGTATGCGGCGTGTATACCCGTGAGGTAGCGGAAACCAAGGTCACCTTGGTGAACGAATATTCACGATCCCATCAACACCCGTTATTGTGCACTATGGAAAAACTGTGACTGCCACCATGTAGTAGTCATCGCGGTCATCGCACCGCCCAATATGTTCATTGAAGTGGAGACGGTCCGCATGTTCAGCAAGGATCTCGAAGTCACCATCGGCCAGTGCTACAAGCAGGCACGCGAACATCGCCACGAGTTCATGACGGTGGAGCATCTGCTGCTGGCGCTCACCGACAACCAGTCTGCCGTCACCGCGATGCGGGCTTGCGGCGTTGATCTGCCGCGCCTGTCGGCCGACCTGCAGCGCATCATCGACGAGACCGTGCCGGTGCTGCCGGCCGGCGACGAGCGTGACACCCAGCCCACGCTCGGTTTCCAGCGCGTACTGCAGCGCGCGGTCTACCATGTGCAATCGGCCAATCGCAAGGAAGTCACCGGCGCCAACGTGCTGGTGGCCATTTTCGGCGAGAAGGATTCCCATGCCGTGTATTTCCTGCACCAGCAGGAAGTGAGTCGGCTGGATGTGGTCAACTATATTTCCCACGGCATTGCCAAGGTGGCAGACGAGGCGGCCAGTGGTGGCGCGCCTGCCGCCGAGCGTGAGGGCGAGGAGGGCGGTGAGGGCAAGAGCAGCCCGCTGCACGAATATGCCAGCAACCTCAATGAGCTGGCCCTGGAGGGCAAGATCGATCCGTTGATCGGCCGTCAGGACGAGATCGAGCGGACCGTGCAGGTGCTCTGCCGTCGCCGCAAGAACAATCCGCTGTTCGTCGGCGAGGCCGGTGTCGGCAAGACGGCACTGGCGGAAGGGCTGGCCAAGCGCATCGTCGATGGCGAGGTGCCGGAAGTGCTGGAGGGCGCCACCATCTGGTCGCTGGACCTGGGCGCGCTGGTGGCCGGCACCAAATACCGCGGCGATTTCGAAAAGCGGCTGAAGGGCGTGATCACCCAGCTGAAGAAGCAGCCGGACGCGATTCTGTTCATCGACGAGATCCATACCATCATCGGTGCGGGCTCGGCCTCGGGCGGGACCATGGATGCCGGCAATCTGATCAAGCCGCTGCTGGCTTCGGGCGAGCTGCGCTGCATCGGTTCGACCACCTTCCAGGAGTTCCGCGGTGTGTTCGAGAAGGATCGCGCACTGGCCCGGCGGTTCCAGAAGATCGATGTGGTCGAGCCCTCGGTGGCCGACAGCCTGGAAATCCTCAAGGGTCTGAAGTCGCGTTTCGAGGATCATCACAACATCAGCTACACCGCCGAGGCGCTGCGGGCGGCGGTGGACCTGTCGGTCAAGCATATTCCCGACCGGTTGCTGCCCGACAAGGCCATCGACGTCATCGACGAGGCGGGTGCCCGGCAGCGGCTGCTCCCTGAAGACCAGCGCACCGGTACCGTGGATGTGCCCGAGGTGGAATATATCGTGGCCAAGATGGCACGGATTCCGGCCAAGCAAGTCTCCGCATCGGATCGTGATGTGCTGCGCAATCTGGAGCGCAATCTGAAAATGGTCGTGTTCGGTCAGGATGCGGCGATCGAGGCCCTGGCGGCGTCGATCAAGATGGCGCGCTCGGGTCTGGGCAATCCGGACAAGCCGATCGGGTCTTTCCTGCTGGCCGGCCCGACCGGTGTCGGCAAGACCGAGGTCACCCGTCAGCTAGCCATGCAGCTGGGGATCGAGATGATCCGCTTCGACATGTCCGAATACATGGAGGCCCACTCGGTGTCGCGGCTGGTCGGCGCCCCTCCGGGCTATGTCGGCTTTGATCAGGGCGGCCTGCTGACCGAGGCGGTCACCAAGCATCCGCATGCCGTGCTGCTGCTGGACGAGATCGAGAAGGCGCATCCCGATGTATTCAATATCCTGCTGCAGGTGATGGATCGCGGCGTGCTGACCGATACCAATGGCCGTGAAGCCAACTTCAAGAATGTGGTCCTGGTGATGACGACCAATGCCGGGGCTCAGTATGCTTCACGCCGCAGCATCGGCTTCCTCAAGCAGAACCATGCCACGGACGCGATGGAAATCATCCGGCGGGCCTTTACGCCTGAATTCCGCAATCGTCTGGATGCCATCGTCCAGTTCAATCCGCTGGATTTCGATCATATTCTGCGGGTGGTCGACAAATTCCTGATCGAGCTGGAGGCGCAGCTGGGCGAGAAGCACGTGGTGCTGGATGTGGATGCCGAGGCGCGGCGCTGGATGGCCGAGAACGGCTTTGATCCGCAGATGGGAGCCCGGCCGATGGCGCGGGTGATCCAGGATCGGGTCAAGCGCGTGCTGGCCGACGAATTGCTGTTCGGCAAGCTGGCCGATGGCGGCAAGGTCCTGCTCGGCGTCAAGGACGGCGAGCTGTCGGTGACCAGCGAGGCGGCAGAAGCCGTACCGGCCGAGGTGGACTGAGTCCGCTTCTGCGGGCACGGAAAAACGGCGTCGCCTCAAGGGCGACGCCGTTCGCAATCCGTGATCAAGCCGGCAGGCGCAAACGCCTTGACGGTTGTCTGCAGGATTACTTCATGCGGTAGGTGATCCGGCCCTTGGTCAAATCGTAAGGCGTCATTTCCACCTTGACCTTGTCACCAGTCAGGATGCGGATGTAATGCTTGCGCATCCGGCCGGAGATGTGGGCGATAATGACGTGCCCGTTTTCCAGCTGTACGCGGAACATCGTGTTGGGCAGGGTCTCCTGGACCGTGCCTTCCATTTCGATTACGTCGTCTTTAGCCATGCTTTCCGTTAAAGGCAGTGTGGCCCTTCGGCCGATAAGTCCGCTATTGTGCCATGGATCGCCGGCAGATCAAAGTCATGGCGAGGCGGGTCGACGGCAGTGTGGCGAAGCGGTGCCATAGCCGGCCCGGTGAGTCGCAACTCAAGGATGGCCGGAATGAACCAGGCCGGGCTGCCGGCGCGGTCATCACGGACCCGGCAAGCGGGTCTCAGCTGAGATGCTGCTTGAATTTGCGACGGATTTCCTGCTCGATCATCGGCTTCAGCGGGGTCATCAGCAGGCCCAGTTCGATTTCGATGCGGACGCTGTCCGGATCGACCGTCACCCGGCCATTCAGACCGGAGCGCGAGAAGCGGTAGCAGTCACCGCTCCATTCACCCTGAGTACCGAATTGTTCATGCATGTTCGAAACGATCTTATCAATGCGCTGACGGGCTTCGGCTTGCGGCAGGTGACAGGGCTCTCGGACGTCGACTTTCGACATGATGGATATCCGGTCAAAAGGTCGATTATAGCGGCAAGCGCCGGCGGCCGTGTTCGCCGCGGGCTGGGACGCTTCTGTTAAAGTTTCCGCCAATCACCGGCAGTTGTACTCGATGCGTATCGAATTCCCCCATTCCGACCGTGAAGACTTCCTGTGGACGGGCGACCGTTTGCGTATCGGCAGCGGTGCGGACAACGACCTTCAGCTGTTCCAGGACGCGGCAGCCGAGCACCATGCGGTGATCCGGCTGGATCCGGCGATCGGTTTGATTCTGGAGGTGGTGGCTGGTGCCGACCGGGTCTATGTCAATGCCCGTCCGGTGCGGGAGCGGGCCATGTTGCGCTATGGCGATATTCTCGGTCTGGGCCGAAGCCGGATGCTGCTTTGTGCCGATGCCGTGACGGATGTCGCGGCTGAAAAGGCGGTTCCGGCGATAGGGGCTTCAACCGGAGTGATCGGCATTCGAGCGGTCGCCGGTCCGCTGTCCGGCAAGGTCTGGTCGCTGACCCGTCAGCTTCGCTTCGGGACGGGCGGCATCGCCTTGCCGATGGCATCGGGTGAATCGGTCTGTTTCGATATCGAGCGAGCGCCGCAAGGCCTGCTGTTGCTGGCCACGATGCAGTCCGCGCGCTTTCCCCTGCGGGTCAATGGTCTGGTGGCGAGTCTGCCTCGGCGGTTGTTGCCAGGCGACCAGGTCGGCCTGGGCATGCATCGCTGGGTGGTCGAAGCGCCGGGGCTGCTGGCCGACCGGGTTGAGCCCGTCCCGCCCGCGCCTTCGCCGGCGATCGGGCCCGAAGTCACGGCCGCTCCGCGCGGGGAAGTGTGGTGGCTGATCCTGACCGCCGCCATTCTGGCGATGGGCATTGCCTTGGTCTTGTGGATTCATCGCTGAATCAGGCGGCCCATCGATCTTCCCGGGGCGATGATCGAAAGGATGGCCAGCCGTCCGTTGCTCTGGCGCGCGGCGCAGGCGTGTCGCTGATGGCGGCGATCCGCGCCGTGCGGATCAAGGCATAATGTCTGCATCGTGATGACAAGGGCAGCGTCAGTGAGCAGAGTATGGAATTTCAGTGCCGGACCGGCAGCCTTGCCGCTTGAGGTCCTGCAGCAGGCCCAGGCCGACTTGCTGGACTGGAACGGCAGCGGAGCTTCGGTGATGGAGCTTTCCCATCGCGGCAAGCCGTTCATGGCCATGGCCGCACAGGCCGAGGCCGACCTTCGCGAATTGCTGGCGATTCCCGCGCATTATGCGGTGCTGTTTCTGCAGGGCGGTGCGACCCAGCATTTTGCCCAGATCCCGATGAATCTCGCAGCACCGGGAGATCGTGCCGATTATGTGCTGACCGGGCATTGGAGCGAAAAGGCCGTCAGCGAGGCCGGGCCTTATGTGCAGACCCGGATCGTGGCCAGCAGCAAGGAGCAGGGCTATCGTTGCCTGCCGTTGGTGGATACCGCCGCGCTGGATCCGGACGCGGCCTATCTGCACTATGTCGCCAACGAAACCATACATGGCATCGAATGGCGGCAGCCGCCCCCGTCGGGTCACCTGCCGCTGGTGGCCGACATGTCCTCGAACATCCTGTCGGCACCCGTGGACATCGAGCGCCATGGCATCGTTTATGCCGGTGCCCAGAAGAATATTGGTCCATCCGGCCTGGTGGTGATGATCATCCGTCGCGATCTGCTGGCACGGGAAGGGCGGCCCATGGCCAACGTGCTGCGCTATCGCGAGCAGGCCGCGGCCGACTCGATGCTGAATACGCCCAACACCTGGGGCTGGTATCTGGCAGGGCTGACCTTCAAGTGGATTCTGGCCCAGGGTGGACTGGCGGCGATCGAGGCCGGCAATATCCGCAAGTCCGGCCTGTTGTACCAGGCCATCGACGGCTCCGGCGGCTTCTATCGCAATCCGGTGGATCCGGCGGCCCGCTCGCGCATGAACGTGCCTTTCACTCTGCATGATCCGGCACTGGATGCCCTGTTCCTTGAGCAGTCCGCGGCGGCAGGCTTGATGGCGCTGAAGGGACACAAGGCGGTAGGCGGCATGCGCGCCTCGATCTACAACGCGGTGCCGCTGGCGGCTGTGGAGGCGCTGGTCGCCTTCATGGCCGAGTTTGCCCGTCGCTACGGTTGATTTCTGCCCGGCTGGGCAGGAGTTTGCGATTTGAGGCACTATGGCTGCCCCCCCACCATGAATTCAAGACGCCGATATCTCCATCATGAATGATCAAAAACCCTCGCTCACCGATGTACGTGAGCGCATCGACCATATCGATCAACAGATCCAGTCGCTGATTTCCGAGCGTGCCAATTGGGCGCGGGAAGTGGCCAAGGTCAAGGGCGAGGGGCTATCGGCCATTGATTATTATCGACCCGAGCGCGAAGCCCATGTACTGCGCATGGTGGTGGATCGCAATCAGGGGCCGCTGACCGATGCCGAGATGGTGCGGTTGTTTCGCGAGATCATGTCCTCCTGTCTGGCCCAGGAAGACCCGTTGAAGATCGGCTTTCTGGGGCCGGAAGGCACCTTCAGCGAACAGGCGGTCCGCAAGCATTTCGGTCATGCCGCCTACGGTCTGCCGTTGGGCAGCATCGAGGAAGTGTTCCAGGAAGTCGTCGCCGGAAATGCGGACTTCGGCGTGGTGCCGGTGGAAAACTCGGGACAGGGCATGATCCAGATCACCCTGGACATGTTCCTCAGCTCCGAGGCCAGGATCTGCGGCGAAGTCGAGCTGCGGGTGCATCAGTGCCTGCTCTCGCGCACCGGCCGGCTGGAGGATATCAAACGGGTCTATTCCCATCCGCAGTCACTGCAGCAATGCAAGACCTGGTTGCGCATCAATCTGCCCTGGGCAGAACGGATTCCGGTCACCAGCAACGCCGAGGCCGCTCGTCTGGCACGTCACGCCGATGATGCGGCCGCCATCGCCGGCCAGTCCGCCGGTCATGTCTATGGCCTGAAGACCGTAGGCGAGGCCATCGAGGATCGCGCCGACAATACCACCCGTTTCCTGGTGATCGGCCGCAAGCTGTTCCCGCCCTCCGGCAATGACCGCACCTCGCTGCTGGTCACCGTCAATGACAAGCCCGGCGCCCTGTATGACGTGCTCAGCCCGCTGGCCCGTCACGGGATCAGTCTCAATCGCATCGAGTCACGACCCTCGCATGACGGCAAGTGGCAGTACGCCTTCTTTATCGACGTCTCCGGCCACAGTGCCGACACGCCCATCAAGGAAGCGCTGGTCGAGATGGAAGCCAGTCTGGCCGATCTGCGGGTGCTGGGCTCTTATCCGGTGGCCTTGCCCTGAGATGGATGTCCGCCTAGCGGGCCGGTGAATTGCAAGGTGCCCGGCGACGGGTGCCGACGGAGTAGATGCAAGTGAACGTTTTGAATTGGAAGAGCAGCCCGAACGGTCCGCTGCGCGGCACCCTGCGTGTGCCCGGCGACAAGTCGGTGTCGCACCGCGCGATGATGCTGGCCGGGCTGGCCGATGGCAGCTCGCGGATCGAGGGCTTTCTGGAAGGCGAGGATACCTTGTCCACCGCCGCGGTGATGCAGGCTCTGGGCGTGCGCATCGAGGCCGATCAGCCCGGTGTGCGTATCGTGCATGGGGTGGGCCTGCACGGGCTGAAGGGCGTCGGACAGCCGCTGGACTGCGGCAATGCCGGTACCGGCATGCGCCTGCTGACCGGGCTGCTGGCGGGCCAGGCGTTCGACTCGACCCTGGTCGGCGATGAGTCGCTGTCCAGACGGCCGATGGGGCGGGTGACCGAGCCGCTCAGCGCCATGGGGGCCAGCTTCAGCACCGAGGATGGTCGTCCGCCGGTACGGATCCATGGCGGCAAGGCCTTGCACGGCATCAGCTACACCTTGCCGGTGGCCAGTGCCCAGGTGAAATCGGCCTTGCTGCTGGCGGGCCTGTATGCCGAGGGCGAAACCGAGGTCATCGAGCCGCATCCCACCCGCGACTATACCGAGCGGATGTTGGCGGCCTTTGGCTGGCCGATCCGTTTCGAGCCCGGCCGTGCCCGCCTGAGCGGCGGTCATCGCCTGCAGGCGACGGATGTCGTGGTGCCGGCCGATTTCTCCTCGGCGGCCTTCTTTCTGGTGGCCGCCAGTATCGTGCCCGGCTCCGAGCTGGTGCTGGCGAGGGTCGGTCTCAACCCGCGACGTACCGGACTGCTGCAGGCGTTGCGCCTGATGGGCGCCGACATCCGGGTAGAGAACGAAGGGGTCAGCGGTGGTGAGGCCATTGCCGATCTGCGCGTGCGCCATGCCCGCCTCAAGGGCGTCGAGCTGCCGCCGAGTCTGGTGCCCGACATGATCGACGAATTTCCGGCCCTGTTTGTGGCCGCCGCCGTCGCCGAGGGCCGTACCGTGGTCACCGGCGCCGCCGAGCTGAGGGTCAAGGAGTCCGATCGTCTGGCCGCCATGGCTCGTGGCCTTCAAGGGCTGGGCGTGGTGGTGGAGGAAAGTCCGGACGGCGCCGTCATCCATGGCGGTCGTATCGGCGGCGGGCAGGTCGAGAGTCTGGGCGACCATCGCATCGCGATGAGCTTTGCGGTGGCCGGTCTGGTCGCCGAAGGGCCGATCCGGATCGGGGACTGCGCCAATGTGGCGACGTCGTTCCCGGGCTTCGTCGAATTGGCCAATGACTGCGGATTCAGCGTGGCCGACGCCGACTGAGTGATTGCCCCGTTCCGGGCCTGGATCTGGGCCCGGAACGGGCTGTTGTCAAACTGCGGAAATCAAGCATGCAAGTTCAGGATCTGCCCCCGTTCGTGATCGCCATTCCGGCCCGCCACGGCTCCAGCCGGCTGCCCGGCAAGCCCTTGCGTCTGATCGGTGGCCAGCCGATGATCGTGCGGGTGGTCGAGGCCGCGCGCCGTGCCGGCGCGCAAGAGGTGGTCGTGGCCAGCGACGACGATCGCATCGCCGAGGCGCTGGCGGTGCATGGCGTCGAGGTCTGCATGACGCGAAGCGATCATGCCTCGGGCAGTGATCGACTGGCCGAATGTGCCGCGATCCGGCAGTGGCCGGATGACACCATCGTGGTCAATCTGCAGGGGGACGAGCCGTTCGCGCCCGCCGCCGGCATCCATGCGGTGGTGCGGGCGCTGGCCGCCGACGCGGCGCCGATGGCGACGCTGGCGACGCCGATCCGCGACATTGATGAGGTGTTTGATCCCAATGTCGTCAAGCTGGTGCGTGATCTGCGCGGCCGGGCCCTGTACTTCAGTCGTGCCCCGTTGCCCTGGGCGCGTGATGAATTCGCGCGGGATCGTCAGCGCCTGCCGGACAACCTGCCGTATCTGCGGCATATCGGTCTGTATGCCTATCGCGCCGGTTTTCTGCGCCGCTATGCCGAACTGACGCCGACGCCGCTGGAGCAGGCCGAGTCGCTGGAGCAGCTGCGCGTGCTGGAGCACGGCCATGCCATCGCCACCGCGATCAGTCCGACGCTTTTTCCACCCGGAGTGGACACGGCCGAGGATCTGCAGCGTGCCGAGACCTGGTGGCAGCAGCAAGTCCACAGCTGATGCGGTTGCGATTCCTGGTGGCGTGAGGTCGTCACGGGACGGGGTGGCCGCTTGAGGCGTGGTGAGGATGTCGAGCCGCCGTCAGTGCCGATCGAGGGCGGGCAGGGCGGCGACGGCGGCATGCAGGGCATCGAATACCACGCGAACGCGCGGTGAAACCGGACCGCGCTGAGGCCGGTAGATATACAGCCCCCAGGCCGGCGGCTCATGGCCGGCCAGCAGCCGGATCAGCTGTCCGTTCCGGATCAGGGGGGCCACCATATAGTCGGCCATTTGTGCCAGACCGAGGCCCTCCAGCACGCCGGCCAGCTCCATGTCCGCATCATCGGCGATCAGGGCGGGCTTGTCGGGGGCGAACTGCTGGCCGCCGGCCAGATACCAGGGCCATGGCCGTCCGGTATTGATATCCACCGCGGCGATCAGCGGCAGGCTGGCCAGTGAATCGGGTTCTGCAGGCGCTCCGGTCTTCGCGATCAATTCGGGACTGGCCACGATATGCAGCCTCATGTCGCGGGCCTTTCTTGCGACAAAGCGGCTGTCGCGCATGAACCCCACCCGGATGCCGACATCGATGCCTTCGTCCACGGCATCGGCGACCTGATCGCTGAGTCTCACATCCAGTGCCAGTTCCGGATGCCGGCGGGTGATCTCTCTCACGGCGGCAATGACGGCTCGCGAGCCCATGCTGTGCGGCGCGCTGATCCTCACCGTGCCGTTGATCTCGACATCGCGCTGGCGGGAGGGTGCCTCCCACAGTTGATCGAACTGCTCGAGCAGTGGCCGGCTGCGTCGAAGCAACTCCTCGCCGAAGCGGGTGATACGGATCTGGCGGGTGTTGCGATGGAACAGCAGCTCGCCATAGTGATGCTCCAAGGCCTGGACGGCCCGGGTAACGGCCTGGGGGGAGTGGCCGAGGCGTACGGCGGCTTCGCGGAAACTGCTGGCTTCGGCCGCCGCACGGAATATCTTCAGGAGTTCAAGTTCGCTGTTCACGGCAGGGATCCGACAAACTGAATAGTTTCATCTGAAGGAATTATAGGGTTCCGTCAATTCCACTGTCGTGAGTGTGACGTGGCGCAGAGAGCGAGGCCCTCCACCCACTGTCGCCTGCAGTTGCCATCCTGCTTTTCTCCGGTTTCATCGAGCCTCATGATCAGCCCCTGGATCTTGGCGACCGCAAAGCCCTGATGTCCATGCTGGCTCACGAGGTAGCCCATGGCTTCAACCAGGGGCTGCGCGAGGTCGGCGTGGAGGGCTTTGGGCCGGTCCATGCTGTGGATGGATATCGTGCGCCACGAACAACTGCGGACAAGTCCATGTCATGTATCGTGCTGAGGACTGTCGACATCGGCTGACAGCTCCGCGGTCTGGCACGGGTGGTCGGGGAGCAGCGGTGACAGTGCGGCCCGGCGGCCTCGCCGCTGGCGAGTCGCGACCGGCTTCACAGGTATTCCTCTTCAAGGAATTATGAAATGCGGACAATTCCATTTACCAGCGATCCTCTCCGGTCGATACTGTGCGCCATGTCATCGCAATCAGTAGACGGAGCACGGTCAGTCATGACTTTCCGGTTGTCGCCGGACCGTTGCGCCACTGTCCGCCTGTCATCCTGTGCATCGCGATACCAGACCCATCCGTTTTCCCTGCAAGGAGTCGTTTCATGAAATCCCGTGCCGCCGTTGCTTTTGGACCCGGTCAGCCGCTCAAGGTCGTGGAGATCGATGTCGCGCCGCCCAGGAAGGGCGAAGTGCTGGTCAAGATCACCAGTACCGGCGTCTGCCATACCGACGCCTTCACCTTGTCGGGTGACGATCCGGAAGGCCTGTTTCCTGTCGTGTTGGGGCATGAAGGCGCCGGCGTGGTGGTCGAAGTGGGCGAGGGCGTGACCAGCGTCAAGCCGGGCGATCATGTCATTCCGCTGTATACCGCTGAATGCGGCGAATGTCTGTTCTGCAAGAGCGGCAAGACCAATCTGTGCGTGGCGGTTCGTGCCACCCAAGGCAAGGGCGTGATGCCGGATGGCACTACCCGCTTCAGCTACGAGGGGCAGCCGCTGTATCACTACATGGGCTGCTCGACCTTCAGCGAATACACCGTGGTGGCTGAAGTCTCCCTGGCCAAGATCAATCCCGAGGCCAATCCCGAGCATGTCTGTCTGCTTGGCTGCGGCGTGACCACCGGTATCGGTGCCGTGCACAACACCGCCAAGGTGCAGGAGGGCGACAGTGTGGCGGTGTTCGGTCTGGGCGGCATCGGTCTGGCCGTGATCCAGGGTGCCCGTCAGGCCAAGGCCGGCCGCATCATCGCGATCGACACCAATCCTGCCAAGTTCGATCTTGCCAGGCAGTTCGGTGCCACCGATTTCATCAACCCCAAGGATCATCAGCGCCCGATCCAGGAAGTCATCGTGGAAATGACCGGCTGGGGCGTGGACCATAGCTTCGAATGCATCGGCAACGTCAACGTGATGCGTGCGGCCTTGGAATCGGCCCATCGGGGCTGGGGCCAGAGCGTGGTCATCGGCGTGGCCGGTGCGGGTCAGGAAATCTCCACCCGGCCGTTCCAGCTGGTTACCGGTCGTCGCTGGCTGGGCAGCGCTTTCGGTGGCGTGAAGGGACGCAGCCAGCTGCCGGGCATGGTCGAGGATGCCATGCGCGGCGAGATTGATCTGGCGCCGTTCGTGACCCATACCATGGGACTGGAGTCGATCAACGAGGCCTTCGAGCTGATGCACGAAGGCAAGTCCATCCGCAGCGTCATCAATTATTGATGATGTCGGCAGGTCGCTCTGGTGACCTGCCGGATCCAGGATCGAGCCGGCATGGGGCGGCGGTGTCGACCCAGATGCTCGGGGCCGGGCGGCTACAAGCGGTAGCCCAGGGCCTGCAGCCTGGCGTGGACGAAGGCCAGCTGTGCTCTGACCCTGGCTTCATGCTCGGCAGCAGGTGGAGCACTGGATGCTTCGTCGATGTCAGCGCCTTGCCTGGCGCGGAAGCCTTTTCGCCACAGGTCGGATCCACCGGCGGTGACGGCGATACTCGGATTGAGCGCGATATTTCCGGAGCAGGGCGCTGACGATGCGTGGCATGCGACTGAGTGATGAATGTAAAACAAAATATTCATCAGTCAATGCGGGGTCGGCTGCCGACGTATCAGGCGGCGCGGCTGCCGCCGGTTTCGTTCCAGGCTTCCTCGACTCGATGCCGCTACAAGCGGGCAGCACGCGTGGTCATCTGGCGCTGATCAGGTGGACGTGTCTGGCCACGGCTCGTTGCGGATGGATGCCGTGCCGGGTCCAAATCGATACCGGAATCTCCTGCTTCGGCCATGCCTGTGCCGGGATGCTGGAGCTTGGGTATGGCGACCAAGCCTGGCCACGATCAAAGTCGGCAGCCGGAACAGGAGATACGCCAAAGGCGATCCCGTCGTACCGCCTTGACAAGGTGGCCAGCTCGCTGCCAACGAGACAGAGTCGCTGGCTGGGCTGTGGTGTCCGCTGCGTTTCGGGCCTCCGTATGGCGCCGCGGATCAAGTCTCGCGTGCCATGGCCACGAGCCTGCGGCGACCGCCAGCTCGACGCTCCGTTGGCGAGGTCAGGATCCGTTCAGTCATTGAGCTTGCTGACGAACGCGTTGCGCGTAGGGCCTGCCGCAGCTGCACCGGTTGAGGACCCGCTGCCGGCGGATGCCCAGGACCGGGGAGCCTTGGTCAGCAGGCGACATCTGCGCATCTTCAACCCGACCTGTCCAGGCGATCTCCGGTTGCCAGAACCGGGCTGATCAGGGCCGAGCGGGTATCCCAGTGGCCCAAGCCGTTGCCATGGCAGAAGCCCTGATTCGTTGAGGCGATAAGATTGCTGTCGGCTGTTGTCTCAGTCGGCCGCAGGCCCCTGATCAGCTGTACTGAATGTCACCAGGCTTCGCCTGGCCTGGGCTTGTACGGCGCGTTGCAGGGCCGGCGTCCAGCCCAGAAGCAAGCCTTTGACGCCAAGCGCCTGGCGCGACCAGCGCCAGAGATCGAAGCGGTCATCATGCATGGCGATCAGGCCGTCACGAAACCCGAAACGGGCCTGCACCTCGTTGACTACGCTGCGGCCAGTCTGGCTGAACTGGTAGCGAGCCACCCAGTGCGCCTGCCCGCTGGAGTCCTCACTGCGAACCTGATCAAAATCCACCGAGAAGTCATGGGCCCGCCGAATCAGCATGCGCCACATGTCACCGACCTCCCGCCCTTGCAAACGGCCGAAGGCCGGATCGCTGAACACGATATCTTCGGTATAGCAGGCAATCATGGCTTCGGCATCGAGGCGCTGGAAGCCCCGATAGAAGCGTGTGATCAAGGCACGCTGCGCATCGCTCATGGAGTCGGTTCCGGAAGAGGCTCGAGGGCACGATAACGGGCACAACGGCAGAATGCCAAGTGAGGTGCCGGCATCACGTGTATGGGGCGGTCAAGCGGTGACCATTCAGGCATATGCGTTGGATTTTTTTCGCAGAGCGCATTCGTTCAAGCGGTGCGCTGCCGAAGTTCGAGACCTTATTGGATTGCATATTCTTTGCATCGTATGAGTATTTTATCGCGCAATAAAATACGATTGTCGCGCGGAGTGGAGGCGAGATTGGCTCGTCAATCAGGCCCGATGGGCAGGTCTGGAGCAGGCCGGATGCCGTGGGGTGCTGGGATAACTGAATATGTCCAATTTTTGTTTGGTTGTGCAGGTGTGATTATGTTAGTGTGATTAAAGTCATCTCGGCATCCATTTAATGATGCCCTGCCTGCCATCAATGCCCTTGCTCAACGCGATGGCTAGTCATCAAGGCTTATGGATTGCATGGCTTCAACTGGTTTCGTTCGCGGTGAGTGGGCTGAGTTGCTTGTCGAATGGCTGGCCGGCGAGGGGCGCACAGCCGATGCCGAGGCCATGAAGCTCAGGCTGGCCAATTTCGACAGTGAGCATCCTATTCCCTGTCCGGTCTGGCACTCCGCACTTGATGATACGGCCTCGTCACTTTCCGTTGAGGCAATTCTTGGTCTCGGCCTGGGAACCATGGTTGAGGCCAGGCATTGTGGCGTAGCTGCCTATCTTGCGCTTTCTGCAAACACGCTCGGGGATGCACTTGAGATCTGTCGCCGATATGAAGCGCTTTACTGTGGCGGCTTCACGATTGAAGTTGTCGATCTGGGCCATCTGGTCGAGATTCGTTGGGTATCAGATGTCAGCCATTTGATCACTTCGATCATGGGAATGCTCGCTTTGGTGGTATTCGTCCAACGAGAGACCGGGCTGTATTGTCCGCCATCAAGGGTTGCATTTTCTGCAGCGGGGTCCGAGCTGGATCGCGAATTGTGCGAGGCACATTTTCATTGCCCTGTGTGCCTGGGAGCGGATCACGACAGTATCGTTTTCCCATCCAGCTATCTGGAGCTGCCTATGAAGCAGCGATCAAGCCAGGTTGCAGAGGCGTTGCAGGAGAAAATGGACTGTGAACTGGACAGGTGCAGGCAGAGGGCAAGATCTCTGGAAATGCAGCTGAAGCAGACGATCGGGTCAATGCTGCTGAAAGGTTCTGCATCCCTGGTTCAGGCGGCGCAGTCGATGTGCATGTCATCACGAACGCTTCAGCGCAAGCTCCTTGAGGCGGGTTTGAGTTGGCATGAACTGCTGGATGAAGTACGCCATGAGCTTGCCGACAAGTATCTTCACGACTCCACGCTGTCGATTGGCGATATCGCCGTATTGCTCGGCTATGCCGAGCCCGGCAACCTGACCAAGGCCTTTCGCCGCTGGCATGGCATCACGCCACAGGAATTCAGAAAGCAGCTCTGTCTTCTCGTCTGAAGTCGTGATCGGCCTGTGCAGTCGGTGTTGTTGATGACCTGGCGCCGCCTTGTTGATGCACTTTATTGGAAGACGTTGCCGTTGAATGCAGCGTTGGGTAGTGGTTGCGAAACGGATCCGTTCTTGTCTGCCCGTTGCCTGTCCTGCAGCAGCCAGGTCAGTGGGGATGAACGCTCTTGGTGCATGGTCAACGCAGCATTCTGCTGACCATATTAAATTGTGACTAATGCACTGTTTAAATCGGAAATATTTCACACTATGTCGCAATATGACAGGATATTGTCGCTTATTGGCGATTTTTATCTGCTGTGCATCACATATTATTTCGGTGGAGTCGGGTCGCTACCTGGGGATGTCGGGCCAGCCTGATTTTTGGATGTATAGCTGTGCGAGGCATGGGAGTTGCCCCGTCGGTGAGTTGATGATTTTTTGGACGTCTGTATGACATGCCGTCATGGGCAGAAGTCATGCTGAGGTCAGATCTTTGATGAAATCCGCGATGTCACTCTTTCGAGCAGGGGCTTAGTGTGAACAAGATATACAGCAAGGTCTGGAATGCGGCTCTCGGGCAACTGGTGGTGGCTTCCGAGCTGGCGCGTCTTGGTGGCGGACCATGCTCAAAAGGCAGTGGTTGTGCGGATCGTCGATCACGACTTTCGATAGCCCTCACAGGCGCCTTGCTGGCGGCCTTCGGGGCGATGGATGGACCCGATGCATGGGCCGCCCAGTCATATGTGGGAGGCATTTTTACTTCCATCGGTTATGGATTGGGTACATCTACTCCCAATTGCTCGGACACTGTCTATCAAACATATGGGCAGAATGGTTATGGACTTGGTAGCAGTGGATCAAGCCAAGATGGGTCCAACAATACCTCCCTTAAATATTACGGCGCAGATGTCATATGCGGAACGTCGGATGTGTCGACTCAGACCAATCGCATTCTTGCTTACGCCAATGATTCGACCAGCAATGCCACCAATCTTTCCGTTGGTGGCACGCTGTATGTCAATACGGCAGCAAATTTGCAGAATGCTACCATCAACAATCTGACGGTCACCGGCGCATTCGATTTGCCCTATTTTGTGGCCAATACGAGCCTGTCCACCGCCACGGCGACGGGTGAAAACGCCATCGGCATCGGATTTGGTGGTACGGCGGCCACGGCAGACAGTTCGGTAGCCATCGGCAACAATGCCGTGGCCGACGTGGCCAACAGTGTCGCGCTGGGATCGAATACAGCGACCCGGGCAGGCACGGATGTCAGCAGTGCCACCGTAGATGGAGTGACTTACAGCGGTTTTGCCGGTACGTCCGCGGCCAGCGCCGGAGTGGTGAGCGTGGGTTCGGTCGGTGCGGAGCGGCAGATCCAGAATGTAGCGGCCGGCGAGATTTCGGCCACGTCTACTGACGCGGTCAATGGCTCAGAACTCTATTCCGGTCTGAGCACGACCAGCGGACTGGTCAGTTCACTTTCAAGTTCGACGTCGACCGGTTTTGGTTCCTTGAGTACGGGGATCGGCTCGGTATCGACGGGACTGAGCACGACCAGTGGCAACCTGGCTACACTTTCGACCTCGACATCAAGCGGCGTGGCATCTCTGTCCAGTGGACTGGTCACGACCAACAGCAATGTCGATTCGCTTTCGACCTCGACGGCCGCCGGATTGAGTACGGCGACTCTGGGCATCGGCTCGCTGTCGACCGGCTTGACGGTCACCAACAGCAACTTGACTTCCTTGTCAGTATCCACGTCCGATGGCCTGGGGTCGCTCTCTACCGGACTGGATGTAGCCGACAGTCACCTGAACTCTCTGTCGACCTCGACGGCCAGCGGGCTGGGTTCGCTTTCCACCGGTCTTGAAACCACCAATGATCAAGTCGTTCAATTGTCCAGCTCGACCTCGACGGGTCTCAGTACCGCGACGGAGGATATCGGATCGCTTTCGACGGGGCTGACTGCCACCAATACCACGGTGAGCAACCTGTCGACCTCGACCTCGACAGGTCTGAGTACGGCGACCGTCGGGATACACTCCTTGTCCAGTGGCCTGAGTACCACCAATGATGATGTGGCACTGCTTTCGACCTCGACCTCGGCGGGTATCAGTACGGCCAGTTCCGGCATCAGTGCACTGTCGACGGGCCTGACGGCGACCAACAGCAATGTGTCGGCGCTTTCCACTTCGACGGCGGCAGGTCTTGGTTCGCTGTCCACGGGGCTGGGTGATACCAATGACGATATAGCGTTGCTGTCGACCTCGACCTCGACGGGGCTGAGCACCGCGGATGAACATATCGGCTCGCTTTCTTCCGGCCTGTCGGTGACCAACAGCAATGTTTCGGCCTTGTCGACTTCCACTTCCACCGGGCAAGGTTCGCTGTCCACCGGTCTCAGCAGCACCAACAGTTATGTGGCGGCACTTTCGTCTTCCACCTCGTCTGGCTTGAGCTCGGCCACTTCGGGTATTGGCTCCCTGTCCACGGGGCTGAGCAGTTCCGAGACACGGCTGACGGAATTGTCGGCGTCGACCTCGACCGGGCTCAGCACGACGGCGACCGGCATTCATTCGTTGTCTACAGGTCTGACAACCATCAGCGGCAATGTCGCCACGCTTTCGACCTCGACCTCGACAGGTCTGAGTACGGTCACGGACAGTGTGCATACGCTTTCAACGGGCCTGGATGCCACCAACAATCATCTGGACAACCTGTCGGTATCCAGCTCCACCGGGCTCAGTACGGCGACGGTACGCGTCGATTCCTTGTCCACGGGGCTGGAATCAACCAACAGCCAGATGTCGACCCTGTCTTCTTCGACTTCTACGGGGCTGGGGGGCCTGTCTTCCGGTCTGGAGTCGACCAACAGCAATGTGACGGCGCTGTCATCATCCACATCCAGCGGTCTGAGCACGGCGAGCTTCGGCATCGGCTCACTTTCGACGGGGCTGAGCACAACGGACAGCAATGTGGCGGCGCTGTCCTCATCGACATCCAGCAGTCTGAGCGCGACAACCTCAGGGGTCAATTCTTTGTCCACGGGTTTGAGCTCGACCAACAGCAATGTGGCGAGCCTCTCGACTTCTACGGCCAACGGCATGGGGTCGCTCTCTACCGGTCTGGCATCGACCAACAGCCATCTCGACAATCTGTCGGTTTCGACTTCCACCGGTCTGAGCAGTGCGATGGCCGGCGTGGGCTCGTTGTCCAGCGGTTTGGCGACAACCAACAGCAATATGACGTCCTTGTCGTCATCGACGTCGAGCGGACTCAGCACAGCTGCGGCAGGTGTTCAGTCCTTGTCTACAGGGCTGAGCTCGACCAGTAGCCAGCTGACCGGGCTTTCAAGTTCAACCTCCACGGGACTGGCTACTCTTTCCAGTGGATTGACGACGACGAACAGCCATGTGGCGGCTTTGTCCTCTTCAACTTCCAGCAGTCTGGGTGCTCTTTCGACAGGCTTGAGCACGACCAATGACAATATCGCCGCAGTTTCCAGTTCGACCTCGGCGGGATTGAGTACGGTGACTACCGGCGTCCACTCGCTGTCCGCCGGTTTGAGTTCAACATCCAGTACCGTTGCGGCCTTGTCGACCTCGACCTCGACCGGTTTGGGTTCGTTGTCGACGGGACTGACAACGACCAACAGCAATATGGCAACTTTGTCGACCTCGACCTCGGCAGCCCTCAGCACAGCCAGTGAAGGTATTGGGTCACTATCTACCGGACTGACAGCTACCAACAGCAATGTGGAGGCTTTGTCAGTATCCGCATCGACGGGCGTGGGATCGCTTTCCACGGGCCTGGCCACCACCAGCAGCAATCTGGCGACGCTGTCCTCGTCCACATCGTCAGGCGTGCGCTCTCTCAGTACCGGCATCGGCTCCTTGTCTACCGGGCTGACAGCCACCAACAGCAATGTCGAGGCGCTTTCGGCAGCGACTTCCAGCGGTGTCATGGCGCTGTCCACCGGTCTGGTTTCAACCAACAGCAATATCGCGACCTTGTCGAGCTCGACTTCAGCGGGTCTGAGTACGGCCAATACCGGGATCGGTTCACTGTCCACCAGCATCGAATCGGTGCACGCCACTACCAATTCGCTGTCCACCGGTCTTGAAATCACCAACAGCACGATTGCGCAGAATTCGACTGCGACGGCGGCCAGCCTCAGTACCATGGGAACCAGCTTGAGCACGACCAGCAGCCAGCTGACGACCTTGTCGGTATCTACCTCCAGCGGATTGGGTTCCTTGTCCACCGGACTGAAGACCACCGGTCAGAATCTGGCCAGCCTGTCCGGCTCGACCTCGACGGGTGTTTCTTCGCTGTCATCAGGTCTGGCCTCGACCAATGGACATGTGACGTCGCTTTCCACGGCCTTGAGCACGACCACCGGAAATCTTCAGGCGTTGTCTACTTCCACGTCGAGTTCGGTCGCGGCGCTTTCCAGCGGGGTGAGCGGAATCGGCAGCAATGTGCTGGCGCTGTCGACGTCCACTTCCGGAAGCGTGGCCTCGCTTTCCAGTGGTCTGAGCACCACTCACAGCGGTCTGACTGCGCTGTCGACGTCAACGGCGGTAAGTGTGGCCTCATTGTCGACGGCTTTTGCACCCATTGTCGATGCCAGCGAGGAGGCGGCCAAGAGTGAAAGCAGTATTGGCGTCACCAAGGAGGGCGGGAGTAATCAAGACGGTACCAGTCAGACTTACGGCACGGGAGGCACTGCTCGTGCATCATCATTGTCGACGGTGATCGTTGCCAGTTGCAGCAAGGCATCGGGTATCGACAGCACGGCGGCAGGCTTGTGCTCCCAGGCGAAGGGGACGGGAGCGACCTCCTACGGTTCCAACGCCCAGGCGACAGCCGAGGATACAACGGCGGTGGGCAACCGCGCCGTGGCCAGTCAGGTCGGGTCAGTCGCCATCGGCCAGAATGCGCAGGCAACAGGTGATCCGACCGTCGCGGTAGGGCAGAGTGCAGTGGCCTCCGGCAACAATGCCGTGGCACTCGGGGCCGGAGCGCAGGCGACTGGCAGCAATTCGGTGGCCCTGGGGGCCGGTTCGGTCGCCAGTCGAGCCGACAGTGTTTCGGTAGGGTCACCTGGCAATGAACGGGTGATCACCAATGTGGCTCCGGGCACGAACTGGAGCGATGCCGCCAACGTCGGCCAGTTGAATCAGGTTGCCGGTCAGATCGGCAGCATCGGCGAACAGGTGGTCAATCTTTCGCGTGCGGCTTATTCAGGTATCGCGATGAGTGCCGCACTGGCCGGGCTTCCTCAGGTTGAAGAAGGCAAGACCTTCGGTATCGGTGCGGGTCTGGGCAATTATGCCGGCTACACCTCTCTGGCGGTCGGCGCCAGTGCCCGTTTTGGTGATGATACGATAGTGAAAATGGGCTTGAGCACCAGTCCTGGGCCGGGCGATGGCCATGTGCTGTTCAATATGGGGGTGGGCTATTCCTGGTAAGGCGCAACGCAAGCAAAGGTGCTGGTATGTATTCCCATGGATGCGTACTTGCGGGCCGGCGGGCTCGGCACATTCAGTAGGAGGCGGTCCGTGCTGAGCGGCCACGGTACTTCCTCCGGTCTGCGAGTCGGCATCACCATCGGTCTGGCCAGTGAGAGTGAGACGCTCTGGAACAACGGCATCAAGCAGAACGCGATTTTTCTTGCCGAGACTTTGCGCCATTGTCCGAATGTGTCCAGTGTCGTGCTGGTCAATACGACCTCGGTACGGATCAGCAAGGCGCTGCCATGGGATCTGGATCGCTGGCCGGTGATTGCTCTTGCCGAGGCCAAGGATGGGCTGGATGTACTGATCGAGCTGGGTGGTCAGGTCGATGCCGACATGACTCGTCATCTCAAAAGCCGGAATGCCCGGCTGGTATCGTATTGCTGTGGCTTTGAATATGTCCATGCCATGCAGTCGGTGATTTTTGGCCGTCCAATGTGGGGCGACAAGCTCTTCGTCAATCAACACTATGACGCAATATGGATGGTGCCTCAGGTAGCCGCCGGCAGTCAGCATTATTTTCAGACCTTGCGACGGCGACCGGCCCGGACGATACCTTTCGTCTGGTCACCGGTGCTGCTGGAGCAGCGCGCGGCAGATCTCTCCGTTGACCCCGTCCATGTCCCCCATGCCGGGCCACAGCGCTTGACTGTCATGGAGCCGAATATCGATGTCGTCAAGTTCTGCCTTTATCCGATTTTGATTGCCGAGGAAGCCTACCGCAACGATCCCGAAAGCATCGCTTTCCTGCATGTGACCAATGCAGAGCATTTGGCCACCCGCAGCCCGGAATTCATTTCGCTGATGGGGCATCTGGATCTGGTGCGCAACCACAAGGCCTCTTTCGTGGGGCGTTACGATACCGCTCGATTCTTGGCCGAGTTCACCGATATCGTGATTTCCCATCAATGGGACAATCCGCTCAACTACTTCTATTTCGACGTCTGCTGGCTGGGCTACCCCTTGCTTCACAATGCGGATCTTTGCAGGGACCTGGGCTATTACTACCCAGGCAACGACGTGCAGTCTGCCGCCGCCATGTTGCGGCGAATCATTGTTGCGCAAGAGGATTTTGACGCCGCGGCCTACCGTCAAACCCAGCGCTCGGCCATCGCGCGTTTCCTCCCGGAAAATCGGCATGTGGTCGAGACCTATACCGAATTGCTGGCCAGTCTGATGGCGGCAGCACCTGTTTGAGTTGACCATGCCAGACCAGCTTTGCAGATCAAGCATCCGAGTGGGGATATCCGTATTCGCCAAGGCTGGCGCCCAGCTGTGGTCCAGCGGGCTCAACCAGAATCTGGCTTTTCTGGTGCATTTGCTGCGTCAGAGCGAACGCATCGGCCGGATCGTCCTGCTGAATGGTGGTGATGTCGATCAATTACCCGCAGGCATGGCTGATGGGATACCTGATCTGGTGCTTGTCCAGCCTTCGGAGGTAACCCATGAGCTGGATCTGGTCATCGAGATGGGGGCGCAGCTGCCACTTGAATGGTTGCGGCATGTTCGTGCTCTGGGTACGAAGATAGTGACCTTTTTCGTTGGGCACAGCTATGCCGAAATGGGTGAGACGCCGATATTCGGGCGGGAGGCCGGACACCTGTTCAGCGGAACACCCTGGCATGAAGTGTGGACGCTGCCTCATCACATGCATGCCAGTGGGCCGATGTTGCGTACGCTGAGCCGGGTGCCCGTGCATGCCATGCCCCATATCTGGTCGCCCATGTTTCTTGAGCAGAGAATCCGGGAGCTGGGCACGGAGGGACTGGAATTCGGCTTTCAGCCGGCCGCGCAAGATGCCTTGATATGGCGCGCGGGTGTATTCGAACCGAATATTTCGGTGGTCAAGAACGCCACGATCCCCATGCTGGCCTGTGAGTCGGCTTATCGCCAGGATCACTCGGCGGTGGAACGGATGATGGTGATGAGCAGCTTCCACATGAAAGAGCATCCCACGTTTCATCGTTTTGCAGCTCATCTGGATATCACGCGGTCGGGTCTGGCCTCCTATGAGCCGCGGCTGGATTTCGCTGAGGCCATGACGCGACATCGCCTGAACGTGGTTGTGTCCCATCAATGGGAGTGCGGTCTGAATTACCTTTATTACGATGCGCTTTACGGTGGCTATCCATTGCTGCACAACTCGCCATTTCTACAGGCCGCAGGGGTGGGTCTGTTTTATCCGGGCTTTGAAGCCGGTGTTGCGGGGGACTTGCTGCTGAGTGCGCGACGCATGAGCACGAGTGACTGGGTGACGTACAGACGGGATGCTCAGCGTTTTCTCCGATCAGTGGCGCCGGAGCAACCGGCACATGTTCAGGCCTTCATGGATCGCATCACCGCCTTGGTTGATTCCGGGGGCATTGCATGAGCAGGCATTCCAGTGGGCGGCCGGAAAGACCTTTGCGGGTAGGCGTGACCCTGCATCTGCGTGAAGGCGCACAGTCCATCTGGGAAAACGGCATTTTCCAGAACTGCGTATTCCTCGCCCAGCTGTTGCAGCAACATCCCTGGGTTGAACAGGCTGTATTGTTGCGCGATGGGCCAGGCATCCAGGCAGCCGAGACCATGATGCTGGATGGAACCGGTGTCCGGATGATCGGGCTTGAGGAGGCCGGGCAATGGCTGGACGTGATTGTTGAGATGAGCGCTCAGCTGGATGAGGGCTGGGTCAAGGCTTTTCAGTCACGCGGAGGTCGCTACGTATGGATGCGCGTGGGCAATGATTACGTGATCGATATCGAAAGGGCCATGTTCAACAAGCCCTCAGGTGGTCTGACCAGCGACAAGCCTTACGATGCAGTCTGGACGATTCCGGAATACCGCCACAGTTGTCACGACTATTTCGGCTTGATGGCGCGAGCGCCCGTGCAGGTGCTGCCGCATCTGTGGAGTCCTCATTTTATCGAGCGCTCAATTGCGCAGCTGCCTCCGGAGTTGAGCTGGGGCTATCAGCCGGCTCGATCTCGATGGCGAGTCGGAGTGTTCGAGCCCAATGTCTGCATGGTCAAGACATCCCTGATTCCGATGCTGGCCTGCGAAGAAGCCTATCGGGCGAAGCCCGGCTTCCTTGAAATTCTGCGGGTATGCAATGCACTGCAGATCAAGGAACATCCCAAGTTCTTGCATTTCGCACGTCAGCTCGATGTCGTCAATCATGGACTTGCCAGTTTCGAGGGGCGCTATCCCATCGTCGATTTCATGTCCCGCCATGGGGATGCCGTGGTTTCGCACCATTGGGAAAACGGCCAGAACTACCTTTATTACGAGCTGCTCCACGGCGGATATCCACTGATTCACAATTCCGAATTTCTCGGCGGATTGGGCTATCGCTATCCAGACTTTGATTGCCAGCTGGCAGGAGAGGCTTTGTTGCAGGCATTCGCGCAGCATGACGCAGAGCTGGCTGATTACAAGCGCCGTGCTGCCAGCTATCTGGAGGGCTTGAGCGTGGACAGCGAGGACAATATACGGACTTACGGTAACGCCTTGCTGGATCTGTATCACTGAGCAAGGCCATCTGATGCGTCTGTCGGACAAGATCGGGATGCCCGTCTTGTCATCAGCGCGGTTCGCGTTTCAAGGCGTGACGAAATCCAGAGCCTCGGAGCGCAGGCAAGTCAGGTCCAGATCATGCCGTCTTTTTGCAGGGAGCGGCATCGGCAACATGATCATGAGCCAATACCCAACATCCATCTTGTTCGTATGCTGGGCAATATCGGTCGCTCGCCATTGGCCGAAGGTGTGGCTTGCAGGCGACTTTCCCGATGGTCGTGGCTTCCTGCGGCACGGGGCGCTGGCATGTGGGCGAGGCTAAGGCATGTGGCCATCTGGATGTCGGATGAGGCCTTGGCTATTATTTCTGCGGTGGCGATGACTTGCAAGGATGCAGTCCATGAAGTCAAGGCTTTGGTGGGGCGTTCTCGGATGGGTGATCTGGTCGTTGAGCGGATGCCTGGCTGATGGCTTGCGCGCAACTGAGTCCGGATTGGTGGAGAGTCGGTTGCTGATGCGCGGCACGGTTGACATCAGTGGAGATGGGCGACTTTTGGGCTGGTCGATTCCCCATTTCGAAACGGCCTCGAAGGCAGTTCGCGAGGAAGTGGAGCAGGCGATCGCCGGTTGGCGTTTCAAACCATTGCCCGGTGATATCAAAAAGGGCCGCTGGTTCATGGCGCTTTGGCTGGCAGGTCCGAAGGCAGGTTCGGAGCCGCGGCCGGCTGGTTTGGCTGGCGTCAGTTTCAGCCGCATTGGCCTAGCCGATATCTTTCAGAGCGGGCAGGCAGGGCCATCTTTCGCCTATCCGCATCGGATGATTCGGGATCAGGTCGAGGGGCGGGTAAAGGTGCTGGTCGAGATCGGTCCAACGGGGCGGGTGCTGCATGCGGATGCAGTTCAGGTCAATCTGTTCCGACAAGCGGCCACGTTCGAGATGCGCCGTTGGCGACGACTGTTTGCGAGGGCCGCCGTTGATGGCTTGCGGCATTACAGGTTTGCTTCGCTTCTGCAGGTGGGGCAGGCGGATTCTGAAAAGGTCCTGCTGGTCGTGCCCGTGGATTTCTTTCTGGATCGTGATGGTGCCGCCCGGGCATCGCAGGAGTGCCAGAAGCCCTATGGTATCTGGCTGAGCTATATCCCGGGTCCCATGGCAAAGCCGGCCTGGGTGCCAGCCGCCCTGATCAATGAGATGGGAGTTGCCATTGAGCCGGATGTTCCGCGGGTGATCGACTTGCGTGTGCGGCTGCTGGACCCGCCGAGGGGGCTGGCGGGGATGGATTTTCCCGACGGTTAGACCGCGGCCGGGTGGCCCGGTAAAATCACGGCATGCAGTCGTCTCCTGTTGTGCCTTTTGATGGCAAGGCTCTGGTCCGCAATCTGACCACCTCGCCCGGTGTCTATCGGTATTTCGATGCCGGTGATGAATTGTTGTATGTCGGCAAGGCCGGCAATCTGAAAAAACGGGTTTCCAGCTATTTCCTGCGGCCGAAAATGGAGCCGCGGATCGCGGCGATGGTGTCCCAGATCGCTCGCGCCGAGATCACCCTGACGCGCACCGAGGGCGAGGCCTTGCTGCTCGAGGCGCAGCTGATCAAGTCGTTGAAACCGCGCTACAACATCTTGTTGCGTGACGACAAAAGTTATCCCTATATCTATCTGTCGACAGGGGAAGCCTATCCACGGCTGGCCTTCCATCGCGGCGCCAAGAATCTGCCCGGCAAGTTCTTCGGCCCTTTTCCCAGCACCTATGCGGTGCGGGAAAGCCTGAATCTGATGCAGAAGCTGTTCAAGGTCAGGCAATGCGAGGACAGCTATTTCCGCAACCGTTCACGGCCTTGTCTGCAATACCAGATCGGTCGTTGCACCGCGCCCTGCGTGGAGCTGATCAGCGCGCAGGACTACGCCGCCGATGTCCGCCATGTGCAGATGTTTCTGGAAGGGCGCAGCAGCGCGGTCATCGACGAACTGGCTGCAAGCATGGATGCCGCCAGCCGGGCGCTGCAGTTCGAGCGTGCGGCCTTGTTGCGCGATCAGGTGGCTGCCTTGCGTCAGCTGCAGGCCCAGCACCATATCCAAGGTGCCAATGCCGATATGGACGTGATTGCCTGCCGGATCGAGTCGGGGCTGGCCTGTGTCAGCGTATTGTTCTTCCGCGACGGGATCAGTCTGGGTACCCGCGATTTCTTCCCGCGGCTGCCCTGGGATGCCAGTCCGGCCGATGTGCTGGCTACCTTTGTCGCCCAGTATTATCTGGATCGTCCGGTGCCGCGCGAACTGATCCTGACGGAGGCCTGGCCCGAGATCGAGTTGCTGGCCGAGCTGCTCAGCAGCCAGGCCGGACATGGCGTGGAACTGAAAACGCGGGTGCGTGGTGATCGCGCCCGTTTTCTGCAAATGGCCGAACGCAATGCCCAGGCTTCGCTGACGGCCAGACTGGCCAGTCGCCAGACTCTGGGCACCCGCTTTGATGACTTGCAGAAGCTGCTGGATCTGAGCGAGCCGCCGAAGCGGATCGAGTGCTTCGATATCAGCCATACCATGGGCGAGGCCACCGTGGCCTCCTGCGTGGTGTTCGGTCCCGAGGGAGCGGAAAAATCCCACTACCGGCGCTTCAATATCGCCGGGATCACCCCGGGTGACGATTATGCCGCCATGCATCAGGCCTTGACCCGGCGGTTTCGCAAAGTGGCCGAAGGGGAGGGCGCACGGCCCGACCTGCTGCTGATCGATGGCGGGCATGGCCAGGTCAAGCAGGCTCTTGATGTGCTGCAGGAGCTCGGTCTGAGCGGGATCCTCGTCGTCGGTGTCGCCAAGGGACCGGCACGCAAGGCCGGCGAGGAAACCCTGATCCTTGCCCAGGCCGGGCGCGAGGTCCACCCCGGTCCCGGCTCGCCGGCGCTGCATCTTGTGGCCGCGGTGCGGGACGAGGCACATCGATTTGCGATCAGTGGTCATCGACGGCGTCGGGAAAAGAAGCGTGAGCGCAGCTCCCTTGAGGAAATCGCGGGCGTGGGCGCTCGTCGTCGCAGCGAATTGCTGAAGGCCTTTGGCGGTCTGGCCGGGGTCGAGGCGGCCGGGGTCGAGGAGCTGATGCGGATCAAGGGCGTCAGCCGAGAATTGGCGACCCGGATCTACGATCATCTGCATGGCTAGTGGCGGCGAACAGAGACTTTTCACGTCTCGGCGCGTTACGATGGGAAGCGCAGCCTGCCTTGAAGGCAGCTGCCGCTCCGAGATCCTGGTCGGTACTACGACCGGACAGACGGTTTTTGAAGGATTGGCATGCGTATCAACCTGCCCACTTGGCTGACCCTGTTTCGCGTGGCACTGTTGCCAGTCATGGTTCTGGTGTTCTACCTGCCGTTCCATGGTCACAATATCGTCGCCGCGACCATCTTCATTCTGGCTGCCGTGACCGACTGGTTCGATGGCTATCTGGCCCGACGGATGAATCTGACTTCGGCCTTCGGTGCCTTTCTGGACCCCGTTGCCGACAAGCTGATGGTGGCTGTGACCCTGTTTCTGGTAGTACAGGCGCATCGCGGAGGCTGGCCGGGCATCGTGATGGCGGTGACAGCGGCGACCATCATGGGCCGCGAGATCAGTGTCTCGGCCTTGCGCGAGTGGATGGCCGAGGTTGGCATGCGGGCCACGGTGAAGGTGGCCTTTATCGGCAAGCTGAAGACGGTGATGCAGATGGTCGCCCTGGTGGTGCTGATCATCGAGCATGATGCCGAGACCTTGCGGCTTTATCACGTGGGTGAACTGTTGCTGCTGATTGCTGGCGTGTTGACGATCTGGTCGGGCCTGTACTACTTGAAGGCGGCTTGGCCGGTGCTCATGGGTGACTTGCCTCCGCGTACCTCCGGCTCCGACAGCAGCAACGAAAAAAATCTTTAAGAAAGTTGCAGAAAAGTCTTGACGGCGCAGGACGGATCGCTAGAATAAGCCACCTTCCCTGCGGGAATAGCTCAGTTGGTAGAGCACGACCTTGCCAAGGTCGGGGTCGCGAGTTCGAGTCTCGTTTCCCGCTCCATTTCTGGTTCGATGATCGATCCGTATGGAGCAAGCAGTGTTGAAGCCATGGTCATGCGCTTGGTGCATGATGATGGTCCCGGGCGGGAATAGCTCAGTTGGTAGAGCACGACCTTGCCAAGGTCGGGGTCGCGAGTTCGAGTCTCGTTTCCCGCTCCAATGTTTGAGGCCGCGACACATATCGCGAATCAGACATGAAGTTGTTGACAAATGTCGCGATTGATATGGTATCATCAGCGGCTTACATGCGGGAATAGCTCAGTTGGTAGAGCACGACCTTGCCAAGGTCGGGGTCGCGAGTTCGAGTCTCGTTTCCCGCTCCAAATTATGATCTACAGACTTTCACTAGCATCTGTAAATCGTTGAAAAAAGGAGCTTAAGCTCCTTTTTTTTTCAGCAAAAGCCACGGAAATCCACCGGCAGCCAGCGTTTTGAGGCCAAAATTGAGGCCAAAGAATGCGGGTGGTGCCGGTTCCTGGTTGTTGCAGGGATTGGATCGGGATGTCCAGCAGCATCAGGCCTAAGTCTCAACGACTTAAGAGTTTGATGATGGCACTTTCTGATCTGACCGTGCGGCAAGCCAAGGCCGCAAAGAAAACCTACAGCCTCCCCGACACCGACGGCCTTGGCCTGGTGGTCGCACCTACCGGCGGCAAATCGTGGCACCTGCGCTACTACTGGCTCGGCAAGCAAAAACGCATTTCCCCGGGCAACTACCCTGATATCGGCCTTCGCGAAGCGCGGACCTTGCGCGACGAGGCCCGAGCATTTCTGGCCCAAGGCATCACCCTCCCCACATCGACCGTAAGCAGAAGCGGCACGCAGTCAAGCTGGCTTCGGACTACACGTTCAAGCCCGTCTTCGATGCCCGGGTTGAGCACCGGGCGAAGGAACTCAAGGACGGCAGGAATAGCACACTGTCGCAGATCAAGCGGATCCTCGAGAAAGACGTGCTACCGAGCCTCAAGCGGATGTCGATCTATGGAGTGCCCGTAAAATCAGGGTAGAACCCTTGCAAGTGACAAGGTGAATCAGAGCCATCGTCTCTTCATGTTGGCCTATGCATTCGAATGGGAAAAAGGAAGACGTGAACTTGCGACCGCGCTAGCTTTCTTCTCCAGGCGATTTTGTCCCGCCTTGGTGCTGCTTGTAGTCGATAAATATGAATGGAAGCATGAATGGCACTGATAGCTAAAAACCTCGGTTGCGTCGAATCTCCTGTCGGACGTGCAAGTTGCTTGGCAAACCATTCGCGACGGGTATGCTGCGCAACCAGCAATCCAGTGGTAAAGTTTGGTTATTTACATGAAGGATATTCATAAATCGTGCAAGATGAGTTGCTTCGTGAGTCCTTCAGGGGGCTGACCGCTTTCTTCGCTGTTGCCCGGGAGCGGAGCTTCACGCGTGCCGCTGCCCAGCTCGGTCTTTCGCAGACCGCAGTCAGCCATGCGGTGCGTGCGCTAGAGAAGAAGCTGGGCGCTCGATTGCTGGAGCGCAACTCGCGCAACGTGGCTCCAACGCCGGAAGGCGAGCGGCTGCTGGTCACCGTAGCGCCGCGTTTGGAAGAAATTGATTCTGAACTGGTCGCTGTATCCGAACTCAGAGATAGGCCAGTGGGCGCGATACGCATTACTGCGCCGGAAGATGCAATTCGCCTGGTGTTGATGCCGCGCCTGAAAAGATTCTTCCTTGAATATCCGGAGATCAAAGTCGAGCTGTTTGCCGACACTGCATTCGTGGATCTCGCGGCGGGTAAGTTCGATGCAGGGGTGCGACTCGGCGAGTCGGTCGCGCAAGACATGATTGCTGCGCGCATCGGGCCGGACATGCAATTCACGGTAGTGGCCACCAAGCGCCATTTCAATGAGAAGGCTCTGCCTCAACGTCCTGGTGATTTGGTGCACTACAACTGCATCAACTTGCGGCTCAAGACACATGGCGGCTTGTGGGCTTGGGAGTTTGAAAAAGGTGGCCGGCAGGTCAACGTCCATGTGGATGGTCAGCTCGCCTTCAACAGCGTCTACGATTGCCTGGATGCGGCAATTGCCGGGCTTGGCGTGGCATATGTACCCAAAGAGCTGGTTCGACCTTACGTGAAAGCCGGACATCTGATTTCTGCGCTGGAGGATTGGTGCCCGCTCTGGTCCGGCTTCCATCTTTACTATCCCAGCCGGCGCCAGCCGTCGGGCGCGATGGCCCTGGTCATCGCTGCTCTTCGCTACGAAGCGTGATGCAAGACTGCGTTTAGCACGGCTGCGCAGCGGGTCTGGCATCCACCGTTGGCGATTGCCTGCTCTTGCGCTGGCAGGCAGCACCACGCCCCATCGGCGCTTGGTTGCCGCGAACGTCGGGTCGCCTGTCCTCCATCGACGACAATAGCGGTTCCGACAGTGAAGTCGCCTCCTTTCGAGCAAAGCCACAGGACGTTTGAAGCGATCTCTTCAGGCCGCCCCATGCGGCCTACTGGCTTCTGGTCGATGACAGCGTGTCGGCCCTCAGGCGTTCCACCCGAAAACCGATCCATCATCGGCGTGTCGATGATATCGGGGCACACGGCGTTGATTCGGGTGCCGCTAGACGCCTAATCCAGCCGCCGCCGACTTGCTCAAGCCTATCATGCCGTGCTTGGAGGCCGCATAAGCGGCCTGGTTGCGAAAGCCTTTCACACCGGCGCCCGATGAGGTGTTGACGATGGCGCCGCCGCCGCGCTTGATCAATTGTGGGATCTGATACTTCATGCTCAGGAACACCCCTCGCAGGTTCACGGCGATCAGGCGATCGAACTCATTGCTAGCGATGTCTGCTGCCGTTGCGGGCGGCTGCTCGATGCCCGCGTTGTTGAACGCGAAGTCGATTCCGCCGAAGGCTTCGACGGCGCGGCGAATGCCGTCCTCGTCGGACACATCGCAACGTATCGCCATGGCGCGGCGGCCGGCGGCCTCGATATGCCGGACAGTTTCACGAAGACCTGGCTCTGCGATGCCGACGACGGCCACTCGCGCGCCCTCCTGCGCGAACGCGATGGCTGTGGCTTTCCCGATGCCGGCACCGGCCCCCGTCACGAAGGCCACCTTGTCGGAAAACGATGCTTTATTCGTTATGGCGGGGATCTCCTGTTGGGTCGGTCGTTCATCCGTGATGAACCGCTCGCAGGAAGAGCATTGGGCGTTCAACTCAAAGCTGGGTGCGGCCCTGGACCTGGCTTTCCGAGTAATAGCAAAGCGTTCGATCCATTGGACGATGCCAAGCTATCGATACAAGTACGAATGTCCTTGATATACCGGGGCGCGCGAAACCACCTCCCGGGAGATTTGACATTGTTCAATGGAGCGCATGGATGTATGCAATTTTATGCGATGGCAAGGGGCGATCACAGAGTTACATTGGCGGGAGTCTCCCTCTTGGCGAGGGTATTGCATTCGTGAAAAAGGAGTCTCTGATGGTCATCAAAGCCTACGGCGCTTACGCCGGCGACAAGCCGCTGGAGTCGCTGGAGATCACCCGCCGCGCGGTCTCCGAGCACGATGTCCAGATCGATATCGCCTACTGCGGTATCTGCCATTCGGACCTGCATCAAGTACGCGCCGAATGGGCTGGCACCCGGTTCCCGTGCGTTCCCGGCCATGAAATTGTCGGCCGGATATCAGCGGTGGGGGCGCATGTCTCTGGTTTAAAGCTGGGTGACTTGGTTGGCGTCGGCTGCATCGTCGATAGTTGCAAGCACTGCGAGGAGTGCGACGCCGGCCTTGAGAACTACTGCGATGGCATGGTCGGTACCTACAACTTCCCGACTCCGGATGCTCCCGGCTGGACCTTAGGCGGCTACTCGCAGCAGATTGTGGTGCACGAGCGCTACGTGCTGCGCATCCGCCACCCCGAAGAGCAACTCGCTGCGGTGGCCCCGTTGCTCTGCGCGGGCATCACCACCTATTCGCCACTGCGCCATTGGAACGCCGGCCCCGGCAAGAAAGTCGGAATCGTCGGCATCGGCGGCTTGGGCCACATGGGCGTGAAGCTCGCGCATGCTATGGGGGCGCACGTGGTCGCCTTCACCACCTCCGAATCCAAGCGCGAGGCGGCCAAGACCCTGGGCGCCGACGAGGTGGTTGTTTCGCGAAACGCCGATGAGCTGGCGGCTCACGCCAAGAGTTTTGACCTGATCGTCGACACTGTGGCCGCACCGCACGATCTGGATGCTTACCTTGCCTTGCTCAAGCGTGATGGCGCACTAACTCTGGTTGGCGCTCCGGCCTCGCCGCATCCGTCACCCGAGGTCTTCCATCTGATCTTCAAGCGTCGTTCGATTGCCGGCTCGATGATTGGTGGCATCCCGGAAACACAGGAGATGCTTGATTTCTGCGCCGAGCACGGGATCGTCTCGGACATCGAGCTGATCGGTATCGATGAGGTCAATGCGTCCTACGAACGCCTGCTCAAGGGCGACGTCAAGTACCGCTTCGTCATCGACAACGCCACTCTGGCGGCGGCTGCATAAGTACGTCCTTGTGCACACGCACGGCCGTCGCAGCCCTGTTGCGGCGGTACGGATGTCATGCGGGCTTTTGATGCAAGGAAAAGAATATGAAAAGACTCCTCATGGCGTTCGCGCTTGCAGCCAGCACACTCGGTTTCACAGCAATGGGTCAAGACATGTCAAATGGTGCAGACAACTTTTACAAGAGCGATAAGGTGACCTTGCAGAAGGTTTCTTTCGACAATCAATACAGGATGAAAGTCGTGGGCAGTTTGTTCACGCCCAAGGATGCCAAGCCGGGGACACACTATCCCGCGATCATCGTTGGCCACCCCATGGGGGCGGTCAAGGAGCAAAGCTCCGATCTGTACGCACAGAAGCTGGCCGAGCAGGGCTTTGTCACCTTGGCGATCGACCTGTCGTTCTGGGGTGAAAGCGAGGGCAAGCCGGGGCATATGGTCTCACCGGAAATCTACTCGGATGATTTCAGTGCGGCGGTAGATTTTCTGAGCACGCAATCCTTCGTGGATGGCCAGCGCATCGGTGTACTGGGTATCTGTGGCAGTGGCAGCTTTGTGATCAGCGCGGCGAAGATCGATCCGCGAATGAAAGCGATTGCGACCGTCAGCATGTACGACATGGGGTCGGCTGCTCGCAATGGGCTGCACAAGTCCCAAAGCCTGGAACAACGCAAGCAGTTGATCCAATCGGCGACTGACCAGCGTTTTGTCGAGTTCACGGGCGGTGAGCCGGTGTATGTACCCGGTACCGTTAACGAGTTGACGGCGGATACGCCAGAGATTCAGCGCGAATTCTATGACTTCTATCGCACCCCGCGTGGCAACTACACGCCCGCGGGTGAGAAGGAGGAACTCACCACCAAGCCGCTGCTGAGCAGCTTGGTCAAGTTCCTGAATTTCTATCCCTTCAACGACATCGAAACCATCTCGCCGCGGCCGATGCTTTTCATCACCGGCGACCAGGCGCACTCACGCGAGTTCAGTGAGGATGCCTACAAGCGCGCTGGCGAACCTAAGGAACTGTACTGGGTGAAGGGGGCCGGACATGTGGATCTTTACGACCGCACGGACCTGATCCCATTCGACAAGTTGACCGCTTTCTTCAGGGCCAACCTCAAGTGAGAGCGGGCCCGGACGGCACTCCGTAGTTGCAAGGCGAATCCACGTGCGGATGCTCTTGCGGTACTTGTCAGGCCCATCGAATTCCTGGGCTGCGCAAGCGTTGTTGCACCCTCTCGGGCCCTGCCCATCAACCGATCAGGTTGATGGGTTGCACCCCTGTGCGAAGGAGAAACTGCACCATGAAAGCCAGTACCGTCTCTGCCAAGATACGATGGAGAAAGCGAAGCGCATTCTCGATTGCGCTGTTCGTCGCTTGCTCTGGCGCTACGAATGCCGTTTACAGTGCCCCGGGAGGCCCTACCAATCAGGCCACGTCTCGATCGGAAGGTACGCATCCGGTGCACGTTCAAATCGCCATCGGTTCGAGGACGATGGAGGCAACCCTGGGCGACAACCCAGCGGCACAGGATTTTGCAGCGCAGTTGCCGGTGACGGTCATCCTTAGGGACTTGAGCGATGCCGAAAAAGTCAGTGGCGCCTTGCCGAAGCCTCTTTCGCAAGACGGTGCGCGTCGCACCGATGCAGGATCTCCTGGCGACATTGCCTACTACGCGCCGTGGGGCAACATCGCGTTCTATCGAGGGCGTGGGCCCGACGCGGCAGGCGTCATCAAGATTGGACGGATTACGTCCGGCGTGGAAGCGCTCAACCAGTCGGGGACGGTGCGCGCGACCATATCGCGATCCGACGAGCATTGATAAACCAGTATTTGAGAAGGAATGTCGTCATGTATGCAATTGGACTGGATACCTACGGCGGACCCGAAGTACTTCATGTTCTGGAGCTGCCTGATCCCCATCCTGAACCGGGCCAGGTTCGCGTGAAAGTTCGCGCCGCTGGAATCAACCCGGTCGATGTCATGGTGCGTGATGGCTCGCTCGCCCAATGGTTTGCCGACACCAAGCCGCCCTATGTGCCAGGGATGGACATTGCCGGGACGATCGACCAGGTAGGTGACGAGGTAGTTTCTGAACTTGCGGTGGGTCAACACGTTGTTGGGGTGGTGGACAATTTCGGCGCCTATGGCGGATATAGCGAGTACGTGTGTTTGCCTGCCACCTCGGTGATCCCGCGCCCGGTCGGTGTGGACTTTCCCTCTGCGGCGTCGTTCCTGATGAATGCGCTGACTGCTCGCAATGCATTGGACGCCTTGGCCTTGGCCCAAGGTTCGTCGCTTCTGGTGACCGGGGCGGCAGGCGCAGTGGGGGCCTATACCGTCGCGTTGGCGGCGCACGAAGGGTTGCGCGTCGTAGCGCTTGCCGGGGCGGGCGATGAGGGTTTCCTGCGCGCTGCTGGCGCCATGGAGGTCATTGCACGTGGAGAGGATGTGGCTGCGCATGTGCATCGGGTATTCCCGCGCGGCGTGGATGCCGTGGTAGACGCCGCAGGTCTCTACGAGCAGATAGCCCCTGCGTTGCGCGGCGACGGCACACTCATTACTCTGCGGCCTGGGAATGATCTTCACTTGGGGCGGGGCATCCAGACCGTATTCGTCGATGTGCGCGAGCGCCTGACCGACCATGCTGCGATCGTTCAGATTGGCGCGCATGTCGCAAGTAGACTGCTGCCTTTGCGTGTTGCAGCAACATTCCCCGCTTCCGAAGCCGCTGCTGCACACGGACGGTTGGCCGAGGGTGGTCTTCGCGGACGACTCGTCCTCGATTTCGGCGGGATTGCAGATCGATGATGTCCTCTGCTGCTGCTGCACCGAGGCCTCCCACGGGACGGCAGGCCTGGGCTGGCGTCTGGGCGATGTCGCTGGCCGCCTTTGCACTGGTCGCCTCGGAATTCATGCCGGTCAGTCTGCTGACGCCCATTGCGGCCGATCTGCACATCACGGAAGGACGGGCAGGACAAGCGATTTCCATTTCTGGAGCATTTGCGCTGCTGGCCAGCCTTTTCATTTCGTCGGCGGCCGGCCGGCTGGACCGAAAGGCGCTGTTGGTGTCCATGACACTGCTGATGATCATTTCAGGGACGATCGTGGCGTTCGCCCCGAACTATGAAGTGTTCATGGTGGGCCGGGGTCTCATCGGTGTGGCCATCGGGGGCTTCTGGTCAATGTCGACGGCCACCGTGATGCGATTGGTCGCGGATCGCTACATTCCGCGCGCGTTGGCGATCCTCAATGGCGGCAATGCGTTAGCCACCGTTGTGGCGGCACCGCTGGGCAGTTTTCTGGGGGCCCTGATAGGATGGCGGTGGGCGTTTTTCGCCGTAGTACCTGTTGCTGCGATTGCAATGGGCTGGAAACTGCTGAGTCTGCCTTCGATGAAAGTTGATCGCACGTCCAGTACTGTCGGCATGTTTCAGTTGTTCATGCGCACCCCTGTCGCGCTGGGCATGCTCGCTGTCAGTCTGTTCTTCATGGGGCAGTTTGCGCTTTTCACTTACCTGCGTCCCTTCCTGGAAGCTGTCACGCATGTCAGCGTCTCTACGCTATCTCTTTTGCTTCTGGGGTTGGGCGTATCCGGGTTCGTGGGAACGATCGCGATTGGCTCTTTCCTTAAGGATGGCCTGTACCGGACGCTGGTCACTATTCCGCTGATGATGGCGGTTATTGCCATCGCACTGGTTGCGTGGGGAGACTCGCTTGTGTTGACGGCGACCTTGCTATGCGCTTGGGGGCTCATTGCCACTGCAGCTCCGGTGGGCTGGGGGACGTGGCTTGTCAGGACGGTGCCGAAAGATGCTGAGGTGGGTGGCGGAATCATGGTTGCGGTTATCCAACTTGCAATCATGCTGGGTGCGATGGGGGGAGGTATCCTTTTCGATATGAACGGTTATCGTGCCACCTTTGACATGAGTGCAACGGTGCTATTCGTTGCAGCAGTCATCGCTGCTCTGGCGGGGCGCGCGGCGCTCTTGTTCGTGGACAGGGGTTCTCCCCCTGGAGCAGCCCCCTAAGGAACCTCTATTAACCCAGAATTCTCGCATCCAGCTTCATGCAACCCATTGATTCAATGATGCAGGTCGCGGTGCCTGATGAGGTTTTTCGAGGTTCCCATGAGTGCGGTGGGTCATTGCGGCGACAATGCAGCGTGTGAAGGCTTCTTTGGCGTGCTCAAACGGGAGCGCGTCTACCGTACTCGCTATCCGACACTCGATGCCGCCAGGACGGACGTGTTTGAATACATCGAGCGATTCCATAACCCGAGGATGCGCCGTCGTCTCACCGTGCAAGGCCTCAAGTTTTCAGCCCTTTCCAAACCGTCCGTAATTTCGGGGTAGAACCCGTCACGCTGGACTGGCTGGACTGGTTCAACCACAACCAGCATGCTGGGGCCCATCGGGAATGCCCCAGCAGCGGAAGTCGAAGCGGCTAGTTATCGGTAACGGGCTGCATGGCTCAAGGCAGCCTGACTCAAGCCAGGCTGCCGTCATGAAAGCCGGGGCGGTTCAGTCTTGCACCTCGTAGAGGCACTCGGCCTCGCGGAGATCTTCCAGCGAATCGACATCGGATGTGATGCCGGGATCATCGAGTGACAGATCCAGAACACGGCCTCGCTCACGGTATGCACGGACGACTGCAGCCGCGCCAGATTCACCAGCCAATGCCGCAAGCGCTGCAAAACATTCGCGGCGAAAACCCACGGGGTGACCGCGGCGACATCGGTGGTGTGGCACAATGACGGGATGATCGTCGAGCGCGCGCGACACTGTGTAGGGAATCGGCGTGAATCAGCGGCAGATCGCCCGGCAAGATGAGCCATCCTGCCGCTCCGGGAGTAGCCTTTACGCCGAGTGCGATCGAATCGCCCATTCCAGCAGTGCCACCCTTGGGGCGCACCAGATGTCAGGGCAATCCCGACGATGCGACGGCCTGGATGACGTGGTCAAGGACCGATACTCCATGCAGCAGAGAGTCCAGCTTGTGGATTGTATCGCCTGAGGCTAGAAATCGTTCGCCGCGTCCAGTCGCCAAAACGATGACGGTAGCTGATATCGAGGGAGGGCGGCGATGGCGAGCCTGTGTGTCCATTCCTGATCTGTCGGGTATACCGGACTAGCGGCGAAGGTGGGCAAGGACTGCCATGAGCATCAGGCAGGGTTTCTAAGCGATGCAAGGAGCAAGACACGATTGCCGCACGGGTCGTGTGCGGCGGCGAATACGTAAGTTTAACTACGCTGCTCCGATGCCTGATTGCGTGTCTTTCGCATGCATCTATGCGCTGCATTGATGAATTGCCGTTGAGGTTTCGACGGCCAAACTGCACTTTTTGCGGGAAATTCGCCGCTGACGAATAGGTGCTGCAATGATAAAATCAATCTACATCCATTCGCTGGATTTATAAATGGCCAGAGAACATTACAGTGAGTTGCTTGCCTTGATTGAGGTCGCGCAAGAGTGCAGCTTTACGCGTGCGGCTACCAACCTTGGCATGTCGCAGTCCATGCTCAGCCACACGATCCGCGAAATGGAAGCCCGGTTAGGGGTTCGGTTGCTCACCCGCACGACGCGAAGCGTCTCCGTGACCGAGGCTGGCGAACGACTGTTGAAGGTGGTGACCCCTCGAATGAAAGACATCGCATCGGAGCTGCGCTCGGTCGCGGAGTCAGGAACCGAGCCCAGTGGCACCCTTCGATTCACTGCTACGGACCACGCCATCGATACGCTACTGTGGCCCAAGCTTGCGAAGATCCTGCCGGCTTATCCCGAGATCAAGGTCGAGCTGAGCGTCGATTACGCGTTCAGTGATATTGTCCAAGGTCGTTATGACTTCGGGGTGCGGCTGGCTGAAGAGTTGGGAAAAGACGTTGCCGCAGTCCGTATCGGCCCCGATGTGAAGTTCATGATCGTGGCGGCGCCCTCATACCTCGAAAGAAACACGGAGCCGAGCCAGCCCCAGCAACTGCTCGATCACGACTGCATCAACCTTCGCCTTTCAACGCGTGGCAATCTTTGCACTTGGCAACTCAAGCGGGGACAGCGCGAGATGGACGTAGAGGTCGGTGGCAAGATGGTCTTCAATGGCTTCTATCAGCTGGTGAACGCTGCGGTGTCCGGGTTCGGACTCGCCTATGTGCCTCAAGACTTGGCGAAGCGGTATATCGAAGCAGGCCAATTGCTTCCCGTATTGAAGCCTTGGTGGCGCAAGTTCCCGGGATATCACCTCTTCTATGCCCGGCAGCGCGAGACATCGCGAGCGATGCAGGTCATGATCGAGGCGTTGCGTGCCAAGCGCTAAGTCGGTCGGCGCGACGCCGGCACTGCGCTGACTGATGGCGTTGCAGCCATGTAAGCCGCATCTCTTTCGCATCAAGGTATGCCTCTCGCGGCCGCGACATCCGCCATCGCGGATAACGCTAACGAGAGGGCATCACGGACCTTGGGAAAGATGATGATCGGTGCCTTGACCCGCACGATATCTCGATTGTCGAAGTCAAGACGAATCCATTTTTCCACCCGCCGCTGATGCGTCCGGCGACTGCCCAGTGCGCCGATGCAGAAAGGCGTGGCGGCCAGCGCGGCCTGCAAGGCGGGAAGCTCCCGATCCAGTTCATGGGATAGCCGCGTTGCCACCGAAGCGGCGTCGATGAGCGTGGACGCCGAGTGCGCATCGCAGATTTCGCTGGCATACACCTCGTATCCGCCAGCCTAGCAGTTGCGTGCAGCTCGATGGAGTGGCCATAGATCAGGAGTCGCGTGCGCGGTCGATAACCGACTTCGAAGCCGATGTCTGTCCACCCTGTAGCAATTCCTCGCGGAACGTCTAGGAGCGTGCCAGTGCCGGGGATATGATGCGGTCCGGCAAGTCTTCGCTCGGCCAGCGCCGCGGGCGCCGACAGTAGGACTTGCGGCGAACGCAGGACGTGGATGGCCAGCGTGATGCCACCGCCGCAGGGCAGGACGATGTCGGAAAAGGGATCGCCCAGCCCGAAGCTGACTTGCTGACCCTTGCCCGCGGCGATTGCGTCGAATGCCCCGGCCGCTACCGCGGCTTCCGTGCAGTCACCGGAGAGAAAGCCGCAGTGGTGGCAATCGGCCCGGCCGCCCATTTGGGCGCTGAGTGATCGCGCAGCGCCGCAACGGATATCGATCAACGTTGCGTGAGCAGCCTGTACACCGGCTGCTGCTGCGGCGTCAGCGGCAAGGCGAAGGACGTCAATGCGGTCGTCGGTTAAGAGATCCAGGTGTGGCGTGGCGGATATGTGGGGTGAAGTCAGGCCAGATGAAGTTGAGGGTGATGCAGCATCTCGCAAAGATTGAGTGCTTGACGGCAAGTACGAAAGCGCTAGACAGCTGCCTGCTGCAAGTTGATTTCTTCCGCCGTCTTTCAAGTCATTGCGCGGGCTCGATAGGCGAGCTGGAACGCCGGGTTGCACTGACTGGTGGCCAGTTGATGTGCTGCATACGCGTGCCAGTCTTGGTAGGAGTGCCTCATGGTTCCAGCAAGGTCTGATGCGCTCTGATTTATCAATCCAGTTGCTGGTTACTAACAATCGAGGCAATCCACGTCAGTCCGCTGCGGTGATAGGCTAAAAGAAAAATTCGTAAAGCTTGACTCAGCGCGTATACCTCAAACAGGGCAGAGTCAGGGTTGTTAGCCCCAAAGCAAACGATTGGAGAGTCATGGAGCTGCAGATCAATGGCAAGACCCATGAGGTCCAAGCGGATGCCAATACACCCTTGCTATGGGTGATCCGCGACGAGCTGGCAATGACCGGCACGAAATATGGCTGCGGTCTCGCGCAATGTGGTGCCTGTACCGTCCTGGTGGATGGCGTGGCGGTGCGCTCGTGCGTGACGCCGGTCGAAAGGGTTTTGGATCGGAAGATCACCACCATCGAGGCCATCGAGGAAGACGACGTCGGAAAGCGCGTCGTCGAGGCTTGGGTCAAGCACCAGGTCCCTCAATGCGGCTACTGTCAGTCCGGTCAGGTCATGGCAGCCACCGCGCTGCTCAAGCAGATCGCGCACCCCACCGACGAAGAGATCGCTGCATCCATGGTCAACCTGTGCCGTTGCGGGACCTACAACGCGATCAATGCTGCCGTGCATGATCTGGCTGGCGACGGGGCGATCAGGCAAGCCGCTGGAACCACCACTGGCTCCGAGCGCCCCGGGCAGGCCGTTCTGGACAAGGTGACCGCGACTGTCGCGATTGCCGACATCGGGGCCACGATTGGGATGAATCGAGCCGAGCCCGACTGGATCGCGCGGGAAACTGAAACTGTCGGCGGTGTGAGGGATTGACCATGACGACATCGCTGGACGAAGTCGTGGCGCCTTCCGCATTTCCGAGCGGGGAGCCCGTCAATATTTCCCGGCGCAGCTTCTTGCTGGCATCGGCGGGAACAGCAGCAGGAGCGCTGGTCCTGGGTTTCGGCCTGCCCTTGGGCACGGCCCGTGCCCAGGCAGCCTCGACGCCTGCATTGAGAGGAACCAATGTGCCGGCGTTCCTGGAGATCCGGCCTGACAACACGATTCGCCTGCAGAGTCCCTTCATCGAGGGCGGGCAGGGCACATTTACCGCCATGGCGCAGATTGTCGGCGAAGAACTCGATGCCGATCCCGCGACCTTCCTGGTGGAGAATGCGCCGCCCGGGCAGGAGTTCGTCGTCATGGAGAACGGTCTGAGGATCACCGGCGGCAGCATGTCCGTGCGCTTCGGTTATCCGGCAATGCGTCGTCTTGGCGCGTTGACCCGCTCGATGCTGTTGCAGGCGGGCTCTCTCCGCCTGCGCGTTCCCGTCGGTGAACTCACGACGCAACCAGGGCGTGTCATTCATGCAGCCTCGGGCCGATCGTTGAGCTACGGCGAACTCGCCCCGCAGGCCATGGACTTGCCGGTACCCGATCCGGCGAGCGTGCAGCTCAGGGATCCAAGCCAGTTTCGCTGGATCGGCAAGCCCGTCAAGCGCCTGGATGCCCACGACAAATCGACCGGCAAGGTGCTCTACACCATCGACACCCGCGTGGATGGCATGCTGCACGCTGCCGTGCAGCACGCGCCGCGGTTGGGCATGACGGTCGGCTCAATCCGTAACGAGAGCCAGGTCAGCGCGATGAAGGGTGTGCATTCCGTCCATCGTCTGCCCGGCGCTGTTGCCGTGGTGGCCGAGCGGTGGTGGAATGCCAAGCAAGCGGCCGAGGCCTTGCAGGTCGACTGGCAGGAGCCGGGAGCCGACTCCACGCTGCGCATCATGCCGGCCGATTTCTCCACAAAGGCTTTGCGCGAGCGGCTCGCCAACGAGTCCGGTGCCGGAGAGGATGCGGAGAAAGAAGGAAATGTTGCCGACGCCCTGAAGAGCGCGCGCACGGTTGTCAGCGCGACGTACTTCAGCCAGTTCCTCAACCATGCGCAGCTGGAGCCGCCTTCGGCATTGGCGCGCTTTAACCCGGACGGAACGCTGGAGGTGTGGTTGCCAAATCAGGCGCCGGACATGTTCCGGGCCGACATGGCCAAGAGAACCGGACTCGACCCGGCGAAGATCATCTTGCATTCGCCCTTGCTTGGCGGATTCTTTGGACGTCACTTCCTCTACGACACCGCCGCTCCTTATCCGCAGGCGATCCAGCTGGCAAAGGAAACCGGGCGGCCGATCAAGCTTATCTGGAGCCGTGAAGAGGAGTTCCTGCGCGACGCGCTGCGGCCAATGGCGGCGGTTCGTTTCCGGGGTGGGCTTGATGCGAACGGCATGCCGATCGCCATCGAAGCGGTCAGTGCCACCGAAGGGCCGACCGAGGGCATCAACAACAAGCGTGGCGACAAGCTCGACGATGCCGCATTGGAGGGCCTGACCGGCAAGGCCTATGCAATCCCGAATCGGCGCATCGCACAGCTCTTTGTCAAACAGACGGCGATGCTCAGCTACTGGCGATCGGTGGGCAACTCGATGAACGACTTTCTTTATGAGGCGTTCCTGGACGAGCTGGCCGACAAGGGCGGGCAAGACCCCTATGATTTGCGGATGCGCCTGCTGCAGGGCAACCAGCGGCTTACCACCCTGTTGAGGGCGGTCGGCGAACTCTCTGGCGGGTGGAAGCGTGGACCTTACACGGCCGCCGATGGGACACGGCGAGCGCGCGGCGTGGCCATGGCCTCACCGTTCGGTACTCAGGCAGCGGTGATCGCCGAGGTGTCGATCGAGCACGGCCAGGTCAAGGTGCATGACATCTGGCAGGCGATCGACCCCGGCAGCATCGTCAACCCGGCCATCGTGGAGGCCCAGGTCAACGGCGCGGCGGCATTGGGCCTTTCCCAGGTGCTCCTTGAGGAGGCCGTTTACGAAAATGGCATGCCGGCGGCGCGCAACTACGACATGTATCCGATCCTGCCGTCGAATCGCATGGCTCGTGTGCACGTACGCGTCATTGAGAGCGGAGAGAAAATGGGGGGCGTGGGCGAGCCGCCCTTGCCGGCGGTGCCACCGGCGGTGGCCAATGCCGTGTCCCGGCTGACCGGACAGCGCATCCGCAGCATGCCGCTTTCGCATTACACCTTCGACGCCTAGCATCCAGGATAGCGTGAGCAAATGACGAAACGTCGATTCAGAAAAGCATTGGCAATCCTGCTTCCAGCCTTCCTTGTCGTGGCGGGATGTGTGGCCTGGTATGCGACTCGTACGCCCTCGACTCCTTTTGAGGGGCAGGCGGCTATGCAGGCAACATCCGCGGAGCTGATCGGCCGCGGTGAGTATGTGGCGCGACTCAGCGATTGTGTGGCGTGTCACAGCACGCCGAACAGCAAGCCCTTCGCCGGCGGCCTGGAAATGGCCACGCCGATGGGGTCGATCTTTGCCACGAACATCACCCCCGACAGGGAAACCGGCATTGGCGAATACAGCCTTGCGGATTTCGACCGGGCCCTGCGTCACGGCGTTGCGCGCGACGGCCATCGTCTCTACCCGGCGATGCCTTATCCATCCTATGCCAAGCTCAGCGACGACGACATGCGCGCGCTGTATGCGTATTTCCTGCATGAGGTCCATCCCGTCAAGCAGGAGAATAAGCCGAGCGAGATTCCGTGGCCTTTGAACATGCGCTGGCCCCTCGCACTGTGGAACGGTCTTTTTCTGGAGCCCGGAACCTATCAGGAAAAGACGCCCATCAATGCGAGTGCCGACGCAAAGCTGTGGAACCGTGGCGCGTACATCGTCCAAGGGGCAGGCCATTGCGGGAGCTGCCATACACCGCGCAGCGTGATGATGAATGAGAAGGCACTCAGCGAGAGCAGTCCGCTTTATCTCTCGGGTGCGCGGCTGGACGGTTGGTATGCACCCAGCTTGCGCGGCGACCACAACACGGGTTTGGGCCGCTGGGCGGAAGACGATATCGTCCAGTTCCTCAAGAACGGACGCAACAAGCATGCAGTTGTCTTCGGCTCGATGGCCGAAGCCTTCAACAACTCGACGCAGTTCATGACTGACGACGATCTGAAGGCCGTCGCGCACTACCTGAAATCGCTGCCTGGCGATGCCGCACGGGATGGTGCCCCATGGCAATACGATGGACGGACGAATCAGTCACTCGGGCTTGAACAACGGGTGAAGCTTCCCGGCGCGCAGACATTCGCCGCCAGGTGCAGTGCTTGTCATGGGATGGATGGGCGAGGCCAAGGTCAGTGGATACCGCCGTTGGCCGGTTCCGCGTCCTCCTTGTCCAAGGAGAACGCCTCGTCGATCAACGTGACATTGAACGGATCGGCGCGCGTCGTCGCCGACGGCGTGCCCGATGCCTACCGGATGCCACCTTTTCGCAACCAACTCTCGGATGGGGAGATCGCCGATGTGCTGAGCTTTGTCCGCACCGCCTGGGGTAATCAGGGTGGTGCGGTGAAGACGCAGGAGGTCAAGGAACTGCGAGAGAAAACCAATCCGGTCAGCAGCAATGTGATCATCTTGCAGATGCGCTGATGACAACATGGCGCTTGGCGCCGGCAGGCCTGGGGCGTGTCATCAATTGAGTGAAATGACCGAGGCAAACCAGTCGATGGTGCTGAGTAAGTTTCGGGCTGTGTTGTCGTAGCGGGTAGCCACGGCCCGGTATGGCTTGAGTGGGGCATGGGAGTTCTCGATCAGGTGCTGATCCCATACAGCGACCCTGTCGCAGTCCCGCTGGAATTGGCGGGTGGGATGGGATAGCAGGGAATCACGATCTGCGCCCCCATGCGCTGAATGGGCTCAATGACACGCACCCGTCCGTCGTAGGCACCATCGGCGAGTAAGGCTCCCACCGCCGCCCCGGGCAACAAGGCATTTGTATCTTCGAGGTCCGAAGCCTGGCCTGCGCCGCGCTCCCTTTTTGCCCCGGCGCGGTGCTGGTGCGCCCGGACGATGGTGCTGTCAATCATGGCGTATTTGTTGTCGGCATCCTTGGACAAGGTGTCAAATACCTTTTGCCAGACACCGGATCGGCTCCAGCGGCTATGCCGCAGGTGGATCACGCGAAAGTCGCCGAAGCGCTCAGGCAGATCGCGCCAAGGAATGCAGGCTCGATAGCGGTAGAGCACGGCCTCTACAAACAGCCGGTTATCCTTGGCGGTGACGCCGAGATGGCCGGTTCGGCCGGTAAGCCGGTCGCGGGTGCGATCCCATGGATCATCGCGCAGGGCGTAACGACGAGACATGGCAGATTTTTGGGGAATTGAGTATCAGATGACAAGTATCCACTTCCGGCGTTCTATCAGGGTGACTTGTTCCCGCAGTGGCAGGGGACCGCCTTGATCGGAGGCTTGAGCTCGTGTGCGCCTCGACAAGGACGGACAGCCTGAGGAGGCCGCGCGTTGGGACATGGGGGCCCGGATACGCGCCGTCGCCATCGCGCCTGGCGGGGCGGCATGGGTCATCGAGATGTCAACCCCGGACGTCTCTCGCGTCTGGTGGTAGCAGGCTGGACTTCTGGTACTTTGCGCATCACGGCGCCTTGATTGCGATGCTGGAAGCGAGATGGCTCCAGCAACGCAAGCAGAGCTGCGGCAGCGTGGCCGATAGCCCAACGGCCACGCGGGCGATTCGCAGCTTATGCTGCTGTCCCGCGGCCGAGGAAGGGGCAAAGCCATGATTCCGAGCAGGCTTGATGAGCCAGTGCCGCGGCAGCGCCGATCAGCGCGAGGTAGATAAGGACCGTTCCGAACCCACGCAGCGATGCGTACATTCACAGTACATGCCGATCGCGTGCAACAACCGCCCCAAGATGAGTGCCGCCCCGATCGCGATGAGGGGGCGGTCCTGACTGTCTGCACTTCCAGGAGCGCAAGTGTCACGAAAGCAAGTTGCACGTACTCGATAGAAATGGCTTTGGGAACGGATTCGGCGACGCAGAGCCGCGTCCGAACTGTCACCCATCATGCCGCCTACCTTCAGACGTCGCAGTGTGACAGAAACTGACAACGCCAAAAGTGCAGGCGCGTACAACGATGTCAGGGCTGATGTGATGGGAGAGCGATCATGCGAGTTACTGTGGCCCAAATCAGCGTGCGCTGTCGATGATCATGCCGCCATCGGGTGTCAGGCTATAGCCGGTCAGGAAACGAGTGTCGCTGCTGGCCAGAAACAGGACCACAGGGGCAATGTCCTGCTCTGGTGAACCGTAGCGGCCCAAGGCATTGGCGGGAGGGGGGACGTCGATATCACCCCAGGTAGCCGCTACCGGCAAGAGGTTGTTCACGGTGATGTGGTCAGCGCCCTACTCGCGCGCCGCGGTGCGTGTCAGCGCACGTACCGCCTCTTTGGCGAGGTTGTACGGCCCGTACCCCGCCATCCCCTGGACACCGGCGAGCGATGCGAAATTGATCACACGTCCTTCGCCGCTGGCCTTCAAGTGCGGATAGCAGGCCTGCATTGTTCGCAGATAGGCAACAGGACCCATTTCGAAGTTGCGCTGCAATTGCTCGATGGACAGGTCGATGATCGGTGAAGAGACCACGCTCGGATCGAAAGCGTTGTTGACGAGTATGTCGATCCGCCCGAAAGCGGCTATCACTTGTCCCACGGCTGCTGTGATCTGAGCGGGTTCGGCAATATCGCAGGTCACGCCAAGAGCCGTGCCGCCTGCGCTCTGGATTTCGTCCACAACTTGAGCAACGTTCTCAGGTGTGCGCGAGAGGACGGCAACCTTGGCGCCTTCGGCTGCGAACAGTTTGGCGGTGGCCCGGCCGATGCCGCGACCAGAGCCAGTGACGATTGCTACTTTTCCATTGAGTCGAGCCATATGAATCTCCATCAGTCAAAGGGTGGGGAGCTGCCATTGGGGCATAGGGCGAAGGGTCTTCTCTGCCGCGTTCTACGTCAGGAACGCAAATAACAAGGCCACTGCCGCAGGCACGGCGCCGGCGGACTTGTGCGCACCGATATGCGCAGCTGCGGACAGCAGCAGGTGAAAGAACATGCCTGCATAAGGGAACCTCGAAAAACCTCATCAGGCACCGCGATCTGCATCATTGAATCAATGGGTTGCATGAAGCTGGATGCGAGAATTCTGGGTTAATAGAGGTTCTCATAAGCGAGGTCGCTGAGGACCGCGCTGAAGCGCCCCAGAATCGTCGACACGGCCGTCAGCTTCAGCAAGGTCGCACGGTCACGAGATAGCCCGGATATCCCAGTTCGGCGAACGTGCGGCGCACCCAGTCGCGCCTGATGATGTAGAGGATCGCCGACGCGATGTAGAGCAAACACAGGAGTGCCGTACTGATCCAGTAAACGTGACTCCCTGCCATAAGCTTTTCCTCATCGTCTATTGTTTCGACGTTGTCCGAATCATCATATGCAACATAAAATGAGACAAGTAGGATCAATTAACAGGTGTAAGTATGGTTAATCATACTGACCATCCCGGTGGCGCGAACATGCATGAGGAAATGCGTCGGGCCTTTGCGCTGTTGTCCGGTAAATGGAAACTCGAAATCATGTGGCTCCTCAGCCAGCGGGTGCATCGTTTCGGGGAGTTGCGCAAGGCCATCCCTGGAATAACGCAGCACATGCTGACTTCTCAGCTTCGCGAACTTGAGGCGGATGGCCTGATTTCGCGCACAGTGTTTGCGGAGGTGCCGCCCCGTGTCGACTACGCCATCACCGAGAAGGCGCTCGGTCTTGGGCCAACGATGGAAGCTCTGACGCTCTGGTGGGAGAAGTACGGCAAGAGCATCGTGCCGAAGCCCGGCGCGCGTGGCAGGAAAGCAAAGGCGCGTTCCGAGAACGGCGCGGCCTAACGATGCCGTTGAGATCGCACTATTGCCGAGGCTTGATGCGGCAGGGGCGAGCGGGGTAGAACTCGTGAAAACGAACAAAGGTGTTGATGGATGACGATGCCGTGTCTCACGCCGCCCTTGAGCAAGGCGTCCGTGCCCGACGAAGAAGAGGTCAACATCCGAGCCCCGCGGCCCTGCTCTTCATGCGATGGTTCTTTCAGCGATACGCCGCAGGCCTGTCGCCGTCGGTACGAGGCTGGCTGATCCCCAGATTCTCGTTGACGTAGAGCGCGGGATCGGTCACGACTTTGGCCACAAAGCGACCGATGCTCGCGCGCGAGGTTTCCGTGCCCTTGAAGGTCTCTCCTTTGCGTGTCAGCTCGAACTCTTCGATGGGTTTGTTGGTCAGCCAGACTGGGCGCAGGATGGTGTACTTCAGAGAGGACCGTTCGATCACCTGGGCCGCTTTCAGGTTCGTGGGCCGGGTGTACCCCGTCATGCTCTTGTCCCACGCATTGAACGGCTCGGGCAGCTCGTCGTAGATGCCTCCTGCGCTGATGGCGATGAGACGGGGTACGCCGAGTTCCTCCATCACCGTCACCACGGTTTCCATCTTGTCGCCCAGATCCATGCCGCCCATCGTGCTGATCACAATGTCCTGGCCGAGCAAGGCTTGCCTCAGTGCGTCCGGTTCGCGGGCGTCGCCCTCGATCACCTGCACGCGATCGCTATTGAGTCCCTTCAGGCGATCGGCGTGGCGCAGGAAGAGTGTCAGCGCCAGGTTGTCCTGCTCCAGCAGGCGGGGAATGATTTCCTGCGAGGTATGCCCGTTGGCACCTAAAATAATCACGTTCTTCATGCGGATTTCTCCCTGTTGACTTTATATCGAAGCCACACTGTGCTCTCCTTCACCGGCTTGGCCTCGATCAGCGAGAATGCGTGCGGCTGCACCATGGAGAGCGGCTCCCTGGCCGTGAACAGCCCGGGCGCGTCGGGAGATGCATCAGCCACCGGAGCCAGCAGCAGGCTCAGTTCGTCCACCAGGCCGTCCTGCAGGTAGGCCCAGTTCAGCACGCCGCCGCCGCCGATCATCACGCGCTCCATGCCGAAGAGCGTCGCCAGCTTGTGCAGCACTAGCGCGTTGTCCAGCTTGTCTCGTCCGGCAATCACGTACGAGATGCCCAGGCGCCTGAGCAAGTCCTTGTAGGCATTGCTGGCCATCTCGGTCAGTACCGAGACCACGTGCGCCAGGCGTGTGCCGTAGTTCACGAAGTTCTCCCGCCAGCCCAGCCGCCCGCTTGGATCAATCGAGACGTAGTACATCGGCGCATTGGTGTCGCCGAGGAAGTCGCCTTCGGGAACGGGTGCGGCCGACTCGTTCACGTCGGGAGCGCGGTAGAACGTATTGTTGTCGTCGGTGGTGACGCGTCCGTTCAGGTAGCCGTCGATGTTGAAGACCTGAGTGTCGGCGTGCAGGGCCAGCTCTTCATATTGAAGTGCCGCAGAGTTGAACTCCGGCAGGTCGATGGCATGAATTCTTCCGTCCAGTGACGTCAGCGTATGAATGATGACGTAAGGTTTCTTCACGTGACTCTTTCCCTCCCTCATCGAAAGCTAGTTCTTGAAAAACACGACGCACATGCTCCGAACACCCGGCGCCTGAGCCAAGCTGGCGGGGTATCCACGCGCCCATCTCCAGCGTCAGTGGCAGCGTTACGGCAAAGGCACGAGCGCCTCTGGTGGCAGTCCGAGCTGTTTCATGGCCCAAGTGTGTGCAAGCCACCGATCTGTAGCGCCGCGCGGCGCAGGCCACTTGTGGCAGGCACGGGATTTTGCGGCCCAGGGGGCACTCCTTTCAGCGGGTCAGTCCCCTTGTCGGGACTGCGTACGTGAGGTTTTGAAGGTCAGGAAAGCGGAAAGTAGAAGCACCAGTGCGCTCGCGATGAAGGTGCTTTGGTACCCGCTGGTATCGAATAGCACTCCGCCGATGGTGGAGCCCAGGGCGATGGCGAACTGGACGACCGCTACCATCAAGCCGCCGCCAGCCTCTGCGTCGTGCGGCATGGCTTGCGCGACCCAGCTCCACCAGCCCACCGGCGTGGCCGTTGCCATCAAGCCCCACAGGCCCAGCAACACGGCCACCGGAACGACCCGGCCACCGAACGGGATCAACGTAACGGCAATCACCGACATGAGGATCGGGATTATGATGAGCGGACCGTACAGGCCTCGCTTGAGAATTGTGCCGATGACCACAGTACCGATGAAGCCCGCTACACCGACGGTCAGCAAGAGGAGCGACAGCGTGGAGATGTTGACATGCGTCACCGTTTCGAGGAATGGGCGCAGATAAGTGAATAGCGCGAACTGGCCCATGAAGAAGGCGCCGCAACCTGCCATGCCGTAAGCAACGGCCCGGTTCTTGAGCACCTTGAACACATTGCCCGAGCCAGGCGGGCGCGCATCGGGCTTCATGGCGGGCAAAGCGAGCCATTGCCATGCCAATGCAATCAGTGCCGTGGGAACGAGGGCGAAGAACGCGCCGCGCCATCCGATGATGGCGCCGAGATAGCTCCCCAGCGGGGCGGCGATCACCGTCGCCAGAGCATTGCCACCATTGAAAATCGCCAGGGCCTTGGAGACTTGGGAGGGAGGCACAAGACGAATCGCCATGGCGGCAGACATCGACCAGAAACCACCGATCACCACGCCGATAAGCAAGCGGCCTGCCATGTAGGTCAGATAGTTAGGTGCCAGTGCCACGATGGCTCCAGAGGCGCCCATTAGCACAGTCAGCGCCAGTAGCAGTTTCTTGCGGTCCAGAGTGCCGATCAGTGCTGAGATTGACAGACTGGTCAACACGGCGAACGCGCCGGAGATCGCAATGCCTCGGCCGGCCATGCCTTCGCTGATCCGCAGGTCGCTGGCGATCGGTGTCAGCAGGCTCACCGGCATGAATTCGGAAGCCACGAGAGCAAATACGCACAGCGACATGGCGAAGACGCCGCTCCAATAGGCGGGCCTGTCCTCCGTTTTGGATTGCGCCCCCCTAGGGGCATCAGAAGTGCTGGGTGTCATGAGTTTCTTCTTCAAGTCCTATGTCGATTAGGAATTAGCCAATGCGCACTCGCTTGGATCGGCATGGCGAAAGTGATTGATATGTTCGGACCACGATTACCGAAGCGCGCTAGCTTGGGTATGAGCGCCGTCGATAACGTTGCAGCGCGGCGTCGCGTCCAGCCGCCTCCAGATATACCGTCGGTCTGGAGGCGGCTTCTTCGAACCGTCAGGCCGAGGCCAGGTGTTGCTGGAAGAAGGACGTCAGTTTGTCGAACGGGATCTTGTCCAACTGGTCGTAGAGATCGATGTGGACGGCATCGGGGATGATCATCAGTTCCTTCGGCTCGGTCGCGTTCGCATAGGCGGTTTGGGCTAAATACAGCGAATGGGCTTTTCGCCGTGAACGAAGAGGATCGGTCGCGGCGAGATCATCCTTGATGTAGCTAAGGATCGGCATGTTCATGAACGACAGCGGCGTGGTGATCGTCCAGGCATTGCCTGAGTTGACCGCGCGCGGATGGTAGCCGCGCTTGGTCATGTAGTAATCGTGGTACTCCACCAGGAACTGCGCTTCAACCTCATGGCTCTTCTCCATGGCGGAAGTCCTGTCCTGCGAATTAGATGGAGTGGGTGTGACAAGGCGTCAAACTGTTTGCCCTCCATCGACGACGAGGTTGGAGCCGGTCGAGAACGCGGCCTCCTGCGAGCACAGCCAGAGTACGGTTGCGGCGATTTCTTCCGGCTGGCCGGGCCGACCCACGGGCTCGTTCTCGACCACGGTGCGCAACCCTTCTTCCGTGCCGCCGGTGAAGCGTTGCATCATCGGGGTATCGATGAAGCCCGGAGAAACCACGTTCACGCGCACGCCCTTGGCCGCGAAGTCCAGGGCTGCGGCCTTGCTCAGGCCGATGACGCCCCATTTCGCCGCACAGTATCCAGCCTGGCCACCAAAGCCCTTTACGCCTGCGCCGGACGAGGTGTTGACGACGGCACCGCCCCCTTGCTTGAGGATTTCCGGAATCTGGTGCTTCATGCTGAAAAACACACCGCTCAAGTTGATACCGATCTGACGCTCCCACTCCGTGCTGGAGAGATCGGTCAGTGCAATGCCCCCATGTTCGACGCCTGCGTTGTTGAAGGCGAAATCGAGCCGGCCGAAGGTCGAAACCGTCGTGGCAACTGCGGCTTGGACTTCTTTTTCTTTCGATACGTCGCAGAGAATGGAGATCGCGCGGCCACCGGCCTGCTCGATGAGGTGTACCGTTTCATCTATCTTGGCTTGGGTGCGTCCAACGACAGCGACGCAGGCCCCGGCCTTGGCAAAGGCTACCGCGGTAGCGCGGCCGATACCCGTGCCCCCTCCGGTGACGAAGGCGACTTTCCCGGTGTGGTCGAATTGGATGGTCATGCGAACTCCTTTGCAGTCTCTGGTTGAAAGACATGGAAGGGAAGGCCTCGCTTCCAAGCAGGTTTCAGGGGATCGAGACGCCGTGAAAGCGGGCCTTCCATTGGTATGCCTTGAATTTTCTCGCGCGAGCCTTGCCTTGACTAGCTAATCAATACTTAAAAAGCCTATTAGTTGAACTAATTAAACAGCCATGGGAAACTGGATCATGGTCAGGCGAAATCTCAACGATCTTCTTTCATTTGTCACAGTCGCACGCGAAGGCAGCTTCACGCGAGCAGCCGCGATTTTGGGCGTGACACAATCGGCGCTAAGCCAGGCTATCAGCGGTCTGGAGGCGCGGTTGGAGATTCGCTTGCTGACTCGTACCACGCGCAGCGTATCGCCCACGGCGGCCGGGGAGCGATTGCTGCAGGCGATCGGTCACCGCTTCGATGAGATCGAGGCTGAACTGGATGAGTTGTCCGAATTGCGCGACAAGCCGGCGGGCATGGTGCGTATCACCTGTGGCGATCATGTTCTCAAGACCACGCTGTTACCGAAAGTCGCGCCTTTGATGCACAAGTACCCGGACGTCAAAGTGGAGTTCGACGTCAATTATGGATTCAGGGACATTGTGGCGGATCGTTTCGACGCGGGCGTGCGGCTGGGCGACACGATCGACAAGGACATGATCGCGGTGCCGATCGGCCCCAAGCTGAAAATGGCCGCAGTCGCTACGCCGGATTACTTCGCCAGGCATCCAAAGCCCAAAACGCCGGAAGATCTGACCCGGCACACTTGCATCAACCTGCGCTTTCCCACGCAAGGCGGGCTGTATGTCTGGGAATTCGCCCGAAAAGATAAGCAGCTCAATGTCCGTGTCGAGGGGCAGCTCACACTGAACAGTACGCCGCATATCGTCCAGGCGGCACTGGAGGGCTTGGGGCTGGCTTTTCTTCCAGAGGAAGAATTCGCGCCGCACATCGAGGAGGGCCGACTGACTCGGGTGCTGGAGGACTGGTGTGCGCCGTTCGACGGCTACTATCTCTATTACCCTAGTCGGCGCCAGCCATCTCCCGCGTTCTCGTTGGTGCTTGCTGCACTGCGTTCGCAGGAGACGCCTGGAAGGAAGCGGCGACAGCCCGGCCTGTTGAGTCGAGAGGAAGAAGCTGGATGAATTTCTCTACGTGATAAATCGCAGCCATTCTTGCTGCCGCCGTAGCGACTGGCGCCGCTGCCGGTATCGTCCAGACCCAGATCGTCCTGGGCCAGCTCGTCGGGCTCGGTGCGCCGGTGAACTTCTCGGTTCGAGCCTGGACCACACTGGAAGATATGGGAATGTTCGGAGCAGTCATGGCTGGCATCGCCGTGGCCTCACTGCTAGTTACAAGGTCCAGACTGTCTACACCGGGTTGAACAGGTTCAGGTCGTTGGCGTTCCTCTCCGATGGCCGCACATTGGTCACGGAGATGGGCGGATGCCTGCTGACCATCGCGGATGATGGTTTGCCACCGATCTTTCAGCAAGGCGGTGTCAGCGGGATGATGGAAGTCGCGCAGGCCCCCCAGTTCGCGCAGAACGGCTGGCTCTAGCTGACGATGAGTTACGGCGACGCGGGCGCGAACGGAATGCGCTTGGTGCGAGCTAGACTGGCAAATGACAGGATCCAAGGTGTGAGCGTGCTGTTCAGTACGACGTTGAAACCGCGCACGGGCAATAACGGCGGACCCATCGCCTTCCTCCGTGATGGCACGCTGGCTTTCTCGCTGGGAGACGGTAGTGTACGGCGCGAAGAGGCGCAGAATCCCGCGAACCGACTTGGCACCGTGGTCAGACTGGACCGCGAGGGCAAGCCGCCTGCGGAGCATGGCCCGCATCGGCATACAAGCCTTTCCTGCAGCAGCCCGGCGCCGCGGCTGAGATCTGCGGTCTGAGCCACTGCAACGCACGAAATATCGCCGTTGATCCGACAACCCGCGATTGGCTGATCAGCGGGCATGGCGCGCGCGGTGGTGATGAGATCAACCGCATCGTGGCTTTCGGCAATTGCGGATGGCCGGTCGTCACCGGCGGCATCGACGAACCATTCGCGCGCGTGATACCGTTACGGCGCCTGGATGGCTATCAGGACACGATGCTGGAATGGACGCCATTGATCGCGCAGGCCAGACCTTGCGATCTACGACGGCGCGCTGTTTAGCGAGTGGCAGGGCGACTGGTTGGTCCCAGTGCTCAAAGAGATCGCGGTGAGCCGCATCGTGCAGAATGGAAGACGAATCGTTGGGAAGCAACTGCTGCTGGCTGAACTTAACGAGCGAATGCGCGATGTCCAAGTCGTTCTGGAAGGCTCGATTTACATCCTCACTGATGGGGCGAATACCAAGCTGCTACGGCGGATCTCATCGACCGATGGGCCTTAGGGGTGGTCTGATCAACAGCGTCTGAGCATGGAAAGTGCCGCATCGGATCACAGGCGCACCATCCCTGTATTGGGCAGCAACAACTTTTATTTCAGCCAAAGGTTCGGGCGCGAAAACTACGTCAATACCTGGACCGTGTTTTTCGCCAAGCCGCGATAGCGAATCTTCGCGGAACCGAACTGACGTTTGATCACCCTAAACGGGGGGCTCCATCCGCACACTGTCTTTGGCGTACTCCAAACACCGGGCCGGTTCCAAGGCACGCGGGTTCTTGATCTGTTTCATATGTTTGGGCTTCTCCGCGATCAGATAGCGCAGCTTGCGCTTGGTCATCATCTCCTCGCGCTTATTCAGGCCGGTGTATTAATTGTCGCCTGACGCCGAGTCTTCCTTGCTGTGCGAAAGCTTATGCGCCTGTGTGATATCCGCACTATTGGCGGTAGTGCATTCCTCGTCATGTACCAAGCCGGACTCATCGTCCACGCCGATGTGCGATTTCACCCTGATGACGAGGTCGGCGGATGATCTTAGGTCGGCGACACTGGAATTCCTGCAGAAGCCGGAGGTTTTATGGCGGCTGACGATCGACGGCTGGATGCGCTGTCGCCTTGGCGGATACAGATCGGATTGCTGCTGGTGCGGACGGATGTTTGCGTTACGCATCTGTGGAGCCGTTGTCTGGAGGCACTGTCGACGCGGTATCCCCATCTGTAATTGGAGGTGGTGGCATCTCGTCGCGATCTTGAGGATCTGTCTTGCCGGCTCCGGCCCGAATGAATGGCTGCTCCATGTTTCAGGTCGGATTCGGCTCAGCCGCGGCCGATGGCCTTGCAAGCGGGCGGGTGCCCCTGCCGGGCCGTGGCATGGACGGTATTCGGAATGGCTGGGATTCCGCATCGAATGCCGCTGCAAAGTACGTATTGGGTCATGATGGAAGCTGGTATCCATACTGCTCTGCTTGTCGGCATCGCCGATGTCTCTACGATGGCGGGAATCCGGTTTTATACATGCCAAGGGCGAGCGCGATTTCAAGAGCTCTTGCAGGATGGGCCAGCAGGCACTGTGAAATCGATCTTCATATGCAGTGTGTTATCGATAGGTCTGTTGGACAGGGATGTTCCGGTGATTGGTTTCGGCTGCGGCTGGATGGGTGATCGAGACTTTGCGCGTGAGGCGATCGAGTACAAGCCGGGTGCCGGACTCAGGCCTGTTGGGCCATCCCGTCCAGGACGAGGTGGCTATGGATGCACCGACATTCGAGTTGTTGAGCGGGCTGGTCAGCAAAGAGGGACCGGTTGCCGATGAACGGGCTGTCCATGGCCTGATAGGACGTCTGTCAAGCGCTCTGGGTTTTCGTTATCACGCCTATGCCATCATTACCCGATTGCCGCTGTCTCGGCGGATGGTGTGGGTCAAGGATGGTTGTCCCTCGGGATGGATGGCGCATTATCAGGCGCGGAGGTATTACCGCGTCGACCCGGTATTGCGACAGGGGCTGGCGGGGAAAAGTCGTATGCTCTGGTCAGATGCCATGTTTTCAGATGCCGGGGCCCTGTGGAGCGATGCCCGCATGGCCGGCTTGCGTTACGGCATGTCGCTGGCGGCCTGGGACAGAACCGGCGCGCTTGGCCTGTACTCGCTGGCCCGTGATGCAGAGCCGATCAGTGCGCCGGAACAGGGCAGAATAAGTTTGCATGCCTCCTGGCTGATGGCTTCCTGCCATCCCTTGCTTGTGGCGCAACTGCAACGGCGTGATCCTCGTTGGCGTGATGTCGTGTTGACGCCGCGCGAGCGGGAAGTCCTGATATGGTCGGCAGACGGAAAGACGGCTTTTGAGGTCGCCATGATTATGGGGATAAGTGAAAGGACCGTGAATTTCCACTTGGGCCATATCATCAGTAAATTCCAGGCCAGCAACAAGACGCAGGCCATCGTGGCAGCCGTGAGTTCGGGCCTGGTGTCGTCATGGTGATCAGCTTCCGGCTGGATAGAATTGCGCGAACCATTGCCGGAATCTGGCAATGGAACGATCTTCATCGCACAGCAGTGGTCTGGGGCGGTAGATCTTGTGGTTCCAGATCGGGAGGTCGGCCAGTACGCCGGAAAGATCACCATGCTGGCCGATCTTCTCCTGTTTCATATTGGCCAACGCCCGGGCTTCATATGATCCAGGGGGATAGTCCGGGTGGGAAAACAGCATCCGCAGCGTGCTTCGCTGGGGCGTGACGGGTGTGACCAGAAACAGCATGCCAAGCTGGATCTGGCGGGTATAGAGGACATGCATCTGGCCAGGCCCGATCTGATGGATTGCAATGCGGTAATGGCATGGAGTGAGGATACCGTCCGGGTCGATGAATTCGATATCGGCCTCGATGATGACGTGCCGATGGATACCCTGGTAGCGGGTCGTGCCGGGAAGGACTGCGGCATGACCATGCACATATTTGAGATGGGCGTGGTCGGCACTGTTTTCGAGAATATCCTGGGTCGAGCAGGCGATGTCGAACTCCATGCCTTCAGGTTTTGACCATGCAGTACCGGCGGCTTGATTCGCGCTTGCCAGTGGCCAATGCGGCGAATCATCCTCTGGGTGGTACCAGGCCCATAGCAGGGTGCCGTCATCGATTACGGGCAGGGATCGGATCAGACGGCGTTTGCCGACCAGCGCCCCGGGCCTGTCGGTATAGGGAATATCCCGGCAATAGCCATGGATATCAAAGCCCCAGGCATGGAAAGGGCAGCGCAGCAGGTTGCCGTCCACCCGCCCGCCTACGCCGAGATGGGCGCCGAGGTGGGGGCAATGGGCATCGAGCAGGCCGGGCGTACCATCCAGGCCGCGAAACATCACCCACTCCTGGTCGAAACCATGAAAGCGCAGAACCTCGCCGGCCGTGATGACGTCGGACCGGTTCAGGCAGAACCATCCGAAAGGCAGGACATGGCCGTAGCCACGGTCGCCTTTTAGCGCAGGGGGTGAGGTCGGGTCGGCGGGCGAGGGCGGCATGGCAGGACACTCGTTCTGGCGAAGGGTATGGACGCGGATGTCGTCAGGACTCTGGCGGCAAGCCGGACCTGTGCCAGCCGTCGACGCCGGTATGGCGTGCGCCAATCACCATTTTCATGGCCTGATTCCCGGTGACGGCCAGCCAGCGTTGATATCGAATGCAGTCGCGATGCCAGAAGCCGAAGCCGGTGTCCATATAGCGAAGCTGTTCCAGAAAGGCGGCGATCCGTTCGTTGAATCCGGGCGGCGACTGCTGCTGCAGCTTGACCGCAAGCCGGTCAAAATCATCGACCGCCGTATCATGGATCTTGAGGATCTCCAGGCAGGAGGTTTCCAGCGAACAGTGGTGGATCTGCTGGTGGAACAGTACAAGATTGGAGGCGTGCTGTTGGTGGCGGATATCCTTTGGCACGCCGACCAGATCATTGATCAGGCAGCATATCAGGGCGGCCTTGTCGATCAGCGTGGCATAGTCTGTGCTCCTCAGGGTTGCTTCCGGCAATTCAAAGCCCACCGCTCGTTCCAACGGCAAGCTGTTCGGGCGGATGCCGACGGTGACGGCACGCAGTTGCAGGGCTTGTTGCAGGGTTCGGTCATCAAGATGCCCGGCTTGACGAACCTGCTGCTCGGCAATGGCATGCAGGGCCCACTCCTGCATTTTCATGGCAAAACGCCGTCGCCATGCCATGCTTGCACCCAGGCGTTGATAAGCGTCGCCGATATCGGCAAAGGCCCTGACATAGGCGTTTTCGCGGCGACGCGCCGGCAGCGGTTCACCGGCCAGTGCGGCCATGGCATCGGCCAGATCCTCGCCATAGGCGCAGGCCGGTTCAACGCAGCGATCGTCCCACAGCAGCCACATGGTGATGTATTTGCAATAGGCCAGCGCATGCTCGCAAGAGGCCATGGAATGGGAGTAACCGGCGTAGTGCCTGGGTTCCATGGCCTGCACATGCTGCAAGGTGTGCGGGTCGTCCAGCAGACCGAGGGACTGCATCCAGCGGATCGTCTCGTCTTCGATGGTCTGTGCAAACCGGGACAGCGGCACCGGGGCGAACCAGTGCCATGGATAGCGCACATGGATCGGCCTGAGCTGCAGTGTCGCGGGCAGTTCCAGGCAGCTGTCCAGCACGAGGGTGGGCGCAATGGCTGGTGTGATATCGGGTGAGGATATGGCCATGGGAGCTCCTGGCGCCGTCTAATCCGCGGGACTCGTGCGCTGACGGAAACGAAGCCTGAAACTTGCATCGTGCATGCCGGTAAAGCTGCCGCGTTCCAGTGGCAGTATGTAGTCGGGGCTTGGCAGCTCGATATCGAATCGTCGCAGCAGATGGCAGATGACGATCTTCTGTTCCATCAGCGAGAACAGCCGCCCCGCACAAATGCGTGGCCCGGTACCAAACGGCAGATAGGCATGGCTGAATTGCGAGGATTCGCCAGTGAAACGTTCAGGATCAAATCGCTCGGGTTGCGTCCATTCCCGTGGATTCATATGGATGGCGTGAATATTGATGCTGACCAGGGTGCCGATTGGAATCTGGTAACCGGCCAGCTCGGTGGCCCGGGTCGTGGTGCGCGGATTCTGATGGGCCAGCGGCGAATAGATTCGCATGCTTTCCAGAATGAAGCGGCTCAAGGTATGAAATGATTGCAGGCTTCTGAAGGCGAGGCTGTGACGGCCATCCTCGTGATGACCCGGTTGAGCGAAGGCCGCGTCCAGATCCGGGAAGAGTTCGGTCGCCTCCTGCCGTATCTGTTGCTGCCATTGCGGATATCTGGCCAGGTGATACAAGACACCGCCCAGCGCGACCTGGGTGGTTTCATGGCTGGCCAGTACCATCGCGATGATGTTGTTGCGCAGCTCCTCGTCGCTCAGATGTTCCTCGGCATGCTCGCGCAAAAGAAGTTCCAGTACATGGTTGCGGGGCGTTTCACTCTGACGGTTTCGGGTGCTCCGGACCAGGTTGAGGACCAGTTGATCCAGAAGCGTCATGGAACGCTGCAGGCGGCGATTGGAAGGCAGTGGCAGCTGATTGATGATTGGCAGCATGCGACGCAGGGGGTTGAACACCTGGGCGAGGATATAGTCGAGCGCATCGACGCCCGGATTGCGCTGCTGCTTCAAATGGTTGAAATCGTAGCCGAACAAGGCTTCGCCTGCGCTGTCCAGAGAGACTGCCTTCAGCCACCGTTGCAGCTTGATATCAGCCGTGCCGGTTGCTGGTAGCTGGCTTGCGATGCTTTCGCAAAGCAGGAGCGCCTTGCGCCTGAATATGGGGGAAAACAGGTGCACCCTGTTCAACGGGGGGTGTGTGATCCGCCGGATCCGGCGCCAAGCCTCGCCGTTGGCCAGCACCACATTGTTGTTGCCTACCCATTGGTAGTAGAAAGGCATGTTGAGATCACGCGGATCACTTTTGGCAAACACGTCCAATGCGGTGGAAATGCGTCCGGCCAATCTGGAACAGGTGACCACAACGATGGGCATGGTACCCAGAAACATCAGGTAGATATCGCCGTAACGCCGCATGCGTTGCAGGTCGATATCCCTCAGCTGGGTTTGCCGGCGCAAAGCGATATCGCAGAAAGTACGCAGTGCGCCAAGCACTGGAAGTCGTTCAGGGCCGGTGTTGTCGATACCGGTAACACGACGGAACCGGCGGGCCTGTCGTTGATTGTGCCAGGAAGTCCAGGCGGCCGCAGCAATTGCAAGGCCCGCGGCCAACGCTATACCGAGGACTGGGTGCAGGAGCCAGGCTCCGATCAGAGTGATGATGATGGCAAGGTACAAGAGCCAAAGTGCAAAGGCAGGTTTGCCTTTGGCGGGCGGCACCGAATGGGGGTGGGGCGATATCGTGATATCGGTCCTTGCGGAACAAGGGCATTCCCTTTGGATTGGCGACATGCAGTTCTCGCTGGCTTGGCCAAGGCTGATCCACTCACTGGCAGAGTGGAGCGATGCAGAACGGTACCGACCTGCGCCCTTGATAACGGGCCCATGGTGGTGGTTGCAAGCTGTCAGAACTGACAGCTTGATCCTGCGGGGAAGGCGATGATTCATATTGAAAATGAACTGTGGGGACTGGAGTCATGCTCAGGCAGCGGCATATGGCATTGGCGATGGAGTCCGAGCGGGTTTCCCTGCAGGCACCTGCCGTACCTCATCACGAAGGATCCCTGACTTGGCGGAGCAGGCATTCCGGATCGGCGCGAGTGAAGGCAGACGGTACCTGCGCTCCAATCGATGCACGGCACCGGTGCAGGCATGAAGCCATGGCTCGGGATGCACGCTGAGTGGGCCATCCGGACAGGCTCGATGCCATGCCGATGCTGAGCATCCGTATCGATGGTCGGGAGCATCGATTCGAGCAGGGCATCAGCGTCAGCGAAGTGGCCTGCGCCATTGGAGCGGCTGCCGAAGGCCAATGGTTATTGGGCGGCTATCTCGATGGGCAATGGGTGATGCCCGATCACCGCATTGAGTGCAATGGCCGCCTGCATGTCGTCACCGAGTCTTCACCCGAGGCGCTGGATCTGCTGCGCCATGGCCTTGCCTTTCTGCTGGCTGCAGCTGTGCGGCATCTGCATTCCGGCAGTGCAGCTGGGTCGATCCAGATGACGGAGACCGGGTTTGCGATGGACTTCGATACCGGGCGGCCGCTGCTGGCTGCCGAACTGGGCCCGATCCAGGCTCATATGCAGCGAGCACTGGCGCAGGGTCAAGCGGTGATCAGTCACCAGGTCGGGCGCGAAGAGGCCCTTTCCATGCTGTCGATGCCTGACGAGCGGTATCAGCGTCAGCTGGCGGAGCGATGGCTTCCGGCGCAGACGCTGTGGACGCATGCGCTAGCTGAGTTCGTCCTGATCTCCATCCGGCCGATGCCGGCGCTGATCGAGTCGCACTGCGCATTCAGGTTGATGCAGGTTTCAGGAGCCTATTGGAACGGTGACAGCACGCAACCGATGTTGACGCGCATTCATGTGGCCGCCTGGTTTCATGCGGATCATTTGCAACGCAGCCTGGATCAGTTGCAGGAGATCGAAAAGCGCGACCATCGCAAGCTGGGCAAGCAGCTGGATCTGTTCCACTTCGAGGAGCAGGCCCCCGGCATGGTGTACTGGCACCCCGCCGGCTGGTCGTTGTGGCAGGTCATCGAGCAGTATGTCCGTGATGACTTTCGAAAGAGCGGATATCAGGAGGTGCGCGGCCCGCAGCTGATGGATGTGCAATTGTGGAAACGTTCCGGGCATTGGCGGCACTATCAGCAGCATATGTTCCTCACCGAATCGGAAAGACGCCGCTATGCCGTCAAGCCGATGAGCTGCCCCGGGCACGTGGAAATCTACAAGGCCGGGCACCATAGCTATCGCGACCTTCCCGTTCGCTATGCCGAGTTCGGCAATTGCCATCGCAATGAGCCCTCAGGTGCTCTGCATGGCCTGTTGCGGGTGCGGGGCTTCACTCAGGATGACGGCCATGTGTTCTGCACCGCTGATCAGATCGAGGCGGAAGTGGCGGCCTTCCATCGGCAGGCGATGCAGGTCTATCGCGACTTCGGTTTTGATGCCATCAGCCTCAAGCTGGCGTTGCGCCCGCCGCGGCGGATGGGGGATGATGCCAGCTGGGACCGCACGGAAGGGGCGCTGCGTTCAGCACTGGCCAGGGCCGATATCGCCTGGGATGAGTTGCCAGGCGAGGGCGCTTTCTATGGCCCCAAGCTGGAGTATCACCTGAGCGATTCGATGGGGCGCAACTGGCAGCTGGGGACCTTGCAGGTGGATTTTCTGATGCCCGAACGACTCGATGCAACTTTTGTCGATGCCCATGGGCAGCGACGTCATCCGGTGATGCTGCACCGGGCCATTCTGGGATCGATGGAGCGCTTCATCGGCATTCTGATCGAGCATTGCGGTGGCTGGTTTCCGCTGTGGCTGGCTCCCGTGCAGGCCGTAGTACTCAGCGTCGGCATCCAGCAGGCAGACTATGCCGTCAAGGTTGCGACCGGGCTGCAGGAGCGGGGCATTCGCTGCCATGCCGATATCCGGCATGAAACCCTGGCGTTGAAGACCCGTGAGCACAGCCTGCGCAAGGTCCCGTATCTGCTGATTGCGGGCGACCGCGAGGCACGCTCCGCCTCGGTGACGATGCGCGCCCGTCGGGGCGAGCCGTCGCGTACCCTGCCCTGGCAGGCCTTTGCGCAGCTGGTCGAACACAAGCCTTTCCGTTTCAATGGCCACCCGCGAGAAAGCGAAACATGACCATCCGGCCCCATGATGCGGGTAGTCGATCCTGTCCAGCCACGACTGCCAGGTTATGGTTGGATGAAACCACCTTTGCCTGGACGGCGGCGGCCCTGGTACCACCCTCAGTCCTTGCTGTATTCCGACGACATCAGGTGCTGTTGGAGGCGGTGAGCTGATTCGATTTCGCCGAAATCGATGGCCGGATGCTCGGTGGCGACGACGACCATCGACCGCTCTGGCAGGACGCGGTCATGGTCTGTGCCGCATGGCCATCAGGTGACCTTGCGCATCCAGCGGATGACTCCGCTTGCGCCATAAAGCACTTCAATCCTTCCAATCTTGTCTCAGACCTCGCCGGACCAGGTAGAGCGTTCCATCGTCTTGGCCAGCGGATGGAGTTCGACGGCATGCACGATGGCATCACTGCCGCTGGTATGCAGGCGCAGCAAATTGAGCGGTGCCGCCGGATAGATCAGGGCGGTGCCGACTTCCATGCCGTCCTGGGTAAAGACTTCCACGGAGCAGGCGTCCAGAATGATGCGAAACCTGGCCCGGCGATCACGCGGCGCGATCGGGGTCGAGAACTGGCCGGTGAAAAAGGGCTGGCTGAAACCGCGCAGACGGCTGCGATCCAGCCAGGCCTGCTGGGCCAGTGCATCGACGCCGATGGAAAGCATTTCACCCTGATCATTGCTGAACTCGATGGCGAAGCGGCCGCCGCGTCCTTTGCCACCCGCCGCCGGACCCGATGGGTCATTGTCGATCTCGAACGTGATCGACAATTCGATGGCCTGGCCTTCCGGCAGGGCGACTTGACGTGCGCTGCCGGCATCGATGCGGCCGGGGTCCATGGCGATGCGCGGTCCGCGCAGGGCTTCAAGTCCCGCCGGTTGCTGTGCCAGCCGCAGTCCCTGGATGGGATCATGGGCCAGCGACATCTCGCGCGGCAGTGTCATCAGTCCGCGCCAGGCATGAGTGGGGACCTCCTGGCAGTATTGCCAGTTGCCCATCCAGGCAATGGCGGTGGGCTTTTCCACGCCGGCATAGAACTGCAGTGCATAGAAATCCTTGGCAAAGTCGATGATCTGCGCCACAGGACGATCTGCTGTGAACGCTCTGCCGTCGAAATCGCCGACAAAATACTGGGTGCAGCTGCCACCCTGGGGTGATCCGGGATTGATCGAGACAAACAGTACCCAGCGGCTGCCACCGTCGGCCACGGGAAGCTCGACCAGATTGGGACATTCGTAATCGATGCCGAGCAGGCCGGCCGGACCGAAGCGGCTGGCCTCGGTCCAATGCTGCAGGTCCGGTGAGGTGAAGAATCCGATCTGGTGCAGGCGTGACAGGGCGACGACCATCACCCATTGCCCGCTGGGCGCATGGAAGATCACCTTGGGATCCCGAAAAGAATCACTATGCAGGTCGAGCACCGGATTGCCGGGCGCATCGGTCAGGGTCTGTCCATCCAGGCCGGTGGCAATCCACTGCGTCTGGCTGTGAGCGCTGGCGCGGGTGTAGATCGCCACCATGCCGGTCTGGCCGGCTTTGAACAGTCCGGAGAGATTGTCCGGATCGGCCACCACGCTGCCGGTGAAGGCTTCGCCGGACGGGGTCTCGTCGATGGCGATGGGCTGATCATGCCAGTGATACAGGTCGCTGCTGGTGGCATGCCCCCAGTGCACGTGACCGGCCAGCGAGGCGTCGGGGTCGTACTGGAAGTAGAGGTGGTAGAGCCCGTCTCGGTGCAGCAGGCCGTTGGGGTCATTCATGAAGCCCAGCTTCGGCGAATAGTGAATCGCCGGTCGATACATGATGTCGACGGCAGCGGGTGCCAGTGACTGGTGATTGCCGCCGGGACGATCGGCCAGCTCGGGATGCGAGGCGTTGGGCTCGTGCTTGCCGCGCTTGCCATTGGCTGCCATGCCGTTCTGGCTGGCCGGAACGGCTTCGGCGCCCAGGCTGATGGCTGCGGCACCAGTGGCCAGCAGACCCAGCATGGCCCGGCGGGGAAGGGGCGGGTTCGAAATGTCGCTCATGAAAAACCGGATCGTGTTGCGGTTCCCATGGTAATCATCCTTGACGGGATCCGGTCAAGCCGGACCTGTCGTCAGGCGGCCGCAGTATCCGGCCTTGGAGCAGACGGCAGTGGTTTCGCATGGGGGAAGGACGAGCGCGCCGGGTGGTTTCAGGCAGGGATGGACGCCGGGGGATATATCGCCGGCGAGCTCTGGACGAGAGTCGTCATGCCTTTGCTGCGAAAGCCGAGCTCAAGGCTCCTGATCCATGAGGCCGGCCTCGGTCTGCCGGCCGCCTCGACGGACGAGGCGCGACGGACGCGGCAAGCTATCAATGGGGTCCGGCATGCTCCGGACCCCATTCCAGGCGAGGCCGGATCAGGGGGCGCGCCAGTGACCGGGATTGCCCTTGTCAGTATGTCTGACACGGGCGACCAGCGGGCTGTGCCCGGCAATCCGAGCCGCCTGTATGGCTGCCGCCTGGGTCTTGTAATCCACCTGGTCGACGCGAGCGCCGTGGGCATATTCCAGGATGTAATCCTCGATCGCGGTACCTTCGGGTCGGCCCTTGGGGCGGGGTTCGACGTATACGTTGGGCATGCTTGGCTCCATGGGGCTGGCGCGTGATTGCGCCACAGACTAGATGGGGGTCGCGACGCGGGCATGCCAAGTCATGGTGGATGCCATCATATGCGTATCGGCATTCGATATATTGGTTCACCGGTCCAGGTGAGACTCAAGCTGCCATTGCTCAGCCTGTCCGAGGTCACTCGGTCGGGCTGGAGGGTCGTGGCTTGGCAGGCGTCGTGCATTCGCGGTCGGTGATCTCAGGTCAGCGGCTGCAGAGATCGGGCTGCCGATTTTTCCATGTCCGCCAGGCTGGTGTAGGCTGGCAGGATTCCACGGCAGCGATCGGACGGGTATGAATCAAGCCTTCAGGGACGGAGAGCTGGCTTCGGCACCCCGTGTGGACGAAGCGCAACGGCGGGAGTTGGGCGCTTTTCTGATGGCGTGCCGGACCCGGCTGGATCCAGCGGCCTTCGGCTTTTCGGGGCGGCATCGACGCACGCCCGGTCTGCGCCGCGAAGAGGTCGCGCTGGCGGCCGAGGTCAGTGTCAGCTGGTATACCTGGATCGAGCAGGGCCGCAAGGTGCGGGCCTCGATGGAGGTGCTGGGCCGGCTGGCCATGGCCTTGCGGCTGAACGAGGCGGAGCGTCTGCATCTGTTTGCCTTGTCCGGTTACCCGGCGCCGGCCACCGACACGGATGAAAGTCTGACCGACGGGCTGTCCCAGCTGGTGCTGGCCATGCAGCCGTTGCCGGCTTATATCCGCAATGCGCGCTTCGACATCCTGGTCTGGAATCCGGCGATTGCCGATCTGTTTGTGGACTACGGTGCGCTGCCGCCGGAGCAGCGCAATACGCTGTGGCTGATGTATCTGTATCCGCCCTACCGGCGGCAGATCGTCGAATGGGAGCGTGTCGCCCGTGGTTTGCTGGCCTCTTTGCGCGGTGCTTATGCCCGTGCCGATGACAAGGCTTCCTTCCTGCCCTTGCTGACGGCCCTGCAGGCCGGCAGCGAAGAATTCCGGCGCTGGTGGCCTGAACACGACGTGGATCGTTTCGACGAGGGCATCAAGCGCATCGAGCATCCCCGCCGCGGTCGCATGGAGCTGCGCTATGTGGCCTTGATTCCGGAAAACCGGCCCGAGCTGTCGCTGGTGACTTATCTGCCGGTCTGATGGATCCGGGCCTGCTGCAGACAGGGATTGGTGATCATAGGATGAGGGCAGGTCTTGTTGCGCGGGGGCGGCAGGTCCAGAGTGTGCAAGGCACTCCGGCGCCAGCAGCCTGCAAGGATGCGGCGCCCTCAACCTGAGGAGACATCCTGTCATGTCCACCGCGACCTCCCCATCTACGACCGCCTCTGCTGTTTCTCGTGACCCGGCGAAAGATGCCGTCATTGCCGAATACCCCTTTGCCGATGATGCGCAGCTGGAAACCCTGCTGGCGCAAGCCGAGCAGGGTTTCCAGGTATGGCGCGGCACTTCGCTGCCGCGACGGGCCGACATCCTGCGTTCGATGGCTTCGGTGCTGCGCGAGCATCGTCATGAACTGGCCTTGCTGGCCACGGCCGAAATGGGCAAGACCGAGCGCGAATCGCTGGGCGAGGTCGAGAAGTGCGCGGTGCTGTGCGAGTGGTATGCCGAGCATGGTCCGGCCTGGCTGGCGAATGAGCCGACCTTGGTGCCCGATGCCAAGGCATATGTCGCCTATCGTCCCCTGGGCGTGATATTGGCGGTGATGCCCTGGAATTTCCCCTACTGGCAGATCATGCGCGCGGCGGTGCCGATTTTGCTGGGTGGCAACGGCTATGTGGTCAAGCCTGCCGAAAACGTGGTCGGTTGCGCCTTGCGGCTGCACCAGCTGTGGCTGGAGGCCGGGCTGCCGGAGCATGTGTTCGAGGCAGTGAATCTGCAGCGCGAGCATGTCGCCACCGCCATTGCCGATCCCCGCATCGCGGCGGTCACCGTGACCGGCAGTGTCCAGGCCGGTCGCAGCATCGCGGCCTTGGCCGGCAAAGCCTTGAAGAAGGTGCTGCTGGAGCTGGGCGGTTCCGATCCCTTTATCGTGCTGGCCGATGCCGATCTGGAGGCGGCGGCCGAGGCGGCGGTGGCCGGACGGTTCCAGAATGCCGGCCAGGTCTGCATCGCCAGCAAGCGGCTGATCGTGGAGCGCAGCGTGCTGGAGCCGTTCACCGCGCTGGTGCTGGGCAAGGTCAGAGCCTTGAAAGTGGGCGATGGCCGGGATCCGGAGGTCAGGATGGGGCCGATGGCACGTCTGGATCTGCTGGAGCAATTGCATCAGCAGGTCCAGGACAGTGTGGCCGCCGGTGCACGCCTGCTGGAAGGCGGCAGACGCCTGCCGCGGGAAGGATTTTTCTATGCGCCGACGGTGCTGGCGGATGTGGCTCCGGGGCAGCCGGCTTTCGATGGCGAAACGTTCGGTCCGGTGGCGGCCCTGATCGAAGCACGCGATGCCGAACATGCCGTCGAACTGGCCAATCACAGTGATTACGGCCTCAGTGGTGCCTTGTGGACGGCTGATGTCGAGCGCGCCCATAAGCTGGCGGCCGGACTGGTGACGGGGGCGGTATTCATCAACGGCAGCTCCACCTCGGACCCGCGCGTACCGATCGGCGGCGTCAAGCAGAGCGGTTTCGGCCGGGAACTGTCGCATTTCGGGCTGCGTGAATTCGTCAATGCCCAGACGGTATGGCTGGATCGGCGTTGATCCGTTCCGCGTTTTCTTTTTATTGATCGAGGAAAGTGTGATGTCCAAAGGTTCGGATCTGCTGGTGGCCGCCCTGGAAAACGAAGGGGTGGACACCATCTTCGGCATTCCCGGCGAGGAAAACCTGGATGTGGTGGAGTCCCTGCGCAAGTCGTCGATCCGGCTGGTGCTGACTCGCCATGAGCAGGCCGCGGCTTTCATGGCGGCGACCTATGGACGGCTGACCGGGCGCCCGGGTGTCTGTCTGGCTACCCTGGGCCCGGGGGCGCTGAATTTCACCACCGGTGCGGCCTATGCGCATCTGGGCGCGATGCCGATGATCATGCTGACCGGGCAGAAAGGGGTGATGTCCAATCGCCAGGCCCAGTTCCAGATCGTCGATATCGTCAACACCATGCGGCCGCTGACCAAGCTGGCGCGCCAGATCGTGTCGCCGGCCATGATTCCCACCGTGGTACGGGAGGCCTTCCGGGTGGCAATGGACGGCCGGCCGGGGCCGGTGCACCTGGAATTGCCGGAAGACATTGCCGCCATGCCTTGCGAACCGGTTCCAGTGGTGCCATTGCATCCACTGAATCGACCGGTGGCCGCCGCGGCGGCGCTGGATCATGCGGCCGATTTGCTGCGTCAGGCGCAGCGTCCTCTGATCATGCTGGGCGCGGCAGCTTCGCGCCCCGATTCAAGCGAGGCCCTGTCGGCCTTCGTTCGTCGCAGCGGCATTCCCTTCTTCACCACCCAGATGGGCAAGGGGGCGGTTTCCGGCAGCTCGGACCTGTATATGGGAACCGCGGCATTGTCGGAGCGCGACTATGTCCATGAGGCCATCGATCAGGCCGACGTCATTGTCTCGATCGGGCATGATATCTGCGAAAAACCGCCGTTCATGATGCGAGCCGGCGGCCCCACCGTCATCCATGTCGGCTACCAGCCCGCCGGAGTGGAGCAGGTCTACTTTCCCCAGGCCGAGATCGTCGGCGACATCGGTGCCTCGCTGGCCCTGCTGGCGGATCGTATCGAAGGCCGGCTGCCGCAGGCGCAGGCCTTGCTGCCTTTGCGCGAAGGCATTCTCGCGCATCTTACCGAGTCCGCGGAGCAGAATGGCTTTGTTCCGCAGCGCCTTGTCGCCGACGTGCGCAAGGTCATGCCGGATGACGGGATCCTGTCGCTGGACAATGGCATGTACAAGATCTGGTTCGCACGGCAATACCGTACCCATGTCGCCAACACCTTGCTGCTGGACAATGCCCTCGCCACCATGGGCGCCGGGCTGCCGGCCGCGATGATGGCGGCCATGTTGTATCCGCAGCGGCGGGTAATGGCCATCTGCGGTGACGGCGGCTTCATGATGAACAGTCAGGAGCTGGAAACGGCCGTGCGTCTGAAGCTGAATCTGGTGGTGCTGGTGCTCAATGACCACGCCTACGGCATGATCCGCTGGAAGCAGGCCGTGGATGGTTTTTCCGACTACGGCATGACCTTCGGCAATCCCGATTTCGAGCTGTATGCCCAGGCGTTCGGTTGCCAGGGTCATGACATCAAGGATATCGGCGACTTCGTGCCGACCCTGGAGGCTGCCTTTCAGGCGGGCGGCGTGCATGTGGTCTCGGTGCCGGTGGACTACAGCGAGAACGAGCGCGTGCTGGTCAAGGAGCTGGCGGCGGCCTTTCCCCGGCGTGAGGTGGTACCGGCCTGAGAACCGGGCAAGCACGGCGATCGAATCGGGTCGCCGTGCTTGCATGCCCTCATGACCGGGCGGGGTGCTGGCCCGGAAAGCGGGCATGAAAAAGGCGGCCGCGGCCGCCTGATTCAATCATAATTTGGAGGCCAGGGTCGGAATCGAACCGGCGTACACGGCTTTGCAGGCCGCTGCATGACCACTCTGCCACCTAGCCAACACGGTATCCGCCGTAGCGGATCAGTCCGGCAAAAGCATGAAACAGCAAGCTGGATCATCTCGTGCGTTTCTGTCAGTGCTGATCATCGATCAGTACTGCCGAGCCAGCTATTCTATAGCAGCGCAAGCATCTCCGCCAGCCCCTTTGAAGAAAATCTTTCGTCGAGCTCCCGCGGGAACTGAGCAGACCACCGGCAGCGGCAGGCTGTCCCGGCAGAATCGCGCTGCCATCAATGGCTGTTGGCCGGGATTTGCAGGCGCAGGCGTATCGCGGATCTTGCATGGCGATGGAATATTGTGTCGGGTTATGTCGTGCTCTTCGGTTTAGGATCTGTCTTGGGGACCCGGCTTGACCTGGGTGCAGTGTTGGGCAAACCACAGGACGCGTCATGGCATTGGGCAAGGCAGAAATGGATCAGTGGTTCAGTTTCCTCGGTTATGGGGCAATCGATGCCGCCGTCTGGTTTGTCGGTATCGAGCCTGGCGGTGATCCGAGTCAGCGGGGGACTGATCAGACGCTGAGCCTCAAGCCCGTAGGCGATGATCAAGTGCGGTGGGATCCCTGCCCGGAGCCAGTGCCAGCGTCCCAGCGACTGTCTTTGGCCTGGCGCCGTCCGCTGGAAATCATGGCCAAGCTGAACGGGGCGCCCGCAGGCGCAGATCTGCGGGTGAATTGGGACCAGCGCTGGTCCCATGTGATGGCTGCCAATATGGCGCCGCTGCCTAGAATTCGTGAAACCGATCGCCATATGGGACTGGATCGGCAGGCGTACCGTGATCAGGTGCGAACGCAGCGTGGCCCCTTGTTTGCTCGCCTGTTCAATGATCGACAAGCCCTGCCGCAGTTGCGGGTCATGGTATTTCACGGTCTGGGAGCCTGGCGTCACTACCAATTCGGTCATCAATTCAGCGTCGAGCCTGAAGCTTCCTGGCCAAGCATCCCGGGAGCGCCCGCCTTTAAAACAGTATGCGACATGGGTCGCCGGCGAGTGATTGTGGGGCCGAGTCTGACCCGTGCCAGCCGGGTCTCCTGCGATGCACTGACCGAGCAATTGCGGGTCTGGAGCAGGCAGGACGATGATTGGCGGACGACCATCTGATTGTGGAAACTGCGATGCAGTACCACTCTGTGGTGAGCGGCCGAGGATACCGGAAAGATCAGCAGATCAATTCGCTGCTCTAGTACAGGCCTGGCCGCTTTGAGTCCCGTCGCAGACCTCGGTCAGCGACGGCTCCGCATGGACGCCATGGTCATGGATGCACGGCTTTGAACGGGATCGAAGGCTGGTCTCAAAACCTGGATTTGAAGTTCAGCATCGGGGTGTGGTTGCCTGAATCCAGAACCTGGCGGGGTACGATGCCGCGGCGGGAGGTCCGCCGAATTTCAGGCTGAAGCGTCGTTCGCAGTGAATTCCATGACTTCGATACCGGCTTCGCCGAAATAGGCCAGGGAGGCAGACGCGGAGCTGGCCCAGCGGCCCAGATCGCCACCGGCATACACCACCCGGCGGATGCCGGCCTGGATAATGTGCGCGGCGCATCGATCACAAGGGGGCAGCGGGGTGACATACAAGGTCAGGCCTTCGGTCGGCTCGCGGGCATGCAGGATGGCATTCATCTCGGCATGGATGGTACGGCTGAGCTTGCGGTCGCGATCCAGTCCGCCGTCATCTTCGAGGCTGCGCGGATAACCGTTGTATCCGGTGGAGACGATGCGCTTCTGTTGCGGATGCACCAGCACGGCGCCCACCTTGGTGGAGGGGTCCTTGCTCCAGCTGGCGACCAGTCGCGCCACGTCCATGAATCGTTGATCCCATTTGTCCAGCATGGTGGCTCCCGCATCGCCGGCAGGGGAGGCCGGCGGGTATTGTCGATGATGAGCGGCCTACTATAACCGAGGTGACTGGTCCGCCCGGCTCTGGCAGCCCTGACCGTCCGCGGGATTGCACGGAGTCCGGTATCATGCGCGGATGAAACTGCTTGCCATCGAGACCACCACCGAATCCTGCTCCGCCGCTCTGGTCATCGGCGATGCCCTGATCCAGCGCAGCGAGCTGGCGCCGCGGCGTCATGCCGAACGGATCCTGCCGATGATCGACGAACTGCTGGCCGAGGGCGGCATCCATCGCCATGCGCTGGACGTATTGGCGGTCGGTCGCGGGCCAGGGGCGTTTACCGGGGTCCGGCTGGGCATCTCGCTGGCTCAGGGCATGGCCCTGGGGCTGGATCGCCCCCTGATCGGGGTGTCCTCGCTGGAAGCATTGGCCTTGGGGGCGCCACTGGAGTCCGGGCATGTGCTGACCGTGATCGATGCCCGCATGGGCGAGCTGTATGCTGCGGCCTGGCGTCGGGACGAGACGGGTGTCCTGCATTTGCAGGGACGCGAGCAAGTCGTCGCGGCGGCGGCGCTGGCATGTCCCGAAGCGCCGGCCTGGGCGGTGATCGGAACCGGCTGGCGGGTGGATGCCGAGACCTTGCGCTCCAGGCTGGGCGCGGCCATCGAGTGGGCCGAAGGCGAGCGCTACCCCCAGGCCTTGGCCGTGGCCCAGCTGGCCGCTGAAAAATTCCGACGTGGCGAAGCGGTGGCACCGGAACAGGTGCAGCCGGTCTATTTGCGCGACAAGGTGGCCGAAACACTGGCCGAGCGGGCTGCCCGCAAGAGCTGAAGGCTTTGATGAGCTGCCGCAACACGGGTTGCTCGCATGGCGGTCGATCGTGGCTCCGACTCCGCCCCGTCCGTAGGCAGCAGGTTCTTAATCAAAAGCCAACAAACCCGGCCTATGCTTGGATCCCCTTGAAGATCAGGCTTGCCTCGTGAACCTGTTGCTGGTGGAAGATGATGCCATGCTGGCCGAAGCCATTTGTGATGGCATATGTCAGCAGGGCTGGCGGATCGACCATGCTCTGGATGCCGGGGCGGCCAGGTCGCGTCTGGTGGAGCATGCTTATGCGGCCGTCCTGCTGGATATAGGCTTGGGTACCGGATCGGGGCTGGATGTGTTGCGTTATCTGCGCGGGCGTTACGATACGGTTCCGGTGCTGATATTGACGGCACGCGGACAGCTGAGTGACCGGATCCGGGGGCTGGATGCCGGTGCCGACGATTATCTCGTCAAGCCTTTCCAGTTGGCTGAGCTTTTTGCACGAGTCCGTGCCGTCATCCGTCGCAGCGAGGGACAAGTGGTACCGTCGTACATCCACGCCCCGCTGGTGCTGGACCCGGTTCGGCGTCAGGTAACTCTGGACAATGAGCCGGTGGCATTGAGCGTGCACGAATACCAGTTGCTGCTCACGCTGCTGAAGCGGCGGGGACATATCGTGACGCGCGATGAACTGGAACTGGCCATCTATGGTCATCCTGGAGGCGTCGGCAGCAATACGGTTTCGGTTTTCGTGCATCAACTGCGGCGCAAGCTTGGCGACGGGCTGATCCATACTGTGCATGGTCATGGCTACACAGTGAAGGATCCGGCATGAGGTCGATGCAATGGCGTCTCTTGAGCATGCTGTGTTGTGTCATTGCATTGGCCTGGTGCATCTCTCTCTCCATGAGCGTGACCTATCTGATTGTGGGGCCCGACATCGGCTGGCGGGTCGAGCTGCATGCCATGGGAGATGCATTGGCCCGGCATTTGCCGGCGGCCTGGTTCGGTTCGCCCGGGACAGCTCGAGACGCCGCGAGGCCCGGACTGCTGCCCAGTCGGACTCAGCCCGCCGAGATCGGTGCCATGTTGACCGCGATGTTGTTGAATACGGTGGAATTGGTCGTGATGGGTTTGCTGTTGTGGCGGGCTGTCGTGACTGCGTTGCGCCCGTTGAGGTCAACTTCCGAGAGTCTGAGCAGTCGCCGCGCCTTTGATCTTTCGCCGGTGCCGGTCGAAGCGCTGCCTACGGAGCTTCAGCCCTTGCTGCAATCGTTCAATGCCATGCTGGTACGTCTTGATTCGGCCATGCAGATGGAGCGCCAGTTCATCGCCGATGCGGCTCACGAGCTGCGCACTCCCTTGGCGGCACTGCATCTGCAGGCCGAAGTGGCTCTTGCCGCGGGGACCTTGCAAGGCAAGGATCAGGCGCTGGGCAAGCTGATCGACGTGTCTTTGCGCACCCACCGGCTGGCGGAGCAGCTGCTGGACACGGCAAGGCTGGAGGCGGGACTGCATCGCTGTGGGCGCGAACCACTTGATCTGCTGGTGGTTTGCCGCATGATCATCGACGACTTCTGGATTCAGGCAGCACGCCGCGATTGCCGGCTGGATCTCGACGGGAGTGCCTGCCTGTTGACATGCGATCCGGATGAAATCGGCATCCTGATCCGCAATCTGGTCGATAACGCGATCCGGCATGGCCACGTCGGGGGCAGGGTGCGTCTGCGTTGTGGATATTTGCGGCGGGGGGATCTGCTGCACCCCATGCTGGAGATCGAGGATGACGGGCCCGGCGTGGCCGCCGAGGAGCGCCAAGCCATTTTTACCCGTTTCCATCGTGCAGGCGGTGCATCCGGAAGGGGGAGTGGCATCGGCTTGTCGCTGGTGGCTGCCATCGCCGAAAACCATGAAGCCACCATCGAGACCGGCTGCGGTCCTGGATGGAAGGGGTTCAGGCTGCGAGTGGTCTTCCCGTCACAGCTTGGCGGCCAGGGCTGACTGGTCCGGATCTCGTGTGGATCCCCATGGGCAGGTGCACTCCATCATGGGGGGGGCGTGCGGCTAATGAATTCCTAAAAACCAGTGCCTAGCATGGCGTTGTCGGTCCGGTCCCGCGGCCGGCTCCTGCACCGGTCCTGCACCGGGAAAATCCATTTCGCCATCAGGAAATCATTATCATGCGCCTTCTCTTCTTGGCCCAAGGCTTGCTGCTGGGCTCCGTCAGCCTGCTGGCCGGCTGCTCATCACCGGCGCCCATCCGTTATCAGGGCATTGCCTCGGCCGTCTATCTGCAGCCCAACCTCCATATGCATCACGGACATCTACCCTTCACCTACCGGCCGGATGTGGACTGGAGTCATTACCACCACTTCATCATGGAGCCGGTGCGGGTCTATCAGGGGAGCGATGCGCAGTTCGGCAAGAATATCTCCGCCAAGGACAAGGCCTCGCTGGCCGATGCGTTGCAAGAGCAGTTTGTGCTGCAGTTGGCACAGCGTTTCGCTCAGACCCTGATGTCGTCGGATGATGCCTTGCGAGTACAGATCACCCTGACAGGGGCACGGCGTACCACGCCGTTCATTGGTACCTTCACCAAGTTCGATGTGGGTGGCACGCCGATCAATCTGCTGCAGTCGATCAGGGGCCGGGAGGGTCTGTTCAACGGCTCGGTCAGCTACGCCGTCGAGATCTATGCGGCGGACAGCCATCAGCTTCTGCTTTCCTATGTGGACAAGCAGTATCCCAACGCCATGAACATCAAGGCTTCGCTGGGGCCGTTGACGGCAGCCAGGGCAGGGGCCCGCAAGGCGGCGGCAGGCTTGATGGATGACCTGCAATGAAAACTCCGCTACGGGACGGAATCCGGATTCCTTGGACCGCCATGGTATCGGCATGGTGCCTGGATATGGCCGTCACGTTGGCGGAATGCCTGATCGGCATCGGCACGGGAAGCCTGCTGTGCTGGCTGCTGACGCGATGGCTGGCTGTGGTATTGCCGTTCGCCTCGCAAGGTCCGTGCGACGTCGAGTGACCGGGATGGCTGCGGCGGGTCACTCGCGGGCTATGGATGTATCCGGTCCGGGCCTGCCGCATGACAGCTCCGGTGGATGTCGACGCTGCCGCGAAGCTCGTACGGGGCGAGGTGCGAGCTTGTCGATCACGTGCAAGCCCCGTAGCCGTCCGATCCGGGCAGTTCAGGCTGACGGCGCGTCCGTTTGCGGCCTGCAGCTGGCCGATTCGGTCATGCTGGCCAGGACCTGTTCGACATCCTCATAGGTGTAGGCGCGCAGCAGCCGCGGCGCCTGCCGCAGCAGCACGCTGCGGTCGAGCTGGCTAAGTCGTTCGCGCACGGGCAGCAACTGCGAAGGGTGCATGCTGAATTCGCTCAGGCCCAGGGCCAGCAGCAAAGCGGTGAAATGCACGTCGCCGCCGATTTCTCCGCACAGGCTGACCGGTTTGCCGACCTTGCGACAGGTGTGGATGACGAAGGCCAGCAGTCGCAACAAGGCGGGTTGCAGCGGGGTGTAGAGATTGCCCAGGGCATCGTTGTCACGGTCGGCGGCCAAGACATACTGGGTCAGATCATTGCTGCCAATGGCCAGGAAATCGGCATGGTCCAGCAGGGCGCGAACATTGATGGCTGCCGCCGGGACTTCGATCATGGCCCCCAGCGGCAGGCGCTCGGGGAGATCGATGCCTTCGCGCTGCAGTTCTTCGCGGGCCATGTTGAACAGGGCGCGGACGGCGATCAGCTCGTCGCTCTGGGTCACCATCGGCACCAGCACCCGTACCGGACCGTAGCAGGCGGCCCGCAGGATGGCCCGGATCTGGGTGCCGAACACGGCGGGAAAGCGCAGAGCCAGCCGGATGCCGCGAACGCCAAGTGCAGGGTTTTCCTCCCGCCTGACCAGCAGTCCGGCCGCATCGGCCTTGTCGGCCCCCAGATCCAGAGTGCGGATGGTGACCGGGGCGCCGCCCATGCCAAGTACCAGATCGCGATAGGCGATGAACTGCTCTTCTTCGGTGGGCAGCTGCTTGTGGCGCATGAACAGGAATTCGGAGCGGTACAGACCGATGCCATCCGCGCCGTCTCGACGTGCCCTGGCGACGTCATCGCCCAGCTCGGCATTGGCATACAGATGGATCTCGACGCCGTCGGCCGTCCGGCTGGGGGCCTGGGCCAAGGCGGCGAGACTTCGGCCACGCCCTTGCTGGCTCCGTTGCCAGCGGCGGTAGCGGGCCAGATCTGTCGGCTCGGGATGCACGATGGCGCAGCCCTGTTCGGCATCCAGCAGGATCAGGTCGTCGTCATGGATACTCGACAGCGCATCCAGGGTGCCGACCAGCATCGGCAGGTTCAGGCTTCGGGCCAGAATGGCGCTGTGGGAGTAGGTGCTGCCTGTCGCGGCGACAATGCCCAGCAGCCCGGCCTGGGCCCATTGGGCCATGTCCGACGGGGCGACCATATCGGCCACCAGAATCTCCCCGACCCGGGCGGCCAGCCGGCGTTCGGCCGCCGTGGTCTGACGTTGCAAGGCCGACATCACGCGACCGACGACCTGGTCGATGTCCTCGCGGCGGCTGCGCATATAGGGGTCGTTCATGGCATCGAAGATGCCGGCCAGGCGGTCCCGCTGCTTCTTCAGGGCGGCATCGGCGCGGTAATGGCCCACCCGGATCAATTCATCCAGACCGCGCAGCAGCTCGCCGTCGCTGAGCATGAGGCAGTGCGCGTCAATGAATTCGTTGACTTCGGCGGCCAGAACGCCATGCAGACGGCCGCGCAGATCTTTCAGTTCCTGGCGGGCGACTTCCAGTGCCTGATGCAGGCGGGCAAGCTCGGCCTCGACCTCGTGGCTGGCCAGCGGTCGCTGGTCAATCGCATGCTGGGTCGCCGCGACCAGCCGGGCCCGGCCCAGCGTCATGCCAGGCGCGGCACGGATGCCTTGCAGCTGGATTCTCATGCCCCCTCGTCGAACTTGCGCTCGAACAGGGCGACCACCGCGGCCAGGGCCTCTTGCTCATCGTTGCCGGTGGCCCGGATGGTCAACGGCGTACCGATGCCGGCGGCCAGCATCATCACACCCATGATGCTTTGCGCGTTGACTTCGCGTTCGCCGCTGATCAGGTGGATGGTCGACTGATATTTCTGTGCCAGCTGGACCAGCTTGGCCGAGGCACGGGCATGCAGACCGAGCCGGTTGGAGACCACAATATCTTGTTCAAGCATGATCGATGAATATACCTCCGCGACCACCGCTGGCCGCGATTTCAGCCAGCTCGTCCAGCGGTCGTTCCGCGTAGTTGAGCACCCGCAGCAACATCGGAAGATTGAGGCCCGATACGCAGCGCAGACGCACGCCCAGACTGCTCAGCGACAGTCCGATATTGCAGGGCGTGGCACCATACAGGTCGGACAACGCCAGCACGCCATCGCCTTCGTCCAGCGCGCGGGCATGGGTGGCGGTGAGGTCGCGCATGACGTCGGGATCGGCACAGGGGGGGACCTCCACGGCGTCGATGTGCAGGGGCAGGCTGGGCAGCACGTGCTGCACCGCCGTGACCAACGCACTGCCTACCGCTTCATGCGTCAGCAACAGCACGCCGACACTCATGTCGGCTGACCGTCAAATGACTTGGGGCTTGGGTTCATTCAATTTCTCGGTGGAAGCTCACCACGTTGCCGTAGTGCGCACGATAATGCGCCGCGAGTTTTTCTACCAGATAGACCGAGCGATGACGGCCGCCGGTGCAGCCGATCGATACGGTCAGATAGCTGCGGTCATCTTTCTGGAACTGCGGCAGCCAGCTGTCCAGCCAGCGCGAGGTATCGGCAAAATACTGCTGGACCATCGGTTCCTGGTCCAGATACTCACGTACCGGCGAGTCGCGGCCCGACAGCGGGCGCAGGGCCGGCTGCCAGTGCGGATTGGGCAGGCAGCGGGCATCGAAGACAAAGTCGGCATCCAGCGGCAGGCCGCGCTTGAAGGCGAAGGACTCGAACATCAGTGTGAAGCCGTCCCTGCGGGCAGCATAGCTGGTCGCCACCAGGCGCCGCAGCTGATGCACATTCAGGTCGCTGGAATCGATCACCCGCTCGGCCAGTGCCACCAGAGGCTTCAGTCGCTGCCGTTCCTCGGCGATGGCTTCGGCCAGCGAGCGGCCCGGCACACCCAGCGGATGCCGGCGGCGGGTTTCGGAAAAACGCTTGATCAGGACTTCGTCGCGACAGTCCAGAAACACCAGATGCAACTGGACGCCACGGGCGGCCAGCGCGGACAGGATGGAGGGCATGCGCTGCAGTTCGTCATTGCGGTTGCGCACGTCGATGCCGACCGCGATCTGGCGGATGGCACTGCTTCGGTCCTCGGCATCGACGGTGGCGACCAGATCCGGCAGCAGGCCGGCCGGCAGATTGTCGACGCAGTAGAAACCCAGATCCTCCAGGGCCCGCAGCACCACGGTCTTGCCGCCGCCGGACAGGCCGGACAACAGGATCAGACGGATCTCGTCGTTGGCGGGCGGCGGGGTGTCGCTGAAAACGGGATTTACCATGTGCGCAGCCTCCGCATCTGGTGGGCTTGCCTGTCAATGAAGGTCTGGGCCGGGTCGATGCCCTTGCTGCGCAGAACGTGATTGCGTACGGCCGCCTCGACCATCACGCCGAGATTGCGTCCGGGGGCCACTGGCAAGGTAATCATCGGGACCGGAACCTCGAAGAGTTCGCGATGACCGACATCGCCGGTCAGGCGGGTCATCGGATCACCGTCCCCATCCAGCTGCAATGGCTTGAGATGAATGATCAGACGCAGGTACTTGCTGGTCTTCACGGCGACATGACCGAACATCTCGCGGATGTTGAGCACCCCGAGTCCGCGGACCTCCAGAAGGTCCTGCAGCAGCTCGGGACAGCTGCCGTCAATCACGTCGGGCGCGATCAGGGTGAATTCGGTGGCATCATCGGCAACCAGGCGGTGACCTCGACTGATCAGCTCCAGCGCCAGTTCGCTCTTGCCCGATCCGGCCTCGCCAGTGATCAGCACGCCATTGGAAAAGACTTCCAGAAAGACACCGTGCAGCGTGATCCTCGGCGCCAGCTGGCGGGCAAGATGATAATGCAGCCAGGTCAGCAGTTCGTGGCCGCGCTTGGAGCTGAGCCACAAGGGGGTGTGGCTGGCTTCGGCCAGCTGAAGCAGATCCTCGGGGATGCGCTGGTTCTTGCTGACGATCAGCGCCACCGGATCCGAGATCGCAATGCTGGCCAGTGTCTGTTCGCGTTGAGCGGGACTGAGCTGGCCCAGATAGTGCAGCTCTTCGGTGCCGATGATCTGGATCTTGTTCGGATAGATGATGTTGAGATAACCGACCAGCGACGGGCGTCGCGACTTGGTCAGTCTCGGTTCGAGTCGGCGGGCCTCGCCTTGCCGGCCGGCCTCCCACCGCAAATCCAGGCGCTCGTGCACGCCGTCGAACAACTGCCTTGCGCTGAGCCGATCCAAGCAACCTCCATCCGGAACGGATGGCGGATGCCATCCCTGAACGATCTATTCAGTTCGTAGTGTGCCACAGCGCGGATCCCGGGTGCAGACGTGGCCGCAGTCCGCTACAGGGCTGCGGCCACGGGGTGCAGGCTCAGCTGCTCAGACGCTCCTTGCGGACTTCCATGGCATGCTTGTCGTAGACCTTTCCATGATATTTGCGCAGCTGCCCGACCAGACGGTCGAACAGGCGGTCGATCGAACCGTAGAGATTGGACTCCACGGCTTCGGCACGGAGGGTCGTGCCAGCGACGGCAAGTGTGGCGTCGGCGCGTTGCTCGCGTTTGGATACGGAAAGGACCACGGCGAGATTGGTGGTCTTCTTGTAGGTACGATTCAAACGATCAATCTTGCCGAGGACGTGTGCGCGTAGTGCCTCGGTGACGGCGAGCTGTTGGCCGCTGATCTGTACTTGCATGAGTCGCCTCCTGAGAGAGTGCCGCATTGCGCGGATCTGTTTAAGAGTCAATGCGTCGGCAGAAGCTTGTCCACGCATTGATGGACTTGCCAGGGTCGTGCAGGGTGTTTTTGGGTGGCTGAACCTCCGTGACAGTTTGATGACCTAGTGATAGCACATCATCCGGCACGTTGTCTCTGGCTTGAACTGGGGATGCGCAAAATGTCACGGTACTTGGCCACCGTACGGCGTGCGAGCTGAATGCCCTGGTCATGGAAGCGATCGGCAATAGCTTGATCTGAAAGAGGTTTTTTGGGGTTTTCCGCGTCCACCAGCTTGCGCAACAGAGCTTGAATGGCGATCGCGGAAGCTCCATCGCCGGTTTCGGTGGTGATCCGGCTGGAGAAAAAATGCTTGAACTCGAACAGCCCGCGAGGGGTATGCATGTACTTGTGACTGGTCACCCGCGAAATGGTCGATTCATGCATGTCGACCTCTTCGGCGATTTCCCGCAGCACCAGCGGTTGCATGCCTTCAGGGCCGTGCTCCAGAAAGCCGCGCTGCCTCTGGACAATCGCGGAGGCCACCTTCAGCAGCGTCTGGCTGCGGGCTTCCAGGCTCTTCAGCAACCAGCGGGCCTCCTGCAGCTGGCCGCGCATCCAGCTGGCGTCATGGCCGCGGGTCTCGGCCATTAGCTGGCAGTAATACTGGTTGATCCGCAACGGGGGCTGGGCACCCGGATTCAGGCTGACCTGCCATTCACCGCTGGCGCGGCGCTGGACATAGACGTCCGGGGCTATGTATTCCACCGGTGCCTGGTCATAGCCGGCGCCGGGCTGCGGGTCGAGGCGACGGATCAGCTGAGCGGCGGCCTCGATCTCCTGCGGCGGTCGCTGCAGAAGGCGAGCCAGCTGCGACACGTCGTGACGGGCCAGCAAGTCCAGATGGGACTGGATGATGGCCAGCGCCAGATCGCCGGCCGGGTCCTGCTCGTGCAGTGTCCGGATCTGGCTGCCCAGGCAGTCCTGCAGGTCCAGACTGGCGACACCGACCGGATCGAATTGCTGCAGCCGGCGGCGGATGGCCTCGACTTCCTCCGGCTGCACGGCAGCCGCCGCCGGGATGGCGGCCGTCACGTCGGACAGCGGCCCCTCCAGATAGCCGCGGGCATCGACGGCATCGATCAGGGCCAGCGCGATGATCTGATCGCGCGGAGCGAAGGCGGAGAGGTTCAGCTGCCAGCGCAGATGGTCCTGCAGCGAGTCGGGCGAGGCATCCTGCGCCTCGAATCCCTCGCCGGAAGGACCGGCGGAGTAGCCGGCATCGGCCATGGAAAAATCGATGGGCTGGTCAGCGCTGCTGTCGCCGGCCCATTCCATCGACTCGGGCTCATCTCCGCCGGTAAGACCGATGTCAGCCTCGGCGTAGGCCTCTGCGGCCTCGGCTCCGGCTTCTGCGGCAGGCTCGTTCGTATCGGCCTCGGCGTCGCCAGCCGGGCTGTGGTCGTCTTCGTCCAGCTCCAGCATGGGGTTGCTTTCGGCCAGCTGCCGCAGCTCGGCGACCAACTCCAGCTGTGACAGCTGCAGCAGGCGGATGGCCTGTTGCAACTGGGGTGTGAGTGCCAGTTGCTGGCTGAATTTGAGTTGCAGGGTGGGCTTCATGTACGCGTCGTGCGGATGGCCATGCGGCGGGGGCGCAGCGGCCCCGTTGCGGTCATGTTAGCGGTTTGCAGCGGCCGGGGAGGTGATCCTGATCACAGCCGGAATTCCTTGCCCAGATACACTTCGCGGACCTTGGCATCGGCCAGGATGTGGGCCGGCGAGCCCTTCGACAATACGCCGCCGTCACTGAGGATATAGGCGCGATCACAGATGCCCAGGGTTTCACGCACATTGTGGTCGGTGATCAGCACGCCGATGCCGCGATCCTTGAGATGCAGCACGATGCGCTGGATTTCACCCACCGAAATCGGGTCGACGCCGGCAAAAGGTTCGTCCAGCAGCATATAGCGGGGTCGGGCCGCCAGAGCCCGGGCGATTTCCACGCGCCTGCGCTCGCCGCCGGAAAGGCTGATGCCTTTCTGGTCCGCGATATGGGTGATCTTCAGTTCGTCCAGCAGGCTTTCCAGCTCCTGCTTGCGCTGGCTGGCCGTCAGGCCTTCGCGCAGTTCTAGTACGGCAAGAATATTGTCGCTCACGCTCAGGCGGCGGAATACCGAGGCTTCTTGGGGCAGATAGCCGATGCCCATCTTGGCCCGCTGGTGCATGGGCAGATCGGTGATGTCCTGCTCGTCCAGCGTGATCTTGCCGCCGTCGGCCTCGACCAGACCGACCACCATGTAGAAACAGGTAGTCTTGCCCGCGCCGTTGGGCCCGAGCAGACCGACTACCTCGCCTTCGGCAATGTCGAAGCCGAAATCCTTGACGACCTGGCGGGCCTTGAACCGCTTCTGCAGATTTGCCGCTGCCAGCATCAGTGCCGGCTCGCGCTGCTGGCGGTGGCCGGTGCCGGTGCGGCGTGGTCGCGTGCCGGCTGCAGGGTGCCGCTGGCCGGTTTGCCGCTGGCGGCAGGGGGGGTCTTGGGCAGGATCACGCCATGGACCAGGCCGTCACCGTTGCTCTGGCCGGTGATCAGGCTCTGATGGGTGTCATAGGTCAGCTTGTCGCCATGGAACTCGCCACGCCCGGCCTGCTTGGCCACGGCATGGCCGGTCAGCACCGCGATGCCGCTGTTGTAGGCATAGGTGATGGTGTCGGCATCGCCGGTCATCAGATTGCCTTCGTCGTCCAGTTCTTCGATATGCGCCTGGGGCTGGGTCCCGGTCAGCACTACATGATCCACCTGGCTGTCGGCATCCAGGTAGATCCTGGCCAGATCGCCTGTGCCCTTGATCGTGCCCTGGGTGATCACCACGTGCTTGCGCAGGGTGGTGACGCCATTGGGCCGATTCTGGATGTCCGAGGAATTGGCGACGTAGTTGATCGGCTTCTGCCGGTCATCCGAGCGTGCCGCGGCCAGTGCCGGGATCAGCAGCAGGGCGAGCAGGACGGTGCTTGTAGCGACCCCGCGCTGTCGGAGCGCGTGGCGGATAGGTGCCGTGGACATCATGGAGAAGTTCCAGTTCATTCGTATCTAGATTAGCGCGCATGCCGACGCCGCGCAGCATCGTGCCGCCTTGGGTCATGATGGCAAGTTCGTCTGTCGCCAACCTGTTGTCCTTGGGCCAGCCGGTCATGTTGGCGCTGTGGATTTCGGTGGCGGGGGTCTGGGCGTAGGCATCGCGATGCATGAACACCTTGCCCTGCAGCATGACCAGATCGCCGCGGCGGTTGACCCAGCCGTAGTCCGAGTCGCCGCTCCAGTCAGGAACCGTGGCGACATGGCTGGGCATCACGAAATGCGGCGTGGTCAGGAACAGCGAGTCGTCATTGTCGCGCCGCTCCAGCAAGGGCCCGCTGATGCGCAGGCCGGGCGCGCCGTCGGCATTGTACAGGTAGGCCTGAAACTGTTTGACGGTGTAGCCCGAGCGGGGTGGCCCCAGGGTGTCGTTGATCCGCGGGGGCGGCTGAATCCACCACAGCAGAGTCTGGCTGGCGCCGGCCAGCAGCAGCAGGGTCACGGTGGCGGCCAGCAGGGCCCGGTCGCGCAGATAGCGATGCAGCTGGCCGAGTCTGTTCAATACCACGACTGGAGTACCTCGTCCTGACGGCCCTGGGCTTGCAGCAGCAGATCACTGACCTCTCGCGCCGCGCCCTCGCCGCCGCGCGAGCGGGTCTGCCAATGCGCCTGTGCAGCCAGCCAGGGGTGGGCATTGGCCACCGCAATGCCCAGCCCGGCGATGCGCATCGGCGCCAGGTCAGGCAGGTCATCACCGACGAAGGCGGCCTGTTCGGGCTGAAGGTCCAGCTCATTCAGCAGCTGGTGCAGGCAAGCGCGTTTGTCGCGGGCTCCCTGATAGACGTGACGGATGCCAAGTTCGGCCATGCGCCGGCTGACGGCTTCGCTGGAGCGCGCCGTGATGATGGCCACGGCGATGCCATGGTGCTGCAGCTGTTTCAGGCCCAGACCGTCATGCACATGAAAGACCTTGTGGTCCTGGCCTTCGGCGCTGAACGGCAGGCGTCCGTCGGTCAGGGTCCCGTCCACATCGAAGGCCGCCAGACGGATGGCGGCGGCGCGGGCGAGCACTTCGGCAGGCAGGTCGGCAAGATACATGGCATTCATCAGGGCGGGCGGGGCGGGTTCAGACCACGCGCGCGCGCAGCAGGTCGTGGATGTTCAGGGCGCCGACCAACTGCTGGGCCGTATTGACCACCAGCAGGGCATGCACCTGATGCTGCTCCATCATCCGGGCAGCCTCGCTGGCCAGTTGGTCCGCACCGATGGTGATGGGGGTCCGGCTCATCAGCGAACCGACCTCGGCCTCGCGCAGATCAACCCGGTGATCGTCCAGCACCCTGCGCAGGTCGCCGTCGCTGAACACCCCGCGCAGGATGCCGGCGTCGTCGATCACCGCGGTGATCCCCAGCCGGGTGCGGGACATTTCCATCAGCGCCTCCGACAGCTTGGCGTTGATCCGGACCCTGGGCAGGGCCTCGCCGCTGTGCATCACATCGCTGATACGCACCAGCAGGCGCCGCCCGAGGTTGCCGGCGGGGTGGGAACGCGCAAAATCATCCGCCGTGAATCCGCGGGCTTCCAGCAAGGCGACTGCCAAGGCATCACCCAGCACCATCGCGGCGGTGGTGCTGGTAGTCGGGGCCAGACCCAGAGGGCAGGCTTCGGTTTCCACCGCTGCATCAAGGTGAATATCCGCCTGCCGTGCCAGAGCCGAGCCGGCATGGCCGGTCATCGCGATCAGGGCGGTGCCCTGGCGCTTCAGAAACGGCAGGATGAACAGCAGTTCATCGGTCTCGCCGGAATTGGACAGCAGCAACATCACGTCGTGGGGCTGCACCATGCCGAGGTCGCCATGACTGGCTTCGCCGGGATGGACGAAAAAGGCCGGCGTGCCGGTAGAGGCCAGCGTTGCGGCAATCTTGCGGGCTACATGGCCGGACTTGCCCATGCCGGAGACCACGATTCGCCCCTGGCATTCCAGGATCAGGCGGCAGGCGGCGGCAAAGGCCTGCTCGACCCGGTCCGCCAGCGATTGTATCGAAGCGGCCTCAGTCAGAATGACCCGGCGGGCGTTTTCGATGATGGTGCGATCATCCACCGGTGCCATAAATTGGAGCGGATCCATTCGAAGAGTCATTGTCCATCAGTTCCATAACGGCGGCAGTCGGCCGCCGGGGAAGAGGCGCGCCGCCGCATGAGCCGGCCGAGTCATTTCTGTGCCAGCAAATTTCCATTAACATGGCATCTTCGCACGATATCGTCATGGTCTGCATTAACGCAGTCATGATTTCCCACTATCACGCGCCCGCCATGACGGGTGCAGCACGGAATGGTTTATGGACGCTGCCAGTATCAAGGCACTGATTGAAAGCGGTCTTCCCGGCGCCTCGGCGCAGGTGCAAGGCGATGACGGAGTGCATTTCGAGGCGACGGTGATTGCCGAGCAGTTCGCCGGCAAGCTGCCGCTGGCCCGGCACCGGCTGGTCTACGCCACCCTCGGCGATTTGATGGGCGGGGCGATTCATGCCCTTGCACTGGTCACCCAGACCCCGGCCGAGGCTGGCACGGCTCAGGCCTGAGCCCGGCCGGACCGACTGCAATCTCAAGGATTTCGATGGCGAAGATTTTGATCAATGGCGGTGTTCCCCTGAATGGCGAAGTCGCCATTTCCGGCGCCAAAAACGCGGTATTGCCCATACTGGTGTCCTGTCTGCTGGCCGATGAACCGGTCACCATCGGCAACGTGCCGCATCTGCACGATGTCACCACCACCATGGAGCTGCTGGGGCAGCTGGGTGCGCAGTTGGTGATGGATGACCGGATGGAAATCCAGGTCGATCCGCGGACCACCAACAACTTCGTCGCGCCCTATGATCTGGTCAAGACCATGCGCGCCTCGATCCTGGTGCTCGGCCCGCTGGTGGCCCGTTATGGCCACGCCGAGGTCTCGCTGCCTGGTGGCTGCGCCATCGGTTCACGGCCGGTGGATCAGCATATCCGAGGCCTGCAGGCGCTGGGGGCGGAGGTCTCGGTGGAGAACGGCTTCATCAAGGCTCGTGCCACGCGGCTGAAGGGCGCTCGCGTGGTGATGGACATGGTGACGGTCACCGGCACCGAAAACATCATGATGGCGGCGGCCCTGGCGTCCGGCACCACCGTGATCGAAAACGCCGCCCAGGAGCCCGAAGTCGTCGATCTGGCGATGTGCCTGAACGCGATGGGCGCGCAGATCGAGGGGGCCGGCACCTCCAGCATGGTGATCCATGGCGTGGAGCGGCTGCATGGCGCGCATTACAATGTGCTGCCGGACCGTATCGAGACCGGTACCTTCCTGGTCGGCGCGGCGATGACCGGCGGCAAGGTGCGCGCCCGCAACACCCGTGCCGACACGCTGGATGCCGTGCTCTCCAAGCTGGAAGAGACCGGCGCGCACGTCAGTACCGGTGACGACTGGATCGAGCTGGACATGGGCGGTCGCCGTCCCAAGGCCGTGGATCTGACCACGGCCCCGTATCCGGCTTTTCCCACCGACATGCAGGCGCAGTTCACCGCGCTGAACTGCATCGCCGAGGGCACCGGCATCATCACCGAGACCGTGTTCGAAAACCGCTTCATGCATGCCCAGGAACTGCAGCGGCTGGGCGCCGATATCCGGATCGAGGGCAATACCGTCATCATCCGCGGGGTCAAGGAAATGAGCGGTGCGCCGATCATGGCTACCGATCTGCGCGCCTCGGCCTGTCTGGTGCTGGCCGGGCTGGTTGCCCAGGGCGAAACCACGGTGGATCGCGTATACCACATCGATCGTGGCTACGAGAACATCGAGGAAAAGCTCAGCGGCCTCGGTGCACGGATCCGTCGCATCGCCGGTTGAACCTGCGCCTCAGCCTGCAGACGGCGTTCAAGGCCATGGGCATCACGCCCCGTCGGAAGCGATTCCGGCGGGGCGTGATGCTTTCCGGGTTCAGGCGGGGCGGGCGACGGTCGGGAGGGCTGCCGGCCTCATCATCTGCGGCCGGCTGGGCTCAATGCGGTTTCTGTTCGGCCACCGCATGGCCTGTAACGCCCCCCCGGGCGGCCACTTCATGGGCTTCGGCGTCGCGATGTCCGTGCTGGCGCTGGGTTTCCTGCTCATAGGCCTTGACCACCACGTCGGCCAGCGCACGATAAACCGGCTTGCGGCAGACCAGGGCCGAAGCGGCGCGGGCCAGCAAGGCCGCCGCCATGATCGGCAGCACCATCTGCTGGTTGGCAGTCAATTCCATCGAGATCACGGTGGAGGTCAGCGGCGCCTGGGTCACGCCGGCCAGATAGGCGGTCATGCCCAGCAGCACCACCGCGCTGGGATCGATGGCCGGCAGGAAGTGGCTGATGTTCTGGCCCAGTCCGGCACCGACAGCCAGTGACGGCGAGAAGAAGCCGCCAGGGATGCCGGCCCAGGAGCAGGCGATATTGCCCAGCATCTTCAGGATCCCGAAGAAGGGGACGGCGGCATCGTCATCCTGCTGCAGAATGCTTTTGGCCTGGGCGTAGCCGGTGCCGTACAGGCCGTGGTGAGTGAGCTGGCTCAGCAGCACCAGAGCCAGGCCGCAGCCGGCGGCGAACAGCACCGGGTTGCGGCCGCGAGTGGCGGCAACCCAGCCGACAATGCCACGACTGCCGGGTTGGATCAGACGGGCATAGAGACCGCCCATCAGGCCGCAGACCAGGCCGCAGGCCACGACGGCGATCCAGGCCCGACCCAGTGGCAGCACAATGTCGAAACGGCCGAAATAGGCGTAATTGCCGAGAATGCCCAACGAGACCACGCCGGACATGATCACGGCGGTCAGTATCACGCCGCTCATGCGGTGCTCGAAGGCCCCGCTCATTTCCTCGATGGCGAAGACGACGCCGGCCAGCGGGGTGTTGAAGGCTGCCGCCAGTCCGGCGGCCGAGCCGGCCAGGATAAAACGGCCCGCCGAAGCGGCATCGGCCAGGCCGAAGCGTCTGCCCAAGGTATACAGCAAGCCGGCGCCGACATGCACGGTCGGCCCTTCGCGCCCGACCGAGGCGCCGCCCAGCAGGGCCAGCAGGGTCAGCGCCATCTTGCCGATGGCGACCTTCAGTGACAGGAGACCGTGGCGAAAGCGCTCGTTTTCGACCTGCAGTGCCGCAATGGCCTGGGGGATGCCGGAGCCCCGCGTCGCTTTCAAGGGGCCGCTGGTGGCCCAGCTGAGAAAAGCGAACACGGCCGGAGTCACGATAAAAGGCCAGAACCGGCCGTGCTGGACCAGCCGACTGAACTGCGCATAGGCGGCATCCGAGGCCCAGGCAAAGCCGACCGCCGCCAGGCCGACGATGATCGCACCGCTCCAGAACAGGATGCGCCGCTGCCATTGGCGGGGTGACAGCCACTCCGAAGAATGGATCCTGCGCCCCAGATATCGGCCGTAGACGCGGCTGCGGGGAGCGGAGTGGTGGGAGGCCGACTTGGAGGACGGGGCGCCGGGAGCTGGGTCAGGGGTCATGGCAGCGGGGCGATTCGATGGGCGGGCAAATGGCGACGGTGGTGCAACAGCCAGCGACCCGCGGGCAAAGTCCGGGTCGCCAGATTGTGCGGCGGATACGCGATGGAACGGTTTTGAGGCGCCTTATGGCGCCGGCATGACGGCTTGGCCGGCTGATGCGGGACGGACCCGCGGTGACTGGCGATGGCCGAGATCCGGTCATGCGGAACACGGCCGCTATTATGGCGCCATTTAATGCTTTTTTTGCAATTGAATCGCGCTTTGCATGAGGTTTTTGTCCGAGCGGGTTAAACCCGCTTCAGTTTCATGGGCTGCTAGGCCGCTTTCCTGCATCTGAGGACTTTTTTCAAAGCTCTTTGGCGGCAGTCGGCCTATCCGCCGATCAGGGCGCGCAGTCCGCTGCGGCGCACGACCCGGCGTTGCACGGCCTGGGGAAACAGTCCCGAGCGCGTCTCGATCAGGCTGAAATGCGTTCTTGCGCGAGTGATGCCGGTATAGATCAGCTCGCGAGTGAGCACCGGGCTGAGTCTGTCCGGCAGGAGCAGCGCCGTGTGGGCGAATTCGGAGCCCTGCGATTTGTGCACGGTCATCGCGAACACGGTCTCGACCGCACCCAGACGGCTGGGCAGCACCCATCGCAAGGCGTTGCTGCCGTCATTGCGGGGAAACACCACCCGCAAACCGTGACGGCGCTGCCCATCGGTGTCGGACAAGGGCAGTCGCAGCGTGATGCCGACATCGCCATTCATCAGTCCCAGGCTGTAGTCGTTGCGGGTGACCATCACTGGCCGGCCTTCGAACCAGGTCGGTCCGGCGCTCAGCAGTCCCTGTCGCTGCAGGGCCTGGGTGATCCGCAGATTCATCTGTTCCACGCCCCAGGGGCCCTTGCGGACGGCGGTGAGCAGGCGAAAGCGCTCGAAGGCCTGCAGGATGTCCGCCGCCCAGGCGTGCCAGACTCCGGTCTCGGCATCATCTGCCGGGCGTTGATGCAGGCGTTGCAGATAGGCCGCATAGCCCGCAGCGCCGCCTTGGCCGTCGAGCAGAAGCCGATCCAGCGCGGGATCATCTGGTCCCTTGCAGCTCAGGTGCAGCACGTCATGGGGCCGCTCGTGCAGAACCGCATCGGCCTCGACGGCATCGCCGGCGTTGACCGCTCGGGCCAGACGGCCGATGCCCGAGTCATGGCCGAAACGGCGGGAGCGACGCAGCATCACCGTATGCTGGGCCAGTCGCTGATGTTCGTCACCTGGCTGCAGGGCCGGGTCTTCGAGGCGGCCGATGCCCTGGCGGCGCAGCCAGTCGGCGGTGGAGGGACTGTAATGGCCCAGCTCGGCATCCCGGCACAGGTCGCCCAGTACCGCGCCGGCTTCCACCGAGGCAAGCTGGTCCTTGTCGCCCAGCAGGATCAGCCGTGCCGTGTCGGGCAGCGCAGCCAGCAGATGGAACATCATTTCCAGGTCGATCATCGAGGCTTCGTCGACCACCAGCACGTCCAGAGACAGCTTGTGACCCGCATGATGGCGGAAGCGTCGACTGTTGGGTACCCGACCCAGCAGCCGGTGCACGGTGGTCACCTCGGAGGGAATCCGCTCGCGGACCGCTTCGGTCACCGGCAGCTGGCTAACCTGGGCGCCGATTGACTCGGTCAGGCGTGCCGCCGCCTTGCCGGTGGGCGCGGCGAGGCTCAGCCGCAGGGGCGTGCCCTCATCCATGGCTGCCTGTTGCAGCAGGGCCAGCAGCTTGACCACGGTGGTGGTCTTGCCGGTGCCGGGTCCGCCGGTGATCAGGCTGAAAGGGCCGGAGGCGGCCAGTGCGCAGGCAATCTTTTGCCAATCGGTGGTGTCGGTGGGTTCCGGGAACAAGGTCTCCAGCCGTTCGGCAAGACGGGGCGGTGCATGCAGGGCGGGGCTTGTCCGCGCGGCGATCTGGCGGGCGACACCGGTTTCGTAATTCCAGTATCGACGCAGATACAAGGCCTGACCGGCAAGCACCAGTGGACTGGAGCCTGGCGCGGCGTGTCCGACCAACGGACTGGGAGTCAGTGCGGCCAGCCATTGCGTGGCCTCTATCCCAGCCAGCAGCTGGGACGGCATCACGGTACCGGGATCGGGGCGCTGACCTTCCGGTGGCAGCGACAGCGCGAAGTCGGGGTTGGCCAGGGTACTGCCGAAGTCCAGGCAGACGTGGCCCTGACCCAGCTGATGGCTGACTAGGGCAGCGGCCAGCAGAAGCAAGGGCGGCGCCTGCGGGTCCAGATCGGCAAAAAAACGCGCCAGGGCCAGGTCCAGCGGTCGCAGCCAATCCTGTGTGCTCCACTGGGCGAGCAGCTCCAGGGTGGCGGAGCGATCCTCCAGACCGTGCATCACGACGGCATTCATGCGGCATCCTCGTTGGTGGCAGGCAGGTGCCGGAACAGGCGGTCCAGCGCCTCGATCAGGTCTCGGTCCGGCCGGGCCTGGAACAGACCGGCGGCCGGCGCCCGGACAAACATGTAGATGGCACCGCCGACATGGCGGTCGTAGTCGTAGTCCGGCAGCCGCAGTTGCAGTTGCCGATGCAGGGCCAGGGTGTACAGCACATACTGCAGGTCGTAGCGATGTTCGGCGATGGCGGCCTGCATCGCGGCCTGGTCGTAGGCGGTTTCGTCCTCGCCCAGCCAATTGGACTTGTAGTCGATCAGGTAATAGCGGCCGTCGGCCTCGAAGCAGAGGTCGACAAAGCCTTTGAACATGCCGTTGAGCTGGGTGCTCAGCAGCGCGGGGCGAGGCAGGCCCGGCAGTTCGTGGCGGCAGACCAGCCGGTCCAGCTCGCGCACATCCACGTGCGTGGTCTGGATCCAGAATTCCAGTTCCGACTGATAGGTCGACACGTCGGCCAGGGCACGCTGATCGCCAGCGGCCAGCGGCAGCGGTTGTCGGCACAACTGTTCCAGCCATGCGGTCAGTGTGTCGATCCATTCGGTCAGGCCGCGCAGCTCGCAGCGGCGGGCGATGGCGTCGCGCCATAGGCCGGCCTCGGCCTTGAAGCCGGATTCGGCAGCCAGTTCCAGCAAGCCGTGCAGAAAGGTGCCGGAGGCCGCTCCACGTGGAAACCGGTGCATGCCGATGCCGCCTGGAGTCACTGATGCCATGGCGGGTTCGGCCGGGTGCAGGGGCTCGTCATCCAAAGCGTTCTGCATCGCCGCGGTATCCGGGACCCGGTCACCGGCATCGGTCGCGACCTCGTCTTCGGTCCAGGCCCCTTCATCCAGCCGCAGAGCGCTGTAGGAGGCGATCCACCACGCTTCGGCCGCCGCTCGGGCCGGTTCGCGCCAGATGGGCTGGAACGGCGCTTCGGTGGCGGGGCGGAAGCGGGTTTCCTCGGCCTCCGGCAGCGGCTCGATGACCGTCTGGTCCGCCACGGCCAGCGGTTGCAGCCACTCAAGCAGGCGCTGGCCTTCGGCCAGTGGGTGGCCGCCAGCCAGCAGATAGCCGATCGCGGAGCGGTGCAGTTGCGAGTTCTTGCCGCTGCCGCGATCCGCCAGACCCAGCCAGCAGCCATGCCGGGCCCGGGTCAAGGCTACGTAGAGCAGGCGCAGATCCTCGGCGAGGCGGTCATCTTCGGCGCGGGCATAGTCGGCTTCTGCGGGCTGCCAGATCCAGCGCGGAACCTCGCCGGCCAGCAGCAGAGGACCTTCCGGCTTGACGGCACGGAAGCTGGCGACAAAAGGCAGAAACACCAGCGGGTATTCCAGGCCCTTGGACTTGTGGATGGTGACGACCCGCAACAGCGCCTCGTCACTTTCCAGACGGATGACCTGTTCGTCGGCCGGCTTGGCCTGGTCGGCCAGGCACTCGCTGAAGTGACGGATCAGCGCCTGCTCGCCCTCGTGCTCGGCGGCCGCCTGTTGCAGCAATTCGGCCAGATGCAGAAGATTGGTCAGACGCCGCTCGCCCTGGGCCTCCTGCATCAGCCGGGCCGGCAGCCGGAACGCGTGGATCAGCCGTCGCAGCATCGGCAGCACGCCCTGTTTCTGCCAGCAGTCGTGGTAGTCGCGGAACTGATCGACACGCGACTCCCAGTGCAGCTCGTCCAGATTCAGGCGCTCCAGTTCCTCCAGCGGCAGGGCCAGGCTGCGGCTGGCCAGAGCCGCCCGCAGCAGCCGATCCTGGCCCGGCTCCGCGCAGGCCTTCAGCCACAGCAGGACGTCGCGGGCTTCCTGGCTGGCGAACACCGAATCCTTGTCCGACAGATAGACACTGCGGATGCCGCGGCGAGCCATGGCCTCGCGGATGGCCCGCGCCTCGCTGCCATCGCGGACCAGCACGGCGATGTCCTGGGCCTGCAAGGACCGCCAGCCTTCGGGCCCGGCAAACCCGGCTTCGCCGTGCTGGCCCTGATTCAGCAGGCGGACCAGTTCGCTGGCTGCGGCCTCGGCCATGGTCTGGCGATAGGCTTCGCCGCTCAGCGGGCGCTCACTGTCCAGATGCCACAGGGTCAAGGCCGGTGCAGGTCGCGAGTCGATGGTCCAGACTTCCGGTCGGCCACGGGCCTGCACGGGCAGAAACGGCAGGGGGTTGTCCTGCGGGCGGCGGAACAGAAAGGCGCCACGGCCTTGCGGGCGCTGTTCGGCCCGTTCGAACAGCTGGTTGACGGCCGCGACCATGGCCGGAGTCGAGCGGAAGTTGGTGTCCAGCTCGTAGTGACGCCCGGCGGTGGCGCGCCGGGCCTGCAGATAGGTGTGGATATCGGCGCCGCGAAAGGCGTAGATCGCCTGTTTCGGATCGCCGATCATAAACAGGCCCCGATCCGTGGTCTGGGCCGCGACATGATAGATGCGGTCGAAAATGCGGTACTGGACCGGGTCGGTATCCTGGAATTCATCGACCATCGCCACCGGAAACTGCTGGCGGATCACTTCGGCCAGATGCTCGCCGCGGGGACCGTGCAAGGCCTCGTCAAGCTGGGTCAGCATGTCTTCGAAACCCATCTCCGCACGCTGGCGCTGTTCCTGCGCGAAACGGCGCCTGACCCAGGCTGCGGCATGGCGCAGTGCGGCCTCGTCGATGCCCGGAAGGGCAGCCAGACGCTGCGGCAGGCTCGCCATGTCATCCAGGGCGGCAGCTACCGCTGGCGGCAGATCCAGGCTGACGCCTTTCTTGCAGCCATCCTGCAGGCCTTCATGCGTAAAGCGCTTGAAGTAGTCCGCATCCACTTCCAGTGCATCCTGCGGCTGTGCCAGCCATTCACGCAGCCGTGCCAGTCTGGGCTCGAAGGTACGGGCGCCGAGTTTGGTGCCATTGAAATGGCCGGCGGCAGCGGCTTCGGCATAGAAGCTGGACAGGGGCTCGATCCAGGCATGCCAGGGTTGCTTGATGGTGGCCAGAGCCTGCTCGCGTGCCTTGATAAGGCCTTGCAGCAGTTGCTGCAAGGGAGCCTCGCCGGTCTCGGTGGCCTGCCGGTCCTTCAGGGGACCCTGCAGCAGCTTGCCCAGTCGGTCCGGGTCACCCCAGTGCCGACGGACCCAGTCCAGCTCGTCACCGGCCAGAGGATAGCTGTGCTGGCGCCAGTAGTCGCGGATGACGGCCTGCAGTTGCTCGGCCGGGTCGGTATTCAGTTCCTGCTTGAACAGACTGCCGCTGTCGAAGGCATGTTCGCGCAACATGCGCTGGCACCAGCCATGGATGGTGGACACCGCCGCCTCGTCCATCCACTGCGCGGCGATGCTCAGCTGCTGGGCGCAGGCCGGCCATCGGTCGACGTCGAAATCATTGCGCAGGGCATGCAGCAGCGGGTCGCCGTCCGTTTCGCCGGCAAAGACTCTGGCAGCCTCCACCAGGCGCAGGCGGATGCGGTCGCGCAGTTCGCGGGTGGCGGCATCGGTAAAGGTCACCACCAGGATCTGCGGCGGCAGCAGCGCAGTGGCAAAGCCCGCCTCGCCGCCGTGGCCGAGGATCAGCCGCAGATACAGTGCCGAGATGGTGTAGGTCTTGCCGGTGCCGGCGCTGGCTTCGATCAGCCGGCTGCCGTGCAGGGGAAAGCTCAAGGCCAGCGGCCGGGAATGCGGACTCATGGGCTGTCGGCGTCCAGAAGGGTGGGCGGGTGCTGCAGCAAGGGCCGATAAAGTTGCTTGGCCCAGCGGGCGAAGGCCTCGGGCTCGGCGACCAGCTGGGCGAAGTCGGGATATTGCCGTGCCAGACTGGCGCTGTGTCGGACTTCGCCACCGTGGGTGAAGTCGTCCTGATAGGTTCTGGCGGCCTCCTTCCAGGCCCTCGACAGGTCCTCTTCGGCATGGGCCAGCCAGCTCAGGGCCGTCTTGCGCGCGGTCGGCAGAGGCTGGCACATGCCTTGTGCCCAGCCGTCCAGCCAGTCGGCAAGAATGGTCTCGGCCGTTGGTTGCGGCAAGGGCGCCCAGCTCACGCTGACATCCTCGGCGATCAGCACGGTGTGCAGGCCGATGCCGCTGGCGCAGGCCGCCGCATGTGTGACAAAAGCCTTCAGCAGGCGATGCCAGTTCAGCGCTTTCTTGTTCAGCAGACGTCGCGGCAGCAGTTGCAGGCTGGCCGGCTGATCGTCGGCATCGCGGCACAGGCCGCCCAGCCAGTCGTCCAGCCGCAGGGTGCCGTGGACGAATTGCAGTGGCAAGGTGGCGGCGAGCGGTCGTGACCAGCGCTCCCGTTGCTGCCGGTAGCGTTGGAACTGGTCGGGCAGCGGATCCAGCAGCTCATCGCGCAAGGCGGCTCCGAAACCGGCCAGGGGCAGCTGGCCACGACCTTGCAGGCGTTGCGCGGCCAGTGCCAAGGCCGGCGCCAGTTCGGCGCCTTGCAGATCCAGCTGCTGGCGGGTTTCATCCAGGAGGGCCTGGGTCAGGCTGTAGCGCTGCAGGCCGTCGAGACCGAAGTGTTCGTCGTCCTGCAGCTCCTCACCGTACTGATCCAGATGAATGCCCAGCCGTTGCTGGAAAAAGGCGCGTACCGGGTCGGCCAGAAAGGCTTGCAGTCGATCCAGCGACAGCGGCGGCGGATCTTGCCAGGCTGGCAGGCTTGGTGCAGAGCGGGCATCTTCCGTCGGGGTCTGATGCACGGCGGCCCATTCGCCAGCATGGGTATACCAGGCGGTATCAGCTTCGAAATACCGCCGGCTGAAGGCTTGCAGCGGATGGATCGTGGTCAGTGCCTGCAGCAGGTCTCCGCCGCCGGCCAGCCGCCAGCCTGAAACCAGATGATCACGCAACTGGCCGACCAGGACCGAGGCAGGTCGCTCGCTGTCATCGCGGATGCTGCGACCGACCCAGCTGACATGAAGTCGGTCCCGGGCCGACAGCAGGGCTTCCAGCAACAGATAGCGATCATCGTCGCGGCGCGAACGGTCGCCGGGACGGTAGTCGCCGGCCATCAGATCGAAGTCCATCGGGGTCTTGCTGCGCGGATAATCACCATCGTTCATGCCCAGCAGACAGACCTGGCGGAAGGGGATGGTACGCATCGGCAGCAAGGTGCAGAAATTCACTGCGCCACTGAGGAAACGCTGGCTCAGTCCGCCTTGGTCCAGGGTCGCCAGCCAGCCTTCGCGGGCCACTGACAGTGGCAGGGCATCCTCCAGTCCCGCGTCCCGGCACAGGTCCAGCCAGTCATCGAGCGCCTTCAGCAGCTGGTCGACCAGCGCCTGGTCCTGCTCGTCGACCGGACGCAGGAACTGTTCCAGCAACTGGCGGAAAATCATGCCCCAGGCGGCGGGGGCATGGGCTTCGGCCAGTTGCTGCAGCGGTTGCCGCAGGGCCTGCAGCAAGTCGATCAGCGGTCCGAGCAGGGCGGCGTCCAGACCGCCGATATCGGCATAGGGCTCGATGCCGGCAAAGGCCTCCTCGGCGCTGGCATAACCCAGCAGCAGTCGGCGCAGCCCGAAGTCCCAGGTATTCTGTTCCAGTCCCGCGCGCTGACCCAGCGCCGCGCGCTGACCGGCATCCAGGCCCCAGCGGATGCCGGCACCGTCCAGCCATTGCCGCAGCTGGGGCAGATCCTGCTCGGCGATGCCGAAGCGCTGGCGCAGTGGCGCGGCATCGAGCAGGTCCAGCACGTCGCTGACCGCCAGTCGTCCGCGCGGCAGCTGCAGCAGCTGTTCCAGGGCAATGGTCAGCGGACTCTGGCCGCGCACGCCCTGGTCAGCGATGGTGAACGGGATATGGCGTGCATCGCCGCGCGGATACTGACCGAACACGGCCTGGATCGCCGGGGCATAGGTCTGGATGTCCGGCACCATGACGATGATGTCGCGCGGACGCAGCGCGGGATCGGCACTGAAGGCGGCCAGCAGCTGGTCGTGCAGGATCTCCACCTCGCGCTGGGCGCTGTGGGCGACGTGAAAGCGGATCGAGTGATCACGGGCCGGGTCGACCGCCGGCCATAGCTCGCGGCTTTCCCGCAGCGGGCGCAGGTCGAAGATGTCGTCCTGCAGCTGACCCAGCAGATGATCACTGGCCGGGGGCTCGAACACATCGATCCGCTCGAAATGTTCACGGTAGCGCTCGGGATCATCATGCCGGTCCAGCAGATTGATGTAGTCACGCCCCTGTTTGCCCCAGGCCGCCAGCAGCGGCTGGGCCTGGGCATGCAGCAGCTCGGCGCCGATGATCTGGCCGGGACGGTGCGGATGGCGACGATACTGGTGGCGCAGCAGATCCTTGTCCTCGACGATATCGCCCCAGTGATGCTGGCAGGGATTGTGCACGCACAGGATCACCTGGCTGAAGCGGGCCATGGCCGCCAGTGCCTCCAGCGCCTGGGCTGGCAGCGAGGTGATGCCGAACACGATGATGCGACGTGGCAGGCCGACCGGCGGCTGCTCCATGGTTTCCAGCGCGGCGACAAAACGCGGATGGACGAAAGCCCGGCCCTGGACCAGCTCGGGATCATTGATATCGGCCAGCAAGGCCCGCCACAACGCGGGTTGCCACAGCTGCTGAGGCTGCAGGGGGATGGCACCGTGACGCAGGCTGCGCAGTTCGTCGCGACCTGCCGCCCAGTCGTTCAGCCAGTCCGCGCGATAGACCTGGTATTGGTCGAACAGATCGGCCAGACGCTCGGCCAGCTGGTGGCGTTTGCGCAGGTCCGGATCATCGGCCAGAAAGTGGCGCAGCGGGGCGAACACCTCCTGGTGCAGGCATTCCGGCAGCAGGCGCAGCAATCGCCAGGTCAGCGGCGCCTTGTCCAGCGGCGACTGGGTGGGAATCGCGGCCTCGCCCAGTACCAGCCGATAGGCGCTCCACATAAAGCGCGAGGGCAGGTCGAACTGCAGGGCGGCGGCGATGCCGCAGCCGGCATCTTCGGCCAGAGCCTGCTTCAGCCACTGCGCGATGCCGTTGCTGTAGACCAGAAAACGTTCGTTTTCCAGAGGGCGCAAGGGATGGCGGCGCATCCAGGCCACGCACAGCTCACGCAGATCTTCAATCTGGTTGCCGTGGATCACCATCAGGCCGGGGGTCAGTGCCGCGGCAGTCGTCATGCAACCACCTCGGCTGGCGGGTGGGCACGGGCAGGGGTGGCGGCAGCCGATCGCATGCTAAGGAGGTCCGGGGCGGTCAAAGCCCCAAGCTTAAAGGATGGTCGGCAGAATATCCCTCTGCCGGCGGGATGGCGTCCCGTCGCGGGGCCGCTGCCCGGTCGGGGCGGTGTCGCCGTCGCTGGAGCGAGGCGTGCGTTCAAATCGGCCGTCGATGGGAGTAGGGCGTGGCGGATGGGGCGTGCCAGCCGGCTTGGGTATACTCGGCAGGTCGGCGCACGGCCGACGCAGATGGCTGCAAGGGCGGGCAATGATGGCAATGATCAAGTCGGAGCAGGCCGGAACACCGCGGTTCCGCCAGCAGGTCCTGTGGATCTACCTCGGGCTGCTGGGCTTCAATCTGCTGGCCTGGCTGTGGGCATGGACGGCATTCGGCCGGCAGCCGGTACTGCTGGGCATGGCCTTGCTGGCCTATACCTTCGGCTTGCGTCATGCGGTCGATGCCGACCATATCGCCGCCATCGACAATGTCACCCGCAAATTGATGCAGGAAGGCCGCAATCCGCTGGGCGTGGGCCCCTGCTTCGCGCTGGGCCATTCCACCGTGGTCGTCGCGATGTCGGCCCTGGTGGCCGTCGCGACGGTCTCGGTCTCCGGGCATTTCAGCCAGCTGAAGGATTATGGCGGTCTGGTCAGCACCTGCGTCTCGGCGCTGTTCCTGCTGTTGCTGGCGGCCGCCAATTTCAGCACCTTTGTCGCGGTCTACAAGACCTTTCGGGCGGTGCGGCAGGGCGCGACCTTGCAGAGTGAAGATCTGGATCTGCTGATGAGTCAGCGCGGCCTGATGGCCCGCTGGTTCCAGCCCCTGTTCCGGCTGGCCTCGCGCAGCTGGCATCTGTATCCGATCGGGATTCTGTTCGGCCTCGGTTTCGATACCGCCACCGAGATCGCCTTGTTCGGCATTTCCGCCACCCAGGCCAGCCACGGTCTGTCCCTGTGGTCGCTGCTCAGCCTGCCGGTCTTGTTCGCGGCAGGCATGACTCTGATCGATACCACTGACGGAGTGCTGATGATGGGGGCTTATCGCTGGGCCTTTGTCCGCCCCATCCGCAAGATCTACTACAACATGACGATCACCCTGATTTCGGTGATCGTGGCGGTGGTGATCGGCAGCGTGGAAGCGCTGGCGCTGATTGCCGACAAGTTCTCGCTGGACAATCCGTTCTGGCGCGCCATCGGCGGTGTGGCGGCGCATTTCGGCCTGCTCGGCTATGGCGTCATCGCGGTGTTTCTGTTCAGCTGGCTGATCTCGGCCGTGATCTACCGCTGGAAGCGCTACGACCGGATCGAGATCCGCGTCGCGCCTTGACCCCCATTCAATCAACGATTTCAGGAGCATCCATGGCGCTTTCAGCCATCCACAAAGTACCCGTGACCATCGTGACCGGCTTCCTCGGCAGCGGCAAGACCACCATGCTGCGGCATCTGCTGGAGCAGGCACGTGGCAAGCGGGTCGCCGTCATCGTCAATGAATTCGGCGAGCTCGGCATCGATGGCGAGATTCTGAAGGGTTGCGGCCTGGGCTGCGAGGACGGTGCCGAGGCGGCCGAAGGCTCGCAGATCTACGAGCTGGCCAATGGCTGTCTGTGCTGCACCGTGCAGGAAGAATTTTATCCGGTGATGGAAAAGCTGCTGGAGCGGCGTGATGCCATCGACCATGTGGTGATCGAGACCTCGGGCCTGGCCCTGCCCAAGCCGCTGGTGCAGGCCTTTCTGTGGCCGGCGATACGCAATGGTTTCACCGTGGACGCCGTGATCACGGTGGTGGACGGTCCGGCGGTGGTGGCGGGGCAGTTCGCCGCCAATCCGGCAGCCGTCGATGCCCAGCGCAAGGCCGATGACAACCTCGACCACGAGTCGCCGCTGCACGAGCTGTTCGAAGATCAGCTCAGTGCGGCCGACCTGGTGATCGTCAACAAGACCGACCAGTTGCGCGAAGGCGAACTGGCCGCGATCGAGCGTCTGGTCCGCGACGAGGTGCCGGCTCATGTGAAGATCGTCCCCTCGCAGTTCGGCCAGCTGGATCTGGGCGTGTTGCTGGGCTTGAACGCGGCCTCCGAGGACAGCATCCATCTGCGCCTGGATCATCATGGCTCGGCGGATGATCCGGATCATCACCATGACGAATTCGATTCGGTGGTGGTCAGCGCCACGCCGGCTTCGAAGGAACGGCTGATCGCGGCCCTGCGCGAGCTTGTCGGTCAGCATCACATCTACCGGGTCAAGGGTTTCGCCAATCCGCCAGGGGCGGCGATGCGGTTGGTGATCCAGGGCGTGGGCACGCGTTTCGACAGCTACTTTGACCGGCGCTGGCAGCCAGATGAAACGCCGGCCTGCCGGTTCGTGCTGATCGGTCAGGCGCTGCAGGCCGAGGCCTTGCAGCTGGAACTGGAGCGCCTGCTGGCCGAACCCGTCGCCCAGGCGGACTGAGCCGGTGCATCTGCTGCGTACGGTCCCCGGCGGCTTCGTGGACGACAGCGAGGGCGTGGTGCGGGTCGACCAGCAGCCGGCTCCCATCGTCATCCTCAGTTCGGCCGATACCACCTTGTCGCTGCTGGCGGGCGTGATGCCCGAGCTGGGGGATGACTTCCCGGCGGTCAGACTGACCAATGTCAGCTTCCTGCGCCAGCCGGCTTCCGTGGATTTCTATGTGGATGACGTGCTGGCCCATGCCCGCGTCATCATCGTCGACCATCTCGGGGGCCAGTCCTACTGGCCCTACGGCATCGAGCGACTGGTGGCCTTGGCGCAGGCCCGGGGTGGTCCGCAGCTGGTGATGTTTTCCGGTGACCTGCAGGAGGATCCCCATCTACAGGCACTGAGCACGGCCGACCCGGTCTTCTGCCATCAGTTGTGGCGTTATCTGCGTGAGGGCGGGCGGCAGAACGCCCGCCACTTCATGCTCAGCATCGCCCGCGAAGTGTTCGCGATGCCGGTGCAGCCCGAGCCGGTACGGGTCCTTCCGGCCGCCACTTTGTATTGGCCCGGCGGGGAGCTGGCGACCCTGGCCGAGGTGCGTGGTCACTGGCAGGCCGGTGCGCCGGTGGTCGCGTTGCTGTTCTACAAGGCGCATCTGCAGGCGGCCAATCTGGCCAGTTTCGATGCGCTGATCCAGTCCCTGCGCGAGCGCGGGCTGAACCCGCTGCCGCTGGCGATCACTTCGCTGAAAGATGCTTTTTCCCTGGAAATTCTGCGGCAATTGTGCGCCGAGGTGCAGGCGGATCTGGTGCTGAACACCACGGCCTTCGCCGCCGCCTCGCCCGGCGCCGAGACAACGTTCGTGCTGGCCGGTGATGCGCCGGTACTGCAGCTGATCACCTGCAGTGCCAATCGCGAGAGCTGGGCCGGCAATGATCACGGCCTGCGAGCCCGCGACATTGCCATGCATGTCGCCCTGCCGGAAATCGACGGACGGCTGATCACCCGCACCATCAGTTTCAAAGGCGCGGCCTATTACTGCGAGCGGACCCAGGTCGATGTGGTCAGCTACCAGCCCGACCACGAGCGTATCGCCTTCGTCGTCGAGCTGGCCCGCCGCTGGGCTGTGCTGCGACACAAGCCGAACGCCGACAAGCGGCTGGCGCTGGTGCTGGCCAATTATCCGCTCAGCGAAGGGCGCATCGGCAATGGCGTCGGTCTGGACGTGCCGGCCTCGGTAGTCGGCATGCTCGCCATGCTGGTCGCGCAGGGCTATGCGCTAGACAGCTTGCCGGACGACGGCGATGCCCTGATGCGTCAGCTGACCCGCGGAGTCACCAATGATCCGGTGCAGCGACCGTTGCGCCCGGCCTGGCAGAGTCTGTCCATGGCCGATTACCGGGACGAACTGGCACGCTGGCCGCAGGCGGCACGCGAGGCCATCCTGCAGCGATGGGGCGAACCCGAAGATGATCCGACGGTACGCTCCGGTCGCTTCATGATCGCCGGCTGGCGTTGCGGCAAGGTCTTTGTCGGCATCCAGCCGGCACGCAGCCATGACCCGGCGGACTATGCCAGCTACCATGATGCCGAGCTGGTCCCGCCGCATGCCTATCTGGCCTTCTACATCTGGCTGCGCAAGTCGTTCGCCGTCGATGCCCTCGTCCATGTCGGCAAGCATGGCAATCTGGAGTGGCTGCCGGGTAAGAGCGTCGCACTGGCGGACAGCTGCTGGCCGGAGCTGGCGCTGGGGCCGCTGCCGCACCTGTATCCGTTTATCGTCAATGATCCCGGCGAAGGTGCCCAGGCCAAGCGCCGGGCCCAGGCCGTCATCATCGATCATCTGATGCCGCCGCTGACGCGGGCCGAGAACTACGGTCCGCTGCAGGACCTGGAGCGCGAGGTCGATGAATATTACGAGGCCGTGATTGTCGACCCTCGACGCGCGACCTTGCTGCGCAAGGGCATTCTCAAGCGCATCGTCGAGCATGACCTGCATCGCGAGCTGAGTCTGGAGGCTCCGGCGGACAGCGAGGGCGAGGATGCGCTGCTGACCTCGCTGGACGCCTATCTGTGCGAATTGAAGGAAGCCCAGATCCGCGATGGTCTGCATATCTTCGGCCAGTCGCCGACGGGACGGCAGCGACGCGATACCTTGATGGCCCTGCTGCGCTATCCGGTCGGCGATGGCCGCGGGGCGAACAGCGGCCTGACCCAGGCCCTGGTCAGGGATCTGCAGCTGGAAGCCTGGATCGACCCATGTGCCGCCGACTGGGCCAAGCCCTGGATCGGTCCGCGTCCGGAAGCCTTGCAGCGGCAGGATACCGCTCCCTGGCGGCATCTGGGCGATACCCGCGAACGGCTGGAGAGCCTGGCATTGAGTCTGCTTGACCAGGCGCTGGAGGGACGCTGGCCCGAGAGCAAAGTCTGGCCGCATACCGTGCAGGTGCTGCAGCGGTTGCAACAGGACGTGGCGCCGCGGCTGGATGCTTGTGGCGCCGAGGAATTGCGCCAGCTGCAGCGCGGGCTGGAAGGGCGGTTCGTGCCGCCCGGCCCCAGTGGCGCACCTTCGCGCGGCCGTCCGGATGTCCTGCCGACGGGCCGGAATTTCTATTCGCTGGACACCCGCTCGGTGCCGACCCAGGCGGCCTGGACCCTGGGCCAGCGTTCGGCGCATCAACTGATCGAGCGTCATCTGCAGGATCATGGCGATTATCCGCAGGCGATCGGGCTTTCGGTGTGGGGCACGGCGACCATGCGCACCGGCGGCGACGATCTGGCCCAGGCCATGGCCTTGCTGGGCGTGCGCCCGGTCTGGGCGCCGGGCAGCCATCGGGTGACTGATTTCGAGATCATGCCCATCGAGGCCCTGGACCGGCCACGCATCGATGTGACCTTGCGAGTGTCGGGTTTCTTCCGTGATGCCTTCCCCGCGGCGATGCATCTGTTCGATGCCGCCGTACAGGCGGTGGCCGAGCAGGATGAGCCGGATGACCTCAATCCGGTCAGGGCCCGCATTCTGCGCGAGCGCGACAGTCTGGCGGCGACCGGCATGTCGCTCGAAGAGGCGCGCAGGCAGGCCGGCTGGCGGGTGTTCAGCAGCCGCCCGGGCCATTATGGCACCGGGCTGCAGGAGCTGATCGACCGGCGGCATTGGCAGGATGATGCCGATCTGGCCGGTGCCTATCGGGACTGGGGCGGTCACGCCTATGCCGCCCGGACCGAGGGCGAGGCCGCGCCGGAAGCCTTCGGCCGGCGCCTGGCCGAGATCGATCTGGTGGTGCAGAACCAGGACAACCGCGAGCACGATCTGCTCGACTCCAATGACTATTACCAGTTCCAGGGCGGCATGGCGGTGGCGGCCCGGCATCTGGGTGGGCGCCAGCCGGCGATCTACCACGCCGACCACAGCAACCCCGAGGTGCCCCGGGTCCGCAGTCTGCGCGAGGAAGTCGCGCGGGTGCTGCGCTCGCGGGTGGTCAATCCGAAATGGATGGATGGCGTCAAACGCCATGGTTACAAGGGGGCGGCCGAAATGGCGGCCACGGTGGACTATCTGTTCGGCTACGACGCCACCGCGCGGGTGGTCGAGGACTACCAGTACGCGATGGTCGGCGCGGCCTATCTGGATGATGCCGCCACCCGCGACTTTCTGCGCGAACACAATCCGCAGGCCTTGAGCGATATCTGCGAGCGGTTGCTGGAAGCCGTTGCCCGCGGTCTGTGGCAGCAGCCCGGCGAGCAGGCCGAACGGATCGAGCGCTATCTGCTGGACAACGAAAACCATATCGAAGGACGAAATGCATGAGCGCTGCCACGGATCCCGCCGGAAGCCGCCCGGACTATCCCTTTTCGGCCCTGGTCGGGCTGGAGCCGCTGCGCCGGTTCCTGCTTCTGGCCGCGGTCGATCCGGGTCTGGGCGGCGTGCTGATCAGCGGTCCGCGCGGCACGGCCAAATCGACCAGTGCCCGCGCGCTGGCGGCGCTGCTGCCTGAAGGCCGGCTGGTGAATCTGCCGCTGGGCGCGACCGAAGAGCGTCTGATCGGCAGCCTGGATCTGGAGGCGATGCTGCGTGACGGCGAGTTGCGCTTCAGGCCCGGCCTGCTGGCGGCGGCGCATCAAGGCGTGCTGTATGTCGACGAAGTCAATCTGCTGCCGGATGCGCTGGTGGATGCCTTGCTGGACGTGGCGGCCAGCGGCGTCAACAGCATCGAGCGCGAAGGCATTTCCCACCGTCATCCTGCCCGTTTCGTGCTGATCGGCACCATGAATCCGGAAGAGGGCGAAGTGCGTCCGCAGTTGCTGGACCGTTTCGGTCTGATGGTCGAGCTGGACAATTGCCTGGACCCGCAGCAAAGGCAGGCCATGGTGCGGGCGCGGCTGGACTACGAGTCCGATCCGCAGGCCTTTCATGCACGTCATCGGGAGATGGACGCGGCTTTGCGTCAGCGCCTGCTCGCCGCACGGGCCGCCCTGGCCGAGCTGGATTTCGACGAGGCCGTGCATGAGCGCGTCAGCCGCTGGTGCATTGCCGCTGCCGTCGACGGCGTACGTGCCGATCTGGCCATGCTGCGGGCCGCCCGGGCGCTAGCGGCCTGGGAGGGCGCGCAGGCGGTGACGATCGAGCATGTGGATCAGGTGGCAGCGGCCTGTCTGCGGCATCGCTGCCGGCAGCTGCCAGCGGCGCCGTCGTCAGCGGACGGGCCGGCGCCCCAGGATCATGATGCCCGGTCCGGTCCGGATGAGGCTTCGACAACCGGCCGGCATCCCGGTGACGACGAAGGGGACTTCGGCGAGCTGCCGCCCGAGCCGGTCGGCATGACGCCGGTCAAGGCCGTGCGGCCGCTGCTCCCAAAACCCTAGTCCATCGATCAGGGCCGACGGCGGAACCGCTCCGCCGGGATCGATGGACTGCCGCCACGGTCGCACGCAATGGCGCTGCCCGCCCATCGACACGCATTGACTGGCCGGCCAGTCTGGCGCGGGCGGGTGGCTTGCCGCGGCGGCCGGACGAACTCAGTTACCGCCGCCGTCCTGGCGGCTCGGCACGACTGACGGTCTATGTGCTGGATTGTTCCGCCTCGATGCTGAGGCATGGCCGGCTGGCCCTGGCCAAGGGCCTGCTGGCGGACTGGTTCGCCGAGGCGGCGCGGGCGCGATCTCAGGTCGCGCTGATCTGCCACGGTGGTCGCGGCGCCCGGCTGGTGTTCGGTCCGGCGGTGCCGCGCTGGTGGAACGAACGATGGATCCAGCCGATCGCCGGCGGCGGCGGCACCCCCTTGCAAGCCGGTCTGGCGATGGCCGAGACCCTGCTGCAGCGTGGCCACCGGCGCGATCCCGGGCTGGGACTGGAGCTGTGGCTGCTCAGTGACGAGCACTGCCCGGCGGCGGGGCCGCCGTCACTTGGGTCGGCCAGCATCATCGACGTCGAGCCGCGCGGTCGCATGGCGGGTGGCGCGCGCCGGCTCGCACACGCCTGGCAGGCGGCCTATCTGCAGCTGACGCCGCAGGGTCTGAGTCAGCCGGGCTTCTGAAACGGATGGCTGCGGGGGGTATAGACCCATTCCCGCCCGTTCTCGTGGCCGAAGCGCCGGGTGGTCGACGAGCCGATGACGACGACGGTGCGCATGTCGACCATCTCGCTGCGCAAGTCCTGCAGAGCTACGGTGTTCAGTCGCGCTCCCGGGCGGGCAATGTTCCAGCCCAGCACCACCGGGGTCGAGCCGTCCCGATGGCGCCGGACGATATCCAGCGCCCGGTCCAGCTGCCAGGGGCGATGCCGGGAAATCGGGTTGTACCAGCCCATCGCCAGATCCGCCTCGGCGGCCAGCGCCAGCCGGCGTTCGATCAGGCTCCAGGGCTTGAGATTGTCCGATAGCGAGATCAGGCAGAAATCATGCCCCAGGGGCGCGCCGGCGATCGCCGCGCAGGCCAGCGCGGCCGAGACTCCCGGCAGGATTTCCAGTTCGACTTCGTGCCAGGCCGGATCGGTGCCGGCCTCCAGCGCCTCCAGCGTGGCGGCGGCCATCGCGAACACGCCCGGATCGCCGGAAGAGACCATGGCGACGTGTCGACCCTCGGCGGCCAGGGTGAAACCATGCGCAGCCCGCTGCAGCTCCTCGCGATTGTCGGAAGGGTGACGCCGTTGGCCGGGGCGCAGCGGGCCGGCCATCTCGACATAGGTGGCATAACCCAGGATATCGGTAGCCTGCTCCAGCGCGGCGCGGGCGGCAGGCACCATATAGGCGGCATGCCCGGGTCCCAGGCCGATCACGCTGAGCTTGCCGCGGGGGCGGCCGATGCGTGCAGGGTCGACAGGGCGGTCGGCCTGGGCCAGGGCCAGGGTTGGGCCCGGTTCGCCGCAAGGCGACAGTTCGGGCAGGGTTTCGCGCAGCAAGGTCTCGGCATCGAGCGGCGGGCTGTCCACCCGCCGCAGGCTGGCACCCAGCTCCCGCGCCGCCTCGGCCACGATCTGCTGGTGCCTGCTGGTGGCGCCGATCAGGACCACGGCCAAGGCCTCGACGGCCAGTCCGGCCGCCGCCAGTTGCCGGCGCATGCGATCGGCCAGCCCGGCGGCATCGGTATCGCCGTCATGGCGGCAGGCCAGCACCAGATTGCGTGGATAAATGCGCAGGGTCGACGCGTCAGGGGTCTGGATGCTGGCCGATACCTGCAAGCTGTGCGTCGCCGATGCGGCGCGAGGCAGGTCGACATGGTCCAGCCAGGGCGCATCGCCCTCGATCCGGAGGGTATCGCCGGCCAGTAGACCGGAGACCAGTCGCTTGCCGTGCTCGATATCGGCGAGCACATAGCCCGGCGGTGGCTGCAGCAGGCAGGTGCCGAAGCGCAGTTCGCCGCTGGTGGTAATGGCTGCATGGCCATCCAGGGACAGCGCGATATCGCGGGCCAGGTCATTGGCGCCACGCAGGCCGCCCAGCAGGGGTACCACGCTGCTGCCATCCTGCGCCACCGCCAGCACGGCGGCGCCTTGCAGCTTGTCATCGTCGGTCAGGCGGGGAGCGAGCGCGCGGATGATGATGCCGGCGGCGCACAAGGCCAGAACCGGTGCATCGCCGGCATGCAGTTCGCGCAGACGGGTGCCGAAGTCGTCATAGAGATCGTCGCAGCCGGCCGCAGGCATGCCGAGGCGGCTGCGCAGGCCGTGGATGCGACTGCCCGGCGCCATGGCTCGCAGCCGTTCGGCCAGCGGCATCGCCGCGGGTCCCAGCACGATGATGGCCAGCGGCCTCATGCCTGCCACCGCGTGCCCGGCACCAGGATCATCGAGAAATAGGGCGAGCTGGCAGGGTCCACGTCGGCCAGGGGCAGCATGCGCTGGGTCTCCATGGTGGCGCGCTCGATATACAGGGCGCGTTGCTCGAGCCCCAGTTCCTGCAATACTTCGCGGACCTTGGCCAGCTGGCGGCCCAGCTTCATGATGACCACGGCGTCGGCCAACGCGATACGCCGGTGCAGTTCCCCGGCGGGAAGCGTGCCGGCCAGTACGCTGAGCGACTGGTCGCGGTAGACCAGGGGCGTACCCAGCATCGCCGCGCCGCCCAGCATGGCGCAGACACCCGGTACCACCTGATGCGGATGATCGGCGGCAAGGCGGTCGTGCAGATACATGTAGGAGCCGTACAGCATGGGATCGCCTTCGCAGATCACGGCGACGTCCCGGCCCTCGTGCAGATGCGCGGCCACGCTGAGCGCCGAGCGATCATAGAAGGCGGCGATGATCTGGTCATAGCTGAGCGGGCCGCTGACCGTTTCGGTCGTCAGCGGATATTCCAGCCGCAGCTGGATCTGCTGCGGCTGCAGATGGGACTCGATGCTGGCATAGGCATGGCCCTTGCGGCCTCGACCGGCGAAATAGGCCACCACCGGGGCCTGTTGCAGAAGCCGCAGCGCTTTCACGGTGATCAGCTCAGGGTCGCCGGGGCCGACGCCCAGACCGAGCAGGCGTCCTTGAGGCTGGCTCATTCGACCTCCGTGGCCAGGGCATTGACGGCGGCGGCGGCCATCGCGCTGCCGCCGCGGCGACCGTTCACCACCACATAGGGAATGCCCAGCCGGTTGGCGGCCAGTGCGGCCTTGGATTCGGCGGCGCCGACAAAGCCGACCGCAAACCCCAGCACCAGCGCCGGTCGCGGCGCGCCATCCTGCAGCAGCTCCAGCAGCCGGAACAAGGCGGTCGGCGCGTTGCCGATCACGACCACGGCGCCTGCCAGCCGCTCCTGCCACAGCTCGACGGCGGCGGCGCTGCGGGTCTGCCCGCTGGCAGCGGCCATGGCCGGCACCTGCGGGTCTTGCAGGGTACAGATCACCGGGTTGTCGGCCGGCAGCCGGGCGCGGGTAATCCCTTCGGCCACCATCCGCGCATCGCAGAAAACAGGTGCGCCGCTGGCCAGCGCCTTCCGGCCGATGGCTCCGGCGCCTTCGCTCCACACCAGGTCGGTCACGATATCGGGCATGCCGCAGGCATGGATCACCCGGACGGCCAGTTTCTCAATATCGGCGGGAATGCCCGAAAGATCGGACTCGGCCCGGATGATGGCAAAGGACTGCCGGTAGATGGCTGCGCCATCACGAATATAGTCGAACATCAGTCACTCCGCGGCCGGGGGCCGCATGATCCCGGTCGCCATTTCAAGAGTCAGGTGCCGGCCCAGGCACTCTCCAAAGTCCCGGCCGGAGCCGCGACGGTACAGATCATAATGGTTCCCGTCCACGGCCAGCAGGGTATGGCCGGCAGGGGAGGCCGCGGCGCAGCTGCGCGGGCAGCCACTGAGATGGATGCCGGTGGGTGGCAGTTCGGCCCGGGCAAGGCGCAAGGCGTCGGCCTTGGTATCGGCCTGGGTGCGGGCACAGCCGCGCCGGCCGGCGCAGGCCAGCAGCCGTGCCAGCGGGTCGGCGGCATCGGTGATCAGGCCCAGCTGGCGCAAGCCGGTCAGGGCGGCCGGAGCATTGACGGCCCGGATATGGGGCAGCAGACCGCCCTGCCAAGGCGTGAACCGCAGTTCGCCACGTCCCAGCTGGCTGCTCAGCTCGGCGAGTCCTTCCAGCATGTCGGCATCCAGTCGGGCGAGAGGGGCCTGGAAGCCGATCAGGCAGAGGTCGCCGCCGGCCTGGGGCTGCTGGCCCAGCCGGGCCGGATCGAGCGGGGGCTCGACGCCGGTTGCGCAGGGCAGGGCTCCGGCAGGCGGTGTCGCCAGCTTCAGCCGTGCGCCGTGGCGGCGGGCCCGGCTCAGCAGTACCTGCAGACCCTGGTCGGCCAGCACATCACGCATCCGCAGCTGGCCTGCCGTGGCCAGCTCCATAAAGGCCCGCATCAGGGCCAGCACCGTGGTCACCGCATCTTGTGGAGCCGTATAGCCTGGACAATGCACGGGCACAGCCGGTGCGGAGGCCAGGCCCAGCCACAGTCCCGGAGGCTGCGGCAGATCCCGCTGGTCGATGCAAAGCCAGATATCGTGGGGATGACGACGGTCGACCAGGCGTTCTCCGCCGTCCAGCAGGACGGCGAACTTGGGTGACAGGCCGTCAAGCGCGGCATCCTGCTGCATCGCCTGCAACAAGTCGGCTGCCAAGGCCGAGGTGTCGATGCGCATCTGCGGATCGATGCCGGCCAGCGGACTGATCATCACATTGCGGCGCGCATCGCGACGGCTCAGGGCGACCGTATCGACCCTATCGCTGGCGGGCAGCGGCCCGAGTCCGGCATCGATCAGGGCCTGGATCAACCCGGGACCGGCCTCGGCGCGGATGCCGCGCAATTGCAGATTGGCCCGATTGGTGATCTCCAGCGGGCCCTCGGCATGCTCGCGGGCGGCTGCGGCCAGGGCCCGGGCCTGTACCGCGGTCATCCGGCCGCCGGCGAGCCTGATCCGGCACAATCCGCCGTCGACGGCCTGCACGAGGTTGATCAGGCCCGGACAGGCGGCCTGTGCGGCTTGTACCGAGCGGTTCCGCCTCGGGCTGCCGTGGTTTTGCATCCTAGGTATTTCCTGTTCTCGGAGGGGCAGGTCGAGGGATGAGTCTAGCGGCTGGCGGCCATCGGCTGCAGCAGGGCACGCTGCCGTCTCGTCGCTGGCGATGCCGCAGGCGGGTGATGCCGGGTCGGGATGCCGTCGCGGTTGCAATCCGGCCGCTGATGGCGACACTAGATGGCCTGGGCGCAGGCGCCGGAGAAATGGAAGGGCATGGAGCAGGTGCGTTGGGGTGGCGAAGAGTCGGCCGGGCTGTCGGCCTGGCTGAGTGTGGTTGGCCTTGGCGAAGACGGTTTCGAGGGGCTGTCGCTGATGGCCCGCCAGTGGCTTATGCAGGCCGATGCCATCTTCGGCGGCAGCCGGCATCTGGCCATGCTGCCGGCCGCTCTGGCGGCACGGAGCAGGTCCTGGCCCCGCCCCTTTGCGCTGGACGAGGTGCTGGCCTGCCGGGGGCGGCCGACCTGCGTGCTGGCCAGCGGTGACCCCATGCATCATGGCGTCGGGGCCCGGTTGGCGCGGTTGCTGCCGACCGGCGAATGGCGGGTATTGCCTGCACCGTCGTCCATGAGCCTGGCCGCCGCGCGGCTGGGCTGGGCCCTGCAGGACTGCACCGTGGTTTCGCTGTTGCAACACGAGGCGGCGAGCGTGCTTCGCCATTGTCGCCCGGACCGGCAGCTGCTGGTGCTGAGTGCCGGTGCCGGGACGCCTGCCGAGCTGGCGGCCTGTCTGGCCCGTGCCGGTTATGGCGCGAGCCGGCTATGGGTCTGGCAGCGACTGGGCGGGCCGGCCGAATCCGTCGTCGAGGCGATCGCCGAGCAGTGGCCTGCGCAGCAGCACGTGGATCCGCTGAATCTGGTGGCCGTGCAATGCCGGCTGGCGGAGGGCCAGGTCGCCTGGCCGCCAGGGCCGGGTCTGCCCGATGCGGCCTTCCGGCATGATGGCCAGCTGACCAAGCAGGATATCCGTGCCGTGACACTGGCCCGGCTGGCGCCGCGTGCCGGTGAACGCTTGTGGGATGTCGGAGCGGGCTGCGGTTCGATCGGCATCGAATGGATGCGCAGCGATGCGTCCTGTCAGGCGATCGCGATCGAGGCGGATCCGGGCCGGCAGGCCTTGATTGCCCACAATCGACAGGCACTGGGCGTACCGGAACTGCAATTGGTGAGTGGCCGCGCGCCCCAGGCTCTGCAGGGTCTGGAACGACCCGATGCGGTATTCATCGGCGGCGGCGTGACGGCCGAAGGCGTGCTGGCAAGCTGCTGGGAGGCCTTGCCCGTCGGTGGCCGGCTGGTGGCCAATGCGGTGACCTTGCAGGCCGAGCAATGCCTGTTTCAATGGCGACAGCTTCATGGCGGCCGGCTCAGCCGCCTGTCGCTGGAACATGCCGAGCCGCTGGGCCGCTTTGACAGCTGGCGATCAGCGCTGCCGATCACCCTCTATGATGCGGTCAAGGCCTGATGCGGGAGGAAACGCCGGAAGTAGCGGCCCCGTTGCGCTATGGCTATACCACCGGCGCCTGTGCGACGGCGACGGCGCTGGCGGCGGCGCAGCTGATGCTGGGCGAAGCCGTGGGTCCGCAGGTCCGCATCGTGCTGCCGCGCGGACAGATTGTGGATTTCGCGCTGGCTTTCTGCCGCCATGACGGCGATGCCGCCGAGGCCGGCACGGTCAAGGATGCCGGTGATGATCCGGATGTCACCCATGGCGCCGTCGTCTGGTGCCGGGTCGAACGCCTTGCCATGCCCGGCGTGGTTTTTCATGCAGGCCCCGGTGTTGGCACAGTGACCCGTCCCGGCCTGTCGCTGGGGGTCGGTGAACCGGCGATCAATCCGGTGCCTCGACGGATGATAAGCGAGCATCTCGAGCAGCTGGCCGCGCGCGTCGGCTATGCCGGCGGCTTTGCGGTCCGTGTCGGGGTGGAAGATGGCGAGGCATTGGCCCTGAAAACGATGAACCCTCGGCTGGGCATTGTCGGGGGACTGTCGATCCTGGGCACCACCGGCATTGTCAGGCCATTTTCCTGCTCGGCCTATATCGCCTCGATCCAGCAAGGCATCGACGTGGCGGTGGCCAATGGTTGCAGGCATATCGCCGCCAGTACCGGCCATGCCAGCGAGACGGCAGTGCGTAGCATCTGCGATCTGCCCGATATGGCGCTGATCGAAATGGGGGACTTCGTCGGTGCGGTGCTCAAGCATCTGCGGCGCCAGCCGGTGGCCAGACTGACGCTGTGCGGTGGTTTCGGCAAGCTCAGCAAGCTGGCCGCCGGACATCTGGACCTGCACAGTCGCCACTCCAGCATCGATCTCGACGCGCTGGCCGCCTGGGCTGCAGGCATGGGCGCGACGCAGGCCTTGCAGGCCGGCATTGTCGCGGCCAATACCACACAGCACGCGCTGCAGCTGGCCGATGCCGAGGGCTTGCCGCTGGCTGACGAGGTCTGTCGACGCGCGCGGTGGGTGGCTTGCGGCATCGTGCCGGCCTCGGTCGCGGTGGACGTTCTGGCCATTGATCGTCAGGGGCGCATCGTGGGGCAGGCGGCATGAGCCGGGTCCTGGTGCTGGGCGGTACCGGCGAGGGACTGGCCTTGGCGCGAGAGCTGGGACGCGGGGACATCTACAGTCTGGCTGGCGTCGGTCGCCAGCCCCAGGGACTTGAATGCGACCTGCGGGTCGGCGGTTACGGCGGCGGCGAAGGCCTGGCCGCGTTTCTGCGCGAGCAGTCCATCAGCCTGCTGATCGATGCGACTCATCCCTATGCGGCCCGGATCAGCGCCAACGCGTACATGGCCAGTCGCCTTGCCGGGATTCCCCTGTGGGCGATCCGTCGCCCCGGCTGGCAGCCCGCTCCGGCGGATGACTGGCGGATGGTGGATGGCTGGGCCGCGATGATGCGGGCGCTGGCCGACTTCCGTCGCCCCTTGTTCACTCTGGGGCGCGAGCCGCTGGAGCATCTTGGAGAGATACCCTTGCATCAACAGTGGACCATCCGCTGTCTGGACAGCCATCCCGGCATGGAACGCGCCGAGGTGCTGGCCGATCGTGGGCCGTATCATACGGACGGCGAGCAGGCCTTGTTTTCGCGCCTGGGCACCGATGTGCTGGTCAGCAAGAACAGCGGCGGGGCCGCCACCGAGGCCAAGCTGGTCGTGGCCCGCCGGCTGGGCCTGCCGGTAGTGATGCTGCGGCGCCCGGCATTGCCCGCCGCAGACCGGGAATTCAGTGACGTGGCCAGTCTGCTGCAGGCCTGGACATGACGGTGTTCTTTATCGGCGCCGGACCGGGCGACCCCGAGCTGATCACGGTCAAGGGGCAGCGTCTGCTGCGGCAATGCCCGGTGATTCTCTATGCCGGTTCATTGGTGCCCGAGGCGGTGCTGGCAGGACATGCTGCCGAAGAAGTGGTCGATACCGCCGACCTGGATCTGGAGCAGATCATCGAGCGGCTGGCTGCGGCGGACGCCCGGGGACAGGATGTGGCACGGGTGCATTCCGGTGATCCCTCGTTGTTCGGCGCCATCGGCGAACAGATCCAGGCGCTGCAGGCCCGCGGCATCGCCTGGGAAATCATCCCGGGCGTGACGGCGGCGGCCGCTTCGGCGGCCGCGCTGGGCTGCGAACTGACCCTGCCCGGTATCTCCCAGACCGTGATTCTGACCCGTCATGCACGCAAGACGACGATGCCTGCAGGTGAGTCTCTGCCGGAGCTGGCACGTCATGGCGCGACCTTGGCCATTCATCTGGCCATCCGCCACCTGGATGAAATCGTCGACATTCTGCAGCCCGAATATGGCGCAGACTGCCCGGTGGCCGTGGTGTATCGCGCCAGCTGGCCGGACCAGCGTCTCGTTCGCGGTCGCCTGGACGATATCGTCGCCCGTGTGGCCGAAGCGCCGGTCGAACGCACGGCCTTGATTCTCGTCGGCCGGGTGCTGTCATCCGCCGACTTTGCGCGGTCCACCCTGTATGCCTAGGAATATAGACATCCATAGGGTGTGCGACTTTACCGGGGCTCTGTCGTGAGCACGGTCTGGCTGATTGCGGCGGCTCTGGTGCTTGACCGGCGGCTGGGTGAGCCGCGGCGCTGGCATCCGCTGGTCGGGTTCGGGCAATGGGCCGGCTGGCTGGACCGGCATCTGCATGCCGATCGATATGCTCGTGGCGTGCTGGCATGGGCCTTGGCCGTGCTGCCGATCAGTCTGTGCTGCTGGATGCTGGTCGTGCAGGCCGGGAGGGTCTCGCCCTGGCTGGGCTGGGCGCTGCAGGCCGTGCTGCTGTATCTGTGCATCGGTTTGCGCAGTCTCGCCCAGCATGCCGCCCCCATCATCAAGGCCTTGCGCGCCGGCGAGCTGGATCAGGCGCGACGGGCGGTATCGATGATCGTGAGTCGCGACACCGGGGCACTGGATGCCCGTCAGGTGGCCGTGGCCGGCACCGAATCCATGCTGGAAAACGGCAGTGACGCGGTCTTTGCCGCGCTGTTCTGGTTTGTGCTGCTTGGTGCGCCGGGCGTGGTGGCCTATCGGCTGGCCAATACGCTGGATGCGATGTGGGGTTACCGCACGCCGCATTGGCGCCGCTTTGGCTGGGCCGCGGCCAGAATCGACGATGGGCTGAACTGGCTGCCGGCACGGATGGTGGCCTTGACCTATGCGTTGTGCGGCTGCACTGGCGCCGCACTGGCCTGCTGGCGGCGCCAGGGCGGACGCTGGGACAGTCCCAATGCCGGTCCGGTGATGGCGGCCGGCGCAGGCGCCCTGCGTGTCAGGCTGGGTGGCGGCGCCCCTTATCATGGGCACTGGAAGCGGCGACCGCGACTGGGCCTGGGGCATGCCGCCGATGCCGGCAGCGTGGCGGCAGCGACCAGTCTGGTACAACGGGGTGTGGTCCTGTGGTGGTTGATCCTGCTGATGAGCGGAGTCCTGATCGGAGTGGTGAAGCATGCTTGAACATGGCGGGCGTTTGCAGCGTGCAGCGCTTGAATACGGTCGTCCGCTGGACGAATGGCTGGATCTCTCGACCGGGATCACGCCTTTCGCCTGGCCGCCGGTGCCGATTCCAGACCGGGTCTGGCAGCGATTGCCCGAAGACGAGGACGGACTGGAGCAGGTGGCGGCCACGTATTACTGCGCGCCCCAGGTGCTGGCGGTGGCCGGTTCGCAGGCGGCCATCCAGGTGCTGCCGCGCTTGCGGGGATGCTCCCGTGTCGGCGTGATCGCGCCCGGTTATCAGGAGCATGCCCATGCCTGGCGCCAGGCCGGTCATCAGGTGGTTGCCGCTTCGGCGGATCAGCTGCTGGCGTCGGTGGACGCCTACGATGTGCTGGTGCTGATCCATCCCAACAATCCCGGTGGCGAACATTTCAGTCCGCAGCAGTTGCTGGATCTGCATCGACAGCTGGCGGCAAGGGGGGGCTGGCTGGTGGTCGACGAGGCCTTCATGGATCCGGATCCGTCATCCAGCGTGGCCGCCCATACGTCTGAAGGCGGTTTGATTGTCCTGCGTTCCTTGGGCAAGTTCTTCGGTCTGGCCGGGGCCCGGGCCGGATTCCTTTGCGCCGAGCCCGGCCTGCTGGCACGGGCCCGGGAGTTGCTGGGTCCCTGGACCCTGAGCGGCCCCAGCCGCTATCTGGCGGCCGCGGCCCTGGCCGACCATGGCTGGCAGGCTACGGCACGCACTTGGCTGGCGCAGGCCGGCCGTCAATTGCAGGTCGTGCTGCAGGCGCATGGGCTGGAAAGCCGGGGCTGCTCCCTGTTCCGCTGGTGCCGGACCGATCAGGCGGCCGCCCTGCATCAGGCCCTGGCGCGGCGGGGCATTCTGGTGCGGCTGTTTGCGGAGCCGGCCAGCCTGCGCTTCGGCCTGCCGCCGGATGCCGCCGGTCTGCAACGACTGGATCAGGCACTGGCCGAGTCGCTGCGGGAGCGGGTCGATGCAGGCTAGAGTGCTTATGGTGCAAGGCTGCACCTCCGATGCCGGCAAGAGCACCCTGGTCGCGGCACTGGGGCGCTGGGCACGGAGGCGCGGCGTCAGGACGGCACCGTTCAAGCCGCAGAACATGGCCCTGAATTCGGCGGTCACCATCGACGGCGGCGAGATCGGGCGGGCCCAAGCCTTGCAGGCCCAGGCCTGCGGGATTCCTGCCGAGACGGATTTCAACCCGGTACTGCTGAAGCCCAATACCGACCAGGGCTCGCAGGTCATCATCCATGGCGTGGCGGTCGGCAACATGTCGGCCCTCGAATATCACGACTACAAGCGGGTCGCCCGCGAGGCGGTGCTGGCATCCCATGCACGTCTGGCCGAGCGCTTCCAGGTCGTGCTGGTCGAAGGCGCGGGCAGTCCGGCCGAGATCAATCTGCGCCAGAACGACATTGCCAACATGGGATTTGCCGAGGCCGTGGACTGCCCGGTGTTGCTGGTGGCCGATATTGATCGCGGTGGAGTCTTTGCCCATCTGGTCGGCACTCTGGCCTTGCTCTCGTCCAGCGAGCGCGATCGGGTGGCGGGTCTGGTGATCAACCGCTTTCGGGGCGATCCGGCCCTGCTGCAGCCGGGCGTTGACTGGCTGCAGCGTGAAACCGGCAAGCCGGTACTCGGTGTGCTGCCCTATCTGCAGGGGCTGCAGCTGGAGGCCGAAGACGGATTGAGCCGTGGCGCGTCGACATCCCCCGCGGGGGCTCGTCTGCGCGTGGTGGTGCCGCTGCTGCCCAGACTCAGCAACCATACCGATTTCGATGCCTTGCGTGCCCATCCCGAGGTGGAGCTGGTCTTTGTCGGGGCAGGCGAGGCGGTACCGGCCTGTGACCTGCTTGTCCTGCCCGGCTCCAAGTCCACGCGCAGCGATCTGGGCTGGCTGCAGGCACAGGGCTGGCCGGCGGCGATCCAGCGGCATCTGCGCTACGGTGGCAAACTGCTCGGTATCTGTGGCGGCCTGCAGATGCTGGGCCAGTGGATCGAGGACCCGCACGGGCTGGAGGGGCCTGCCGGGCGCAGTGCAGGCCTGGGCTGGCTGGAATTTGAAACGATCCTGGAGCATGACAAGCTGCTGCGCGAGGTCAGCGGCCGGATGGAGGCGGCGGGTACCGAGGTGCGGGGCTACGAGATTCATTGCGGTCGCAGCCACGGGACTGCGCTGGCACGGCCGTTCTGTCGCCTGGCCGACGGCCGGCTGGACGGGGCCTGCAGCGAGGACGGACAGATACGCGCCACGTATCTGCACGGCGTGTTTGATCATCCGCCCGCACTGGCCGCCCTGCTGGCCTGGGCGGGGCTGGAGCAGGCGGCCGCGCTGGATCTGCCCGCGTTGCGCGAAGTCTCGCTGGAACGTCTGGCCGACATGATCGAGGAGCATATGGATACCGATGCGCTGGTTTCGCTGCTGGGACTGCCGGCATGAGCCGGCGTCTGATCCTGGGGGGCGCGCGTTCCGGCAAGAGTGCCTGGGCCGAGGCGCAGGCCGCGGCCCAGACGGCTCCGGTCACCTATATCGCCACCGCCGAGGCGCATGACGAGGGCATGCGCCAGCGGATCGAGTTGCATCGTCAACGCCGGCCGGCGACCTGGGCCTGCGTCGAAGAGCCCTTGGCGCTGGCCGGTCGGCTGCGTGAAGTGGCAAGCCAGAGCGGTGTTATTCTGGTGGACTGCCTGACCCTGTGGCTGACCAATCTGCTCTGTCATCCCGATCCGCAGCGCCTGAGTCTGGAGCGCGAAGCCTTGATCGAGATCCTGCCCAAGCTGCCGGGCGAAATCATTCTGGTCAGTACCGAGGTCGGGCTGGGCGTGGTGCCGATGGGCGAGCTCAGTCGTCGCTTTGTCGACGAGGCCGGCAGTCTGCATCAACGCCTGGCCGTGGTATGCGAACAAGTGGTATTTGTGGCGGCCGGCCTGCCGCTGGCCATGAAAGGACAACTGCAATGACATCGTGGTATCTCCGTGCTTGCGCACAGCCCCATGCGGAGGCCGCCGCGGCGGCCAGGCAGCGGCAGGCGCAGCTTACCAAGCCGGCCGGCTCGCTGGGCCGGCTGGAAACGCTGGCCATCGAGCTGGCCGGCATGCAGGGCCGTGCCTTGCCGGCCGTGGACGCGGTCTGGATCACGGTGTTTGCCGCCGATCACGGGGTCGCGGCCGCGGGGGTTTCGGCCTATCCGCAGGCGGTGACGGGCGAGATGCTGCGCAACTTCGCCCACGGAGGGGCGGCGATCGCCGTGCTGGCGGCCGCACAGCAGGCCGAGCTTGAGGTGGTGAATCTGGGCGTGGTCAATGATCCAGGCGAGCTGCCTGGCGTCCGCCGTGAAATCATCGCGGCTTCCACGGCGTCGTTTCTGTCGGATGCGGCCATGCACGACGAGCAGCTGGAGGCGGCACTGGCGTCAGGGCAGCGCAGTGTCGAGCGAGCCCGTGCCGGCGGTGCCCAGCTGCTGATCTGCGGTGAAATGGGGATCGGCAATACCACGTCCGCCGCAGCGCTGGGTTGCGCGCTGCTGGCCGAGTCGCCTGAGCATCTGAGCGGACGCGGCACCGGGGTCGATGATGCCGGCCTGCGCCGCAAGATCGAGGCCATCCGGAAGGCTTTGGATTTCCATGCGGGCGCGCATGATGCCAGAGAGTGGCTGCGTCGGCTCGGGGGCTTCGAGCTGGCCGCGATGACGGGGGCCTATATCGCCGCAGCCCAGCAAAGGCTTCCCATTCTGGTCGATGGTTTCGTGACCACCGCCGCGGCGCTGGCCGCCGTGAAGATCCAGCCTTCCGTCCGGCCCTGGCTGTTGTTCTCGCATCGCTCGCAAGAAGCCGGGCATGCCCGTCTGCTGGCGGCCATGGATGCCCAGCCGCTGCTGGATCTGGGGCTGCGCCTGGGCGAGGCCAGCGGAGCAGCCACGGCCTTGCCCCTGCTGCGGCTGGCCTGCGCCTTGCATGCAAACATGGCCACTTTTGCCGAAGCGGGAGTCTCCGAAGCATGAGCATTACCTTGTTGAGACATGGCGACACCGGTCAACGCAGTTATCGCGGGCAACTGGATGATCCGCTCAGCGAGCTGGGCTGGCAGCAGCTGCGTCAGGCCGTGCAGGGCGGCCGCTGGGACCGGGTGGTGTCCTCCTCGATGCGCCGCTGTGCCGAATTCGCCACCGAGCTGAGCGCCCGGCGCCAGCTGCCGCTGCGACTGGAACCCGGTCTGATGGAATATCATTTCGGTGACTGGCAGGGCGTGCCCATCGAAACCATCGCCGAACAGGATCCGAAAGGTCTGGAGGCCTTCTGGGCCGATCCGGTACGGCATCCGCCGCCCGGTGCGGAAACCTTCGAGGCTTTTCATCAGCGGGCTTCGCTGGCGCTGGATCGCATCGCACAGGAGCATCCGTCCGAAAGCGTGCTGGTGATCACCCATGGCGGGGTGATCCGGATCCTGCGCTGTCAGGCCGAAGGCCGCTCGTTCGGGGAAATGGCCAATACCGAGGTCCATCATGCCTCCCTGCATCCGCTGTCCTGGATGCCGGCCACGGCATGATGCGCGGCCTGCTGTATGCCATCGGCTTTCTGACCCGGATTCCGGTGCCGGTCTCGGTCTTCGAAGATACCCGGGCACGCCGCCTGTCGGTGCTGGCCTATCCGCTGGTCGGCCTGTTGCTGGGGGTGATCCTGGCCGGACTGGGCCTGTTGCTGGAAGACCATGATGATCTGCTGGCCTCGGCGCTGATTCTGGTGGTCTGGGTCGGGCTTACCGGCGGGCTGCATCTGGACGGACTGGCGGACAGCGCCGATGCCTGGATCGGGGGTCTGGGCGAGCGGACGCGTACGTTGGACATCATGAAAGACCCCCGCTGCGGACCCTCGGCGGTGGTGGCCGTGGTGCTGTTGCTGCTGACCAAACTGGCCGCGCTGCAGGCAATGCCGGGGCCGCTGCGCATGCCGGCCTTGCTGCTGGCACCCTTGCTGGGCCGCACGGCGCTGACGGCACTGCTGGCTTCCACGCCTTACGCTCGTGCCGCAGGGCTGGCCAGCGATCTGGACGGATCAGGGCGAGCCCCCTGGCTGGTCATGGCGGCGGCCTTGCTGGCCAGCTTGCTGGCCGGTGTCGATGGGTTGCTGGCGTCTGTGGCCGCGGCCACGGTGTTCGGCGTATGGCGACAGGCCGGCATGCGCCGGCTCGGCGGCTACACCGGTGACACCGCCGGCGCCATGGCCGAGATGGTGGAGCTGGCGGTGCTGGTCGTCATGGCCTTGCGACTGGGCTGAGCCCGGCATTCAGAGACCCCAGCCGTTCTCGCTGAGGCAGTCCTGCAGATCCATGCGCTGGCGCCAGCCCTCCTGCTGCAGCATCGGCGAGGGATAGAAGGTCTCGACATGGCCCAGACAGAGCAGGGCCACCGGCTTCGCGCCGGCCGGAATACCCAGCAGGCGGCGCACCGCATCGACATCGAACAGCGAGACCCAGCCCATGCCGAGACCTTCGGCGCGAGCGGCCAGCCACAGGTTCTGGATCGCGCACGATACCGAGGCCAGATCCATCTCGGGCAGGGTGCGGCGGCCGAAGACATGCGCTTCACGGCCGTCCATCAGACTCATCACCAGCAGTTCGCCGCACTCGCGCAGGCCTTCCACCTTGAGTTTCATAAAGGCATTGCCGCGCTCGCCCAGTGCCTCGGCGGTGGCCAGCCGCTCCTGCTCCACGATGGCGGCGAGGGCGCTGCGCAGTGCCGGATCGGTGATCCGGATTACCCGCCAGGGCTGCATGAAGCCGACGCTGGGCGCATGGTGGGCCGCCAGCAGCAGGCGCTGCAGGATCTCGGGGGCTATCGGGTCGGGCAGAAAGTGGCGCATGTCGCGGCGTTCATGGATCGCCTTGTAGACCGCGGCACGCTCGATATCGCTAAAAGGCTCGGCCATGGAAAATCGCTGTCATCAGTTGAGGATTGGACGGCCAATAGCCGTGCATGTAACTGGCCGTGATCGCGCCATGTCGATATACGGCCTCGCCGTCACGATTGCGGCTGGCGTGCCGGGCCTGGCACCAGGGCGGGAGCGGCGTGCTGATGCGGGAGTAGTGGAAGCAATGCCCCCGCAGCGGACCCAGGGCCGTATCCAGCTGCTGCAGCCCGAGGGCCGCGAGGCGGTTCTGCATCACGGCTTTGCCCGGCAGCAGCCCCAGCATGGGGTGATGGCGCCCTTGCAGATCCTGCAGCTCCTCGAGCAGATAAAGCATGCCGCCGCACTCGGCCAGCACCGGTTTGCCGCTGGCGACGAAAGCACGGATCGAGGTCGCGCTGCAGTTGTTCGTCGCCAGGACGGTGGCGTGCAGCTCGGGATAACCCCCGGGCAGATACAGCGCATCGGCATCGGCCGGTACGGATTCATCGGCCAGCGGCGAGAAGAACAGCAGTTCGGCGCCCAGCGCGCGCAACAGGTCGAGATTGGCCGGATAGATGAAAGCGAAAGCGGTATCCCGGGCGATGGCGATGCGATGACCGGCCAGATCATGAGGCAACGGGTTTGCGGGCGGGGCGCTGAAGGTCGTGGCAGGTGGCAGCCTGGTGATGGCCTGACCGTCAAGCGCATCGGCGGCCCGGTCCAGGCGCGCGTCGAGGTCTTCGATTTCGCCGGCCTGGCGCAGGCCGAGATGCCGCTCAGCCAGCTCGAAGCCTGTGTCGGCCGGCAGCTGGCCCAGCCAGGGGATGCCATCGGGCAGGGATTCGCGCAGCATCGCGGCATGGGTGACGGAGCCAACGCGATTGGCCAGTACGCCATGCATGCGCAGTCCTTCACGGTAGCGGGCCAGACCCAGAGCCAGCGCCCCGAAGGTCTGGGCCATGCCCTTGGCCTGGATGACCGGCAGCACCGGCAGATCGAAGTGCAGGGCCAGGTCGGCACTGCTGGGCGTGCCGTCATGCAAGCCCATCACGCCTTCGATCAGGATCAGGTCGACCTCGGCGGCGGCCCTGGCCAGCAGGCGGGCGCATTCCTTGGCACCTGTCATCCACAAATCCAGCGAATACACGGCACGGCCGCTGGCACGCTCCAGCACCATCGGATCGAGATAATCCGGGCCGGTCTTGAACACCTGCACCCGCCGACCGGCACGCCGGTGCCAGCGGGCCAGCGCTGCCGTGACCGTGGTCTTGCCATGACCGGAACCGGGTGCGGTGATCAGCAGGGCGGGGCAGTCCGGCATGCTCAGAATTCGACGCCTTGCTGGGCCTTGATGCCTTGCTCGCGATAAGGGTGCTTGATGACGCGCATCTCGGTGGCCAGGTCGGCAGCCTCCAGCAAGGCCTCGGGGGCATGGCGGCCAGTGACGACGACATGCAGCATGGGATCACGTGCCCCGATCACGGCCAGCACCTCGTCCAGTGGCAGATATGCGTATTTCAGCACGGTGTTCAACTCATCGAGTATCACCATCTGGTAATCCCCGCTGCGTATCATCCGCTCCGCCTCGGCCCAGGCTTTGCGCGCGGTGGCGATATCGGCCTCGCGGTCCTGGGTGTTCCAGGTATAGCCGTCACCCATGGTGACGAAGTCGCATTCGGCGACGCTGCCCAGAAAATCGCGCTCGGCGGTATGCAGGGCACCCTTGATGAATTGCACCACGCCCAGGCGCATGCCATGTCCCAGCACGCGGACGGCCATGCCGAAGGCGGCCGTGGACTTGCCCTTGCCCGTGCCGGTATGGACGATCAGCAGACCTTTTTCGCGGGTGGCTGCCGCCTGTTTCTTCTGGTGGCCTTCCTGGCGTTTTTCGACCATTTTCTGATGGGCGGCGGGGTCGATTTTCATGTCGCGGAAATTCCTGGAAGACGGAAGGCGGTCGGAGCGTGGCCGACCTGGACCGGGCACTACCGCCAGCGGACCTTGCAACTCGCCAGCCTAAGCCAAATGGGCGATCACGGCAAAGTCACTGCGCGGGGTGCTGCGGCCAGGGCCAAGGCGACGCTGACGCCGTCCAGCGAGCACTTGGCCCGCACCAGCCGGCCTCCCGGCCCGGCAGCGATCAGCGCGCAGGGCTCGGCAACCCCAGGCAATCCCAGATGCCGGCTGGCGGCCGATGCACTCAGACCGGCGGTCGAGAAGGTCTGCAGCTGCCCTGTCGAAATGGCCCGCAGATCCAGGCCGTGCTGCCGGCAAACGCTTTGCAATGCGGGCGAGGCGGCCTTGCGATCGAGGGTGGCGAGCACCGTCAGCTGCTCGAGCGAAAACTGGCCCAGGGCATAGTGCAGGGCGCGCACGATGGTCATCGCATCGACGCCGGACCGGAAGCCGATACCTGCCACCAGCGGGCGTTCCATCTTTTCCGCAGACGGCCCGCCACCATGCCGGTGGCCCCGGCCCTTGTCATGCGATACAGCGACGGCGGTGGCTTCGACGGGAGACATGATCTGCGTAGACGAGGGATGACGGCAGTTGGCTGCCAGCCGGGCCCCATCATGCCACGGCAACGCGGGAGGCATCATGGTGAACCGACAAGGCAGACCTCGCCGCCGTGAGCCGCCGCCACGGACGCAGGCGGCGAGGGTGAGTGGCGGGTTCTGGATCGATGGAAGCAGGTTATTTCTCCGCTGGAGTTTCCGGCGTCAGCTCATAGGCGGCGCGAACCAGTTCGGGCTGCTCGCCCAGACCCTCCGAAACCTTGCGGGTCCAGCTCTCGGTCTGCTGTTTGCGGACCTGATCGACCAAGGCGGCGGGAATGACGCTGCGACCAGGCGGATCGGATGCCAGCAGGACCTGCAAGGTGGTCTCGAACACCGGCTCCGGATCATATTGGCGATGCGGAAAAGCCAGCTTTTCGTAATTGAAGACCCGCTGTGCCGGGTCGTCCTGCCAATGGCGCCAGGTCTCGAACATGCGGTCGTTGAAGCCGGTCAGGAAGGGGCCGGGGTTGACGGTGGCCACTTCGACGCCGAATTCCGCCAGCTCGGACCGCAAGGCTTCGGCGAAGGCCTCCACGGCATGTTTGGATCCGGAGTAGGCGCCGGTGAACGGGTCCACGGTCAGGCCTGCCACCGAAGACATAAACACGATGCGACCACTGCGGCGGGCCATCATCCGGCGGGCGACGATCTGGCTCAGCAGCAAGGGGCCGAAGACATTCACTTCGAACTGGCGGCGCAGGTTGTCGGCCGGAATATCCAGGCTGGACCCGCCCTCGGCAATGCCGGCATTGTTCAGCAGCACGTCGACGTCCCAGTGCCTGGCCCGCTGGCGGTCCGCCTCGTCCGTCACATCCAGTTTTTCCACCTGCAGCTGCAGTCCGCGTGCTCTGGCCTCCTCCCTCAAGCCCTGTATCTGAGCCACGATCTCAACCCCGGCAATGACTCGATGGTCGCCGCTGGCGGCCAGTCGCAAGGCTACCTCGCGACCAAAGCCGCTGCCTGCGCCGGTGATCAGAAAAGTCTTCGTGTCCATGCGATGTCCTCCGTTGGCGAGCGGGGCCTCGGCCCCCGTCCAGGCTGATCGATGACTGGCACTGCCAGCCTGTGCAAGCGTGCGCGGGTCTTTCATGATGCCGGCGGCGGCTGAATACGAGCCGCACAGGGGTGTTCCATGGCCTTGGCCCCAGGCCGGGTTGCCGGATCGCCAGCGACTGTCCCGATGGACGTCTGCAGCCAGTGGCTCATATCCGTTATGCTGTGTCGCCGATTTGTGTGGCAACCAGACATGAGATCCTCCCTGTCTAGCGGTATCCTCAATGGCGCTATGGCCGGTGCCATGTGGGGACTGGTATTTATCGCTCCGGTACTGCTCAAGGACTGCTCCCCGTTGCAGATCTGCATCGGTCGCTATCTGGCCTACGGTTTGCTGTCTGCCGTCTTGCTGGCACCGCATGTGCCATCGCTGCGCAAGCGGATCGGCATGGCGGAATGGAAAGCCTTGGCCTGGTTGAGCCTGACCGGCAATCTGGTCTATTTCGTGCTGCTGGTGATGGCCGTGCAGATGGCCGGTGGTGCGGCCAGTTCGCTGATCGTCGGCATGGTGCCGCTGGTGGTCGCGCTGGCCTCCTGCCGCAGTCCGGGCGCCACGCCGCTGGTTCGATTATTGCCGGCACTGGGTCTCAGCATCGCCGGAGTGGTGCTGATCGCCTGTCAGGCGCTGGGCCATGAGGTCTCGCAGCACCCCCTGGGCATCCGTCTGTTGGGACTGGGTTGTGCCATCGGCGCCTTGCTGTCGTGGTCGGGCTATTCCATCGGCAACAGTCGCTGGCTTGCCCGGCGATCGGATATCAGCGGTCATCAATGGTCCTTGCTGACCGGCCTGGTGACCAGTGCGGAATCGGCGTTGCTGATACCGGTATTGATCATGAGCTCAGGTCCGGCGGCCTTGCATCCCGGTTCGGGCTGGCCGCTGTTTGCCGGCATCAGCGTGGCCACGGCACTGCTGGCCTCGGTGGTCGGCAATGCCTGCTGGAACCGGGCCAGCCAGCGGCTGCCGCTGGCCTTGTCAGGGCAGATGGTGGTGTTCGAGACCTTGTTCGCTCTGCTGTACACCTTTGTCTGGCACCAGCGTGGACCGACCCCAATCGAGGTGCTGGCGGTGATCTGCCTGCTGTCGGGCGTGGCCTTGGCCACGCGTGCCCATGGTGGCAAAGGACACGCCTGAGTGGGACGGCATGGCCTGATCGCGTATCGGGTCGTGGCCTTCAGTCAGCGCCAAGGACCGGACCTCGAGCTTGCAGCGGGTGCCGATTTCCAGACCGGGGCGGACCTGCAGGCATGGCCCGGTCTGGTGACGGGGCGGCTTGGCTCGCCGCCCCGGGGATTCAGACGGTGCCGTCCTCGGCCAGACCGGCATTGAGCCGGGCTGACAGGCTGGCCAGGCATTGACGATAGACGTTCATGTCGGCCACCGGCCGGCTGGCGACGCCGTCGTCCATCGCGGCCTTGGCGACGGCGACGGGCAGTTCCAGCAGCAGACGCGGGTCCAGCGGATTGGGGATCAGACTGTCGCGGCCAAATTCGGGCGCTCCGGGCTGGAAGGGGGCCTGTCGGGCCAACGCGGCCAGCGCCTCGACGCAGGCGATCTTCATGCCGGTGGTGATGTGACGTGCGCCGACATCCAGAGCGCCGCGGAACAGATAGGGAAAGCACAGCACGTTGTTGATCTGGTTGGGAAAGTCCGAGCGGCCGGTGCCCAGAATGACATCATCACGCACGGCGCGAGCCTCCGAGGGCAGGATCTCGGGGTAAGGATTGGCCAGTGCCAGCACGATGGGGTCGGCGGCCATGGTCGCCAGCATGTCGCCGCTCAGGGTACCGGGCCCGGACAGACCCAGAAACAGGTCAGCGCCGTGCAGCGCATCGGCCAGACTGCGCTTGTCGGTGTCGCGGGCATAGGCCTGCTTGCTGGGATCCAGGTTGGCACGGCCGGTATGGATGACGCCGCTGCGATCCACCGCCAGGATGTTTTCAGGCTTCAGGCCCAGCGATACCAGCATGTCGACGCAGGCCACGCCGGCAGCCCCCATGCCGCAGACCACCATGCGAATGGACTCGAAGGACTTGCCGACCAGTTCCAGCGCATTGCTGACGGCGGCGCCGACCACGATGGCAGTACCGTGCTGATCATCATGGAACACCGGAATACCCATCCGTCCGGCCAGCGTCTTTTCGATGACGAAGCACTCCGGCGCCTTGATGTCCTCCAGATTGATGCCGCCGAACGTCGGCTCCATCGCCGCCACGATATCGATCAGCCGCTCGGGATCCTTGGCATCCAGCTCGATGTCGAAGGCATCGACGCCGGCAAAGCGCTTGAACAGCACGCTCTTGCCTTCCATGACCGGCTTGCCGGCCAAGGGACCGATGTCACCCAGGCCCAGCACGGCCGTACCGTTGGTGACCACGGCCACCAGGTTGCCACGCGAGGTCAGCAGATCGGCCTGGGCAGGGTCGGCGGCAATGGCCTCGCAGGCGTAACCCACGCCAGGCGAATAGGCCAACGACAGGTCTTCGCGGGTGGCGACCCGCTTGGTGGCGGTGACTTCGAGCTTGCCGGGTTGCGGCCAGCGGTGGTAATCGAGGGCGGCCTGGCGTTGTTCGGGGGTGGTGGCGTCGGCGGAAGGTTTTGAAGTCATGGTTCAACTTGGTAGTGGCAAAGGCTTGGCAATCAAGCGGACCTGAAAGACAGGAACGGTATCGGGCATAGGGAACTCAAGCCGAAGATGGGTACCATCTGCAGGCAAGTTGGGGAGAAACGACCGGAAGCACGGGATCGGAGGCTCACCGAAAGCGATCAGGTACGGATTGCGGCACGCATTCTAACTATTTATGCCGGAAGGAGCGTGCAGGTATTGTCGCTGCTTGAGATGAACCATAGGCCGAAGGCTGCTTCGATACAGCAGCGCTGCTGGCAACCGATCATGATTCTTGAGCGGGTCTGGTAGCCTGAAAACCGTCAGGTCGGCCATGATATGACTGATTCGGCCATTGCCATCGACATGGCCTGCAAGCCCGGTACCCTTGCCGAGATCGGGCATCGGATCGGTCGTGATGGAGCTGCGCCTGGCTGGCGGGGCTGATCCAGCCTGCCTTGCTTGCAGCGGGTGCTGTCTTTTCCCTGCCTGGGGATGAAGGCTGCTTCGGCCCGGTTCATGCCGTCGCGGGAAGTATTCGCAAGCTTGGGGGCAGGGCCTGAGAACCACCTTCAGGTTCGCGGTCGAATGGGGTTTCGTGCATGACCCGTATGCCATCGCTGGCTTTGCATAAAAGAACAGCGGCCCTGCCAGAAGCGGGGCCGCTGTTTCAGCTGTCCATGCTGATGGATCAGAACCGGGTGGAGAAGGTCACGAAGAACTGGCGAGGCGCAATCGGGTAGGTGCTGTAGGTCCCTGACGCAGCGCCGACCAACACCTGATAGGCTTGGCGGTCGGCCAGATTGGTGATGTTCAGGGCGACCTGCGGGTCCTTCAGCAGACCATCGGCCGAGAACGGCAGAGCATAGCTGGCCTGGGCGCTCAGCAGGAAATAGCCCGGAATATGCATGTCGTCGGTATAGGTCGCATAGATCTTGCCGACGGCATCGCCGACCAGCTGGGCGGTGAAGCGGCCTGCATGGAAGCTGGCAATGAACTTGTTCATCCAGGTCGGGCTGCCGGGAATCTTCTTGCCGGCGGTATTCACCACTTTGCCACCGGTGGTGTAGTCATCGTTGTAACGCGAATCGTTGTAGGACAGCGCGTCATAGAAGCTGAAATGACGGCCGAAATGCAAAGTTGCCGCCATGTCGGCGCCATTGGTGGAGACGCTGCCCACATTGGCGATGATGCCGGCACCGGCGTTGATCGAGCCGATCACCGAGGTCGAGCTGATGCCCAGCAGGCGGTTGGCAAAGTTCACGTGATAGCCGCTGACCTGGCCGCTGATGCCGGTGATCGGCCCCCAGCTGACGTCATGATTGAAGCGAAGCCCCAGTTCGGTCACCCAGGCCGTTTCAGGTTTCACCGTGTGCTTGAAAAGATCAAACGCCTCCTGGCTGCCCAGGCTCCACGGCGACATGTTGTTGGCGGTGGCGAACTGATGCATGTTCTTCTGCACGTTGAAGAACAGCTGGTCGTTCGCGGTGATGTCCCAAGTGCCGCCGAACTGAGGCAGGAACGACTTGTGGCTGTTGATGCTGCCGTTAGGATAGGCGGTCACACCGGTGGTAGAGCCTGCCAATGGCTGGACGGGGTACCAGCCCTGAGCATACTGGAAGCTGGACTTTGCCCCGGCCTGCAGGCTGAAGTTCGGGGTGATATGCCACTGGTCCGAAATATACGGCTGGATAACGTCGCTGCGAGCATCATTGATATATTGGGTAATCAGCGCCGTGCTGGGATCGGGACGCGTATACGGGGTGGATGCGCCAGCGTTGTTCACGTCCAGCGGATACCAGCGACGGGCCTGGGACACACGATTGTGTTCCCACCAGACGCCGGCGCTGAATTGGTTGTCGCCGGTATCCCAGTTCAGGTTGGACAGAAAGCCACGGCGATTGATGTCGTACTCGGTGGTACGGATCGCATAACCGGAGTTTCCGAAGACCTGCTTGAGGTCCTGCCCGGGGAAATAGGCGTTGAACAAGGTCGGCAGACCGGCGACCTGGATGGGGCCGGCCACCACGCCGGCACCGTCGTCATGATGGAAATAGGCCTGGTTGGTCCAGGTGATATTGTCGGTGATATACCAGTCGTATTTCAGATAGGTCAGATAATCGGTACGCTGGGCGTCGCTGTAATAATCCTGGTAATTGTTGCCATCAGCTGTCGGGGTGGAGCCGTTGGCATTCAGATAGCCCAGGGCCCGCTGGAAGTTGGGATAGGAGAAACCGCGGGTATAGGGGCGATGAGTGCCTTCACCGGCTGCCGTGCCATGGTAGACGCTGTCCTCGTTGGGCTCGGTCTTGTCCGAATAGTCACCGTAGAAGGTCAGCTTGCCATGCTCGCCGTCGTGGATGAACTTCCAGTCGATCTGGTTGCCGCCTTGATGGCCATCGAAATCCCAGGCGCGCTGATCCTGGTGCAGGATGGACGCATAGGCGTAGTTGTCGCCGCCGAAACGACCGGTATCGAAGCGGGCATAGGTGCGGGTGGTGCCGTAACTGCCGGCGGTCTGAGCCAGTCGGCCACCCATCTTCTGATCGGGGTCGCTGGAGAAGGTGGCAATGGTGCCGCCCAGGTTCGAGGTCGAGGCTGTGGCCAGATCACCTGCGCCGGAATAGAGCGTCACATTGCTGATGTCTTCACTGATGATCGCACGCTGCGGGCTCAGGCCATTGTAGTTGCCGTACTGCTGATCGCCCAACGGAATGCCGTCCATGGTATAGCCCAGCTGCTGCTGACCGAAACCGTGCACGTAGATCGAGGCGTTCTGCTCGTTGTTGCCCCAGGGATCGGCGGTCATGTACAGCACGCCGGGCAGGGTCTTGATCGCCTGCAGCGCACTGGCGCCAGGCATGATCTTCTGGATTTCGGAGCCGGACAGGGACACGGCCGAGCGCGTGCTGTTTTTGGCGCTGACCACCACCGCTTCGAGCTGCTTGCTGTCGCCGGACTTGCCGGCAGTGTCCTGCTTCGGTGCAGGGCTGGCTGCTGCGGCACCGGTTGCGGTGGAAGCTTCGGCATGTACGGCAGAAGTGCCGAGCAGGGCGGTCATCACTGCAAGCGCCAAGGCGTGGCTACGACCAGTACGCTGGTTCGGTCGCGTCGAGCTCTTCATAAACGTGGTATTCCCCTGGGTTGTCCGTGGTCATGCAACCGGCTCACGATGAGCCGTATTGGCATGGTCCAGAGGTTAAGAAATAATTGCGTCGGCGCATTGACCGGAATATTGCTGTTTTCTGACGAAAGTCGGCGAGGGCGCAGCTGTGATGACGGTTCTGCGACAATCATCGCCGTGTCCTGTTCCGATATCAGACGAGGGCCTTGCTCCTGGTTTCGGTCTCGGTCAGTCCGGCCTTCAGCGCAGGTGGAACTCAACGGGAATATCCACCAGTCTCGGAGCCGATTTCTCTGGAGGGATCGGCGGCAGTTGCCGGGCCCGCCGTGCCGTTGCCAATGCCTCCCGGTCCAGCATGGCATGACCGCAGCCTTGCACGATGTCGGCGGCCAGCAGAGCGCCGTCACGATCGATCTTCAGTCGCAATACGACCAGGCCATGCTGATGGCCGCGGCGAGCCTGTGCAGGGTAGCGCCGATAGTGTTCGAGGCGCGCCAGCAGGCGCGCCTCCCAACTGTCGTCGCCGCTGCGAATGGTCCGGTCGGCCGGCGGCAGGGAGGGCGAGGGCGGTGAGGCCGGCTGGCTGGCAGGGGCAGGCAGCTCGGCAGCCGGGGCGCTGTCGGGATTCGGCTCAGTGGCGCGGGCGAGGGCGGGCATCCATTGGCTGGCGACTGGCTGCGGGCGCTGGGCGTGAGGCGGCCGATGGGTTCTTGGTGCGGTCGAGCGTGGCGGAGACGGGGTCTTTGCCACAAGGGTTTCCACCGGATGCCGAGGCGCTGCCGGTGGTCGCAGAGTCAGCTGGATCCGTTGCACGGCGGGCCTGGATACCGTGATGGGTATGGGCACCGGAATCCGCAGCAGCTGCCAGATCACCAGTCCGTGAGCGATCACGCTGACTGATCCGATCAGCCAGCGTGAAAAGCTGAGTCTGGGGAAAAGACGGTGGCCGGTCACAGGCGCAAGGTGTAGTTGAGGCGCAATGTGCGTCCCGGTGCCGGCATCAGACTCATCGCCATCGGGTCGAGATAGTAGCTGTCGAGCAGATTGTTGACGACGAATTCCAGCTGGTTGCGCTTGTCGATGCGCCACTGGGTGAACAGGTCATAGACCTCGGTGGCCAGATAGACATTCTGCAGGCCGGTATAGCCGCCCGTGTTCCAGGGTTTGTTCAGCAGATGGGTCGGTCCGCTGTGCTGCAGGCGGCGCACGCCGGCCTCCAGATGCCGATTCAGCAGACGCAGGCCCAAGGTGGTCTGGATGGAATAGCGTGGCGGGTTCTGGTTGTTGACGAAGGAGGTGCCGAAGCCTCCATTGACACAGTCGGGGGTCTTGTCGGCCCCCGTGTAGGCGGCATAGGCCGCCGTGCGGATCTGGCGGGCTGTTGCCGCATCGCAGGTGCGGGCCTTCAGGTTGTAATTGGCCGACAGGTCCACATAGGCGTGGCCGAAGTCATAGCCGGACTGCCATTCGAAGCCGTTGACCCGGTAACTGTCCACGTTTTCCACGTAGAAATTCCAGGTGCTGAGCGCAAAGCGCCGCGTGATGGCGTTCTTGATGTTGTTGTCGAACCAGGCCAGTTTGAAGGCCAGTCGATCGTTGTCTCGCCACACATCGTGCTTCAACAGACTGAAACCGACATCCCAGGACAGGTTTTTTTCCGGTTTGAGATCAGTGACCGGTCGGGAGGTGCTGTTGCCCAGCGTGGACTCGAACAGGCTGGGCATTTTCCAGCCCTGCGCATATTTGACATAGAAAAACATGTCCGGATCCAGGTTGAAACGCAGGTCGACATAGGGGGCGAAGCCCTGGCCAGAGCGGCGGATGGCCGGCTGGTAGCCCCAGGCAGTGGGGATCTGCTTGGTAAAGAAGCCGCCCTCGCCACGCGGGTCGGGGCGGTACTCATCGAAGTCGAAGGACTGCCCGACGGTACTGCCGGCATAGGGTGTGGCGCGCAGCGATGCTTCGGTATAGCGTCCTTGCGCGTCGGGGAACCATTCCTTGTACCACTCCCCGGGCAACGGTGCCCCGTCCGTGTACAGGCGAGCGAAGGTATAGCGCACCGGCGTGGAAGCACTGACATAGGCGATGCGGTTGCGGTCACGGGTCTTGTAGCGGGTATAGCGGCCACCCACGGTGAGGGACAGCCAGTCCCGGGGTTGCCATTGCAGCGAGGCGACGGCGCTGGACTCGCTGCGCACCCCGCTGCGCAGATAGCGGTTGTTGTTGTAATCGATGGCGACGACCGGCGAATTGGGGGCGGTATCTTCATGCTGGGTCGCCAGGCCGGTACGCAGCGTCCATTCGCCAAGGGCATTGTGGAAGTAGCTGGCGTTGCTGCTGTCCAGCCCCCAGCGACGTGACTTGACGTCGGACTGCAGGCCGGGAGCATAGGTGGCGCCGAGCGTATCGGGTATGCCGTCCGTCGGGTAGGGCTTGAACAACGGGGTGTTGGCGATATTGCTGTTGTACATGCGGCTGGTGGCGCGGGTCATCCACAAGGTGCTGCGCAGATCGATCCAGTCCCGGTCCTGCGGATGGAAGTGATGGCGCAAGGATCCGGCCTGCAGGCGCATGCGTCCGGGCAGAAACTGGACCATGCTGCCAGGAGGGTCCACGAAATGCTCGGACTGAGTGGATTCGGGTACCCTGGCGATGGCCGAAGGCATGATTTCGCCGAAACTGGAGTTGAACCAGCGATGGCTGGCCTCGAGCTCGTGATCGGCATTCGGCGACCAGGTAACTTTCAGCAGCGTCGATTGATTGGCGGTATCCGTGTTCAGCACCTCGTCGCCAGGACGGAAGGTCTCGGACACGGGGGAGCTGCTGAGTCCGTTGCCGCCGTTGGAATACCGTTTCTTGTCATAGCGGTGCACACCTTCGCGGCCGGCAAAATAGTTGGCTTGGTGGCGATGGGTATAGGCGGCCACCAGCTGCCAGTGTTCACTGCGATGGGCCAGTGCCAGGCTGCCGTTGTAATCGCGGGGTTCAAACAGTGTCTTGCGGTAGCTGTCACCGCGGGCGACTTGCTTGTAGGCATCGGTACGCTCGATGCTGTTGTCGGCAATACCTCCCCGCAAGCGCAGTCCCCAGCGCTGCTTGTCTGACAGGATGTCGCCGGCATGCAGGGTTTCCATATTGACCACGCCGCCGATCGCGCCCGAGGCATTGGCGGCCAGCCCCGGACCTTTCTCGATGCTGATCTCGCTGATCAGGTCCGGGTCCAGATAGCTGCGCTGCTGGACGCCGGCATAGCCGCGGTAGACATCGATCGCCTGTTGTCCGCCATCGATGATGACAGGCACCCGGCTCTGGCCCTGGATGCCGCGGATATTCACATCGAGGGCAGCGCCATTGCGCACGTCGGCGGTGTAGACGCCGACGGCGCCGGCCAGCATGTCGCCGATGGACTGCCCCCTGAAGCGCTCGATCTGCTGGCGGTCAAGGTGAACGCGGGATCCGCTTTCCAGATAGACGCTGTCGGCATCATTCAGGCCCCATGTGGACTGTCCTTCCGTCACGTCCCCCGAGATTTGCAGGGTCGCCGTGCGTCCGGGTGCCTTCTCGGGCCCGGGCTGTACCGCGATGCCGGTTGCCTCCAGCGTGTAACGGAGGCCGGTGCCGGCCAGTATCTGGCGCAGGGCCTGTTCAGGCGGCAGGGACGCATTGACGCCGGTACTGCGCTGGTCGCTCATCAAGGATGCGTCGGCAGCCACCCGCAGACCGGTTTGGCGGGCAAAGGCCGTCAAGGCATCCGCCAGGGCACCCGGAGGAATCTTGAACCTCACGGCTTCGGCAGCAAGCGGCCGGGTTTCTGGCCGGGCTTCCGAGGGAGCGGGCAGCAGCAACAGCGGTGACAGGCTCAGCGCACAGCGCAATGGCCAACGTGGATGGCGGGCAAGCGCCACGGGGCGGGGCGGAACATTCATGACGGGATAGACGCCTTGTGGATGGACTCATCTACAAGGCCGCACGAGATCTGAAAAAGGGAACCGGCTTTCAACGCGACTGGACCGTCATCCACCATGGGCCGTGACGGACGATGCGGATCGGCAGCGCATGCGCCAGCAGTTGCAAGGCGGCCTCGGTCTCGAAGCGTGGCAGCACGGCGGTGACTTTCAGGTCGGCCAGTTGCCGGTCGCAGTCCAGGCGGCCGATGCCATATCGGGCCAATTCGGCAATCACTGCCGGCAGGGCGGCATCACGGACGGCAAGCTCGCCCGTCTGCCAGTTTCCGCGCATGGAATCAGCTGTCCGCGGGGCGGGCGGGGTCAGAGTGTTCCATTCAAGCGCCTGCCCGGCATGGATATGCAGAGGGCGACGGAAGGGGGCATGCCAGCTTGCGGTGCCGGAGAAGACATCGGCCTGGGATCGCCCGGCATGCATGCTGACGGACAAACGAGCAGAACGGGTGTGCAGACGGCCATGGCGGGAACGCAGCGTATGGGCGCAGGCCGCGGACCGTCCCGTCTGCAACAGCAGTTCCCCGTGCAGCAAGACCAGATCCACGTGCCCTGGAGTGACGCCGACGATGACCTCGCTGCCACTGTTCAGCCACAGCTGGCCACCATCCGGCAGTGAGTGCTGCAGCGTGTGGCCAGCCATGGATCGAATGGCATGGACAGGGCGGGATGCTTCCTGCTTGATACGCAGTCCCAGCAAGACGAGCGCGGCGGCAGCCACGCTGCTGCCCAGATGCACCATGGCTGTCCGGCGCTTGCGGCCGGCTTCGTCGAGCGCCTGGGCGGCCGCCGGAGACAAGCCCCCCAGCGAGGCCCAGATGGATTCAACCTGTCGCCATGCAGTCTCGTGACTCGGGTCTGCCTGTACCCACTGCCGGCAGCGGGCGGATTCCTCGGCGCTCCAGCCGCCCTCCCGGCAGGCAAACCATTCGGCGGCCTGTTTCAGGGCGCCGTCATCCGGGATCTCCGCTCCCGGTAGTGATGACCGATGCGTCGTCATGCGCTGATCAGCTCGGGCGTGCGCAGACGCAGACAATGCAGCATGGCCTGCGCCATGTATTTCTTGACCATGCGCTCGGATACACCCAGTCGGCAGCCGATTTCGGCATAGCCAAGGCCCGACAGCCTGGCCAGCAAAAAGGCTTGCCGGGGACGTGGGGCCAGCCCTTCGAGTTTTTCCGCCACGGCATGCAGCAGTTGCAAGGCCGCCAGTCGCTGCTCGGGCGAAGGCTGCGCGGTGGGCTCCTGCGCGGCCAGTGCCTGCAGATAGGATCGTTCCAGATCGGCGCGGCGCCAGTGGCTGACCATCAACGCATGGGCGATGGTGCTCAGATAGGCGCGCTGCTGGCGGAGTTGCGACAGGTCGGCAGGCTTGCTCAGCAGCCGCAGAAAAGTGTCCTGGGCAAGTTCGGCCGCGCATTCACGATCACGGGTACGCCGGCCGATCCATTGCAGCAGCCAGCCATGATGCAGCCTGTACAGGCGATCCAGACTCTCGGTAGGGGAATAGCTCAAGGCGGAATTCGTCGCAAACGATAATCATTATCAATCGTAAGTAGTTGCGATCGAGATGGCAAGGTTATTCACGCACGCCGGGCCGTGGCTTGTGGAAGGGGATGCTGATGCGTGGATGCACCGTTCGCCAAGCGGGGAGGGATGCCTGCAGCAGCGAGGCCGCTGGCGAGCAAGGAGAGACGGGGCTGGCAAGGCTGGAGCAGGCCTGAGCGACAGCCGGGCATCGGCATGGCTGGGCATCGGAAGTAGCGCTGGACATCCGCTCGACCGACGCAGGGGGACGGATCATGCTTGCCCGGCCCTGTCATCGGCCAAGGCCGGGAGGACGCGCCTGTCATGCCATTGGGCGGTACCGCAGTCCTTGGGTCGGCCCGTACTGGGCCGGGCGCTCCGTATCCAGCCAGATGCGCGATGGGCACAGCCATGCGTGATCTGTGCCAGCGGACGCTGTTTGCAGGTCCGGGCTTGCTCCCGGGACAAGCGATATTCAACAAACAGCCACCCGCACGGTGGCCGCGAGTATCGTGCCGGGACTCAGGCAGCCCGGTCGGTGATCACCTCGGAGGGCGCAGCCTCGGTTTCACGGCTTGCTGCCTGCTGACGGGCAGCCATCATCCGCAACAGTGCCAACGTCTCCAGATGCGTGCCGAATGCGGTTTCGTTCTGGTGGGCAGCCACTCCGTGACCGACACTGTTCATGAACGTCTGCTCTTCAGGAAGTCCAGCCAGGAGTTCGGCTGCATTGTTCATCAGATAATCGATGGACTTGATCTGGGACGAATGACGCATCTAGCTATCCACTTGCTCCGTGATAAGCCGAATATGGACCTGTAGACGCTTCTCTGCAAGCCCTTGATGTTCGCCTGAGCATGCGATTTTATGGTGGATAATGGCCTTGTCATGTCGGATCATGGTTTCTTGAGATGATCTGCCGCTTCGAGCAGAGGATTGCCTGAATTGTCGGGCCGGGCATAAATGATCCGGCAATCCCAAGCAGGCGTTGAGCCTGGTGGAAGCCGTTTTTGCGGCCGCCATGCATCCATGGCTGGGTGCAGCATCGGCTTGGCAGTCATTGACCGGTGCATACATGGCTGAGGAACCGATCATCATCGCGGTCGAGAAGACGGGAAGCATGTCCCGGAAGCCGGACCGGACGGGGGCTGCCTGCTGGACTGCATGAGATAACTCCATGATCCTGCTGTGAATCGAACGCCGTCCAACGAGGAGCGACATGGTGTTGGCAGCTGCGTTCTCAGGCGTCCGGTTTTCATGTTGAAGGGCCCGCGCGCAGGCCTGGTCCGGCGTGGATCACCCGATTGCCTTGCGATATCAAGGACGAAGCCTTCGATCAGCTTCTTCGGTCCTGCTTTGCACGTCGCAGGGAAGATCGGGTCACGACATGGCTGGTCCAGGCGCCGAGGTCCCATTCCCGGAGGATTTTCAGCAAAGGTGACTGGATGGCAGGGTACGGGAATCCAATGTCACAGAAGCCTTGGTCGACGAGCTGGCGTTTCTGTCGCCGCTCACGCGGCCGCTACGCCGCCTTCGTCATCCTGTCATGGCAGAAGCAAGCGGCGAGATGCTTCCGCGACGTGACTGGAAGGGGGGCACGAACGCGGTCACGAGTTGGATGCGGGGGGCCGTGGCCCTGAGATCCGATGATCGCGCTGTCGCAGTACCCGAAGGTGAATGGCGGGGCTATCTGCTGGCTGCGTGGCGTGCGTCCCGATATGTTTTATCTGTTTTCGCAACTCAGCCGGAACGGAAGCTGATGCCTCCGCGATCTGCCAGGTGCTCAGGGAGCAAGGTCTCCCATGCCCTGGAGGTGCTGTCGATGCGAAACCTTTCGATGACAGGAAAAAGCCGGCCGGCTTTGTGGCCGACAGCCACGGGTTGCCTTTGTTCAGGTCATCGCGCCGTGATGGCGGCTGGTGAGCGGCCCATGGCCTTCCGTCTAACACACGGTCGGCAGTGGCGTGTCGCCGTCACCGCTCTGACGTCCGGATGTTCTGGTGTGCGGCCGGTCGCTGGACAGCCGATCTCGGGTCGATCAGGACTCCGGTACTGCGTGGCGTGCAGCTTGTGGCTTTGCGCCTTGCTGGGGCCGGAACGAACCGGGGCCGAAGACCTGGAGGCCCTTCGGGAGCCGGACCGTCTCGATCTGCGCAGGCCGGTGCCGGGAAAGCTGTCCGGAGGCCTCGTCGCCACCTCCGTGGATCATGGGGCTGCAGGGCAAGACCTTGAGCGCATGATGATCAGGCATTCCTGGCAAGCCATGGTCTTCCTGGCGAATGACAAGGCGCTTCACGGAGATGGGGAGCAGCAGGCACCCCGGAGTGCGGCGGCAGAAACGTCAGGTCGCGGGCAGGAGGTGGTGGTCGACGCGCTGGCCGTGGCTGGCGCAGGCCAGTCTGACGGGGATCAGGGTGGTGAGGCGGGGGCGCGCAGTGTGGTGGATGGCAAGACCTTGCAGACACGGTTTGCGGGTGATCCGCAGATGGCCTTGCGCAGCCTGCCCGGCGTGTTCACGCGGCAGAGCACTGACCAGCCCGGGATCGAGGTCAATATTCGCGGCCTGTCCGGTTACGGCAGGGTCAATGCCATGATCGACGGCGTGCCGCAGACCTTCAGGAATGTGGCCAGCCATGCCTCGTCCGGCGGCTCGCTGCTGTATGTGCATCCCGAGCTGCTGGCCGATATCGAAGTCAGTCGTGGCGCCGTGGCCGGTGCGCAGGGCAGCGGCACCCTGGCAGGAACGGCCGATTTCCATACGCTTGAAGTCGCGGATTTCATCGCCGATGACAAGGATCACGGCGCGTTGATCCGTCTCAAGGCCGGCGACAACGGTCCGCGCTACAGTGGCGCCTTGGCCTGGGGGCAGCGCTGGAAGGGCTTGTGGGGCGGCGAGGGCCAGGTGGACACCGTCGCCGCACTGGCCTGGACCCGCACTGGCGTCTATCGGGCCGGCGGACGCGCCAGGATTCCTTCCGGGCCACAAGGGCAGGCCGCCGATGATGTGCCGAGAAGCGGGCTGGTGAAGCTGGATGCCAGGCTCGATGCCCGCCATGATCTGAAGCTGGGCGTGCGCTGGTATGGCAATCGCTTCGACAATTCCAGTTACGGCTGGAGCATCGACAATCGTACCTGGACCGCGGCCTATGCCTATATGCCGGACAGCGATTGGCTGGATGTCGACGTGAAAGCCTGGCTCAATGACACCCGCTTGACCTACGTGGGATCCGGCGGCGGTTATGCCGGCCGTCGTACCGAGGACAAGAATTACGGACTGAGCGCCGACAATCATATCCAGGTTGCATTGGGCGATACGTTGCAACTGCAGGCCCGGCAGGGCATTTCCTGGGACCGTGAGGACTTCCAGACACATGCCCGCCGCGGCGGCAACCACCCCGGCGTGCTGGACAAGGCCAGCCTGTATGCCGACGCCGCGCTGGATATCGGGCGCTATGCCGTTTATAGCGGCTTGCGGTATGACCGCTGGCGGCTGCACGGCTGGCGTGCGCCTTACGGTGCCGGCATGGGCGATTGCCCTGCGGAAGGCCGGGCCTGCGGCAATGACTGGGTCACGCATGCCGCGGGTCAGTGGCTGCCCAGGATCGGTGTGCGCCTGAAACTGGGGTCGGCCTGGCAGATGCATCTGGAGTGGGCACATACCTTTCGGCCGCCGACCAGTCACGAAGCCTTTTTCGCGCTGGTGCCTTTCGGCGCCGGTGTCGGCAGCGGCATCGCCAACAACCTCGATCTGAAGCCGGAGCAGAGCCGGGGCTGGGACCTCGGGACCGATTACGCCGGACGAGGCCTGCTGCGGGACGACGACAGCCTGTCGTTTCATCTGGGCCTGTTCTTCAACAGCATCAGCCACTACATCGTCAATGACTTTGTCGAGATACCCGGCTGGGGCGAGACCGCGATGTGGGTCAACCGGTCAGACCGTATCCGCAATCGCGGGCTTGAGGCGGAGGGAAGCTACGATGCCGGATCGACCTATGCCCGCTTCAGCTTTTCGGCCACCCATACCGGTCAGCCGCTGGGCGATGGCACTGGTGCCGGCAATGGTGAAAGTACGCTGTTGCCGGCGAGGGTGGCGAGCCTGGATCTGGGCATGCGGCTGCTGGGCCGCAGACTGGATCTCGGTGTGCAGGGCCGGTATGTCGGCAAGGGGCGGGAAGCCGTCTATGACTGGTACAGTTTCGTGAACACCTGGGGCCGCACCAAGGCTTATACCCTGGTCGATATGCACGGCAGCTATGCGCTGAGCCGGAACAGCCGCCTCTTTTTCACCATCGAGAACCTGGCGGATCGTCGCTACGGTTATGCCGGGTCGGGATACAACACCTTTGTCGAGCAGTACGGTCGTGGCCGCAGTCTGATCATCGGTTTCAGCGGCAGGTTCTGAACGGGCCGGGTATGCGGGATCCTCTTCGTGTACGGATCGTGCGGCGAGCGCAGACTCACGTGCCTTTTATGGACTCGTGGCAGGAGCATCGCGGCCAGTCCTTCAAAATAAATCGTATCAGGCTGCAGGAAAGCGGAAGGCGCTCGATCAGATCGATGTTCCTGAGATACCTGTACGGTGTGCGCTCGGAGCCCTCGGGTCACGCCTTTCATTCGGAGACGGTGCTCACCACGGCCGTCGAGGGATCGCCATGACATGGACGTATCATCAGGCCAGCGGAAACCTGTTTCGAGCAGGTCGTTATGTCGACAAGGGCTGCTCCGGATCGGGCGTGGTGAAAAATCATCCCGAGCAACAGGCACTTGCCGATCAAGGACCGATTCCGCGTGGCAGCTATGTGATTCAGGCTCCTGTGACGCATCCTGTAACTTGACCCATGACACTGCGTCTTGTAGCGGAGCCGATGACCCGTACGTTTGGACGTACGGGATTCATGATCCATGGCGATGGCAGTGATCACCCTGGACGGGCATCCACAGGCTGCGTGGTGCTGCGATTGTCTACTCGGCGCCTGATCTGGAGCAGTGGCGATCATTCGCTGGAGGTCGTGCCATGAAACAGGGAGGGCGATGGGCGGCATGGGTCGCCTTGGCTTGGGTGGGGCTTGCCCAGGCCAGTGACAGGGATGGACCTGACTGCGCCAGTTGGCCTACGAATATGGCGGAGGTGCAGTTGCAAAACCTGGGACTGTTGAATCTTGCCCAGGTCGATCTTTCAGGGATCAAGGCCGAGCGGTTGACTTCCCAGTCCTCGGGGCATGATGACTACGGCAAAGTCATATATCGCCAGATCCACGATATCCGCTTTCCCTTGAAAGACGGCCGAGAGGTCTGTGTGGTGACAGACAGCAAGTCATTGGACACCGAGTGCTCGATCGGCACAGTCGACGTGTATGTCGTTTCGCGGATGATTGATGGATCCAGACCTTGATGTGTCCGGCAGATATCGAGCGGACCCAGCCTGTCCCCGAGCCGAGCCGAGCCGGGGCGTGGCTTGCTTGCTCTGGAAGCGTGGCCTGCCGGCGTGGCCGATGGATGGACACATCAGCGCGACAAGCATCAGTACCTCAGAACTTGCAGGCAGCGCTCTCTGGCTTGCTGCAGCCCTGTATCCCGCACCTCGCTTACCGCCCGGATCGCACGACGCTGATAGGACTTGATGTCTTTCACGCTGTCTTCAATAAACGGGATCGAGCAGACGCGCTCCACGCCCAGCGGTCCTGAACGCTTGCTCAGCACGGCCAGTACCGCGACCGGCTGCAGCGGCAATGCATAAGCGAGAGCTATCGACAGTCCTTCGGAAGTGCCTGCATCTGTACCGGCAGCCAGTTTGGGGGCGAGGGCGATCCAGTCGGTCTCGCCACGCTCCAGATGGGACAAAACGGCTCCCTCGAAGTGGTCACCATAGCTTTGCACGACATCGCGGGCCGGCTCCTCGGCCAGACGTCGGGCAAGCTGTTGCGCCGGCCGTTGCGAGGCATTCGCTGTTGTCGTGATCTGTCCGGCAGCAGCTTCCAAAGGACATGCAAAACTCAGCCCGATGGCGAGCATGAAGGTGGGCAGACGTGTCATCAGCGCAGGACCTCCAGTTCATGATCACCGCTGTTCCAGATGCGTTCGCGCAGTTGCGGTCCCAGAACAATGCAGCCATTCGATGCATGTCCCGGATGCGTCAGGCTGTCCCCATGAATGAGAAAGCCCGAACGCCCATGAGTCCGAGTGCCTCGATGCGGTATCAGGCGTAGTGACTTGGGGCCGGTATATGGACTCAAGTGAGGGGCCTGAATGCTGTACTTTCCGCGAGGGATGGGGCCGGAGCCGACATGCGATTCACTGCCCGGTTGATCGCGATCATTTCCTTTTCCGGAATACCCCTTGGCGATATATTTGCCGTCATGGTAAAGCTTTCCATTGGATTGATGGTATTGCCAAGCCATCAGTGTGCGCTCCGTTGCCAGTGGTGATATGGATGGGCGTCCATGGCTATGGGGTGGCATGTTATAGAGAACAGCCCTTGCAGGTGGCTTGGTAGCTAAAATCGGCGATTCCATGCCAGGGGAATCACATTGATCCGCTTCGGATGGGCAAGAGATGAAGTTTTACGCCTTCGATCGTGAAGGATGCTCTGACTGGATGGCTTTGTGCGCCATTTGGCCATCCATGGAAACGCATCTGGAAACTGCTATGTAGCAGTTATGGACTCTGCCGGCTCAGCGAGATCAAGGGCTGCGATGGCTACAGAGACTTGTGCCTGCTTTCCCGTCGCCTTCTCCACCAGCGCCAGCAGGCTCTGCTGGCGCTGGTGGAGAATCTCATCGAAATCGTCGGCGCGCAGCGCATCTACCGGAATACGGTGACTGGTCAGCAAGGCAATCACTGCCACATTGTCCAGCTGTACCTGCTTGTGATTCTGCAGGTCCGGCACCTACACCTGTATTGATATGGAAGTCTCGAGTCGGCCTAGCGGTCAGGGACTGCGTCGGCTCGGTTTTGCTGGCCGTTGATCGCTCACTTGCAGAGCGCGCCCAGGATTGCTGAAGCCATCGATAAACAGGTGGGTCAGATGGCGGACCCTGCTCAGGCTGCCGCCAGCCTGTTCAACGGCAAGTGATATCGCCATCACCACGCACACCAGGTCGTCCAGCAAGACATCCTGGCGCAGTACGTCGGCATCCTGGGCACGTTTCAGCTGGCGGGTCGCTTCCTGCTGGCTGGCATGACAGCCGGGCGTACCGCTTTGCAAGACCGCGCCCAACGAGGCGGCCAGTCCGCGGTAGTGACAGGTGTGGATCACCAGCTCCTCCATAAACTGTCGGATCGACTGGTCGGGCGGCATGCTCTGATCCCGGGCACGGCTGGCCTCGGCCAAGGCCAGCAGACGTTCGTCGCTCATCGCGGCCAGCAAGGCCTCGCGGGTAGGGAAGCGGCGATAGAGCGTGCCAATGCCGACCTTGGCACGTTTGGCCACTTCGTCGAGCGAGGCATCCGCTCCGCGTTCGAGGAACAGGCTCTCGGCCGCGATCAGAATGCGCTCGCGATTGCGGGCAGCATCGGCGCGCAAGGCTTGGGCGGGGGAGGGATCTGCTGTCATCGGTGTATCCACTTGTAAAGTGGATGCTACCTCCATATAGTAAGTGGAGCAATGCTCCACTTACTAAGGGTTTATCCAGATGCGATTCAAAGACAAGATTGTGGCGATCACTGGTGGCAGTGACGGCATCGGACTGGCGACCGCCAAGGCCTTTGCCGCCGAAGGGGCGAGCGTCTATATCACCGGCCGCAGCCAGGAACGGCTGGATGCGGCGGTAGCGTTGATCGGCCATGGTGCCGTGGCCGTGCAGGGTGACGCGGCTCGCCCAGGTGATCTGGACAGGCTCTATACCCAGATCCAATGCGATCACGGCAGGCTGGATGTGGTCTTTGCCAATGCGGGAATCTCGGAGCTGGAGCCGCGGCCGCTAGGCACGATCACCGATGACGGCTTCGAGCAGATTTTTGGCCTGAATGTCCGTGGTGTGCTGCATACGGTGCAAAAGGCGCTACCCTTGCTGGTGGATGGAGCCGCGGTGGTGATCAATGGTTCCGTGGCTGGCAGCAAGGGGTTTCCCGGGCAATCGCTGTACAACGCCAGCAAGGCGGCGGTGCGTTCGTTTGCGCGGACCTGGACTAGCGAACTCAAAGACCGGGGCATTCGCGTGAATATGGTATCGCCCAGCGGTACCGAGACCCGGCCGATGCGGGCATTCCTCGAGGCGCGACCGGGCGTGGAAGATATGCTGAAGCAGCTCGTGCCCCTGGGGCGCCTGGGACAGCCGGATGAGATCGCCCGTGCAGTGCTGTTTCTTGCTTCCACGGACAGCAGCTATGTTGCAGGTGTCGAACTGTTTGTAGATGGCGGGGCACTGGCCGTATAAGCGCCTTCATCCATGGAGCGATGGCCTGATGCCACCATCGTCAACCGGAGGAGGGTTCATTACCTTCTTTCCGGTTGCGAAGCCATGAGGCCGGGCGGGTCGACTTGAGCTTGGGTTACATGCTCCAGTGCCTCGCTATGGTAGAGGTCCAGGCATTTCATCAGGTCGAATCGAAGTCCGTGTACCTGCCAGGCGGTGATGGGGTCGAAGTAGTCGCGCTGCAGATATTCATCGATCAGCAGAAAAATCTCGCGCTTCGTGGCGGGCTTGGCATCGTGCGCGGACTGGCGCAGCATCTCGGCGCTGCGGCCTGCATCTTTTGCCGGCTGGGCCTCATGTCGGTAGGCCTCGGCGATGCACATGGCCAGCACCATGTCCTTGAAATTCTGACCTCCGCCTTGCTCGGCCGGTGGCGATGTAGCTGTCGACGAGGCTGTCGCCGGTGGCAGGGCCACGAGTCGGGCAGGGCAGAAGGCCATGATGGACAGCAGGCAGATCCATGCGAGCGGACAGGTCATGGGGCCCGGGCTGTACGCGCCTGCGGCGACCCATGATCTACGTTGACTGCGGCTCATGGCGTGTCTCCCGTGGGTGCATGATCCTGACTGTAGCTGCGCTGCGGATGGTCGACGAAGCGCTTGACCTGAGCCTGCAGCTCGGGGCTGTGATACATCGCCAGGCACTTCAGCAGATCGGGACGGCGACCGGCCGGGTTTGTTTTCGCGACCAGGTCTGGTTGGCCTGAAGCCAGATAGCGATCAACAAGCGCGAACATGGGCAGGGTTGCGGCCTCCAGGTCGTAATCGGTCCAGTCCAGCAGCAAGGAGGCGGTGCCGCTGGCGTCCCTGGCCGCTTCAGGTGCTGCCTTATAGGCCCGGGTCAGGCAGATGGCCAGCAGCCGGTCCTTGTAGTTCTCCCCGTAAGGTCGACTTCGGGCATCCGGGCCGTTGTACGGGTAGTCGCGGGCAGCTTCGGTGGCCGTTGAGGAAAGCGCGATCAGCAGCGCCATCCATGCGACCCCATGCGGGCGTATATAACGGCGTCTGCAACAAGTCATGATGCATCCTCGTCGACATGATGATGTCAGTGCTTTCTGGTGCAAGTCCCGGTCTGCCCTGGTTACAGAGAGCCGGTGAGTTCGACAGTCGCAGCCAAGCTAGTCGAACACCGAAGCCAATTGGACTGGGAAGGAGCACCAACGCACTGGGCACGGCTCCTGACGCTGCACCGGCGGCAATAGACCTCAAGCGGTGGGTTTGAGTTGACTTTATTTCCTCCGTCTCCTTAAGTGCAATGCCGACATGCCGCGTTATCAAGGACTTCGATCCCCCTGCCTCAGGTAGGCTACGTAGGCGCGGGCCAGTTCGTCAGCGAGCGCGGCTTGAAGCACAGAATACCGATGGACGTGGCTGCCTGGATGGTGGCGATGCGTACAGCTTGTTCCGGATTGGGATGGGTGAGTTCCCTGCGGTGCGCGAGCATGGCCTGGATCACCTGGTCCAGGTTGTCGTCACGGATGGCCACAGCCTCCTGCACGAGTTCTTCGTCGTCGGACCCAAGGAACGTCTCCATCGCCTGTGCCAGCTTGGGCTGCAGGCGGTTCTGCATGAACATCAATCCGACCATCTCCCGTGCAGCGCTTTCCAGCGTGCCCTGCTCGCGCTTGCGCTGCAGATGCAGGTGATTGCTTTGCTTGCTCAGCTTCAGAATGTGCAGGCAAGCCGTGCGCAACAGCGCCTGCTTGTCCTGGAAGCAGCGATAGACCGTGGCCGACGACAGTCCCGAAGCCTTTGAACAGGCTTCATTGTGAGGGTGCGAAGTGTCTAAAGAGCGGGGCAAGTCCAGGTTGAGGCGAAGAAGCCTACCGCCAGAGCAAAATGTTAGGCTGGCTGCTCAGTGCTTGCTCTATGCGCGCAAGGCATTTTTCCTTTGGGCTAACCAAATGACTTTCCGAGCTAAGTAGAAGCACCGGCAAATCAGCATGATGATCCGTGTAGGCAATATCCCATGGCGGTCCAAATCCTTGTGCGGTAAGCATAGAAACTTTATTTTGGCCAAAGCAGTGCTGATCACGCACCAGTCCGCCGAGGAGCGGACGCAGTGTCGACGCGACAAGTGGCACCTCGCCAAGGCCTGCACGCTCCAAGAGACCTGCGGCCAAAGGCTGGAGGCAGCCGGTGGCAATAACGACCTTATCTCCGTTCTGCAAGTGAGCTTTAAGATGTTCGATAGCAGCAGGCAGCATCACAGAGGCATGCCCATTCGGCAGCGAGTCGATGTGTTCCTCGACTAACGCCGGCAAGGAATCAAGCGTTCGCCCCAATGTGGCAACCCATACTGCAAAGCGCATCGGCACCCAACGCGCTTGCCGCCATAGGAGAAGGGGGCCGAGCATCGGAAGTGCAAGGAAAACCACAAGGAGACGCCATGGGTTTCGCCACAGCAACCAACGGAAAAAACGGCTTGCCGTATCCCAGCGCGTTATCGTCAGATCGAAGTCAAACACGACAATGCGCTGCCCACTCCTTCGTTGACACTCGGCTGGCCCTGAGGCAGGTTCAAGCATGATTCCTCCCCAATCTGCGCTCAAATCAATCTCAAAAAGTCCCACAAACACTGTCAATTCACAAGCCGCAGCCCAGCGGCTGCGCCAAAGTCATCGCTGCCGCCGACTACCGCCTCACCCTTTAACTTGCCTCGCCGGAAGGCAGGGCGGCGTGATGAACTCCTGCTTCAGGCCATAGCTGCGCACCAGGCGCATGTAATTGCGACTGGTGACGACCAACCCGTTATTCGAGCGCAGCAAGAACGGCTCACACACCTGGCCAAGCATGCCGTAGCGCGTGATCAGCGCCTGATCCAGGGCTGCCGAGGCCGTACTTGCCTTTCCGGTTCGGGAAAGGTGCCAGCCATGCAATGGGCGCGTGCTGCAATCGATCACCAGCGCCAGGTTGAGCCGGCCATCCTTGTCACCCCAAATGCGACCCAGATCCGTGGGCCAGCGTTGATCCGGTTTTTCGGCACGCGAGACCTTGGCCTCAATCCGCGGACGCTGCCCCGGCGCTTGCTTACACCCCTGCCAGCCCTCGAGCTGAAAGATGCGCTGTCACGGTGCGATAGCCAAACGAAGGTGCCGCCTCGATCATCACTTTGATCGAGGCGGCCAGCTCGGCCTTGACGTTGGCGGGCGAGCGGGTCGGCATGTAGTGCGCCGTGCGGCAGCCCTCACCGAACCACTGGCACAGCTTGGCTATCGATACCGCGACCCCTTAGTCCTTCAGTCGCTGCTGGAACCAGCGCATCGGCTCTCGTCCTTTCCCGGCAAGGAAGCCAACTTTTTTTGCGCGCGCATCTCCAGGATCGCCTCACCGTAGGCTCCCTGCAGATCCTTGAGCTGACGATCGTACGGCTCTCGCACGTCCTCTGGCTAGGCTCGCAGTGCGTTCTCCATGCTGCGCTTGCCGTCCTCGACCCAGCTCTCAAGTTTCGCCAGGGTCAGGTCGAACTGGCGGCCAGCCCTGGATGATTTCAAGGGCCAGCGCCGACTTGCGCAGGGCCATCCAGCGCTTGAGCTTTTTTCCATCATCGTGCTCATCGGTGTCTCCTTTGGGGGAAGGCAACATCTGCGCAAGTTATTAGCGGGTCATTGCGGGAGCTGCAGAGATCGAACACAAAAAAACCCGGCCTGTGAGGGCCGGGCTTTCGGTATTGGTGGAGGTGGGCGGAGTCGAACCGCCGTCCGAAGGCGCTTGACGCCAAGTACTACATGCTTAGCTCGCCGTTGAATCTCGTCCCCTGACAGCACGGCGTGCAAAGCGCGCCAGGGAACCAGCTTGTTTTATCTAGCCTAGGACCGACAAGCCGCAGTCTATTGGCGATCTCGTGATAATGACCCTACATCTGCGAGCACGAGCACAAGCAGGTTCGGGGCTACGCCTTAAGCGGCGAGAGCGTAGTTGTCGTCGTTGGCAACTATGAGTTTTGCCGCTGGATTAACGAGGAAAGCTGCCCCCTCGGCATGCACTCAACTATCTCACTACCCCCGTCGAAGCCAGGACACCCCCGGGGTTGAAACTTGAGCTTGATGAGTATGCGGCCTTGCAGCCGCGTATTCAAGTTTTGTGACAAAAACTTTCGTATCGGTGTCGGGTAATCAGGCGACGCGGTTGTGGGCGCGCATGGTGCGCTGCTTTTCACGGCCCCAGTCACGGTCTTTTTCGGCGGCACGCTTGTCGTGCTGCTGCTTGCCCAAGGCCAGGCCGATCTCGATCTTGACCCGGTTGCCCTTCCAGTACATGGCGGTGGGCACCATGGTGTAGCCGCGACGTTCCACCGCACCGATCAGCTGGTCGATCTCTTCGCGATGCAGCAGCAGCTTGCGCAGGCGCCTGTCATCGGCCACATAGTGGCTGGAGGCGCTGATCAGCGGCGGGATGGAGGCGCCGTACAGAAAGATTTCGCCCTGCCGTACAATGGCATAGCTGTCACCGAAGTTGATGCGGCCGGCACGAAGGGACTTCAGCTCCCAGCCCTGCAAGGCCATGCCGGCCTCGTAGCGCCGGTCGATGTGATACTCGTGGCGGGCGCGCTTGTTGAGCGCGATCGTGCCACTGTTGGATTTGTCTTTGCCCTTTGGCTTGGCCATGTCCGTTAAACTCGGCATCTCTTGCTGATGGTCGACCCGCTGCCCGGGAGGGCAGTGGAGCGCACCGAAATTGAATGAGGTCTTTGTGATCCAGATCCGCCGCAGCGCGCTGGTAATGTTTACGCCGGCCCAGATGTTTGACTTGGTTAATGATGTGGAAGCCTACCCCAAGCGCTTCGCCTGGTGTTCCGGGGCCGAGGTGCTTGAGCAGGGCGAGACCGCGCTGGTAGCGCGCCTGGACCTCAAGTTTGCCGGATTCAAGCAGAGTTTTACCACCCGCAATACTTTTTCACGTCCTGAACGTCTGCAGATCAGTCTGGTCAATGGGCCGCTCAAGGCGCTGGAGGGCATCTGGCACTTCCACCCTCTGGGAAATGAGGGCTGCAAGGTGGAACTCAATCTTGATTTCGATTATGCCGGCCGGCTCGGCGGTACGGCCTTGAAGCTGGGCTTTCAGGGACTGGCTTCGCGCATGGTTGACGATTTCTGCAGCGAGGCCCGCAAGGCCTATGGCTGAGCCGATGCTGCGGATCGAGGTGGCTTATGCCTTGCCGCGGCAGCAATGGCTGAGGTCCGTCGAACTGCCTGCTGGCAGCACTGCCACTGAGGCGGTGCGTGCCTCCGGCTTGCTCGAAATGCGGCCGGAGCTGGCGGGTATCGAGCTGGATCTTGGCGTTTTTTCCAGCCGGGTCAACTCGGGATACGTCCTGCAGGATGGCGACCGGGTCGAAATCTACCGGCCGCTGCAATGCGATCCGATGCGCGCCCGCCGTTTGCGGGCGGGACGACGCTGAGGGCCGGCAGGGGCAGGCCTCGCGGAAGGTGACCTCAGTGCTGGCCGTTGGCTCCGCTGCCGTTCTTGTTGCCGGCGCCGCCGAAATTGCCCATGGCATTGGGATCGACGGGCTTGGGGCCCATCTTCTTGTCGCCGTCTTCATCGTTGACCGAGTACTTCGTCCGATAGCGCTCGCTGCGCTTCAGGGCCTTGCTGGCATCCTGAGCGAAGAAGTCACCCTGGGTACGAACCAGGATGTCGTTGTTGAAGGTCAGGGTCAGGCTGTGAATGGTCGGCTTGCGACCGCGCAGCGAGTTGGTGGAGACATAGTCCCAGCGATCCTGTTCAAAAGGCGTGGCGACCGATGGCGTGCCAAGCAGCACCAGCACCTGGCGCTTGGTCAGGCCCGGCTTCAACTGGTCCACGTCCTTTTTCTCCAGCCAGTTGCCTTGCTGTACGTCGGGAACATAGAGAAAATGGCAGCCAGCCAGCGAAGAAGCGAGCAGGGCGGTCGCCAGCGTACGTGTCAGTTTGTGCATGCGAAAGTGCGGTCCGAATCAGCCAGAGTGTCGATGATACACTAGCCCTTTAGAGGGTGACGCGTATTTAGGGGTAAGTCTTATGGAACAGGAATCGAAAGAACTTCGCAAGGCCGGTCTGAAGGTGACCCACCCACGAATGCGCATCCTGCAGCTGTTTGAAGAGGGCGGAGTCCGCCATCTGACGGCTGAGGATATCTACAGGCGGATGCTGGACAATCAGGAAGATATCGGCCTGGCGACGGTATACCGCGTGCTGACCCAGTTCGAGGCCGCCGGCATCGTGGTCAAGCACAATTTCGAAGGCGGTCAGGCTGTGTACGAACTGGATCGCGGCGAGCATCACGATCACATGATCGACGTCGACAGCGGCAAGGTGATCGAGTTCTTCAGCGAGGAAATCGAACGCCTGCAGAATGACATCGCCGACAAGCACGGCTACGTGATCGAGGGACACAGTCTGGTACTTTATGTCCGCAGCAAGGGTGGCCGGCGCGGCTGAGCGTCGCGTCCCTGCATTGATCTGCATCGATCCGCGTCGTACAGGACGGATCGATGCGGAAGCCGCTCCTGCCCGGCGCCCCTGTCCTCGGTCCCTGCAGCACGGGGCGGCGCGAAGCCAGTCCCTACCCTGGAACTTGATCAGCCCGGAGCGCAGCAGGCCGGCAGTTCCTTGATCCGGGGCATCCAGGCCAGAATGGCGGGCCATGGCTCCAGATCCATTCCGCCCTCCGGAGTTGGCAGCACATACGGGCAGACCGCGCAGTCGGCGATGGTCGGCCGCTCCAGTGCTAGCCAGTCGTGGTTCTGCAAATGCGACTCAAGCCGTTGCAGGGTGCGTTCGGCGCGGTGCTTGGCCATGGCCTTGTCCAGATCGGCCCGAATTTGGGGATCAGTCTCAGCGTGCACAGGCCGTGCTGTGTTTCATTGCAGGTGAAAGAAAGCCATTGCACGATTTCGGCCCGGCCCTCCGCATGAGTGGACCACCAGGTCAGAACTCGATTCAAGGCCTGGGCATTGTCCGGGTGATGCATCATCAGGTGGTTGACGAATTGGCCGGCGGGAGGCTGCTCAGGATTCTGGGCGACTTCGAACCGGAGCCGTTGCCCATTCCATGGGTCTGTCCGCGCGCTGGTGCTGGCACCTCGGGTCAGGGCCTTCGTGGACTGGACATGACCGCGGCTGCAGGCAGGGTCTCCCCGCTGGTGACTGCCCGGGCGTAGCGGGCGGCCATGCCTGCGGCGATGCGCCAAGCGATGCCGACCGTAAGGGCAGGGCAATACACTGTTTGACCGGGCGCCGACCCGTCAGGCGATGCCTTCGCCGGCCAGGGCGAGCTGACGGATTCCCGGGCAACAGGCAAAAAAAACCGCCGACGTCAGCTACTGCACGTGCGGCGGGTCACAGTGGTGATGGCGGCCTTCGGGCGTGCGCATCAGCAGCAGCATCCTTTGCCATCCATCCATCCACGGGAGGGCATCATGCCTCCCTTCAAGCGGTTGTCCCCACAACCAGCTTGCTGCGCGGCTTTGCAGCTGCGCTTCCCCCATCGATGGTTCGATCCTAACGAAGTTTTTACCGGTGTGTAATCGGAAAAATTCCTAGATCCTGATTTATCTGGGCCATGGGTGGATCACATGGGTTGCCGCAGGATCCGCTGGCGTGCGTCGACGGCTGGCAGGGCATCCAGATCCGGATCGGGTCCGCTGCGCAGCAGGACCCGGATATGGGCGCCGTCGCCGCCGGGATAGAGTCGAAAGCGGCCGCCGATGGCCGTGACGCGGTCGTGCATGCCCTGCAGTCCGCGTCCTTGGCGCGAGCCTTCGGGGGGCAGGCCGATACCATTGTCGCGGATGTCCAGGATCGCGACGATGGCCGGACCATGACGGCGGACCCGCAGGGTCAGCCGAAACACGCTGGCCCGGGCATGCTTGACCGTATTGGTCGCACTTTCCTGTGCGATCCGGTACAGGGCTACCCGTGCTTCGTCATCCAGTGCATCCGGATCACCCTGAAGTTCCGGAAGGTAGGCCACATGGGCGACCTGCAGCAATTCGCGAATCGGCCCGTCAGCCAGGGCCCGATACAGGCCGAATTCGTCCAGCACGGCAGGGTGCAGATTGTTCAGTACATGGTGCAGTGACTTGCGCATCTGGCCCAGAATGCCGTGGATGGCCGCGCCGATGTCCTGCAATCCGGCCTGCTGCAGGCGAAAGCGGGCCAGCTGTACATGGGTCTGGATGGCCGTCAGGTTCTGGCCCAGTTCGTCATGCAGTTCGGCAGCAAGGTAGCGGCGTTGGCGCTCTTCACTGTGCAGATTGCCGCGAGCCGCATGGCGCAGCTCTCTGGCCAGCTGGTCGAGCTGCTGGTTGGCGGAGGCCAGGCGATGGTTCTGTTCGGCCACTTGCTGGCCACTGTGGCGCAAGGCGTCGCTGGCGGTGCCCAGCATCAGTGCGCCGGTGCCGGTGACGGCCAGAAACAGCTGCGAGGTCGCATTGACCTCGCTGCCGGTGCCGAACAGTCCGGCCAGGGCGATATCCAGGCTGGACAGGATCAGAGTCAGGCAGGCGCCGCGCCAGCCGTGGCTGAAGGCAAAAAACAGCACCGGCGCCAGCGAAAGGACTCGGGCAAACTGGGGCAGCGGCGGCGGCAGCGTCATCAGAGTGGCCAGGATCAGCAGGCAAGGCATCAGCAGGATCAGGCTGTGACGCAGCAAGGCCTTCAGTTCCGCATGTGAAGCCGGCGTGCCGAAGGCCATGATCAGGGCCGGCACCACCAGCAGCGAGCCGATATAGCTGCCCAGCATGGCACGCGTGAAGGGGGCGATGCGGTCAAACCATGGGACGGCTGCATGGGCAGTTGTCGGCGGACCCAGCAAGGCACTTCCGATGGTGGCGACTATGACGGTCAGCACTGTCAAAAGAAGCAATTTGACGGCGATTTCGGGATGATCCATCGAGCTGCGGATACCGAAGCGACGGCCGATGTATACGCAGGCCATCATCAGCAGCGGTTCGGGCAGATAAGTCCGGGCCAGGATGTCCCAAGGAGTGCCATTGGAGTAGTGATGGCCCGCCGCAACCAGCAGTTCGCCGCCGAGCAGCCATGGCCAGACCCGGGGTGGGGTGATCAGCAGGACGCCAAGGCGCAGGCCGAAGGGCAGGATCCAGTAAGGCTGTTCGGCGATGCGCAGCAGCAGCCACAGTGACAGATAGGCGATGACCAGAGCCGAATACAGCCAGCGGGCTGGCGGGGTAATAGGGGATGCATGCATGGTGGTCGATGTTACGCGATCCGGTGTCAGCGACGGCAAGCCCTGTCTCGGGTCCGGTGGCTGGCGGACCGAGGGCCGGCATGACTGCAAAGAGGTGACCGGCCGGCACCGCATATCTGGATGCAATATCTCTGGCGGCCGGGCGTGATTTAGCGGGTCGTCTCTAGGCGGGACCGCTGAATGGCTCTACAGTGGGCTGATGTACAGCATTGTGTTGATAGATGACCACGCCATCGTCAGGGAAGGTTTCAAGCGCCTGATCGAGCAGGAATCGGGGATCGAGGTGGTCGCCGAGTGCGCCAGTGCCGAGGAAGGGCTGCAGGCCGTGTCGCGATTGCGGCCCGATCTTGTTGCCCTGGATCTGACGATGCCCGGGGGCAGTGGCTTGTCGATGATAGAGCGGTTGCTGGAATGCGCGCCGCAGTGCCAGATCGTGGTGCTGAGCATGCATGACAGCGAGCCCTATATCTCGGAAGCGCTGCGCCGTGGCGCCAGCGGCTACGTCACCAAAGGGGTGGCTCCTGAAGAGCTGGTGGCCGGCCTGCGCATCGTGATGCAGGGGGAGCGCTACCTCAGTTCCGACCTGCGTCAGCGCGAGCAGGAGCGCCTGGCCTCTGCGCCTGATCCGCTGCAGCGATTGACGGCACGCGAACGTGATGTGTTTATGTTGCTGGCCGTGGGACATTCGCCCAAGCGGATCGCGGCTGAGCTCGGCATCGGCCAGAAAACGGTTTATATCCACCGTGCCAGCGTGATGAGCAAGCTGGTCGCCACCAGCGAGCTGGATCTGTATCGGATGGCGATGGAGCGCGGATTGCTGGGCGGCCTGCCCTGAGCCGAGGCGGCGAGGCCGCCCCACTTCTCCCGCGCCGACGGGCTGCGTCTCGATGCGAGCTGCTCCCGGCACGCCTGTTCTGGCTGCCGACATGCCGGCAAGGGTGGGCTCAGACCTTGCCGGACTGGGCTCGTGCCAGCATTTGCCGTGCCAGTCCGCGTGTCTCCGAGGTGATCTCGATGCCGCCCAGCATGCGGGCCAGCTCATCGTGACGCCCCTCGCCATCGAGTGAGGTGATCCGGGTGCGCGTGTGCTCGTCTGCCGCCTGCTTGGAAACGAAAAGGTGCGCATGCCCCTGGGCGGCCACCTGGGGCAGGTGGGTCACGCACAGGACCTGGCGCTGGTCGCCCAGCGCCCGCAGTCGCTGGCCGACCACTTCGGCAACCGCGCCGCCGATGCCGGTGTCGACTTCATCGAAAACCATGCTGCGCTGGCTGTGGTGATCCAGAGTGGCCACCTCGATGGCCAGGCTGATGCGTGCCAGTTCGCCGCCGGAAGCGACCTTGCGCAGGGCGCGCGGAGGCTGGCCGGGATTGGCGCTGACCAGCAACTCGCAGCGCTCCAGACCCTGTGGATCCAGATGGCCGGAGGCGACGATTTGTTCCAGCTGCACTTCCACGCGCCCGCCGGGCATGCCAAGACCGCCCATCAGTTCGCTGACGCTGTGGCCAAGCCGTGCAGCGGCTTCGGCGCGGCGCTGACTGAGCTCATTGGCGGTCTGCCGGTAACGGGCATCCAGCTGCTGCAGCTCCAGGTCCAGGGCATCAAGGGTTTCGGCCGCACCTTCCAGGGCGGTCAACTGGTCGCGGCGGCTTTCCGCCAGTGGCAGCAGGGCCTCGATCGGGCAGCGGTGGCGACGCGAGAGCTCGTGCAGGTGACTGAGATGGGCTTCGATCTCGGCCAGCCGGGCCGGGTCCAGATCGACGTCCTGGGCATACCGCCCCAGACTGTCGACGACTTCGTCGATCTGGATGCGGGCATTGTCCAGCAGTTCCAGCAGGGGGTGCAGGCGAGCATCGATCTGGCCCAGCCGTTCGAGTTCGGCGTGGGCGCGGCTCAGCTGGCGTGCCAGGGCCACGCCGCTGTCGCCATCCAGCAATTCCAGGACGCCGGAGGCGCCTTCAGCCAGACGGCCGGCATTGGCCAGGCGTCGATGACTGGCTTCAAGGGCCTCCAGGGCTTCGCCGGACAAGGCCCATTGCTCAAGTTCCTCGACTTCGTGGCGCAGCAGTTGCAGCCGATGCTCGCGGTCATCGCCGCCGCGCAGCTCTTCGATCTGGCGCAGCACGGCCTTGTTGCGTTCGGCCAGTGTGCCCAGCTGCTCCAGCAGGATCGGGGTGTCGGCATAGGCATCCAGCAGGGCCAGCTGGTGCTTGCGATCCAGCAAGGCCTGGTGCTCGTGCTGGCCATGGATTTCCAGCAGCATGCCGGTCAGCTCCGCCAGCTGGCTGACCGTGGCGGGGCGGCCATTGATCCAGGCCCGTGACGAGCCGCTGGCCGGAATCACTCGTCGCAACTGGCATTGCTGCTCTTCATCCAGTGCCTGCTGGCGCAGCCAGTCGCGCGCTTCGGGCAGTCCGGCCAGGTCGAATTCGGCCATCAGTTCGGCACGGTCGCTGCCGGCCCGCACCATGCCGCTGTCGGCGCGGGCGCCACTGAGCAGCAACAAGGCATCGACCAGCAGGGACTTGCCCGCGCCGGTTTCCCCGCTGACCACGGTCAGGCCGGGACCCAGGGTGACCTCGGCGGCTTCGACGACGGCGAAATGACGAACGTATAGCGAGGTAAGCATAAGTAGGCTTCAGACGATCGATCTTCATTGTAGCGACAGATTCGCGGCCTGCGCAGGGGGCGGCCCGAGTGTCGTCGGCGCCGATCGGGGCTTGCAAGCCGGGGCGTCAGGCCTTATGTATCAAGCAACTTGATGGCTGGTACGGCATGTTCAAATCCCTCGATCATGAACTTGATGCGCGAACGCGGCATTTGCTGCGGGCGCTGATCGCGCGCTATCTGGCCGAAGGCGAGCCGGTGGGGTCGCGCACGCTGTCGCGTTCAGCCGGGCTGGACGTGAGTCCCGCCACCATTCGCAATATCCTGGCCGACCTGGAAGACGCCGGGCTGCTGACCTCGCCGCATACTTCGGCGGGGCGGGTGCCGACGGCGCGCGGACTGCGCCTGTTTGTCGACAGTCTGATCGAATGGCAGCCGCTGGCGCCCGACGAGTTGCAGCGGCTGCAGCTGGAGTTGCCGCAGGCTCCGTTCGCCAGTCGTGACGTGCTGGGTCATGTCTCGACCCTGCTGTCGGCGATGACGCGCTTTGCCGGCGTCGTCTCCGTACCGCGACACACCGACTTTGCGCTGCGTCATATCGAGTTCGTGCCGCTGGGAGACAGTCAGCTGCTGGTGGTGCTGGTGTTTTCCGGTCAGCAGGTGCAGAACCGGGTCATCGATCTGCCGCAGCCGCTTGATCGCCAGGCGCTGGAGCATGCGGCCAACTACATCAATCAGCATTTCGCCGGCCTGCGCGTCGACGAGATCCGTGTCCGGCTGGTGCAGGAGCTGCAGGCCGCCGGCAGCGAAATCAATCAGCTGCTGAGTCGTGCCGCGGAATTGACCGCGGCCTCGTTTGCTCCCGAGGCCGATGCCGACGTGGTGGTGCGTGGCCAGATCCAGTTGATGGACTATGCCGAGCTGGCCAATCTGGGGCGTCTGCGCGAGCTGTTCGAGGCGTTCCAGCAGAAAAGCGAGCTGGTCCAGCTGATGGATGGTTGCGCCAAAGCCCCCGGGGTGCGTCTGTTTATCGGCGAAGGTTCGGGCCTGGCCGCGCTGGACGGTTGCAGTGTCATCACGGCCAGTTACGGCACGCCCGGCCGGCCGCTGGGGGCCGTCGGCGTGATCGGTCCGACCCGGATGGCTTACGAGCGGGTGATCCCGGTGGTGCAGGCCACTGCCTCGTTGTTGAGTCAGGCCTTGAATCAGCCGACCCCGACCCTATAAACGGGACAGGTTGCCCTTACCTACTTTCTGAACGGGCAGTGCCGTGAGTACCGAGCGCTGCCCATGACTTGCATTGGAGTGCCTGAATGGAAAACCACGAACAGCCAGTCGATCCGGCCGAAAAGAACGGCGATGCCGAGCACGAAGTGACGCTGGCCGGCCTGCAGGCGGAATTGGACAAGGCGCATCAGGAGCGTGACCAGGCGCTGGAAACGCTTTTGCGCGAGCGGGCCGAGCTGGAAAATCAGCGCCGCCGTCTGCAGCGCGATGTGGAGCAGGCCCGTCGCTTTGCCAACGAGAAACTGCTGAACGAGCTGCTGCCGGTCTACGACGGTCTGGAGCGCGGCTTGGCGGTGGAAACCGCTGATGTCGCCACGGTGCGCGAAGGTCTCAGCCTGACCCTGAAGTCACTGCAGAAAGTGGCCGAGAATCATGGTCTGGTGGCTGTCGATCCGCAGGGTGAAAGCTTCGACCCGGAAAAGCATCAGGCCATGAGCATGGTCGAGGTGCCGGGCGTGCCGGCCAATACCGTCTCGGCCGTGCTGCAGAAGGGCTACGTCCTCAATGATCGTCTGCTGCGCCCGGCGCTGGTGACCATCGTCAAGGACGCCGACTGATCTCTTCCGGAAGGGTCCGCTGATATCGAAATTCGATTGACGCGAGCTATTGAAACGATAGGCAGGACCCCCATTTTACATTCAGCGCCGGCAGACACTGCCGCACTCATCTTCTTTTGGGAGTATTTGAATCATGGGTAAAATCATCGGTATCGACCTGGGCACCACCAACTCCTGCGTTGCAGTGATGGATGGCACCAGCGCCAAGGTCATCGAGAATGCTGAGGGTGATCGCACCACGCCGTCGATCGTTGCTTTCACCAAGGACGGCGAAGTCCTGGTGGGTGCGCCGGCCAAGCGTCAGGGCGTGACCAATCCCAAGAACACCTTCTACGCGGTGAAGCGCCTGATCGGCCGCAAGTTCACCGACGCCGAGGTGCAGAAAGACCTGAATGTGGTGCCTTACAAGATCGTGGCCCACGACAATGGCGATGCCTGGGTCGAGACCTCCGACGGCAAGAAGATGGCCGCCCAGGAAGTGTCGGCCAAGGTGCTGATGAAGATGAAGAAGACCGCCGAAGATTATCTCGGCGAGTCGGTGACCGAGGCCGTGATCACGGTCCCGGCCTACTTCAATGACAGCCAGCGCCAGGCCACCAAGGATGCCGGTCGCATCGCCGGTCTGGACGTCAAGCGCATCATCAACGAGCCGACCGCGGCAGCCCTGGCCTATGGCCTGGACAAGAAGGGCGGTGACCGCAAGATCGCCGTGTACGATCTGGGTGGCGGTACCTTCGATGTCTCCATCATCGAAATCGCCGAAGTCGATGGCGAGAAGCAGTTCGAAGTGCTGGCCACCAATGGCGACACCTTCCTGGGCGGCGAAGACTTCGACAACCGCGTCATCGATTATCTGGTGGAAGAGTTCCAGAAGGAGCAGGGCGTGGACCTGCGCAAGGATCCGCTGGCCCTGCAGCGCCTGAAGGATGCCGCAGAACGCGCCAAGATCGAGCTGTCCTCCAGCCACCAGACCGAAGTGAACCTGCCCTACGTCACGGCTGACGCTTCCGGTCCGAAGCATCTGAACATCAAGCTGACCCGCGCCAAGCTGGAAGCGCTGGTGGAAGATCTGGTCAAGCGCACCATCGATCCCTGCCGCACCGCTCTGAACGATGCCGGTCTGCGCGTCTCGGACATCAACGAGGTGATCCTGGTCGGTGGTCAGACCCGCATGCCCAAGGTCCAGGAAGCCGTGAAGGACTTCTTCGGCAAGGATCCCCGCAAGGACGTCAACCCGGATGAAGCCGTCGCCGTCGGCGCCGCGATCCAGGGCGGCGTGCTGGGTGGTGACGTCAAGGACGTGCTGCTGCTGGACGTGACCCCGCTGTCGCTGGGCATCGAGACCATGGGCGGCGTGATGACCAAGCTCATCGAGAAGAACACCACGGTGCCGACCAAGGCCTCGCAGACCTTCTCGACGGCCGATGACAACCAGACCGCCGTGACCGTGCATGTGCTGCAGGGTGAGCGCGAACGCGCCAGCGCCAACAAGTCGCTGGGCAAGTTCGACCTGCAGGGCATCGATGCGGCGCCCCGCGGCACCCCGCAGATCGAGGTGACCTTCGATATCGACGCCAACGGCATCCTGCATGTCTCGGCCAAGGACAAGAAGACCGGCAAGGAACAGCGGATCGAGATCAAGGCCGGTTCGGGCCTGTCGGATGAAGAGATCCAGCGCATGGTTGCCGATGCCGAAACGCATCGCGAGGAAGACAAGAAGTTCCAGGAACTGGTCAGCGTCCGCAACCAGGCCGATCAGCTGGTGCACGGTACCCGCACCTCGCTGAAGGAGCATGGCGGCAAGATTCCGGCCGACCAGCTGGCAACCATCGAAGGCGAGCTGTCCGAGCTGGAGAAGGTCAAGGACGGTGATGACAAGGCGGCCATCGAGTCGCGGATCGAGAAGCTGCAGCAGGCCGCCCAGGCTCTGTACGCGGCAGCTGCCCAGCAGGGTGATGCGGCTGGCCAGTCGGCTCCGGGTGGTGCTTCCGCTGCGGCCGACGACGTGGTCGACGCCGAGTTCACCGAAGTGAAGGACGACAAGAAGTAAGCTTCTTCGCTCCATTGCTGTTGTGTCGCAGCCCGTGCCGGATGGACTCCGTGCACGGGCTGTGCGTTTCATCGGCGGGCAGGTCTGCAAGCTGTTCGCCGCATTCACGGATGTACTATGAGCAAGCGTGATTATTACGAGGTACTCGGTGTCGAGCGCACGGTCACTGAGGTCGAGCTGAAGACGTCATTTCGTCGCCTGGCGATGAAATATCATCCAGACCGCAACCCGGATGACCCGCAGGCCCAGGACAAATTCAAGGAAGCCAAGGAAGCCTACGAGATCCTGTCCAACAGCCAGAAGCGCCAGATGTATGACCAGTACGGCCACGCCGCCTTCGATGGCAGCGGTGGTGGTGGCGGTCGCGGCGGCTTCGGCGACATGGGCGATATCTTTGGCGATATCTTCGGCGACATCTTCGGCGGCATGGGCGGTGGTCGTGGTGGTCCGCGCCGGGGCTCCGACCTGCGCTACATTCTCGAACTGGACCTGGAAGAGGCCGTGTTCGGGGTCGAGAAAAGCATCGAGATTCCGGGGCGGGTCAACTGCCATCACTGCAATGGCAGTGGTTCGGCCGACGGCAAGCTCAAGCGCTGCACCACCTGCCACGGTCAGGGTCGGGTGCGGATGCAGAACGGCATCTTCTCGGTGCAGCAGGCCTGCCCGACCTGTGGCGGCAATGGCCAGATCATCGAGAAGCCCTGCAAGTACTGCCATGGCGAAGGCCAGCTGGAAGAAACCCGCACCTTGTCGGTGAAGATTCCGGCCGGTGTCGACAACGGTGACCGCATCCGTCTGAGCGGGCAGGGCGAGGCCGGCGGCCCTGGCGCCGAAGCCGGCGACCTGTACGTGGAAATGCGTGTGCGCGAGCACAAGATTTTTCAGCGCGACGGCAATGACCTGTATTGCGAAGTGCCGATCCGGATCACCCAGGCGGCACTGGGCGCCAAGCTGCAGGTGCCGACGCTGGAGGGCGAGATCGAAATGTCCGTGCCGCCCGAGACCCAGACCGGGCAGCAGTTCCGTCTGCGCGGTCGTGGCGTGAAGTCGGTACGCAGCGGCCGGACCGGCGACCTGATCTGCACGGTAGTAGTCGAAACGCCGGTCAAGCTGACCAAGCAGCAGCGTGAATGGCTGGAAGCGCTGGAAACCAGCATGTCCGGCGAGGGTCACGAGCACAGTCCGCGGGCCAAAAGCTGGCTGGACGGCGTGAAGGACTTCTGGTCCCGCGTGACCCATTGACGGAGCGGCCCGGCGGTCGGCGAGGAGCATCGATGAGCAAGCGCTTGCGGATAGTGGTGCAGGGTGCCTCCGGTCGGATGGGCCGGGCGGTGCTGGAATTGCTGCGGGATCATCCGCAGCTGGAACTGGCGGCCGCCATGGTCGGCGAGGCTTCGGCCTCGCTGGGCCGGCCCTTGGGTGCCGACTGGCCGAGCCACAGCTTTCGCGCCGATTGGCTGGCGCTGGAAGATGCTGATCTGGTCATCGATTTCAGTGGCCCGGCTGGCTTCGATACGGCCGTCAGCCAGGCCGAGCGCCTGCGGGCTGCGCTGGTGACCGGCACGACCGGCCTGGATGCCGTGGCGCAGGCCCTGCTGGATCGGGCGGCACAGACCATTCCCGTGTTTCATGCCGCCAATTTCAGTCTGGGTGTCGCGATTCTGGGCCGCCTGCTGGCCCAGGCTGCACGCAGCCTGGCCGACTGGGATCTGGAAATCGTCGAGGCCCATCATCGCCGCAAGGAGGATGCGCCTTCAGGGACCGCTCTGGCCCTGGGCCAGCAGGCCGCCCATGCCCGCGGCGTGAAGCTGGAGGAGGTGGCGGTCTATGCTCGCGAGGGCCGTTGCGGCCCGCGCACGGACGGCGAGATCGGTTTTGCGGTAGTCCGTGGCGGCGGCATTGTCGGTGAACATCAGGCGATGCTGATCGGTCCGGCCGAGCGCATCGAGCTGGCCCATCGCGCCGATGACCGCTCCATCTTCGCCCGTGGCGCCGTCACTGCCGCCGAGTGGCTGGCTTTGCAGGCCCCCGGCCGTTACGGCATGGACGAGCTGATCGCCGATCGCGGCGGCTGAATTGTCCGACGGTATACGGTGCTGCGGCTTGTTCATGCCGCAGCGCGCCGTTAAAATGCCGCTCAGTCATTGGGGAGTAGCTATCCTGCGTCGCCCGCCCGGTTGTTCCGGGTTGCACGACAGGAGTCCGCGTCAACAGACTTGAAGCCAAGCGCTTCATGGCGCGTACGGTGCCTGCCTTCGGCAGGTGGCCCGGCGAGACCTTTGGCCAGCCCCGCCGTCCTGCCGGACGAGTGGTGAGGCTGTGCCATTGCGTCCACTCGTCCGGCAGAGACCGTTCCATGCTGACTGCACTGTGTTTCATCCTTTCCGCCGTGGCGATCTATATCGCCTGCGAATACTTCGTCAATGGCATCGAGTGGCTGGGCGAGCGTTTTCGCCTGGGGGCTACCGCCACCGGTACCGTGCTGGCGGCCTTCGGCACCGCCTTGCCCGAGAGTGCGGTGACCGCGATCGCGGTCCTGGGCGGGCATACCCCTGAGCAGAAAGACATCGGCGTCGGCGCCGCGATGGGCGGCCCGCTGGTGCTGGCGACCCTGGCCTATGCGGTGGTCGGCGGCGCTCTGCTGTGGCATCGCCGCAAGCTGGGCCGGGCCGACTCCTGCCTGCAGGCCGATTATCCGCAACTGGTCCGCGATCAGCGCTGGTTTCTGATCATTTTTGCCTGCAAATGTGCGCTGGGTCTGCTGGCCTTCGCCTGGAAGCCGTGGCTGGGCGTGTTGTTTCTGCTGGCCTATGCGTTGTATGTCTGGCGCGAGCTCAGTCGTGATCAGCCGGCTGACGAGGATGGCGACGAGGTGCTGGAGCCGCTGAAGATCCGGCCGCGCGCCGGGCACCCCGGGCTGGGCTGGATTGTCCTGCAGACCGTGGCGGCGATGCTGGTGATCACTGTGGCCTCAAGGATTTTCGTGCATCAGATCGAGGCCATCGGTACCGGGCTGCAGCTGTCAGCCCATCTGGTGGCCTTGCTGCTGAGTCCGGTGGCCACCGAGCTGCCGGAAACCATGAATGCGCTGATCTGGATGCGCCAGGGCAAGGAGCGGCTGGCGCTGGCCAACATTTCCGGTGCGATGATGATCCAGGCCACGATTCCCAGTGCGCTGGGTATCTTCGCCACCCCCTGGCACTTCGATACGACACTGGCGCTGGCCGGTGTGATGACGATGCTGGCGGTGCTGTGGTTGTGGCTGGCGTTTCGTTGTGGCCGGGTCAAGGCCCAGCATCTGCTGTGCGGGGCCGGCTTCTATCTGGCGTTCGTGCTGTTGCTGGTCATGCATCTGCGTCATTGACGCGGGCCTGGCGGCTGGCGCGGAACTCAGTCGCGATGTGAGGCGTTGCGATCCCGGCCGGCGCCGACGCGGCGATCCAGTCGGCCGAACAGGTTTTTCAGCCACTGGGTGGTCCGTCCGCGCTGGCTCTTGCGCTCCAGTGCCGCGTTGTCGACCAGCCAGGCTACCTGGATCACTCGCCGCTCGCCTTCAAAGGGAAGGTGGCCATGGAAGGAGTTGTCGCTGCGGCGGAACGCGGCCAGTTCGCCGTACAGCGGCTTCACCTCGGCACCGAGGCTGGCGTCAATATTGTCGATGGCGGAGAGAAATCGCAGGCAGCCATCGCTGGTGTCCGGCCATTCCGGGTTCAGATAAAGCAGGGCGGTCACGATCTTGGAACGGCTGTCGGTATGAATGGTGCCATGGCGCCGGTTCAGCGACTTGCACAAGGTGACCAAGGTCGGATAGCTGCCCAGGGCAGGCAGGCCGAGTCGGCTGCCGATGGCGCGGGCAAAGTCCGGCCCGGACAGCTCCTCGACCAGGCGGCGGATCGAGGGCCCGCATTCCTCGGCGACATAGGGGAAGAAGCCGGCGCTGCGGTAGACGGGAAAGTCGCGGTCCAGCTCGGTCCGGACCGACTCCGGCAGCTGGCCGTGGGCGATCAGGTAGTGGAAGGGCTGGGACCGGACCTCGGTGTCGGGGCGGTCAAGCCCGGCGGGATCCAGAATCTGGCGGGTCATCAAGACGGGCATCCTCGGAGTCTTTGCATAGACTACGCCAGCGACGGCCCGAACAGACCATCTGCCGGCTGACTGGGACACTATGCACAGGCATCGGCCGGTGGACAGAAGCCCTGGCGCACCCTATCATTCTAGCCCGCCCAATTGTCCTCTTTGACTATAGGTCCACAAGCCGGTTCTGCTGTGCTTGCGGGCTTTGTCGCACCTGAATATAGGCGGTCCCCTATGCGCATACCTGCACTGCTAGCTCTTGAAGACGGCAGCCTTTTCCATGGCCACGCTGTCGGCGCGGTTGGCGAAACCGTGGGTGAAGTGGTGTTCAACACCTCCCTGACCGGCTATCAGGAGATCCTTACCGATCCGTCCTACGCCCGGCAGATGGTGACACTCACCTATCCCCATATCGGCAATACCGGAGTCAATCCGGATGATGCCGAGTCGGAAGGCATTCATGCCGCCGGCCTGATCGTTCGCGATGTGCCCCGGCTGGCCAGCAACTGGCGCAGCACCGAGAGCCTGCCCGATTATCTGCGCCGCCACGGCGTGGTGGCCATCGCCGGCATCGACACCCGTCGCCTGACCCGTATCCTGCGTGACAAGGGCGCGCTGGCCGGCTGCATCGTCGCCGGCCAGGACATCGATGCCGAAGCTGCACTGGCCAAGGCGCGCGCCTTCCCCGGTCTGGCCGGCATGGATCTGGCCAAGGTAGTCTCCACCAGGGAAAACTACCGCTGGAACGAAGGCAGCTACGATCTGGACAAGGTCGCCTTTGCCCAGCCGACCAAGCGTTTCAAAGTGGTGGCTTACGACTTCGGCGTGAAGCGCAATATCCTGCGCATGCTGGCCGATCGCGGTTGCGAAGTGACCGTGGTGCCGGCGCAGACGCCGGTGACCGAAGTGCTGGCGCTGAGGCCGGACGGCGTGTTCCTCTCCAATGGCCCCGGCGATCCGCAGCCTTGCGATTACGCCATCGAGGCCGCCCGTGCGGTGCTGGAAGCGAAGATTCCGCTGTTCGGCATCTGCCTGGGGCATCAGATTCTGGGTCTGGCCGTGGGCGCCAAGACCTTGAAGATGAAGTTCGGCCATCACGGCGGCAATCATCCGGTCAAGGATCACGATGACGGCCGTGTGCTGATCACCAGCCAGAACCACGGTTTCGCGGTAGATCCGGCCAGCCTGCCGGCCAATGCCCGGGTCACCCACACCTCGCTGTTCGATGGTTCCCTGCAGGGTTTTGCCCTGACCGACCGCCCGGCGTTCTGCTTCCAGGGTCACCCGGAAGCCAGCCCGGGTCCGCACGACATCGGCTACTTGTTCGACCGCTTTGCTGCCCTGATGGAAGAGGCCCGCTGATATGCCAAAACGTAATGACATCAAAAGCGTACTGATCATCGGTGCCGGTCCGATCGTGATCGGCCAGGCCTGCGAATTCGACTATTCCGGGGCCCAGGCCTGCAAGGCGCTGAAGGAAGAGGGCTACCGGGTCATCTTGGTCAACTCCAATCCCGCCACGATCATGACCGATCCCGACACTGCCGACGCGGTGTATATCGAGCCGATCAACTGGCAGACGGTCGAGAAGATCATCGCCAAGGAGCGTCCCGACGTGGTGCTGCCGACGATGGGCGGCCAGACCGGTCTGAACTGTGCTCTGGATCTAGCCGACAACGGCGTGCTGGAGAAGTACAACGTCGAGCTGATCGGCGCCAAGCGCGACGCGATCCGGATGGCGGAGGATCGCGAGCTGTTCCGGCTGGCGATGCGCGACATCGGCCTTGACTGCCCGCGCGCCGAGACGGTGAAGACCTTCGAGGCGGCGCTGGAGGCGCAGGCCAAGGTCGGCTATCCCACCATCATCCGCCCCAGCTTCACTCTGGGCGGCTCGGGTGGCGGCATCGCCTACAACCGCGAAGAGTTCGAGGAAATCGTCAAACGCGGCCTGGAGCTTTCGCCTGTCCACGAAGTACTGGTCGAGGAATCGGTGCTGGGCTGGAAGGAATTCGAGATGGAAGTGGTTCGCGATACCGCGGACAACTGCATCATCGTCTGTTCCATCGAGAATTTCGATCCGATGGGCGTGCATACCGGTGACTCGATCACGGTGGCACCGGCCCAGACCTTGACCGACAAGGAATACCAGCGTCTGCGCGATGCCTCCATTGCCGTGCTGCGCAAGATCGGTGTCGACACCGGTGGTTCCAACGTCCAGTTCGGCATCAATCCGAAGGATGGCCGTGTCGTCGTCATCGAGATGAATCCGCGCGTGTCGCGCTCTTCGGCGCTGGCATCGAAGGCGACCGGCTTCCCGATCGCCAAGATCGCCGCCAAGCTGGCCGTCGGCTATACCCTGGACGAGCTGCGCAACGACATCACCGGTGGTCTGACCCCGGCCTCGTTCGAGCCCTCGATCGACTATGTCGTCACCAAGATTCCCCGCTTCGCCTTCGAGAAGTTCCCGCAGGCCGATGCCCGCTTGACCACCCAGATGAAGTCGGTCGGCGAGGTGATGGCGATCGGCCGCAGCTTCCACGAGTCGCTGCAGAAGGCGCTTCGCGGCCTGGAAATCGGCAAGAACGGTCTGAATCCGACGGGGCTGGACTATGCCACCGAGGAAGGTCTGGCCACCCTCAAGCGCGAGCTGCGCGAGCCGCGACCGGACCGCGTATTCCACGTCGCCGATGGTTTCCGCGCCGGCTTCAGTCTGGAAGAAATGCATGCCCTGACCTATATCGATCCCTGGTTCCTGGCCGCTTTCGAGGATCTGGTTCTGGTCGAGCAGGCCGTGCGCGAGCAGGGTCTGAGCGCCATCGACCAGACCCGTATGCGCGAACTCAAGCAGCTGGGCTTCTCCGATGCCCGGCTGGCCGAATTGCTGGCCACCGACGAGGCGGCAGTGCGCCATCTGCGCAAAACCTTGAGCGTCAAGCCGGTCTACAAGCGCGTGGATTCCTGTGCCGCCGAGTTCGCTACCAGCACCGCCTATATGTACTCGACCTACGAGGAAGAGTGCGAAGCCGCGCCGACCCATCGTGACAAGATCATGGTGCTGGGCGGTGGTCCCAACCGCATCGGTCAGGGCATCGAGTTCGACTATTGCTGCGTCCATGCCGCGCTCGCCCTGCGTGAAGACGGCTTCGAGACCATCATGGTCAACTGCAATCCCGAAACCGTCTCCACCGACTATGACACCTCGGATCGGCTGTACTTCGAGCCGTTGACGCTGGAGGACGTGCTGGCCATCGTCGACATCGAGCAGCCCAAGGGCGTGATCGTGCAGTACGGCGGCCAGACGCCGCTGAAGCTGGCTCGCGCGCTGGAGGCGGCCGGCGTGCCGGTGATCGGCACGTCGCCGGACTCCATCGATCTGGCTGAGGACCGCGAGCGCTTCCAGCAGCTGATCGAGAAGCTGGGCCTGCGTCAGCCGCCGAACCGCACCGCCCGGAATCCGGACGAAGCCATCGCCCTGGCTCGCGAGATCGGCTATCCGCTGGTGGTCCGTCCCAGCTATGTGCTGGGTGGCCGCGCCATGGAAATCGTCTACAGCGACGCCGATCTGAGCCGTTACATCCGTGAGGCCGTGCAGGTCTCCAACGATTCGCCGGTGCTGCTGGATCGCTTCCTGGATCACGCCGTGGAAGTGGATGTGGACGTGATCGCCGATGCCGAGGGTCAGGTTCTGGTCGGCGGCATCATGGAGCATATCGAAGAGGCCGGCGTGCATTCGGGCGATTCGTCCTGCTCGCTGCCGCCGTTCTCGCTGACGGCCGAGATGCAGGATGAGCTGCGTCGCCAGTCCGAACTGATGGCGCGTGAACTGAAGGTCATTGGCCTGATGAACACCCAGTTCGCCATCCAGGGCGATACCGTCTACGTGCTGGAAGTGAATCCGCGCGCGTCGCGCACCGTGCCGTTCGTGTCCAAGGCCACCGGCGTGTCGCTGGCCAAGGTCGCGGCGCGGGCGATGGCCGGGCGCACCCTGGCCGATCAGGGCCAGACCACGGAAGTGGTGCCGGATTATTATTCGGTGAAGGAAGCGATCTTCCCGTTCTTGAAGTTCCAGAACGTCGACCCTATTCTGGGACCCGAGATGCGTTCCACCGGTGAAGTGATGGGTGTGGGGCGTACCTTCGGTGCGGCGTTTGCCCGCGGCCATGAAGCCGCCGGCATCGGCGCCCCGAAGCAGGGCAAGGTGTTCCTGTCGGTGCGTGATGCCGACAAGGATCGCCTGCTGCCGGTGGCCCGGGAACTGGTGGAGCATGGTTACCAGCTGGTAGCCACCCACGGAACCCAGGCTTTCCTGGCCGCTCAGGGCCTGGCCTGCGAAAAGGTCAACAAGGTTCAGGAAGGCCGGCCGCATGTGGTCGATCTGATCAAGAACGGCGAGCTGGTCTATATCGTCAATACCACCGAGGGCAAGCCGGCGATCGCCGACTCGTTCTCGATCCGGCGCGAAGCGCTGCAGCATCGCGTGATCCACTCCACCACGGTGGCTGGTGCACGTGCGCTGGTGCATTCACTTGACTTCCACAGTCAGGGTGAGGTGCACAGCCTGCAGGAGCTGCACCGGGAATTGAAGGAGAAAGTTGTCTCATGAGTCGTCCCCCCGTTACCAAGGCCGGTTACGAGCGGCTGCGTGGCGAACTGGATCGCCTGAAGTCCGAGGACAGGCCGCGTATCATCGCGGCCATCGCCGAGGCGCGTGCCCATGGTGATCTGAAGGAAAACGCCGAGTATCACGCTGCGCGTGAACAGCAGAGCTTTATCGAAGGTCGCATCGGCGAGCTCGAGGGCGCGCTGTCCAATGCCGAAGTGATCGATGTCACCAAGCTGTCCGCCGGACAGCGGGTGGTGTTCGGTGCCACCGTGGATCTGGAAGACGAGGACAGCGGCGACGCCGTGACCTACCAGATCGTCGGCGACCTTGAAGCGGACATCAAGAAGCGCCTGATCGCGGTGTCTTCGCCCATCGCTCGTGCCCTGATCGGCAAGAGCGCTGGCGAAAGCTTCGAGTTCACCGCGCCCAATGGCGCCAAGCACTACGAAATCATCGGCGTGCGTTACGTTTAATCGTTACGTAACAAGATGGTTGCACAAAAAAGGAGGCGCCTCTCAAGGCGTCTCCTTTTTTTGTGCGCGCAGCATATGGAATGGTGCTTTTGCCAGAGCGATGGCTTGAGTTCGTGGGTGGCCACCGGCCGCCCGGGTTCATCGCAGCCCTTGGTGTCTCTGTCGGCCGGGACTGTGGCATGCGTGCCGGGGGCGGCCTCGTTTCGATCGAGATGCGAGGGCCCTGGCCCGGTGACTGACTGGCACGACATGGGCATGTGCTGCACTCAAGGCGTTCTGCTGGATGTTGGCGGGAGGGGCAGGCCGCGCGATTGAAATACGAGTGTCTGATGATGCCGGCAGCGCCGGGGCCGCAAGCAATTCCGATCCTGTTGGCTTGTCAGTATCGCGATGAATCACCTTGTGCAGTCCTATGCCGGTTTCGTTTTACTGAAGACCTTGCCAATCTGGCTGGCCTTGTTCTGGCTGAATCGCCATGCGATCGCCGATGCCGAAGTGGGGCAGTCCACCTGTCGCCTGTGCAGGTGGTCGGCGGTGAGCCGGAGCTTCCCTGGCTTGCAAGGCAGATGCCCTCTGACGGCCTGGCCGCGCAGCGTCTGCTCATGATGGGTTGCCACGGCATTGCATTGGACATCAAGGTTTCGTGAAAGACGTCGGGCTCATCAAAGGGGGCTGTCATGATGATCTTGAGTCAATCATATGCGTCAAATCGTGCTGCTATTCATGAATTTGGGCGTGTAGATGGCTATTTGTTGTCACGTAACTTTCACGCCAATTTGCTGATCATTTCCCACAGTCAGGCCGGGATATCGATGGATGTCCGCCGTGTGGCGATGCTGTCTGAATCATGGGGCGTTGTCGCTGTGCGCATGATGGATGACCTCGCTCAAGGCGGGGTTCAACGACAGGGTGTCGATGGATGCCTGTGTGGTGATGCATGTTTGGGAGATGGCGTGAAGACAAGTCCGGCGGTGCCCAGGTGGTCCATGTGGCGCGATGCGCGTTGGTTGCTCGGCTTGACCGGGGTCTGCCTGCTTTTGGGGGCGAGCCCGCTCGTTGCCAGTGATGGCACGATCAACATCACCGGCAGCGTGACGGCGGGCACCTGCGTGGTAAGCGGCTCGGGCACCGGGTCGGCCAAGAGCATTGCGGTCGCCTTGCCTGCGGTCCAGACCTCGGCCTTGACCGCCAGTGGCGAGGTGGCGGCCAGAACCTCATTCAGCATCAGCATCAGCGACTGCGGCAGCGGCGTCACCAAGGCGACCACCTATTTCGAGCCTGGCGGCACCGTGAACCCGACCACGGGCAATCTGCGGTTGCAAGGGTCGTCGTCGGCCACCTTGGTGGAGATCCAGTTGCTGAACGGCAGTGGCAGCAGCAGCGGTGGCGCGGCTTTTTCGCCCATCGTGCTGGGGGCGACCCAGGCCGGCCAGAATTCGGCGACCTATGCGGTATCCAGTGGTGCCGCCACCCTCAACTACTATGCCCAGTATTATGCCACCGGGGCGGCGACGGCAGGCACGGCCAACAGCAGTGTGCAGTTCACCATGCTGTATCAATAGGTCCCGAAGCGGCGCCGGGCGCTGGCCTGGCCTGGATGTCGGTGGTTGGCGGAGTGGCCGTCAGGCGGCTGCAGGCAGGATGGATGCCGATGATGCTCCTGTGTCGTGGCGTTGGCGTTTGGGTCTGGCTGGCCCTGCTGCTGGCATTGCCGGTCCGTGCCGGCGTGGTTGTCGGCAGCACCCGGGTGGTCTTTCCAGGCGATGCCGAGGAAGTCACCTTGAGGCTGTCCAATCAAGGTGAGCGGCCTTCTCTCGTCGAGGCCTGGGTCGACGATGGCGATCTGCACTCGACCCCGGACAATGCGCATGCGCCCTTTCTGGTGACGCCGCCCCTGTTCCGGATGGATGCGGGCAAGGACCAGAGTCTGCGCATTTTCACCATGCCGCATGTCTTTGCGGCGGATCGCGAATCAATGTTCTGGTTGAATGTGCTGGAAATTCCGCCCAAGCCCCGGGCGATGGAGCGGGGTGTCAATTTTCTGCAGTTTGCGGTCCGTTCCCGCCTCAAGCTGTTCTATCGGCCAGCAGGATTGCATGGCGACCCGGCTGCTGCGCCGACACGATTGCGATGGCGTCGGGCCGGAGGTGGCGATCCCGGCGATTCGCCGATGCTGGAGCTGGTCAACCCGACCCCGTATTTCGTCACCCTGATCAAGGTGGTGGCGCTGGCGGGTGGTCGGACTTATACCGGGGATACCGATATGGTGGCGCCCTTTGGACATCTGCGTCTGGCGCTTGCCGGCCTGTCATCGTGGCCGGCAGGCGTGATGCGGATCGAGTTCGAGACCGTCAATGATTACGGTGCCGCCGTTTCCGGCAAGGCCGAGATTGGGCCGTGAGGCCTGCGGATGGGCCTGGCGATCGGCAGCGGTCGAAACGGCATCGCGTGCGCGGCCTGCGGGATCTGCTCTGGGGCGCGATGGTGATGGGCGCCATTCCCGCCGAGGCCTCGGCGGGCGATACGGCGAGGCATGTGCCGGCCATGGTTGACATGGTTGAGGTGGATGTCACGAATCCGGATGTCGCGGCTGATGATGCCGTGTTCGATCGTCAGCTGCTGTCGGGGCATCGCGGCGACGGACTGGATCTTTCGCGCTTCGAGCGAGGCCATCCGGTGCTGGCTGGCCTTTATGACCTGGACATCCAGCTGGCCGATACCTGGCTTGGTCGTGCCGCGGTCCGATTTGCCATTCTGCCCGGACATCGTGATGCCGTGGCCTGCATGTCGCGAAGCCTGTTGGAGCAGTTGCATCTGAGGCCGCCGACTGCGGTCGCGGCGGCGCTTGATCGACCTGGTTCCTGCGTCGAGATCGGGCAAGTGTTCCCGGCGGCGCAGGCCGTGCCCGACATGGCTGACCTGCGCCTGCAGCTGAGTGTGCCCCAGGTCTATCTGGCCCAGCCGGCCAGAGGTTATGTCAGTCCGGGGCAGTGGGATCAAGGGGTGCCAGCGGCCTTGCTGAACTACAATTTCAATGCCTACCGCAGCAGCCATCAAGGTGTGGTCCAGACCTCGGCCTATCTGGCGCTGGGCAGTGGCCTCAATCTCGCTGGCTGGCACTTGCGCCATGATGCCTCGGTCAGCTGGATGTCGGTCCGCGGGCCTGCTGCGGTGCTGCATTGGCAGAATATCGACCTGTATGCGCGGCACGATCTGCCTGCCTGGCGAGCCCAGCTGACGCTGGGTGATTCCTATACCGATGGGCAGGTATTCGACAGTTTCGGCATCCGCGGTGTACAGCTGGCCACCGATGACCGTATGCTGCCGGACTCCTTGCGCGGTTACGCCCCGGTCATCCGGGGTGTCGCCAGCAGCAATGCCCGAGTGGTGATCAGTCAGCGCGGCCTGCAGATCTATCAGGCCACCGTCGCGCCAGGTCCTTTTGCGATCAGGGACCTGTATCCGACCGGTTATGGCGGCAGCCTGGATGTGGTGGTGACCGAGGCGGATGGCAGTCTGCATCGTTTCTCGGTGCCTTATGCCTCGGTCGCCCAGCTGCTGCGGCCCGGGATCAGTCGTTTCGATATCGCGGCAGGGCAGCTGCGCGACCTGTCCCTGCAGCATCGCCCCTGGCTCTTGCAGGGCAGCTACCAGCGCGGCTTCAGCAATCGTCTGACGGCTTACGCCGGGGCCGTGGGGGCTTCGGGCTATATGGCCGGCCTGCTGGGGGCGGCCTTCAATACCCGCTTTGGTGCCTTGGCGCTGGATATCACTCATGCGCGTACCGGCCTGCTCGGGGAGGCCTCGCACTCCGGACAAAGCGTGAGGCTCAGCTACAGCAAGCTGGTGCCCGGCACGGATACATCGTTCTCGGTCATGGCTTATCGCTATTCCGGCAGTGGGTATTTCTCTTTGGCGGATGCCGCGCTCGCCCGGGACAGTGTGCAATCCAGACGGCCATTTCCGGGGCAAGGGGCGGAGGGCATCTGGAACGCGGGTACGGCGGCGGTGGACGGGACGTGGCTGGCGGGGCAGGCGACACAGACGGCGGCTGTCAGTGCGGCATCTTCGGGCTGGACGGCCCGGAGTCTGCAACGCGCCCGCAGCACCTTCAGCCTGAGCCTGAGCCAGCCTCTCGGCCTCCGTGGAGGTTCGCTTTACGCCAATGTCTCGGCGCATGACTATTGGGGGCGTCCCGGTACGGATGCGCAGTTCCAGATGGGTTACAGCAACAGGTTGTGGCGTTTCAGCTACAACCTGAGCGCGACTCGCACCCGTGACTGGCTGGCGCGCAATGTCAACGAGCTGATGTTGAATGTGACGCTGCCGCTGGGATCGGGAGGGAGGGCTCCCAGCCTGGGCCTGAATCTGGCGAGGGAGGCTGGCAGGCTGGCGCCGCAGCTGATGCTCAATGGCAGCCTCGGAGAGCGCAGCCAGTTCAGTTACGGCGCTTCGGCTGCCGAGGGTGATGGTGGTGGTGTGGCGACCATCAATGGGGGCTGGCGTGGCGGCTATGGGGCGGCGGCCTTGAGCTACGGCCGAGGGCCTGGATTTTCGCAAAGTTCAGTCGGCCTTGCCGGTACCGTGGTGGCTCATCCAGGGGGCATCACCCTGGGACAGCTTGCTGGCGATACCTTGGCGATTGTCCATGCCGAGGGGGCTCGCGGGGCCAGTGTGCTGAACATGGCCGGGGCCCGCATCGATCGGGGTGGCTATGCGCTGGTGCCTTATCTGACGCCTTACAATCTCAATGTCATCCAGCTCGATCCCAAGGGCCTGCCTCTGGATGTGGAGCTGCAATCCAGCGGGGCCCAGGTGGCGCCGCATGCCGGAGCGGTAGTGATGGTGGTGATCAAGACCCGCAGCGGGCGCACGGCCTTTGTTCGTCTGCATCAGGCCGGTGGCGGACTGGTGCCGTTCGGAACCGGCCTGGTCGATGCCGGCGGTCACAGCCTCGGGGTGGTCGGACAGTCGGGCCTGGCCCTGGTGCGGGGCCTTGCCGACCACGGACGCCTGTATGCGCATTGGCGCACGGATGAAGGTGTTCTCCATGACTGTGCATTCGACTATCGGTACCGGAAACCTCGTCGCTCCGGCCGGCGTCCATTCGAGTCGGTGCTGGATCTGGTCTGTGTCGCTGTCCGCGCAGCCGGTGCGCGCGGCAAGGAGGGGTTGTGAACCGGTATGGGAGATCGAGGCGGCCAAGGCCTCGGCTGATGTGGCTATGGGGTCTGCTGCTGGTTCTTCTGCCGGTTCAGCAGCTGCGGGCGGTCAGCTGCAGTCAGGGTGCGCCGCAGACCGTCAGCCTGCCCGATGTGTCCATCCCCTCGGGGACGGCGGTGGGGGCCCTGTTGGGGACGCCGGTCTCGGCGACCATGGTGTTCAGTTGCACCTACGGCTTTCTGGAAGTGGGTACCGCGAATATCCAGGCGGGTGGAACGCTTGCGGCCCTGGATGCCAGCAACAATCCGGCGGGGCCCGGCATCACCTTTGCCACCAATCTGCCCGGCATCGCCTTGCGGGTTACCGGCTCACCGACCCAGGCCAGCAGTCAGGTCTGCACTCAATGCGGTCCCAATGGCGCGGCAGGCTTTCAGCTCGGCGCCGTGGCCAATCCCAGTTTCCTGCTGGGTGGCACCGGTCGGCTCAACGAGACCTTTACGCTGCAGCTGATCAAGACCGGCAATGTCGTGCCGGGCAGTCTGACGGGTGTCGTGCTGATTCCGTTCTGGTGGTCGGTGCCGGGGTTTGCCTCCAGCTCGATCCTGAGTGCATCGCTGGTGCTGGGAGGCGGCACGACGGTGACCGTGCCGGCATGCACGGTCAATGCTCCGGCGGATTTCACCGTGGCACTGCCGACGGTATCCACGCGCGCGCTGGCGGCGGTCGGGGCGACGGCCGGACGTACCGGTTTTCATATCAGCCTGAATTGCCCCGCAGGCATCACGGTGGCGGTGTCGATGCAGAGCAGCCGCCCCAATGCCACTGTCACCGGTCTGAGCGAGCCGATGACGGGAGGTGCGGCACAGGTCGGCGTACAGCTGCTGGGGGCCGACTTCATGCCGGTCAATGTGGCCGGCTTGCCTCAGGCCGGCGTGCGGACATCGGCCCAGGGCTTGCTGCTGCTGACCTATTATGCCCAGTACTATCTGCTTGCCGGCAGCGCCGGGGCGGGGCGCGTCAATGCCACCGTGACTTATACGCTGACTTATCCATGACCCGGTTGGCGCAAGGGTGACGGTTGGATATCCATTTGTTGCGCACGGCTTGATCCGGCAACAAAAAAGCCGCTCCAAGGAGCGGCTTTTCAATCCCTTCGACGGATCGCGGACGAATTAACGCTGGCGAGCCTTGAAGCGGGGATTGGACTTGCAGATCACGAACACCTTGCCGCGACGGCGCACAACCTTGCAGTCGCGATGCCGCTGCTTGGCGGACTTCAAAGAGGAAAGCACCTTCACGGTTGGCTCCTGAGATTAAAAACAACAAGTAAGCCATCTAGTATAGCGATGGACTGGAGGGCAGGGCAAGCCCTGCGGCAATCATTGCCTCATCGCCGCGGTCTGATGTCGACGCGGCCATGACATAAAACCTTTGATTGCGCCAGCAGGGAAGTGTGCTGGCTGGCGACCGCTGGCTGGCGAGGGCAGTATCTTGTCACAAGATGAAGGCCATCGCTAGACATGAATGGAATTGCTGAGTATCATGCGCCGGCCCCACCACACCCCTCCCCCTTGTGGTGCGGGCCGTACCCCGCAAGTCACGCACCCCCCTTCGGACCTCTCATCCCCCCCCTTGAGATGCTCTGACGCGTGACCTCTGCGGGGTACATCTGTTTCAGGCTCTGCAGATGGTGTTTCCGGAAGCCATCCCGATGTTGTTCACGGCGTGGATGCCCGCAACAGGCCCGCGAAGCTGGCGCGCAGCTTGCTCAGTTTCGGGGCGATGACCAGCTGGCAGTAGCCCTGCAGTGGGTGGCGGGCGTAGTAGTCGCGATGATAGGTTTCCGCCGGCCAGACTTTGGCGGCCGGGCGCAGCTCGGTGACGACGGGATCGGCAAACACGCCCTCGGATTGCAGCCAGTCGATCTTGTGCCGGGCCTGGGTTTCCTGTGTCGCGTCCTGACAGAAAATGACCGACCTGTATTGCGGCCCGACATCGGCTCCCTGGCGATCCTGGGTGGTGGGATTGTGGGTGGCGAAAAATACGTCCAGCAACTGCTCGTAGCTGATCTGGTTCGGGTCGTAATGAATCGAGGCCACCTCGATATGGCCGCTTCGGCCTGCGCAGACCTGTTCGTAGTCAGGGTGTTCGATTTCACCGCCTGCATAACCTGGCTCGACATAAAGTACGCCGGTCAGTTGCTGGTAGACCGCCTCGACGCACCAGAAACATCCGCCGCCAAATACGGCCAGTGCAGATCCGGATTCCGACATGTAAACACTCCTTCAGGGGATCGGGGGATCGCCGGATGAGGCGGGCTGGTGTTCCAGTGCCTGCGCAGGCCTCATGCGCGCATCCGGCTCGGTCGCCGTATCGGCGTCACCGACAATATGCCGGCGTCGGCGCCTGCTTTCCAGTCGGCCGGTCGCGAAGCTTCACTTTCCGCGGCCGGTGCTTGCCTTCGGCGAGCCGTGGCGAGCAACCATGCGATCGCTGCGATGCTGCCGTCATTCGCCGGGTGGTTTCGTCTTGCACAGACGGGTTCGGCCGGTTCCGGCGACGTCTTTGAACCCCCCTTGATCCGCATGGCAGGGCATTTCGGTCGGGACGAGGCTGGCTTGCCTCCGCCGGCATCTTTTTTCGTGATTCGGCGGATGATCTACAGGCTGGCGCCCAGCTCGGTGCCTTGCGCGATGGCTCGCCGTGCATCGAGCTCGGCGGCGACATCGGCTCCGCCGATGATATGCAGTGGCAGGCCGAGGCGTTCCAGTGGGGTGGCCAGCTCGCGCAGCGGCTCCTGGCCTGCGCAGATCACCACGTGGCTGACCGGCAGGCATTGCGCTTCGCCATTGATCGTCACGTGCAGGCCTTCGTCGTCAAAGCGGTCATAGCTGACTCCGCCCAGCATTTTCACTTTCAGGCTGGCCAAGGTGGCGCGATGGACCCAGCCGGTGGTCTTGTGCAGGCGTGCGCCCGGCTTGCCGGGGCTGCGCTGCAGCAGCCATAGCTGGCGCAGGGGGCGAGGTGGATGGGGGAGACTCAGTCCGGCGCGTTGCTCAAGATGCTTGTCGATTCCCCATTCGGCACACCATTGGTCCACATCAAGACTGGGGGACGGGCGGGGCATCGCCAGGAACTCGGCGACGTCGAAACCGATTCCGCCGGCGCCGATAATCGCTACGCGGTCGCCTACCGGCTTGTCATGGGCCAGCAGATCCAGATAGCTGAGGACGCGGGGATGGTCGCTGCCTGGAAAGCTGATCTGGCGCGGCGTGATGCCGGTGGCCAGGATCACGCCATCCGGCTGGCTGGCTGCAATCGCCTCGGGATCAGCCGGCCGGCCCAGCTGCACGTCCACGCCCAGTGATTGCAGGCGGTTCCGGAAATAGCGCAGCGTTTCGTGGAACTCCTCCTTGCCGGGTATCCGTTTGGCATAGTTGAACTGCCCCCCGATCTCGTCGTGGCGGTCAATCAGCTGCACCCGATGGCCGCGATCGGCCAGGGTCGTGGCGCAGGCCAGGCCGGCGGGGCCTGCGCCGATCACGACATAATGCCGGGGGTCGGCAGCAGGCTGGATCAGCAGCTCGGTCTCGCGTCCGGCGCGAGGATTGACCAGGCAGCTGGCGTGCTTGTTTTCGAACACATGGTCCAGGCAGGCCTGGTTGCAGGCGATGCAGGTATTGATCAGCTCGCTCTCTCCACGACGTGCCTTGGCCGGCCACTCGGGGTCGGCCAGCAGGGGGCGGGCCATCGAGACCATGTCCGCCTCACCGCTGGCCAGAATCTGTTCGGCCACGTCGGGGGTATTGATCCGGTTGGTAGTGATCAGCGGCAGGCTCAGCTCCTGCTTCATGCGAGCCGTGACCCAGGCGAAAGCAGCGCGCGGCACGCTGGTCACGATGGTCGGCACACGTGCCTCGTGCCAGCCGATGCCGGTATTGATCAAGGTGGCCCCGGCGGCCTCGATCGCCTTGCCCAGCGTCACGATTTCTTCCCAGCTCTGGCCGCCCTCGACCAGGTCGAGCATGGAGAGTCGGTAGATGATGATGAAGTCGGGGCCGACCCGCTCGCGGGTCTGGCGGACAATCTCGATGGGAAAGCGCATGCGGCGCTCGGCGTCGCCGCCCCAGGCATCGTCTCGCTGATTGGTGCGTTCGGCCAGGAACTGATTGATCAGATAACCTTCCGAGCCCATGATTTCGACGCCGTCGTAACCGGCCTCCCGAGCCAGGGAGGCACTGTTGACGAAGTCGGCGATGGTGGTCTCCACCGCGCGTGAGGACAGGGCTTGCGGGCTGAACGGGGTAATCGGCGACTTGATGGCCGACGGTGCCACCGACAAGGGGTGATAGCCATAGCGGCCTGCATGCAGGATCTGCATGCAGATTCTTCCGCCTTCGGCATGCACGGCGCGGGTGAGCTTTCGGTGTCTCGGTACCTGCCAGGGAAGGCTGAGCCGGCCACCGAAGGGCTTCAGCCAGCCACGGATGCTGGGTGCGATGCCGCCGGTCACGATCAGGCCCACGCCGCCGCGGGCGCGTTCGGCAAAATAGGCGGCCAGTTTGTCATAGTCGCTGGCCTTGTCCTCCAGGCCGGTATGCATGGACCCCATCAGGATCCGGTTGGGCAGGGTGGTGAAGCCCAGGTCCAGAGGCGAGAACAGATGGGGGTGGGGCATCGACCGATCCTTGAGTGGCATGCAACGGCTGGATTCAAACGGACGTATGAATCCTCGCCGGAGACAGTGCCTGAATGCAAGCGGCGGTGCGCCATCGTCGACCTGGGGATGGGCAGCTGACCTGTGACGGGGTGCTCGCGGTATCATCAACGTTTTGTGCGCGGGGACGAGGTCCGGAATGAATTCATCTGCAACCATACCGATGCTCACGATCGACGGGCCGTCGGGATCGGGCAAGGGCACCATCAGTCTGCATGTGGCGCGCGAACTCGGCTGGCGCCTGCTGGACTCAGGCGTGCTGTATCGGGCCGTGGGCTGGGTGGTGAATCAGGAAGGGATCGATCCGGCGGATCATGCGGCCGTCACGGCATGCGCGCAGCGCACCCGCATCGAATTCGTAGCCGCCGATGATGGCAGCGAAGTGCGGGTGCTGGTCAATGACGAGGATCTCGGCAGTCAGCTGCGTACCGAGGTGGCCGGCAAATACGCCTCGGCGATCGCCGCCATTCCCGGTGTGCGCGAAGCCTTGCTGCAATTGCAGTTGAGCCTGCGCCAGGCGCCCGGTCTGGTCGCCGATGGCCGGGACATGGGGACGGTGGTTTTCCCGGACGCCCCTTTCAAGGTGTTTTTGACGGCCAGCGTTGCCGAGCGGGCGGCGCGCCGTTATAAACAGTTGAGAGAAAAGGGGGTTGAGGTTAAACTGGAGGCCCTTCAGCAGGATCTGGAGGCCAGGGATGCGCGGGATACCTCGCGGGCCGTGGCGCCGTTGAAGCCTGCCGAGGGGGCCGTCGTGGTGGATACCACGGGGCTTTCCATCGACAAGGTGGTCGCAAAGGTTCTGGCTGTCGTGCGCGGTTGATCGCGCCCGGCGGCCTGTGTGGCGTTTCGCGGATGACCGCGGAACAGTGGTCCAACGGTGTGTTTCTGCAGTGATGACTCCTTGTCTCGCGCAGGCATGCCCCCAACATGGTGGGCCGACCATGCTGTCCGGTGCTTCGTTGAACGCACGGATGGGCAGGCGGTCTTTTTCATCTACGGAATTAACATGACTGAAAGTTTTGCCGAGCTGTTTGAACAGAGCCAACAGGCTATCGCCAGGCTCAAGCCGGGTGCCATCGTCAGTGGCATCGTGGTTGAAATCCGCAACGACGTCGTCGTCATCAATGCCGGTCTGAAGAGCGAAGGTATCGTTCCGATCGAGCAGTTCAAGGACGACAACGGCGAGCTGGAAGTGCAGGTGGGCGACGAGGTCAAGGTCGCTCTGGAAGCTCTGGAAGACGGCTTCGGCGAGACCAAGCTCTCCCGCGAGAAGGCCAAGCGTTCCATGGTGTGGGACGATCTGGAACAGGCCTTCGACAAGGAAGAGACCATTTCCGGCAAGATCTCCGGCAAGGTCAAGGGCGGTTTCACCGTCGACATCAAGGACGTCCGCGCCTTCCTGCCGGGCTCCCTGGTCGATGTGCGTCCGGTCCGCGATCCGGTCTACCTGGAAGGCAAGGATCTTGAATTCAAGATCATCAAGCTGGACCGCAAGCGCAACAACGTGGTCGTCAGCCGTCGCGCCGTCGTCGAGACCGAGTTCTCGGAAGAGCGCGAGAAGCTGATGGAGCGTCTGAACGAAGGCGCCGTCGTCAAGGGTACCGTCAAGAACCTGACCGATTACGGCGCGTTCGTGGACCTGGGCGGCATCGACGGCCTGCTGCACATCACCGACATGGCCTGGAAGCGCGTCCGTCATCCGTCCGAAGTCGTGAACGTCGGCGACGAGCTGGAAGTGCGCGTGCTGAAGTACGACCGCGAGCGCAACCGCGTCTCGCTGGGCCTGAAGCAGCTGGGCGACGATCCGTGGGTCAACATCTCGCGTCGCTACCCGGTCGGCAGCCGTCTGTTCGGCAAGGTCTCCAACGTCACCGATTACGGCTGCTTCGTCGAGATCGAGCCGGGCGTCGAAGGCCTGGTCCACGTGTCCGAAATGGACTGGACCAACAAGAACGTCAACCCCGCCAAGGTGGTGCAGGTCGGTGACGAGACCGAAGTGATGGTGCTGGACGTCGATGAAGAGCGTCGTCGCATCTCGCTGGGTATCAAGCAGACCCGTTCCAACCCGTGGGAAGCCTTCGCCGCCATGCACAAGAAGGGCGACAAGGTTTCCGGCCAGATCAAGTCGATCACCGATTTCGGTATCTTCATCGGTCTGGACGGCGGCATCGACGGTCTGGTCCACCTGTCCGACATCTCCTGGCAGGTGTCCGGCGAAGATCTGGTCCGCAACTTCAAGAAGGGCGACGAGATCGAAGCCGTGGTGCTGGCCGTGGATCCGGAGCGCGAGCGCATCTCCCTCGGCATCAAGCAGATGGAGCAGGATCCGTTCGGTCAGTTCATGGCGACCAACACCCGCGGCACCATCGTCAATGGTACCGTCAAGGAAGTTGACGCCAAGGGCGCCGTGATCGATCTGGGCGAAGGCGTCGAGGGTTACCTGCGCGCCAACGACATCGCCAAGGAGCGGATCGAAGACGCGACCCAGCACCTGAAGGTCGGTGATGCAGTCGAAGCCAAGTTCATCGGCATGGATCGCAAGGGGCGTCAGCTCCAGCTGTCGATCCGCGCCAAGGACGAGGAAGAGCTGCAGGACAGCCTGGCCGAGTACGGTTCGGCCACCGGCGGCACCACCAAGCTGGGTGCTCTGCTGCAGGAACAGCTGAACAAGGCTGACTAAGCCTGTACGGTTGAAACAACGGGGCGGCGTCAGCCGCCCCGTTGTTTTGAAGGTTTTACACGCAGGCGCGGACATTGGGGACCATGACCAAATCCGAATTGATCGAAGCACTGGCACAGCGACAGGGCCATCTGGCTTTTGCCGATGTCGAGTTGGCTGTGAAGAGTGTCATCGAGCAGATGAGTCAAGCCCTGGCACAGGGCGAGCGTATTGAAATCAGGGGTTTCGGCAGTTTCGCCTTGCATTTCAGGCCACCGCGTATGGGGCGCAACCCCAAGACCGGTGATGCCGTGGCTTTGCCGGGCAAGCATGTCCCGCATTTCAAGCCGGGCAAGGAACTGCGCGAGCGCGTCAATCTTGGTGTTGATGCCGCCTGATTCCAGGCGCCCAGGCGTGTCACAAGTAGCAGAAACGGGAGCGAGCGATCGCTCCCGTTTTTTTGTTTCACGAGTGCCCCTGCAAGCCTCCCCGAAGTTTGGACATCAATGACGAGAAGCTTCGGAGGGGCTTACATATTCTCTCAAGAGTTGGAGCCTCTGGTAATTCCGGGGCAGTTCACTTTCGCGGTCTGATTGGGTACAGAGATGCTGTGCCGTAAACTGCAAGTATTCCGGGTGCGCGATCTGCCGGTACTTGCTGCGCGGCCTTAAGATCAATCGGCCTAATCAGGTCTGGGCGATGGACATCACCTGCATCCCAATGCCCGGGGCTGCGTTTACTTGGTGGCTGTCGATCACGATGGGCATCAACTTCTGCATCGAGGCCTTGGAGGCGGTCATGGTCCGATACGGCACGCCGGAAATCCTCAATATCAATCACGGCAGTTCGTTCATCTGCGAGGCCTTTACCGAATGGCTCAAGGAGTACGGCATCGCTATCAACATGGATGGCAAGGGCTGTTGGCGCGACAACGTGTTTATCGAGCAGCTGTGGAAATCGATCAAGGACGAAGAGGTCTGTCTGCACACCTGCGACAGCGTCGGCTATGCCGGAAACGTGCTGGAGCGCAGCCCGTGCACGACGACGACGACGACGACGGCGACGGCGACGGGGCGGAGCGGGCGGCGGGCGGGCAGTCGGCAGGCAGGGATGACGCATGGGCGGGAGGGAGAGGGCGCATGCGCATGCGAAACCGGTGTCCGGTCGGCTCCAGAGCGCCTGCGGGCTTGTGAAAGGCCCGTGTCGGCATCAATTAGGTAGCACTCCCATATGCCTGTACAATGGGAACCATTCTTATCCAAGGTGTGCGGTACGTGCGTCTGTCTGAATTGCCCAAAGGAATCACCGCCGTGGTCAGCCGGGTGGATGATGCGCACCAGGCTGATCCGATTGCCCAGCGTCTGCGTGATCTCGGTTTTGTCGCCGGCGAGCCGATACGCGTGGTGGGCAATGGGCCTCTGGGGGCCGACCCGCTGCTGATCCGGATCGGCTCGACGCGGTTCGCCTTGCGACGCAGCGAGGCGGCACGTGTCATGGTCGATGAGGAGGTCGCGGCATGAACGCTTTGCTGAACCGTCGGATCGCCCTGGTCGGCAATCCCAATTGCGGCAAGACGGCCTTGTTCAATCTGCTGACCGGCGGCCGCCAGAAGGTGGCCAACTATGCCGGGGTCACCGTCGAGCGGAAGGAAGGGCGTTTCGTGGCCGCGGATGGACGGGTGCTGAAGATTCTGGACCTGCCCGGCACCTACAGTTTCGATGCCACCAGCCCGGACGAGCGGATCACCCGTGACGTCTGCTACGGCGAGTACCCGGGTGAGGCCGCTCCGGACATGATCGTCTGCGTGGCCGATGCCACCAATCTGCGCCTGCATCTGCGCTTTGTGCTGGAGGTTCGGCAGCTTGGCCTGCCGGTGGTGCTGGCTCTGAACATGATGGATGCCGCCCGCAAGCGTGGCATCCGCATCGATCTGGAGGCCTTGCAGCAGCGCCTGGGCATGCCGGTGATCGAGACCGTGGCCGTGCGCCGCGACGGTGCCCGCGAGCTGGTGGCCCGCTTGAGTGCCGAGGCGATGCCAGCTCCGCCGCAGGTTCGGTCCAGAGATTCCGAGCAGGGCGGGGATCATGAGGCGCTGCACCGCGAGGTGCGCGAGATACTGGCCGCGGCCGTGACCATGCCGGCACAGACGGAGAGTCGCGACGATGCCCTGGATCGCTGGATTCTGCACCCGGTCTGGGGCGTGGTGATTCTGGCGGTGGTGATGTTTCTGGTCTTCCAGGCCGTGTATTCGGTCGGCAAGCCGCTGACCGATCTGATCGGCGATGCCTTCGGCTGGATGGGCGGACAAGTGGCCAGCCTGATGCCGGCTGGTGCCTTGCAGAGCCTGATTTCGGACGGCATTTTCGGCGGTCTGGGCACCGTGCTGGGTTTTCTGCCGGAAATCCTGGTGCTGTTCTTTTTCATTCTGGTACTGGAAGAATCCGGTTACCTGCCGCGAGCGGCTTTTCTGCTGGACCGGCTGATGCTGACAGTAGGTCTGACCGGGCGGTCCTTCATTCCCTTGCTGTCCAGTTTTGCCTGTGCCATTCCAGGCATCATGGGCACGCGCAGTATCCAGGATCCGCGTGACCGTTTGACGACGATTCTGATCGCGCCACTGATGACCTGTTCGGCGCGACTGCCGGTTTATGCCTTGCTGATCGGTGCGTTCATTCCCGCGCATCGTGTCGGCGGGTTGATGAATCTGCAAGGCCTGGTGCTGTTTGCCCTCTATGTGCTCGGCATTGTCGGGGCCATGGCGGTGGGCTGGGTCATGAAGCGGTTTCGCCATGACCAGAGCGAGCATGCGCTGCTGATGGAATTGCCGTCCTACCGCCTGCCGACCCCGCGCGACGTGGCGATCGGACTCTGGGAGCGGGCGTCGATCTTCGTCAAGCGGCTGACCGGGGTGATTCTGGCCCTGACCGTCCTGATGTGGTTCCTTTCGGCATTTCCCGGGCCGCCGGCAGGCGCGACGCGCCCGGCCATCGAGTACAGCTTCGCCGGCTACTTCGGCCACTGGCTGCAGTATCTGTTCGCGCCGTTGGGCTTCACCTGGGAGATGTGCATTTCCCTGATTCCGGCCTTTGCCGCTCGCGAGACGGCGGTGGCGGCCCTGGCGACCGTCTATTCGGTGGGCGGCGCTGATCTGGGAGGAGACGGGTTGGGTGCGGCTCTGACCCACAATTTCGGCCTGCCCAGTGCCTTGTCGCTGCTGGTCTGGTTCGTGTTCGCCCCGCAGTGCATGTCGACCCTGGCGGTGATTCGCCGGGAGACGCATTCCTGGCGCAATGTGCTGGTTTCCTTCGGTTACATGTTCGGCATTGCCTATCTGGCTTCGCTGATCACCTACCAAGTCGCGAGGTGGCTGCTGTGAATGCCTGGATCCAGAATACGATGCTCGGCCTGATTTTCGCTGCCGCGATCTACTACGCGTGGCGCAAGGTGCTGCCGGGTCCCAGTGCACGTGTACTGACGCGTTGGTCGATGGCCTTGTCAGGTCCTGGCCAGCCGGCCTGGCGGCAGCGCCTGGGACGCTGGCTGCGTCCGAAAGCAGCGGTCGGTGGTTGCGACAGCGGCTGCAGTGCCTGTGACGGCTGTGCCCCCAAGCCTCAGGCCGAGCCCGGCAAGGCCGTGCCGCTGACCTTTCACCGCAATCCGCGTCAGCACTGAGGCCGGCTTGCCGCGACGGGGCCGCTGGCGGCGCGTTATCATGGCCGACTGTTCAACCCACCCCATTGCGAGATTGCCATGAGTCTTATCCAGGTACCGGTATCCTACGGTGAATTGATCGACAAGATCACCATTCTCGAAATCAAGTCGCAGCACATCACCGACGCGGCCAAGCTGGCCAATATCCGGACTGAACTCGATCTGCTGAATGCGACCTGGGCTGCACATCCGGCCTCGGCCAATGACATCTCGGCCGAAAAGGCGGAGTTGCTGGCGGTCAATCAGGCGCTGTGGACCATCGAGGACGATATCCGCATCAAGGAAAAAGCCAAGGCCTTCGACCAAGGCTTCGTCGAGCTGGCCCGCGCCGTCTACGTCACCAATGACAAGCGTGCCGCAATCAAGCGCGACATCAATGTCCGCCTCGGCTCGGCTCTGGTCGAGGAAAAGTCCTACCAGGACTACAAGTAAGCATTGACCGGCAGGGCGCCCCGTCAGGGGCGTCGCGGTCTCAACCCGCCTCGGCCTGTCCCCGGCTGACGGCATGCGGCGGACTGGTCAGCAGCAGCTGCCGATAATCTCGAGGTGTCATGCCCACCGTGGCCTTGAATTGTCGTGCGAAGGCGCTTTGGTCGGTAAAACCGCAACTCATGCCGATATCGGCCACGCTGCCGGGCTCGCGCAACAGTTGCATGGCTGCCTCGATGCGATAGCGGGCCAGCACCTGTTGCGGCGTCAGCTGGAACACGCGGCGGAAGTGCCTCTCCAGCTGGGCGACCGACATGCCGGAAAGGTCCGCCAGATTCTGCACCCTGACTTTCTCGCCGTAATGCTGTTGCAGATGTTCGTTCGCGCGTTGCAGCCGTGCGTAGACCGGGTGGCGCATATCCGGCAGGCCCAGATCGCGGGAGATGCCGATCAGGCCGACAATGCGCCCGCGCTGCTCCACCGGCAGCTTGCGCGTCAGGCACCAGCCGGGAGCCCGGTTGGGAAAGACATGCACTTCCAGCTGATTGTCGATTCGTACGCCGGCCAGCACGTGCTGATCCTGCTCGGCGAAGCTGCGCCCAAGTGCAGGCGGGAACAGGCTTTCGACGCTGTGGCCGATGACCTGGTCGCGCCGCTTCAGCCCCAGCCGCCTGACCAGGGTCAGATTGACATGGGTGTAGCGTGCCTGCGGGTCCTTTACGAAAAACACGACGTCAGGCAAGGCATCGAACAAGCCCTCCATGGTCTCGGCAGATAGATTCATTGCGCAGCTCCCCCCGAGCGGCAGTTGTTGCTGATTGTGCTGATTTCCGCGCCGCGTGACACCAACGTCGCCTAGACGCTCCCCCAGTTGCGGACGCACCATGAAGCCATGTACAGCATCGACTACATCGACTCCCACACGGCCGGTGAACCTACCCGTGTCATTCTAGCCGGCTTGCCGTCTCTGGGCCGCGGACCTTTGTCACAACGCCTGCAGCGATTCAGGGATGAGCATGATCACTGGCGCAGCGCCATTGCCTGCGAGCCACGCGGCTCGGATACCATGGTGGGTGCCTTGCTGCTGACGCCGGAAGACCCGAGCTGTTGCGCCGGCGTGATCTTCTTCAACAATGTCGGTTATCTCGGCATGTGCGGGCACGGAACCATGGGGGTGATCCGGACCCTGGCCCATCTCGGACGCATCAGTCATGGCGTGCATCGGCTGGAAACGCCAGTCGGGGTGGTCGAGGCGGAGCTGCTGGCGGACGGCCATATCCGCATTGCCAATGTGCGCAGTTATCGCTTCGCTCAGGCCGAGGTTGATGTGCCGGGTCATGGCCGGGTGCGTGGCGATATCGCCTGGGGCGGGAACTGGTTTTTCATCACCGATGCCAGTCCCCGACCGCTGGAATATCGTTGGTGGCGTGAGCTGACCGATTACACGGCGGCGCTGCGCAGCGCGCTGGAAGCCGCTGGTATCACGGGTGTCGATGGTGCGGAAATCGATCATATCGAGTTGAGCACGCCGCTGGCCGCCGGCCGTGGCGCCCGCAACTTTGTCTTGTGTCCCGGTCTGGCCTATGACCGTTCTCCGTGCGGAACCGGTACCAGCGCGAAGCTGGCCTGCCTGGCCGCCGACGGCAAGTTGGAACCCGGTAAGGCCTGGCGTCAGGAGGGCGTGCTGGGTACCGCGTTCGAAGCCAGTTATCAGCCTGATGGCGACGGTGTGTTGCCGACTCTGCGCGGGCAGGCTTCGATCACCGCGATCGGCCAGCTGCTGCTGGATCCCGAGCAGGATCCGTTCGCCTGGGGCATCCGCGATCTCTGAACTTTTCCGGCCCGCGGCGATGGCTGTCGGGCCTTGGCAGGACTTCATCATTTCACTTGAGGAAAGAATATGGCCACGAATTCGCTGTGGCAGGGTGTCATCCCTGCAATTACCACTCCCTTCACTGTCGAGGGTGCGATTGATCATGCCTTTCTGGCCGATCACGCCCGGCAGCTGATCGCGGCAGGTTGCACCGGCATCGTGCCGCTGGGTTCGCTGGGCGAGGCGGCGACGCTCAGTTTCGAGGACAAGTGCGCGATCATGGAGACCTTGGTCGAAGCGCTCGGTGACCGTGCTCCGGTGATCCCCGGCATTGCCTCGCTGTCCACGGACGAGGCCGTGGCGCTGGCCAGGCGTGCCGAGGCCATCGGTTGCAAGGGCCTGATGGTTCTGCCGCCTTACGTGTACTCCACCGACTGGCATGAAATGGGTGCGCATATGCGTGCGGTGCTGGGTGCCACCGGCCTGCCGTGCCTGCTTTACAACAACCCGGTCGCCTACAAGACCGACTTCAGCCCGGAACAGATCGCCGAGCTGGCCGGGGAATACCCGCTGTTGCAGGCCGTCAAGGAGTCGTCCGGTGACGTCCGTCGCTTTGCGGCCCTGAAGTCGCTGCTGGGTGATCGTCTGGCCCTGTTGGTGGGCATGGATGATGCCATTGTCGAAGGTGTCTGCATGGGCGCCACGGGCTGGATCGCCGGCTTGGTCAATGCGTACCCGAAGGAATCGGTCAAGTTGTTCGAGCTGGCCTCCAGTGGTGGTTCGGCGGCGGCCGCCGAGCTGTATGCCTGGTTCCTGCCCTTGCTGCGGCTCGATACGGTGCCGAAATTCGTGCAGCTGATCAAGCTGGTGCAGGCCAAGGTGGGTCTCGGCTCAGAGTCTGTGCGTGCGCCCCGGCTGGTGCTGGAAGGCAGCGAGCGAGCGGCCGCCCTGGCGGTCATTGATCGGGCCATTGCCAGCAAGCCGGCGATCTGATGATGACGACGGCCAAGGCGTTGCTGGCCGGTCACTGGCGCGAAGCCCGTGATCCGGTCGGCCATTTCAGAGCGAATGATCCGGCGACGGGCGAGGCCATCGGCCCTGTTTTTCCTGTGCATGGGCAGCAGGACGTGGAGGCCGCCCTCGTGGCGGCCGAAGCGGCGGTACCCGTCCTGCTGGATGCGACCGCGCAGCAGATCGCAGGATTTCTGGAGGCCTACGCCTCCAGGCTGGAAGCTGGCATCGATGAGTTGGTGGTGCTGGCGCATGCCGAGACGGCGCTGGCGATCAATCCGCGTCTGAGCCAGGCTGAGATGCCGCGTACCGTTTCACAATTGCGGCAGGCCGCGGCGGCGGCGCTGAGCAGCAGCTGGCGGCAGCCGACGATTGACACCGCAGCGGGTCTGCGGTCGCACCTGGCTCCGCTGGGCAAGCCGGTACTGGTCTTCGGGCCCAACAATTTTCCGTTTGCCTTCAATGCCGTGGCCGGCAGTGATTTCGCCTCGGCCATCGTGGCACGCAGTCCGGTGATCGCCAAGGCCCATCCGGCCCATCCCGGTACCAGTCGCCGTCTGGCCGAGCTGGCTGCGGAGGCTTTGCAGCAGGTCGGTCTGCCGGCCGCCACCGTGCAGTTGTTGTATCACGTTGAAAGTAAGGTGGGCCTGGCCTTGTGTGCCGATCCGCGTCTGGGTGCCATCGGCTTTACCGGCAGCCGTGCCGCGGGGCTGGCACTGAAGGCCGCCGCCGATACGGCCGGCACGCCTTTTTACGGTGAACTTTCCAGCATCAATCCGGTACTGATGCTGCCCGGTGCATTGGCCGAGCGTGGCGAGACATTGGCCCAGAGCTTGTTCGGATCGGCCACCATGGGCAGCGGCCAGTTCTGTACTCAGCCCGGCCTGGTGCTGGTGCCGAAGGGAGCGGAAGGGGATGCTTTCGTCGCGGAGGTGGCCTCGCGTTTTGCCAATGCCTCACCGCAACGACTGTTTACTGCCGCGGCCGTGCATCATGTCGAGCAGGGCCTCGCGGCCTGGTTGCAGGCCGGGGCCGAGATGCTGGCCCAGGGCAGTGCCGAGGCGTCCGGTTTTGCCTGTGCGGCGGCACTTTGCGAGGTGTCGGCGGAGCGCTTCATTGCTTCGGGCTCTGCTTTGCAGCAGGAGATATTCGGTCCGCTCAGCCTGCTGGTGCGCCATGAGGGTGTGGCCCAGGCCAGGGCGGTACTGGACCGGCTGGAAGGCAATCTGACCGGTACGCTCTTCACGGCACATGACGGCAGTGACGATGGGCTTTGGCAGGAACTGGTTCCGCATCTGCGAGGCAAGGTGGGGCGCCTGATCGAGAATCAGATGCCGACCGGGGTGGCCGTGAGCCCGGCCATGAATCATGGTGGCCCGTTCCCCAGCTCAACCCAGGTGGCAGCGACTTCGGTGGGCATGCCGGCGGCGATTCGTCGGTTCAGCGCCTTGCATTGTTATGACCAGGTGCGGGAGGATCGTTTGCCTGACGATTTGCGCGATGCCAATCCTGCCGGCATCTGGCGGCAGATCGATGGCATCTGGAGCCAGCAGGCCGTCGGTGGCTGACCATCCAGGCCGGCCCCCTCGTGACGAGGTGGCCGGCCGTTGCGGCAGTGATGGACCGGCCAGGCGTTCAGTACGTGCCAGCCACCACGCGCAGCAGGCTGGGACGATCGCCGAAATTCAAGCCGTAATCGATTTCGTCCCCGTTCCACAGCCGTTCCATCACCCAATGACCTTCTGCATCGAAATGACCTTGCCCGGCACGGATGATCTGGCCGTGGCGGCCATCGGCATGGTCGCGCCGCAGCTCGACTCTGGCCCTTGAGCCGGTGATCAGCCAGCTGCCATCAGGCAGGTCAACCAGCAGCACGTGGCCGTCATGATGGGGACTGCCTGCGGGTGTCGGTGGTGTATCGCCCCATGGTGGTGGTCCGTAGGACACCTGTGCTTTCCAGTGATGGCCGAGGTCGATGTCGCCGCGAGTCTTGCCTGCGGCCTCGATGTCGGTACGAACTCGGCCTTCGGTCAGGGCCTGGGCCAGCGGACGGTTGATGCTGTCCAGCAGGGCAAACTCGGTGGCATAGGCCTGGCGCGCGGCCAGGTCGGCCGGGCTGGCGGGATCACCGTCGATGCCGAAGGTGGAGAATGCGACTGCCGAGGCGCTCAATGCATCGTAGATGAGACGCGGCATGGCGGCATCGAACCCGGTTTCGGAAATGAAAGCCGGGTTGTCCGCACGGTGATATTGCCCGATGACACGATCGAACTCGTCCCGGTCGGTGGCATACAGGTCAGTGCCGATCGCATCGATATGCGGCGCGGCGGCTTTCCACACATCCAGAACGGTGTCGGTGGCTCCGCCGCTGGGGTAATCGAGGCCCGGCTGGTGTTTGTTCTTGTAATGCAGCCAGGTATTCACATAAGTCGGCAGGGGATAGACGGCCTTGCCGGCTGCCGCGACCTGGTCGATATAACGGGCGGTCTGCCAGGCCTGGAAAGCTTCTTCGGCCCGATCGCCAAACACCTGTGACCAGTTTCCGGCGTTGTGGCCGAGGCGTTGGGCCAGTTCGGCCGGTACCGGCCCGGCAAAGGCGACATCGGCTTCAGGACGATGGTCACGCACCGCACCGAACAGGCCGGGTTCGTTCTCCACCTGGACCATGACCACCGTGTGACGGGTGCCGTCCATGGATTTCAGATGATTCATCAGCGCGGTGAAGGCCTGCCGATCCGCTTGCAGGTTGGTCTGACTGAAGGTCGACAGATCGGTCAGCGGCTGGCCCTTGGCCGACAGGGCACGTGGATACCGGACCGGATCGGTCTTGATCCAGTCCGGTGCATATTGCATCTGTCCGTTTTTCCAGCTGCCGAACCACAACAGCACCAGATGCAGATGATGCGCCCGGGTCTGGGCCAGCAAGGCATCGATATGGCTGTAGTCGTAATGCCCCGGTGCCGGCTCCAATTGCTGCCAGTAAACCGGTGCCAGCAGCGTATTGGCATGGGTTGCCATGATGGCCGGCCACGAAGTCGTCAGGACCTGGGGCCAGCTGTTGGAATTGTGGATCTGGGCGCCCAGCAGCAACCACGGGCGCCCGTCCAGCTGCAGACTGTAGTGCCCCTGCCGGAGTGTCAGCTCAGGCAGGGACGGGGCCTGGGTCGAGGCCATGGCGCCGAACCCGGTCACCAGGCTGGCCAGGCCAAGTGCCCAGCGTGTGATGCGGAGGGACCGCATCACAGGCTGACCGCCACACGGGCCCAGAAATAGCGACCGATCTGGTCATAGGTGTAGGCATCGGTATTGGAGTTGCTGCCCCATTGATAGAACATCGGCGGCTGCTTGTTGGCGAGGTTGTCGATACCGGCCGAAACGGTGGTATGCAGCTTGCTGAAGGTGTAGCCGGCCGACACATTGTTGTAGACGTAGGCACCGATCTTGCGGACGACTCCGTTGATGTTCTCGTCGGCCGAGTAGTCGGCGGCAGGGTCGGAATTGCCGATGCGGGTCCGGCCGATGTAGCGCATGGTCCAGGTGGCATTCCAGTTGCCGCGGTTCCAGCTCAGGGTGCCCAGCCCGCGCCAGTGCGGGAACTCGCCGTAGGACGGGCAGTAGGAGCCCGCGCAATGCGTGGTGGCGACGCTGCTGTCGCCGGGCGCGGTATCCACGTCATAGCGGCTCAGATAGGTGCCGTTGATGCTGGCCGTGAACTGGCCCCAGTGAGTGGGTGCGAACACATACTGGATGGTGCTGTCGATGCCGCTGGCCCAGGTTTCGCCCAGGTTGACGGTCGGCAGGTTGATGTAGTTGATCTGGCCATTGCCCGAGCGCTTGATGAGACTGCACAGCTTGCTGCTGTAATAGCATTCGTCCATGATCGTGGTCGGATCCAGTCCGTCGACGATGGTGTCCTTCAGGTTGATGCGCCACAGATCGGCACTCAGCGAGAGGCCATGTACCCAGTGCGGGTCATAGACCAGGCCCAGATCGTAGGAGTGGCCATGTTCGGGTTTCAGGTTGTAGCCGGCGGCAACCGAGCCGGAGCTCTTGACGCCGATCTGGGCGTTGTTCTGCTGGAAGCTTCCATTGGTCGGCACATTCTCGCAAGCCTGGGGATGACCGCCGGTATAGCCGTCGCAGATGTCGGTGGCCGAATAGGCACCTCCGGCGAAGCCGGCATAGAGCTCGCTGATGTTCGGTGCGCGGAACACCTGTGATGCCGTGCCGCGGACCAGCAGATCGCCTACCGGCCGCCACTCCAGGGCGACCTTGCTGTTCACCGTATGGCCCGAGGTGCTGTAGTCCGACCAGCGGCTGCCAAGATCGATATTCAGTGCTTGTGCGCCGGGCAGGTCGGCCAGAATCGGAATCAGGGTCTCGCCATACACCTCTTTCACGTTGTAGCCGCCGGACAGGACCGAGCCACAGTCTTCCACGACATTGCACAGGCCGGCGTAATCGCCCGAACTGATCGCTACTGCACCAGGAGTATCGGTCGTGTCCGATTGCGACTCCTGGCGGTAGGACATGCCGACGGCCAGACTGACCGAGCCGGCCGGCAGCTGGAACAGATCACCGTTGGCGCTGGCCTCGTACTGCTTCATGGTATAGCTGTATTCGGTGACCGGATTGACGATCAGCTTTTTCAGCGCGGCCACGGTGTTCGGGTCGTTGACGTTGAAGATATTGATCGGGGTGCAGTTGCTGATCGGATTGGCGGCAGTGCCGCAGGTCACGACGCCGGAACTGGACAGGAATGAAGGACCCAGCGCCTGTTCCAGCTTGGGATAGTCCAGAAATCCGTTGCTTTCGGTCTTCTGGCGGACCTTGGCGTAATTGACGTCGGCGTTCCACTGCCAGTTGCCGACGCCGAAGTCGCCGCGCAGACCGGTGGTGACCTGCATATTGTAGGTCTGGCTGGCAAAGTCGCGATTGCCCAGCGAGGTCAGTCGGGTGTTGAAATCGTTGTAGCTGTTGCCGGTGCTTCGGTCCGTCCCGAAATTCACCCCGAACGGATTGTAGTAGCTGTCCTTGGAGACCATGAAATCATCGCCGTTGGCGAAGATGGGGACGGGCGCGATGATCGAGGCGGAGGAGGTCTTGGTGTAGAAGAAGTCCAGATAGCCTTCCACATGGCGATTGAACTTGAAGCTTCCCACCAGCGAAACATTGGTGCGTTCCTGCGGTGTATTGATCAGATTGTAGGGCTGGTAGTTGTAGGAGTCCTGCGCGCCGCTGTAGGTATGGTAATCGGAAAGCGAAGTGGCGCCGCTGACCCCGGAATTGAGCGTTACATATTGGCCGGCGGCATTTTCGATAAGCCCGCTGGGTGTCGCGGAAGAGCCCAGGCGGGTGGGAACGCCGTTCTCCAGGGCAAGCGCGTAGCGGGAATAGGGGCGTGCCGTGGCCGAAATGCCATTTTGACTCTGGCGCGTCACGGCCAGCATCAGGCTGGCCCGCTTGGTCGAATGGCCGGCCAGAAAGCTGAAGTTGCGACGGTTGCCATCCGAATGCTGGCTCATGCCGTAGTCGGCGGAGAACTGCACGCCGTTGTAGTGGTCCTTGAGAATGAAGTTGACAACCCCGCCGATGGCATCGGAGCCGTACACGGACGCGGCGCCATCGGTCAGTACTTCGATGCGCTCGATCATGTTCGAGGGAATGCTGTTGACGTCGCTGTAGGCGACACGGTGGCCATTGACCAGCACCAGGGTGCGATTGTCTCCCAGCCCGCGCAGCGACACGGTCGAGGCACCCGTGCCACCGCCATTGTCGATACCCGGATTGGTGGCATTGCCCGCCACGCCGGGCAGGCGCTGCAACAGGTCGCCGACGGTGGGCTTGCCGCTGGCCGCGATCTGCTGGCTGTCGACCACGGTGACCGGGTTGGCGGTTTCCGCATCCACGCGGCGGATCAGCGAGCCGGTGACCACGACCGAGTCGAGGGTTTTGCTGGCTGCTTTGCCAGCCGGGGCGGCTGCAACCCTGGATGGGGCCGCGGCAGGGCTGGCATCCGCGGAGGGTGCGGTACTGTCTTGCGCCATGGCGCTGTAGCCGGCCATGCCCAGTGTCAGGAAAAGTCCGGTCTGGATGGCCCGTGTCAGCGGGCGCTGCCACAATGGCGTGGTTTCCGGCCTGGCGGAGCGGGAGTAGGCGTGATCAGGGCTAAGCATGATGATGACCTCGGTGCATTCAATGCAAGGTGGTGAAGAGCGAAGGAGCCTGCCGTCGCCGGAACGGGAACAAAAAGCCCCGGCGGAGTCGGCATGACAGCCGTCCGGGGAGGGGAAACCTGCGCCTGCCAATGGCAGGTGATGGAAAGCTTTGGAAAGGCTAGCTGTCAGCCGTGCGCCAATAGACGGCGTAGCGCTCTCTGAGGATCTGGTTCAGCGGGCGGACGACCAGTGCCCCTGTTGATGTCGTGGCGGTGAAGTGCAGTGGCTGGCCGGGAAGCGGGCGCAACCAGTCAAGCGCCTGCTCGGAGCCTTCTTCTCGGAGGGGTATGGGGGCAGGCTGAGTCCGGATCGCGGGCTTGGGATCGGCCCAATAATCGCAGTGCTGCATGGCGGGCGTGACTGGATCGCCCGGTAGCTCGGCTGCCAGCGTGATCGGGCCATAAAGCAGGGCAAACTGAGCATCATCGCCCGGCAGGGGCTGCATCTTGAGCTGCATGGGCAGCTGCAGGCGCAGGTGATCTTTGTCGTGCCACATTCTCTCGATGCTGAGATAGCTGCCAGGCAGCGCGCTGACGTTCTGCAGCTGGTCATTGATCCATAGCTGCGGCGCCCCGGCGGTCCAGGAGGGGATGCGCAGATTGATGCGCAGACGGGCAGGGGCGGTCAGCTGCAGCTTGAAGTCGCTGACATCCTGTTCGGGGAACCGGGTCAGCTGGCTCAGGGTCAGGCCCTGCTCCGCCCACTTCAGCCGGGAGGCGATATACAGGTTGACGTACAGTTCGCCCGGGGTGTGGAAATAGATGCTGTCGTTGAAGCGGGCGAATTCTTCGGCTCCGGTGCCGGTACAGCACCAGAACGAGTGCAGCGGGCTGTTGAAATATTTGTAGCTGCCGGGTGCCAGCGGATAGTAATAGAGCTTCATGCCCGCCGGATCCTGGGTGCCCAGCCGGGCGTTGTAGAGATTGCGCTCGTAGTAATCGAAGGCGCGAGGATCGCCGGTCCAGCCGTAGACATGACGGGTCAGCTTCAGCAGGTTGTAGGCGACGCAGCATTCGGCGGCGGCCACTCCGAGCTGGTCGTGCAGATCATCGGGGCCGTTGTTCCAGAATTCGTCGTTGCTGCTGCCGCCATTGGCATAGCAGCGTGTGCCGGAAATGGTTTCCCAGCCGAATTCGGCCATGCGTCGATAGCGTTGCTCACCGGTCAGCTCGTAACGACGGGCCGCACCGATGATCTTGGGCAGCTGGGTGTTGCTGTGCAGGCCCTTGAGCTCGTCGCGATGGGCCGCCAGCGGATCCAGCAGGCTGGCCTGGTCGAAGCGATGGGCGGCATCCAGATACCGGCCGTTGCCGGTGATGGCATAGAGTTCGCAAAGCGCATCGTTCATGCCGCCGTATTCGGTGCGCAGGATCTCGTTCATCTGCGCATCCGAGCGTCCGTTGAGCCAGTGCACCGTCCAGTCGCCGAGGCCGGTCGCGATATCCAGCGCCTGCTGATTGCCGGCATGCATATACATGTCCAGGTGGCCGCAAAGAATCTTGTGCAAGGTATAGAACGGAGCCCATACCTTCTGGCCATGGCTGAGGCGCTCGAAGAAGCTGTCGGGGAAGGCGCTCAGATAGCCGTCACTGCGCTGGCAGCGCGCCAGGATGGCGACCAGCTCATCGGCGCGCTGCTTGAGCGTGCGATCCGCTGTCGTGGCCCAGACCAGCGCGGCGGCCGACAGCCAGTGCCCGCCACAGAAGTGTCCGCGCAGTTCGCATTCGGGAGATTCCCAGCCGCCCAGGGGTTGGGCCGTGGAGGGCAGGCCGGCCTGGCGCAGAAAATTGTGAGCAAGCCGGTCGACGGGCAGTTGGTGCAGATACCTCGCATTGATGGCGGCGGCTTCGGCGAAAGGTCCGGGCGACAGGGTGACCTGGTCAAGCGCGAAGGCCTGCAACGAATCTCTGGCCATTTCCCGAGGGCCTTGACGCAGCGCGGCCAGGGCTGCGGGGACACGCGACTCCACTTCGATCGGTGGCGTGTCGGCGCGCAGTCGCGGCGCACCGGCCAATGTGGCAGTTACGGCCGCAGCTGTACCGGCCAGAAAACGTCTTCGGTCGTAATGCCTCATCTCCCCCCCCGGGCAGCCTGGTTGCGATGGCGATCTGGATCGTGGATGGTCGCCCCTCCGCGGCCATCCACAATTCCAGCATGACCTGCATGCGTGCAGCCGTCTTGACTGCCTTGTGCCAACTGGATGCGGATTTGAGCATAGTCGGGGCATCACGATCCGTGAGCAGTCGCGGCACCTCAGACGGCGTGTATGAAATGCGCCACCACAAGGGCCTTGCCGGCGCGAGGCTGCAGTCTCAGCTCGTCGTCGTTCAGGGTGCCAGCCTCGGGAGGATGGCCGTTGACGCTTACCGTGCTCAGTTGCAAGCCTTCAGGGCCGCGCAGGCTGAGTCTGACTGTGCCGGGCGGTACATCTGCTGGCCACTCGGCCTGGATGCTCAACTGACCGCTGTGTTGATGCCATTGCAGATGCAGACTGCAGGGGCCCCATCGGGTCGGTGCGTGCGCGATGGACAGCGGCCTGCCGCTGGCCGTCCATGCGCGTGGCAAGCCCCTGGCGAGGTAAAGGCATTCACCGGCACTGTCTTCGAAGATGAAGGCCCAGCGCAGCAGCAGTGGACTGGTCAGCTGCGCCGGGATGCAGAACAGCGGCATGCCGCCGGTGATGCCGCTGACTTCGCCAGCCGTCCAGCTGCCTCGGGTATGCACCTGGTAGCGATGGGCATACATGAACAGGACGTACTCGTCGATCCGGTTCAGCCGCAGCAGCTGCTGGGCGTAGCCATAGGAAATAAAACCGAGCAGATCGCGACTGCCCGGGTCGACCGGGCCGATATTGGCGACCACGCCCATGCTGGTGGCGCCGTGTCCGCGCATGCAGTCGATCACCAGATGGGCCAGATCGGCAGGCAGTACATCGGCCTGCAGCAGCTCGCTGTAGGCTCGGTGCGGCCACTGCTGCTCACTTGGGGTTTCGCTGGCCAGCGATTGGCGGAAGGTCAGCTTCGCGCCTGGCAACGGGCCTATATAGGGCGGTGTCATGTCGTGACGGATATTGGCGCGCAAGCGTTCGTGCAGGGTTGCTTGCAAGGCTTTTGCCTGTTCGATCCATCCGGCGGCTTGCGCGGCGCTGCCGCCGAGCTGCGGCCACAGCGGGGCCAGATCGAGCAGACCGCGGATCGCGAGGGCGCTGTTGGCGTAATAAGGCTTCCACCACAGCGTCGGATCCGGGAACAGGCAGGCATCGGACTCGTTCCAGCCATGGATCAGACCATGACCCGGGGCGTCGTCCGGCAGTTGCAGGCTTTCGGCGCGCAGTCGTAGCAGGATGTTGGCGGTCGCTTCGATCTTCGACTGGTGCTTCAGCAGTAAGCTGCGGTCGCCGGTATAGCGCAGATAACGGGCCAGCAATGACAGGGTGAGACCGAACTGGCCGGTTTCCGCGCCACGCATGTTGATCATGCCCTGGTCGTTGACGAAGTCGGTAAAGTAGCCGTCCAGAACGACGGCGGCCTGCCGGAAGCGACCCCATTCCAGATTGGCGTACAGGGAGCTGGTGAAGATATCCTGGAAGCCGTCGTACTCGCTGCCGTAGTAATCCCTGTCGACGGCGCCATATTTTGGATAACTGCCGCCGGGACGGACCACCAGTTCGCGGGCGAAGGCAAAACGGCTGAGGTCGGTCCAGCTTGGATCGGGCAGGGTGACCGGACAGGCATCGGCCAGCAGAGCCTGCCAGCAGCCGACAAAGTCGTGCAGGGCGTGATAGAACGCGGCCGGATCCGGATCGTTCATCAGCGAGCCATAGTTCGGATAGCTGTGGCCGTAGCTGGCGGCGGCGATGCGGCCGTGCTCGATCCGCAGGCTGCGGTGCCAGGTCTGGGCGATGAACTCGTCCTCTGCGCGGACATCGGCAAATACCAGCAGGTCGTACCAGCTGTCGGCATGGATGGGGATGATTTTGTGCACGGCCGGCAGCCAGCCGCCGAGCAGCCCTTCTTCACGTGCGCTGACCTGCGGATTGGCATGCAGGCCCGGCATGGTCTGTTCCGGATGATAGGTGCGCGTGCTGCCTTGCGGATAGACCGGCATGGTGTCCTTGCACTGGCGGGTGCCGACGAAGGTGGTCCATGGCTGACGTCCATAGTAGTCGGCCGGATTGATCCGCGATGCCGGAGGCGGGGCCAGATCCCGTACCTGCGATTCGTCCGGTTCGCCGCGGCTCAGCAGGCGGTCGGCCAGCAGATCGGCCTCGGCTTCGGCAACCTGTTTCAGACTCAGACCGAAATAGGACGGTCCGGATGCTCCCGCCACGGGCTCGGTACGTTTGGAGAGGCGGCATGCTCCCTGTGCTCCGCGCAGCCAGAGATCACCGTCGGGGCGGCTGAAATCTTCATGGACGCCGACTGGCCCTTGCGGGGTATCAAAGCTTGCCAGTCTGACCAGGTGATCCGGCATGGACGCATGACTGCTGCTCATGCGCGGCGGCGTCAGGGTAGGCGAGGCATCTGGGGCAGCCGTTGCGGCGGATTCGGCGGCATGAAGGCCGTGCCCGGGAAGTCCGGCAGCGACGCTGCCCAGGGCGAGGCTCTGGATGAAAGTGCGGCGATCAGTCATGCGATTCCTGTAACGGGTCAGTGCGGATGATGGAGGCGCAGCAGCAGCACGTCATGGCGTGCCAGCTGCAAGGGCATGCCCTGGACCAGGGTGTAGCGGCGCCCGCTCCATAGGTCGGTGGCCTCCTGCGGACCGTGCAGATCCAGTCGCTTCAGATCCAGCGACCAGGGGGCGGAGGCGTAGCGGGCGCTGCCGATATTGAAAATGGCCACGGCACGATCACCGTCCGCCAGCGGTCGGGACCAGACTTCGACTTGCCCATCGGCATAGGTGCGGGTGGCGGGGCGGCCGAGCGGATCCTGGTCGATGGCGATGACGGCGCTCAAGGTCAGGATGTCCCTGACCTTGAGCGACATATGACGCAGATCGTTGCCAGCTATAAGTGGTGCCGCCAGCATCGCCCACCAGCTGAAGTGGGCCCGATTCTCCGCGTCGCTGAGGTGGCCATTGCCGACCTCCAGCATGTCCGGATCGTTCCAGTGGCCAGGTCCGGCGTAATCCGCCAGCCCGTCCTGTGATTCGGCAATGGCGTAGATCCGGTCCCAGTCCGGCTCGATGTCACTGGTGGTACGCCACAGCTGGCCATCGACATCGGGCCGGGTCGCCCATTGCCATGGCGCGCCCCAGCCGTATTGGCACAGGGCGTAGATGATGGGGCGTGATTGCCGGTCAAGAGCGACCCGCATGCGCTGGTAGGCCTGATGCATCAGGGCCATCTGACGGCCCATGTCATGCGGTGCCTGTGGCTGCATCACGTCCTGGATATAGCTGCACAGATCGTATTTCAGATAGTCCACGCCCCAGGCGGCATAGCTGGCGGCATCCTGTTGCTCATGACCCAGCGATCCTGTGTAGCCCGCGCAGGTATGGCGGCCGGGCGAGGAGTAGATACCGAGCTTGAGGCCGCGGGCATGTACATAGTCCGCCAGGGCGCGCATGTCGGGAAAACCGGCATTCGGACGAATGCTGCCGTCGGGATTGCGTCCGCCCTGCCAGCCATCGTCGATATTGACATACACATAGCCTGCATCACGCATGCCGCTGCTGACCATCGCGTCGGCAGTGGCCCTTATTTCAGCGGCGGTGACGTGTTCGGCGAAATGATTCCAGCTGCTCCAGCCCATCGGCGGAGTGGACGCGGTGATCTCCGCGGCGCGGCTGCCGAAGGCGGTGAGGCCAAGCAGCAGGCCAAGGCAGCGGCGCAGGTGGGTCCGAGTCATGCGGCGAGGCTCCGGATTCAGGACGAGTTGGCATTGAGGTGGCTGTGGCGGCGACCGTACTTGAAGTAGGTCAATCCACCCAGCACCATCCAGACGGCGAAGCGGACAAAGGTGATGCCTGGCAGGCTGAGAATCAGCCACAGTGAAAAGCCGATGCCGACCAAGGGGATCAGCGGCACCCAGGGCGTGCGGAACGGACGTTGCAGATCCGGTTGCCGGTGACGCAGCACGATGACGGCGGCACAGATCACGATAAAGGCCGACAGCACGCCGATATTCACCATCTTGGCCAGTTCGTCCAGCGGGAAGCAGCCTGCGGCGACGGTGGTGATCAGGCCCAGCAGCCAGGTGGAATGTTGCGGGGTATGCTGCCGCGGGTGAATGCGTGCAAACCATTGCGGCAGCAGTCCGTCACGGCCCAGGGCAAAACCGATGCGCGACCCGGCCAGCAGATTGGCGAAAATCACGCTGGTCAGGCCGCAGACCGAGGCAATGGAAATGGCGATCATCACCTTGGGTTCGCCAACCGCCGAGAAGGCGTAGGCGACCGGTGCAGGCACGCCCAGCGACGTATAGGGCACCATGCCGGTGAGCACCATGCAGATCGCAAAATAGAGCACCAGCGCCAACGCCAGCGACAGCACCACGGCGCGCGGCAGGTCGCGCTCCGGGTTCCTGGCTTCCTCCGCCGCGGTGGTCAGCATGTCGTAACCGAAGACGCCGAAGAACACCACGGCGGCACCGGCGACGACGCCGTTGAAGCCGAAAGGCATAAAGGGATGCCAGAGCGCGGGATTCACGTATCGGACCCCGGCAATCACGACAAGCAGCGCGGCCAGGATCTTGATGCTGACGATCAACCCATTGAAGCGTGCTCCCCATTCCATGCGGGTGGCCAGCAGCGTGGTCATCAGCAGGCTGATCAGCATTGCGGGCAGATCTACCCAATGGCCGGCGCCGCTGCCATGCGGACCTTGTGCCCAGAGGGGCAGGTGCAGGCCGACGGCGGCGCCAAGGCTTTGCACATAGCCGGACCAGCCGGCCGCCACCACCGCGGCAATCAGTGCGTATTCCAGCAGCAGATCCCAGCCGATGATCCAGCCGGGCAGTTCGCCCAGTACCGCATAGGCATAGGTATAGGCGCTGCCGGTGACCGGAATCAGTCCGGAAAATTCGGCATAGCAAAGTGCCGCGGCGGCACTGGCGATGCCAGCCATCAGAAAGGACAGCACCACCGCAGGCCCGGCCTGATGGGCGGCGACCACACCGGTCAGCACGAAGATGCCGACGCCGATGATACCGCCCAATCCGATGGCGGTAAGCTGCCACAGACCGAGAACCCGTGACAGCTGCTGCTTCTGGCCCGCTTCGCGCCTGAGGGTGTCTACCGATTTGCGCCGGACCAGCGCCGCCAGCGCGCTCATGGGGCCACCGTGGAGGCCGGATCGGCATAGGGCGAGCGGCCGCCATCGGCAATAAAGGCATCAATCTGCTGATCGAGTACCGGCAGCGGAACCGAGCCGGTGGCCAGTACGGCGTCGTGGAAGGCGCGAATGTCGAAACGGGCGCCCAGCGCCTGTGCGGCACGTTGACGATCATGGCGGATGGCCAGCTCGCCCAGATAGTAGGACAGCGCCTGACCAGGCCAGGCGACATAGCGGTCGACTTCGGTATCGATCTCGTGCTCGGCCAGTGCGGTATTGGCGCGCAGATAGGCTCTGGCCTGTTCGCGGCTCCAGTGCAGATGATGCAGGCCGGTATCGACCACCAGGCGGGCGGCCCGCCATGCCTGATAGCTCAGATAGCCGAAGCGGTCGTAAGGGCTCTGGTACATCCCCATCTCGACGCCGAGATATTCGCAGTAAAGGGCCCAGCCCTCACCATAAGCCGAGATATAGCTGTAGCGCCGGAAATCGGGAAGACCCTGACGTTCGGCGGCCAGCGGCATCTGCAAGGCATGGCCGGGAGATGACTCATGCAGAGTCAGGGCCGGCAACGAGTAAAGAGGGCGGGCGGGCAGATTGTAGGTGTTGACCATATACACGCCAGGGCCGCCACGTCCTCCGGTATAGATGGGGGCGAGATCGGCAGGTACCGGTATGATGCCGAAGCGCTCACGCGGCAGGCGTCCGATATATTGGCCGATCTTGCCATCCACCTGTTTTGCGATCCAGGACGCATCTTTCAGCAGTTCATCCGGGGTCTTGGCATAGAAGCGCGGATCCGTGCGCAGAAATTGCAGGAACTGCGCGAAGCTGCCCTTGAATCCGGTCTGCTTGATGGTATCCAGCATCTGCTGGTGGATGCTGGCCATTTCGCGCAGGCCCAGGGCATGGATGGCATCCGGGCTCATGTCCAGGGTGGTGTATTCCAGAATCTGTGAGCGGTAGAAAGCCTTGCCGTCAGGCAGATCTTCGGCCGCCAGGGTATGCCGGGCATGCGGGATATATTCGCTGCGGAAGAAGTGCAGCAGTTGCTGATAGGCCGGAATCACCTGAGCGCCAATGACCTGTTCGGCCGCCTTGCGCAAGGCGGCCTGCTGTTCGGAGGGCATATCCGCAGGCAGGTTGCGGAACGGGGTGTACAGCAGGTTGGCCGGCAGCGGCGTGTCGGCCACCTGGGCGATGTCCTGATCACGCCCCTTGAGAATTTCCTGCGGCTGGCTGAAGCCCCGCGCGAGGCCGAGCCGCATATTGGCCGTCTGCTGCCTGAAGTAGCGGGGCACCTCGCGCAGCATCTGCAGATAGCTTCGGTAGTCCTGCAGCGAGTTGAAGTGGGCGCGCGCCGAGAAGCCAAGGTCGCTCCAGAAGGCGGTGTCGCTGTTGAAGGGCATCTCCCAGGTGCGGGCCCGCTGGTCGCTCAGCAAGACTTCGATCTGCTGGCGGTAGACGGCATAGTTGACCTTGTCTTCGCCTTGCAGCTGGACGGGCTTGATCGCGTCCAGTTTTTGCAATATCTGTGTCCAATAGGCTTCGCGTCGCGCCTGTGCCTGGGCGCTGACATCCGGAAGATGGCCGGACTGCTGGTCGGGATGGTCCTCGTCAGCTCCGCCCAGCTGGGTCTGCCGCCAGGTCCATTCCCGAGTGTAGAGCTGCCGGAACTGCTGGCTGGCTGTCTGACTGGTCGCTGTCGGCAATGAAGTGGCCGCCGTTGCGGTTGCCGCCATCACAAGCAGGCTGAGGGCGCCGCCCAAGGTGCGCAGATGATGCTTCATGAGGCGGCTCCGGTGATTGCGGATTTGCGGCTGTCGATCCAGTGCCCGATGCGCGCATCCAGCATGTCCAGCGGCATGGCACCACCGTCCAGGATTTCGTCATGGAAGGCGCGGATATCGAAATGCTTGCCCAGTACCTTCTCGGCATGCAGGCGCAGTTGCTGGATGCGCAGTTCGCCGATCATGTAGCCCAGAGCCTGACCCGGCCAGGCGATATAGCGGTCGGTTTCTGCCTGGATGCTGGGTTCGTCTTCGGCCGGATGGGCTTCGAAGAAATCGATCATCTGCTGGCGATTCCAGTGCAGCGCATGCACGCCGGTATCCAGTACCAGTCGGTCAGCCCGCAGCAGCTGTCCGTTCAGATAGCCGTAGTAATTGTAGGGATCCTTGTAGAACCCCATTTCCCGGGCCAGACCTTCGGCATACAGGGCCCAGCCCTCGATATAGGCGTTGTAGGCGGCCTGCTGGCGGAACGGCGGCAAGGGCAGGGCCTGGGCGATGGATATCTGCAAGTGGTGACCGGGCACGCCTTCGTGGTAGGCCGTGTCCTCGATCACGTACAGGCTGCGCTTGCCGTAGTCGGCGGTGTCTACAAAAATCACGCCGGGCCGCGAACCGTCCGGCGTACCCTGATGATATTCGGCATCGGCTGCATCCTTTTCCCGATAGGCCTCCACTGCCTGCACCTTCAGCTCGGTCTTCGGCAGATGACCAAAGTATTGTGGAAGGTGAGGCAGGATACCGGCGACATAGTGGCGATAGCTGTCCAGAATCTGTTCGCGCGAAGTGGCGAAAAACCGCGGATCCGAGGCCACCGCCTTGCGCAGTGCCGCCAGGTTCTTGTAGCCCAACTGAGTCGCGACACGGCTCATTTCCGCTTCGATGCTGGCCACATGCTGCAGCCCGATCCGATGGATTTCGGCGGGACTCAGCTCCGTGGTGGTCTGGGTGTGGATGGCGAAACGATAGCGCTCGGCACCGTCAGGCAGTGACCAGATGCCTTCCTGGCTGCGTCCGTGGGGCGCGTAGTCCTTGCGCACGAACTCGGCCATCTGCGCGAAGGCCGGGCGTACCTCGTCATTGACTGCGGCGACGATGGCCTGCCGCAAGCGGGCCTGCTCGGGGCCGGAGATGGTGGCGGGAAAGCTGGCGGCCGGCTGGCCGAAAACATTGGCCAGACCGGCCGGATCGGCGATCTGCTGCAATTGTCCGGCCACCTTCTCAAGCAGATAGCGTGGCTGGATCAGGTGGTCTTTCAGGCCCAGTCTGGAGGCCTCGGTCAGATCGGAGAGAATCTTCGGGATGCCGTGCAGGCGGGCGATATAGTCCTGATAGTGCTTGACCGAGTCGAAGGGAATGGTGGCCACGAAGCCGGGAATCATCAACTGGGCACCGGCGACCTGATCCAGCGGCATTTCATAGTTTTTCAGACGGATCGATTCCAGCTGGTCCTTCAGCTGCCGGACCATCATGGCGCGACTCAGTTGCGACTGCTCGTCGGCCTGGCTCAGATCCAGCGCCTGGAATCGCTGCAGGAAATTCCTGATACGCGTCTGGGAGGCCACCACATGCGCCGGAGCATAGTCGGTCCATCGGTCGTTGTAGCGGTCATCGCCGATGGTTGTGGCAAGTTCCGGGCTTTCCTGCAGCTGGTATTGCCATTCTTCATTCAGCAGTTGGCCGAGCTGCCGTACCTGGTCCGATGCGGTCTGCGAGGCCAGCAGGGCGGGTGACAGACAGGCGCAGGCACAGGCCAGCGCGATGGCGATGGATTTGAATGGCATGGGCCCCCCTCGGGCAATGCGTTGTGGCCGCCGGTGCCGGAATGTCCGGCATGACGCGCGATGCAGTCCCCATGCTCACCCCCGGAGTCTTCCGGGGGCTAGACGTGAATGCTCCGGGCAGGTGCGGAATTGAGCATAATCCTGATCAATCAGGCGGGCTTGAAGCGCGATAGTGCGAGTGCGGGCAGCCAGTCGGGCAGGGCCTGGCCTTGCAGCTGGCGGCCGACCAGTTCGGCGGTGGTGGCTGCCAGAGTCAGGCCCAGGTGCTGGTGGCCGATGGCATAGAGCACGTCCGGTGCCCGGCTGGCATGGCCCAATGCGGGCAGATAGTCCGGCAGTGTGGGGCGCGCGCCCGTCCAGGCCCGGGGCTCACCCCGCACCGGCAGGCCGAGCGCCTTGGCATGCATGGCAAGGCGCTGCCATTTGCCAGGATCGGGCGGGGTGTCGCGAGGTGCGAATTCGACGAATCCGGCCAGGCGCAGTCCGCTGTCGAAGCGGGTCAGGATCACGGAACGATCCTCGAACACGACCGGCGGCAATGCTTCCGGCCAGTGGTGCTGGCTCCACTGCAGATGGTAGCCACGTTCGGCGACCAGCGGCACGGTTTCACCCAGGCCGGCCAGCAGCGGTGCCGCGCGTACTCCGGCACAGACCAAAATGCGGTCATGGCGCGGCTGCTCGCCATCGGCGGTCATGGCCACGGTGTGCGAGCCGCGGTGCACCAGGCTCTGCACGTGCGTGTTGGCGCGCCGGACTCCGTGGCTGGCCAGCGCAGCATCCAGGGCGGCAGCCAATTGAACGGGATCGCGGATCTGGGCACTGCCGGCGAAGCCGATGCCTTGCAGGCCGGATCCGGCAGCACCGACATGGCGCGCCAGCTCCATCTGTTCCTGGGCCGACAGCGCCCGCAACCGGGCTTCACCGGTATCGGCCTGTTGCCAGTGACCGTATCCGGCGGCAGCGGATGCCGCACTTTCCCAGACGACAAGATGGCCGTGCGGAAGTATCTGCGGCGACCCTGGAAGCAGGGCGTCCAGGCGCTGCCAGGCCGGCATCGCCTCGGCCAGCATGGCGCGCAGCACGGCCTGGCCGCGGGCATGGGTGTCGGCACGCGAGGCGCGCAGAAAACGGCCCAGCCACGGTGCAATGGACCAGGGACGGCGGATATCCATCGGCCCGCCACGGCGGTACCAGCGGGACCAGGCCTGTCGCACATGGGTCGGGGAGGCCAGCGGCGAGGTCTGTTCGATGGCGATATGACCGGCATTGCCCCAGGACGGGGCCTGCAGACCGGTATCATCGTCCAGCAAGGTGATGGCATGCCCCTGGCGGGCCAGCTGCAGGGCACAGCAGCGGCCGATGATGCCGGCGCCGATGACCAGGATGCTGCCGGGTCGGGTCAATGGCGCAGGGCCGGAGGTGTCAGAGGGTACTGGCATGGGCGGCTCAACGGTAAACGGCGGAGCCCGGAGTGGGTCCGGAGTGGCCGACAATAGGCGGCCATCAACGGATCTGCAAAGTATTTCAGTGCTTGTGCGCAATTCGGCATGCTGCCGGCAGCGGCGGGCACAAATCCGGTCGCGCCCGGCCCAGACCGGGCGGCGACCGGGGCTCCTTCAGCCCGCAGTGGCGGTCAGCTGATCGGCATGTGCGTCGGTGGCCCGGATCAGGGCATCGACAATGGCCGGCTCGCTGGCGGCATGGCCGGCCAGCACCACTTCCAGGCTGGCCTCCGGCCAGACCTCGGCCAGATCGAAGGCGTTTTTTACCGGACAGATGATGTCGTAGCGGCCATGGATCAGCCAGGCTGGAATATGCCGGATCCGATCGACGTCATCGAGCAGCTGGCCGGGCTTGAAAAAGCCGTGCTGGCGGAAAAAGCTGGCCTCGATCCGGGCCAGGCTCAAGGCGACTTGCGGCGAGGCAAAGCCGGCCACCATCGCGGGATCTTCGGCCAGCGTCAGGCTGCCGCCTTCCCAGGTGCCCCAGGCACGTGCCGCGGCCAGCCGGGTCGCGGCATCATCCGAGGTCAGGCGCCGCCAGTAGGCCTCCATCATCTCGCCGCGTTCCTCGACGGGGATCGCGTCGGCATAGGGTTTCCACTTGTCGGCAAGGATCCAGGAGGCACCGCCTTCCTCGTAGAACCAGCGGATCTCCTCTGGCCGGCACAGGAAGATGCCGCGCAGAATCAGGCCGCTGACGCGTTCGGGATGGGTCTGGGCATAGGCCAGACCAAGGGTCGAGCCCCACGAGCCGCCGAACACCAGCCACTGCTCGATGCCCAGTCGATCACGAATCCGCTCCATGTCGGCGACCAGGTGCCAGGTGGTGTTTTCGCGCAATTCGGCATGCGGGGTGGAGCGACCGGCACCACGCTGATCGAACAGCACGATACGATAACGTTCCGGATCAAAGAACTGACGGTGGTAGGGGGCCAGACCTGCCCCCGGACCACCGTGCAGAAAGATCACCGGCAGTCCGTCAGGATTGCCGCATTCCTCGACATACAGGCAGTGGATGTCATCCACCGGCAGCTGGAAGCTGTGATAGGGCTCGATTTCGGGATAGAGCTGACGCATGGGCAACCTTTGCGGGACAGAATGAGGGATCAGGCCAGGCCGCGGTCGGCGGCGGCGGCCTCGAATCGTTCAAGGACATCGTCGATACTGATCAGCGCCATCACGCCAGGCTTCTCGATCTTGGTGCCCCAGGCCAGTTCGGCGGCGGGACGATCCAGGAAGCGGCGGGCCGCCTGATCATAGCGGTTCACGCACCAGCGCCGGTCCGAGTAGGGACCGGAGCGGTCGGGATTGCTGGCGGCATGCAGTCCCAGCACCCGGGTGCCCACGGCGTTGGCCATGTGCATCGGACCTGAGTCCGGGGTCAGCAGCAGATCCGCTCGTTGCAGCATCGCCAGTGCCTTCTTGAGTGTGTCCTTGCCGGTCAGGTCGAGCAAGGGGCGGCGACTGTGGTGGATGATCGCATCGGCAAGTTGCCGTTCGGCGGCACTGCGGCCGCCGGTCAGTACCACCTGCCAGCCCCGGCCCGTGGCGTGATCGGCGACCGCCGCATAGCGCTCCGGCAGCCAATTGCGCAGGGCATGACTTGATCCAGGGCTGATCATCAGCACCGGGGCGTCGGCCCGCCATTGATCGGCCGCCCAGGCCAGGGCTTCATCGGGAATCGGCAGGTCCCAGCGGACAGTCTCCTGATGCAGGCCCAGCGGTTCGCAGAAGCTGCCGATGGCGTCCAGTACATGCTCGCCGTTGCGGTCCGGAATCCGCTCGCGGATCACCAGCCCATGGCCGTCACGGGATCGTGCGCGGTCGTAGCCGATACGCCGCCGGGCCGGCAGCAGCAGACTCAGCAGATTCGAGCGCAGGGCGACCTGCATCTGCAGCAGCACGTCGAAACGGCGCCCCGCCACAGCCTGGCGGACATCGGCAAAGGCCGCCCGGCCCCGGGACTTGTCGAAACGGATGAACTCGATACCGGGCAGATCGCCGACCAGCTGCTGTTCGAGCTTGCCGATGACCCAGCTCAGCCGGGTCTGCGGCCAGGCGGCCTGCAGGGTGCGTACCAGTGGCACGACATGAGTGACGTCGCCCAGGGCGGAAGTGCGGAGCAGGCAGATCGAATCAGGAGCGGACATGGGGCTTGAGCTAGAATCGGAGCCTTATCATAAAACAGCCGCAGCTCAAGTCATGATCGAGGTGAAACGGCAGCAGCATGGCGATGTTGCGGCCTTGTACGATGCGCAACGCGCCGCAGGATTCATCGATGAGTGGCTGGCCGACCCGCCGGGGCCGATTGCCAGCCATCGCCTGGTCGGCGGTCGTGGCGCGGTAGGATTGGTCGCGCCGCTTGGCGAGCCTTGGGTCGTGCGCCATTATCGGCGCGGAGGCCTGATGGCGCGGTGGCTGAAGGACAGCTATGTCTGGCGTGGGGCGGAGCGGACGCGCTGCTTCCGCGAATTCAGGTTGCTGGTCGAACTGGCGGATGCGGGTCTGCCGGTGGCCGCGCCGGTGGCAGCCCGCTATCGGCGGCACGGTCTGATCTATCGGGCCGATCTGGTCACGGCCGAGCTGCCGCAAGCCCGCACCGTGGCCGAATATGTGCTGGCCGGCGAATTCGATGCCGGTCTGGCCCGTGCGGTAGGCGCGACCATCGCGCATTTCCACCGTGTCGGGGTCTGGCATGCCGACCTCAATGCCCACAATATTCTGCAAAGCGGGCATCGTCTGTATCTGATCGACTTTGATCGCGGCCGGAGACGGGCGCCGGATCAGCGCTGGCAGGTGGCGAATCTGCAGCGGCTGCGGCGCTCGCTGCTGAAACTGGGCGGTGCCGAAGGTCAGCCCGCCGGCTGGGACACGCTATGGTCGGCCTTGCAGGACGGTTACGCACGGGAGATGCCCTGATGGAATGGACGCTGCGCTTTCTGGGCACCGGAGCGGCCCATGCCGTGGAGCTGGGCTCGGCCTCGGCGGTGATCGAGCGCGATGGCCGTCCGCTGCTGCTGATCGACTGCGGACCCGATGCCCTGGATCGTTATCGCGCGACCTACGGCGAATCACCCCGCGCCCTGTATCTGACTCATGTCCATATGGATCACGTCGCGGGCATGGAGCGCCTGTTTTTCCAGACCTGGTTCGGTGCCGGCGCCGATCACCGGGGCGAGGTGAAGCTGTTCACCCACGCCGCCCTGGTGCCATGGCTGCAGTCACGCATCGCCGACTATCCAGGCGTGCTGGCCGAAGGGGGCGTCAATTACTGGGACGCGTTCAGGCTGACGCCCTGCAGTCGCGGGTTCTGGCTGGAAGGGCAGTGGTTCGAGGTTTTCGCGACGCGCCATCATCGTCCCGGAACCTCCTTCGGTCTGCGGCTTCCGGGCAGTCTGGTATTTACCGGCGATACGCGGCCGATTCCCGAGCAGCTGGCGCTGTATGCCGAAACCGGCGAGCCGGTGGCCCATGATTGCGGACGGGTCGGCAATCCCTCGCATACCGGGCTGGACGATCTGGTGCGGGAATACCCGGGTGAGCTGCGCCAGCGGCTCTGGCTTTATCACTATGGCAGCGCGGCCGATGGCAAGGCGATGGCGGCCGAAGGCTATCGCGTGGCCGGGCCGGGCGAGGTCTTCCGGCTCTCCCCGCCGCTGACATGTGAAGAAAATGCAGGTTGATGGCAGGAAGCGCTTGCCTGATGTGAAGAGTCCCGCTATGATCTCCCTTCTTCGCAGGGCAGCAAGCCTTTGCGCAAGAGTTCGTTTGCTCGGAGAGGTGTCCGAGTGGTTGAAGGAGCACGCCTGGAAAGTGTGTATACGGTTTATCCCGTATCGAGGGTTCGAATCCCTCTCTCTCCGCCAGTAAACGAAACGTCGATGCCGGCCCTGCGGGGCCTGCAATGACCACGTCTCTATGGTGACCCTGTCGGTCCCCCCGCGACGATAGTCTGTAAACTCCGCCAGGCCCGGAAGGGAGCAACGGTAGCAGATGATTCGGGTGCCGGGGTGTGGCTGGCAGGGTCGCCGCCTTTTGGGCGCTCGAAAAGTTTGCAGTCGCAGCGACCCTGCGCCGTGCTGACTTGCGCCGGCAGACTTGGCACAATCAGGGTCTGCCCCAAGGTAGTAGTGCATGTCATATCAGGTTCTCGCTCGTAAGTGGCGCCCACGAAAGTTCGCCGAGCTGGTCGGTCAGGAGCATGTCGTGCGGGCGCTGACCCATGCGCTGGAAAGCGGTCGCATGCATCATGCCTATCTGTTTACGGGCACCCGGGGTGTCGGCAAGACCACGATTGCCCGCATTTTTGCCAAGTCGCTGAACTGCGAGCGCGGCGAATCGGCCGATCCCTGTGGCGTATGCAGTGTGTGCACCGCGGTGGATGCCGGTCGCTTTGTGGATCTGCTGGAGATCGATGCTGCCAGCAATACCGGCGTGGACGATGTCCGGGAGGTGATCGAGAACGCCCAGTACGCGCCGACGCGTGGCCGCTTCAAGGTGTATCTGATCGACGAAGTGCACATGCTGTCCAAGCCGGCCTTCAATGCCTTGCTGAAAACGCTGGAAGAGCCGCCGCCGCATGTAAAATTCCTGCTGGCTACCACCGATCCGCAGAAATTGCCGGTCACGGTGCTGTCGCGCTGTCTGAAGTTCAATCTCAAGCGGCTGCTGCCCGGGCAGATTTCCGATCAGATGCGCTTTATTCTCGGCGCCGAATCGATTGACTGCGAAGAGGCGGCGCTGACCGAGCTGGCGCGGGCTGCCGATGGCTCCCTGCGTGACGGGCTGTCCCTGCTGGATCAGGCCATTGCCTATGGTGGCGGCCAGGTCCAGGCCAGTGATGTGCGGGCCATGCTGGGCAGTGTCGAGCGCAGCCAGGTAGTCGGTGTGCTTGAGGCGATTGCCGCCGGAGATGGTGTGGCGCTGCTGCGGGAGGCGGATCGGATCGCCTCTTTCTCGCCGGATTTCGGCGGGGTGCTGGATGATCTTGCCGGCTTGCTGCATCAGGTCCAGCTGCGCCAGCTGGTGCCTGGTCATGGCGGCGAGGACGAGCTGCCGGCGCTGGCAGCTCTGGCCGAGGGCCTGTCTCCGGAAGATGTCCAGCTCTATTACCAGATCGTGATCCAGGGGCGGCGTGAGCTGACCATGGCGCCCGACGTGCGGGCCGGTTTCGAAATGACCTTGCTGCGCATGCTGGCTTTCCGGCCTGATGCGCCAGCCTCCGGCAGTGCACCGCCGCCAGCCGCTCGGCCATCGGCCACGCGCGGCCCTGCGCCTGCGCCTGCGCCGCCGCCGCGGGCAACTGTCAATACGCCCCGTGCGGCGGCGCCCGAGGCATCGTTGCCGGCAGTGGCAGCAGCGCCGTCGAGGTCCCCGATGCCGGCGACGCCGGCCTTTGCCGATGATGGCGCCTTGCCGGACTGGGGGCGTCTGATCGAGGCGGCCGGACTGCGCGGACCGCTGGGTCAGCTGGCGCAGAACTGCGCCTTGCGCGAGCGCGAGGGCAACGTGCTGGTGCTGGTGCTGCAGTCGGCCCATATGCATCTGGCCGTCGAGCCGATGATCAGCCAGATGGAAGATCGGATCGGGGTCGCCATGGGGCGGCCTGTACGGCTGCGTTTCGTGGAAGACCGGCTTGGCGGTTCGGCCGATACGCCGGCGGCACGTGCCGCCCTGCAGCGGGACAACGCACAGCGATCGGCGGAAGCCTCGATCGAGGCCGACCCTCTGGTCCAGGCCTTGAAACGCGATTTCGGCGCCCGGGTGGTGCCGCAGTCGATTCGGGCGATCGAGCCCTGAGCGGGCTTGATCAGAACACCCTCATATCTTTGATTGGAGCAATACCGTGTTGAAAGGGCAACTTGGCCAGCTGATGCAGCAGGCACAGCGCATGCAGGATGATATGAAGAAAGCGCAGGACGAGCTGGCGCGGGTCGAAGTGACCGGTCAGGCTGGCGGCGGCCTGGTCAGCATCACCATGTCGGGGACGCACGAAGTGCGCAAGGTGCAGATTGACCGGGCCATGTTCGCCGAGGATCCGGAAATGGCCGAGGATCTGGTGGCTGCCGCCATCAACGATGCGGTCAACAAGGTGGCCCAGACCAGCAAGGAGCGGATGGGCAGCGTCACCCAGGGCCTGAATCTGCCGCCCGGCTTCAAGTTGCCGTTCTGATGCCGGTGCTTCGCTGCGGGCAGGGATGTGGCTGCGGCCGGATCGGCAAGGGGCGGGCATGAACGGCTCGCCCTTGCTGGCCGAGCTGGTGGATGCCTTGCGCTGCCTGCCGGGTGTCGGGCAGAAAAGTGCCCAGCGGATGGCTTATCAGCTATTGCAGCGGGAGCGCGGGCGCGGCTTGAAACTGGCCTCGGTCATGACCGAAGCCTTGCAGCGGATCGGCCATTGCAGTCAATGCCGCACCTTCAGTGAAACCCCGGTCTGCGGCATCTGTGGCAATCCAGGGCGCGACCGGCATCTGCTGTGCGTGGTGGAGTCACCGGTGGAGCTGGCGGCGATCGAGCAGGCGACGGGTTACCGTGGTTGCTATTTCGTGCTGCTCGGGCGCTTGTCGCCTCTGGATGGCATGGGGCCGGCCGAGCTGGGGCTGGATCGCCTGACTCAGCGTTTGGCCGAGGGCGAGGTCGAGGAGCTGATCATTGCTACCAATCCCACGGTCGAGGGTGAGGCCACGGCGCATTATCTGGCCCAGCTGGCACGGGCCGGCGGTATTCGCGCCAGTCGGCTGGCTCATGGTGTTCCCTTGGGAGGGGAGCTGGAGTTTGTGGACCGCGGGACCTTGGCTCATGCTTTTGGCGGACGTCAATCGGCGGATTAGCTGGCCCGTGCCGAAGGTGGACTTGCGGCGGTCGCCTGGCGCGGTATTCTGCGTGAGCCGCTGCGGCCGGCTGCTGTCAGGGTTGCTCGCGGTTCATCACGATTCTTTCAAGGGAGTGGGTCATGGGCGATACGCTGTTCGCCAAAATCATCCGTCGCGAAATTCCGGCCGATATCGTCTACGAGGACGAGGATGTGCTGGCCTTCCGTGATATCCATCCACAGGCGCCGGTCCACGTGCTGTTCATTCCCAGGCAGCCGATCGCGACCTTGAATGATGCCGCCCCGGGCGACGCGGTTCTGCTGGGCAAGTTGCTGCTGGCGGCGGCCGACTATGCCAAGCGGGAGGGATTTGCCGAGGGTGGTTATCGCACCGTGATCAACTGCAACGAGCATGGGGGCCAGACGGTCTTTCACCTGCATGTACACCTGCTGGCCGGTCGTCCGATGCTGTGGCCGCCGGGCTGACTCGGCGCCGTTCCGTAGCGAAGACATGAAAAAGCCAGCCCGCGGGCTGGCTTTTTCGTGGATGCTCCCCCTTGCCGGTGACGAGGAGGAGCATTTCACGGCTGTGTCGGGGAGCAGTGCCCCCGGCGCGGCCGCGCATGCCGCGAGGCCGCGATGTATCAGCGGCGACCGCCGTGACCGCCACCATGGAAGCCGCCGCCACGGAAGCCGCCGCCGCCGCGAATGAAGACGGGACCGCCCCAGCCGCCACCCCAGCCGCCCCAACCACCCCAGCCGCCGCCCCAGCCGCCCCACGGACCCCAGGGGCCACCACCCCAGCCCCACCAAGGATCGTAGTAGCCGGTGTTGTAATAGTAACTGGCGTTGTACTTGGGCCACAGGTAGACCACGCTGGCCTCGACCCGCGGATAGGGGTACTGGTATTCGCCGACCTTCTGGGTGACGGCGCCGTGCAGCACGCCGGTCACCGTGATCTCGCGGCCGCGAGCGAAGACTTCCGGATCATAGAAGCCGCTGTGGCAGGCCACGAAGCGCCCCTGGGTATCGTTCTGGCCGGTGGACTCGGGGCGGGCCTCGTCGTTCAGCGGACGGGCCAGCACGTAGAAGCAGGTTTCCTGCGGGCCCGGTTCGGTCTTGATGATCGAGCCGCCCCAGCGCACGGTGTTGCCATCGGAGCCGCCCTGCTGCGCCGTGACCGCCGATACCGGTGCGAAAGTGCCCTTCAATGGCTTGGGAACCGAGGCGCACGCAGCCAGTGCTGCGGTGGCCACTGTCACTGCCAGGGTTCTGTACATGGACATGAGAGAGTCTCCAGATAAGCTGCAACACCTTTCTACGGGTGCTCAGACAGTTTTCCCCGCCGAAAATTCCTCACCGCCCGTTGCAAGCGGCGGATCCGGTCAGGTCCGGGGCGGGATTCGGCATACCGCGCCAGAAGATATAGCGTCCGCAGTCTTTCAATCTCCTTGCGTCTGGCTGGAAAAGCCCGGGTCGCCCGCTCCAGATAGTCATGCGGACCTTCACCGGTGCGAATCGGCAGACCGTGCCTGGCGAGGTGGCGGGTCAGCTGCCGCCAGGCTGTCAGCAGGGGATCGATGGACGAAGTGGTTCGCTGCGCCCAGCATACCGCAAGTACCGCCATGGCGATCATGATCAGCAGCAAGCCCAGTCGTATGTCGATATGTCGCCACTGGCTACCTCGGTTTGATGGGCTCAGCAGGTGGGTCTGCCGAGCCTGGTCAAATCCGATAACGGACCGGTCCCATATCTGGTTGACCAGATCCCAGTGATTTTCCAGTGTCAGCAGCCAGCTGTGGCGGATCCAGCTCGTGCCGTCACCGCTCGCGGCGAGAGCGCCCTGGCTGACGCGTTCGGGACTGGCCATGGCGGTGGGGTCGAAGCGGATCCAGGCATGACGCTCGGCGATCCAGACTTCGGCCCAGGCATGGGCATCGGAATGACGGATCAGCAGATAGCGGCCCTCGCGATTCCAATAGCCGCCCTGGTAGCCGCTGACCACCCGGGCCGGCAGTCCGGCAGCCCGCATCAGCAGGACGAAGGCCGAGGCGTAATGCACGCAATACCCGCGACGACTCCCGAACAGGAAGCCGTCGGTCGGATCGCCTGCCGGTGTCGGTGGTGCCAGGGTGTAGCTGAATCCCTGCTGGCGGAACATCTGCATGGCCCGGGTCACGATGGCCATGTCGCTCAGGCCTGCAGCCTGCCATCGGCGCCCCAGGGCCAGGGTTTCGGGGGCGGCGCCTGCAGGCCATTGCAGGCCGGCCCGCCGGCTGGCCGGATCCAGCGGGCCCTGGCTTGAGGGAGGTGAGGTCAGGGCGTCCAGGCGATAGCGGATGGTGGCTTCCACGGCGTCCCGACGATGCACGATGCCGTCGGTGTCCAGCCATTGGCCGGTGCCTGCAGGCGGCGTGCCGGGCCAGTCCAGGGCGGGGAGATGATGCCCGCCATCCGCTTCCATGATCACGTCGTAGGCTCGTCGCTCGCCCGTTGCGGCGGCCTGATATCTCGGGCCAGGGGCGGGTGGCGGTACGCTGCTCCAGTCTCTGCCGTTGAATCGCCACAGCACGTAGGCCCGGAAATAGCGCTCGCGCTCGGCCGGCGGTCCCTGTGGAAAACTGACCCGCAAGGCCGGGCTGTCATCGTTCAGGATCTGGCTGAAATCGGCGGCGGAGAGGTGGCTGTCTAGTCCGCTGCGGTCGGTTTCGCCGCCGGTACTGCCCCAAAGCGGGCTGCTCAGCCTGGGCACCAGCAGAAAGGCGCATGCCGTCAGGGGCAGGGCCAGGGCCAGCAGGCTTGCGATCAGGCGGGCCTGTCGGACCAGGCCGCCACTGGGCGGGTCGTCGTCCTGCAGGCTGTGGATGCAGGCGAGCGGAGCCATCAGGCTGGCGGCGGCCAGGGCCGTGATCACCAGGCTCTGGCGGGCCAGCAAGCTCGTCATGATCACGAAACAGGCAAAGCCGGCAGTGACCTGCAGGTCACGCCGCTGTTTGGCCTCCAGGGCTTTCAGCAGCAGCAGGCCGGTCGCCAGCGCCGTGCCCGCCTCCCGGCTCAGCCATTGGCCGGGAAAGGCTAGTCCGACGGCGGAGAGCACGGCCAGCAGGCCGAGCAGGCGTATCGGTCGCGACGGCAGGGCCGGCGCGTATCGTCGGCAGGTCAGGGCGGGGTACATGCCTGCCGCCAGGAGCCCCAATCCATACCACAGCGGCAGCTGGGTGGCCTGAAGTGCCAGTGCCAGGCCGACACTGATCCAGGCCCATTGCAGGCTGGGCAGGCCAGGTGACTCCGTGGTCCTTGGCGGGCTGGCGGTTCTCATGGCAGGCAGGCCAGCGCATTCATGCAGCTGGCATAGTGGCGGTCATCGCGGCCGGCCGGCAGGTTGAGTGTCGGCAGCTCCAGGCTGTAGGCCAGCCCGCTCTGTCGGGCCTGGTGCAGCCAGTGGGCCAGCCGGGCAATGCGCGCCTCATGCGGCAGGCCTTCGGTCAGGCTCCAGTGCAGCGCAAGCTGGTCAGGAGGGTGGCTGGCCGGCGAGGTCTTGGCATGCCACTCGCCGCTGCGGGCCAGCAATTTCCAGGCGATATGGGTCGGCGGATCGCCGGGCCTGTATTTGCGCAGCATGTCGGGACTGTGGGTCGGCCGGTGTTGCGGCAGGCTTGGCTGAAGGTGCTGTGCCTGCATGGGCAATGGCGGGCCGGCCGGTTCCGCCGCCGGCCAGACCAGGATCTTTTCGGTCAGGCGGAGGCGTGCCCAGGCGGTGAACAGGCCCAGTGGCCAGCGGGTCCGCAACTGCAGGGGCGGCAAGGCGTGCCAGCCGCGACTCGGGAACCGCACGGGCAGGCTGATCGGCTCGGGCCGGAGGTTTGCCGCCAGTCCGAACCAGGCCGAGGGCTGCAGGCCGGCATCCAGTTGCAAGCGGTGGCGGCGCCGGCCGGAGCTGGCCAGTTGCACCTGCAGCATGGCCGGTTCGCCCGCTACGGCCTGACGACAGCTGACGGATTGCAGTTCCAGCCAGTACAGGTTGCGGAAGCTGAGCACCATGGTCAAGGCCATGCTGGTGGCCAGTTCGCAGGTCAGCAGCAAGGCGGCATTGTTCATGTAGTTCAGTGCACCGAAGAACATGGTGGCCAGCAGGGCGGCCCAGCCCATTCCGGCCCGGCTGGGGACGATGTAGATGCGGCGGCGATCCAGCCGCAGCGGGGTCCGGTCCTGTCGCCGGACGGGCCATCGTCGGTCCGGGGCGGGTGGTTGGATCGTCATCAGGGGATGGCGACGTCGGCAAGCAGTTGCCCGGCAATTTCCGTACCCTTCACGCCGAGGAGCGATATCAGGCGGTGGGAGGCGATCGCCGGGAATACGGCCTGGACATCTTCGGGCAGCACATGGTCGCGGCCGGCCAGCAAGGCCCAGGCGCGGCTGCCGGCCAGCAAGGCGAGTCCGGCCCGCGGGGAAAGGCCGGTGCGCAGATCGTCCCGCTGACGGCTGGCGGCCAGCAAGGCCTGGATGTAGTCGATCAGTGCCGGACTGGCGAGCAGGCCGGCGGCATGGGCGGACAGCTGTCGCAGCCGGTCGGGATCCAGGCTGGCCGGGGCTGGCTGTGCCGTGCGCCGACCGCCATGGCCGGTGAGCAAGGCCCGTTCGGCGGCAGGATCGGGGTAGCCCATGCTGATCCGGAACAGGAAGCGATCCAGCTGGGAATCCGGCAGGGCATGGGCGCCATCGCCATCCATCGGGTTCTGGGTGGCGATGACGTGGAAGGGCTCGGGCAAGGTCATGCTGGCGCCGTCCACTGTGACCTGATGTTCGGCCATGGCTTCCAGCAGGGCGCTCTGGGTGCGCGGACTGGCGCGGTTGATCTCGTCGGCCAGCAGCAATTGACAGAACACCGGGCCGGGATGGAACTGAAAACGCTGCTGGTCACGCGCGTAGATGCTGATTCCGGTAATATCCGAAGGCAGCATGTCACTGGTGAACTGGATCCTGCGAAAGTCCAGGGCCAGAGTGTCGGCCAGAGCGTGGACCAGGGTGGTCTTGCCGACGCCGGGCACATCCTCGATCAGCAGATGTCCGCCCGACAGCAGGCAGGCAAAGGCCAGCCTGACCTGACGGGGCTTCCCCAATACCACCTGATCGACATGGGCGATCGCAGCGGAAAGATGTCGAGCGAGTACTTTGTCCAACGGTGTTGCGGTCACGCGCATGATTGATCCGGGGCTGACGACGGCGCCGATGGCGGCGTCCACGAAAGATGAAGGCAGTGTAGCCAGAGCCGCGCGATGCTGGCGAGCCTGTTTCTGGCTGGTCTATCTGGGGACGCTGGCGATCAAATTGGCGGTGGCTTCCCGCCTGGCCCCGTTCTCGGACGAGGCCTTCTACTGGCAGGAAAGCCGCCACCTCGACTGGGGTTACAGCGATTTGCCGGGCATGACGGCATGGCTGATCGCTCTGGGCGAGCGCCTGGGTGGGCACGGCGTGCTGGCGATGCGCGCGCCCTTCCTGCTGCTGGGATCACTGCTGCCCTGGCTGGTCCGTGATCTGGCCTTGCGGCTGGCGGGGCCGGTGCAGGGCTGGCAGGCCGCGCTGTGGTGTCTGGCCTTGCCCCTGGCCTCCAGCCTTGGCGTGCTGGCCTTGCCGGATGTGCCGCTGACGGTGGCGATGCTCGCCGCCATCTGTGCCTTGTGTCGGCTGCGTGAAGATTCGTCCCTGCTGGCCTGGCTGGGCCTGGGGCTGAGTCTGGCGGCGGCCTGCGCCACGCACTATCGCGCGGCACCGCTGGTCCTGACCGGTTTGTGGCTGATTCTGGCCACGCCCCGGGGGCGTGGCTGGTGGCGCCAGCCAGGGGCCTGGCTGGCCTTCGGGCTGGCGGCTGTCGGCCTGATGCCGCTGCTGATATCGAATTTGCGCACGCATGGTGCCGGCCTGGCCTTTCAGCTCTGGCAGCGCAATCCCTGGCACTTTCATGCCGATACCCTGGTCCAGCCTCTGGAGCAGGCGGGGGTGTGCACCCCCTTGCTCTATGGCCTGCTGGCCTGGGCGGCTTGGAAAGTCTGGTGCCGGCGTCGAGAGGGCTGGGTCTGGCAGGTGCTGGCCATCCATACCGTGGTCCTGTGGCTGGGCTATGCCGTGGGGGGACTGTTTGCGGATGATGCGCGCTTCCGGCTGCATTGGCCCTTGCCCGGCTATCTGCCGTTGCTGGCGGTGCTGCCGGTATTGTGGGCGGAGCGGCGGCATGGCGGTGGCGTGCGCATGATCTGGGGTGCCAGCTGGTGGCTGGGCTGGCTGGCGACGCTTGCGGGCCTGGGCCTGCTGTGGGCCGCCTCGCTGTCACCGCTGCCGCAGGCCGGGCGCTGGGGCAAGCTCTTCCCGATGCAGTTCACCGGCTGGCGGGAGAGTGCGGCCAAGGCGGTGCAGTTGCGTCGGCCGGGGCAGCTGCTGGTGGCCGACAATTTCATTCTGGGCGCCGAGCTGGATTTTTCGCTGGCGGGGCAGTTGCCGGTCTATGTGTTGGACAGCCCGCTGAACAGGTATCATGGGCGGGCGCCGCAATTGGCCTTGTGGCAGCTGGATCTGCCGGCCCTGCGTCGACGGGCGGGCAAGGACGAGCTCTTGCTGGTGGTGGACGAGACAGCCTTGCGCGAGCGCTGGCGCTGGTCGGCGCTGGAGCATCTGTGCGGCGAGCTGGCCAGTGTGCGCCTTCTGGGGCGGCTGGAGCCGGACCAGAAGCGGCGGCGTTTCGGTTTCTATGCGATCCGCCTGCGGGCGGTGACCGCGGCGCCGCGGCGTTGCGTGATCTGGACGCAGGCCCATGCGGCGACCTATCCTGACGGGCCGGGCTGAAGGTATGGTCTTGACCGGGTCAGGGGTGTGCAACTACAATACCTGAGATATGTCCGTGACTTTACCAGTGTCTGTGGACGTTTGGCGGATGATTTCCGCCCGGCGTTCTTTCGAGGGGAAGCTGCCCATCGCCCGCATGAAAAGGCTGGCGGCGGCTCTGGCTTCGGCCGAGGGCGAGGTGGAGTATGCTCTGGACTTCGGCACCGATGACTTCGGAGTGGCTTATATTGCACTTCGGGCACTGGCTCCCTTGACGCTGATCTGTCAGCGGAATCTGGAGCCGTTCGTGTTTCCGCTGCAGGTCGATACCCGTCTGGGAGTGATCCGCTCCGAGCGCGAGGAGGCCGCCTTGCTGGAAGGCTACGAACCGTTGCTGGTCGACGAGGATGGTCGGCTGTCGCCAGCCGACGTCATCGAGGACGAACTTTTGCTTGGGCTGCCGCTGGTTCCGGTCAATCCGGAAAGCGAATTGCCTGAAGAGGTCATGGTTTCCGAGGCGGCCGACGAGGTGGCGGCGGAACCTGAAGATAATCCGTTCGCAATTCTGCGCGGACTCAAGAAACATTGAATTAGCTGGAGAGATGTCATGGCTGTTGCCAAAAGCCGCAAAACCCCGTCCACCCGCGGCATGCGCCGCTCCCACGACGCACTGAAGACCGTTCAGCTGTCGACCGATCCGACCAGTGGCGAAGTGCACCTGCGCCACCACGTCACCAAGGACGGCTACTATCGTGGCAAGAAGGTAATCGAAACCACCGCTGCGGTGGCTGACGAGGACTGAGTCCTGGTTCCTGTGGTATCTGTGTATCCGAAGCGGCGCCTTGTTGCGCCGCTTTGCATTTGTGTTGGCATAGCCGCCGGATTCACCTTCGTCGCGGCAGGCTTGGCGTGGCCGGGCTGATGGCCACGGACCGATCAGGAAAAAACCATGACCGAAAGATATGCGCGGATCGTCGCGACGGGCAGTGCCCTCCCCGAGAAGGTGGTCACCAACGAGGATCTGACGAAGTTCGTCGACACCAGTGACGAGTGGATCCGTACTCGTACCGGTATTGGTGAACGAAGGATCGCGGGGCCGGGTGAAACCACGGCCAGTCTGGGTCATCGGGCCGCGCAGCAGGCCCTGCAGGATGCCGGCATCAAGGCCGGCGAGCTGGATCTGATCGTGGTCGGGACCACCACGCCGGACCTGGTATTTCCTTCGACGGCCGCCTTGATCCAGCATCGATTGGGTGCCAACGGCTGTGCCGCTTTCGATGTCAACGCGGCCTGTTCGGGCTTTATGTATGCCCTGGGCGTGGCGCACCAGTTCATTCGTGGCGGTCAATACCGTCGCGTGCTGGCCATCGGAGCCGAGACCCTGACCCGGATTGTCAGCTGGCAGGAGCGCGAGACGGCGGTGCTGTTCGGCGATGGTGCCGGCGCGGTCGTGCTGGAGGCCTCGGATGAGCCGGGCATTTATGCCTCGCTGATGCATGCCGATGGTGGCTACCAGGAGCTGCTGACCTGTCCGGTGGGCATCTCTTCGGGTTTCACCGATGGGCCGAATCATGGTCTGCGGGTGCAGATGGCCGGTCGTGAAGTTTTCAAGGTGGCGGTCAAGACCCTGGATGCCCTGGTCGGCGAGACCTTGAAGGCGGCCGGGATGGTGGAGTCGCAGGTGGACTGGTTGATCCCCCACCAAGCCAATCTGCGCATCATCGAGGCGACGGCCAAGCGCCTGAACATGTCGATGGACCGGGTGATCGTTACCGTGGATCGGCATGCCAATACCTCGGCCGGCTCGGTACCGCTGGCGCTGGATGAGGCGGTGCGTTCCGGGCGCGTGCAGCGTGGCCAGAATCTGCTGCTGGAAGCGTTCGGTGGCGGTTTCACCTGGGCGTCGGCTCTGCTGCGTTATTGATGGATACGACAGGCCGCCGCCGCATGGGCGGCGCCTGGCATGATGGTTTGACTGGAGTGTGTGTATGACGAGTGCGGTTGCCGAGCTGGCTTTCGTGTTTCCGGGACAGGGCTCCCAGTCGGTGGGCATGCTGGCCGAGCTGGCGGCGCTCCATCCCGAGATAAGGACCAGTTTTGCAGAGGCCTCCCAGGCCTTGGGTTACGATCTGTGGCAGCTGGTCAGCGAGGGTCCGGAAGATCGCCTGAACCAGACCGAGCATACCCAGCCGGCTCTGCTGGCGGCCAGTGTCGGTGTCTGGCGCGCCTGGCAGGCTGCCGGCGGCGCATTGCCGGGCCAGTTGGCCGGCCACAGCCTGGGTGAGTACAGCGCTCTGGTCTGCGCCGGCGTACTGGAGCTGGGTCCTGCAGCAGCACTGGTTGCCGAGCGTGGACGTCTGATGCAGGCGGCGGTGCCGGCCGGCGCCGGTGCGATGGCCGCGATCCTGGGTGCGGATGACGCCCAGATCCTGGCGGCCTGCGAGGCTGAGGCCGGAGATCAGGTGGTGGCGCCTGCCAATTACAATTCGCCGGGGCAGCTGGTCATCGCCGGCGATGCGGCGGCGGTGGATCGGGTGATGGCCCGTCTTGGTAGCGAGGGTGTCCGCAAGATCGTCAAGCTGGCGGTTTCAGTCCCCTCGCATTGCGCCTTGATGAAGGGCGCCGCGGAGAGGCTGGGTGAGCGGTTCGCTGCGCTGGATTGGTCCGAGCCGAAGATCCCGGTGATCCAGAATGCCGATGCCAGGGTGGCGGGCGATGTGGCGGCTATCCGCGAAGCCTTGCAGCGTCAGCTGTATCTGCCGGTGCGCTGGACCGAGTGCGTGCAGACCCTGGCAGCCGGCGGTGCCGCCGCAGTGGTCGAGTGCGGTCCCGGCAAGGTGCTGACCGGATTGGTGAAGCGGATCGACAAGTCGATCGAGCTGCGCAGTCTCGCGACGCCGGCCGATTTCGACGCGGCACTGGCTCACGCACGCGCCTGAGCCATGATCCGGGTGCGGGCGATGCCGGGCCCGGACAAGTCATATCTTTGAGGATGCAAGCATGACCCAAGTATTGAAGGGCGAGATCGCTCTGGTGACCGGCGCCAGCCGGGGTATCGGCGCGGCGATTGCCGACGAGCTGGCCCGTCAGGGCGCGACCGTGATCGGCACGGCCACCAGCGAGTCGGGGGCCAAGGCCATTGGCGAGCGCCTCGCGCCGCTGGGCGGTCATGGCCGTGCGCTGGACGTGACGGACAAGGAGGGGCTGGAGGCCTTGCTGGCCGGTATCGAAAAAGAATTCGGTGCGGTGAGCCTGCTGGTCAACAATGCCGGCATCACCCGCGATCAGCTGCTGATGCGGATGAAGGACGAGGACTGGCAGGCCATCATCGACACCAACCTCAGCTCGGTATTCCGTACGTCCAAGGCCGTGCTGCGCGGCATGATGAAGGCCCGCAAGGGCCGGATCATCTCGATCGCCTCGGTGATCGGCCTGACCGGCAATCCGGGCCAGGCCAATTATGCTGCGGCCAAGGCCGGCATCATCGGCTTTTCCAAGTCGCTGGCCCGCGAGGTGGGTAGTCGCGGCATCACCGTGAACGTGGTCGCGCCGGGCTTTATCGATACCGACATGACCCGCTCGCTGCCGGACGATGCCAAGACCGCGCTGCTGGGCCAGATTGCGCTGGGCCGGCTGGGCGAGGCCTCGGACATTGCGCAGGCCGTCAGCTTCCTGGCTTCGCCGGCAGCGGCCTATATCACCGGCGAGACCCTGCATGTCAATGGCGGGATGTACATGGCCTGAGACGGGCAGGTCGAGCGGTTCTTATCGAACTTTTTACTTGTGTCTGCGTAGTCTCGGCCCGCCTGCCCGTTGCGGAGACCTCCGTCAGCGGGATGGGGGCGGGGTCGAGTGAAGTGAAAGCCAGGTACGGACGGTTGCAGCAAGACTGTCGCCAGCGACCGCGTTTTAGGAGACAATGGCGGTTTCGCATCGAAGCTTCGATGCGATTCGTCATGACGGCCTGGGGCGATCATCGCCGGGGCCGTCGACACCATCGCCGGTCGATCCTCTGATCGAGCCGGCATCAGATCATCAGTTCCTCCAGGAGGTTTGGGTATATGAGCACCATCGAAGAGCGCGTCAAGAAGATTGTTATCGAGCAACTTGGCGTGAAAGAAGACGAAGTCACGGCAAACGCATCGTTCGTTGACGATCTGGGCGCCGACTCGCTCGATACGGTCGAACTGGTGATGGCTCTCGAAGAAGAGTTCGAGACCGAGATCCCGGACGAAGAAGCCGAGAAGCTGACCACCGTGCAGCAGGCTGTCGACTACATCAAGGCTCATTCCAAGGACTGAGCAGCAGTCACGGATTGACGTGATGTCAACAGCACGAACCATTCCGTGAACCAAAGCGAAGCTGCGCCATCTGGCGCAGTTTTCGTTTCCGTCAGGCGCAACCTGCGGCCGCGTATGGAGCGGCAGGTTGCCGGACAGGCGATATGCCGGCGCAACAGCGGGTATATCCATTGAGGAAGACATACGACATGAGCAAACGACGTGTGGTTGTGACCGGCCTGGGCATTGTCTCACCGGTCGGTAACACTATCGCCACCGCCTGGGAGCACATCACCAAGGGCGTCAGCGGCATCGGCGAAATCACCTGCATGGACATGACGGGTTTTTCGACCCGCATCGGCGGTGAGGTGCGCGATTTCGATCCGGCTCAATGGATTGCCGCCAAGGATGTCAAGAAGATGGATCCGTTCATCCACTATGGCATTGCGGCTTCCGCCGAGGCCATGGCGGATTCCGGGCTGGAAGTGACCGAAGCCAATGCCGAGCGGATCGGCGTCTGCATCGGTGCCGGCATCGGTGGTGTCCATACCATCGAGAACACCACGATCGATCTGCGTGACCGCGGTCCGCGCAAGGTGTCGCCGTTTTTCGTGCCGGCCTCGATCATCAACATGGCTTCCGGCCATGTTTCGATCAAATGGGGTCTGAAGGGGCCCAATCTGGCCTGCGTCACGGCCTGCACCACGGCTACCCACAATATCGGCCTGGCCGCGCGACTGATTGCCTACGGTGATGCCGATGTAATGGTTGCCGGCGGCGCCGAGTTCGGCACCACCGGCACTGCCATGGCCGGCTTTGCCTCAGCCAAGGCCATGTCCAGCCGCAACGATGATCCGACGCGGGCCAGTCGTCCCTGGGACAAGGACCGGGACGGTTTCGTGCTGTCCAACGGTGCCGGCATTCTGGTGCTGGAAGAGTACGAGCATGCGGTTGCCCGCGGCGCGAAGATCTACTGCGAGCTGGCCGGCTTCGGCATGTCGGGCGATGCCTATCACATCACCGCGCCCAGCGGCGCCGGTGCCGAGCAGAGCATGCGTCATGCCCTGCGTGATGCGGGCGTCAATCCCGAAGATGTCGACTATATCAATGCCCACGGTACCTCGACGCCGGTCGGCGATCTGGGCGAAGTCAATGCGGTCAAGAACGTGTTCGGCCAGCATGCCCATACGCTGGCGATGAGCTCGACCAAGTCGATGACCGGTCATCTGCTGGGTGCGGCCGGTGGTGTCGAGGCGATCTTCTCGGTGCTGGCCCTGCGTGACCAGATCCTGCCGCCGACGATCAATCTGGATGAGCCCGGTGAAGGCTGCGACCTGGATTTCGTACCCCACGAGGCGCGCCAGGGCAAGCTGGATCTGGTGTTGTCCAATTCCTTCGGTTTTGGCGGCACCAATGGCACGCTGATCTTCCGCCGGCTCTGACGGCCCGGTGATCGCGAGTTGCCTTCCCGGCCAGCGCGACCTGCTCGCGCTGGCCGCGCTGCATCCGCAGCGCTATCCGCTGCTGCTCGAGAGTGCGGCGGCGGCCGGCCCGCAAGGGCGTTACGACCTGTTGCTGCTGCATCAGGGCGGTTACCTGCGGCTGGATGGCGATGGCCAGCTGCACAGCCACGAGGGTCGGCTGGCTGGCAGTGATTTTCTGGCCGAACTGGACCGGTTGTGGGCCGTCAGTGCCGATGCGGCCTTGCAGTCCTCACTGCCCTTCGTCGGTGGCTGGGGGCTGTATTTCAGTTACGAGATGATCGGTCATATCGAGCCGTGCCTGCAGTTGAAGTCCGCGGACGACGTGCCCCTGGCCCTGGCCCTGCGCTGCCCGGCCGCGATCGTGGTCGATCATCAGGCGCGCCAGACCTGGCTGATCGCCGAGGAAGGGCAGGCGCACCTGCTGGACATGATGACGGAAGACCTGCAGGCGGCTGGCTCGGCGCCGGTCTCGCCCTGTGCCGAGGTACCGCAGCTGCACGAGGACGACGCCCGGCAGTTTCTGGATGGCGTGGCTGCCGTCCACGAGCATCTGGCGGCTGGCGATGTATTCCAGGTCAATCTTTCCCGGGGCTGGCGGGCTGAATATGCGACCGCGCCCGAGCCGGCATCGGTTTATGCCGGGTTGCGCAAGGCCAATCCGGCACCGTTCGCCGCCTTGCTGCAGCAGCCGGGCTGGTCCTGTCTAAGCTCTTCGCCGGAGCGCCTGGTCGAGGTCCGTGGCCGGACGGTCCAGACCCGGCCGATTGCGGGTACGCGTCCGCGCATGGCCGACCAGGCCGCGGATCGGGCCCAGGTCGAGACCCTGGTCGGTCACCCCAAGGAGCGTGCCGAGCATGTGATGCTGATCGATCTGGAGCGCAATGACCTGGGTCGCGTCTGCGCTGCGGGCACGGTCCGGGTCGACGAGTTGATGGTGGTCGAGAGCTATGCGCATGTCCACCATATCGTCTCCAACGTGCGTGGCGAGTTGCGCGCCGGGATAACGCCGGGAGAGGTGGTTTCCGCGGTATTCCCCGGAGGCACCATCACCGGCTGCCCCAAGATCCGCTGCATGGAAATCATTGCGGCACTGGAAGCGGCTCCGCGTGGCGCCTATACCGGGGCACTCGGATATCTCGACCGGCGTGGCGATATGGATACCAATATCCTGATCCGCACCGTGACCCTGGTCGGGCGGCAGGCCAGACTGCGCGCCGGCGCCGGCATTGTCGTCGATTCGGTGGCGCTACACGAGCTCGACGAAACCCGTCACAAGGCCCGTGGCGTGTTGCGGGGGCTTGGGGTGCCGGCATGAGCGGGCGGATCCTGATTGACGGGGTCGCCACGGGGCTGGTGCCGGCGGATGATCGCGGCCTGGCTTATGGTGACGGTCTCTTCGAGACGGTCTGGGTCGAGGCGGGCAGGCCGCGCCTGTGGCCACTGCATCGGGCCCGGCTGGAGATCGGCTGTGCCAGGCTGGGGCTGCTCTGTCCTGATCCGGCGGTGTTGCTGGATGAAATGCGGCAGTTGACGTCCGACTTGCCTCAGGCCGTGGTGCGACTGAGTCTGACGCGTGGCAGCGGCCCGCGCGGTTATGCGCCACCGGTCGTGGCGCAGACCCGGCGCATTCTGGCCGCCTCGCCGGCACCCGCGACGAATCCGGCGCTGCTTGCCGAGGGGGTGCGACTGCATTCCTGCGCAACCCGCTGGGCCATCCAGCCGGCGCTGGCCGGACTCAAGCATCTCAATCGACTGGAGCAGGTGCTGGCGCGAGCGGAATGGAGTGATCCTGGCATGAGCGAAGGCCTGATGCTGGATATGGATGGCCGGGTGGTCAGCGCCACGGCGGCCAATCTGTTCGCGGTCATCGACGGGCGCTGCCTGACGCCAGCTCTGGATCGCTGTGGCGTGGCCGGCGTGGCGCGGGCCTGGTTGTTGGCGCAGTGCCCGCAGATCGAGGTCGAGACGCTGTATCCTGACGACCTGCAGCGCGCCAGCGAGCTGTTCCTCAGCTCCAGTCTGCGCGGGGTGGTGCCGGTGGCGGCGCTCGATGCACGGCGGATGGGACCCGGACCCTGGACCCGGCAGCTGCAGGCACTCTGGCAGGCCATGGCGACGGATGCCGCGGTCGTTGATGGAAAGGTGGAAACATGAGCAATCGATCCGGCCGGTGGCGTCTGCCGGCGCTGCTTCTGCTGCTGGCTCTCGGGTTGGCGGCGTGGAGCGGCTGGCGCAGCTATCAGCGGTTTCTGGTCACGCCGCTGGTCCAGGTGGCCGGCTATGATCGTTTCGATCTGGTACGCGGTCATGGCCTGAATGATCTGGTGGCGGAATGGCGGCAGCGGGGCATTACAGCTCATGGCGCCCTCTACTGGCGACTGGCGGCCCGGCAGCTGGGTGTGGACGGTCGTCTGCATGCCGGCGAGTACGCCCTGGAGGCGGGACTGAATCCGCTCGAGCTGCTGCGGCGCATGGCCAGGGGGCGGGTGATGCAGCATCCCTTTACCTTGGTCGACGGCTGGAACATGAGTCTGGTGCGAAAGGCGCTGGCCGCCGCCCCCGAGATGCGGCATCGCCTCGACCAGCTCGACGATGCGGCTCTGATGCAGGCGCTGGGCCAGCCGGGTGTCTCGCCGGAAGGGCAGTTCCTCTCCGATACCTATGCCTACGTCAAGGGCGATACCGATGTTTCGGTCCTGCAGCGTGCCTTGCGGGCTCAGCAACGCCTGCTGGCGGCGGACTGGGCGCAACGGGCGCCGGACCTGCCGTTGCAGACGCCTTATCAGGCCTTGATCCTGGCCTCCATCGTGGAAAAGGAGACCGGTCAGGCCGACGAGCGGGCCCGGATTGCCGGGGTATTCATCCGTCGCTTGCAACAGCACATGTTGCTGGAAACCGATCCGACCGTGATCTATGGCATGGGCAGTCGTTATGCGGGTACGATCCACAAAAGCGACCTGACCACCGATACGCCTTACAACACCTATACCCGGCCCGGTCTGCCGCCGACGCCGATCGCGATGATAGGGCGACCTGCCTTGCAGGCTGCCCTGCATCCTGCCGATGGAGAGGACCTTTATTTCGTGGCTCGAGGTGACGGCCATCATATCTTCGCCAGGACTTTGCAGGAACATGATCGCAATGTCGCCTGTTACCAGCTGAAACATTGCCATGACTGAGTCGTTGACACGTTTTATCAGCATCGAGGGCGGCGAGGGGGCCGGAAAGAGCACCTTGATCCGTGGTCTGGTCCGGCATTTCGCCGATCTTGGCCTGCCTTTGCTGCAGACTCGTGAGCCTGGCGGTACTGCGCTGGGAGATGGTTTGCGCGCGATGCTGCTGGATCCGGCACAGCCGCCGGTCCATCCGGAGGCCGAGTTGCTGATGATGTTCGCTTCCCGCGCGCAACTGGTGCGGGAGGTGATCCGGCCGGCACTGGCGGCCGGGCAATGGGTGCTGTGCGATCGTTACGTGGATGCCAGTTTCGCCTATCAGGGGGCGGGACGGGGGCAGCCGGCCGACCGCATCGAGGGGCTGCGCGAATGGGTATGCGGCGACACCATGCCGGCACTGACCTTGCTGCTTGATCTGCCGGTCGATATCGGTCGGGCCCGTGCGGCAGGGCGTGGCGAGGCGGATCGCATCGAGGCCGAAGGTAACGGCTTTTTCGAGCGGGTGCAGGCGGTCTATCGGCAGCGGGCGGCGGACGAGCCGCAGCGATTTCAGCTGATTGATGCCAGTGCTCCGCCCGATGAAGTGCTGGCCCGGGCGGTGGCGGCACTGGCACCGCTGCTGGCCATCGGCGCATGACGGCCTCGATGCCGAGCTGGCATCTGGAGCCCTGGCGACGCCTGCAGCAGCGACGGCAGCGGCAGGCGATGCCGCATGCTCTGCTGCTGGCAGGACCGGAAGGTCTGGGCAAACGCCTGTTTGCGCAGCGGTTGATCCAGTCCCTGCTGTGTGATCAGCCAGCCGATGGCGAAGCCTGCGGGAGCTGCCGCAGTTGTCGATTGCTGGCAGCCGGTACGCATCCGGACCGGATCGGACTGGGGCTGGGGCTGCGCAAGGATGGCAGTGCCCGTACCGAGATCGTGGTGGACCAGGTCCGCGAGCTGTCGGCGCGACTGGCCATGCGCAGTCAATTCGGTGGCTGGCAGGTGGCCTGCATCGACCCGGCTGACGCGATGAACCCCGCGGCCGCCAACGCCTTGCTGAAAACCCTGGAGGAGCCGGCCGAGCAGACCTTGCTGCTGTTGATCGCCGATCAGCCCTGGCGCCTGCCCCAGACCATCCGCAGTCGCTGTCAACGCATCGATTTCCAGTTGCCTGACCAGGCTCTGGCCCTGGACTGGCTGCAGCAACAGGGACTGTCTGCGGCCGAGGCCGAGGCCGCCCTGCTGGCGGCTGCCGGCAATCCGGGCCTGGCGTTGCGCTGGCATGGCGCGGGCGAGCTGGCCTGGCGCAGTGAAGTGCGGCAGGATCTCGCCGGCCTGGCGCAGGGCCGGGTGCCGTTGCTGGAGGTGGTGCGGCGCTGGCAGGACAGTCATCCGGCCCAGCGCCTGTGGTTTGCCGCCCAGGCGGCGGTGGACGAGTTGCGTGCACGGGCCGTTGGCGAGGCGCCGCCGTTGGGCAGTCGTCTGGACGAGCAGGGCCTGCTGGCCTGGTATGCCCAGGTGAATCTCTGCCGTGAGCAGGTCCGGGGACCATTGCGACTGGATCTGCTGTTGCTGGAAATTCTGTCTGGCTGGCGGTAGGCGCCCCTTGATGTCTTTCTGCCCGCCTGATGCGGTGCCGGCAATGCCTGTGGCCGGCTGGCGTTCGCCCCGCTTTGCCTGGCTGGTGCTGCTGGGCTTGCTGCTGCTGCGCTGGGGGCTGATCAAGGCCTCGCCCTTGCTGCCGGTTGAATTGCAGCAGGCGCATCTGGCCTGGAGCTGGAATCAGGGGCGCCTGCCTTATCGCGACGTCATGGATCTGTATCCGCCTTTGCTGGGGTGGTGGCAACGGCTGGTGATCGGCTGGATCGGGCCGCAGGCCTGGGTCATGACCGGGCTGCGCGAGGCGGCGCTGGGTTGGTACGGTTTGAGTCTGTATGCCTTGTGGTCGATCGGGAGGCGTCTGTACGGGGCGGGCACCGGGCTGGCCGCGATGCTTCTGGTGGGCTTGTATCCGCCCCTGTTCGCGGCGATGGGTCAGGCCGGCATCGACGGCATGTGGTGTGGTTTGAGTCTTGCCGCGTTGGCGCTGATGGTGTCTGCCGGGCCTGGCGGCAACCGTCATCGCGTGTGGCTGGCAGGGGTCTTCGCGGGTCTGGCTTTGTGCCTGTGTCTGCAGATGGCCTGGCTGTTGTCGCTGGTCGCCATGGCGGCCGTGGCGGTGGCCTTGAGGCGTCTGGGCGAGCACACGCTGCCTTCGCTGCAATGGTTGGGCTGGGGTCTGGCCGGATTGCTGCTGGCGCCGGGGATCTGTCTGATCTGGCTGATCTGGCATGGTGTCTGGCCGGCCATGGCCGCCTGGCTGTGGGACGAGGCTTTGAACGAGGATGGGCTGGCCAGTGGTTGGCGCCTTGCCGGCTGCATGATGCTGGCGCTGGCCGGCATGGTCGGGCTGAGCTGGCGCTGGCGCGGGATCGATGTGGACTGGCGGGCCGCATGGCGCCTGATGCTGGCGCTGTGCAGCTGGCTGGGGCTGACCATGGTGGTGCTGGCCTGGCCTTGGTACGGGCGGCCGGATTTCATGCCCTTGGCTGCCGTTTCGGGTCTGCTGGTCTTTGGCGAGATGGCCCGCTGGACCGTCTGGCGCGGGTTTCGCGGCCCCCTGGCCTGCGGTCTGCTGTTGGCAAGCGAGTTGGCCTGCATCGGCTGGGCCTTGCCGCCGGGGCGGGATGCCTTGCGCTCTCACCGCGAGATGCTTGCGGCGGTACTGCGTTACAGTGCGCCGGGTGATCTGGTCATGGATGCTTCCGGCGCGGCCGTGTTCAGGCAGCGGCCTTACTACCCTTTCCTTGACAGTCCCCAGGCCTGGCAGGCGGGGCGGCGGGCATGGTCGGATGCGGTGGCCAACGAGCTGGTTCGCCACACCACACATCTGGTGGTGCGTCAGTCCCTGTCACCACTGTCCGACAGTTTTGTAGTCCGCAATTATCTGCCCCTGCAAGGGGAGCTCTATGTTGCCGGCCGGGTTTTGGCGGCGGGACCTGCGGGTGCCGAGCATCCGTTGCGGCTCGAACTGCCGGGTGATTACACCTTGACCGATGGGGTGAAGGCGATTCCGGCGGCCATGGATGGAGAGCCCTCGGCCACGCATTGGCATCTCGAGGCCGGCATGCATTATCTGCAGCTGCCTGGCGATGAGCCCCTGCTGCTGCTGGATTCGCGTGCCTGGGAGGCGGGCTGGCGACCGGGTCCTGCCGCATCCGCTCGATGATGAGAGCCATGCCTTTGCCGGATGCCGGTACCCGTTTGATGGTGGTGGCTCCTCATCCGGATGATGAGACCTTGGGCTGCGCCGAGCTGATGCAGGCGGTGCGGGATGCTGGTGGCGAGGTGGCCATCGTGTTGCTGACGGATGGCGAGGCCAATCCATGGCCGCAGCGCTGGGTCGAGCGGCGCTGGCGACTGGAGGCCGCCGATCGTCGGCGCTGGGGGGCTCTGCGGCAGGCCGAGATGCGGTCCGCCCTGCAATGCATGGGTCTGGACGGGATCCGTTTGATCCGGTTCGGCTGGCCGGATCTGGGGGTCACTTCGCTGCTGCTTGATCCGCGCGGGGATGCAGTGGCGGCATTGCTGCGCGAGATCCAGGCGTTTGCGCCGAGCATGGTGCTGGGTCCGGACCTTTCGGACCGGCATCCCGATCATGGCAGTGCCCATGTGCTGTTGCGGCTGGCGCTGCATGCATGCGGGACGTCGGCACCCCGAATGCTGGGTTACGGCCTGCATGGAGGCGGGGCGACGAAGGGCGGCTGGCAATTGACGAGCATCGATATGGGCTGGACACTGCGCAAGCGGGCCGCGATGGAATGCTATGCCAGCCAGTTGCGACTCAGCGGGGGACGGTTTCGCCGGCTGGTCCGACGCCCGGAGATCTATCTGCCCCCGTCACAGGCGGCTATCGCGGTGGATGGCCGCGTGCGGCTGCCCTGGCGACCGGGATGGCTGGCTCGCAGGGCCGGCCTGCGGCTGCTGGCGCGGGACGCTGGCGGACTGCAATCATGGTCGTGGGACCGGGCGCCTCTGGCGCGTCGTGGGGACGGGGGCTATGATCTGCAGCGACAGGATCGGCCATGGTCCAAAGGCCCGTGTTTTCTGCGTCTGGAGTCAGGTGGCGGCGGGCCATGGATCTTCGATACCTGGGGCTGGTGGTGTGTCGGGCCGGGCGATGTGGACGTATAGAGGCCCGTCAGGTCGCGATGAAGAATTTTGACGAAACGAGGTGCTGGCCATGGAAACGGGTTTCGATCAACGCACGCAAGGTCCGCTGGCCCTGCGCTTTGCCGGAATGACCCAGCTCCAGGCCAGTTACATGCCTTATCTGCGCCACGGCGGATTGTTCATTGCCACCGGGCGACGCTACCGGCTGGGCGACCCGGTCGCCGCCAGCATCAGTCTGGCCGATCACTTCGAGCAGCTGACGGTTCATGGTGAAGTGGCCTGGATCACGCCGCCAGGCGCCCAGGGCAATCGGATACCGGGTGTCGGCATCCAGTTTTCCGCTGACGAGGCGGTGCAGAACGTCCGCGCGCTGATTGAAGGCCTGCTGACCCAGCATGGCCTGCCTACGGTGACATCCAACACCATATAGCGGCAGTTTGTCGCATAGTCTTGCGCGGCATTCGATTTTACTTCAGGGATCACTTTTGATGCGTTGCGTCAAGACTTGTGAGGCATGGTCAATGCGATACAATGTCGCGTCTGCATTTCGCTCGTGGGAAATGCCGGCATCGGCCGTGCGCCAAGGCTGAGGATCCGTTTCCTTTCCTGGTGCGCTGATTCGCTTGGTTCCTTGCCGTCGGGTTGATGCTGGCGGCCACTGATGCGCCCGATGCGCGGAGGTAAGTATCTCGTGCTTGTCGAATACTGGCCCATTTTGCTGTTTATTGGCGTGGCGGTCGGCCTGGGCATCGCCCTGCTGGGCATCGGACTGGTGGCGGCGCCACGCAATCCCGATCCGGAAAAGCTCACCGCTTACGAGTGTGGCTTCGAAGCTTTCGAAGATGCCCGCATGCGCTTTGACGTGCGTTATTACCTGCTGGCGATTCTGTTCATCATCTTCGATCTCGAAATCGCCTTCCTGTTTCCCTGGGCTGTGGTGTTCAAGCAGCTCGGTCTGGTCGGTCTGACCGAAATGGCCACCTTCCTGCTGCTGCTGGTGGTCGGATTTGCCTACGTGTGGAAGAAGGGAGCACTCGAATGGGAGTGATAGCTGGTGTCGACCGTTTGATGCACAACCCCGAGCCGTTGAATCTGGTCGACGACATCCTGCGTCCGGCGGAGAGCAATCCGCTGGTCCAGCGCGGGGTGGTGACCACCTCGGTGGATGCGCTGATGAACTGGGCGCGGACTGGCTCGATGTGGCCGATGACCTTCGGCCTGGCCTGCTGTGCAGTGGAAATGATGCATGCCGGCACTTCGCGCATGGATCTTGACCGCTACGGGGTGGTGTTCCGTGCCAGCCCCCGCCAGAGCGACGTGATGATCGTCGCTGGCACCCTGGTCAACAAGATGGCGCCGGCCTTGCGTCGGGTCTATGACCAGATGCCCGATCCCAAATGGGTGATCTCGATGGGCAGCTGCGCCAACGGCGGTGGCTATTACCATTATTCCTATTCCGTGGTCCGCGGCTGCGATCGCATCGTGCCGGTCGATATCTATGTGCCTGGCTGCCCGCCGACGGCGGAAGCGCTGATCCACGGCATCCTCCAGTTGCAGAAGAAGATCCGTCGCACACAAACGATTGCGCGCTGAGGTTTCTAGATGAGCAATACGCAGCCCCAAACGCTGGCCGTGCAGTTGGCTGCACGGTTTGGCGACGGCGTGTCCGTCACCACCGAACGTCGCGAGACCATGCTGGAAGTGCCGGCTGCCGATCTGCTGGCCGTGGCGACCGCCTTGCGTGACGAGGCGGACTTCCGGTTCCAGGAGCTGATCGATCTGGCCGGCGTCGACTTTCTCGGCTACGGCCAGGGTGAGTGGGATACCAACAGTTTCGCCGGCAACGGATTTTCCCGCGGCGTGACCGGTGCCACGGTGGGTCGTTTCAGCTGGGAAGGGCGCCCGCATCCCGGCAAGCGTCCGCGCCGCTTCGCGATCACGGTGCAACTTCTGTCGCTGCACCACAACCGGCGTCTGCGGCTGCGCGTCTATGCCGAAGATGATCAGCTGCCGCTGATCCCTTCGTTGACGGATATCTGGCCGGGCGTCAACTGGTTCGAGCGCGAAGCCTTCGACCTGTTCGGCATCGTGTTCGAGGGACACCCGGATCTGCGGCGCCTGCTCACCGATTACGGTTTTGTCGGCCATCCCTTCCGCAAGGACTTTCCGCTGATCGGCAATGTCGAGGTGCGTTATGACGCCAGCCAGAAGCGGGTGGTGTACCAGCCAGTGTCGATCGAGCCACGGGTGCTGGTGCCGCGCGCGCTGCGCAACGACTCCGATCTGGAGCAGGCCAAGGCCGAGTCGGCCGATCACTGGCGGGAGAATTGAGCGTGTCCGCAGCTGAAATCCGCAATTATTCGATGAACTTCGGTCCCCAGCATCCGGCGGCCCATGGTGTGCTGCGCCTGGTCCTGGAGATGGACGGCGAAACCGTGGTCCGCGCCGACCCGCATGTCGGGCTGCTGCATCGCGGCACCGAAAAGCTGGCCGAGTCCAAGCCGTTCAACCAGTCGATCGGTTATATGGATCGACTGGATTACGTGTCGATGATGTGCAACGAACATGCCTATGTACGCTCGATCGAGACCTTGCTGGGGATCGAGGTGCCGGAGCGCGCCCAGTACATCCGCACCATGTTCGACGAGATCACCCGCATTCTCAATCATCTGATGTGGATCGGCTCGAATGCCCTGGATCTGGGCGCGATGGCGGTGATGCTTTACGCCTTCCGCGAGCGCGAGGATCTGATGGATGTCTATGAGGCCGTGTCCGGTGCGCGGATGCACGCGGCCTATTACCGGCCAGGCGGTGTCTATCGCGATCTGCCTGACCAGATGCCGCAGTATCGCGAGTCGCCCTGGCACAAGGGCGCTGATCTGAAGCGCCTCAACAGCTGGCGCGAAGGCTCGATGCTGGACTACCTCGATGCCTTCACCGCCAATTTTCCGAAGTGCGTGGATGAATACGAAGAGCTGCTGACCAACAACCGCATCTGGAAGCAGCGCACGGTCGGCATCGGTGTGATTTCTCCGGAAACCGCATTGGCCTGGGGCATGACGGGCGCCATGGTGCGCGGTTCGGGCATGGCCTGGGATCTGCGCAAGAAGCAGCCCTATGCCAAATATGCCGAGATGGACTTCGATATTCCGGTCGGCGTCAATGGCGACTGCTACGACCGTTACCTGGTCCGTGTCGAGGAAATGCGCCAGTCCAACCGCATCATCCGCCAGTGCGTGCAATGGCTGCGCGCCAACCCCGGACCGGTCATCGCGCAGAACTACAAGGTGGCACCGCCCAGGCGCGCCGAAATGAAGGACAACATGGAAGCGTTGATCCATCACTTCAAGTTGTTCACCGAAGGCTATGGCGTGCCGGCTGGCGAGACCTATCAGGCTGTCGAGGCGCCCAAGGGCGAATTCGGCTGCTACATGATTTCCGACGGCGCCAACAAGCCGTTCCGGGTCCATCTGCGGGCGCCGGGATTTGCCCATCTTTCGTCCATGGACACCATCGTGCGCGGCTATATGCTCGCCGACGTGGTGGCCATGGTCGGTACCTACGACCTGGTCTTTGGCGAGGTGGATCGCTGATGCGCCAGATGCAGCTGCCTGGAGAACGGGAATGAAAGCCACAGGACATGCCGATCAGGTTGCCCATGTCGATCCGCTGGTCGCGCTGAACGAGCACACCCGCAAGCATATCGACCACTGGCTGACCAAGTTTCCCCCGGACCGCAAGCGTTCGGCCCTGATCCAGTCGCTGTTCGCGGCCCAGGAACAGAACCAGGGTTTTCTCACTGACGAGCTGATCGTCGCCGTGGCCCGTTATCTGCAATTGCCTGAGATCTGGGCCTACGAGGTGGCCAGCTTCTATTCGATGCTGGAGACCCGCCCGGTAGGCCGCAACAACGTGGCAATCTGCACCAATGTCTCCTGCTGGCTGAAGGGCGCCGAAGGGCTGGTCAGTCATTGTGAGAAGAAGTTGGGCATCAAGCTGGGTGAGAGCACGCCCGACGGGCGGATCTACCTGAAAGAAGAGCAGGAGTGCATTGCCGCCTGCGCACATGCGCCGGCAATGACCGTCAACGGGCATTACCACGAGCGTCTGTCGGTCGAAGCGATCGATCAGATTCTTGATGGCTTGAAGTGAGGCTAGGTCAATGGCAGTCGGACCCGCACCCCAGGAACACAACGTCGTTTTCACCACCCTGCATTTCGACAAGCCGTGGGCGCTGGACAGCTACGTCCAGGTCGGGGGCTACGAGGCATGGAAGAAGATTCTCGCCGAGAAACCCGATCCGGCGAGCCTGATCGACGAGCTGAAGAAGAGCAATCTGCGCGGCCGCGGCGGCGCCGGTTTCCCCACCGGCATGAAGTGGTCCTTCATGCCCAAAGGCGATATGCAGAAATACATGCTCTGCAATGCCGATGAATCCGAGCCCGGCACCTGCAAGGATCGCGACATCCTGCGCTACAACCCGCATGCGGTGATCGAAGGCATTGCCATCGGCTGTTATATCACCGGCTCGACGGTGGGCTACGCCTATCTGCGCGGCGAATTCCACCACGAGCCCTTCGAGCATCTGGAAGAGGCCCTGGCCGAAGCCTATGCCGCCGGCCTGCTGGGCAAGAACGTGCTGGGCAGCGGCGTCGATGCCGACATCTATGCCGCTCTCGGCGCCGGTGCCTATATCTGCGGCGAAGAAACCGCGCTGATGGAATCGCTGGAAGGCAAGAAGGGCCAGCCGCGCTTCAAGCCGCCGTTCCCGGCCGCCTTCGGCATCTACGGCAAGCCCACCACCATCAACAATGTCGAGACCTTTGCCTCGGTGCCCTCCATCCTGCACAAGGGCGCGGACTGGTTTCTGGCCCAGAGCAAGACCAAGAACGGCGGTCCCAAGGTGTTTTCGGTATCGGGTTGCGTGCAGCGGGGCGGCAATTTCGAAGTGCCGCTGGGCACCACCTTCGACGAGTTGCTGGAAATGGCCGGCGGACTGTATCCCGGGCGTACCCTGAAGGCGGCGATTCCCGGTGGCGTGTCGATGCCGGTGCTGAAGGCCGAGCAGCTGCAAGGCCTGCAGATGGATTACGACACCTTGCGCGCGCTGGGCACCGGCCTGGGTTCCGGCGCCATCGTGGTACTGGATGACACGGTCTGCACGGTGAAATTCACCCGCCGCATCTCGCAGTTCTTCCACCGTGAATCCTGCGGTCAGTGCACGCCTTGCCGCGAAGGCACCGGCTGGATGCACCGGGTGCTGGACCGCATCGTCGCCGGTGGCGGCACCATGGATGATCTGCATCGGCTGAAGGCCATTGCCGGCCAGATCGAAGGGCATACCATCTGCGCCTTCGGCGAGGCTGCTTCCTGGCCGATCCAGGGTTTCCTGCGCCAGTTCTGGCATGAATTCGAGTACTACATCGAGCACGGTCATTCCATCGTCGATGACCGGCTGGGAGTCGCTGCATGAGTGCGCAACCTGTCAATCAGGCGCCACCGGACCAGGTCAATATCGAAATCAACGGTCTGGCGCTGCAAGTGCCCAAGGGCAGCATGATCATTCATGCCGCCGACAAGGCCGGCATTCCGATCCCCCGGTTCTGCTATCACCGCAAGCTGCCGATTGCCGCCAACTGCCGGATGTGTCTGGTCGAGGTGGAAATGGGTGGCCGGCCGATGCCCAAGCCGCAGCCGGCATGCGCCACGCCCGTGGGCGAGGGCATGAAGGTGTTCACCCGCACCGAGGGTGCGCTGAAGGCTCAGCGCAACGTGATGGAGTTTCTGCTGATCAACCATCCGCTGGACTGTCCGATCTGCGATCAGGGCGGCGAATGCGAACTGCAGGATATCTCGCTGGGTTACGGCCGCGGCGTATCGCGTTACGTGGAGCGCAAGCGCACCGTCGCCGACGAGAATCTCGGCCCCCTGGTGGCCACCGAGATGACGCGCTGCATCCAGTGCACCCGCTGCGTACGCTTTACCAGCGAGATCGCCGGCAGTTACGAGCTGGGTGGCATCAATCGCGGTGACAATCTGCAGATCGGCACCTATATCGGCAAGACCGTCGAAACCGAGCTGTCCGGCAATATCATCGATGTCTGCCCGGTCGGCGCCCTGACCAACAAGGTCTTCAAATTTCAGGCCCGTGCCTGGGAGCTGATCGCCAGGCCATCGATCGGCTACCACGATGCGCTGGGCTCCAATCTGTGGCTGCATACCCGTCGCGGCGCGGTGCTGCGGACGGTGCCACGCGACAACGAAAGCATCAACGAGTGCTGGCTGTCCGACCGGGATCGCTACAGTCACCAAGGCCTGCAGTCGGCGGATCGGCTGGCTCAGCCACGACTGAAACGCGATGGCTTGTGGGTCGATGTCAGCTGGGAAGAGGCGCTGAACACGGCCGCCGGGATCCTGCGCAAGGCAGGCCCGGAGCTGGGCGTGCTGGTCAATCCGGCCAGCACCTGCGAGGAAGGCGAGCTGCTGCGGCGACTGGCCACCGGTCTGGGTACGGCCCATCTGGATCATCGTCTGCGTCAGCTGGATCTGGCCGATGCCCCGCTGGCCCGCCGTTTCGCGGTGCCGGTGGCCGAGGTGCCCAAGGTCAAGGCGGCGCTGCTGGTCGGTTCCGATCTGCGCTACGAGCTGCCGCTGCTGAACCACCGCCTGCACCAGGCCTGGAAGCAGGGCGCCCGGATCTTCGCGGTCAATCCGGCGGCTTATCATTTCAATTACGATCTGGCCGGTGCGGCCGTGGTGGCGCCGCAGCATCTGGTGGATACCTTGCTGGGATTTGCGGCCGCCGCGGCGGAGCTGGGGGCCGGCGTACCGGCGCCGCTGCAGCAGGCGCTGTCCGGTGTCGAGCCCGACGAGCTGGCCCGCACCGCCGTCAAGGCACTGCAGGCAGGTCCGGCGGTGATCATTCTCGGCGAGGCGGCCGTGCTGCATCCGCAGGCCTCCTGGCTGCGGGCGCTGGCGGACTTCATCGCAACGGCCACCGGTGCCGGCATCGACGAGCTGCCGGTCGGTGCCAATGCCATTGGCCTGGCAGCCCAAGGCGTGCTGCCCGCTGCGGGCGGCCTGAGTGCCTGCACCATGTTGACCCAGCCGCGGCAGGGGTATCTGCTGTACGGCGTGGAGCCGGCGCTGGATCTGCCCAATGGCGAGCAGACCTTGCGCGGTCTGCGGGCCGCCGGCCAGGTAGTGGCCTTCACGGCCTTTGCCAGCGAGGATCTGCTGGAGGTCGCCCAGGTCCTGTTGCCGATCGGTCTGCTGCCTGAAATCGACGGTCGGCTGGTCAATGTCGACGGCCAGGTCCAGACCGTGGAAGCCGCGGCCACGCTGCCCGGCGAGACGCGGCCGGGCTGGAAGGTCTTGCGGGCACTGGGTGCCCAGCTGGGCCTGGAAGGTTTCGCCTTCGACGACCTGGCCGGGCTGGGTGCGGGCGAAACACCGCCGTCGGCTGTGGCGGGCTCGGGCCTGTCAGGAAGGCCCGCTCCCGTAGAGGGGCTGGTGCGCCTGGCGAGCTGGCCGATTTATCGTTGCGATGCGGTACTGCGGCGTGCCGCAGCACTGCAGGCCCATCCGCTGACGCGGCCGGCCGAGGTGCGTCTGAATCCCGAGGATGCCGCCGAGCGGGATATCCGTGAGGGCGATCCGCTGCGGGTGGCCGATGCCGTCGTACTGCCGGCCCGGCTGGACCCGGCGGTGCCGCGGGACGCCGTCTGGATCGAGTCCGGTCATGCCGACACCGCCAGTCTGCCGCCTTACGGTGCGGCCATCACCCTGAGCAAGGCATAGCATCATGGCCCATGTTCTATTTCACGATGTTCTGATTCCGCTGCTGCTGATCCTGCTGGTGGTGGTACCGGTGATTCTGGCCGTCGACTTCTACGTGTACTGGGAGCGCAAGGTCATCGGCTGGATGCATGTGCGGATGGGGCCGAACAAGATCGGTCCGCTGGGTCTGGCCCAGACCTTCGCCGACGTGTTCAAGCTGCTGCTGAAGGAAGTGGTGGCGCCCTCCAAGTCCAGCCGGTTCCTGTTCTTCCTGGCGCCGGTGCTGGCGGTGGGGCCGGCTTTCGCGGCCTGGGCGGTAATACCCTTCAGCGACGGAGCGGTGATCGCCAATGCCAACGCCGGCGTGCTGTATCTGCTGGCGATGACGTCCCTGGGGGTCTACGGCATTCTGCTGGCCGGCTGGGCGTCCAATTCGCGCTATCCGCTGCTGGGCGCGATGCGTGGTGCAGCGCAGGTGATCTCCTACGAGCTGGCGATGGGCATGGCCCTGGTCTGCGTGCTGCTGCTGGCCGGCAGTCTGAATCTGACCGATATCGTCCATGCCCAGGCCGGCGGCAAGGGCTTGTTCTCCTGGTTCTGGCTGCCGCTGCTGCCGATGTTCGTGATCTATTTCGTGTCCGGCGTGGCCGAAACCAATCGCGCGCCCTTCGACGTGACCGAGGGCGAGTCGGAAATCGTCGCCGGCCACATGGTGGAGTATTCCGGGGCAGCCTTCGCGCTGTTCTTCCTCGCGGAATACACCAACATGATCACGGTCAGCTTTCTGTGCTCGCTGTTCTTCATGGGCGGCTGGCTGAGCCCGGTACAGGGCTGGATCCATCTGGGCGGGCCGGGCTGGATCAGCTGGCTGTGGAACGGTGGCTGGCCGTGGCTGTTCATCAAGGCCTTCTTCTTCGCCACCACCATCGTATGGTTCCGTGCCAGCTTTCCGCGCTACCGCTATGACCAGATCATGCGGCTGGGCTGGAAGGTCTTCATCCCCATTGCCATCGTCTGGATCCTGGTGACCGGCGGGCTGAAGTATCTGGGTTGGGCCGGCGCCGCCTGAGGACATGAAATGAATCGCATAGCCAGCTATTTCAAAAGCCTGCTCTTGCTTGAGCTGTTGCAGGGGATGGGTCTGACCTTCCGCTACCTGTTCAAGCCCAAGGTCACCGTGCGTTACCCGATGGAGCATATTCCCAAGTCCAACCGCTTCCGTGGTCTGCATGCCTTGCGCCGCTATCCCAACGGGGAAGAGCGCTGCATCGCCTGCAAACTGTGCGAGGCGGTGTGCCCGGCACTGGCCATCACCATCGATTCGGCGCCGCGCGCCTCCGATGGCCAGCGTCGCACCACCCGCTACGAGATCGACCTGTTCAAGTGCATCTTCTGCGGTTTCTGCGAGGAAAGCTGCCCGGTCGACTCCATCGTCGAGAGCCATGTACACGAATACCACTTCGAACATCGCGGTGAAAACGTGGTGACCAAGCCGCAGCTGCTGGCCATCGGCGACCGTTTCGAGTCGCAGATCGCCGCGGCTCGCGCCCAGGATGCGGCTTACCGCTGAGACGAGGATGATCGATCAATGAATATGCCATTGTTTCAGCTGGTCTGTTTCTACCTGTTCGCGGCGGTCACCGTCGCGGGTGCAGTCGCGGTGATTTCGGTCCGCAACACGATTCATGCGGCCCTGTTTCTGGTGCTGACCTTCTTCAGTTCGGCCTGCCTGTGGATGCTGCTGCAGGCCGAATTCCTGGCGCTGGCCCTGATCGTGGTCTATGTCGGCGCGGTGATGGTCATGTTCCTGTTCGTGGTGATGATGCTGGACATCGACCAGGAGCGGGTGCGCGAAGGTTTTGTCCGCTATCTGCCGGTGGGACTGGTGGTGGCGCTGGTGATGCTGGCCGAAATGCTGGGCATGATCGGGGTGCGGGCGATGCACCAGCAGGCGCTGGGGCCCGATCCGGCCCAGGTCGCCGGTGGCAGCAATATCCGCTGGCTGGGCGAGGTGCTGTTCACCCAGTATCTGCTGCCTTTCGAGGTGGCGGCTTTGATCCTGACGGTCGGCGTGGTGGCTGCCGTGGCGCTGACCCTGCGGGTCCGCGCCGGCACCAAGCATGAATCGCCTGCCCGGCAGGTGCAGGCGGATCCGGCCCAGCGGGTTCGCCTGGTCAAGATGGCCGCCGAGCTGCCGCAGCCCGAGCCGGTGGCACCCGCCGCAGAGGAGTCCGCTTCGTGATTACGCTTTCACACTACATCGTTCTGGGCGCCATCCTGTTCTGCATCTCGCTGGCCGGCTTGTTCATCAACCGCAAGAACGTGTTGGTGCTGCTGATGTCGATCGAGCTGATGCTGCTGGCGGTCAATACCAATTTCGTGGCCTTCTCGCGCTTTCACGGCGACGCCTCGGGACAGGTCTTTGTGTTCTTCATCCTCACGGTGGCGGCGGCCGAGTCGGCGATCGGGCTGGCCATCCTGGTCCTGCTGTTCAGAAACCGCAGCACAATCAATGTCGGCGAAATCGACAGCATGAAGGGTTGATGCGATGGAAGTCTCTACACCGATATTGTTGACGATCGCCCTGGCGCCGCTGGTCGGCTCCTTGCTGGCCGGCCTTGCCGGCGGCTGGCTGAAGCGCGGCGGTGCCGCGGGGGTGACCATCCTGGGCGTGGCCCTGAGCTTCATCCTGGCCGTGGGCGTGCTGGTCCCTTATCTCAGCGGGCAGGGCACGGTCTACAACCAGAACATCTACACCTGGTTCCAGGTCGGCCACATCAATGCCAGCATCGGCTTCATGGTCGACCAGCTCACCGCGTTGATGCTGGTGGTGGTGACCTTTGTCTCCCTGCTGGTGCACATCTACTCGATCGGCTACATGAAGGGCGAGGAGGGCTACCAGCGCTTCTTCAGCTATATCTCGCTGTTCACCTTCTCGATGCTGATGCTGGTGATGGCCAACAACTTCATGCAGCTGTTTTTTGGCTGGGAAGCGGTGGGTCTGGTCTCCTATCTGCTGATCGGTTTCTACTACCAGCGTGAAAGCGCGATCTTCGCCAACCTCAAAGCCTTTATCGTCAACCGCGTCGGCGACTTCGGCTTTCTGATCGGCATCGCCGCGGTGGTCTATTTCATGGACAGCCTGGACTATGCCCAGGTCTTTGCCCAGATCGGACAGCTGCCCGGAAAGACGGTGGCCATCACAGCCCACACCCATTGGGATGCGGCGACGGTGATCTGCATCGCCTTGTTTGTCGGTGCGATGGGCAAGTCCGCGCAGATTCCGCTGCATGTCTGGCTGCCCGACTCGATGGAAGGCCCGACCCCGATCTCGGCGCTGATCCATGCCGCGACCATGGTCACGGCCGGTATCTTCATGGTGGCGCGGATGTCGCCCATCTATGAACTCTCGCCGACAGCGCTGAGCTTCATCATGGTGATCGGTGCCACGGGCGCCTTGTTCACCGGCATGATCGGCATCGTGCAGAACGACATCAAGCGGGTCGTGGCCTATTCGACACTGTCCCAGCTCGGCTACATGACGGTGGCCCTGGGCGTGTCGGCCTACTCGGGCGCGGTGTTCCACCTGCTGACACATGCCTTCTTCAAGGCACTGCTGTTCCTGGGCGCCGGTTCGGTGATCCTGGCCATGCATCACGAGCAGGACATGCGCTATATGGGCGGCCTGCGTCGCTACATGCCGGTGACCTGGATCACGATGTGGATCGGCTCCCTGGCCTTGTGCGGGGTGCCGTTCTTCTCCGGCTTCTATTCCAAGGATGCCATCATCGAGGCGGTGGGCGAGTCGCATCGCTTCGGTGCGGGCTACGCCTGGTTCTGCGTCACCGCGGGTGCCTTCGTGACAGCGCTGTATACCTTCCGTCAGCTGCATCTGGTCTTCCACGGCAAGCCGCGTTTCACCATCGAGGCAGCCCATGGTCACGGCCATGATCACGACGACCACAAGCCCGGCGTGCTGGCCCATGCACCCAAGGAGTCACCGCTGGTCGTGACCTTGCCGCTGATCCTGCTGGCGATTCCGTCCCTGCTGGCCGGTTATCTGCTGGTGCAGCCGCTGTTGTTCGGATCATGGTTCGGCGATGCCATCCATGTGAATCCGGCCGACAACGTGCTGACCGTGCTGGGCCAGGATTTCCACGGTGCGCTGGCGATGGCCTTGCATGGTTTTGTCCAGCTGCCGTTCCTGCTGGTGCTGGCGGCCTTCGTGATCACCACCTGGATCTATGTGTTCAATCCTTCGGTGGCCGACAGGATCAAGCAGGCTTTCCACCCCTTGTGGAAGCTTCTGGACCGCAAGTACTGGGTCGACGAGGCCTACTTTGCCGTATTCGCACGCGGTGGCGTGGCCCTGGGCAGGCTGTTCTGGAAGGCGGGTGACAAAGGCCTGCTGGATGGTGTCGTCGTCGGCGGCCCGGTCGCGGCCGTGCACGGACTGGCGGCCAGCCTGCGCCGGCTGCAGACCGGCTTCGTGTATCACTACGTCTTTGCCATGATCTTCGGCCTGGTCCTGCTGCTTGGCGGGTACTGGGTGTTCGGGCACTGAAGTCACTAGGAAGCAAACATAGTCATGTCGAATTATTTGCTCAGCCTGTTGATCTGGGTCCCGGTGATCGCCGGCTTCGGCCTGCTGCTGGTGCGCGATGATCGCCCCGACACGGTGCGCTGGACCACGGTCGTCGTCACCACTCTCGTGTTCGCCTTGAACATGGTGATGTGGCCGATGATGGACTCCTCCAATCCCAATCCCCAGTTCGTCGAGCATCTGGCCTGGGGCGGACCGATCCACACCGCCTATGCACTGGGTGTGGACGGCATCGCCTTCGCGATGTGCCTGCTGGTCACCTTCGGCACCATGCTGGTGATCCTGGGGTCCTGGGGGTCCATCACCTACAAGCTCAAGCAGTACTTCGCCTGCATGCTGGTGATGGAAGGCCTGCTGATCGGTTGTTTCGCGGCCACCGATGCCTTGCTGTTCTATGTCTTCTTCGAAGGCATGCTGATCCCGATGTTCCTGCTGATCGGTGTCTGGGGCGGCCCCCGTCGCATGTACGCGGCCATGAAGTTCTTTATCTACACCTTCTTCGGCTCCATCATGCTGCTGGCGGCGCTGATCTACCTGTACACCCAGGCCGGCACCTTCGACATCGCCACTCTGGCGGCCCTGAAGCTGGACCATACCCAGCAGACGTGGCTGTTCTTCGCCTTCCTGATCGCCTTCGCGGTCAAGATTCCGATGGTGCCGGTGCATACCTGGCTTCCGGACGCCCATGTCGAAGCCCCGACCGGTGCCTCGGTCGACCTGGCCATGATCATGCTGAAGATCGGCGGTTACGGCCTGATCCGGTTCAGTCTGCCCATCGTGCCCGATGCCTCGGCCGAATACGCCTGGCTGGTGATCGGCCTGAGCCTGGTCGCGATCATCTACATCGGCTACGTGGCGATGGTGCAGGACGACATGAAGCGGATCATGGCCTATTCCTCGGTGGCGCACATGGGTTTCGTGACCCTGGGCATCTTCGTGGCGGTCGAGCTGATCCATACGCATGGCGACTCCGACCTTGCGGTGCTCGGCATGCAGGGCGCGATGATCCAGATGGTCTCGCATGGCTTCATCTCCGGCGCCGCGTTTACCTGCATCGGCATCCTGTATGACCGCATGCATACCCGTCTGATCAAGGACTACGGCGGCGTCATCAATACCATGCCCTGGTTCGGCCTGTTCTTCGTGCTGTTCATGATGGGCAACAACGGCCTGCCGGGCACCAGCGGCTTCGTCGGCGAATTCATGGTGGTGATCTCCAGCTTCTCGCTGAACCCCTGGGTGGCGCTGGGCGCGGCCTTCACTCTGGTGATCAGCGCGGCCTACACCCTGTGGATGGTCAAGCGGGTGCTGTGGGGGCCGGTGGTCAACGAGGCCGTCGCCCAATTGAAGGATCTGGACACCCGTGAGTGGATCACGATGCTGGCCTTCGCTGCTGCCGTTCTGGTGGTGGGCGTGTGGCCCCAGCCGTTCATCCATCTGATGGATGCTTCGGTGACCCAGCTGGTTCAGAACCTGAACCACTCCAAGCTTTGAGCGGACACATCCATGCCGACTATCAATGATGTACTGACCCTGGTCCCCGAGTTTTATCTGGTGGCCGTCACCTGTGTCCTGCTGCTGGTCGATGCCTTTGCCCCGGCGCGGCGCAACGTGGTCCACTGGCTGGCCATCGTGTTCGTGCTGTTCGCCATCGTGCTGGTGGTGAAAGGCCAGCCGGAGAGGGCGGTCACCGCCTTCAACGGCAGCTTTGTCCGCGACGGGGTCTCCGAGATCCTCAAGGTCTTCGCCTTGCTGACCACCGCACTGGTCTTTGTCTTCGGCAAGCCCTATCTGCAGGAACGCAAGTTGTGGGTCGGCGAGTTCTACAGCCTGACCCTGTTCGCGGTACTGGGCGTGATGCTGCTGGTCTCGGCCGGCAACCTGGTCACCGTCTATCTGGGTCTTGAGCTGCTGACCCTGTCTTCCTACGCACTGGTCGCCCTCAACCGTGATTCGCCGCTGTCCTCCGAGGCGGCCATGAAGTACTTCGTGCTGGGCGCGCTGGCCTCGGGCATGCTGCTGTACGGCATGTCGATGATCTACGGTGCCACCGGCAGTCTGGACCTGGCGGTGATCCATGCCGCGGCGCCCCATGTCGCCATGCATCATCTGCTGCTGTTCGGCATGATCTTCATGATCACCGGCATCGCCTTCAAGCTGGGTGCCGCGCCGTTCCATATGTGGATACCCGATGTCTACGAAGGCTCGCCGACCGCCGTGACCCTGTTTATCGGCTCCACGCCCAAGCTGGCGGCCTTCGGCATGGCCTACCGCCTGCTGGACGGCGGTCTGGGTGATCTGGCCCATGTCTGGCAGCCCATCATCGCGGTGCTGGCCGTGCTGTCACTGGCGATCGGCAACGTGGTGGCCCTGGTCCAGACCAATCTGAAGCGGATGCTGGCCTATTCCACCATCTCGCACATGGGTTTTCTGCTGGTGGGCCTGGTCAATGCCGGTCCTGAAGGCTATGCCGCGGCGCTGTTCTATGCGATCAGCTACGCGCTGATGGGTACCGCCGGTTTCGGCGTGATCCTGGCGCTGGCCCGGGCCGGCTTCGAATGCGACCGTATCGAGGATCTGCGCGGTCTCAACCAGCGTTCGCCCTGGCTGGCCTTCCTGCTGTTGCTGGTCATGTTCTCGCTGGCCGGCATTCCGCCCCTGTTCGGCTTCTTCGCCAAGCTGATGGTGCTGGAAGCGGCAATCCATGCCGGCATGGTCTGGCTGGCGGTGGTGGCGCTGGGCTTTGCCCTGATCGGCCTGTACTACTATCTGCGGGTCGTCAAAGTCATGTACTTCGACCGGGTCGAGGCCAGCGACCACTTCCCGGCACCGCAGTCGAATCTGCCGCTGCGGCTGGTGCTGAGCCTCAACGTGCTGGTGCTGGTGGCGTTGGGCTTCTGCTGGGGACCGCTGCTGAGCTGGTGCCAGCAGGTCTTCGTGGCCTGATCGATACGGGGCTTGCGCAGTCGTCGCAAGCTCCGTATACTTGCCGACTCTGATGCGGGGTGGAGCAGTCTGGCAGCTCGTCGGGCTCATAACCCGAAGGTCGTAGGTTCAAATCCTGCCCCCGCTACCAAAGCATTGGAAACAAGAAAGCCGTCTGCATTGCAGGCGGCTTTTTTGTTTGTCTGCCTGACGGATTAGGCATGCCCTAGCCCGACTTTCACAGGCTCAGTCGCAGTGCCTTGATCGATGCCTGGCTGGCCGGGCAAGTCCAGAGCTTTCTTGGAAGTGTCCGAAAAATCGGGGTAGAACCCAACGAATATGCAATGATCGATAGCACCATCGTCCGGGCGCACCAGCACAGTGCCGGGGCAAAAAGGGGGGGGGGCACAGGCCATCGGACGCAGCCGCGGCGGACTGAGCAGCAAGATCCATGCTCGGGTTGATGCACTGGGTAACCCGGTGGCGTTCCATCTGAGCGCAGGCCAGGCTTCGGACCTCGAAGGTGCAGATGCCTTGTTGCCTGGGGCGACGGTCGGGGCTTTACTCGCCGATCGCGCCTACGACGCGCGGGCGCGTGTCATTGAGCCCATGCAGCGCATCGGCGCGCAGATCGTGATCCCTTCCCATCCCACGCGCAAAGTGCAGCGGGACTACGACCGGGTGCTGTACAGGGATCGACACCTGATCGAAAACTTTTTCGCCAAACTCAAGCAGTACCGGGCTATCGCCACCCGGTACGACAAGACAGCCCGAAATTTCCTCGGTGCCATCTACTGGATTGCCTCAGTCATTGTACTCAATTGATGACACGCCCTAGGGCCTCTGAGCACAAATGGTCGAATACGCACATCGATCACAGTGCCTCCCTTTACGGGCTGTGCGGTCGCTGGCCCTGAGCGCCGAAACTGATTTGTAGAGGCTGGTACTGGAAGCTTTGGCCGACGGTATGCAGGACTCGGTACGACCACTGCTCAATGAATGCAAAGTCATACGTTGGCATCGGCTACCCCCCCCCAGATTTTCCATGATGGGGCGCACGTTTTTAGCAACCTTATTCAGGTTCATGCCGGTGCGCAACCAGATCAGTCCTCCTTCCGTGTCGCGTAGCATCCAAGGCATGGTGATGTTCTGGCCGTTCACACTCGTAGTGCTTTCAGGAACGTACTGCGCCACGCATGGGAGTAGCGCAGTTCCGCGACCGAATGCATCCCAGGCATCCTCAGACAGTGCTCCGTCCTCTTGGAAAGTAGGTAGTGACTTCTCCTGCCATGCCTGTGAAAACGCCTGATCGGGCGCCATACCATCCCGATAGAAGTATTCAAGCCCGACAAGTACGGATTTTATGGCACGCATGGAGACGTCCATCTCCTGCTCAGCCGGGAAGTTGAGCTCATAACCGTAGTGGTACTGGAGCGGACAGGTCATGAAGCCATCCAAGGCGGCATAGCTGATGCTAGCAGGCGTAACCAGGGGGCGATGGCGCGGTGCTGGTTCAGGCACTGCTGGTATAAGCGCTCCCGTGTACCGAGCAATAACAGCCGGGTCAAGCAGGGAGCGAGGCACGGTCGAGTCATCCGGCCCGCAATACACTCGCAGTAGATTCTTCGCGCGGGATAGGCCTACATACAGTAGGTTGTTGCGCTCGATCGCTTCACCTTCAGACCGCATTTGCGGTGTGCTATTGAGAGCCTCCGGGGGAAGCAGAAGTCCTTGGCGCTCGTTAGACCAGGCGGGTGGCTCTGCGCCATAGCGCGATAGCTCAACGTTGGCCATGTGCACGACATCGAATTCAAGGCCTTTGCTGCCATGAACCGTCATGACCCTGACCGCATCGATAGCTGCTGCCTCTGGTGGCAACACGCGCTCTCCGGAACGCTGGCCAATGTAGCGCTGGAAGTCTTTCCTGATCAGATACTTCGATAAGGTGGCCTGGCTGCCGACGCCATCGGTATTACGCACGCCATAGAGAAACTGCCAGATGGCGAGGCGCCGAATTTGGGCCGCAACAGAATCATCAGAAAGCGAGCCCATGCCATGGCCTTGCTCGAACATAAGATCGCAGACAAAGGCCCAAGGACGTGAACTACGTGAGTTACCCTGCAGCAGGGTGCGCAGCGCCTGTACGACCTGCTGCCCTTTAGGGGAGAGCCCTGGGACTGGTGCAGAGGTTCGCAGCCAACGGCCACGCTGATGCTCAAACCCCTGTTTAGAGAGTCCCATCAGCAGCTGGATATCGGCGATAGGCATGCTGAAGTCAGGTTGTCTCTGAAGGCCCAACAGTGCACTGGGGCTTCGCCGAGCTAGGAGTTGCATGAAGCACATGAACTCCTTGACCTCCACACGCTGGCTCAAATCGCCGACATGAAGAACGGGAATCCCTGCCTGCTCAAGCGCTAGCGCCAACTCATCAACTTGGGCGTTCGTGGCGCTGATAACGCCTTGGCTGCCATATCGGTACCCGGCGCTTCTGGCCTGTTCGACCTGGGCCGCGACCATACTCTGCTGTTTGGGTTTCGACGAGGTACGCACCAAAGTTGGTAGAAGCCCGCTCGCTGCGCGTGAGGGAAAAACCTGATCCAACGGCTGGATGGGCTGAAGGACGTGAGTCGTGCCGGCCTTTTGGACAAGGCGCAAGATCTCCGGAGACGAGCGCCGGTTGATGTCCAGCGTGTAGCGTTGCAGGGATGCATCATCGCGTCGTGTGGAGTAGGCCTCATCGAATTTGAGCAAGCTCTGAATCGAAGCGCCCCGCCAATGGTGAATAGCCTGGCGAATGTCGCCCACCACCCAAAGGTTGCGCTGGATGGGACCGATCAGCTTCACGAATTCGACCATGACGTGATTGACGTCCTGATACTCATCGACTAACACGTGGTCGAACTGCTCCAGAAACGGCGCCAGAGTGGGGCGATCATCACGTGCCATGAGCGTTGGGCGAACCAACAGATCTGGCTGGTCTACCCAGCCATCCCGACGTAACGCAGCCTCATACGCCCGATAGAGGGTAACGATGTCACCACGCTCACGAGCGACATCCTCTTCGACGGCTGGCAACGCCTGTACGATCGCGGCGTATTGATCTGGGAAGATCAGCTCTTCCTTCAGCCGGTGGATGATCTTGAGTACGTCAGGCAGCCAATCGTAGGGGTTACGGAGCCTGAAGAAGTAATTCAGCCGCAGATTGGGCAGCTCGCCGGCCAACAATCGTACCTGCTGCAAGAGATCGGCGATTTTGATCTGAGGTGTGAGGTTGAACAGGTGATGGTGCTTGCGAAGGATCTCAAGCCCGAATGAGTGAAACGTTCCCGCCCAGATCTGGGCCGCATTAGGCGCGCTCCCAGCAGTAAGCCGTTCAACAAGCTCCTGGGCTGCGCGGTTGGTGAACGTCATGACCAAAATTCGGCTGGCAGGCACGCCAGTGGCGATCAGATGAGCGACCCTGTGCACCAGAGTTGTTGTCTTCCCTGTGCCAGGCCCCGCAACGACATTGACGTACCGCTCAGGCGCTTGAGCGGCAAGACGCTGAGCATCACTGGGAGGGTGCGTCGGAGCCACTGGAAGCGCAGGCACATCAGGCAGCAGCAATGCATCTGCCAACTGCTGCCGGACGAGCTCTAGGGGTAAGCAGAAGTGATTTGCTATGGCGCGCGATCGCCAGCCGTTGTGCCAAAGCGCCCTAGCGAATGAACGAGGTAGCAGCAATTCCCGCGCGAACACGTTGGCTTGGAGTTCCTGGCGCTCCCAGGCTCCATACCCTTCAAGAACCGCAGTACCTTGACTCGCAGAGCCCGCCAAGTCACTGACACGTGCAGGCGTCGGCGTGGAGCCCGTAGGTGCCAAGGGCGGATCCAGATACCAATGGCCAAGTTCATGAGCCAAAAGGTAAGCCCGATCTTGGGCCGAGACATCATTGCGAATCAGAATGGTTAGGTAGCAACGTTGGATATACGCATCACCGCCGCCAAGGGCGTAGTAACCGGGCGATACTGGCTCAACCATCAAGCCCAGCGCCTGTTCAACGCCGGCCAGTAACTGCTCACTGGTCGGATGCAGCATACCGCTTGCGGCCACCAAGGTCGACCGAGTGTTGTTGGCTTGAATTCGCGCTCGGTCGAAGGGATTCATATCAGTCCTCTAATGCCAGAAGCTGGGCTTCCTCTTCTGCGGGCAAGTTCAGCGCCTTTACAGCCTCATTCCACGACACCGGTTCGGTGAGCACTCGCGGCTGACCATTGGGTGCGCTGAAGGACGGTGCCGGTAATTGTTGGAAATTACATCTGACGGTCTGTGCAACGACGTCTCGCGGCAGGCTGAAGAAGTCGGCCATCTTGTCGAGCAGCACACTCGGGGCACGCACCATCCCAGCGAGCAGTTCGTTGACCAATAGCCGCTTACCCGACAGCCCCATGAAGTCGGCAAGTGCAGTTACCTTTGGCCCTACGATAGCCTGCATGGCGGCTTGAGCCTGCTGGATATCCTGCTGGGAAACGGCGGGCGCCTCCAGGGTTTCAGAGCAATGAGAAAGTGCCTCGGCCAATAGCCCGCCAACAATCTGAGACGCTGACCGACCGTATTCCTTCGCGGTCAGTTTGAGCTCAAGGCTGAAGGGGCGATCGACGCGCGCCATCCACTGAGAGGACTTCCCGGAGTAGCTGGCGACCTTGCGTTCGTGGCTGTCGAGCAGCTTCCTTGGGCTCTGGACTTTAATGGCGCTCTCGAATTTCTCGTAGCTGTCTTCGACCATTTCACGCACGAGCACGGAAAACTTCTTGCCCTGGCGTGCCGCTACATCCTTCAACGCGACGTGCATGGACTCAGGTACATAGACACCGATGGACTGCAGCACGTCTTTCGTACTGCTGGCCGATACTGATCCCGGAGCTACACTGGCACGCGCAACAGCAGGTTCGTAATGACTAGACATAGGCACCTCCTTGGGCGACTCATCCTGGGTAGGCACGAGAGACGAAGATTTATCTAAATCCGTTATGTGGGGCGCAGCAACGAAGTTGGAAGTGAGCTCCGCCATGACCTTCTTGGCGAGCAGATCTGGAGTCGGTGCATGCACTCTCAAATGCTGACCATCTCGCAGCTGTACGATGCATTGATGCTCGCCCGCGACTACTTGAAAGTCGCCTGTTTTAGACACCCACGTAAGGTAATTCGCCCATTCTCTCAAGGGTGAGGAGGTCAAATTGCCATTACATTTCATGTTAGGATCCGGCTTTCGTTTCTGAGTCGATGGTGCGCGACGCTGTATTTTATATCATCTTTATATCACTGTGATGCGTAGGGACACAATTGATTGACGATCATTTTGCAGGAGCCATTCACAGGGCTGTAAGTGAATGGATGCGTGGAAACCCCTTGGGCGTATGCTTATCAGCGCTTGACCACCCTGACGCCTTGGGGGCTACCCTGCGCCCCGAGATCGAAGCGCTGCTCGCTCAAGCCAATGTGAGTCTGCACGACATTCAGCAACGTGCTTGGACTATGCCCCTGATTCATCTGCGATCGGCGTTTGAGGTTGGGGACCTGCCAGAAACCCCTGCCGCCTTCATTCCCGTCCCTGACGACGAAAGCACCATCGCGGCGCGAGCTTGTTCTATTGCCTGCTTGGCAGTGCTCAACTCCGACACGATTTCCTACGGATCTGAAAATGACGGGCATCTGTTCGTGAATCTCGTACCGTTCCGTGGCGAAGGCGAAATGGCTGAAAAGTCCAAGGGCAGCATGCGCGGTCATACCGACGCGGTCTACTTCCCCGTACGTGGGCAGCTACATGAGCTGGACAAGCGTATCGCCCCATCACCTGACTTTGTCTGCCTGAGTGGCCTACGCAATCCGGATCAAATCGCAACGACTGTAATGCCCTTAAGCGTTGTGCTGAGTCAATTGTCTAAGCATGACATTAAGGAGCTGACCAAGCCCCAGTACGTGATTCGTCCGCAAAAAACGTTCACCTCCGGTCTAAAGTTGATTTTTGGCGACACGAGCCCTCTCGCACAGCCCATGAAGGACATCCAGCTACTTTTCGAAGCAGGGGATGGCTACTGGATTCGTTACAGCCACAGCGCGAGCGATTCAGACTATGACTCAGAGGCTGCCACATCTGCGGCGGAGCGATTCGAGCAGGCTTGCCTGACATGCTCAACAGCCGTGGTCATCGCCCCTGGCGACATCTTGATCGTCAATAACCGTCTTGGGCTTCATGGACGCGGCGTTGTTGGAGGTGAGGCAGGAGGTACCTCTCGATGGCTGCTGCGCACCTACGGCTTGGATACCCGTAAACTCAATCCAGCGCAGCGCTATCTGGACAGCCCATACAAGCTCTTTCCATGACAGCCAGTATCGTGCATCTGACGCGCTAAAACTCTTCGCTAGAACGGTTCGTAGATTGCCTCCTTGGTCAGATGCAAACTTGCGAGAGAAAGAGCCAACGAAGCCTCAAGGAAGTGAAAATTTCCTACCAGGTTTTTTTGGTTCTTCGTCGATAAGTGGGGAGTTTTTGCTCAGCCATCGCATGCTTGAGGCCTGATATTTAGGGCTTTCAGGGGGTTCTACCTCATCTCCACGGATGGTTGTAAAAGGGTGGTGGACTTGTCCCGGTGCGTCGCCGTCCCGCGGGTGTTAAGGTCGGGGCCGACTTTTACCGAAACCTGAAAACCATGTACGGAACCATTTCATGGCTGCCATCCGATGGATGCAGTTCCGAGGCGATGACATCATCGCTGCTGGTCGCGTCTGCCGTTGCGGCGTCGGTCATGTCTGGCATGGAGATGCGAGCATGAGCCGTATCGTGCTGCTGGATACCGAGACCACGGGTATCTCGTATCGCATGGGTGACCGCATCATCGAGATCGGTGCGGTGGAAATGATTGACGGGCGGTTGACCGGACGCGAGTACCACACCTATCTGCAGCCGGACCATCCGGTGCATTGGGCGGCGCGGCGCGTGCATGGCATCAGTGATGCCATGCTGATCGGCAAGCCGCGGTTTGCCAGCCAGGCCGAATCACTGCTGGATTTCGTGAGGGGAAGTGAAATGGTGGCCCACAACGCGGCCTTCGACACCGGCTTTATCGACAACGAACTGCGACTTATGGGGCATGGCAGCAGCTTGGCCGAGCACTGCCGGATCACCTGCAGTCTGAAGCTGGCACGGGCCCGCTTCCCGGGCATGCCCAACAAGCTGGATGACTTGTTGCAGCGATTCGCGATCAGCCATCAGCGCAACAAGCACGGGGCCTTGCTGGATGCGCAACTGCTGGCCCAGGTGCTGATGCGGCTGCGTCCTGGCGTGCCGGCCTGATTCGGGTGGGGGTGCGGTTGGCCGCGGCGCCGTGATGTGGAAAGGACCAGTCTGCGCGGCTGGTCAGCGGGCATGATGGCAAGAGGCGGCGGCATCCGGGGGATGACGCCGCCCCCGGAGCCGGATATTGGGCGAATCAAGCTGTTTTGACGGATCTGCCAGTATCAGTTCAGTCAAGATCAGGCTCGTCAAGTTCAGCTCCGTCAATATCGGGTCCGGCGAGATCAGATCTGAAGGATCAATCCGACCAGACCCACTGCTTGATCTCGGGCAGGTCGTCGAAGTGTTCGCGGATATAGCTTTCGTGCTGTTCCAGCATCGACTTGCAGTACACCGCCAGTTCGGGTGCCTTGGCCAGCAGGCTGGGCACATAGCGCAGCACGTCCAGGCACAGATGCAGGCGGCTGATGCGGTTCAGCACGACCATATCGAAGGGGGTGGTGGTGGTGCCTTCTTCCAGATAGCCGCGGACATGGAACTGGTCATGGGCGTCACGCCCGTGCAGCAGGTCGTGGATCACGCCGGGATAGCCGTGGAAGGTGAACAGCACCGGCGTATTGGTGCTGAACAGGTCGGTGAATTCGGCATCGCTCATCCCGTGCGGGTGGCGATCCGAAGGGCATAGCCGCATCAGATCGACGACATTGACCACCCGGACTTTCAGCTCCGGTGCGTACTGGCGCAGCAGCCAGGCGGCGGCGATGGTTTCCTGGGTAGGAATGTCGCCGGCGCAGGCCAGCACGATATCCGGCTGTTCCGGGGCGTGGCTGTACATCTCCCAGATGCCGGCCCCCTTGGCGCAATGGGTTCTGGCCTCGTCCATGGTCAGCCATTGCAGCTGGGGCTGCTTGTCGATCACGATCAGGTTCAGATAATTGCGGCTGCGGAAGCAGTGATCGCCCACCGACAGCAGGCAGTTGGCATCCGGCGGCAGATAGACCCGGGCCACCGCCGGCTTGCGGTGGATGATGGTATCGATAAAGCCCGGTCCCTGGTGGCTGAAGCCGTTGTGGTCGTTGCGCCAGCAGGTGGAGGTCAGCAGATAGTTCATGGAGGGAATCGGCGCACGCCAGGGCACCCGCTCGCTGTGCTCGATCCACTTGGCATGCTGCATCGCCATCGAGTCGATGATCATCGCGAAGGCCTCGTAGGTCGCGAACAGTCCATGGCGACCGGTCAGGTTGTAGCCTTCCAGCCAGCCATGGCAGCAATGCTCGCTGAGCACTTCCATGACCCGTCCATCATGCGAGACATGGTCGTCATTCGGTTCGATGGCGCTGACCAGACAGCGGTCGGTGACCTCGAAGACCGCGCCCAGCCGGTTGGAGTTGGTCTCGTCGGGACAGAACAGCCGGAAATTGTCGGGATTCTCGCGGTAGATCTCGCGCAGCCAGGTTCCGAAGACTCGGGTCGATTCCACTCGCTCGCGGGCGCGCTGCTCGAAGCGGACCTGAAAATCGGCATAGTCCGGCAGATTCAGGTCGCGGGTCAGCAAGCCACCATTGGCCTGCGGGTTGGCGCTCATCCGGCGCGGGCCGGCAGGGGCCAGTTCGGCATATTCGGCGCGGAAGCGGCCTTGCGCGTCGAACAGTTCCTCGGGCTTGTAGCTGCGCATCCAGTCTTCCAGGATATGCAGATGCTCGGGCTTGGTCAGAATATCGGCCACCGGCACCTGATGGGCGCGGAAGGTGCCTTCCACCTGCAGGCCGTCGACGATCCTGGGTCCGGTCCAGCCCTTGGGAGTCCGCAGCACGATCAGGGGCCAGCGCGGCCGTTGGTCGAAGCCGTCGCGACGGGCCGTCTGCTGGATCGCGCGGATATCCAGTACCGCCTGCTCCATCGCCACGGCAAAGGCCTGGTGCACGGCCATGGGCTCGTCACCCTCCACGAAGCGGGGCGCATAGCCCTGGCCCTCGAAAAACTGGCGCAGATCCGCGTCGCTGTGGCGGGCCCAGACCGTGGGGCCTGAAATCTTGTAGCCGTTGAGATGCAGGATGGGCAGCACCGCACCGTCGCGGACCGGATTGATGAAATCGATGCTCTTCCAGCTGCCGGCCAGCGGGCCGGTCTCGGACTCGCCATCACCGACCACGGCGGTGACCAGCAGCTCGGGATTGTCCATCACCGCGCCGGCGGCATGCATCAGCACATAACCCAGTTCGCCGCCTTCGTGGATGGAACCGGGCGTGGGCACGCTGACATGGCTGGGAATACCACCCGGCGTGGAGAACTGCCGGAACAGCTTCAGCATGCCGGCCTCGTCCTGGCTGATCTGCGGATAGAACTCGCTGTAGCTGCCTTCCAGCCAGACATTGGCGATGATGGCCGGGCCGCCATGTCCCGGGCCGGCCATGTAGATCGCATCCAGATCATATTTGCGGATCAGCCGGTTCATGTGCACATAGACCAGGTTCAGGCCCGGCGAGGTACCCCAGTGGCCGAGCAGGCGCGGCTTGATGTGATCGACGCTCAGCTTCTCTTTCAGCAGAGGATTGGCCTTGAGATAGATCTGGCCGACGTTCAGATAGTTGGCGGCACGCCACCAGGCGTGGATCTTCTGGAGTTCTTCAGGTGCAACAGCGTCGGGGGTGTTGGCAGAGACAGTCGTCATATCCGAAATCCGGGCCCTTGATGGCTTCAAGATAACGCCGCTTTGTGGAAGTGCGTGTGACAGTCCACAATCGGCAAGGTCAGCCTGCCACGAAGCGGTCATGGTTCCGTGGGACAGACAGGCTGCACGTACGCTTTCGGAGGCTGATGGTGGCACAGGCAATCCTCACGCTCAATGCGGGCTCGTCCAGCATCAAGTTCGCGCTGTTCGCGCTGGACGGCGATGCGCTGGAATGTACGGCAGGCGGCAAGATCGAAGGTATCGGCACATCGCCGCATCTCGTTGCGCGAGATGCGGCGGGCAGACTGCTGGACGAGTACCGTTGGGATGACGGCTCCGAGCTGCATCACGAGGCTTTTTTCGGACGTCTTTTCGATTTCGCCGAGCAGCATCTGGATGGCGCGACGCTGCTAGGCGTCGGTCATCGGGTAGTGCATGGCGGAGCCCATCTGCAGGCACCGGCACGCGTCACGCCCTCCTTGCTGGGCGCCTTGCAGGCGCTGGTGCCGCTGGCACCATTGCATCAGCCGCACAATCTGTCGGCGATCGAGGCGGTGGCCAAGCTGCGGCCCGAACTGGCGCAAGTCGTCTGTTTCGATACCGCTTTTCATCACAGCATGCCGTCCGAGGCTTCGCGTTTCGCCCTGCCGCCGGCACTGACGTCGGAAGGTGTCCGACGTTACGGCTTCCACGGCATTTCCTACGAATATATCGCCGGACAATTGGGACGGATCGATCCGGTGCTGGCCGGCGGCAGGACCATCATCGCCCATCTGGGCAATGGTGCCAGTCTGTGCGCCCTGCGGGCCGGGCGCAGCATCGATACCACCATGAGTTTCACCACGCTGGACGGGCTGGTGATGGGCACCCGTTGCGGCGGCATCGATCCGGGCGTGCTGCTGTATCTGCTGCAGCACAAGCGGATGACGCCTTCGCAGCTGTCGCACCTGTTCTACGATAAGTCCGGCCTGCTGGGGGTGTCCGGCTTGTCCAGCGATATGCGCGAACTGCTGGCCAGCAAGGACTCTCGTGCGGACGAGGCCGTGGACCTGTTTGTCTATCGGCTGGTGCGCGAGATCGGGGGGATGGTCAGCGTGCTGGGTGGGCTGGACGGGCTGGTGTTTACCGCCGGCATCGGCGAAAACGCCTCCGAAATCCGCCACCGGGTCTGTCAGCGCCTGGCCTGGCTGGGCCTGGTGCTGGACGAGCAGGCCAATGCGGCCCATGCCGCCGTGATCAGCGCGGTGGGCAGTCGTGTGACGGTACGGGTGATGGCAACGGACGAGGAGGCCATGATCGCGCAGCATACCTGTCGGGTGCTGGGCCAGTCGGTCTGATACGTCAGACGGCATGTCCGGATCGGCGGGCAAGGGCGGCGGCATCCGTATCCGCAAGAGCTGTTTGCCGATCAGGGTTTGCATTGTTCCGGACAGCTGGCTATACTAGTCGACTCTGATGCGGGGTGGAGCAGTCTGGCAGCTCGTCGGGCTCATAACCCGAAGGTCGTAGGTTCAAATCCTGCCCCCGCTACCAGGTATTGGTATCAAAAAGGCCGTCTGCATTGCAGATGGCCTTTTTGTTTGTCGCTGGCCTGAAAGGCATGTCCAGTGCGGTTGATATCATGCTGTGCCGGCGCGGCCCGCCTTGGCTCGCGACGGTGACGTGGTTTGCCCCATGCGGGAGCCAGCCTTGTCCGGTCAGCATATCGCGGGGATGTTGACCGATATGGCCGGTATGTTGTGGATCACGTCCCGGTGTTCGACGATGCGCTGGTTCTTGACCCGGAAGCTATCGACGATGGCCCGGCCGCGCGCATGCGGGCGCGGCTGGAACCGGTTCAGGAAGTCATGGTGGAATGATGCCTTGCTATCACCTATGCACGGGTGGTGCTGGCGGTGATCATCCACGATGACGGCTGCCTGGATCTGCCGGCCATCGAGCCGTGTCGGTAGAAGACGCTCCGTTGGCGATGGGTTTCTTCGCTGTCCTGCCCTGGACGTGCCGTTCTGGCCATCAGGCTGCCCGGCAGCAACAGACGGACCCGCTGTCCCGGCAAGGCGACAGGGTGTTTGTCAGTAACCCACGGTAAAGCGCTGGCGCGAATGCGCTGGATGCTCGATTTCGTCGACCAGAGCGATGGCGTAGTCTTCGTACGAGATGCGACTGCCTTCGGCCGTGCTGAGCAGGCTGTCCTTGCCCAGCCGGAAATGGCCGGTGCGCTCGCCGGGGAAGAACAGGGCCGAGGGCGACAGGAAGCTCCAGTCCAGTGTCTGCTCCTGCTTCAGGCGGTCAAGAAATGAAGCGCCCTTGCTGGCCTCGTCGTGATAGGCGGCGGGGAAGTCGGATTGATCGACCAGGCGCTGGCCGGGAGCCACTTCCAGACTGCCGGCGCCACCGACCACCAGATAGCGCGGCACGTCGGCAGCACGCACGGCCTCGATCAGTTCTTCGGCGGTGACGGTCGCAAATTTCACCGAACTGATCACCACATCATGGCCTTTCAGCAGGGCGACCAGTCCGTCACGATCATGCACGTCACCCGCGATGGGGGTCACGCCGGGCAGGGCGAGGATGCGCTCCGGCGAGCGAGCGATAGCGGTCACTGCATGACCACGGTCGGACAGTTCCTTGAGGAGGCGCGAGCCGACTTCGCCGGAGGCGCCGATCAATGCGATACGAGACATGGTTTGCTCCTTGGGTGTTGGGTAAAGACCAGGTGCCAAAAGTAGACTGATTGACCGCGACGTTAGAGAATCCTGCTTCCACGCACAAGAAGTCATCGCCATGGAACCCAGTCACACGACAATGACCGACCCGGCCGACGAGACAGGCCCGCCGGCCTTCGATCACCCCTGTCCCATTCGCGATGTGCTGGACCGCATCGGCGATCAGTGGAGTCTGCTGATCCTGGGGGCTCTGGCGCCACGCACCCTGCGATTCAACGAGCTGAGCCGGGCCATTGGCGATATTTCCCGGCAGATGCTTTCGCGCACGCTCAAACGGCTGGAAGCCGACGGTTTCGTGCAGCGCACCTTGTATCCCGAAGTGCCGCCGCGGGTGGAATACACGCTTACGGCGCTGGGGCATTCCTTTCTGGTGCCGATGCAGCAACTGGTGTACTGGGCTGATGCCCATCACGAGGATATCTGCCGTTCGCGGCGTGCGGCGAGGGCATTGGATGCCGGGGACCACTAAGTGCGAATCCCGCAATGGCGCAGGTATGCTTGCATTGTTGCAGGCATGTGACTAGAATAGCCGACTCTGATGCGGGGTGGAGCAGTCTGGCAGCTCGTCGGGCTCATAACCCGAAGGTCGTAGGTTCAAATCCTGCCCCCGCTACCAGTATCAGGTAAAAACGGTCGACTGCTTAGCAGTCGGCCGTTTTTTTGCGCGCGTAGATAATCGACTGCTCGCTTCTTTCAGAGATGTTGCCGTACTTCAAGCAAATTATCAGTGGTTATGTCCCGGTGCGATAGGCAGTATAGGTCGCTCAAAGGGGGGGATATGCGCCAGTTCAATCTGTTTGAAAGCACCTGGATGACGAGGACTTTTGGAAGGCCTTGCCGACATCCAATCGGTTTTTTCATCTATCTGGAGTTGGTCAGATTCTGGCTGCTGCTGCCCCTCGTCATATTCGAGCTCATGCTGGGCTATGTATGGCAGCGGTGGCTGGGATCGAGCGGCGCTGAGCCGGTTATCGCCGTGATTTGCGCGATTTATCTTGCGTTTGTGGGCGAGCGGCTGCGCTGGACCTTTTTCCACTACAACGACAACCGTTCCATATCCCTGTTGTGGTTCCTGCTGATGCAGGTGCCGCTCAGTGCTCTGATTCTGTTTTCGTTGCAACAGTGGGCGCAGGTGCGCCATTTGCACGTGCCTTCGCTTGGCCTTTCCGATTTTCTGGAATCGGCCGTACTCAACTGGAATGAGCTTGTCGATGTCGGCTGCTCGCTGCTGTGCGCGAAATTCGGTCGCGAGGGAGAGCGGTTTCGCTATCCCGTTTTCGCCTTGGCCGTAGTCCTGGAAGGACTTGTGTACTACGCGGTCCATCGCGGCCGCTGAGCAACAGGCAGGCAAGCAGCCGGGAGGCTGGATCCGGCAGCGTTGCCTGAACGGCGGCGCAGCGCTGCAGTATCCGTTTTGTGCAGGAGTTTCTTGCGGTCAGTCCGTCAGGGGGCGGCGGGTTCCAGCCAAGCCTTGATAAAGGTGGCCGTCTGGCTTTGCGGGCATGCGGCTACTTCGGCGGGCGTGCCCGAGGCGACGATCTGGCCACCATGGCGGCCAGCGCCGGGGCCCATGTCGATCACCCAGTCGCTTTGCGCGACCAGTCGCATGTCGTGCTCAGCCACAACCACGGTATGTCCCGCGTCCACCAGTTCCTGAAGATGGCCGCTCAGGCGATCCACGTCCGCAGGGTGCAGGCCGGTGGTGGGCTCGTCGAGGATATACAAGGTGTGGCCGCGACGCTGTTTCTGCAGTTCGGTGGCCAGCTTGATGCGCTGGGCTTCACCGCCCGAAAGCTCGGTGGCCGGCTGCCCCAGCCGCAGATAGTCCAGTCCGCTTTTCAGCAGGGTGGCGAGGCTGGCGGCGGGGCTGGGCTGATCGGCCAGAAAGGCATGAGCCTGCGCCACATTCATGGCCAGCACCTCGGCGATGGTCTTGTCCCGGTAGCGGACCTCCAGCACTTCGGGTCGATAGCGGGTGCCATGGCAGGCGGGGCAGGGAGCATGAACGCTGGGCAGGAACAGCAGCTCCACCATCACCGAGCCATTGCCCTCGCATGCCGGGCAGCGCCCTTTGGCCAGATTGAAGGAAAACCAGCCGGCATCGTAGCCTCGCTGGCGTGCCGTGTCGGTCTGGGCAAACAGCTTGCGGATCTGGTCGAACAGGCCGGTATAGGTGGCCAGATTGGATCGCGGGGTACGGCCGATGGGGCGCTGATCGATCACGACCAGCCGCTTGACCGGCTCAAGTCCGGCCGAGACATACCCCTGCGGTCGTCCGCGATCAGCTTCGGTCAGACGATCAGCGCCAGCTTCGTCGGCATCCTGCGCAGGGGATTGGCCCAGGGCCTGTGCCACGACGCTTGCCAGGACATGGCTGACCAGTGATGACTTGCCCGAGCCGGATACGCCGGTGACGGCAGTGAATACCCCCAGTGGCAGATCCAGCTTCAGATCGGCGAGATTGTTCCATTGGATGCTGTGCAATGTCAGCCATCCGCTCGCCTGACGACGCGGGCCTGCGGAATGGTGTTTTGATGCAAACAGATAGGGACGGGTTCGCGAATCAGCCACCTCGCGCAGTCCGTCCAGCGGCCCCGAATACAGAATGCGCCCTCCGGCCTCGCCGGCCTGCGGTCCGACATCGATCACCCATTCGGCCTGGCGCACGATATCCAGATTGTGTTCGACCAGAAACAGCGAATTGCCGGCGGCCTGCAAGCCTCGAAGGGCACGCAGCAAGGCCTGGGTATCCTTGGGGTGCAGGCCCGACGAGGGTTCGTCCAGCACGTAGACCACGCCGAACAGGTTGGAGCGGATCTGGGTGCCCAGTCGCAGTCGCTGGTATTCGCCGGGCGACAAGGTTTGCACGCCGCGATCCATCTGCAGATAGCCCAGCCCGAGATCGATCAGCACGTCGATGCGCTCCACCATATCGGCGGCTATCTGTCCTGCGGCGATGGCGCTGGCATGCTGGCTGCCGGTCTCGGTGGTGGCCAGCTTTGCACGAATGTCCTCCAGTGGCAGGGCGGTCAGCTCGGCGATGTTCAGGCCCTGGAAACGTACGGCGAGCGCGGCGGCATGGAGGCGTTGGCCGTGGCATTCGGGGCAGTCGGAGACCACCATGAAGGACTCGGCCCGCTGGCGCATTTTCGCGCTCTGCGAATGGGCAAAAGTATGCTGCACATAATGGCGCGCGCCATTGAAGGTGCCCTGATAGGCGGGTTCGATGCCTTGGGCGATGGCCTGGCGGATCTGGGTATGACTGAGGCCGGGATAGACCGGATGCTGCGGCGTCTCGTCGGTATACAGGATCCAGTCGCGGGTGGCGCGTGGCAGGTTCTGCCAGGGGCAGTCGACGTCCACTCCGCGGGTGATCAGGATATCGCGGAAGTTCTGGCCCTGCCAGGCAGTGGGCCAGGCGGCGATGGCCCGTTCACGGATGCTCAGGGTCGGATCCGGCACCATCGAGGTCTCGGTGGCGGCATGGACCCGACCCAGTCCGTGACAGGTGGGGCAGGCGCCCATCGGCGTATTGGCTGAAAACGCCTCGGCCTCCAGCCGGGGAGCGCCCGGCGGGTAGTCACCGGCGCGGGAATACAGCATCCGCAGCAGATTCGACAGCGTGGTCAGGCTGCCGACGGACGAACGCCCGGAGCTGCCACCACGCTGCTGCTGCAAGGCCACGGCCGGCGGCAGGCCATCCACCGTATCGACCTTGGGTACCGGCATCTGCTGGAACAGCCGACGTGCGTAGGGCGAGACGGACTCCAGATAGCGCCGCTGTGCCTCGGCATACAAGGTACCGAAGGCCAGCGAGGATTTGCCCGAGCCCGAGACCCCGGTGAATACCACCATCCGGTCGCGAGGCACATCGACATCGATATGCTTCAGATTGTGTTCGCTGGCACCACGGACCCGGACAAAGCCATGCTTATCGCCTGCCTGCCCAGGTGCCATGGAAGGTTGCGTATCTGCTACAGGTAGTGCAGGGGGCCTCATGTCGGTGGGACTGGTGTCGTGATGGGTCATGGTTCAGGCCGCTCCTTGATCGCGGAGCCGGCCCAGTTGCCGGCGCAGTGCGGGATCACTCGCATACAGATACAGCCCGCGGGTGGGTCGTGTCATCAGCACGTTGATGGCATTGAGCATGATCGCCTGGCGAATCTCTTCGGGATCGTCCAGGCCTTGCTGGCCGGCAAAGGCGGCCCTGTCTTCGTAACGCCCGGTGTCGATGCGGATGCGTTGCGAGGCTTCGTCCCAGCCCACCGAGGGGCCGAGGATCACCCCGGCGTAGTTCAGGTCGAAGCCCTGCACGGTATATACCGAGCCGACCTCTTCGATGGTATCGGGGCGTTCGGCCCAGGCCAGCGGTTCCTGCGGCAGCGATCGGTCCCAGCGCAGGTGGAAGCGGCCTTCGGTGATGAAGTGGTCCTTGCCATCCAGTGTGTAAGGATAGTCATAGGTTGCCAGCATCCGGCTCATGCCTGCGGTGCGATCATGGGCGCAGATGGCCTCGTACATCGATTGTGCGTCGTCGAAAATCCGAAAATCGAAGGATTGCTCGGCTGGCAGCGGCAGCAGCCGGCCGGCCCGGAATCCATGTATCCATTGACTGACATCGGCTTCGGCATGCATGCGGAATTGCTCGGTCAGCTGCACGTGTTTCACGACATGGCCGTGCAGCAGATCTTGCAGGCGCTGTCGGTTCCAGTAGCTCTTGAACTTCAGGACCTGGTGCGGATCGAAGACCAGTACCACCACCTTGGCCAGGGCCAGGATCTCCTGCAGGTGGTTGTCCTGCTCAAAATGGTTGTAGCGATCAGAGCGGCTCAGCAGTAGATGGGCCTCGTCGACAAAGACGACATCGGCCGTGGTTCCCGACTTGTGGCATTGATTGACAAAGCTGGTCGGCCGCTGGTAATCCCCTTTGCGTACCGCCGGCAGCGTTCCGGCTACCCGTTTGTAGAACTTGATCATCTCCGGATGATTGACCAGCATCAGGTTGCGACTGCCTGCCAGTGGATCATGTCCTTGCCGGTCACGCGCCAGTTGCTGGATGCGTTCAAAAGCGGCATTCACCACCACACTCTTGCCAGTGCCTGCATCGCCTTCGATGACCAAAGCGGCCGGGGAGGCGGCATGATGGGTACGGGCAAAGTCCACGATGTGATCGACCAGTGCCTGCTGGGCCTTGGTCAGTGCAGGACGGGACGGAGACGTGGGCGGAACGTCGGCCAGCGGCAAGGAAGTTGCGGGTTTTGAAGTGGTCATGTCCAGAGCAAATCAGTGTCGGGGATAAGTCGGAGCGGGCCGCATGCCGGCCATGCCAACACTTGGTCGTGTCGGATTGGCAGTTCTGACGGCCCTGGTGCAATGCCCCGGCTGCAGCGATCATACGCCTGGCCGACAAGGAGTCTGAAGGCAGGACAGCTGCCCGGCGTGGGTTCGCCCTTCATGTGGTCGGTGGGCACATGCAGGAGATCTTCGCAGGGGATGGCTGGCATCACGAGCCGGGGACGCTGCTACACTTGTCACGGTCGGCATTATCTGAAGGTTCTTGCAAGCATGAGCGACCCCATCCTGGATCTGGTCCGGCGTTGGCGTGAGGATCCTGGCGCGACATATCAGAGCTGGTTCCTGTGGGAGGAGCGGCTGAAGAATTTCCGGTCCATTCGTCGCGGTCTGCAGCAAGTCGTTGCCGAAATCCAGGAAGATCGCTTCGGTATTGCTTATCGTGGATCATCGCTCGAGACTGTGGTTCACTCGATCGCCGAGCAACGGCAGATCTTCAAGGGAGCCGATCATGCGTTCCTGTGGAAGCCCAAGCTGCGCATTCCTGATATCTACGAGCACTCTCTGAATCAGAAAGCGTTTGGCCGTCTGCTGGATACCTGCTTGTGCAGCCATGCCGAAGATGCTCTGGTTTCGGCCATCCATGCCATTGACGCGCAACAGATCAAGGGGCTGGGTCCGGCGGTGGCGAATCTGCTGTATTTCCTGCACCCGACCCTGATCCCGCCGTTCAATACGGCCATCGTCAAGGGCTACAACGCGTTGACCGGTTCGCGAGTCAAGCTGGGGCGCTGGCAGGAGTATCTTGCGATGCGCAAGGGCATTCTGGACTTGAATGAGCGCTGCCGTTCCTGGTTGTCCAATGATCTGGGTGCCATCGGCGGTCTGTTGTTCGATGTGGGCAGTGGGCGCTATCCGGCTCCGCCATTGGGTGACGATATCGCGGCCCGGGAGGCTTGGGCGCGTGATCTGCATGCCGTGCGCCAGCAGAGTGCGGCAGAGGTCCGGCGCTTGCAAGCCGAACGCGAAAACGACCATACCCATACCCAGATCCAGGGTTGGCTGCGTGATCTGGGGCTGGCTCTGGGCCATGAGGTATGGATAGCCGCCAATGATCGCGGCCGCTCGTGGGCGGGCGGCCGTCTGGGCGATGGTTGTCTCTCCGAGCTGCCGGGCTTCCCCTTGGGAACGCCCGGTGCGGCCGCGGTACGCCTGATTGACGTGTTGTGGCTCAATCGTGACGGTTGCAGCATCGTCGCGGCTTTCGAAGTGGAACACTCCACCTCGATCTATTCCGGCATTGTGCGCATGCTCGATCTGGCCCTGGGGCGCGAAGCGCATGCACTGGAGGGCCTGTTTCTGGTGGCTCCCGACAAGCGCGAAGCGGATGTACGCGATCAATTGCGGCGACCGGCCTTCAACAGAATCGCCGACATGAATGTGCGCTATTTGCCGTACGGGGCACTGGCTCAGCATCGAGAGGCTATGGCCCGCTTTGGCCAGGGCTTGAAGCCGATTCAGGCCATTTCGCATCTTTTGACGACGGGGTGATACCCGACTGCCTTCGGGTTGCCATTCGGGCGTTCCGATGGGAGATGATCTGGCCGCGACTTCCTGCGGCTGGCACAGCCCGGATGATGGGCCTATGATCCTTGGCACTGGATGTCGTCACGTTGTAGTGGCGGTCAATTTCCTCGAGTTCGGGAGCATTGCGGCCCCTGCGAGAATTCGGAACAAGGATTTGCACGCTTAATGATCAGCCGTCTTCGAATGCTCGTCCCGCTGCAGAGTCGTCAGTCAGATCTCTACAGCAAGTCGGGAGGTACGGCGGTTGCCGGCGCGGCTCTTGAGCAGGCCGCGCCGCGCCACCGCTGGCATGTGCTGATGATACTCAGCTTGCTGATGGGTTTCGCCTCGATTTCCACCGACGTCTATCTGCCGGCTATTCCGACGATGGCGCGGGAACTGGGTGTGCCGGTGGGCACCATCGAGCTGACCGTATCGGGTTATCTGGTGGGTTTCAGTCTGGGCCAGCTGATCTGGGGGGCCGTCAGTGACCGTTATGGGCGCCGCCTGCCGGTGGCACTGGGGCTGTTGCTGTTCGTGGCCGGCTCGGTCGGTTGCGCGATGTCCGGCACGGCCTGGGTGCTGATCGGTTGGCGTCTGGTCCAGGCGATGGGTGCCTGCGCCAGCGTGGTGCTGGCCCGGGCGATGGTTCGTGATCTGTATGCCGGCCATCACGCGGCGCGTATGTTGTCGACCCTCATGATGGTGATGGCCGTGGCTCCCTTGCTGGGGCCGATGGTGGGTGGACAGATTTTGCTGGCTTCGGGCTGGCGGGCGATCTTCTGGTTGCTGGCGGTGATCGGCGTGCTGACACTGCTGGCGCTGGCGGCCTTGCCGGAAACCCTGCCGCCGGAACGGCGCCATGCCCTGCCGCTGTCACAGGCGTGGGCCGGCTACCGCGCACTGCTGCGTGATCCCCGGCTGCGTGCCTATATGGGTGTGGGCGGTTTCTATTACGCCGGCATGTTTGCCTATATCGCCGGTTCGCCGTTCGCCTTTATCAGTTACTACCATGTGTCCCCTCAGGTCTATGCGCTGCTGTTTGCCGGCGGCATCGTCGGCGTGATGGCTGCGAATCTGTTCAACCGACGGATGGTGGCCCGCTTTGGCAGCGATCGTATTCTGCAATGGGGCGCGATGATCGCGGCTGGGGCAGGTGCAGCCGCGGCGATAGCCGGTGCCACGGGCTGGGGTGGTCTGGTGGGTCTGGCGATTCCCTCACTGCTGGTAGCCTCGATGGCCGGATTTATCGTGGCCAACGCCATTATCGGCGCGCTGGCGGACTTTCCCAGGCAGGCGGGCGCCGTATCGGCGCTGGTCGGGGCCTTCCAGTATGGTTTCGGGGTACTCAGCTCGGGTATCTTGGGGGCATTGGGCGACAGCTCCCCCTGGCCGATGACCTGCATCATGCTGCTCAGTGGTCTGGCCTGTCTGGGCTGCGCGCTGTGGCTGCGAGCTAGGCCTCGCCTGCAGTAAGCAGGCGGTGAAGGCGTGGCTTTTCACGCAGGCATCCGCAGCCGGTTCAGCGGCGTTGCAGACGTATCATCGCTTGTTTGCCATCGCGGTGATGGCTGGCCCCAGACGACCTTTCCCTGCGTTGCAGGGAACCCCGCGAGCCTTCGGATCGCAACGGCGGTGGCCAGCTCGGCCTCCACCCCGGCTCTGGACTGGACGCTTGGGAATATCCATGGGTCTCGTCGGCCGGCGAGCATCCCGAGATGCATTGATGTATGACGGAGCAGACGAATGCGACGCGAAGAACTGGTGGATCTCAATGCCTTCATGATCGTGGCCGAGGAGCAGAGCTTCACGCGTGCCGCGGCCAAGCTGGGCACCTCGCAATCGACCTTGAGCTATACCATTCGTCGACTGGAGGCCCGGATGGGCGTGCGCTTGCTGACACGGACCACGCGACGGGTGGCGTTGACCGAGGCTGGCGAGCGTCTGCTGCGCACCTTGAGTCCGGCGCTGGACAGCATTGCCGAGGAGATAGCCGCGCTCAGCCAGTTTCGCGACAAGCCGGCAGGACGACTGCGTATCACCACGTCCGAACATGCGGCCCAGACGCTGCTGGTGCCGGCGCTGGAGCGGCTGCTGCCGCAATATCCCGACCTGCATGTGGAGCTGGCCATCGAGTCCAGCCTCACCGATATCGTTGCCGAGCGCTTCGACGCGGGGGTGCGGCTGGGCGAATCGATTGCCAAGGACATGGTGGCCGTGCGGATCGGGCCGGATCTGCGCATGGCCGTGGTCGGCTCGCCCGATTATTTTGCCCGCCACCGCAAGCCCAGAACGCCGAAGGATCTGGCCGATCACTCATGCATCAATCTGCGGATGCAGAGCGCCGGCGGCGTCTACAGCTGGGAATTGCAGAAGGGGCCGCGTGAACTGCATGTACGCGTGGATGGCCAGCTGACCATCAATCATGCGGCGACCATTCTGCATGCCGCCCGCGGCGGATTGGGCCTGGCCTGCGTGCCCGAGAATCTGGTGCAGGACGCCGTGGCGGCCGGCCAGCTGCAGCGGGTGCTGGAAGACTGGTGTCCGCCGTTCCCCGGCTATCACCTGTACTATCCCAGCCGGCGCCAGCCATCGGCGGCGTTCCGCCTGTTGCTGGATGCGTTGCGCTATCCGCCCAAGGCCCTGGGCCTTGGTTGACACGGCAGGGGGATCGGGCATGCGCCCCGATGCCTCTGCCGTGCATTTCGTCAGCTGGCGCAGGGCTGGCCCAGCGTCGCCATATCGATCACGCAGCGGTGATGCACATCCGAACGCTCCAGGCGGTCGAAGGCTTCATTGATCGGGGCCACGCGGATGGTTTCGCAGTCCGGCAGGATCTGCTGGCGAGCGCAGAAGTCCAGCATTCAAGCTCACGGAGGCTGTCTGGTTGTGTGATATCAGAGGAGGCGGCCTTCGACAGGGTAGGCCGGATCGGTGAAGCCGGGCGTGGAGGCATGACCAGGGTGGACCAGCGCGTCCACAAAGGCTTCGTCGTCGGCGCCCAGCTTTACGTCCAGTGCCGTCAGATAGCTGTCCCAGTGGGATTCGGTACGTGGGCCGGCGATGGCCGAGCTGATCAGGCGGTTGTTCAAAACCCAAGCCAGGGCGAAAGCGATGGAGCTGATGCCCTTGCCGGCGGCGCGCGCAGCGATCTGTTGTGCGATATGCAGCGATTCGGCACGCAACTCGGTCTGTTTGATGCGGGGATCGCCACGGCCTGCGCGGGAGTCAGCCGGCAACTGGTCCAGCGAGGCATATTTGCCGGTGAGAATGCCGCGTGCCAGCGGGCTGTAAGGCACCACGCCCAGACCGTAATGCGCTGCTGCCGGCAACTGTTCGACCTCGGCACTGCGGTTGACCAGATTGTACAGCGGCTGGCTGACACTGGGCCGCTGGATACCCAGCTGATCGGCCAGTCTTGCCACTTCGGCGATGCGCCAGCCGTGGAAATTGGACAGGCCGTAATAACGCAGCTTGCCCTGGCTGATCAGGTCACCGATCGTGCGCAATGCCTCTTCCAGGGTGACACCGGGCAGGGCGCGGTGAAAATACAGGATGTCGACATAATCGCTGCCCAGTCGCTGCAGGCTGGCCTCGAAGGTCTGCATGATCCACTTGCGGGACTGGCCCATGGTATTGGCCTGATCGCCGCGACCGTATCCGAATTTGGTGGCAATGACCCATGCATCGCGTTGCGTGGCCAGACTTCTGCCGACCACACGTTCGGACTCGCCGTTGTTGTAGACATCGGCCGTATCCAGGAAATTGATGCCCTGAGCGGCAGCCTTGTCGATGATGCGCCTGGCGGTGGGGGCATCGGTGTCGCCTCCGAACATCATGGCGCCCAGGCAGAGAGGGGAGACCTTGAGGGCGCTTTGGCCGAGATAGCGGTAGTCCATGGATTGCTCGCGGAGTCGGAAAGGAAGAGGTCGCAGGCGGCGTTCGTCACGGTCGCGCCGGCCGCCGTCAGCTTCAACGGCTGATGGGCCATGGGCCTGGATCCCTTATCCTAATGCGCTGCCTGCAGGCGATACATCGAGGCAGGTCGAATGGTTTCATATCTGGTATTCATCAATTTCTGCAAATCACGGGCCGAATCCGCCGGTGAGCTTCTCTGCCGCCACGCGTGGTCAGGTGGTGGATGGATCAGGCGGAACAGGGGGGATTGAGCGAGTCCTCTGGCGCGTGGCAGCACATTCCGGTTTCATCAGTCCATGGGTTCCACGCCTTCGATATCGCAGCGGCCAAGGCCCGGCAGCGGGCAAGACTGGGATCGTGCGCTCAACGCAGCTGGACAACTGCGATGACATGGCAGGACAGCTTGAGGTCTGCATCTTTCCGCGATGGGTACCTGACCCTCGGCAGGGCCAGCCGATGGCATCTTGGTGCAGCATTCGTCCTACGGACTTTCCATGACTGTCACCTGGACCACTTGGTGCAATCGATGGTGCAATTTTGGTGCACAAGGGTGCGATTTGCAGGAATTCAAACAAGCTGCGACGGGCTTGAAAATGCTTGGACTGATGCAGGCTGCATTGCACACGAGATGTGCATCCTGTGTGCAATGCGGCCCGATTTTCAACTGCGTTCAAATACTTGTGTGCACGTGTGCGGGGTTGCGATACTGGCCGCAAGTGATGGATTTACAACGCAATGGCTGCGTTTGAGGATCTGTGCACAAGTGTCTCGTGGTCCCCCCGGCAGGACTCGTTTTGACCATATAAATCAATGCGATACATGCCGCCATGTGCACTTTGTGTGCAGTGCACATCCGTGTGCACACGCCATCTCACTTGGATCTGATTCCGCGCTCACGGTATCCCCAGGCAATGATGTCGGCCGGAAGCCACCGCTTCAATCGCCGGCCATGCTCGATCTTTGGTTCCGGGAACCGTGGCATCTTGCTGATGCTATCCGTGAAGGTCTTGGGCACAACGCGGAAGTAGGTCGCGCAATCCTCCGGCGTCCATAGCCGATCAGTCGGGAGCTGATCGGGTTCAATTTTCTCAGCAGCTCCCATCACGCCTCCTTGAAATATCGCTGCACGATGTCAGTGGCACGATTCCACAGCTCGGCATCACCGTCTCGAAGAACCTCTAGAAGCAGTCGCTTCTCCTGCATGTAGACCTTGGCGAACTTGGGATCATGCAGAACGATGCTTTGCGTGTTGTGGATCAGATCGGCCAGCTTGATGGTCTTGGCCTCAGGGGATGCCTTGGCGATCCATTCGCGGTCGATGCGCTTCCTTGCCTCTCGGTTTCCGTCATCAGGCGTTGATGCATCCGTCAGGGCATCCACAAGCTCTGCGACATCCTCGCCAAATTCCACCGCCACATCGATGAGCCGGGTATCCGTATCCTCGACCACGTCGTGCAGTAGGCAGGCAGCGATCATTGTCGGCATATGAGCCACCGACTTCACGATGGCAGCGACAGAGATCGGATGGGTGATGTAGGGATCGCCCGTGTACTTGCGAACCTGTCCTTCATGCGCTTGATAGGCGAAAAGAAGCGCCTTCTGTTCGATATCCATCACTCCCCCTCCTTGTATTCCGGGGCGGCGGCAAGAAATGTCCTCCAGATCGTTGACGGGAAGGCATTCGGGTTCTGCTCATCCAGATAGGCCGCCACGTCCATGGCCTCGGTGAGCTGCTCCGGCACCAACTTCCACCCCGGCGGCGCTTTGGTGAGGGCGGCCATGATGCAGGCAAAGTTCTCGGGCGTGTATCGGCCGCTGATCACCTCATCCTTGATCAGTCGATGAGATCCAGTCGATGCGCAAATATCCCGTGCCATCCTCTCCAGTACAGTCATGGCCATTACTCAACCCTCCCTGTTTCGGCAAATTGGGCCAGCATCCGAGATAGACGCCGCGCCTCTTCGCGGCCTACCTGCACACTTCTCGTCGGCCTGCAGGTGCTGCTACATACCAGCCAGCATCGGCCGCCGATCATCTGCAGCTCGATCGACTCGGTGCGGTCGTTTTTGAGTCGGATCGCATCGGCCATTACTCAATCACCTCGCGCACGTGGATGCATTCGATACATCCGTTATCAGCCCCTTGATCAGCTGACTCCTTGCTATCGCAGATATATATCTCGCCGTCAAAATACAGATTCACCCAAAACTCCCGCGGACTCACCTCCTCGCTGATGCGGTATTTATCACTTGCGTGAAGATGGTCATTTTTACCCCACGCGCACCATGAATCAGACATCCAGCACTGAACTTTCTTCCCATTCTTCATTCCCTGAGCCGCGGCAATAACGCCATCCCACCCAGTCACGGGCTCGCCCCATTTGATTCGGTCAGTCATGCCATGTCCTCATCGGTGATGGTGTGTTCCTGGATGTTTTTGATGGCACCGAACATCGCGGGCGGCAGTTCGGATAGCCAGGAACGCAGATGCTTGACCAGAGATTTGTGGTGCGGGTCGAGAAGTCCAGACTCGTAATCGTCTGCCAGAAAACCATGCTTCTCCTTCGCATGGTCGGCCATCGAAGAGATGACTTCCCATGAAAGGGTGCTTGCCGACAGGTGTTGGTATGGAGTGAACTGGCCAAACCTGATCACCGATCCAGCACTGAGATCGCCACCCGATGCATCTATGGCATCCCCTATGGTGTCGTACAGGAATGCGTCGTCTCCGGGACGCTCCCACTTGATTTGTGGATCACCCATCGTTCTGTTCCTCACATGCATTGCGCGTGGCCCACCCTACGGCTGCAGGTGGCATCGGCGCGATGGTGTAGATGGCCCGGATCGTGCCGGCGGCGGCCGGGCGAGCATCGGGCGGAAGTGTGTGCAGGCCGGCCAGCACCTGATTCAACATGATGCCGGCAGCGCGGGCCTGCTCGGCGGTGGATGCGACCTGGGCGAGTGAGCTGCACCAGGTTGGCGCGGCCGGCGTCGGTGTGGCCAGCGCGGCGGTCAGGAGTAGGACCGGGACCATCACCCCACCTCCGGCGCGTCAGGGATGGGCATGTAATGGCTGTAGTTGGTTGACACTATTTTGCCATTGGGTGACTTCCAGCATTCCTCGATGTCATCCCATCCCGCAATTGCTTTTGGATAGATGGCAGCCAGTGTTAGCTGACCTAGAATGACATTTCCAGCGGCCTTTTCTGACCCATCAATCGGCAGCCAGCGCGGGGCGTATTTGGCGTGGGCGGCTTTCCATGTCTGCCAGTTCAAATCAACCTCACGGCCCTCCAGAGCCATGTACCGCGCATGGTCCTCAAACTCATCTCGCAGTGCGATTACTTTCTGCTCAGTGCTCATGCGGCCATGGCCTCCATGTTGTGGGCCGGATCGAGGTTCGCCCGGGCGATGGCAGCCAGCGGTGGCGGGCTAACCGAATTTCCGCACATGCGCGTGCTGGCGCTGATGCTGAGGCGCCGGCCGTCAGCGGTGCGATCGATGATGTAATCCGCGGGAAACCCCTGGGCCCGGTAAAGCTCGGCCGGCTTGAGCATCCGCAGGCCGATATCCACGATGACGTAGGGCGTGCCCTTGATGGTTACAGTGACCAGGGCCAGCCGGTCGCGGGTGGTGACGGTGTCGAGCGGGTCGCGCAGATTTTCGCCGTGAGCCGTTCCGTAGTATTTGATCAGGAATGCCGCGACGCGCAGAGCTCCATCGGTCTGCTGCTGGCTGAGAGTGCATGTCACCAGTCGCTGCTGGCTTCCGCTCCCCACGATGGTCGGTGCCGGCTGTCGAAGGTCATTCCCGGCCCCGGTGTAGAAGCCGCCATTGGCCTGCTCGAGAAAAGCAGATACGACACCGAGAGCATGTGCAGCACCTGCCGGTCGGGCTGCACCGGCACCGCTGGTGATCGTGGGCACCGGCTCAGTAATCGCAACCCCGGCCCGGACATCGCCTCGGATCTTGATCAGGTGCGCCGATACGGCGGAGAAGTGCCCACCTTTGATGCCGCTGACCTGTGTCCGCAGTGGCTCATCAGCTGCAAATACTCGCTGGCTGCTGCCGTTGGCATGTTCGGTGAGGAATGCTGCTGCTGGGCCCGGAACAATGAACGGCTCATCTGTATCCAGCACGAATTTGTGGATGCCCTTGGCGATGCGCCGGCAGGTGGCATCTGCCAGAGGCCTTGCCCGCTCGAATATCGACGGGCAGGGTATCGACCAATCGATGCAGTCGGCGGCGGTGACGAGCGGCTGTAGGCCGAGACCGCGGCCATGGGTCTGTGCTGGCCAGACAATGGGCAGCCCATCCCGGCGCGCGATGAGAAAAAGTCGCTCCCGGCTGGTGCCGGCACCGTAGTCGCTAGCGATCAGGAGCCTGTGCTTGACCTGGTATCCCATGCCGCGCAGCTCATGAAGGAAGCGCGCCCAGGTCTGACCGGCTCGGCGCTTGTCGGGGACCAGGAATTGCTGGTCGACCGGGACACGCTCACCACGGAGGGCGACAGTGCCGTCCAGTTTCACAACGCGTCCGGTCGCCGGATCGCGCTTGGCAATCAGCGGACCCCAGCTGCGGATTTGTCGGACGTTCTCCAGCGAAATGATCCGCGGCGCACGCCCGGCACGCGCCAGGGCTCCGGCCCACTTCAGCACAACCCACGATAGCGACCGGGTGGCCCGGCTTCGCGGTTGGCCGCCCTTTGCCTGGCTGAAATGGGTGCAGTCCGGGCTGGCATGGAACCAGCCGACCGGGCGGCCGGCGACTTCTCGCACTGGATCGGTCTGCCAGACATCCTCGCGGTGATGAACGGTAAACGGGTGGTTTGCAGCATGCATGCCGATGGCGTCGGCATCATGGTTGATGGCGATATCCGGATCCCGCCCCAGCGCCTGCCGCAGGGCCTCACTGGCTCCGCCACCGCCGGCAAACAGGTCCACGATGATTTCTCCCGGGTGTAAGCGGCTGAGTCCGGAGGTGCGCGGGAAGTTGAAAGTAGGCTGTGCGCTCACGCCACCTCCCTCCGCTCAACCCTGGCCCGAGGCTTCGGAGGAACCCGAATAAACCCCATCCAATGCTCCAGATCTGCCATTGCCACGGCGAAGATGGAATGCTCTGGATGGCACTCGCCAGTGCCCGACGCATTACCCTGGTAGACCCCGACAAGTCGGCTGGAGTGCGTGACCAGAAACCCGTCATATCCGGCCTCGTGGTGCGTGACGAACGCAACGCCGCCGGTCTCGCCGATGTACACCGCGATCCGACCATGCTCCAGCGCGTTCTCGCTGATCTCTTTCGCTATGGCATCACTGCCACGGCTGATGTTTCCGAGTGATTTCATGCTTCGTCCTCAGGAGGCCATTTTCTCGGCCACTGTTTCGGGCAGATCCGGGAAGGTGCCCCACGGTTTGGAAAACTCAGGGGCCCATGGTGAATCGTGGCCGCAGGCCATCTTTCCGCAGCGCATACGTGGCTCGCCGTCTCGGACAAGCACTCGCATACGGCCGGATCGCCAGTCGAACCAGCCGTCGAGCGGCTGGAACATGTCGATGGTTGGAAGGGAGTTGTCGGCGGCCATGGTCAGGCCGCCTTACGCTCGGTGAGGCCGAGGCCGACATCCTTGATCCGAGCCATCATGGCCCGCAGCATGTCGAGCACCTGGTCCTCGCGGTACAGCTTGGCTGCACGATCGGTGCCGGCCGGGTTGAACCCGAGCTGGGCCAGTCCGTCTGCAGTGATCGAAAGCGGTGCGATCAAGGCGCTGATGTCGCCCAGCTTGATGGTCTTGGCAGGGCCTGCCGGTTGGGCGACTTTTTCGGCCTTGGCTGGGATCTCGTCCGTTGATGCCGCAAAGTGGCTCTGCGCCTGAGGTGCGGACTGGACGACTTTTGCAGATGCCGGCGGAGTCTCGTCCACCACCTTGGCCGCATCCTGCTCGCGGGACAGCTTCTCGGCTTCTTCCTTGCGGATCTGCTCGCGCTGCCGCTCCAGTCGCTCAGTCTCCTGCCGTTCGAACTCGCCGATACGAGCCGCGACCAAGTTGCGGAGATCTTCAGGCGACTTGGTTTGTGCCAGCATCACCCGATCGGCAAACAGTGACTGGTGCTGATGTTGATTTTTCAGGATGCTGACGTTGGCGCGGATGGTCTCGGCCCGCTGGCTCGCAGCGATCTTGATGTCGGCCACGGCCGTACTGACTGCGTCCCGCATGCTGCTGATCGATCGCTTGCCTTTGATCGATGCGCCGATGCCCGCCAGGGTGGCCTGGTCCGGCCGCGGCGCAAATTCACCGAGGCTCACAACCAACTGCTCGTAGTGGGCCCTGGCTGCACGGATGCCGGCGTCGACGATCTCCTGTCGGATGCTGATGTCGCGAGCCTTGACGCATTTTTCCAGATCAAGACGGATACGGCGGGCCTCTTCCTTCAGCTCATCCATCGCCCGGAAAACCGCCTCGACCGGCGCGGCATCGGCGAGCGCTGCAGACTTCACCGATTCCAGACGGTCTTCCACGCCCTTCGCCCAGGTGATCGTCTTCCTGGCATCGGCGAAATCTTCATCAGTCTGCAGATCCCGGTTGATACCGCCGAACACAGCCATGGCATGAGTCTTGAACGCATCCAGATTCGATGCGGTGACCATGCCGCTGACAGCCACATGCAGGGCAGGGAGCTGATCCGGAGCCTTGCCGACCGGCGCCGGCGCCACTTCCTGCTCCGGCTGATAAGCGGAAATGTCCTGCTCGAGCTGGGCCCAGCCGGCAACAATGCGCGCACGCAGTGCGGGATCTGAGAGATACCAGCAACCACGGCTATCGGACTGGATGTCTCCATCCCATGATGTCGCCATAAACAGAGCCCTGTCTGCGCCGGATACCATCATCTGCTGCTCTAGCTGGGCGCAGTAGATCTCCGGAAGCACGACCTCATCGCCATGAAGCGGGATATGGCCATCAGCGACATGCTTGCGCGGAATCGCTGATCGCAATGCCATGTTGAGCGTTTTGTGCTCCCAGATGGCATCTTCCATCATCGTCAGGCCGTCGAAGCTGGCTGAAAGACGGCCCTCGGTGCCGACGCAGGGGAACAGATCTTCGCCAATGACTTGTTCGGCCAGAGGCCTGCACAGCGCCTCAATGCGATGGCCTTCATCAAAGATGCGTTGCAACTGCGGGGTAATCTCGCGCTCGATACCAGTAGCCAAGCGCTTGATCAGCTCGCTGCGCGACTCATAGGGCGACAGTCCGAGCATGGCTGGTGCATCACTGGCATTGAAATGCGCAGAGCGGTGGGCATGCCATTCCGGCGTGCCCTGGGTGAGCTTTACGATCTTCATTCGACTACCTCCACCTCGGTGGTTTCGAGGTCACGGATGGCGCCCAGCTGACCGGGCGTCAGGGTGTATTTGGTATGGACCATGGCGATGATCTCGTCGGCAGTTTTGCGACCACTCTGGATGCGCTCGGACCAGGTGCCAAAGTTCTTGTTGAACTCGTCATCCGAGTAGGGCGGAAGCTCCTGTGCAATCCGCTCAGCCCGCTGCGTGGCGCTATCGGCCTGCGATACCGTGATCCGCTCTGCCTCATCGTGGTCATAGATCCCAACGAATCCGAAAGCGATACGCGAGCACTGGATCATGGCCTTGTGGCGTAGCATCCGGCGCGGGTGGGACTGCCAGGGGCCTGCGTTGTTTCGCTTGCACTCGGCCATCCACTCGGTGACGCGAATCGGGTGCGATCGATCCTTGCGGTAGATGATGCAGGTGCAGCTCTGGTCATCCTGTTCAAAGTTGATGCCATCGAACTGGGCGTGACCGTTGATGATCCGCGACCATCCATCGACGCCAACCACCGGAACGATGCCGCCCTTGTCCGGGAAGGCATAGATCTCTTTCGTCCAGGGATTGAGGCCGTACTGGTTGGCAACCATGAGAAGGGCCGCCATCTGCTCGTCGGTCACGTTGCCCTTGAACGCGGTGGACTTGAGCGTTTCGACCAGATCCTTGGAATCAACATTCAGCAGGCCGAGATTCTTGGCCAGGCCATCGACCTGGGTGGTGACGAGTGCGGACATAACAACTCCTGCCGGCCTGCGCCAGCACAATCAAAAGGGAAGGGGATTTGAATTAGTGGAAGCCGCGGGGCGGCTCTTGGTAATTTCGTTCGGCTCGTCCGTAAGCCCATGACCAAAGCAGCGCTTCGATCTCTCGCCAGTCCTTGGTGGCCACAGCCTTGGCCATGGCCTCACAGTCGTTGGGGCGGTCGAGTAGGGTGGCGAGAAACTCCTCGGCCACCTCAGGATCTGCTACGGACCGGATTGCTTCGCGCTCGATGATCGATTCACGATCAGCTGCAGCATCGCCGGCGTGGTCGCATTGCCAGCCGGGAGGATCGGGGAGGTATAGGGTCATTCCTCCACCCCGTCATAATCGTCATCGACTTCCATCCAAGCCGAGTCGTCCTCGGCCTGGTTATCTGGATTTCCGGGATGGGTGCAGCTACCGCATGGCGGGGTCAAGTGGCACGAGCAATTGCCCCCGTCAAATTCGGAATCAAAATCGGCTCGCTCGGCTTCAGCCTCAGGCGTCAGTACACGCTTCATGCCGCCATCTCCTGCCTCGACCCAGCATCATGCGCATCAGCCATCTCCGTCAGGCCTGCGATCAACTCGCGGATGCTACTCATCGGAATGCATATGGACACAGCCATGTCGCAAGTGGTCCGATCAAACACAATCGCAGCCCGGCTAAATGCCGTCTCACCCCGGTAATGGATGTAGGTGGTCAAATTGCTCTCGCTGCCTATGACCTTCATGCCACACCCCCGGCGATCAGTGGCCACTTCGGATGGATGGCCAGCATCAGGCCAAGGTCCGTCTGATTGAACCGGCCGAACCAGCGGCAGGCCGCCTTGCAGCGCTTCGTGTTGGATTTCATGACTTTCTCCAGGCACAAAAAAAGCCGGATGGCCGGCTGTTGGTTGATTAGATTTCGACGGGCCTGCCGTCTTTCAGTGAGTACCAGACATTCGGCTTGATGCCATCCTTGCCGACAACGCCTGCCCATACGTCGATGATTTCGTGGTCCTCGTTGCGCTCAACGAGGAATAGGGCATTTCCGTCTGTGCCCATGACTTTCCCCTCATAACCCGAGGCCATGGCTGCTCCCCAGTCGCCGGTCGAGCTGGCTGCGCCCCAGTCGCCGGTCGAGCTGGCTGCGCCGTAGTCGCCGGTCGAGCTGGCTGCGCCGTAGTCGCCGGTCGAGCTGGCTGCGCCCCGGTTGCCGGTCGAGCTGGCTGCGCCCCGGTTGCCGGTCGAGCTGGCTGCGCCGTAGTCGCCGGTCGAGCTGGCTGCGCCGTAGTCGCCGGTCGAGCTGGCTGCGCCCTGGTAGCCGGTCGAGCTGGCTGCGCCGTAGTCGCCGGTCGAGCTGGCTGCGCCCCAGTCGCCGGTCGAGCTGGCTGCGCCGCGCTCATCCTTGGACTGATCGCCATCCGCTTTCTTTGCCCGACTGAACGTAAAATCGATGGCCGCCTTGATGATGCCCGGCAATCCGATTTCAGCCTTGATTCCAATCTTCTCGCAGGCCAGCTTGTCGCTTTCCCGATCCACCTTCCCGGATGCCTCGATTACTGCGAAGCGTGCACCTGCGGGCGGGTAGTATCCAAACACATCGAGCGGATACTCGCAGCAGTGGAAGCCTTCGTTGCAGGCCTTCACCTCGCCTTCGTGGACATACTCCTTGCCGACCTCATACTGAAAATCTCGGCACTTGAGATCCTTGTCAAAGCCCTTGTAAGCCACGATCACTTCGTTTGCCATGAACTTTCCTCAAAAAAAAGCCAGCTCATGGCCGGCTTGAAAGTGGTAGATACGGCATGTGCCGCACCGATAGAGAATGAGTGGCTGGGTATTGCGCCGGCCTCGCACGGCTCAACGCCATCCAGTGGCGGGGTATTGCCGGCCTATCAGTGGCCGGGTCTTAAATCAAATCGACTTACCGCCAGGCAGCGCCCGATTTGCAGGCAGATGATCGGCCCGCGTGGCGTTGTAGCGAATCTTCTCCATGGCCGCGCCGAACACGTCGAGGTGAAGGGCCCCAGCCAGATCGAGGATCCGGATCACCGCATCGGCCATCTCGACTTCCATACCCTTGCGCTCAGGCAGATGGTCGTCCATCAGATCCTTGCGGAACGCCTCCAGCGCCTCGCTGACTTCGGAATGCACAAGGGCCAGCTTGCCGGCGATGAAGTGCTTCCTTGCATCGGGATCGCGCCACGCCAAACTGTTCCACCAGCCGCCATCGACGGCCGCGCCGTGGCATAGCGACTGAAATGCCTGCAGAGACGACAGGCTCAAGCTGTGTGCTTGCATATTTGCGCTCCTCTGCGCGTTGAATTGTGATGGGGTCTGTCGGCCCGCTACGGCCACATTTTTCACCAACAAGGAAGTCCGAGTGTTCAGCGCCTCGGTCAGCGCAACCTCAAATCCCATCACAATGGCCCCTGCTACCAAGGGCCAAAGTCTCTGCCGATCCGTCACTTGGCTGAACATCCCTCAGATGCTTTGACCCGCCGTGACCGGCAGCTATTCGGTTGTGGAAGATCCCAGGCCGTGGGTCAGCGTTTCGCTGCGGCGCGGGTTGACTATACGAAACGCATACCAACGAGGCAATGCGAAACGCATAATTTATGGATGCGAATCGCATACTGTTCAGCGTCCATTTATCTAAATCTCACCCCGTGAGACGCGCACAGGCCATCATTTCCCCACCAGGAGGAAACATGGCCAAAGAGACGATTTACGTGGTGCAGACGTGGGTGGCGGGGAAACGCGGGCAGTTGATCGCCGATCCGCCGATACCGATGACGGCAGAGGATGCGGCTGTGCGCCGGGCCTACAGGCTGGAGGAGGATAAGGCCGCGGTCATGGTCTTTGCTCAGACGGCGGACTCAGAGACGGGCGACTATGATGATCCAAGGATCATCCTGCGGCTGGGGGAGGAGGTGGAGATGGGGTAGGGCATGAAAAACCCCGCCGGAGCGGGGTTAGTGATTTATCTTGGCCTGTACCGCGGGCTGCATGCCCGTTGTTGGCTGAGCGTATGCTGGAACTTGAATGATGATGGGGGCAGCTTGGGTCGCTGAGAGCGTCGATGGCGGCTTCCACAGGGTATTCATAGCAACCACCACTGCGACGAGTGTGCCAATGATTGTTAGCACCGTCGCAAGCATCCACCCCTTGATATCACTGCGCACACCTTCGATGTCTGCCTTGGTGGCCAAGGTAGGCAAGATGGTGTCTAGCCGTGTTTCAAGGGTGGTAAGGCGCTGTTCCATACCTCCATCATGTGTTCCACCACCGCCATTTGCAAGTGCTGGGCCAATAGCTGCCGCTTGCAGCGGATCCATGGCGCCAGGAAGGTAAGTTACCTTAGGCATCGTCGGCGGCCTTCTTTTCTGGGTTTCTCCTTACCCACTGCGACACGACGAATAGGTCATGGCTCCTGATATATCCGCAATTACCACATCCAAGAGATATTATTGCCCTTCCTGCTACGCTCCCACCCAGTCGCTCTACCATCCCACTATCTGGTCTTGGATTTTCTGCGAAAGGGATCATTGTGAATAGCCCAAATCTATTTTCTGTTCCGATATAGAACCATGCTGACTCGCCGCAGCACGAGCAATTAGGGCTTAATGTTTTTTCTCCAAGAAATCTTCTGAAATCTTCCTCAGTTACAGATGTAACTGGCGGTGATAGTATTCTCGATTTACCATCGTTCATTCATTTGCCTTGACTGAGTTGCAATATATAAGTGAAATATCGATTCTTTTTTTGGATTGCACACCTCACTCCGCCAGCATCAGGCACTCGGACCAGCGATTCACTTCGGTACAGCCTTTAATAGGGGCTTTAGGCTGTTTGCATTGGCCTTACCCCAGGCTATCAGTGCGGCCTGCAGGCGGTCAGACATGTTGTTCATGTCTGCGATGCATGACTTATCGTCTCCATGTCGACATAACGTGTTCTTCGGCTCTAGCTCGTCAAACTGGATAGCCATTTCAGTTTGGATGATTCTTTCCAAGTTGATTGGTCCATGAAGGAAGGCGTCCATTGCGATCTTTGCAAGTTCAGTAATCACTTCATCTTGCTGGACACAGGACCCCATCTCGACGAACTCGACGCCCTTGCCGTGAACGATGCAAGCCATATCGATGCGGTCACCCGGTTTTGCCATCTCAAGGAACTTCGAGTCTCGGACGCTAATATATGCAGTTACCATCTGCATTTTAATGATAAAATCATCATCACTAAATTTTTCAGCTCCTCCAAAGTATCCATTCACAAAAGTGTACTTGTTTCGGTACTTGGCATCAGCGCCAATTGGATTCTGCATAAATTCAGTGGCGATAGTTAAATCGCGCGTGCTAGGAATGACTAGTTTTCGCCATAGTTCGGCATGTTCGCTTTTGCCACCATGGACAAAAGTCAGAAGATCGTTAGAGAAAAAAATCCTTAAGAAGCGCTGCTGTACTGCGTCTGGATGTATGGCCTCATCAATAGTCGCCGACCGTGCATTGGAAATAGTTGCAAAAAAGGCAAGCGCTGAAATAAATACAAGCGCGACGAGCCTCATCAGAGCTCGCCTATCACACGCGCCTTGATCGTCTCGTACTCCGAGTCGCTGATCAGACCCTGGTCGAGCATCTCCTTGGCGTTCTTTAGTCGTGCCGCGGGATCGGGATCGGTCGCCGGTTGGCTTGATCCAAATCCACCCTGAAATCCACCAGATTTCGCCCGCATCTCTTCCAGCTCACGATGCCGGCGCTTCTCGCGCCAGGACTGCTCCTGAGCCTGGGCCATTCGGTAAACCTCTTGGGCCTCAGCCTTCCTCAGCCCATCGATGCGGTATGTGACCACAACACCGCCGCTTGCCAGATCGGGCTGAGTGAGATGCCGGATGATGACTGAGCTGCTGAAAATTCCGACCCGGATATTGGCATCTTTCACGTCCTGCCAGCGGATGTCAGTTGGCGTAAAGCCACCGAAAAGCCCGCGCGTCATACCGATAATACGACCAGTGGTCGCTGCCAAAAGAGCTCTTCGATGGGTGATCGCAAATATGCGCCTCTGGACAGTAGATGCCCTTACGGACTCACCCGGGACCAGCATGGATGTGATGTACGAGAAGGCCTTGGCCGGTACGCCCTCAAGGCCAAGGGTAGAGTCTGTGCGCATTACCTTTCCCCAATAAGCGGCCGGTCTAGGGCCGCATGCTCCTGATCATTGCCAGAATCGCCTGCTGCTGGGCTTCAGATAGGCCTCTCATTTCACGTGCTACAGATGCCGCAATTGGCTCCTCTACGAGCTCTGCATTGCCTGCCATAGCATCCAAATCGGTCTCCAGCACATCCAGGAGCGCCCTCAGTTCGTCCACTTTCCACCTCGATCCGCGACTGCCATTGAACCATGCGGCCACCGTCTGATACGCAACAGCGATACCGCGAGTGTTGAGCGCGTCCGTGATCTGCTCGATTGAAAGATTTAGGGCTTCCCGCCGAGCGCGGAGATTAGCAATGAACTGACTCAAATCCTGAGACTCCATATGGATGTTGTCAGGGTATCGCGAGCACTTGCGCGCAAAGTATGCGAATCGTATAGTTGCAACATATGCGAAACGAATACCTGCCCATGACCGAAAAAGAAGAGCTTTCCGCTTACGTCCGTGATGCGGGCGGCATCTCGTCTGCTGCGCGCAAGCTTGATATTCCATACCAGACACTCGCCGCGGTGATGAATGGCAATCGAGGCATCGGACGGTCCCTGGCCAGCCGAATGGAAAAGGGTTCTGGTGGCGTCCTGAAGGCTTCGCGCCTTATTTGGATTGCCGCTGAGAAAAAGGAGGCTGCATGAACGCCTCTCAGCGTCAGGTCTTGTCCTCAGTCCTCCGGCTCGCCGCCGGCCTCAATCCTCCTCAACAGGATTGTCCTTCTCCCACTGAATGCGCTCATCGAGGATCGCGGTGTACTCGCCGGTCATCTCGGTCACGAGATCAGAAATCCCGCGTGGAATTTGTCCGCACGAAGCAGCGATCGATGCAGTGGCAACAGCTTCAGACAAGCACTCATCAATCCGACGCCGGCAGTGCGGGGCGTCGCACGTATCCATCATCAGGGCCTTGATCACCGCGTCTTGCGCGAGTGACCGCGCATAGAGATCAAGAACCAACCTCTCCAGATTCAGCTTGGTATCCGACATGTACGAGAACCCTACTCATATCCGCGACAAAATCATCAAGGTTCGCCTGAACGCCGACGAGCGCAATCTCGTCGACGCATTGGCCCGCATCAACAAGACCCAGCCCTCGGTCTTCCTGAGGGACCTGGTGATCCAGGGTCTTGCTGTCGTGACGAAGGATACCCCCAAGCAGAGCGCCGCCTGAAGGACCCTAAATAGGCCCTCAGGAGGGCCCTCTAAATGACAGAAGACCTTCCCATCGACCTGACGCCTGCACAGGCGGACAGGATCTCAGCGTTTGCGAAAGAACAGGGCCTGACCGTCGAACAGGCCGTTACCAAGCTGGCCCGTGAAGCGATCAATGAGCGCTACGTGCTGCCCAAGAACCGGGGATCAGTTTTGCCCATAAGGGCCCTCAAAAGGGCCCCAAGAGGTCCCTCTCATGACTGATCGAGTCATCCATACGCCTGCATCTCGCGCCACCGATCCTGTGTCGTCGCACGACGCAGAGATGCGCGTCACGCGCTCCGGCTCCAGGCACTCCAACCGCCTCGCTGTCGTCGAGGCTGTTCGCCGCTACAACGACGACATGACGTCTGCCGAGATTGCCCTGGCTGCGGGCCTTGATTACCACGAGGCTGCGCGCCGGCTGCCCGAGTGCGTGACAGCCGGCGATCTGAAGAAGGGTCCCATGCGCGTCTGTTCAGTGCGCGGGACTCTGGTCTGCTCGTGGGTGATGGCATGAGCATCGAGATGATGAATGAGGTCAAGCCTCTAAAGATTGGCCCCACGCGAAAGGCCGTCATGATCTGGCTGGCCAACTGCGCCAATCATGACCGGAAATGCTGGCCCAAAATGAGCGACCTGGAGGATTGGACGAACTACGGTCGGACGGCAATCATTGAGGCGATCAAGTCCCTCGAAAAAGACGGCTATTTGACCGTGGATCGATCGGGGCGGAACAACGTTTACACCATGAATCAGGTCCGCCAGACGGACCAGTCCGTCTCCCGGACCAGTCCGTCTCCCGGACCTCAGAAGTCCGTCTCCCGGACCTCAGGAGTCCGCCAGGCGGACCCTAACAGTAATAAAACCAAAATAACAAACGAAGAGGAGAGAGTCGGGCGCATCCAGGCGACCTCGATCTCCTGTCCCGACGGCATCAGCGACGACCACTGGTCGATGTGGATCGCCCAGCTTCAGAGCGACGGCAAGGAATCAATCTCCCGCCTGCAGGCCGCCAAGCTCCAGGTCCTTCGCATCGTCCGTGATGGGGGCGACGCCGAGGCAGTCATCGAGGCCGCCGTGCTCCGCGGCTGGCGCGACCTGCAGGACATCCACGCCGAGATGAAAGCCAGGGCATCGGCCCGCAAAAACAATCACCAATCCAGCGCCGGCGATACGGCCGGTGGATCCAGCACCCGCACCGGAGTCAACTACCGTGGAAACCGCACATCAGGCCGCAAGCTCAGCGCTGTTGAACAGGTCGAGGCAGCCATTGCAGAAAACGAACGAGCACGAGCGGACGCTGCAGGCGCAGCATGCATCGCAGCCGAAGGCGCCGCAGACCATGGTCAATGCTTTTTGGGCGCGGATGGCGACGATGTTCGGGCATAGCTGGGTGAGCCAGTACGGCGCGAATCCTGCCGGGTTGGCGGGAGATACCTGGGGCACCGTTCTTGCTGGCCTGACTGGCGAGCAGATCGCCCAGGGCATGCGGGAGACGCTGGCACTGGGTTCCGATTGGCCGCCGAGCGCTCCGCGGTTCCGCGCCATGTGCATCGGCATCCCGTCGCTGGCCGCCACGCAGCACGCGATGCGTACCGGTGCCACCGACCCGTTTACCCGGCAGGCCTGGACCTACATCGACTCGTTCCAGTTCCGCTCGGCCGATGCTGATCAGGCCGCTCGCATGATGCGTGACGCCCACGAGCTGACGGTGCGATTTGTGATGGACGGCGGTGAGCTGCCCGCCGAGCCCGTCGCGGCGATTGCTGTAGACCCGGCGCCCGAGCATGTGCCGGCCAGTCCGGATTTTGCACGGCAGAGGATCGAGGAGATCCAGCGTCAGCTGGGTGCGGGAGAGGTGGCATGATCGAGCGCATCTCCGACACGAACGATATGTCCAGCGCAGCTGAGGAAATGGCCCGGATCGCTGCAGCTCAGTTCCGTAAGCCCGAAGGTCCCGCAGCCACCGGCGAATGCCTCAACTGCGGCGAATCACTGCCGGATGGCCTGCGCTGGTGCGACACCGATTGCCGGCACGATTACGAGCGTCGGGAGGCGATGTCCGCATGAATATGGACGTTCTCATCTACCGGATTCTGGCAGAAATGGGTCCGATGACGATCAGTCAGATATCGACGGAACTGTCCTGCAGCAACCGCAGTGTTCGCCAGCCTCTGGACCTTCTGGTTAATTCGGGGAAAGTATCGGCTACCCACTCGGTGAAGGGCGGATCTTACTGCGTCACCTATGAGGCCGTCGCATGACTGCCTTCGCCTGCGCCCATCACATCGCCCGCATCGGCCGGCTGCCCAGCGCCCAATGGCGTGCCGAGGTCAACCAGCTCCCCGCCGACTGCGGTCGCAACGATTGCACCACCCGGAACTGCCAGCGCGAAGTCCAATCGCGCCTTGAGATGCAGTGGAAGATCCGCCGAGCCAAGAGGAAAGCAGCATGACCCAGACATTCACCCTCAACGCCGGCGGGGTAGAGCGCGCCGATGTGATGGCCAGCGCTGTGCGGTTCATTGCCGGATTACCTGGATCCAAGAGCTGGAAGGTCGAGATCAAGGAGTCCCGCAAGGGCCGCACCCTCGACCAGAACGCAGCCCTGTGGGCCGTGGCCTATCCGCCGCTGCGCGAGGCCACCGGCCACAGTGTCGAGGATCTTCACGAGTATTTCTGCGGTGAGTATTTCGGATGGACCGAGTACGAGGTGATGGGAAATCCCCGCAGCCGGCCGATCCGGACCACGACGACCGGCGAGGATGGTAAGCGAGACCTGATCGACGCCCGGACTTTCAGTGACTTCTACGCCACTGTGCAGCGCATTGCTGCCGGCATGGGAGTGATCATTCCGGATCCCGATCCGTTCCATGGGGACGCCGGGAGGTGGGCGGCATGAAGGTTTGTCCGATCAAGCCACGGATTGCCGCAATCTTTGGTCAGTGGATCTGTTTTTCTGACGACTGCGGAGGGCGAGGCTTAACGCCAAGGGATGCGTACATCGCGTGGTTTTTGAACTGGTCTCAAGGCGGCCAGAGGGCATTTCGATGAGCGCACCCAAGATGACCAAAGCCCGCAAGCTGGCCAAGGGGCAGCCGTGCATGATCCGCATCCCCGGCATTTGCAATGGCAACCCTGAGACGACGGTGCTGGCTCACTACCGGCTTGCCGGCTATAGCGGCACCGGAATGAAGCCGCCGGACGAAATGGGGGCATGGGCCTGCTCGGCGTGTCATGACGTGGTGGATGGGCGGGTTCGACCAAAGTACTCATGGATTTCTGGTGGTGATGGCAGCCTCCTTTCCAGTGATCGATTCTCCAGTGGTGCGATCAAGCTCATGCATGCGGAGGGCGTCATGCGCACCCAACAGGCGATCAGGGAGATGGGCCGATGAGGGCGATCATGCTGCATATCGGGCTGGGCCTTGCGATGTTCGCGGCCATGCTCCCGGGCCATCCGGCGCTCAAGAGCATCTACCGGGCAGCGGCAGAACGGACGGAGGAGCAGATCCGGGCAGAGCAGAAGCGGGCCCGAAAGCTCGCACGGCCGGCGTGGAGGCAGTGATGGTCATGATGCCCATCAAGACTGTATCGGTCCTCAACGGATCGCAGGGCAACTGGCGGCCGGCTGCCGCACGCCGACGCCGGCAGCGGTCGGATGCATTCGTGCTGTGCCCGCGGGCCAGCCTCCCATGCACCGTGACCATGACGCGGCTATCGGCCGGCACGCTGGATGACGACAACCTGCGCAGTGCCCTGAAATCAGTCCGGGATGGCATTGCCGACCGGCTGGGAATTGATGATCGGGATCCGCGCGTGAGCTGGGCCTATGCCCAGGCGAAGTGCCCGCGGGGGAAATTCGGTGTTCGCGTTGAATTTGAATCAAAACAGGGGATCTGACCATGGCGCATATCGGCAAACTACTGGGGCGGCTGAACCCCAAGACGCAGACCTTCACCGATGCCTCCGGCGGCGTTCCCGAACTCACCCCGCAGGATATCGCCGGGGCGCTGGCGTTCGTGCCGTCAGGCCTCGGTCGCGAGCTGCTGTGCCACGTCTGGTGGCCTGGAGGTGCTGAGCGCACCAGGGCGCAACTGGATGCGGCGATCATGGAGTTGCTGGCAAAAGAGTGGCGCCGCCGTGAGGACGCACAGCTGGACGCCATGCTGATGGTCGCAACACCCGATGTTGGCCGCCGCCGGGCGCAGGATGCCTTTGCCCAGGCCCACAAGGAGCGCTGGCCGAGCTGGGGGAAGATGGAGCAGGGCATTCTGCAGCCGTCAGAGGTCTACGTGCGGATCAGGGACGCCGTGCTTATGGAGCTGCGTGCAGGCTATTTTGGTGATGCTGACTCAGGCGCAGGCCGCGCATGGAGTGACCGTGATCGGGCTGAGATGATCGAGCGCTCGAATGTCACTTACAGCACCAACGGATGGAAGCGAGTCTACGAGTGGCTGCTTGATCACTGCGCGAATGAGGTCGGCATTGCTCAGAGACGATTCGGACGTGCAGCCGCTTAGACTGTTAGTGTGAAGCACTAACAGTTTTTGGGGTAAATTCCCTATCGTGACGAAAGCCCCGCCGGGCACTGGCGGGGCTTTGACTTCATTAATCAGCTGTTGCGAAGATGGTTGAAGAGATCAAGTATTTCCCTTACTGATGATGCAGTGATGATGTTGTCCATGTCTAGATCATGAGGTGACGGGCCAATGACTGATTCGCCCTTGATGTTCCACGAGCATCCCGTGTCGACTGCCTCGATATCTATCGACCCCGAGAATGTCTCGTCTTTGCTCGATGGGTTGTAGCCGTCAATGGTTCCGAACTTTCCAGATACGGTTCTGATGGGCATTTCAAATATCTTCACATAAGTCATTTTCACAATCTCTTTGATTTTCAAACGAAATGAGCTTCGGATTCAGCCGTAGCTGTATTTATTGTAGCTAATCGGTGCTTTATGCCTCTTCCCCTGCCAATCGAGCCGCAGGTGGCACTGGCATCTGTCATCGACCCAGCCCTTGAACAGCTTCCCCGTGCCCTTGATAGCGATCAGGCCGCCGTTCTGCTGCTGGCGATTGCCATCCAAGAGTCGGGCCTGCGTACCCGTCAGCAATATGGCGGACCTGCACATGGCCTGTTCCAGTTCGAGACGGGCGGATGCAGCGCAGTACTGGGAAGCCCGCTCAGTCGGCCGCTGCTGTTGCCAGTCCTCACGCAGCATGGCGTGTCGGCCACTCCTCAGGCGATCTATCAGGCGCTGCTGACGGACGACATCCTTGCCGCCAAGGTTGCGCGTTTGCTGCTGTGGACTGATCGCCGCGTATTGCCGGCCCTCGGCGACATCGAGGGCGCCTGGAAGTACTACTACCGCAACTGGCGGCCCGGCGGCCCACGGCCTGACCACTGGCAGGTCAATTACCGAATAGCGCTCACAGCGCTTGGGAATCACACATGTCACTGAGCATCTTCGCATCCATCGGCGTGCGGGCATCTGCTGTCGTCGCTGGTTTTGCGGGGAGCGTGGTGCATATCGCAGTCACCGAGCAGATGACCCGGGCCCGTGCTTTGGCGGCCATTGTTGCCGGCACCGGCTGTGCCGCCTATCTGCCCGACTACCTGGTGCTGCACTACCAGCTGCCGGCGCCCATGACCAACTCAATCGCGTTCGTCTGCGGCCTCTGCGGGCTATCGGTCGCACTCCGGGTGCAGGCGATGATCACCAGCGCATTTCATGGAGGTAACTCCAAATGATGCTCGCAACGATCAACATCCTGTCAGCCCTACTGGTGTTGGCCGTGTCCATCGATGCGGCTCGGCGCCTGTCATTCCGCTGCCACCCGGTAGCCACTGGCGGTCATGTGTTGATGGCGATTGCCGAGATGGTGTGCATCTACCAGACCGCAGACCTTCGCAGCGTCCCTGCCTGGGTGGCAGTCATCAACCTGGTGCTGTCCTACATGGCCATGTCGTCATACCTGCACATCGAGCGCACAGGGAGGTTCGGCTGCAAATGAGCATCGCAACCATCATCGCAGTGCTCAATGGCATCTGGACCCTTGGCAAGAACCTGATCGGCGCCTTCAAGAAGAAGCCGGCAGGGCAGGGCGCCGAGGATGCCGCCACTCAGGCAGTAGCTGCCACCAACACCGAATCGAGCGAGACGGCGAGCATCGCCCGCCAGTCGATCGCATCCGTCCAGGAGTCAGCCAATGCTGCGCGTACTGAGAATGACCACCTTGCTGCTGATGCTGCTTCCGCTGGGAGCGTGCAAGACGCTGACCAAGTCGTCCAGCGAGCCATCGCCGCAGCAAACGCAAAACTTAATCCAGGTTCGGACCATCAAGCCGACCGTCCTGTGTGATATGGGAGATCTCCAAAGTGACCCCCTCCCGAATTATCCAGCTCTGCCTGGAATGGTTCCGCTCGCCGCTGATAAAGCCCGCGACGTCTGGGCCATCGGCGTTGCCGGTCAGTACGGCCAGCTCGCCATCCGATACAACGCAATCCTTTCCTGTCTCGCCGGCTATCGCCAGCGCGGCCTTATCAACTGACGAGGTTATCCCCATGTCGTTTTCCCTGTCCAAGATCGGTGCCGATATCACCGAGGCCGTATCCGCCGCCGAGGCCGTGGGCGATGCGATCAAGGTCGTCTACAACTCCGTCGCCCCGCTGATGGACTCGGCTGAAAAGGCCTATGACGGCGTCACCGATGCCGGCGGCACCAAGAAGGCTGCAGTGCTGGCGAGCGCCAAGGCCGTGGCCGAGGCCCTGGGGCAGGACTGGAAGAGCATCGAAGCCGGCGCATCGTCCCTGGTTGACGCCATCAAGGGCGCCTACAACGTGGCGAAGGACATCGTCGATCCGGCGAAGTCGACCACCGTCGCCAGCGCTGCGGCGTAAGGGGGTAGATCATGACTGTCAATGTCGTGACCGAAGACGGCACCATCGCCGAGGTTTCCACCCCGAGTGATGCCTCCGGCTCCTCCTATACCCTCCCGGCTGCCACCAGCTCTGCCCTGGGCGGTGTGAAGGAGGGCGCGTATGTCGCCAATGCCGGCGAGTCCACCGCAACGGATGTGGCTGGTGCGGTAACGTCCATCAATGCCGTCGCCACCCAACTCAATGCGCTGATCGCATCGCTCCAAGCATCGGGCGCATTGGCTGCGTCCAGCTGATCGAGGTAAGTCATGGCCGGCAACAAATCAACGAAGCCGGCCACTGACTGGGAACGCATCGAGGCGGACTACCGGGCTGGCGTGCTGTCGATCCGTGAGATCGCTGGCAATCATGGGATCACGGATACCGCCATTCGTAAGCGGGCCAAGGCCCATGGCTGGGAAAGAGACCTTGCCGAGAAGATCCGGGCAAAGGCCGAGTCCAAGGTTCGCAGTGCAGAGGTTCGCACCCAGGTTCGCACTGAGGGCGCAATCTCGGATCGCGAACTGATTGAGGCCAACGCCGAGGTCATCGCCAACGTCCGCATGGCCCACCGGCAGGATATTGGTCGGGCACGCAGTCTCGCCATGTCCCTGCTGGCTGAGCTGGAATCGCAGACGCATCACCTCGATATGGTGGATCAGCTGCGCGACCTAGTGGTGAACAGCGAGGACGGCATCGACGCCAAGCTGCTGACGATGTTCCAGGCCGTGACCTCACTACCTGGTCGCACCAAGACCATGAAGGAGCTGGCCGACTCGCTGCAGAAGCTCGTGACGCTGGAGCGTGATGCCTATGGGCTGGCCGAGGCATCCAAGGTTGAGCTGACCGGCAAGAACGGTGAGCCGATCCAGCAGCAGGTATCCCATGTCGATGAGCGCACAGTCTCAGCGGTCATCGACCGACTCAACGCCGAGTTCTGAGGGGCTTCCCCTCGATCTGGCGATCATCAAGCAGCTGTGCGAGCGGGATCACCTGTTCTTCAGTCGCTACTTCTTCAAGCACCGGCAGGGCATCCGCTTCCTGCAGAACTGGCACCACCGCCGGATCTGCTCGATTGTCGAGGATGTCATTGCTGGTCGACGTAAGAACGTCGTCATCAACGTTCCGCCGGGCAGCTCCAAGACGGAGCTGGTGGCAATCAATCTCATCGCCCGGGGGCTTGCCATCAATCCCCGGGCCCGGTTCCTGCATATCTCCTATTCGGATGACCTCGCGCTGCTCAACAGCGAGACCGCCAAGGAGATCGTGCAGTCCGAGGAATACCAGGCGCTGTGGCCGCTCTCGATAGCCTCAGACGCCAAGAGCAAGAAGCGCTGGAACGTCGAGGCCAATGGCCAGAAGCTGGGTGGCGTCTATGCGGTTTCGCTCGGCGGCCAGATCACTGGCTTCCGTGCCGGCCACATGGCTCCCGGATGGCAGGGCGCGATCATCATCGATGACCCGCTCAAGGTCGAGGATGCGTACAGCAAGACGAACCGCGACAAGGCGAACCGTAAGCTGCTGTCCACGGTGAAGAGCCGAAAGGCCAACCCGGACACGCCGATCATCATCATCATGCAGCGCCTGGCTGAGGAAGACCCCACCGGTTTCATCAAGTCCGGCAAGCTGCCGGGTGACTGGGAGTTCATTGAGATCCCTGCGCTGATCGACGATGCATACATCGCCGCACTGCCCGAGGATCTGCAAGACGCGGCGTCCCAGGGCGATGCAGATCAGGACGGCCGGCGCAGCTACTGGCCCTACAAGGAGCCACTGGACGATCTGCTGGCGATGGAACGGGCTGACCGGTTCGTGTTCACCGGCCAATACATGCAGCGGCCCAGCCCGCTCGGCGGCGGCATCATCCAGTCGGCCAAATTTGGCCGGTACAAGGTGGTCCCGGAGATGGTCAAGCGGGTCATCTTCGCCGATACGGCGCAGAAGACGGCCGAGCGCAACGACTACTCAGTGCTGGAATGCTGGGGTCTGGGCAAGAACGGACGCATCTACCTGCTGGACCTTCTCCGCGGGAAATGGGAGGCGCCTGAGCTGAAGCGCAAAGCCATCGACTTCTGGCACAAGCACCTTGCTGTGCCGGCGTGGCCGAATGGCGCCCTGGTCAAGCTGATGGTCGAGGACAAGGCCTCGGGCACAGGCCTGATCCAGGACATCCGGGCATCGGGATTGATCCCGGTCGAAGGTATCCAGCGCAACACCGACAAGCTGACCCGCGTCATGGACGTGGTCAGCTATATCGACTCTGGCTATGTGCACATCCCCGAGGATGCGCCATGGATCAGCGACTTCACCGCCGAGTGTGACGCCTTCACGGCGGACAACACCCATGCACACGATGACCAGATCGACCCTATGGTCGATGCCATCAACAACCTGCTGGGCACCGGCAGGGTGCTGAGCGTCTGGGAGAAACTGGGCCAATGAGCCGAGGCAAACGGAAAACGCCACGGCTCGGCACGTCAGCAATGGCGCGCGACTCGGCCAAGGCCAGGCGCAAGACCATCGACAGCTTCGAGAATTTCGAGGCTCGGGTCGGCATCCAGGCGGGCAACCTGTCGGGCGGTGCCGGCTACACGTTCGATTTCGTCTCGCGCAACCGCGTCGAGATGGAGGCCATGTACCGGTCCAGCTGGATCGTCGGCCAGGCCGTCGATGTGGTGGCCGAGGACATGACCAAGGCCGGTATCGAGCTTCGGTCTGAGCTGGACCCGAGCGACGAGGCCAAACTGCTCAAGGCCATGACCAAGATGCAGCTCTGGGATCAGCTCTGCGACACGCTCAAGTGGTCACGCCTCTACGGCGGCGCGGTCGGCGTGCTGATGATCGACGGCCAGGACATGAAGACGCCGCTGAACATCGACAGCATTGGTCGCGGCCAGTTCAAGGGCATCCTGCCGTTGGACCGTTGGCTGGTGCAGCCCTCGATGGAAGAGCTGATCACCGAGTACGGCCCCGACATCGGCAAGCCGAAGTTCTACGACGTGGTGGCCGACAGCATGGCCCTGCGCCGGCAGCGGATCCACTACACCCGCGTTGTGCGCTTCGATGGCGTGGATCTGCCGTACTGGCAGCGCATCAGCGAGAACCTGTGGGGGCAGTCTGTCGTCGAGCGCCTGTATGACCGCCTCGTGGCGTTCGACAGCACGACGCAGGGCGCGGCCCAGCTGGTCTACAAGGCCCACCTGCGAACCTACAAGGTCCCAGGCCTGCGCGAAGTGATTGCCATGGGCGGCCCTGCGCTTGAGGGCCTGCTCAAGCAGATCGACATGATCCGCCGGATGCAGACCAACGAGGGCATGACCCTCATGGATGCTGCCGACGAGTACGAAGCCCACCAGTATTCGTTCTCCGGGATGGCTGACATCCTGCTGCAGTTCGGCCAGCAGCTTTCTGGCGCCCTGCAGATCCCACTGGTCCGCCTGTTCGGTCAGTCTCCGGCTGGACTGAACTCGACCGGCGAGTCGGACATGGAGATGTACCGCGATGGCATCCATCAGCGGCAGGAGCGCCGTTTGCGCACGCCGGTGGACACGATCCTGCGCATCCTCTGCCGGTCGGTGCTGGGCATCGACGCACCGGAAGAACTGGACTTCGACTTCGTCCATCTCAAGCAGATGACGGCCGAGGAAAAGGCCAATGTCTCGAAAACGACCACGGATGCCGTTATCCAGGCATTCGATGCCGGCCTCATCTCGCAGCGCGTGGCTCTGAAGGAGCTGCAGCAGTCGAGCGACGAGACCGGCATCTGGACCAACATCAGCGACGAGGATATCGAGGCGGCCGACGATGCGCCGCCCGATCCGGGAGAGGGCGACTTTGGCGAAGATCCATACCCGCCGGAGCCCGGTGCCGACCCGGAAGGCGGAGATCCAGTACGCGGCCAGTCTGAAACAGGTGGCGGCCGCGATCGGTCGATTGATCGCTGGCTTCGACCCTGGCGATATCGGCGCGCTGCCTGATATCCAGTCTCGGCTGGAGCAGTACAGCTACAACCTGGGCGACTGGGCGCATCGCACTGGCCTGAGGATGATCAAGGACGTCAACGCCCGCGATCTGAAAGCATGGCGCGAGCACTCGCGGGACATGTCCCACGCACTTCGCAAGGAGCTGCTGAATGCTCCGACCGGCCAGGCATTCCATCAACGGCTGACGGAGCAGGTCCACCTGATCCAATCCCTGCCGCTGGACGCTGCGAGGCGCGTGCATCACCTGACGACCGAGGGCCTGACCAGCGGCCGGCGTGCTGAGGACATCGCCAAGGAGATTGCGAGATCCGGCGAGGTGTCGGCATCGCGGGCGATCCTGATCGCTCGGACTGAGGTGTCCCGCACGGCATCAGTTCTCAGTCAGGCCCGCGCCCAGCATGTCGGTTCGACGGAGTACATCTGGCGAACCTCGCAGGATGGCGACGTCCGGCCTGGGCATAGGGCCATGAACGGCACCGTTTGCAGATGGGCAAGTCCGCCGGGCATCAATGAGGGCACGGCGAGCAAGCCGAGAATCATGCACCACCACCCCGGCTGCATCTGGAATTGCAGGTGTTGGGCGGATGCGATTATTGCGGAGTGAGTTCATGGTCCGCATTCATCCTGACTGGAATTTGAGCCGTGATTGAGCAGACTGGACAGATTTAAAAAGCTGGCCAATAGACACCAGTTGATGGCATGATTCGGCGCCGCAATATTGCGGCGCAACATAGGCATGACATGGCTACCGAACTGAAAGAAGATCAGAAACTTAAAGCGGACATCATGGCTAAGATTTTGGCAGGTGCCATCGATGGCGCGACCCTGTACGCCATCGGCCATGGGCGCGCAAACCTCAAGTACTCCGGGATGCTGAATGGAGCAAAGCGGATTGCCGATGACATTCTCAAGAAAGTCTGATCCATCGCATCAATGTAGAACGAAGGCCCGCACTGCGCGGGCCTTTTTTATGGGCCAAATATGCGCTTCTACACCATCCAAAAGCTCGGACCGAAGCGCGAGCTGACGCCCGAGGGCTTCCTGCTGTGCCTGGACGTGCCGGTGGCGCGCACTGGCGAGATGATCTACGGCGAAGGCGAGGTGCCCATCGAGGGCAGCATGGACGGCCTGATCCGGATCACCCGGACGCCGGACGAGGTATTCCGTGCCGAGACACTGGCCAGTTGCCAGGGCAAGCCCATCACGCTCGACCATCCTGACGAGTTCGTGACGCCTGAAACGTCGCGCACACTGTCCATGGGGTCGATGCAGAACATCCGGCGCGGCACTGGAGCTGATGAGGACGTGATCCTCGCCGACCTGCTCATTACCGACGCGGAGGCTATCAAGGCCGTGCAGGCCGATGGCATCGAAGAAGTCTCGCTCGGGTACGAAGCCGACTACGAGCAAACCGAACCCGGCCGCGGGGTGCAGCGGAACATCATCGTGAATCACTGCGCCCTGGTGCGGTACGGGCGTTGTGGCCCGCGCTGCGCGATTGGGGACAAGGAGACTGTTATGGCCAAGCCCGTCAAGCCCGGGAAGAAGTTGTCGTTCAGCGACCGACTGCGTCGCGCCTTCATGTCCAAGGACGCCGACGAGGCCGAGAAGCTGGCCCAGGAGGCCGAGGACGCAGCCGAAGAGGAAGAGCAGAAGCGGCGCGAGTCGGAAGATTCCGGCGACGATGATGACGGCGACGATGGCAAGGGCCGGGACAAGGTCGGCGACACCGCCACGCTGAAGCTGCTGCGATCGATGGACAAGCGCCTCAAGTCGTTGGACGAGCGCATGTGCAAGATGGAGGACGCCGAGGGTGATGGCGAAGAGGAGGAAGAGGCGGAGACCAACGACGCCGGCGACCTGACCAGTGCCGAGGCCTCCCCGAAGGTCGATCTGGATGGCGTGAAGATCTACACCGGTGACGCCCGCACTCAGTTCCGGCAGCGGCTGGAAATCGTATCGCCCGGCGCCAAGATGCCGACCTTCGATGCCAAGACCACTGATGCGGCCATTGCCGCGAAGCTCTGCGCGTGCCAGCGCCGCGCCCTGGGCGACGCCATGAAGACCGACGGCGGTCTGAGTGCAGTCTCCCCGTTCCTCGGCGGACTCGATCCGCAGACCGCCCCGATGGCCGTAGTCAATGCCGCTTTCACCGGAGCTGCCGAGCTGCTGCGCCGTCGCAACAACGACCACGGCAGCATGAGTCTGCCCAACCAGCGGCAGATGCCCAACAGCATCGCCGACATCAACAAGCGCAGCCAGGCCTACTGGGCCGACCGCGCCGCACGCTGAGGAGCTGACATGCCCGCCTATCTGTATCGCATGCCGTCGGGTATCCCCGGCGACGTCACCCGCTATTCCGTTTCCACCATCGAGCCGGTCCCGACCGATTCGAGCAATCCGTTCGCCAGCTTCGGCATCCCCGGCAAGATCGTCAGTGGCAAGTTCGTGCCGCTGGCATCCGGCGACACCGATGTGAAGGTCTACGGCTTCCTGGTCCGCGCCTATCCGACCCAGAACGGCGTCAATCAGGCGCTGGGTGCCGATACCCCGCTGGCTGGCGTCATGGGCAATGTCCTGCGCCGCGGCTACATCGCCGTGAAGCTCAATGCCGGCGTGGCCGCGCTGGGCGCTCCGGTCTACGTCCGCGTCGGTGGCGCCACGGACTCCCAGCCCATTGGTGGTATCGAGGCCGCGGCCGACGCCACGGCCGGCAACACCATCGAGCTGGCGAACTGCACCTTCATGTCCGCGGCTGATGCCTCGGGCAATGTCGAGATCGCCTACAACCTGTAATCCCCCACAAAGCCCTGCCAACGAAGCCCTGCCATCGAGCGGGGCTTTTTTGTGGGCGCGATTCGAGGAAACCCCCGATGAGTCAACTGATTCTCCCGCGCTCGGTGAAGCGAGCGTATACCCGCGATGGCCTGCAGACCTTCGACAGCCGCACCATCGACAGCTCCGGTGCGTTCCTGGTCGGCGAGCTGGAGCGCCTGGACTACCGTCTGCACGAGCCGCTGGCCGCAGTGACCTGGTCGCGCGATATCCATCTGCGCGAAGATGTTTCGATGGCCGACGAGATGTCGAGCTTCACCAACAGTTCGTTCGCTGCCGCGGGCGGCATCTCCCCGACCGGCAAGGCCTGGGTCGGCAAGGACGCCAGCGCTATCACCGGTCTGGGCCTGGACATCGGCAAGACCATGCATCCGCTGTCCCTGTGGGCCATGCAGATCGGCTGGACCATCCCGGAACTGGCCTCGGCGCAGCAGCTGGGCCGTCCGGTGGATCAGCAGAAGTTCGCCGGCATGAATCTGAAACACCAGATGGACATCGACGAGCAGGTGTACATCGGCGATACCGTGCTGGGCCTGGAGGGCTTGGTGAACAGCTCGGCCGTCACCACCACCAACGTGGTCAACGGTGCGAGCGGATCGCCGCTGTGGTCGAGCAAAACCCCGAAGGAAATCCTTGCGGACTTCAATGCGATTTTGAATCTTGCGTGGGAGGCATCCGCATATGCGGTGTGCCCGACCAAGGTGCTGATTGCTCCGGCGAAGTACTCGATCCTGACCCAGCCGGTTTCTGAGGCGGGCAATATTTCGATTCTCGAGTATGTTCGGACCAACTGCATATCGCACAACGTGAATGGGCGTCCGCTGGACATCCAGCCGGTGAAGTGGCTGGCGGGCCGCGGAACCAGCGGCACCGATCGCATGGTGGCCTACACGCAGGAAATGGACCGCGTCCGCTTCCCGTATGTGCCACTGCAGCGCACCCCGCTGGAATACCGCGACCTGCGTCAGCTGGTGACCTACTTCGGTCGCCTGGGTGCTGTGGAGTTCGTGTATCCCGAGACCCTGGCCTACGCCGACGGCTACTGAGGAGGTCGATATGCCGAGGATCAACGTGACCAAGGCATTCACCTTCACCCATGCCACCGGGGAGCGACAGCGCTTCCCGGTGGGCTGTCACGAGGTCGCCGAGTCCGTGGCCGGGCACTGGTACGCGCATGAGCACAGTGAGCCTGTAGCTGATGCAGACGTGATCGAGACGGACACACCCGCAAAGCGGCCGCGCCGCACGAGGAAGGCCGATGGCTCTGACACTGACGCCTGACCAGTTCAGGGCGGACTTTCCAGCGCTGGCCAGCACCACGACATATCCCGATGCGCAGGTGAATTTCTGGATCGAGCTGGCAGCTATCCGGCTCAACGAGGCCCGCTGGGGCAAGCTCCTGCAGTACGGCGCCGAGCTGTTCGTGGCTCATAACCTGGTGCTACAGGCGCGGGATATCGCGGATGTGGCGGCCGGCGGCGATCCGGGTGAGGTGACGGGCCCGGCGACAGCCAAGAGCGTGGACAAGGTGTCTGTGAGCTACGACGCCCAGTCCGTCGCACTGACCGACGGTGGCTTCTGGAACATGAGCAGCTACGGCATTCAGTTCCTGCAGCTCGCGCGCATGATTGGCACGGGCGGTATCCAGCTATGAGCATCAAGGTCAAGCAGGACAAGGTGAACGCCATCCTGCGGTCTCTGCAGGGCATGGAGCGAAAGCAGGTCATGATCGGCGTGCCGTCGGACACCTCGGACCGCCGAGACCCGACGCAGCCGATCACCAATGCCGAGATCGCTTACATCCAAGACAACGGATCGCCGGCGAACAACATCCCGGCCCGGCCGTTCATGCGTCCCGGCATGGATGATGCAGCGCCCCGCGCGGCGGTGCAGATGAAGAAGGGCATCACCGGGGTGCTGGATGGCGATCACGCGGCTGGAGAAAGGGCTCTTGATGCTGCCGGCATCGTGGCATCCAGTGCGGTGAAGAACGTCATCAACTCGGGCAATTTCACGCCTCTTGCCGATTCCACCCTGGCTGCCCGCGCGGCACGTGGACGCGCCGGCGCTCAGGAAGAGCTGGATCGACGCGATGCCGGCCATGCGCCGGGCACGGATCTGGCGAAACCCCTGGTCGATACCGGCCAGCTTCGCAACTCGATCACCTACGTCGTGCGATCCACGGAGGACTGATGCGCCTCAATGTTTCCCGTGTCCTGGCCTCGCGAGAGTTCCGGGACACTTCACTCGTCCGCATTCGCAACACGCAAACCGTCGGAGACGATGGCCGTGCGGTGAATGCCCAGGACAGCACCCCATTTTCTGGCGTCGTGACGAACGATGCCGGGTACATCCTGCGCCGCTTCCCGGCGGCCAGCGTCGTGTCCGGATCGATCCTGATCACGTCGCAAACCCCGCTCACGTCGGGCACCCCTGACCTGGATGCCGACATCGTGCGGTGGCGCGGCCAGCAGTACACCGTGTCGATGGTCAATGACTATACGACCTACGGCCAGGGCTTCACCGAGGCCATCTGCAATCCGCTCAGCCTGCAGGGAGGTGCTGACAGTGGGTAATGACTCTTCCACTGGCGGATACCTGCTGCCGGCGGCGGGCGGCCCGAGCTTCGATAACGCCCTGGATGACGCCATCCAGCAGGCAGTGGTCGGCATCACCGGATTACCGGGCAGCCTGGTCCGCCCACGTTGGCAGCCCATCGTGGCCAAGCAGCCGCCCATCGATACCGACTGGTGCGCCATCGGCGTCACCGATACCGAGCCCGACGACTATCCGGTGCAGGACCAAACTGCTACCGGGTCGGATCTGATCGAGCACGAGACGATCACGGTGCTGGCCACCATGTACGGCCCGCAGGCGGCAGCCAATGCCAAGGCCCTGCGCAACGGTCTGTATGTCGCCCAGAACCGCGAGGGGCTGCTCGCAGCAGGCATCAACCTGACGGATACCGGCAAGCCGATAGCAGCCATGGATTTCGTCAATCAGCAGTGGGTCCGGCGCTACGACCTGACCATCCGATTTCGTCGAAAGACGATCCAGAACTACGACATCCTCACCATCCTCTCAGCCGAGGCGGATGTGCACACTGACACCCACGAGGGGTAAATCATGGCCCGAGGCCTTCCCGTATCACGCATCATCAATATGAGCGCGGTCATCGCATCCGTCGGCGTCGCGACCGCGGACTTCAACTCGCTGCTGATCGTCGGCGCAAGCTCGGTCATCAGTATCAACGAGCGCCTTCGCTCCTATGGCTCTCTGGCCGATGTTGCATCGGATTTCGGCACCAGTGCGCCGGAATACCTGGCCGCTGCGCTCTATTTCGACCAGTCGCCCCGGCCGAGCGAGCTGTATATCGGCCGCTGGGCCAAGACGGCCAGTGCCGGCGAGCTGTCCGGCGGTGTCCTGAGCAGTGCCGCGCAGGCCATTGCCAACTTCACCGCCGTGTCTGCGGGCGGCATGGATATCACCATCGACGGCACGGCCAAATCGCTGAGTGCGATCGATCTGTCCGCCGTGACCAATCTCAACGGTGTCGCCTCGGCCGTCACCACGGCCCTGGCTGGCGTCGCCACCGTGACCTGGAACTCGGCCACCAATCAGTTTCAGGTGGTCAGTGCTACCACCGGCGCCACGTCTTCGGTGGGCTACGCCTCGGCCCCGTCCACGGGCACGGACATTTCGGCTCTGCTGGGCCTGACCTCGGGCGTAGCATCGGCACCATCCGACGGTATTGCTGCCGAGGAGCCGGTGGACGCGATCACCGCACTGGATGATGCCTCGGGCGGCTGGTACGCCTCGATGTTCGCCGATACCTCGCTGACCATCGCGCAGCACGAGGCAGTGGCCAGCTACATCCAGGGCGCGGCGCGCCTGCATCTGTACGGCATCACCACGCAGGACAGCCTGGTCCTAGACCCGACATCGACCACCGATATCGCCGCCGTGTTCGCCGGCCTAGCTCTGGATCGCACGGTCCTGCAGTATTCCAGCAGCTCGCCCTATGCGATTGCCTCGCTGTTCGGCCGTGCGCTGACCGTGGACTTCAACGCCAACAACACCGCGATCACCCTGAAGTTCAAGCAGGAGCCCGGCGTTACTGCCGAGACCCTGACCACCACGCAGGCCAATGCGCTGGAGGCGAAGAACTGCAACGTGTTCGTGAACTACGCCAATGGTTCGGCGATTCTCGAGCAGGGCGTGATGAGCAGCGGCGCATTATTCGACGAGATCCAGGGTGTGGACTGGCTGCAGAACGCCATCCAGACCGCGATCTTCAATCTGCTGTACACGTCTACCACCAAGATCCCGCAGACCGATGCCGGTGTGGCCCAGATTTGCACCACCGTCGAGGACCAGTGCGAACAGGGCGTTTCCAATGGCCTGCTGGCCCAGGGTGTCTGGAATACGACCGGCTTCGGATCGCTGTCGGAAGGCCAGACCTTGACCAAGGGATACTACGTCTACGCCGCGACCATCGCCAGCCAGTCCACGGCCGACCGCGCCGCGCGCAAGTCCCCGCCCATCCAGGTTGCCGCCAAGCTGGCCGGCGCCATCCATTCGGTCGATGTTTCGATCACCGTGAACCGCTGAGGTAGACCATGGCAACGTACAGTTTTCTCGATGTGGCTGCCACGATCACCGGTGTGGGCGGATCTTTCCGCCTCGGTAGTGGTGCGGGTGTGGCTGAGGAAGGCATCTCGTATGAGATGACCGAAGACAAGAACAACATGACCGTGGGCGCCGATGGCCAGGTGCTGCACGCACTTCATGCCGGCAAGAGCGGTCACATCACCATCCGGCTTCTGAAGTCGTCGCCCCAGAATGCGAAGCTGCAGGCCATGTATGACGCCCAGTCGTTGTCCAGTGCCACCTGGGGCCAGAACGTCATCAGCATCCGCAACTCGGCCGTGGGCGACGTGATCGCCTGTACGCAGGTGGCATTCCGCCGCTCGCCGAGCAACACCTACGCGAAAGACCCGAACGTGATGGAGTGGCAGTTCGATGCCGGCCAGATCGACGCGATTCTTGGCGAATACTGAGGAATGACCGATGCAGTTTGAAATCAATGGTCGGCAGTACCAGTCGGCCAAGATGGACACCCGTAAGCAGTTCCACGTCGCCCGCCGGCTGGCCCCGGCCATGGGCTCGCTCGCCGCAGTCGCGGCCAGTGGGTCAGTCGACAATCTGTCGGTGCTGAGCCCGCTGGCATCGGCCATCGCCGCCATGCCGGATGCAGACTGCGATTTCGTGCTGGATGCCTGTCTGGCCGTGGTCAGCCTCAACCAGTCCGGATCGTGGGTACAGATCGCCAACCGATCCGGAGGCCTGCAGTTCGACGAGATCGAACTGGGCGAGATGCTCCAGATCGCGGCGAAGGTGATCCAGGAGAACCTGGGCGGTTTTTTGCCCGCAAAGGCCGCACCCCTACCGAAGCAGTAGGGTCGGCCGGCAGCACGGATGCATGGGCCTGCCTTCCCGACGGGGAGGACTGGCTCCTGCGCCCCGTCGTGCGAGGCATGTGCAAATTCGAGAGCCTGATCGATGGGACGCTCGACCTAGAGCACATCGCCCTGATGAATGACGCCCTCGATGTCGTCGACGAGAACCGGATCAAAGCGGAGCGGAAACAGTCATGAGTTCGGAAGTCATCCGCGAATACCTGGTGTCGCTCGGCTACAAGATCGATGGCGACAGCGAGCGCCGATTTACTGAAAGCCTGGGTGGGGCCGCCAAAGATGTTGCGGCCCTGGGAGTCGCAATGGCGGCTGCAGCGACGGCATTTGTTGCTGGCGTGGCCAAGATTGCCGGCGGCATGGAGCAGCTGTATTTCGCTGCTCAGCGGACCCATGCGGCCGTGGAGAGCATTCAGGCCCTGCAGTACGCAGCCGCCCAGATGGGATCTAGCGCCGAGGGCGCTGCCGGCTCGCTTGAGTCGCTGGCGCGCTTCATGCGTGAGAACCCGAACGGGGAGAACTTTGTTCGTAGCCTGGGTGTATCTACCCGCGATGCGAATGGTCAGCTGCGCGACACTACCCAGATCATGGGCGATCTCGGCAAGCGCTTGGCGGCCATGCCGTATTACCGCGCTCGGCAGTACGGATCGATGTTCGGGTTCGATGAGCGCACGCTCATGGCCCTGCGCTCGGGCATGGGCCAGTTCACCGACCAGTATCAGCAGATGCTGCGCGTGGCCGGCCTCAATTCGACCCAGGCGGCAGCCGCGTCGCATGGCTTCATGGTGCAGCTGCGAGAGGTAGCGGCGTGGCTGCAGATCCTCTCCCAGAAGGTCTACACGGATCTGGCACAGGGTATTGGCGACGATATTGAGCGCTTCCGGGTCCGTTTTATTGCGGACTTCGGGAAAATCTCGCACATCATCGAGTCAGTGGTGAAAGGCATCCTGTGGGCAGTCGACATCGTGACCAGCTTCGGCATGGTGGTGGCCGATGCCATCGAGGGCGTGATTGGCTGGTTTCGTGGACTCGATGCCAATTCGAAGCATGTCGTGGAGGCCATTGGCGCGATTGCTGCGGCATGGGTAGCGCTTGACGCGGCCATGGATGCCAACCCGATCACGCTGGTGCTGATTCTGGCTGCGGCAGTCGCCTCCCTATGGAATGACTTCAAGGTCTGGAAGCGGGGCGGAACAAGCCTGATTGATTGGGGTAAATGGAAGCCAGAAATCGATCTGGCGAGCGCAGGCATTCACCTAATCACCCATGCCATCGAGGCATTGGTGCATATGTTCGAGCGGCTCTGGGAGCAGACGGCAAAGATTCGATCCGCTGGCCTTGGCGAGATTTCAAAGATTGCCCATGGCATTTGGGATGCAACCTCAGGCGCGCGGCAATGGTCCCTTCAGGCCCAAAAATCCATCTGGGATTGGGCCACCGGCGGATCCCCGCAGGTCGGGCAGGACGCGCAGGCACTCGCCGCTGCTGCTAACCAGATCCGCAATCAGGTCACAGGCCTGCCATACGAGCATGGCCGGCCGGGCCCAGATGCTCCACGAGGCATCCGCAACAACAATCCCTTGAACATCCGTCACGATGGCGGATCGTTCAATGTGTATGCCACGCCGCTTGATGGATTGACAGCAATGGCTCACCAGTTTGCCCTGTACTACTCGGGCAGGTCCGCCACCGCGCACCATGAGGCACTGCACTCCATTCGTCAGATCATTTCGACGTATGCACCGCCCAAGGATGGAAACGATACACAGGCCTACATCGCCGACGTCTCCAAGCAGACCGGCATCGATCCAGATGCTGACCTGAATTTTGCTGACCCGGCGCGGATGCAGGCATTCATGCAGGCCGTGACGCGCCATGAGAACAGCGGACGGAACCCCTATGACAACAGCCTGTTCGCTCAGGCGATTGCCAATCAGGGGGCATACCCGAAGGCAGTGGGCGTGGATCGAGGATCAAGTTCCGCACAGCTTGCTGATGGCTTCAGAAAGCTCCACGAGCTTGTCAGCACCATTCACGGCAACCTGCAGGGACCACAGATTCAGGGTCTGCTTTCATCGCTGATGGATGCATACCCGGCGGCCCAGGCAGAGAACAATGGCGCATTGAGCGGAGCCATTGCAGATGCGGTGCAGCAGATCCAGAAGCTTCAACCTGGTCAGCAGTTCGATGCTCGGGCACTTACGCAGCGCCTCGACGATCTGTCGCGACCTCGGCTACTTGCAGACGCATCCACTGCGGCAGCGGCTGGCCAGCCTGCGGCGTCACGGTCAGGCAACACATTGAACCAGCAGACGAGCATTGTTGTGCATGGCGCCACCGATCCGCAGGCTACGGCCAAAGCGATTCAGGAGCGGCAGCAATCGGTGAATGAGCGGGTCACTCGGAACATGACGGCAGGGACGGCGACATGAGCATACTCAGCACAGCCGCCGTTCTTGTCGGCGGAACCGTGGCGGATATCCTGATCACGCAGAAGCGGCGAATCGGGACCATTTATCCGCAGGTGACCATCTCGGAGCGCATGCACGACGAGCTGGCCATGACGGACAACCCCGTTGATTCGGGTGAGGTCGTCACCGATCACTCATACAAGTTACCGGCCGAGCTGACCATGCGCTGCGGATGGAGTGAGAGCGGATCGCTGTTCAATGACATCGACAGTCTGCAGATCGCATCTACTCCCAACGAGGCCTATCAGAACCTGCTTTCCCTGCAGAAATCGCGCCTTCCGTTCACGGTCACGACCCCGCGTCGACAGTACAGCAACATGCTGATCCGATCCCTGGACGTGACCACGGATGCGGCGACGGCCAATGTACTGATGGTCGAGGTGGTCATGCGCGAGGTGATCATTGTCAGTACCCAGCAAACGACCATGGCGGCAGCCGAGGATCAGGCCAGCCCGCAGGACACAGCGGCCACGACCAATGGCGGGGTGAAGCAGGCGACGGTGGTCACCGATACATCGGTTTTGAGCAAGATCGGGACGGGTGTAGAAAGTGCATTCTCCGCGATTACTGGAGGGTAAAGCATGGCAAAAACTGTCTACCAGATTCCCCTGGATGCGGCCGGCCAGACCATCCAGGCGATGATCGGCTCAGTGCAGTATCAGCTCACCGTTCAGTGGCGGAAATTCTCCGGCTGGGTGCTAGATATTGCCTCTACGGATGGGACTGCCCTGGTGTCGGGCATTCCGCTTGTCACCGGCGTGGATCTTCTGGGCCAGTACGGATACCTGGGCATCGGGGGATCTCTGCTCATGGCTACCAATGCCGACCCCGATGCTGTGCCGACCTATGAAAACCTTGGCACGACTAGCAATCTGTATTTCGTGGTGACCTCATGAGCCAGTCTGCCCAGCAGTATTTGCGCCAGGTACAGCTGGTGATCGGCACCCCTGGCGGCCCGGCGGTCGATGTCTCTGATCTTCGCGTGACCTTCAATGTGCGCTCAGCTTCGGTCGAGACCCTGAAGTCCGCGAACATCCGGATCTTCAATTTGGCCAAGGCCACAGCATCGAAGGTGCTCAACGAGTTCACTTACATCGAGCTGCATGCCGGCTACCCGAACAACATGGGCATGATCTTCCGCGGCGAGATCTGTCAGGTGAAGTATGGCCGCGATCAGAACATGGTCGATACCGTCACCGAGATCCTGGCCCAGGATGCTGACACGGCTTACAACCAGGCGGTGATCAGCAAGACGCTGGCCAAGGGCTGGACCTACGAGGATCAGTTCAGTGCGCTGATGCGGCCTTTGAACAAGTACGGGGTCAATCCTGGCTTCTCGCCCAGCCGGACAAACAGCCCGGCACCGCGCGGAATCACCATGTACGGCATGGTCCGCGATGAGATGCGGATCCTCGCCGAGGATATGGATTGCGACTGGATCATGGAGGACGGGTTCCTGCACCTGATTCCGTCCGATGGATATATCCCAGGCAACGTGCCGGTGATCAATGGCATGACGGGTATGGTGGGTATCCCAATGCAGACCATTGAGGGTATTGAGGTGCAGTGCCTGCTCAATCCCCTGGTAAAGGCGGGCGGGGCGGTGAAGCTCAACAATGCCGAGATCGCCAAGGCGGCCAACCGCGTGCCGACGAATACGACAAACGGCTTGCAGCCGGTTGCCGGCCTGGATGCGGATGGCTTCTATCGCGTTGCGTGCGTGACGCATACGGGCGACACCAGGGGGCAGCAGTTTTACACCTACATCATCGGCTATTCGGTCGATCCCAATCAGGCTCGGCCCATGGTTGGCCCCTCAGTTACAGCGGTGCCCGGATAATGCGACCCACTGAGCGATACGAGGACCACGAGCATGTCCTGCGCGAGATCATGCGCTCTGCGCGCACTCGGCAGTGGACATGCATGCCTGGGCATTTCGTCAGTTTCGATGCCGGCACATGCACCGCCGTCGTGCAGATTGGGATCGCTGGCCAGCAAACAAGTGACGGCGTATCGACGGCCGTGCCGTATCCCGTGCTGGTCGATGTGCCGGTGCAGTTCCCGCGGGGTGGTGGTGCGGCGCTCACGTTCCCCATTGCCGAGGGAGATGAGTGCACGGTGCATATCGTGGACCGTGCGATTGATGGCTGGTTTGAGTCCAGTGGCATCCAGCCGCCGAGCAGCAAGCGACGGCAGGCGATAAGCGATGCGTTTGCAGTCCCCGGCTCTCTGTCGAAGCCTGCTCGGCTGCAGAACATCAGCACGTCCACAGCGCAGCTGCGGAGTGTGGATGGCAAAACCTATGTTGATCTGGACCCGACTGGCCAAGTGGTGAAAATCACTGCGCCCGGCGGCCTGGTCATCGATGCGCCCAGCGTCAAATGCAGTGGCACAGTCACAGCATCGGGCGAGATCACCGGCAACGGCATCCCACTGTCCACCCACACTCATTCAGGCGTGCAGTCAGGTTCAAGCAGTACCGGCAAGCCGCAGGGGTAGCCATGATTTACCGAAAACTCAACGCGGCTGGTGACTACTCGTTTGGCGCCGGCCCGGGCGACTTTTACCAAAACTCTCCAGAAGCGGTGGCTCAAGCTGTACTGACTCGACTTCGCCTACTGGTAGGCGAGTGGTTCCTTGATACAACTGCCGGCACACCCTGGGCTACCCAGATACTTGGCAAGGGCACATCGTCGGTCTACGACAGCGTGATCAAGAATCGCATCCTCGGGACCACTGGCGTCCAATCCATCGACTGCTACAGCAGCTCGGTGTCCGACCGGAAGCTGTCAGTCACCGCAACCATCACCACCGCATACGGAAGCACGACCGTGGAGGCATCGCTTTGATCACGACCACGGCCCCGACAATCGGTGCTTCGGGCATCAGCGCGCCGACCTATGCCGAGATTCTCGCCTACCTACAGGCCAAGATGCAGGCTATCTATGGCGACGACATCTATATCGACCCGGACAGTCAGGATGGCCAATTCATCGCCATTCAGGCGCTGGCGATCAGCGATGCGAATGCTGCCGCGATACTGGCATACAACAGCCTGAGCCCATCCACTGCTCAGACCTCGGCCCTGTCGAACAATGTCAAAATCAATGGGCTTACCCGGAACGTGGCGAGCTATTCCACGGTCACCGTCACATTGGTGGGCGTGGCCGGCACGATCATCTCTGGCGGCTCAGTGCAGGATGCATCCGGCAATCTGTGGAGCCTTCCAAGCAAGGTTACGATTCCGTCATCCGGCACAGTCGACGTTACCGCTACCTGCCAGACCGAGGGCGCCACTGTGGCGGCCGCAGCGTCGCTCACGACTATCGCCACGCCGACGCTTGGGTGGCAGTCGGTCAGTAATGCAGCGGCGGCGACATTGGGCGATGCTGTCGAAACCGATGCCCAGCTCAGGGTTCGCCAGGCCAACTCGACCATGGCCCCCTCCCAGGGGCCGGCCGACGGCATTGTCGGCGCGATCTCCGATATCACCGGGGTGACTCGGGTCAAGCTCTACGACAACAACACCAGCGCCGCTGACAGTAATGGCATTCCGGCCTATACGCTTGCTCTGGTGGTGGAGGGTGGCGATGCCGAGGCCATTGCGAGCGCATTTGCCCTACGGAAAGCGCCGGGTGTGCCCACGGCTGGCACTACCACGCAGACTGTCACCACTCCGGGCGGGAGCAGTGTACCGATCAACTTCTATGCTCTGGGCGAGACGACCATCAGTGTTGCCATCGGTCTGAAGGCCGGGTCGGGATATAGCTCGGCCGTGGGCGAGCTTATTCAGGAGGCGGTAGCTGCTTGGATCAATGCTTTGGACATTGGCGCCCCGGTGGTCTGGAATCGCCTCTACATCCCGGCGAATTTGTCGGGAGATTCCAGCAGCAGCACCTACGAGATCACCAGCCTGGAGATCTGCATCAGTGGGGGCGCGCTCGGCACCGCGGATCTTGCGATTCCATTCAACTCAGCGGCTTATTGCACCGCTGATGATGTGGTGCTGGCGGTGACCTCATGACGGCCTATGTCAGCGACTACACCGGCCTGATTACCTCCGAGCACTCCGACAAGCCCAAATTCTCCGCAATGGTCCAGGCCATGGCGCAGTGCTGGGTTGATTACCAGAACGCCATGCAGTCGCTCGTTGATGCGATGAATCTCGACACTGCGGTCGGCGATCAGCTGGATATTCTCGGCAGGTGGATCGGCATTACCCGCAACATCAACGTGCCGATCGATGATCTGTATTTCGCCTACGACGATGTGGATGGCATCGGGCTGGATCTCGGTATCTGGAAGACCCCGAGCGACCCAACGACGGGTGTCACCCAGATGGATGACACCACCTATCGCGCAATCCTGCGAGCAAAGGTAGGCGCAAATCACTGGGACGGCAGCATCGAGGGACTGGAGCCCATCCTTAGCGCGATCTTCAGCCCAGGCGGAACGACGGCAAAAATCGTCGACAACGGCGACATGACCTACAACGTCAATTTGACCGGGACCGAGCCGACCAAGCTGCTCATGACACTGGTCGATGCCGGATACATCCAGTGCGTTCCGGCCGGCATGGCCGTGACCTACACCTACACCGCATAGGCCCGCGTTTGAAACGCGACCCCTGCAGGCGCCTTTGAGGCGCCTTTATTGTGCCCAGAGGAAACCATGGCCACACTTGAAAATGATTTCTTGCCGTTCGCCACCGGATCTGGCGCCAATGTCGACGACCAGGCGACTTATGCCGATGCAGCCACGACCGGGACGGGGTTTGTGTCTGGTATCGCAAAGTCCGCGTCTGTGAACAAGGTTCTACGTCAGGCCTCGACGATGGCTGCCGTGATTGCCGCCCTGATCGTGGATAAGGCCGCGGTAGCGGTTACCGATGATGGGAGCGTGAGTACCATTGAGGCGAACCTGGTCACGGCCATTCAGGCTGTCGCGCAGGCGCTGGACTATCCAATCAGCCAGGTGACGGGTCTGCAGGCTGCGCTGAATGCGAAACTGGATGCAACGGCAAATGCCGTGTCTGCGAGCAAGCTGGCCAACACCTTCAATCTCGCCCTGACGGGCACGGTGACTGGCGCAATCAACATTGATGGATCGCAGAACGTCTCGCTGTCGACATCCATTGCCGATGCAGCCCTCTCCGAAAGCATGGTGAACGGCCTGCCGGCAGCGCTGTCCACCATTACCAACACGCTTGCGTCGGCCAGTGATGGGACGAATCAGCGTGTAGCCCTGGTTGGCATCAACATCGCCTCTGACGCACCCTTCATGACGAGTGCGCAGAATGTCGCCTATGACCTGATCAAGTCGGCGCCAGGAAGCGGATATTTGCATGCCCGCAACCTGACCCTGGATGCCAGCGGCAACCTGATCGCTGTGGATAGCGCAGGCAATACGCGAGGTTACGGTACGAGCGCATGGGTTACCACGCAGATCAGCGCAGAGACCGCGCGCGCCGAGGCCGCCGAGTCCACGCTGACCACCAATCTTGCCGCAGAGGTGACGCGAGCCAAGGGAGTGGAGGCCACGATCACCAATACCATCGCCTCGGCTGATGACGGAACGAACTTGCGCATCGCGCTGGTCGGCATCACCAAAGCGACTGGCGTTCCGTTCATGGCCAGTGCGCAGGGGGTGACGTACAGCCTGATCAAGTCGGCACCGGGGACCGGGTTTCTTTCGGCCCAGAATGTGACGCTGGATAGTTCCGGCAATCTGATCATCGTCGATAGTGCTGGGAACACTCGCAATTATGGCACCATCAGCTGGGTTAACACTCAGGTTGCGGCTGAAGCAGCCCGAGCCAAGGCGGTCGAGTCAACCCTGACTTCGAACTTGGCGACAGAGACCGCGCGCGCCGAGGCCGCCGAGTCCACGCTGACCACCAATCTTGCCGCAGAGGTGACGCGAGCCAAGGGAGTGGAGGCCACGATCACCAATACCATCGCCTCGGCTGATGACGGAACGAACTTGCGCATCGCGCTGGTCGGCATCACCAAAGCGACTGGCGTTCCGTTCATGGCCAGTGCGCAGGGGGTGACGTACAGCCTGATCAAGTCGGCACCGGGGACCGGGTTTCTTTCGGCCCAGAATGTGACGCTGGATAGTTCCGGCAATCTGATCATCGTCGATAGTGCTGGGAACACTCGCAATTATGGGACTAGCTCCTACGGGACCATCTCCGGTGGCTACTACATCCGCATCGGAAACATCCTGATCCAGGCGTTCTCTGCAGGGGTCCTGAATGCCGGTGACTCAATTGCATTCCCTGTAGCTTTCTCTGCCGCGCCAGTGGTGTCCACGACCGTCGACAACAACCGGGACGGCGCCAATCGTCCGGTCGCCATCAATCCGACGGTCGGGACAGTGACCGCGTCGGGTTTCAAGATCAACATCGCCGCCATCTCGGGGGCGAACCAGCCGGCCGGCACCGGCCAGGTGTGGGTATTTGCCATGGGTCCTGCATAAATGACTGACAACACCGAAGAGACGGCACCGGTGGCCACCGCAGCTGCCGTGGACATGGCGACCGATGCGACATCGAATGTCGAGACGCAATGGCCTGCCCGCTACTACGCCAGCTATGACACGTCCGCCACCGGTCCCACCGAGGTCACCGGCTGGTATGACGTGTGGGGCATGTCCAGCACGGCGAATGTGCCTGCTGCGGCCGAGATGCTTGCGCTTACGGCCGAGCAATGGGCTGCTCGGCTTCCGTATGGGCAGGGCGTGCATGAGGGGACCATTGTGGCCTACACGCCTCCCAGCACCGTCACCCTGGCAGATCAGGCTGCCACAGCATACTCGGCGGCCGTCGCGACGGTGCAGAGTGAGTATGGCGTCCTCAATGAGCCGACGCCGGATGACTGGGTGACCTACCTGAAGGCGCTGAAAGCGATCCGGGATGGAGTCGACACCACCAGCACGGCACTGCCGGCCGCGCCGGCGGCATGACGAAAAGCCCCATCCCTCGCGGGGTGGGGTCTTTTTTGTGCCTGAAGCTCGACCATGAAAAATCAATGACTTGCCAATTATCCGCCGTAGTAGACAATCCATCGCTACGAGGTCAGATCATGAGCAGCATTGCATCCATCATCCGAGAGCTTCGCATTGCGCGAAAAGAGCTGCGGCCAGCCGACTTTGTTTTTGGAGTGTTGATTCCAACGATGGTCTTGGCGCTAATCAGGAAGGGGTCAGTCCTTTACCATCTGATCACGATAGCGGGACAGGTGGCGGCCGTCGCAGCCTGATCTTGATGGCCATGGATGGCCTAGTCCAGCTTCGATGCCATATCCGATGCCGACTCCCGGTAGTAGATCATCAGCGACTGCAGGTCTCGATGACCGATGGCCCGAGCAAGCTGGAGTACATCCAGCTTTTTGCTGAGTCGCCAGATAGCTTCGGCCCGGCTGTCATGGAAGTGTAGGTCTTGAATGGTCGTTTTGTTCCGCACCTTGCGCCAGAGAGCATCCCGATTCGCATCCGATAGTTGGAAGCATGGGGCATCATCGCGGGGTAGGGCCTCCAGAATCTCAATGGCTCGAGACGATAAGGGAACGTCGCGGGCATCACCATTTTTCGTTTTGGGAAGATGGGCGTAACGCTCACTGATGTGAACATGGTCCCATGTAAGGGCGGTGATCTCGCCGGAGCGCATCGCGGTCTCAATCGCAAAAAGGAATGCAAGCCCGATCCGATTTGTTGATGTCCTGCAGGCGAGTCCCGCATCCAGGCCAAAGGCCAGACTTATCTCTTCCACCTCTGCCTGGGTGATGCGCCTCTTTCGGCTATCTGGCTGATCGGGGAGCTGCATACCCTTGATGGGGTCATGGTTCATGTAGAACCACTCTTCTCGGCAGTAGCGAAACATCGCCCGGAGCATGTTCAGCTCGCGAAGCATGGTCGCCGGCGTGACGCTCTGAAGGCGCTCATCGCGCCATGCAATGATGTCTGATCGATCGAGGTCTTGCATGCGCACCTTGGCGATGCTTTTGGACTTGAGTGATCGGCATTTCATCACCTCCCATCGCCCTGCGCCTCGCGTGGGGGCAACTTCTCGCTCGTAGCGCTCAAGCGCATCAGAAACGAGGCGGGGGATGGTTGCTCGGCCAGATGAAACGGCCTCCTGTTCAATGGCCCATGCCGATGCCTGGGCCTTGGTAACGAAGACCTTACTCTTGCGCTGACCCTTGATCAGAACCTGCGCTCGCCAGCGCTTTCCATGCTTGAAGATGCTTGCCATGCCGCCGGCCAAATTGCACACGAGATGTGCATTTTGTGTGCAATGCCCCCCAACTTTCAACTACGTTCAAGCACTTACGCGTATGTGACTGTGGTTTGGTGGTGGCCAATAAGATGTTGTTTTTCAACGCAATTGCTGCGTTTTTCGGCCTTCACGTATGTGCCCGGTGGCCCCCCCGGCAGGACTCGAACCTGCAGCTCAGACTTAGGAGGTCCGCGCTTTATCCCTTAAGCGACGGGGGGACTGGATCGCGAATGATACGACGAAGCATGCATCGAGGCCAAGCGGTCGCGGCGGGGCGAGATGGCGGGGCAGGCAGGACGCTTCCTCAGGCAGGCAACGGGATCTGCCGCCTTGTGGCTTGAGAGGGACGGCGCCTGCGCCGATGCGATGGGGGCCGGACAGCACGATGGCCGTTCCGGGCCAGGCCCATGGCAGGGTTTTCCGGGACGGTATGTCTGCGACGATGTGATGTCATGAAAATGTCGGGATGGACGTCTGGACGTTTGATGATGTTGTCGTCTGGCATTTTCGCGCAGGGCTGGACAGGTCGGTTTTCCGGGCGTAGGCTTCGCCACATGTTCCGAGGGGTGTCCTGCGCAGGCAGGGCTGAGATGGCGTCAGCCGGACCCTTTGAACCTGATCCGGGTCATGCCGGCGAAGGGACGGGAATCATCAAGCACCTGGCAAAGGTGCGCCCAGACACTCGTCTACCCGGGTCTCCCCAATTCCCAGTGAGGAGGAGATCCATGTCTTTGCATACCAATACCCCCCTGCAGCCGCCGTCTGATGCCATGGCGCGCACGGTGACAGGCGGTCCGATTCGCGGTTCGTACAAGATCTATTCCAGCCCGGCAGGCTGGCCGCAGCTGCGTGTGCCTTTCCGCAAGGTGGACCTGAGCGATCCGGCCGAAGCGCCGCTGCAGCTGTACGATGCTTCAGGACCCTATACCGACCCCGGCTATCAGGTCGACTTGTCAAAGGGCCTGCCGCCTTTGCGCGAGCCCTGGCTGGCGGCACGCGGCCTGGAGCCTGACACGGCCGCGCGCCTGGCTGGCGACGGCTCGCATCGCGGTTCCACCCCGGTATGTCCGGCGCCTTTGACGCTGCGCCGTGGGGTGGCCGGCAAGCCGCTGACCCAGCTGGAGTTTGCCCGCGCGGGGATCGTGACCGAGGAGATGGCTTATGCGGCGCATCGGGAAAACCTTGGGCGCGCCGAGGCCGCCCGCGATGCTGCGGAACGGCGGGCCGATGGCGAGGATTTCGGGGCGGCTATTCCGACCTGGGTGACGCCGGAATTCGTGCGTGACGAGATTGCCTGCGGCCGTGCCATTCTGCCGGCCAATATCAATCACCCTGAATTGGAGCCGATGCTGATCGGCCGCAATTTTCTGGTGAAGGTGAATGCCAACATCGGCAATTCCGCGGTCAGCTCGGGCGTGGCCGAGGAAGTCGAGAAGCTGGTGTGGTCCACCCGCTGGGGGGCGGATACCGTGATGGACCTTTCCACCGGACAGGACATCCATTCCATCCGCTCCTGGATCATGCGCAATTCGCCGGTGCCGATCGGCACCGTGCCGATCTATCAGGCGCTGGAGCTGGTCGGCGGCGATCCCTTGAAGCTGGACTGGCCCGTGTTCCGCGATACCCTGATCGAGCAGGCGCAGCAAGGCGTGGACTATTTCACCATCCATGCCGGCGTGCGCCTGGCACATGTGCCGCTGACCGCAAACCGGGTGACCGGCATCGTCAGCCGGGGCGGTTCGATCATGGCGCGCTGGTGCTTGGCGGGGCATCGCGAAAATTTCCTGTATACCCATTTTGCCGAAATCTGCGAGATCTGCCGTCGTTATGACGTTTCGCTGTCGCTGGGCGACGGCTTGCGTCCCGGTTCGCAGGCGGATGCCAACGATGCCGCCCAGTTTGCCGAACTGGAGACCCTGGGCGAGCTGACCCGTATTGCCTGGGATCATGGTTGTCAGGTGATGGTGGAAGGCCCAGGTCATGTGCCCATGCACAAGATCAAGGCCAATATGGACAAGCAGCTGGCGGCCTGCGGCGAGGCACCGTTCTATACCCTGGGGCCGCTGACCACCGATGTGGCGCCGGGCTACGACCATATCACTTCGGGTATCGGCGCGGCGATGATCGGCTGGTTCGGCACCGCCATGCTGTGTTACGTCACGCCCAAGGAGCACCTTGGACTGCCCAATCGCGATGATGTGAAGACTGGTGTGATCACCTACAAGATCGCCGCCCATGCCGCCGATCTGGCCAAGGGGCATCCCGCGGCGAGGGTGCGCGACGATGCCTTGTCCCGTGCCCGGTTCGACTTCCGCTGGGAGGACCAGTTTCATCTTGCGCTGGACCCGGATACGGCTTATGCCTTCCACGACGAGACCATGCCCAAGGCGGCCCACAAGCAGGCGCGGTTCTGTTCGATGTGCGGCCCGAAGTTCTGTTCGATGAAGATTTCCCAGGATCTGCGCGACGATGTCCGTGCCATGGAGGCGGCGCCCTGCGGAGATGAAGCGATGGCGCCGGTAGCCGGGGGGCTGCATGTCGTCGGGGCGTAGCCGCGGCGAGGTGGCCGTGCTTGGCGCGGGCGTGGCCGGCCTGACGGCAGCGGCGGCATTGCAGGCGCGCGATTACACGGTCACGGTCTACGAGCGTGGTGATCAGGTCGGTCGGGAAGCTTGCTCGTGGTGGGCTGGCGGCATGCTGGCCCCGTATTGCGAGGCCGCGACGGCTGAGCCCGAAGTGCTGAGCCAGGGCCTGCCGGCTGCGGACTGGTGGTCGGCTCACGGTGCCGAGGTCTGGCGTGGCGGAACCCTGGTGCTGGCGCAGGCTCGCGATCGTGCCGAGCTGGAGAGCTTCGCCCTGCGCAGCGAAGGCCATCAGTGGCTGGACGGTGCCGGGGTGGCGGCACTGGAGCCGGATCTGGCCGGGCGTGCCCAGCGTGGTCTTTGGTATCCCGACGAGGCCCATGTGGATCCTCGGCAGGCCTTGCCCGCGCTGGCCCGCTGGCTGGCCGGGCGTGGCGTGCGTTTCGAGCTTGGCCAGACCGTCGATGGCGGGGCCTTGCCCGATGCCTGCATCGTCGACTGCCGCGGGCTGGCGGCGCGTGAAGATCTGCCGGGCCTGCGAGGGGTGCGCGGGGAGATGATCCTGATCCGCAGTCGTGATCTACGTCTGCAGAGGCCGATACGCTTGTTGCATCCGCGGACGCCCTTGTATCTGATTCCGCGCAGTGACGGGCTGATCATGCTGGGGGCGACCAGCGTGGAATCCGACCATGGCGGGCCGGTGACGGTGCGCTCGGCGATGGAACTGCTCGGTGCGGCGATGTGCCTGCATCCGGCGCTGGGCGAGGCCGAGATCGTCGAATTCGGCTCCGGTGTGCGACCGGCCTTTGCCGGCAATATGCCTCGTCTGATCCGGCAAGGGCGTATCACGTATTTCAATGGCCTGTATCGGCATGGCTATCTGCTGTCGCCCTGGTATGCGGAGCAGCTGGCCTGCCAGCTTGGTGATGCCCAGGGAGTGGTCCGATGAAAATCGAAGTGAATGGTCAGGCCCATGATTGGGCGGCTGATCTGGCCAGCCTGCTGGAACAGATGGGCTTGTCCGATGCCCATGTCGCTACCGCGCTCAATGGTGAATTCGTGCCGGCGCAGCGTCGGGAGACCACGGCGTTGAAGGCCGGTGACCAGGTGGAAGTCCTGGCGCCGATGCAGGGGGGCTGAAGGCATGGACGAGCTTACCCTTTACGGACGTCCGTTCGGGTCAAGACTGCTGCTTGGCACGGCTGGCTACCCATCCCCGTCGATATTGCAGAACGCGGTGCGTCGCTCCGGTGCCGGCATTGTTACGGTCTCGCTGCGTCGAGAGTCGGCCACGGCGCGGGGCGGTCAGGCTTTCGCTGCCTTGCTTGGCGAGCTGGACGTGGTCTTGCTGCCCAATACCGCAGGTTGCCATTCGGTGAAGGAAGCAGTCACCACCGCGCATCTGTCCCGCGAATTGTTCGGTACGCCATGGATCAAGCTGGAAGTGATCGGTGACAGCAACAGCCTGTGCCCGGAGGTATTCGGACTGGTCGAGGCGGCACGGATCCTGATGGCCGAGGGCTTTCAGGTCTTTCCCTATACCACGGCTGATCTGGGGGTCGCCGACCGGCTGCTGGAGGCGGGTTGTCAGGTCCTGATGCCTTGGGCCGCGCCCATCGGCAGTGCCCGCGGACTGGCCGACCCGTATGCTCTGCGCGCTTTGCGCGGGCATGCGCCGGGTGTGCCGCTGATTGTCGACGCGGGCCTGGGCCTGCCCTCGCATGCGGCCGCGGCGATGGAGCTGGGCTGTGACGCGGTGTTGTTGAATACCGCGGTGGCCCAGGCCGGCGACCCCGAGGCCATGGCCGAAGGCTTTGCGCTGGCGGTCCGGTCGGGCCGGCTGGCCCGTCTGGCCCAGCCGGTACCTAGGCGGGATATGGCGGTGCCATCGACCCCGAGCTGGGGCCAGGCGCAACTGGCATGATCGTGCTGCCGCGCTTCTATCCTCTGACCGATTCTGCCGCAGGAGTGGAGCGACTGGCCGCCGCCGGGGCACGTCTGATCCAGTTGCGGATCAAATCGGCCTCTCATGCCACGTTGCGTCAGGAGGTGCTGGCATCGCAAGCCAGCTGCCGCCGGCATGGAGCCGGTCTGGTATTGAACGACTACTGGGCTCTGGCGATCGAGCTGGGGGTGGAGTGGGTGCACCTGGGGCAGGAGGATCTGGATCAGGCCGACTGGTCGGCCTGTCGTCGCTGCGGATTGAAGCTGGGTCTCAGCACGCATGACGATGCCGAACTGGAGCGGGCCCTGGCTCATGCGCCTGACTATCTGGCCCTGGGGCCGGTCTGGCCCAGTCGACTGAAGCCCATGCATTGGGCCGCCCAGGGCGTGGAGCGGATCGCCGAATGGAAGCGGCGTGTCGGCGAACGACCGCTGGTCGCCATCGGGGGCATTACCTTGGAACGCGCGCCGATCTGTCTGGCGGCAGGAGCCGATGTCTTGGCCGTCTCGACGGATATTTCCGCCGCGTCTGATCCGGCGGCACGGACCCGCGACTGGGTTCGGCTGGTCCAGCGGGCTCCGGCCGCATGAACGATGCCGGCATCGGCCGGGATCACGGAACGATGGCGGCCGGCCGAAAGGTGGCCAATGTGCTGAGCATTGCCGGCACCGATCCCAGCGGCGGGGCCGGTATCCAGGCGGACCTGAAGACCTTTGCCGCCTGCGGCGTGTACGGCATGGCGGTGACCACGGCCATCGTGGCCCAGAACACCTGCGGCGTGCGGCGTGTGCAGGTGCTGGCGGCGGACCTGGTCAGTGACCAGCTGCAGGCCGTGCTGGATGACGTGCAAGTGGATGCTCTCAAGATCGGGATGCTGGGCCATGCGGCGGTGATCCGGCGGGTGGCGCGGATACTGCGCCGCCAACCGGTCCCGGTGGTGGTGCTGGATCCGGTGTTGTGTTCCAGCAGCGGCCGAGCCCTGCTGGAACCGGAGGCGCTGAAGGTGCTGCAACAGGAGCTGTTGCCGCTGGTGACCGTGCTGACGCCCAATCTGGCCGAGGCCGAAGCCTTGCTGGGCCGAGGCATGGTCGCCGATGCCGCGGGCATGACGGCGGCGGCACGCGAGCTGCTGAAGTCGGGGCCGGACTGGGTCTGGCTGAAGGGGGGGCATCGCCCGGACGGTCGCTGTGCCGATGTGCTGGTGAATGCCAGGGGGGCCGGCTGGCTGGAGTCGCCACGGGTGACCGGGCGCTACGGCCATGGCACCGGCTGCACGCTGTCATCGGCTCTGGCGGCGGAGCTGACCCGGCATCCGGTGCCGGTGGCGGCCGAGCGGGCCAAGCGTTTTCTGTACCAGGCCCTGGTTCATGCGTCATGGCTGGAGGTGGGACAGGGCTCCGGGCCGCTGCACCATGGTCCTGCAGGCCAGGCCGGGGGGCCGGCGTTCGCGCTGCAATGGCAGGACTGGCCGGATGCCCTCCCGGCGACGTAGGATCAAGCCTGGGCCTGCCGCTGCCGAGTTCCCCTGCAGCGTCCTGGCCGGGGAACCAACCGCCTGCATGCGGGTCGGTAGCTATACCATTTCGAGCCCGCTGCCAGGGCTTCATCAGTCACAAGTGAGGAAATATGCGCGCACGTCATCATCTCGCGATCTGGGCCGCGGCCGCCCTGTTGAGTTCGGCGGCTCAGGCCCAGACGGAAACGCAGGTGCCGGGCTCGGAACAACTGCATGGGCCGCTGGTCAACGGCGTCTGCCTGTTGTCGCGGCAGGCGGTGTTTGCCAACGCCAAGGTGGGGCAGGCGGCGACCGCACGGTTGCGACAGCTGGCCGGCGGCGCCGAGAGCCGTTTCGATACCGAGCGAGCCAAGCTGGGCGATGATGCCCGCGCCTTCCAGCAGCAGGCCAAGACCCTGCCGGAAGCCAGTCGGCAGGCGCAAGCCCAGGCTCTGGACCAGCGCGCCCGCGCACTGGAAGCCGAGCGCCAGCGTGATGTCCGGCAGCTGGAGCTGACCCGGGTGCAGGCCATGGGCCGGATCGGCCGGGAAACCCAGCCGATTCTGGCTGATATCTACAAGTCGCACGGTTGCGGCTTGCTGCTGGATCGCAATGCGGTGCTGGGCGGCAATCTGGGCAACGATCTGACGTCGGCGGTGGTGCAGGGGCTGGATGCGAAGATCAGCACCATCAGCTTCAATCTGGCGCCGCTCCCGGCAGCGGCGGAAGCTCCCGCGGCACCTGGTCAGGGCTGATCCCCTGCTGCCGCAACGGCCGCGGTGCCGGAAACCCGTCAGCGCGGGCCTTGCAGGTGAATCCGTCGATGCGCCAGGCCGGCCGATGACGTATGCCGGTCTTGTGATTTTCTTCACATAGGTGAAGGCCTAATCAGGTTACATTGCAGCCATCAACAGATCTCAAGGATGAGGATGCAATGGTTGATGCCATCTATATCGTGCAGGGTTTCGGTCCCGGACCCGAGTCACTGCCGCTGACGGTGCCGGCGTACTTTGACAGTGCCCCGGCTGCCAGACGCCATGCCTGCTTGCTGGGTACCTTCTGCAGCGAGGTGACGATGCGTCGCCATGGCGACGCATCCCGGTCGGCGGGGGTGCCGGACGACGCCCAAGAAAAAGCCCGAATGGGGGATTCGGGCTTTTGATCCATCTTGGTCGATCCGGTATCAGGGGGGCTGATGCCAGGTCTTGGGACTGCTGCCTCTCGGCACTGGGCCGGACTTGGGGGTGTCCGACTTGTCTATATGATAATCATTCTCCTTTTCAAGTCAATGGCAAATTGATTGCAGATTGATGAAAGGCGCGGATCAAGGCAGGATTCGGGAGCTGGCATCCGGCTTGCGATGATGCCGGCGCAATCACTTTGACCTGAAAGTTGAGGAAACAGGGGATGGCATATGACCACCGGTGGCGCACGATCTGGCTGATAGCCTTGGCATGGGGCTTGGCTTCGACAGCCCAAGTGGGTGCAGTGACGGTTCCGGCTGCACCGGCAAGCAGTGACGCGGCGCATCCGCAAGCGACCCGCAACTGGGTGGAGAGTCGTCTGTATTTCGGGCTGGGCCGGCTTGAAAGTTCAGGGCTGGCGGCACGCGAACGGCAATGGCAGGAATTTCTGGATCATGTGGTGACGCCGCGCTTTCCCGCCGGACTCAGCGTGCAGGATGTCTACGGACAGTGGCAGGGCCCGGAGCAGCCGCGACCAATCCGGCTTCGTTCCAAGGTATTGATCATCGATTATCCCGATACGCCGGCCAATCGAGGTCGCATCGAGCAGATACGCCTTCTCTGGAAGGCAAAAACAGGGGATCGCTCGGTTTTGCGTGTTACCGTTCCCGCTGACGTATCGTTTTGAATGACGGATGGCGACGGCTGTCGCCCCGTGCAGGAGTTTCCGTGGCAAGTGCACCTCGCAGGCTTCGCTGGCTGACTGCTGGCGACATCAATGGTTTTCTGGGTCTGGTGGTCGACAATCTGTCGATCATGGCGTTTATCGCCATGGCGCTGGTGGGGCTGTTCGGCTTTCCGGCCGATCTGGTTTACACCCGGATGTTTCCAGGCACGGCCCTGGGCGTGTTGATCGGCAATCTGGCCTATACCCTGATGGCACGCCGGCTGGCCCGTCAGAGCGGGCGGGATGACGTGACGGCGATGCCACTGGGTCTGGATGCCCCCAGCAGCATCGGTCTGGCCCTGCTGTTGCTGGGGCCGGCCTTTCTGCATTTCAAGCAGACCGGTCTCTCGGCGGATGCCGCCGCGTTGCTGACCTGGCATACCGGCATGGCGGCGATGGTGCTGATGGGGTTGTTGAAGCTGGTGCTGGCCTTTGCCGGGCCCTGGGTCCAGCGCAAGGTGCCGCGCGCCGGGCTGCTGGGCTCGATCGCCGGTATTGCCCTGGTGCTGATGGGCTTTCTGCCCCTGCTGGAAATCATGAAGGTGCCGGTCGTCGGCTTCACCGGGCTGGGTATCGTGCTGTATGCACTGGTGGCCCGCGGCAAGCTGCCCTTCGGTCTGCCCGGCGTGCTGGTGGCCTTCCTGGTCGGTACGCTGCTGTATTACGTGCTGGGGCCGCTGGGCTGGCTGGGCAGCGGTTATCAGCCCCATGCCGCCCTGCAGTGGCGGCTGGCCTTGCCATGGCCCAGTCTGGGCTGGTGGGAGGGCATGACGCATGTCGGGCCGTACCTGCCGCTGGTGCTGCCGTTCGGTCTGCTGGTGGTGGTCGGCGGCATCAATGTCAACGAAAGCGCCCGCGCCTCGGGTGATGAATATTCGACGCGGGACATTCTCCTGGTCGAGGCCGTCGCGACCCTGATCGCCGGCATCTGCGGCGGCGTCGCCCAGACCACGCCGTATATCGGCCAGCCCTCCTACAAGGCGATGGGCGCGCGTACCAGCTATACCCTGATCACTGGCCTGATCATCGGTCTGGGCGGCATGCTGGGCTATCTGTCGACCATCGTCGAACTGCTGCCGCTGTCGGTGCTGGCGCCGATCCTGGTATTCGTCGCCATCGGCATCACCACCCAGTCCTTCGAGGCGACGCCTTCCCGTTACGCCGCCGCGGTGGTTTTCAGCTTCTTTCCGCCGATCGCGCGCATGCTGACCCTCAAGCTCAGCGATCCGACGTATCTGTCACCCGAGCACTTCGCCCAGCTGTTCCATGCCGCCAATGGCGGTATCGCCGAACTGGCCGTGGTGACGGTGCTGGGCAACGGATTTATCATTACCTCGATGATCTGGGCGAGTTTCGTCGTCGCCATGATCGATGGCCGGCTGGGCCGTGCAGCGCTGATTCTGCTGCTGGGTGCCGTCTTGACCGCGTGCGGGATCATCCACTCGGTGCTGCTTTCGGGGGGCGTGTATCTGCCCTGGCATCTTCCCGTCGACATGCGTTCGATGGTGTGGCAGTTCAGCGGCGCCTATCTGACCCTGGCCGTCGTTCTGCTGCTGCTGTCGCTGCGACGCGAGCCTCGGGCCGATCCCTCGCCGGCCGATGCGATCTGACCGGCGAGGCGGTCACGGACCACTTCCCCGCATGCCCTTGCCGCGAGGGACGGGCATGCCGCTCCACCCCTGTCGACCTGTCAAAGGAACTGCAATGTCTCTAGCCGACCTTCTGAACCTGCCGGGCGTCACCGCCCGACCCGCCGCCGAGACGCGCGACTACGTCTACAACCACACCATGATCCGGGTGAAAGACCTGCAGAAGTCGATGGACTTCTACACCCGCGTGCTGGGTTTCGTGCCGGTGCACCGCAGTGACTTTCCGGACGCGGAGTTCACCATCTATTACCTGGTGCGCCAGCCGCTGGAATCGATTCCTGCCCATGACGATGACAAGGCGCGGCAGCAGTGGGTGCTGGGCCAGTCCGGCGTGCTGGAACTGACCTACAACTACGGCACCGAAAAGCAGGCCGATTTCCATTACCACAGCGGCAACAGCGATCCGCGCGGTTTCGGCCATCTGTGCATCTCGGTGCCCGATGTGCAGGCGGCCTGCGCGCGATTCGAGGAACTGGGCGTGGATTTCCAGAAGCGGCTCAGCGATGGTCGCATGAGGCATATCGCCTTTATCAAGGATCCTGACGGTTACTGGATCGAGATCCTGCAGCCGACGCCTCTGGCCTGACCGTTCCCCTGTGTTGCAGCAAGCAAGGCGGCCCGCAAGCCGCCTTGCTTGCTCTGGAGTTTCCCATGCCCGTCAATCTTCCGATCGCCACCAAGGTCCTGATGGCTCTCAATGTGCTGGTCTACCTGCTGCAGCAGGTCTGGCACGATCCCTTGCTGGTTCATGCCGCCTTGTGGCCGCTGGGGCCTGACCAGATGGCCCAGACGGCCACGGGCGTGGTGGCGGTGGGGTTTCGTCCCTGGCAGCTGATCAGCTATGCCTTCATGCATGGCAGCGTGACGCATATCCTGTTCAATATGCTGGCTCTGTGGATGTTCGGAGGCACCATCGAGCGGACCCTCGGCACGCCGCGGTTCGTGATCTATTATTTTGCCTGTCTGGTCTGCGCGGCATTGGCCCAGCTGGCGGTGACGGCTTGGTTTCTGCCGGGCTTCTATCCGACGCTGGGGGCTTCGGGCGCGGTCTTCGGCCTGCTGCTGGCCTTCGGGGTGTTCTATCCCAGAGAAAAAGTCTATTTCATGCTGATTCCGGTGCCGTTGCCGGCCTGGCTGTTCGTCACCTTGTACGCGCTGGCCGAGTTGCTGTTCGGTGTGACCCAGACCCAGGCCGGGGTGGCGCATTTCGCTCACCTGGGGGGCATGCTGGGCGGCTGGCTGCTGCTTCAGTACTGGCGTGGACGGCTGCCGTTCAAGCCTGCAAGAACCCTGTGGCGTTGATAGCGTTGGTGGCTGGAGCGGCGCATGGCATCCGACGGAGTCATTCGCCTGCTGGCGCGGATCGGCTGCCTGGACCTGGCGGGAGCTGAGTCGGACTCAGTCCAGCCGGATCACCGGGTCGCCTATCCGCAGCCGCCCGTCCGAACGCGGGATCAGGTTCTGGCCGAAGATGATGCCCTTGTCGCTGCGGCGGTAGGTGCCCAGCGTGCGCAGCGGTTCGCCGGCAGGATCCGGGGACGCAGTCTGCGGATCGACATTCACGAAGATGCAGCGCGTGCAGGCCTTGACCACTTCGAAGTCGACTTCGCCGATCCGCAGTCGGTGCCAGCTGTCTTCGGCGTGGGCTTCACAGCCTTCGATGATGAGGTTGGGGCGGAAATGCAGGGCGCCGACCGGATGTTCAAGGCGCTGGTTCAAGGCATGCACCGAAGCCTGGCCCAGCAGCAGCAGCGGAAAACCGTCAGCCAGGCTGACTTCGTCGCCCGTGCGGCCGTAGCGGGGATCCACCGGTCGATGGCTGGTCTCCGGGAGTCGGACCAGACGGACCGAGGTGCCCAGCCAGGCGCTCAGCCAGGCATCGGCCGCGGCATTGCCCACCAGGGCCTGGACCGACTGCTTCCAGATGCTGACCGGCCAGACGTCTGCCAGACTGGTGTCAGGAATGTGCAGCATCGCCATGCCTGGCGCATGCAATTGCAGGCCGTCGGCCAGCGGCTGGGCCTGTACCAGACTGATGCGCGGATGGCTGCGTCCGGTGATGAAGCGTCCTTGTGGATCGCAGACCATCCAGCCGCGATCTGCCGCCAGTCCGCGCGGCAGTACGGCAATGTCGGAGACGGCTTGAGCCGCTCCGGATTTCAGTGGATAGCGATACAGGCCGCCCAGTCGCATCGACAGCTCCCTGCCTCGGGACCTCCTCAGCGCAGGCTGAGGAAGTCGGGGCTGGTGACAAAGCGGATCGCATCCAGCCGCAGCCGGGCCTGGGGCAGGGCATCCAGCAGCTGGGTCCGCTCGTCGGCCAGCTCGCCGATCTCGCGTTCGCTGACCGAAGGATTGACCTGGCGCAAGGCCAGCAACCGCTGCAGTTCAGCATCGAGCTCGGTGGTGGCCAGCTCCAGCGCGGCGCTCTTGAGGGCGTCGGCACGGGTTCCGGCCAGGGTTTCGGCCCGTTCCAGCATCGGCGGCACCAGCTTGGCCAGGAATTTGCGATAGCGAGGCACTTCGATCGTGCGGTCGGCGGCCTTGCGGACCGCGACCGGACTGGGGGCGAAATCCTCGCGCTCGGCCAGACGGGTGTCGACGGTGACCACCACCGGCGTCGGCGGCAGATAGCGGTCGGCATCCAGTCGCTGGTCGGCCACGCACTCGATCACGAATACCGCCTGCAGCAATGCGCTGCGGGCCGGCAGCATGTCGTCGACCAGAAAGGCCGCATTGCCAAGCTCTCCGGCCAGAGTCAGTTCGATGGCGCCGCCGACCAGCGGATGATCCAGCCGCAGCAAGGGCAGGTCATCACGGCTCAGTGCGGTCTTGCGGTCGAAGGTGACGCTGAGCGGGCCTTCCTCGAAGCCGGGCAGGGCATCCGTGGACAGGTATTGCGGGTCCAGCAGCCAGATACCGGCACTCAATTCTTCCGGATGCACGCCGAACTGTTCGAACAGGCGCTGCACAAAGCCTTCCTGCGCCGGATCGAAATCATGCTGGAAGGCGCGCTGCAGATCATCGGCATGCAGGTCGCGATTGGCGGCCAGCTCCAGCAGATGATCGCGACCGGCCTGCAGCTGGTCCAGCAGGACCTGATGCATGGCGTGGGTGTCCTTGATCAGGACCGCGATACGGTCCGGATCCTGGGCCAGGGCGGCGCCCGCCACTTCTTCGCCGAATTCGGCCAGCAACTGGCGGCCGTCGGCCGGACTGTGGCGGAAGGCATTCATGCCTTGGTCGTACCATTGCGCCAGCAGATGCTGCGGACTTTCCGGGGCCAGGATCAGGTGCAGGCTGATGCTGTGCTGCTGGCCGATGCGATCGAGGCGGCCGATCCGTTGTTCCAGCAGGTCCGGATCCAGCGGCAGATCCCACATCACCAGCCGGTGAGCGAACTGGAAGTTGCGGCCTTCCGAGCCGATTTCCGAGCACAGCAGCAGACGTGCGCCATCGGGCTGGGCGAAGAAGGCGGCATTGCGGTCACGCTGGACCATGCTCAGGCCTTCATGGAAACGGGCCACGCCGACACCGCTGCGGGTGCGCAGGGCATCTTCCAGCGCCAGCACCTTGGCCTGGGTCCGGCAGATCAGCAGGAACTTGTCTTGCGGATGGGCTTCCAGCAGCGCCACCAAGGCTTCAAGCCGGGGATCGTGACTGTAGTCATAGTCTTCGTCTTCGGGATGCGCCTGCAGGTCGGCCTGGAACTCCTGCAGCAGTTGCTGGTTCAGTTCCGCATCCAGTACGCCGGCATCCAGCAGCTGGAATTCGGGCCGGCGCTCGGGGAAGCCGCCGACGCTCTGGCGACGATGACGGAACATCGCCCGGCCGGTGCCGTGGCGATCGATCAGCGCGGCGATCAGCGCATGCGCATGGGCCGGCTTCAGCGGATCCGCCAGTGCGGTCTGCAGTTCGGCATCGGCGCCCAGCTGGGCCAGCAGTTCGGCCTGCTGCGCGTCGCTCAGTGCCTGTCCGGCAGAAAGCGCATCGGCAATCGCGGACAGGGCCAGATAGCCGTCGGCCTCGGCCTCGTAGCGGGCCAGATCGGGGTAGCGGTCCGGATCCAGCAGGCGCAGGCGGGCGAAGTGACCGGCCCGTCCCAGTTGTTCCGGGGTCGCGGTCAGCAGAATCACGCCGGGGGTCTGCTGCGCCAGCTGCTCGACCCATTGGTAGCGCGGACTGGCCTGTTCCGGGGTCCAGGCCAGATGATGGGCCTCGTCGACCACCAGCAGATCCCAGCCTGCAGCCTTCAGCTGCTCGGCGCGCCTGGGATGTTGTTCCAGCACGCTGAAGTCGGTGATCACCAGCTGGTCGTCTTCGAACGGATTGACCGCTTCGTCAGCCAGTTCCAGCGCTTCGCAGCGCTCTTCGTCAAAGATCGCGAAATTCAGGTTGAACCGGCGGCGCAACTCGATGAACCACTGGTAGACCAGCGGATCGGGAAGCAGGACCAGCACTCGGCTGGCACGGCCGGTCGCCAGCTGGCGGGCCATGATCATGCCCGCTTCGATGGTCTTGCCCAGGCCGACTTCATCGGCCAGCAGGATCCGCGGCGAGCGGCGGGCGGCGGCGATGCCGGCGACCCGCAGCTGGTGCGGAATCAAACCGATACGGGAAGAGCCCAGACCCCAATTGGCGGCGCGACGAGCCTCGGCGCGACGCTGCAGGGTTTCAAGTCGCAACTCGAATTGCGCGGTGGTATCGACCCGGCCGCCGACCAACCTGTCGTCCGCCTGGCTGACGCTTTGTTCGTCATCCAGCTGGCCTTCGTGCAGTTCGCGGCCTTCGCCGCTATAGATCAGCAAGTCGTCCTTGATCTCGACCCGCTCGACCAGAAAGGCGATGCCTTTGCCGGCCACGCGCTGGCCGGCCCGGAATTCGGCCCGGATCAGCGGGGCCGAATCGGCGGCGTAGGGGCGCAGGATGCCGGCTTTGGCAAACAGCACCTGGACGCTGCGTCCCTCGACGCGAAGTATGGTTCCGAGCCCCAGTTCGGGTTCGGCGGATGAAATCCAGCGTTGGCCTGGTACAAACATTAACGACTTTGCTTCTGATAGGTAGCCATCAGCCACCGATTATCGGTGGAGCATGGGCGGATGGCTAGGTAGCGGGGAGATTGCGGGGCTGACTGCCTCGCGGCGGTCGTGATCTGCAGGACGCCTCGAAACCGGGGCTTCGAGGCGTCGGCAGGAGGGGGTCAGCCTTCGCTGTCCGGACGTTCGCGAACGGGGTGCTTGGCCAGCTTGCGTTGCAGGGTGCGACGGTACATGCCCAGGCGACGGGCTGTTTCCGAGATATTGCCATCGCACTCGGTGAGTACTCGCTGGATGTGTTCCCATTCCAGTCGACGCAAGGGCAGCGGGGCGTCCGGGGCTTCCAGCAGCTCATCTTCGCTGCTGCTGGAGGTGTCGCCATCCAGCAAGGCCCGGACCACGGCGTCAGCATCGACCGGCTTGGCCAGATAATCATGGGCACCGCGACGGATGGCTTCGACGGCGGTAGCGATGGAAGCGTAACCGGTCAGCAACAGGATTCGCAGATCCGGCACCAGCGCCTGCAGTTCGGGGATCAGTCGCAGGCCATTCTCGTCGCCCAGCTTCAGGTCCAGCACGCAATGCTGCGGGTGGTTGCGGCGGGCCAGCAGACGCGCCTCATCGGCCTGATTGGCAATCACCACCTCGAAACCGCGCGAGGTCAGCGCACGCGACAGCACGCGGGTGAAGGTCACATCGTCATCGACGATCAGAACAGGGCGGTTGGACGCGTTGGGCAGATTTTCACTCATGGCGTACTCCGGCATGGTAGGACCCCGGCCTGTGCCGGGACATGGATCATCAGGATGTTGAGCATACTGAAAGACAATAAGAAATAAAAAAAATGTTGCAAATCATAGGCCATGCCGGCTCAAGAGGCTACCTCCAAGGGCAGCCTCAGGCGGACTTCAGCTCCGCTTGCCAGATTGCGCACGCTGAGCTCGCCGTTCAGGCGCTCGGCGGTGGCCTGGGTCAGGGCCATGCCCAGACCCAGACCGCTGCGCTTGCCACTGCGCCCCAGCAACGGGGCCTGGTGGGTTTCACTGAAGCCCGGACCATTGTCGATGACCAGCAGATCCAGCCAGCCATGATCGCGTTCCACATGCAGTTCTATCTGCCTGGAGTCGCACAGGGCCGAGGCATCGGCGGCATTGTTCAGCAGATTGATCAGCGCATGGCGCAGGCTGACCGGCGCACGGATGGTCTGATCGGAGACGTCGCCGCGGATGTTCAGGGTCAGCTCGACCTCGGGGCGCAGCAACTGAAAGCGGGCCAGACACAGCTGGATGAACTCGGCGAGCGGACGGGTTTCCGGCTCCTCGGCGAGCTGGGCCTTGCCGAAGGCCACCATTTCGCGAAGGATGCCGCGGCAGCGCTCGACCTGAACCTCCAGCAGCTCCAGATCTTCTGCCAGAGTGATGTCGGCACTGTGTTCCTTGCGCAGTTCCGGCAAAAGCATGCGCATGGTCGAGAGCGGTGTATTCAGCTCGTGGGCCGCGCCTGCGGCCTGGGTGGCGATCGCGAGAATGCCCTCGTCACGCAGGGCCCGCTCGCGGACCCGCTGCACTTCCACCTGCTGGCGTCGCAACGAACGGGCCTGACGATGGGAGAACAAGGCCAGCAGGCCGGCCGTGATCGCGAAATTTAGCGTTGCGCCGGTCAGGCGCAAGGCCCTGTGCGACCAGCGTGCGCTGTCCAGGTCCAGCGGCTGGTACCAGACCAGCAAGGTCAGATAGACAAGCCCGGCCAGGCCTGACACGCACAGCAGCGAAGGCACCCGCAAGGTGGTTGCCGCCAGGGCAATCGGTACCAGCAATAGAGTGATGAAGGTATTGTCGGCGCCACCTGTGAAATAGAGCAGGTAACCCAGTACCAGGGTATCGACGGCGATGTGCAACACCACCTCCCACTCATGCAAGGTCTTGCGTGTGCTCAGCCGCCAGTAGGCGTAGATGGCGAACAGGCCCAGGCCGAGGATGCCTGCCGCCAGAGCCTGCAGTGGCAGATGCATGCCCAGCAGCGTGATGCAGACCAGGACCGTGACGGACTGCCCGAACACGGCGCAAAGCCGCAGCCAGGCCAGACTGCGGGCCAAGGTCGAAGGGCCGATGCCCGGTCCTTTCGAGTCACGGCTCACGGCAAGGCCTCGGGCCGCGTTGCCTGGATCAGCAGCGTGGGCTTCATGCCTCTTCGCTGTGTACGGCCGGCAACGGCGTGGCGTGGGCTTCGTGGTTGCTGGAGAGCTTCTTCATCAAAGGCAGCATCGCCAATGCAATCAACGTGCAGCCGATGCCGACGTAGCCGAGCTTGGTGAACAGACCGGTATAGATCCTCAGGGAGGTTTCGGGATCCATGATGCCTTGCGGCATGGCCGCAAAATTGGCGGCCATGCTGCCCAGGTACATGGAAATACCGGAAGCCACAAAGTAAGCCCCCATCATGAAGCCTCCCATCCGCTCCGGCACATAACGGGCGATCATGGCCAGGCCCAGACCCGAGACCAGCAGCTCGCCAAGCGAATACAGCCCATAGCCCCAGACCATGGCCCAGGACGACACCTGACCGTTGATGGCGTGCCTGGCACTGAGGCCGTAGACAAAGAAGCCGGCCGCGACAGCGGCAAAGCCCCAGGCAAATTTGGCGGCGACCGAAATATCGCGGCCGCGGCTACCCAAGGTATTGTAGATAAAGACCAGTACCGGGCTCAGCAGCACGATCCAGATCGCGTTGAGCGACTGGAACTGCTCGGGGATCCAATTGAAGAGATGGAAGCCGAACAGGTCGAAGGAGAGGTTGACGTTGTGCTGGGCGAACAGGTTCAGCGAAGTCGACATCTGCTGGTAGAAGATGAAGAAGAAGATGGTCTGGATGCACAGGATCAATGCCGCAACCAGGCCCGAGCGCTCGCCGCGCTGACTCCTGGCGATCAGCCAGGCGAAGATGGCCAGGATCAGAATGCCTGCAAGATAGACGCAGGCCCGGGCGACACTCTGGTGGTCGAGAATGAAGGCCGAGGCCAGGACGCAGGCAATCGAGCCTGCCAGCACGCCCGCCGCGTAGTCCTTGCGGACCGGATGGCTGTCGGCTTGCGAGCCGATATGCGCGAGGCTGCGACGCATGACGGCGTAGTTGATCAGACCCAGAATCAGGCCAAGGGCACAGACACCGAAGCCGGTGTGCCAGCCCCAGGTCTCGCCATACATACTGGAAATCTTGACCCGGATCCAGGGGGTCAGCAGCATCGAGAAGGTCGAGCCGATATTGACGGCCATATAGTAGATGGTGAAGGCCGAATCGATGCGACTTTCGTCGCCCTCGTAGATCTTGCGAACCAGATTGCCGGCATTGGACTTGAACAGGCCGTTGCCGACAATGATCACGCCCAGCGCGATATACAGCAGGCCGCCGCCGTTGTTGGGTATCCACAGCAGCAGATAGCCCAGCGTCAGCACACTGGCTCCGATCAGCATCGAACGGCGAGTGCCCAGCAGCTTGTCACCGACCCAGCCGCCGATGGCGGGAGTGGCATAGATCAGGGCCGAGGCGGCGCCCCACACCAGGTTCGAGCGCGCGTCGTCGAAGCCCAGATTCTTGATCATGTAGGTCACCATCAGGACCTGCATGCCGTAGAAACCGAAGCGCTCCCACATTTCGATAAGAAAAACGGTGCTGAACGAATGCGTCTTGGACGGTAACTGAGCTGTCATCGCATGCCTTGATGATAGGTGTGGTCGGGCTCGACCCGGGTGGGCCGACCTGTGATTCCTGGGCCCTGACGGGACCGCAAACGTCGAAGAGTACCCTATTTGAACGGTGGATGGGTGGCGTTCAGCTTTCGTGAGGGTGCGCCGTGCCTGAGGGCTCACCGCAACCCCCGGCCTTGTGGCATCATTCGGGGCTGTTTATTCACTCCGACACGGACCGACAGTCGTCATGTTGATTTTCGAGCTTTCCCAGCCAGGTCGCGGCGCTGCCGCCCAGATGCCCGCCGATGTCGAAGTGCCTGCCGACCTGCCGGCCGCGTTTCGCCGCAAGTCGTCCCCGGGGCTGCCGGAAGTGTCGGAGCTGCAAGTGGTCCGGCATTACACCAACCTCTCGCGCAAGAATTTCTCGATCGACACCCAGTTCTATCCCCTGGGTTCGTGCACCATGAAATACAACCCGCGGGCCTGCAACAGTCTGGCCATGCTGGACGGCTTCCTGGCCCGTCATCCCTATGCGCCGGACTCGATGTCCCAAGGGTTTCTGGCCTGCATGCACGACCTGCAGGAAATTCTGGCCGATGTCACCGGCATGAAGGGCGGCGTTTCGCTGGCGCCCATGGCCGGTGCCCAGGGCGAGCTGGCCGGCGTGGCGATGATCGTCGCCTATCATCGCGATCGCGGCGATACCGAGCGTACCGAGATCATCGTGCCCGATGCGGCCCACGGCACCAATCCGGCCACCGCGACCATGTGCGGCTGCACCGTGCGCGAAATTCCGACCAAGAGCGATGGTGACATCGACGTCGAAGCGCTGAAGAAGGTGCTTGGCCCCAAGACCGCCGGCATCATGCTGACCAACCCCAGCACCATCGGCGTGTTCGAGCGACGGATCCAGGAAATCGCCAAGCTGGTGCACGAGGCCGGTGGCCTGTTGTATTACGACGGCGCGAATCTGAACGCGATTCTGGGCAAGGTCCGCCCGGGTGACATGGGCTTCGATGCCATCCACATGAATCTGCACAAGACCTTTTCGACGCCGCATGGCGGTGGTGGTCCCGGTGCCGGCGCCGTCGGCGTCTCCGAACGTCTGCGGCCCTATCTGCCGGTGCCGATGGTCGAGCGCAAGGACGATGGCCAGTACGGCTGGGTTCGCCAGGAAGATCGTCCGCAGTCGATCGGTCGGCTGACCAGCTTCGCCGGCAATGCCGGGGTGCTGCTGCGTGCCTATATCTATGCGCGAATGCTGGGGCGTGAGGGCATGGTGCGGGTCGCCGAGTTCGCTACCCTCAATGCCAATTATCTGGCCAGGCGACTGGCCGAGGTCGGTTTCACCCTGGCCTATCCGGAGCGCCGCGCCAGCCACGAGTTCATTGTGACCGTGCAGCCGCAGAAGAAGGCCAACGGCATCACCGCGCTGGATTTCTCCAAGGCTCTGCTGGACCACAATATCCATGCACCGACCAATTATTTCCCGCTGCTGGTGCCGGAGTGTCTGCTGATCGAGCCCACCGAGACCGAGTCCAAGGAAACCCTGGACAACTTCGTGGACGTGATGGCCCAGCTGCTGCGTGAAGCCCAGTCGACGCCTGAGGTCTTGAAGCAGGCACCGATCAGCATGCCGGTGCGGCGTCTGGATGATGTCAAAGCGGCCCGCGAGCTGGATCTGGTGTGGAAAGCACCGGAACAGCCCGTCTGAGCCTGCCGCTGAAGCCGGAACGAGCAGTGCGTCATGGCGGGTAGTGGTTTTCGCGGGGATCCGCGTCAGTTGTGGCGGGCCTTGCAATGGACCATGAAGGGTTTTGCCGCGGCCTGGCGGCATGAGGCCTCGTTCCGGCTGGAGGCAATGCTGGTGGTGGTGGTCTGCCCGCTGGGTGCCTGGCTGGGTCGGGGTGCCCTTGAGCAACTGGCGCTGATCGTGCCGGTATTGTTGGTGCTGGCGGTGGAGCTGCTGAACTCGGCCATCGAGGCGGTGGTGGACAAGGCCAGCCCCGAATTCAACGAGCTGGCCGGCCGGGCCAAGGACATGGGCTCGGCCGCCGTGTTCGTGCTGCTGGTCACCGCGGTGCTGAGCTGGGTCCTGGTGCTGGCCGGCCATCATGGCTGATCCGGTTGGGATCGCACGTGCATCGGTTGCCATTGCTGGCCCAGGGCGTGGCTTCGGTGCACATCTGCAAGCTCGTATGGATTCCATGATGCCTCTGGCGGGATCGATCAGGCGCGGTCCGGTACGGGCTGTGCGGTAGCCGCCAGTCGTTGCAGCGGCAGAGCAAGGGCGTACAAGCCTGACGAAGTTTCGATCGCAAGTACTTGCGCGCACAAGGTCCGGATGCTACCAATGTCCGCTGGCCAACTGTCGGGCGGATCGGATGAAATCTGTGCGTGCGTGTCTGTTGCTGATCATGCTGGCCTGCCTCTCGGGTTGTGGCTACAACGCGATCCAGCGTCAGGACGAGGCAGTCAAGGCGCAATGGTCCGAGGTCCTGAACCAATATCAGCGCCGGGCTGATCTGGTGCCGAATCTGGTCAATACCGTCAAGGGCTACGCCAGCCACGAAGAGAAGGTATTGACCGAGGTCACCGCAGCGCGGGCACGGGTCGGTTCGGTGCAGCTGCCGGCGGATGGCGCCGGGGATCCGCAGCAGCTGGCTCGTTTCCAGCAGGCTCAGGGCGCCTTGTCAGGGGCTTTGTCCCGGTTGATGGTGGTCAGTGAGAACTATCCGCAGCTGAAGGCCGATGGACTGTTCCAGAACCTGCAGGCGCAGCTGGAAGGTACTGAAAACCGGATCACGGTGGCGCGCAATCGTTATGTGCAGGCCGTTCTGGCCTACAACGTGGAGGTCCGCAGCTTTCCCGCCAATCTGACCGCCAAGTTATTCGGCTATCAGCCTCGTGCCAATTTCAGCGTGGAAAACGAACAGGCGATTTCGAGGGCACCCAACGTCAACTTCGATGCCTCTCCGGCAGCGGCCGGTTCGGCGCCCTGAGCCGTGATCATCCGTTGCCGGCTGCTGATGCTGCTGGGCCTGTGTCTGATGTTTGGCGCCGGCCTTGGTCAGGCGGCATCCTTGAAACTTGAGCACTACGCTACCGATCAGACCGGGACCTTGACGCGTGCGCAGCTGGATCAGCTTGATGCCCGCCTGACGCAGCTGCAACAAGCCAAGGGTGCGCAGCTGCTGGTGCTGATGGTGGCCGATACCGGCGGGAAGGCCATCGAGGACTATGCGATGGGGGTGGTCGAAGCCAATCGGATCGGCCGTCAGGGCGTGGATGACGGCGTGCTGCTGCTGGTCGTCAAAAATCAGCGGCAGGCGCGTATCGAGGTCGGCTACGGACTGGAAGGGGCCATTCCCGATGCCGCGGCGGCGCGCATCATCCGGGAATATCTCGGCCCCCATTTTCGTGAGCAGGATTACGTCGGAGGCATCGATGCGGCGGTCACCGCCTTGAGCGGACTGATCCGGGGTGAATCCCTGCCGCCGGTGCGATCACCTCATGCCCGGCAGGGCGGGGAGTCGTTGTGGCCATTGATACTGGTGCTGGCCTTGATGGTGCGCTTTCTGCTGGCCTGGTTGCCGCTGTGGTTGCGCTGCCTGTTGGGCGCCCTGGTCTGCGGAGGCGTCATGTATCTGCTGGATACGGTATGGATGGCCGGGCTGGGCGCCCTCGCGGGTGCTGGTCTGGTCTGGTTTCTGTCGGTATCGGGGCGAGGTGGTGGCGGGGGCTGGGGCAGTCTGGGTGGAGGTGGTTTTGGCGGCGGCCGCTCCGGCGGCGGCTTCAGCGGCGGCGGCGGCGGTTTCGGAGGCGGTGGCGCCTCGGGGCGCTGGTGATGGGCCGCGGGCAGCGCCTTTGGTTGCATGCATCATGCCTGGACACGCAGGGGCTTGCGCAGGCGGTCCAGCGCCGAAGTGCGGGGCGCGCCCGCACTTCGCGGGGATTTCGCGCGGCTGTTCTCTGATTCAACATAGCTCCGGTGCGGGCCATGCCAGTCCATCAACGGCCGGATCGTCCGGTGCTGCTGTAGTTGCAGTGGGGAATCGTCTCCGGATGCGGGGAATTCACGGCGTGGCGGCGTCGCCGGCCGGCGCAGGGTTGGCGTGCGCCCCGATCTGCCGGTCCAGAAATGCCTCGATCGTCTGCAGTCGCTGCAGATTGTGCGCGGTCTGATAGAAACCGTGGCCTTCATCGGGCTCGGCCAGCCATTGCGGCGGGTTGCCGGCATCCTTGAGTGCCGAGCGCATCGCCTTGGCCTGGGCGAAGGGCGCGCGCTGATCATCCTTGCCATGGATCAGCAGGACCGGGATCCTGATCTGGCCGGCCAGTTCTGCCGGCGAATTGGCGGCCAGCACGGCGGGGTCGTCCCCGATGGCCAGATGCAGATAGCTGCGGCCCTGGCGGCTTTCCCGGATATCGCCTTTGCGGTACATCATCGACAAGTCGTAGATGCCGGCATAGCCGATGGCGCAGCGGAACAGGCCCGGTGCCCGGATTACGCTCATCATCGCCGAATAGCCACCAAAGCTGCCACCATAGGTACAGATCCGGTTTTTGTCGACGCTGCCTTCGGCAATCAGCTGTCGGATGACCTCGATCATGTCCTGTTGCACGCGATCGCCCCAATGGCGTGCACCGGCACTGGCGAAGGCCGGACCATGGCCGCCAGAGCTTCGGAAATTGACCTGCACCACCAGATAGCCGCGATTGGCCAGGAACTGGGCATCGGCGTCGTAATACCAGCGGTCGGTGATATCGAAAGGCCCGCCATGCGGCATCAGCACGGTGGGCAGCGGCCGCTGGTGGTAGTCGGCCGGCAGGGTCAGGATCGCCTCGACCACCAGGCGGTCGCTGAGCATGAAGACCCGTGAGCGACGCTCGGCCATCTGCTTCGAGGCGACTCGCGGCAGACTGGAGAACAGGAGATGGGTTTTGCCGGTTTCAGTGCTCAGCAGCAGGTAGACGGGCGGCTGGCGATCCCCCTGCAATGAAAACAGCAGCTGGCGACCGTCCTCGCTGAAGTCGATGAAGTGCGGGTGCAGGCCGGGGTAGAGTTTCACCAGCTGCCGGTACAGCTGGGCATCGCGCAGTTCCGGCTTCAGGTAGCGCGGCGAGGGTACTCCGGCGGCCAGGCTTTCGGCAAAGGGCTGGCGTGGCTGGGCCGTCCATTCGATGGCACCGATATCGATATAGGGGTGGCGGGCAAGGACGGTGCGGTCACTGCCGTCGAAGGCCTGCTCCACCAGCGCCAGCGGTTCGCCCTTGGCGCTGTATCGGGCATAGATGTGTCCGGGCCTGGGACTCGGTGCCAGCGGTTCCAGGCCGACGCCGGCCTGGCTGTGATCAAGCAGTCGCCACTGCCCTTGCTGCCGGATATAGACGCGGTAGGTGTAGTTCTGGTCCGGACCGTAGGCAAAGATCGGTTGTCCGGCATCATCGGTGAGGAAGCGGGCCTGGCCGATGTCGACGCCATCAAGCAGGCGCCGTCGACCGCTGAGGCTGTCGACATCGTAGAGGTCGGTGTGATCGCGCCGGTCCCACTCGGTGACGGCCATGGTGAAATGTCCGTCACCGGGGTGATGGACACCGACCACCCGGCCCCAGCCGCGGTCGATCTGGTCACTGGACGCGCCGACATAGCGTGACCTGTCACGTTCGTAGCCGTAGAGGTAGCGGCTGTGTCGCCCCAGAATATCGGTGGAAATGATTTCGCCCAGATATTTGGGTCGATCCAGAGATCCGTCGGATTCGCCTTTTTCGATGACCAGTTCGGTCGGGCTGCTCCAGACCACGTTCATGGGCACCTGCCGACGCGGCATGCGCAGCACGCTGGTCAGCTTGGGAGTGGCAGCCTGGATATCGTAAATCGCCAGTTCGTGATCACCGGTTTTCTGGTCTTCCATCTGCACCGAAAGGTAATGGCCATCGGGGGACAGGCCCGGATCGCTGAGCTCGGGGCGGGTGGCGAAAAGCTCGGCCGGCAGGTGTGGAATACCCTTGGCAGTCAGCGCCGGGGCGGTACCGATGGCCAGCCGTCGGCGAGCGAAGCCTTGCTGCAGGATGGCCGTGCGGGCGGCGAACGACGTCGAGCTGCTGATGGCCGGTGCAGGCAGGGTGCGCGCCGAGGCCGGATGCTCTGTCGACGGCTCTGCCAGCAGGCTGGCCGGGAAGCTGATGGCGGCCGCCAGCGCGAAGCCGAGAAGGGATACGGGGCGATGGCGCATGCTATCGATTCCTGGATGGGCCGCAGCGAAGGTTGGTTGTGGCTGGCCGCAAGCCTGGTGCGGCGACAGCCGCTTACTGTACAGCCGATTCGCATCGCCACGAGTGCAGATGGTGTGACTTGTCCGCACCTCGTGCCCGGTTACAATCCCTTTTTGCCCGCAGCAGACAAATCGATGAGTACACCCTGGACCGTACATATCAATCCCGTGGCCCTGCATCTGGGCCCGTTGCAGATCCACTGGTACGGGCTGATGTATCTGGCGGGCTTCGGCATCGGCTGGGTGCTGGCGGAGTATCGTCGCAAGCGTGGCTGGATCGCGGCGACCAGCGACCAGGTCAGTGACCTGCTGTTCTACACCATGCTGGGGGTGGTGCTGGGTGGTCGTGTCGGTTACATGCTGTTCTATGCCGATATCCGCTGGATCTGGACCGATCCGCTGGCCTTGTTCCGGGTATGGGATGGCGGCATGAGCTTCCATGGCGGGCTCGTCGGTGTGCTGGTGGCGCTGTGGAGCTGGTCGGCGCGCCGGAAGATCGCTCTGTTCGATACCGTGGATTTCATTGCACCGCTGATTCCTGTGGGCCTGGGTCTGGGGCGGCTGGGGAACTTCATCAATGGCGAGCTGTGGGGCAAGCCGACCACGGCCGCCTGGGGCATGATCTTCCCCAATGCGCTGGATGAAGATCGCATGCTGGCATTGCACAATCCGGTGTGGATGCAGTATCTGCAGCAGTTCGGCGGGGTGCCGCGCCAGCCTTCGCAGCTGTATGAATTTCTGCTGGAGGGCGTGGTGCTGTTCCTGGTGCTGTGGCTGTTTTCGTCCAGGCCGCGCCATCGCTATGCCGTTTCCGGCGTGTTTGCGCTGCTTTACGGCGTCTTCCGCATTTTGGTGGAATTCGTGCGTCTGCCGGATATCCAGCTGGGCTACCAGTGGGGGACCGACTGGATTACCCGCGGCATGCAGTTGTCGCTTCCGCTGCTCATTCTGGGCATCGTGCTGCTGGCGCTGTCCCGCAAGGCGCCGATCCGGCAGGTTGCTGACGTGGCCTGAACGCCTGCGCCGTGCCGCTGCGGGAGCCTGCCATAGGGGCCGCAGCGGCACGGCGTCAGCTCAGAATTTGCGGTCGCCGCCGATCAAATCACCCAGCCCGCCCAGGATCGAGCCCTCGCCGCGGCGCTCGCCTCCGCCCTGAGGCGCGGCAGCCAGCATGCGACCGGCCAGCCGCGAGAAGGGCAGAGACTGCAGCCAGACCTTGCCTGGACCGGTGAGGGTCGCCAGAAAGAGGCCTTCGCCGGCAAACAGCATGCTTTTGATGCCGCCGACCGGACGGATGTCCATGTTGACGCCGGCATGGAAGGCGACCACGCAACCGGTATCGACGTCGATGCTTTCGCCGGCAGCCAGTTCACGCTCCACCAGCGTGCCGCCGGCATGGAAGAACACCCAGCCGTCGCCATCGAGCTGCTGCATGACAAAACCTTCGCCGCCGAACAGGCCGGTCAGGATCTTGCGCTGGAAGAAGATGCCAAGCTGCACGCCTTTGGCGCCAGCGAGGAAGCTGTCCTTCTGGCAGATCAGGCGACCGCCATGTTCGGACAGGCGTGCGGCGATCACGGTGCCTGGAAACGGCGAGGCAAAGGCGACCTTGGCCTTGCCTGATCCGGTGTGGGTGAACACGGTGGTGAACATCGATTCACCGCTGATCACCCGCTTGCCGGCCGACAGCAGCTTGCCCATGAATCCGCTGTTCTGGCTGGCCGTGGAGCCATCGCCGAAGATGGTTTCCATCGCCACAGCGGCGTCCTTGTACATCAGTGCACCGGCCTCGGCGATGGCACTTTCGCCCGGATCCAGTTCGACTTCGACGAACTGCATGTCGTTGCCCACGATGCGGAAGTCGATGTCGTCGGCCAGATGTCCGGGCCGCGCGTCAAAAGGCGGCGGCGCGGCCGCTGCCCGCAGTTCGGGGATCAGTGCCAGCGGCTCCCAGGAGGGCATGCCTTCGCGCCAGGCATAACCATCCGGTCGTTGCCTGGCCAGCTCGATGGCGGCGGCGGTGTCCAGCGGGCCGTAGGTTTCGCTGTTCTGGTTGTAACTGAAATACCACATGAGGCGTGCATCCGGCAGGACCTGGGTCGGTCCTTGCAAGATTAGGCCGATTGGCTGGCGCTGTGGCAGTGACTTCCGTCATAGTGTCGTCTTTGACGGAAGGTCGGGCCGGACGGGTGCCGTCGCCGGCGACGGCGGGCAGGTCGTCGGGCCGGACCGGTCGGCAACGCGCGAGGAGTCGGTTTTGGCGTTTGCAGCATCAGGGACGGCCCGTGGCGGCCGGCAGGCAGCTCGCTGGATGCTGCTGATAAGCTGTTGGCTGACGGCGCCGCTGGCGGCCCGGCAGGAGCTGGCCGAACGGCCGGGGCCTGCTCTCAGCTTCGATCAGGCCACCGAGGTGCTGCTGCAGCGCTCGGACAGCGTGCGTGGCGATGCCATGGGCCTGCAGGCGGCTCGCGATCAGGTCCGTGCCGTACGTGGCCTGATGTTGCCTTCGGTGAGTCTGGATGTGCTGGCCCTGCGTTACCAGAAGACCTATGACGTGTCGTTGCATGATCTGCAGCAGACCGGAGGATCGGTGGCCGACCAACTGCTGGGTGGTCTGCCCGGGGTGACTCCGGGGGCGGCCTCCAGTGCCGTGGACTCGGTCACCAGTGCCTTGCAGCAGGCCTTGCCCGGGGTATTCGGTGCCTTGCCGAGGCATGTGAAGCTGCAGTTCCAGCAAAATCTGGTCAGTCCCAATCTGACCGTGGTCCAGCCGATCTATATGGGCGGGGCGATCCGCTCGACCCAGGCGGCCGCAGAGGCCGCCGCCGCCGCGGCCAGTGCCCATGGCGAAGCCGGCGTGGAGCAGCAGCGTCTGCTTCTGGTCCAGGCCTATTTCGGCCAGGCCTTGGCCGAACAGGCCGTGAACGTCGCGCAACAAGATCTGGACGGCTACGAGCATCATCTTTCCGATGCCCGCAAGCTGGAACAGCAGGGGGTGATCAGCCACCTCAGGACGATGGAGATGACGGTGGCCCGTGACGCGGCGGCCCGGCAGCTGCTGCGGGCCCAGGGTGAGCTGAAAACCTCGCGTGACGTGCTGGCGGTACTGCTGCATCAGCCGGGTGCCGTGCAGCTGCGTACGGCCTTGTTCGTCAATCGTCTGGGGCCCGGCAGCACGCAGTCGTTTCTGGACGCGACCGAACAGGGTCAGCCACGTCTGCAGGAGGCCGATGCCGGGGTCGATCTGGCGCGGCAGGGCATCCGCATGGCCAGGGCCGCCTTTCTGCCCAAACTCTATGCCTTCGGCTCCTACAACATGAATCGCGATCATGCCTTGCCGACCCAGCCGGACTGGGTGGTGGGGCTGGGCCTGCATTACACCTTGAATTCGCCGGTGGACCGTCGCGCCAGTCTGAGTGTGGCGCGTGCTCGCGAGGGGCAGGCCGAAGCACGCCGTGACCAGCTGCGACAGGACTTGCGGACCAGCGTGCTGCGGGCCTACGACATGCTCGACACGGCGCGGCTGGAGTATCTCTCGCTGTCCAGTTCGCAAGCCGCGGCCGACGAAAATCTGCGGGTGCATGCGGTGGCATTCCGGGAAGGCGAGGATACCGCCGCCGAGCTGATCGAGGCGCGTAACCGGCGCTCCCAGGTCCAGCTGCAACGGGCCGCCGCCGCCTATCAATATGACCTGACCTTGGCCGGCCTGCTGCTGGCCAGCGGTCAGGGCGAGCATTTCGATGATTATCTGCGGCGTGCCGACAGGGAGAATGTGCAGTGAGTGGCGATCAGACGTTTGCCGGCTATTCACGCCGCGCCTTGATCCTGACCTTGGTGGTGGTACTGGTCGCTGCCGGCCTGATCGGCTGGGGCATCGTGCTGGCGCTGCGACCGGCACCGCTGCAGCTGCAGGGCATGGTCGATACCCGTCCCATCAATATCGCCACCAAACTGCCCAGCCGGATCCATCAGCTGCTGGTGCACGAGGGTGAGCCGGTCAAGGCCGGCCAGGTCCTGGCCTTGCTGGACAGTCCGGAGCTGATGGCCAAGACCGAGCAGGCCGCCAGCGCGCTGACGGGGGCCGAGGCCCTGCGCCAGCGCACGGATATCGGCCCCCGCAAGGAGGATATCGCCTCGCTGCGGGCTGCCTGGCAGGCTGCTCTGGCCAGTCAGGCCCTGGCCAGCCGCACGGCCGAGCGGGCCCGGGTGCTGTTTGCCGAGGGCGTGATCGCGGCCCAGCGCCGTGACGAGGCCGTGGCGGCGGAGGCCGTCGCACACCAGCATGCGCTGCTGTCGCAATCACAGTACCAGCGGGGCCTTGCTGGCGGGCGAGAGGAAGATCGGCGGGTAGCCAGTGCCCAGGTGCAGATCGCGCAGGCGGGAGTGCAGGAAACCCGGGCCTTGCATCAGGAGATCCGGCTGGTGGCGCCGGTGGACGGTGAAATCGATCAGTCCTTCGGCAATCCCGGCGAGGTCGTCCTCAGCTCGATACCGATCTTCACCCTGCTGGACATGCATGATCTGTGGGTGGTGCTGAATGTGCCAGAGAATGTATTCCATGGCTTGAAGCTGGGCACGGAAGTGGAAGGCACGATTCCGGCGCTGGACGATCGACGGATCCGGTTCCGGGTCAGCTATATCCGTCCGCAAGCTGATTTCGCGATCTGGAGAGCGACCCGCCAGTCCTCGGGTTACGACATGCGCAGCTTCGAAATCCACCTGACTCCGGTCACGCCGGTGGCCGGGCTGCGTCCCGGCATGAGTGCCCTGTTCGACTGGCCTCGGTCCTGAGCCGATGAGCGGGCAGGCAGTGCGCGGCGGCCCGGCCATCCTGGCGGCTTTGCGGGCCGAGGCGGGCTATCTTGGCGGCAGTCGCTGGGACATGACGGTGATGTGGCTGCTGCCGCTGCTGACCTTTGTCGTTGCGGCCAGCATGTTCTGGCAGGGCAGCTTCCGGCAGATTCCGGTGGCGGTGGTCGATCACGATCATTCGGCACTGAGCCGGGTCGTGCTGGAGGCCGTGCTGGCCGATCCACGGCTGCGACTGATGCCGGTACACGATGATGATGCGCAGGCTTCAGCCGAGCTGCGGGCAGCCCGGCTGTTTGCGGTCCTGCCCTTGCCGGCCGGACTGGAGCGCGCGGCAGTGCGGCGGGAAGATATCCGTCTGGAGCTGGGTCTCAATGCCTCCTACCAGACCGTGGCCTCGCAAGGCGCGCAGGCCTTGCAAGGCGATGCCCAGTCGGCCATTCGCGAGTTCGTCGCGGCGCGCACGCCGCTGCAGGGCGTGGCCGCGATCCATCATGGCGGGCCCAGGGTGCAGATCACCCAGGTCGGCAATGGCCAGGCCAGCTTCGAGCGTTTTCTGGAACCCTTGATGCTGGCCGGCATCCTGCACCTGCTGCTGAGTTGCGCCGTGGTCGGTCAGGTCGGGCGGGTGCTGAAGGAGCCTGGCGGACTGAGCTGGGCGCAAGACGAGTTCGCTGTCACGCTGGTCCGTCTACTGATCCGGATGGCCTGGCCGACCCTGGTGTTCATGGGCTGGTTCGCGATGATTCCCTTGTGGCTGAGTGCCGTGCGGGGATGGCCGGTCAACGGCCATCTGTGGATGTGGCTGCTGGGGCAATGGGCCTTGTGCGGGGCCACCTCGGCTATTGCGGCCTTGCTGGTGGCCGGCACCCGCGATATCGATACCGCCTTTTCGATATCCACGGTCTATGCCGGCTCGGCCATCACCTATTCGAATGGCACGCTGCCGGTATTGCATGCCAGCGCCTTCACCCGGGGCTGGAGCGAGGTGCTGCCCTTCACCCATTATCTGGCCATCCAGAACCAGCAGTTCGTGATGGGGTCGGATGCGGCGGCGTCGCTGGGCTCGCTGGTCTATCTGCTGCTGGTGATGCTCTTCGCGCTGTTGCTGGCCACCTGGCTGTGGACGCGCATGGCCCGCAAGCCGCCTGCTGCTGAAGGCCCGCTGCATTGTGGTCCTGCGCCGGACGAGGGGCGCGTCGGGGTCGCGATGCTGGCGACATTGACGTCGATCGCTCGGGCCAGGCCACTGATCAGCCTGGCAGTGCTGTCGGTTTTGCTGTACGGCTTCTACTATCCCCAGGCCTACCGTTCCCAGGTCAGTGTGAAGTTGCCGGTGGCGGTGGTGGACCAGGATCATTCGGTCTGGTCGCGGCAGTTGATCCGGGCGCTGGATGACACCCGGGCGGTGCAGGTGTCCAGTACGGCGGGCGATCCGGCCTCGGCCATGCGGCAGCTGCGCAATGGCCAGGTTGACGGTGTGGTGGTGATCTCCCCGCATCTTGAGGGGACGGTGCTGGACAGTCGGGCAGGGGGGCTGGCCATCTATGTGCCTGCCGCCTACCTGGTGCGGGCACGGGATATCGGTGCGGCGGCAAGCGCCGCGATCGCCTCGGTGGCCGGCGAGGTCGCCGAGCCCGCGCTGGAGGCGATTCATCACCGTACGGGTGGCGTGAAGATTCGTCTGGTGCCGATGTACAACCGTGCCGATGGCTATGGTGGTTATGTGGTGCCGGCCGTTGCCGCCGTGATCCTGCACCAGACCTTGCTGTTTGCCACCGCGATGCTGATCGCCCTGCGCCGCGAGCAGTCAGCCCGTTGGCGGATGCGGGCCGGCGGCCTGCTGGGATGCTGGCTGGGTCTCAGTTTGATCGGCTGCCTGACCGGTGGATTCCTGTACGGCTTCGTGTTCTGGTTCCAGGACTTTCCGCGGATGGGCAATCCCTGGGCGCTGCTGCTGACCTTGCCCTTGTTCGTGGCGACGGTAGCGGCCCTGGGCCTGTGGCTGGGCAGTTTCTTCGAGCGATCCGATCGCGCGGTGCAGGTGCTGGCAGGCACTTCGGTGCTGCTGTTCTTTCTGGGCGGCGTATCCTGGCCGCTGTTCGCGATGCCCGGCTGGCTGGCCTGGCTGTCATCATGGCTGACCACCACGGTGGGCATGCAGTTACTGGTGCAGCTGAGTTCCGATGGGGCCTCGCTGACCGAGAGCTGGTCCTGGCTGCTGCGACTGGCGGGGCTGTGCCTGTTTCTGATGATCGCGGCGGGCTGGCGTCTGATTGATCGCAAGGCGACATGAATTGGAATGGACGGCCAGCGCATCCGGCCATGTCGTGCCGAGCTTGCAGATGCCCTCTGACTGAGGCAGCATCGGGCGGGCATATCTATTGGCGACAGGTCTTCGGATACTGTCGTTCCTGCTGTCGGTCTTCACCACAGGAAACAAGCCGCATGAAAAGCCTCGCGCTCATGGTCTCCTCCGCCGTGCTGTTCTGGGCGGCCTCGTCCGGAGCCGCCTTTGCCGACACCCCGGCACCGGTCGCAGCGGGCCAACTCCGCGCCACCGAGCCGCTGAAGCCGGCCTGGTCTATTCCTGCGGCCGGCAAGGCGCTGGCGATCCGCTATACCTCGACCAATGGCGTCAGCGGCGAGGGTGTGGCGCAGGTCACCGGCGAAGTGCTTTATCCCCCGGGACCGGCACCTAAGGGCGGCTGGCCGGTGGTGGCCTGGGCCCATGGCACGGTAGGCATCGCCGATCAGTGTGCACCTTCGGTCAATCCGCACTCGGCCCGCGACAAGGTCTATCTGGGCGAGTGGCTGAAGCGGGGTTTCGCGGTGGTCGCCACCGACTATCAGGGCCTGGGCGGGGAAGGCGTGCATGCCTATCTGAATACCCGGGTGGAAGCTTACAGCGTGCTGGACAGCGTGCGTGCGGCCTTGTCGGGACTGCCCGAGCTGCGCAACGAGGTGATGATCGTCGGCCAGTCGCAGGGCGGCGGCGCCGCCTTCGCGGCCACCGCCTGGGCGCCGCAGTACGCGCCGGATCTGCATATCCGCGGCACGGTCGCGACCGGCATTCCGTTCATGACCCCGCAGGTGGTGGATGCGCTGTTCAAGGCCGCCCGCAGCCAGCCGGCCAAGGCCCGGCCGGCCGGCAGCGTCGATCCCACGGTGGCCTATCTGCTGCTGATCGGGGCGGCCGAAGCCGAACTGGATCCGAAGTTTGATCCGGCCACGGTGTTCACGCCCAAGGCGATGCCGGCCTTCCGTCAGGCCTCCCAGGTCTGTCTGAAGAATCTCGGCGAGGTCGTCCGCAAGGACGGTCTGACCCCCTCGAATGCCTTCACCGCGGATACGCCCAAGGCACTGGCGCCGGTATTGAAGAGTCTGATGTACCCGACCCTGAAGCTGGCCACGCCGCTGTTTATCGGCACCGGCACGGCGGATCGGGATGTCTCGCCGCTGGGTCAGGTGGCCCTGGCCAAGGCGGCCTGCAAGGCCGGCACCCTGGTGCAGTTCCACGAGTATCCCGGCAAGGATCATTCCGCGACGGTGCTGGCTTCGTTGCCCGACTCGGCGACCTTTGTCAGGACGGTGATGAGCGGACAGACGCCACCCTCCAGCTGCGCGGCGCTCGACGCGCACTGATCGAGGCACCGTTTGACCACGCGTCACGAAACTGGGCGTGGTCACTCAGCCGGTACCTTGCACGGGCGCGCAGGCAGCGGCGAAGCGTCGGCTTCCCGCTGCTGCCCGGGCTGGCTATCATGTAAGGATGCAAGCCTATCTCGATCTGCTTCGCCATGTGCTCGACCATGGCACCCTCAAGGATGACCGCACCGGCACCGGCACGCGCAGCGTGTTCGGCTGGCAGATGCGATTCAATCTCGCTGACGGCTTTCCGCTGGTCACCACCAAGAAACTGCATCTGAAATCGATCGTCCACGAGCTGATCTGGTTTCTGCAGGGCGATACCAATATCGGCTACCTCAAACAGCACGGAGTGCGGATCTGGGACGAATGGGCCGATGCCGAGGGCAATCTCGGCCCTGTCTACGGCAAGCAATGGCGCTCCTGGCCCACCGCCGACGGTGGCGAGGTCGACCAGATCCGCTGGGTGATCGACGAGATCCGCCGCAATCCGGATTCGCGCCGCCTGATCGTCAGTGCCTGGAACGTCGGCGAACTGCCGCAGATGGCGCTGATGCCGTGCCATACGCTGTTCCAGTTCTATGTCGCCGACGGCAAGCTCAGCTGCCAGCTGTACCAGCGCTCGGGCGACATCTTCCTGGGCGTGCCCTTCAATATCGCCAGCTATGCCTTGCTGACCCATATGGTGGCCCAGGTCTGCGGTCTGCAGGTCGGCGATTTCGTGCATACCCTGGGCGATGCCCACCTCTACAACAACCATGTCGAGCAGGCGCGCGAGCAGCTGATCAGGGCGCCGTTCCCGCTGCCGCAGCTGCGTCTGAATCCGGCGGTCGATTCGATCTTCGATTTCCGCTTCGAGGATGTGGAAATCCTCGGTTATCAATCGCATCCGGCCATCAAGGCTCCGGTGGCGGTCTGATGGCGGGCAGCATTACTCTGAGCATGGTGGTGGCCATGGATCAAGCCCATGCCATTGGCATCGAAGGACATATGCCATGGCATCTTCCGGACGATCTGCGCTGGTTCAAGCAGGTGACGCTTGGCAAGCCGGTGCTGATGGGGCATGCCACCGCGATTTCCATTGGACGCAGCTTGCCGGGCAGATTGAATCTCGTGCTGTCACGGCGGAATGGGGCGGCACCGTTTGATGGCCAGCAGCGGGTGTCTTCACTCGAGGAAGCGCTTGAGGTCTGTCGGGATGCGGGAGCGGCCGAGTTGATGGTGATCGGTGGTGGCCAGGTCTATGCGCAATGCATCGAGCGGGCGGATCGCCTGTATATAAGCCACATCAAGACGAAGGTTGACGAGGCTGATACATGGTTTCCCGAGTTTGAATGGCATCAGTGGCGCGAAGTATCCCGTCAACCGCACCCGGCCGATGCACAGCATGTCTTCGCCTTCGACATGATCACGCTGGAGCGGGTGCAGGCCTCGGTCTGATCCTGTGATGGTCACTTGCCCGGCCGCGGCTTTTCAGCCGCGGATGCGGCTGGCCAGGTAACGGGCACGCTGACGCGACAGTCCAAGGCAGGCCAGCAGTCCGCAGAGGGCCGCCAGACTCAGCCACAGACCAGGGGCGGCCCGCTGGCCGGTTTCCTGGATCAGGGCGGTGCAGATCATCGGGGTGAAACCGCCGAAAGTGGCGGTGGCCAGGCTGTAGGCCAGCGAGAATGCCGTAGTGCGGACCTCGGGCGGCATCCATTCGGTCAGTGCGACCACCATCGCGCCGTTGTAGCTGCTGTAAAGCAGGGACAGCCACTCACCGGCAAGCAGCAGCCGCAGGAACGAAGGTGCGACCGTGACCCAGTGCAGCAGGGGCCAAGCCAGCAGCAAGGTGAGTCCGGTGCTGCCCAGCAGCAAGGGCCGGCGCCCGATCCGGTCCGACCAGCTGCCCATCACCGGCAGCCAGAAGAAATTGGAGGTCGCGATGCAGGCGGTGATCACCAGACTCTGGATGTCGCCCAGGTGCAGCACGTCACGACCGAAGGTCGGCATATAGGCGCTGATCATGTAGAAGGCGACGGTAGTCATCGAGACCATGCCCATCCCGGCCAGGATCAGCCAGGCATGCTCGCGCACCGAGCGCATCACGACGTTGAGTGGCGGTGGCGGTCCGCGGTGGGCGAATTCGGGGCTTTCTTCCATATGCCGACGGATCAGCAACAGGGCCGGGACCACCAGGCAGCCGATGACGAAGGGCAGGCGCCAGCCCCAGGCCTCCATCTGCCCTGCGCTCAGCAGACGATGCAGCAGCAGGCCGAGCATGGCGGCAAACAGCACGGCCACCTGTTGGCTGGCGGACTGCCAGCTGACATAAAAGCCCTTGCGTCCGGGAGGGGCGATTTCAGACAGATAGACCGAAACGCCGCCCAACTCGACGCCGGCGGAAAAGCCTTGCAGCAGACGGCCTGCCAGCACCAGCAGCGGCGCAGCCAGGCCCAGCGTGGCGTAGCCGGGCGTGGCCGCGATCATCAGGATACCGACAGCCATCAGACTCAAGGTCAGCATCAGGCCGCGCTTGCGCCCATGCCGGTCGATATAGGCGCCCAGCAGCAGCGCACCCAGCGGCCGGGCCAGAAAGCCGGCACCGAAGGTGGCGAAGGTCAGCATCAGGGAGGCGAAGGCGCTGCCGGTCGGGAAATAGGCGCGGGCGATATCATGGGCATAAAAGCCGAACACCATGAAATCGTACATTTCCAGAAAGTTGCCGGAGACCACGCTGAAAATGGCCTTGGCGCCGGATGGATTGGAAGATTTGGACATGGGCCTGCTGCGTGGCTGGGCGGTGTGCCATGGCGCGCCGGGGCTGGACAAGACGCCTCCGGAGGAAGCGTCGACGAAGCGGGCGCGAGCTTCTTGTTCACCGATGGAGTCTGGCCGCGCCGCCGTGGTGCCGCGACATATTAGCGCAGCATGGGCTGCAAAAATCATGGATGAAAAACTTTTCATGTCTCTGGCGAGCGACGCCTTCGACGCAGGAGTAGGATGGCGGCCGGAATGGCCCGCGGCAGGCGATGTTTCGACCCGGGCCGGCATCGAACAGGAGAGGCGTGAATGGGTGACTGGATCATGGTGGGCACGCGCGGCGAACTGCTGCCGGGCGAACACAGGGTGGTGTGGGACGGTGATACCGCGATTGCGGTCTTCAATATCGAGGGCGAGCTGTATGCGATCGAGGACCAATGCACCCATGACTCACTGGAAATGGCCAGCGGCGAACTTGATGGCCACGAGCTGGTCTGCCCTTGGCACGGCGCCCGCTTCGATCTGCGCACGGGGGCGGCGCTGTGCGCGCCGGCTTATGAGCCGGTGGCGACCTTCCCTGTCAAGGAAGAGCACGGTGCGATCTGGACCCGTGACAATCGCCAGGATTGACGAGGGCGGCCTTGGTACGCGGCAGGTCCGGTCCGATACGGCTAGACGGGTTCCGGCCGTCAGGCCGGTTCGGCAGGATGGGCCGGAAAGCGCAGCTCCACCACCAGGCCGCCTTCGCTGCCTGAGTGGTAGCGAAGAGCGGCGCCATGGTATTCGGCAATTCGCTGGGCAATGGCCAGTCCCAGTCCGCTGCCGTCACCGCCGCCGCCGGGGACCCTGAAAAAGCGTTCGCCGAGCTGGCTGAGATAGGCCGAGGGCACGCCCGGGCCGTTGTCTTCGACGCTGAGCAGGATTTCCCCTGCTGCCTGGCTCAGGCGCACCGTCACCATGCTGCCGCGCCCGGCGTAGCGCAGCCCGTTGTCGATCAGATTGTCCAGCAGCTCCTGCAGCTGGGTCGGCGAACCATGCATCCAGATCGGCTGGCTCAGGCCCTCGTAGCCCAGGTCGATGCCGGCCGCGATCGCCTCCTGTACGCGCAGGCCGACCAGTTCGGGAATCAGGGTCGCCAGATCGATGGTCTGATCGGCCAGGTCATGGACCTGGGTGCTTTGAGCCCGCGTGAGGGCTAGCAGCTGGCTGGTGGATCGGCTCGCGCGCTCGACCAGTCGCTGGATCTGGCCGATGGCGTCGGCGGTTTCTTCCGGTGTCTGCGGGCGCTGCAGACGGTCGGCGTGGACACGAAGCCCGGCCAGGGGGGTGCGCAACTGGTGGGCCGCGTCGGCGATAAATCGTTCCTGCAGGTTCAGCATGCTGCGCAGACGGCCGAACAGGCCGTCGATGGTGCGAGTCAGCGGCTGGACCTCTTCGGGCACGTCGGCATCGGTGATCGGTGCCAGATCGTGTTCGCGGCGGGCCAGGCGTTCGGTCAGCGGCTGCAGTTCGCGCAGACCGTGATTGACGCCGAACCAGACCAGGGCAAACATCGCCAGAATCAGTACCGTTTGGGTAGGTATGGCCAGCAGCAGGATTTCACGTGCCCGGCGGCGGCGATCTTCCAGGGTCTCGGCCACGCTCACGGTCAGCAGGTCGGAGGGTTCGTAACGATTCGGCATCACCAGCGCGGCAACGCGGATCTTGCGGTCGAAAAAACGGGTGTCATACAGCACCGCACCACGATCAAGCTGAGGCGGATGGTCGGATGGAGCCAGATCATCACTGCCGGTGGTGATGCCGTGGCGCATCGAGCGGATGCTGAAATAATTGCGGCCGTCGGGATCGTATTCCAGCAGAAAACGCGCCTGGGCGGTCAGCTTTTCGCCCGCCGGCCGCTGATTCAGCAGCTGCGCCAGCGCCATCGCGCTGTCGACCAGGTTGCGGTCGTGAATGCGGTTGGAATAAGCCAGAGCGCCCAGGTAGGTGACGGCGGCGCCGGCAACCAGCAGCATCATCAACGGCAGCAGCAGAAACAGCAGCAGCCGCCTTCGCAGGCTGCGGCGGCGGTCACCGGCAAGCCAGTGACGAGGCCAGGACAGGGCAGGCGCAGGCATCGTGCTCACGGGGAGGGTTCCGTGTCCTCCTCCAACAGATAGCCCAGACCACGGATGGTGCGGACATTGGCTCCGGATCCCGACAATTTGCGGCGCAGCCGATGGATGGCGATGTCCAGACCATTGTCGGTCAGCTCTTCGTCCCAGCTGCAAAGGGCCTCCACCAGTTGGGCGCGACTGGTGACCCGGTCGGGGCGGCTGGCCAAGGCTTCCAGCAGGCCGAATTCACGGGCCGTCAGCTCCAGGGGTTCATCGTCGAGCCAGATCCGGTGTCCGGGCAGATCCAGACGCAGGCGGCCGATCTGCAGTTCGGGCATGCCCTGAGCCGAGGCCCGGCGCAGCAGGGCGCGGACTCTGGCTTCGAACTCCACCAGGGCGAAGGGCTTGACCAGGTAATCATCGGCGCCCAGATCCAGAACTCTGACCCGTTCGCGCAGGCCTTCCCGGGCGGTCAGGATCAGTACCGGCAACTGGGTGCCGCGCTTGCGCAGGCGCTGCAAGATCTCGCTGCCATCGAGTCCGGGCAGGCCCAGGTCCAGTACGGCCAGATCATAAGGCGTATCGCGCAGCGCGGTGTCGGCCTGGCCGCCGTCAGTCATATGATCGACCGCATGCCCGCCCTGGCGCAGCGAGGCGCAGACACCGGAGGCAATCGAGGGATCATCTTCAACGACAAGGATACGCATGGGGCAACGGGCTGCTCTGGCTGGTGGATGAGTCGGCGTTCGTGGCTGCCGGAACGGAACCATGAACGACAGCGTCTTGCAGGGAGTGTAACCGGCGAGGCCTGAAGCGTGGCAACAGCTGGTTCAGTCGGGGCGATGCATAATAAAATCCGCTGCAACGACTTCCCTGCCGGACAACAGGCCATGAAACAGATCGCGTGGGTGTGGATGTGGGCCGGACTGCTTGCCGCTGCCCCGGTGCTGGCACAGGACGATACCCTGAATCTGCAGGTCCCGCAGGCGCGGATCCGCTATGGCTCGTCGCCCGCCGCGCCGACCAGCGCCGAGGCCCCAGGTGCCTACTATGGGGATCATTCCAACAGCAGCTCGGATCTGGCCGCCAACGATGGTCATCTGCCTCCGCCTGATCGCAAGACCCATGTCAGCGGCAGTGTCAGTACTGGCTTCTATTCAGGCAGTCGCGGGATGGGCAGCGGCATGTGGAATTCGGCCGAACTGAATGTCAGCAAACCGGTGGGTGATCATACGCTGATCAATGTCTCGATCGGCGTCAGCAAGATGAACAGTTTCGGTGGCCGCCCTGGCTGGGGTGGCCATGGTCCGGGCTGGGGCGGCTACTGAGCCGCCAGGCCCAGTTCCCGCCGCAGATCCAGGCTGATCCGGCCAGCCGCCGCCGGCTCCAGCGGCTGCCGCTGGCCATGCCCCCAGACCGGGCCAGGCCAGGCCGGATCGTCCCGACGACGGGCCACCACGTGGATATGCAGCTGTGACACCACATTGCCCAGGGTGGCCAGATTGAGCTTGTCGCAGGGGGATACGGCCTTGAGCACCTCAGCTACCTTGTGCACTTCGCGCCACAATCCGGTCCGGGCGGCCTCGTCCAGGTCCAGCACCTCGACCAGCGCCGGGCGCTGCGGCACCAGAACCACCCATGGGTAGCGAGCGTCGTCCATCAGGCGCAGCTCGCACAGTTCCAGGGTGCCCAGCGGCAGGGTGTCTGCCGCCAGGCGCGGGTCCAGCACGAAAGTCTGGGGAATCATGCGCCGAGGTGCTGGCTGAAGAAAGCCAGAGTGCGCTCCTGCGCCAGCTTGGCCGCTGCGGCATCGTAGCTGCCGCGGCGGTCGCAGTTGAAGCCATGGTCGGCATCATAGACGTAGACCGGCGCGTCCGGATTGGCCTTGCGGACCTGCTCGCGATCGGCCGCCGAGATATGTGCGTCGTGTTCACCGTAATGGAACATCAGTGGCGCCTTGGCGACCTGGTCGGTGAACAAGGTGTTGCGGCCGCCGTAATAGCTGACGGCCGGCAGACCCAGCTTGATCGCGGCCAGATAGGCCAGTGAACCGCCCCAGCAATAGCCGACCACGCCGACCTTGCCGGCATGCGCGATTTCCCGAGCTGCCGCGGCGATGGCGGCCAGCGGTCGCTCGAAGCCCAGCTTGCCGACAAAATCCAGACCTTCGGCCAGGCCATCTGCGGTGTAGTCCAGCTCCACGCCGGGCTGGATCGGATCGAACAGGGCCGGGGCGATGGCCAGCCAGCCTTCGCGGGCATAGCGGTCGGCCACATCACGGATATGGGCGTTCACGCCGAAGATTTCCTGCACGATGACCAGGCCGCCCTTGGGTGTGCCTTCGGGCGTGGCGAGGTAGGCGCTGAGCTGATCGTTGCCGGCGGTGAGCTGGATCGTGGTTGCCATGATGGGTCTCCGATGGGCGGTGAAGGGAAGGATCAATCGATGCCGTCATGCATGATAACTCGCGGCTCGCGAGGTTTGCCGGTTGCCATCATCGGGGCGGTCGGGCGGCAGGTGCCACGGATGCCTTCGGGGCCGGAAGGCGGCTCATTTCATCGAAAGACTAAATCACGGTAAACTTTCGGGTTTTACGCGTGACGGTGCCAGCGACATGAGCAAGCCCCATCGAGTAGGTATGGTTTCACTGGGCTGCCCCAAGGCCCTGGTGGATTCCGAGCGGATTCTGACCCAGCTGCGGGTCGAGGGTTATGAACTGGTGCCCAGTTACACCGAAGCCGATGCGGTGGTGGTGAATACCTGCGGCTTTATCGATGCCGCCGTGCAGGAGTCGCTGGACGCGATCGGCGAGGCGCTGCACGAGAATGGCAAGGTCATCGTCACCGGCTGCCTGGGCAAACGCTCGGAGCTGATCCGCGAATCCTATCCGGAAGTCCTGGCGATCAGCGGTCCCCAGGATTACGCCAGCGTGATGGAGGCCGTGCATCAGGCACTGCCGCCGCAGCGCAATCCCTTGCTGGACATCATTCCGGATACCGGCATCAAGCTGACGCCCAAGCACTACGCCTATCTGAAGATTTCCGAAGGCTGCAATCACCGCTGCAGCTTCTGCATCATTCCCTCCATGCGCGGCGACCTGGTCAGCCGGCCTGTCGACGAAGTGCTGGTCGAAGCCGAGAAGCTGGTGCGTGGCGGAGTCAAGGAGCTGCTGGTCGTCTCGCAGGATACCAGTGCCTACGGCGTCGATGTGCGTTATGCCGAGCGGCAGTGGCGTGATCAGGCCTGGCGGACCCGCATGACCGAGTTGTGCAAGGGGCTGGGCGAGCTGGATGCCTGGGTGCGCCTGCATTATGTCTACCCGTATCCGCACGTCGATGAACTGATGCCGCTGATGGCCGAGGGACGGATCCTGCCGTATCTGGATATGCCGTTGCAGCATGCCAGTCCGCGCATCCTCAAGCTGATGAAGCGGCCAGGGGATATCGATCGCACGCTGGAGCGCATTGCCAAATGGCGGCGCGAAGTGCCTGGCCTGACCTTGCGCAGCACTTTTATCGTCGGCTTCCCCGGCGAGACCGATGCCGAGTTCGAGGAGCTGCTGGATTTCCTGCGGGAGGCGAAACTGGACCGGGTCGGCGCCTTCACCTACTCGCCGGTCGATGGCGCACCGGCCAACGATCTGCCGGGTGCGGTCTCCGAAGAGCTGAAGGAAGACCGCCTGGAGCGCTTCATGGAAGTGCAGGCGGAGATTTCGGCGGCGCGGCTGCGTGAAAAGGTGGGTCAGACCATCCGGGTCCTGATCGACGAAGTCGGTCCGGGGCATGCCGTGGGTCGCTCTTCGGCCGATGCGCCGGAAATCGATGGCGTGGTGCATATCGGTCAGGCTGATGGCCTGAAGGTCGGCAGCTTCGCCACGGTAAAGGTGACCGGTGCGGATGCCCATGACCTGCACGCAGTCGTGGCAGACTGATTCGACATGCGCTTTCGCGCACCTGAACGCGAGGCGGTAAATCCGGCGGTGTTCCGCCGGCCGCCGTTGCGGGACTGGCTGGGCGATCATGCCGACTGGCTGATGGGCCCTGACTGGCCTGATGCCGGGCAGCTCACTGCCGCCTTGCCGATGCCGGGCCTGAGGTTTGTGCGGCAGGATGCGGCGCTGCTGGCGGACGGTCTGCATTACGAGGCACGCATTGCCTTGCATGGCGCGATCGCGACACGCCCGGAAAACTGGCATGACCTGTTCAACGCCCTGATCTGGCTGCGGTACCCAGGCCTGAAGCAGGCTCTGAACCTGCAGCAGATGCTGGAAATCGACAAGGTCGGAGCACGTACCCGCAGCCGGGTGCAATGTGCCTTGACCCACTTCGACGAGGCCGGGGTGATGGTGCGCCTGCGTGATCCCGCCTTGCTGGCCTTGTGGGATCGACATGATTGGGCCGGCCTGTTTCTGGACCAGCGCGAGGCCTGGCGGGATGGGCGCATCGAATGCCGGATATTCGGCCATGCCTTGCTGGAGCATGCCCTGGTCAGTGGCGCGCTGCTGGTGGGCAAGGCCATGGTGGTGCTGGATCAGCGACCGGTATGGCCGGCAGACACTTCGCTGGCGGCGATTCTGGCAAGCGAGATCGCCGACGGGCGTCAGCTGCGTGATCCGCAGGCGTTGCGGCCTTTGCCTCTGTCCGGTATCGCCGGCTGGTACAAAGACGATCCCGGGGTGGATTTCTACCGGCAGGCACCCTGTTTCAGGCCGTTGCGGCCCGGCCGTGCTTACCCGTCACCGATTCTGGCTGGCGCTGATTGATGCCGAGGCGGCCATCCGGTGGATGGTTGCCAGCCTGCATTTTCCTGTCCGGCACGAAGGTATCGTCAGCAGAGTGTGTCGGTTTCTACCGAGCTGACGACCGGCTGTCCACCGCGGATGCCTGATATGCGTTGTGCCATTCAGCGCGATGCCTGCCAGCCGACCATGCGCGTCGCGTTTCTGCGGAGCGCTGCGCATGGTTGCTCGAACTGTGGCAGCATGGTCGCCTCGGCCGGCATCCCGCGTAGACCTGCGTTTCCGTATGGATCGGGTATCCCAGCGTTTGATCAGGAGTGATACATGAGGTTCTCATCCCGGCGCGGCGCGCCGCGTATTTCGTCACGCTGGCTGCGCGGCTCCATGGTGCTGCTGCTGTCAGTGGCGCCTCTGGCCTACGCTCAACAGGGCGGGGGGCCGCCATTGCCGGCGGCTGATCTGCAGGCGATTGATCGCTACACTCTCAATGAGGACGTGTTGCAGCGCCTGATGGCCGTGGTCAAGGAAGGACATGCTCTGGGCATCCATCCGACACAGCCTGCGGCAGACCAGCAGCGTGAGCCCTACAGTCTGGATGCCATCGCGGCCCAGGCGGTGGCGGCTGATCCGCGGATCGCGCCACTGCTGGCCCGGTACGGTTTCACGCCCCGTCAGTTCCTGCTGACCAATATGGCGATGAGTACAGCTGCGCTGGCGGTGCAAGCCAAGCAGCATCCGGAGCTTGCCGGTTATGTGGCCGGTCGCCACATCAATCCGGCCAATGTGGCTTTCTACGAGACGCATCTGACCGAGATCGCGGCTTTTCTTCGTTCCCAGCAGGGTGCCGCCGATCCCGCTGGCACCGGTACGGCTGCCGGCAGCCAGTCCGGATCCTGAGCCAGAAGGGCAGGACCCGGGGGCTTCCCTTCCGGGTCCGCCGCATTCAGCCGGTTCGTCTCGGCGACTGGCGGAATGGGCCCGTCAGAACAGCAGCGAGGCCATCCGCCGGCGATAGCGGCCGACCAGGTCCAGGTCCTGCAGCAGGCTGAAGGCCTTCAGCAGGCGCTGGCGGGCCTGTCCATCATTCCAGTCACGGGCATGCTGCAAGATCAGCAGCCAGCTCTGCAGTGCGGTTTCGGCCTGGCCACCGAAGAAATGGCGCAGTGCCAGCTGGTCGCGGGCGGCCCAGTCCTGCTCGTCGTCTGCGATCTGCTGCGCGAGGGCTGCATCATCCGGGCTGGCGGTCAGTTCCTGGCTGAATTCCAGTGCCGCGCGCAGCCGCAAGACGCGTGCATCTTCGGCGATATCGGCCGGCAGGCTCTCCAGCAACGGCTTCATGTCGGCGGGGCGGCCTTCGTCCAGCAGCGCCTCGGCCAGATCCAGCTTGAGATCGCTGCGCTCCGGTTCCGCAGCCAGCGCGCTCTGCAGCCGGCGGATCGCCGCGGCAGGACTTTCCTCGGCAGTCTCTTCTTCAGCCGCCGGTTCCTGAGCGGAGGGTGCTTCGATGTGCTTGTCCAGAAATTCCCGCAGCTGGCCTTCGGTCAAGGCGCCGCTGAAACCGTCGGCGATCTCGCCGTTCTTCAGCAGCACGACGGTGGGAATGCTGCGGATGCCGAACATGCCGGCCAGCTCGCCGTTCTGGTCCACATCGATCTTGGCAAGGCGGAAGGCGCCCTGATATTGAGCGGCCAGTTTCTCCAGCATGGGCCCCAGGGTCTTGCAGGGCTCGCACCAGGTGGCCCAGAAATCAATCAGGATCGGGGTGCTCAGTGAGCCCTGGACAACATCGGACTCGAAGTTTTCCTGGTTGACATCAAATACATGGGGGGCGGAAAGGTCGGTACTCACTATGATTTTCCTGCAAGGATCAGCGATGATTTTCTGGGATATTTGGGCAGTGCCAGTCATTGCAAGGGAATGGAAATGACAAGGGCGTGGCGTGAAGCCGCCGGCTTTGCGAAAATACCCTGATGAGCGCGACCACAAATCATGATCGACCTACGGCATCCGTCCCTGTGCCGGGGGTGGGGTACTGGGTTTGCGAGGAGTGTGACAGCGTGTTCAGGCGCTGCGCGCTGGGACCGGGCGAAAGTGCCCGCTGCAGTTGCTGCGGGGCGGTGCTGGAGAAGGTGCCGCGGGTCAGCGTCCGCGGCATGCTGGCGCTGGTGCTGACGGGTCTGGCCCTGTTTCTGATTGCCAACACCACCGCCATTTTCAGTCTGCAAATGGGCGGGGCACGTCATAGCGCCACGGCCTTTGAGGTCATTTCCACGATGTGGTCCGATCATTTCTACATCGTGGCGCTGGTAGTGGTGCTGACTCTGGTGTTGGCGCCTTTGATGAAAATCCTGCTGCTGTGCTGGCTGTTGTTTTTCGCCGTGCGCGGCCGGCGGGCGCCGGGTTTCAAGTGGCTGATGGTGGTCCTGCATCATGTCCGGCCCTGGACCATGATCGAGGTCTTTGTGCTGGGCGTGCTGGTTTCCATCGTCAAGGCCGAGCTGTATTTCACGGTCAGCACCTCGCCGGGGCTGTTTGCCTATGCGGGCATCATGATTCTCATCACCATGTATTCTTCGTTCGATATCCGCATGTTGTGGGATCTCCCGCTGGAGGAGCGTTCATCTTGAATCAGCCGCCACGTGCCCGTGACATGGGCCTGCTGGCCTGCCATGTGTGTGGTCAGATCAGTCGCAATGTCAAGGCGGAGTCGATGCTGTGTCCGCGTTGCGGCAGCTCGCTGCACCCACGCAAGCCGAACAGTCTCGCTCGCAGCTGGGCCTTGCTGCTGACGGCGATGCTGCTGTACCTGCCGGCGAATCTGCTGCCCATCATGCGCACGGCCAGTCCAGGGGATATCGATGACAACACTATCCTGTCCGGGGTGGTGGAGTTGTGGAACAACGGGTCCTGGGATCTGGCCATTCTGGTGTTCACCGCCAGTATCGTGGTGCCGGCCTTGAAGTTCGTGGCCTTGTCCTTGCTGCTGCTGAGTTGTCAGCGAGGCTGGGGTGGCTGGGTCAGGGGCCGGGTGCGTCTGTATCGAGTTCTGGAATTCATCGGTTACTGGTCGATGCTGGACGTTTTCGTGGTCGCGCTGCTGACGGCCGTGGTTCGCTTTGGCTCGCTGAGCAAGGTGGAGCCGCTGCCTGGCGTGATCTTTTTTTCGCTGGTGGTGGTCCTGACCATGCTGGCATCAAAGAGTTTTGATCCAAGAGCGATTTGGGATGGGAAAGATGGATCCAAATAATCCGCAGGGCACCGGCAGCGGGGATGTGCCGACACCGATCATCAAGCGGCGAAGCTGGTCGGACTATCTGATCTGGCTGCTGCCGGCGCTGGTGGCCGTGATCGGTCTTTCGCTGCTGATCCATGGCTGGCTTTCACGCGGGCCCTCGATCGACATCACCTTCCAGACGGCTGATGGTCTGGACACCAACAAAACCCAGGTGAAGTACAAGAACGTCGTCATCGGCACCGCCAGCAATATCCGGCTCAGCCCGGATCGCGATCATGTCGTGGTGACAGTGGACCTGAATGACGACGCGGCGAAGTTCGCCACCAAGGGCAGCCGTTTCTGGGTGGTGCGCCCGCGTATCGGTGCCGGTGGCGTATCTGGTGTCGGCACCTTGTTTTCCGGCTCGTTCATCGCCGCGGATGTCGGCAACACCCAGATTCAGCAGACCCACTTCAAGGGTCTGGAAACGCCGCCCTCGGTGCTCCACGGGGTGCCCGGCAAGCAGTTTGTGCTGCATGCCGATGATCTGGGGTCGCTGGATATCGGTTCGCCGATCTATTATCGCCGCATCCAGGTTGGTCATGTCGCATCCTACGAGCTGGATCCCGATGGCCGGCATGTCTCGCTGCGGGTCTTTATCGACAGTCCCAATGACAAGTACGTGACTGGCGATACCCGCTTCTGGAATGCCAGCGGCTTCGATGTCGCGCTGGGTTCAGACGGCTTGAAGGTACAGACCCAGTCGCTGACCTCGATTCTGGCCGGCGGCATCGCTTTCGGTCAGCCGATGCGCAGGGTCCAACCGCCGGCGGCTGATGAAAATGCCAGTTTCCAGCTGTTTGGCGACCAGGCCACCGCCATGGCGCCGCCCGACGGCGAGCCGATGTACGTGCACTTCGACTTTCCGCATCCGCTGCGCGGTCTGAAAACCGGGGCCGACGTTGAATTTCTGGGCATTCATGTCGGCAAGGTGGTCAATCTCGGCCTCAATTACGACGCTGGGAAGCACACCTTTCCGCAGTTGGTGGGGGCGGTGATTTATCCGCAGCGCCTGGGCAAGGCTTACGAGCAGCTGCAGCAGGCCGTGGGCAAGCACGGTGCCGAGCCGGCGATGAGCGAGATCTTCTCGCGGATGATCGAGCATGGTCTGCGGGCCCAGGCCAAGTCGGGCAATCTGCTGACCGGACAGCTGTACATCACCATCGACTTCGTGCCGCATGCCACGCCGGTGGCCTTCGACAAGAACCGTCAGCCGCTGGATATTCCGACGGCCCCGGGCGGGCTGGACCATCTGCAGGACGAGGTCGGCGAAATCGTGGCCAAGGTCAACAAGATGCCCTTCCAGCAGATCGGGGAGCATCTCAATGATTCGCTGGCCGGTCTCAGCACGATGTTGAAGAACGTCAATGCCGACACCTTGCCGCAGCTGAACAAGACTCTGGCGTCGGCGCAGCAGACGATGGGCACGGCCAACAATGCTTTCGCCAGCGATTCACCGCTGCAGCAGGGGCTGGGTGGTAGTCTGCATCAGCTGCAGCGCGCGGCCGAATCTCTGCGTTCGCTGACCGACTACCTGGGTCGTTATCCCCAGGCCTTGCTGCGCGGCCGTCCGGCCGATCCGGCTTACAAGGCCACGCCTGCGGCCCGTTCCAGTGAAACTCCGAGGAGCCAACCATGATCCGCCTGTCCCGTCTCAAGGGCGCATTCTCTGCCGCCGTGTGCGCCTTCGGGCTGGCAGCCTGTTCTTCAGCGCCGATCCATTACTACACCCTGGTACCGTCAGCTCCTGCCGGCGCCCGGGCGCCGACCGCGGACTTCGCTTTCGAACTGCTGCCGGTACAGCTGCCGGCCGATGTCGACACCCCGCAGCTGGTCGTGCGTGATGGCCAGTCCGGTGAGCAGCTGATGGACAACGAGCACTGGATTGCGCCGCTGTCCGATCAGATCCAGCAGGCGCTGTCCGCACATCTGAGTCTGGATCTGTCGGCGCAAGACCTGACCGGCCTGCCGCAAGGCCAGCGGCATGTGTTGCGGGTCCGGGTCAATGTTCGCCGCTTCGAGTCCATGCCCGGCCAGCACGCGCTGCTGGAGGCCGCCTGGGTGGTGCATCCGCTGTGGCAGGGGCAGGGCCATGATCTGGTCTGCAGCAGCCTGATCAGGGTGCCGGTCACGGCGGGTTACGAGGCCTTGATGCTTGGTCATCAGCAGGCGCTGGCGACCTTGAGCCGGCAGATCGCCAGCGTGGCCGCGCCGCTGGCCAGCGGCCTGACTCCGGCCTGTCCGGCAGGTTGAGCGCTTCCCCGCTTGGCGCAGGCGCATCGCTTCGGCTAGGCTGACGGGTTTTCAGCCCCATCCGCGTTTGGCGGGTGGGGCCTCAACTTTCTGGCACGACAAAAAACTATGCACGAGCAAAACGATCAGGTCAGCGCAACCACGGCCAACGAGTCCGCCTATGCGCCGGGCGCGGTGGAGCAGGCCGCCCAGCAGTACTGGGAGGCCGAGCGCGCCTATGAAGTGACCGAGAGTGATCCGCGTCCCAAGTTCTATTGCCTGGCGATGCTGCCGTATCCCTCGGGTGCTCTGCATATGGGCCATGTCCGCAATTACACGATTGCTGACGTGATCAGTCGTCATCAACGCATGAATGGCCGCAATGTGCTGCAGCCGATGGGTTGGGACGCTTTCGGACTGCCTGCCGAAAATGCCGCGATCAAGCATAAGACGGCTCCGGCGGCCTGGACCTACCAGAATATCGAGCATATGCGCGGCCAGCTGAAGTCGCTGGGCTATGCCATCGACTGGACCCGCGAGGTCACCACCTGCAAGCCGGACTATTATCGCTGGGAACAGCTGATGTTCACCCGCTTGATGAAGAAGGGTCTGGCCTACCGCCGCAACTCGGTGGTGAACTGGGATCCGGTGGACCAGACCGTGCTGGCCAACGAGCAAGTCATCGATGGTCGGGGCTGGCGTTCCGGCGCGGTGGTGGAGAAGCGCGAAATTCCGCAGTGGTTCCTCAAGATCACCGATTATGCCCAGGAGCTGCTGGACGGTCTGGACACGCTGGATGGCTGGCCGGAATCGGTGAAGACCATGCAGCGCAACTGGATCGGTCGCTCGGAAGGTCTGGAAATCGAATTCGCGGTGGAGGGCGAGGCCGAGCCGCTGAGCGTGTTCACCACCCGGCCGGATACCTTGATGGGGGTCAGCTTCGTTTCCATCGCCGGCGAGCATCCGCTGGCGCTTAAGGCCGCCGAGACCCGTCCCGAGCTGGCCGCCTTCCTGGCTGATCTGCGGCAGGGTGGCGTGTCCGAAGCCGAACTGGAAACCCAGGAAAAGCGGGGCATGGCTACCGGCCTGTTCGCCATCCATCCGGTCAGCGGCGAGCCGGTGCCGATCTGGGTCGCCAATTTCGTGCTGATGGGCTATGGCACCGGCGCAGTCATGGCGGTGCCCGGCCATGACGAGCGCGACCATGCCTTTGCCCTGAAATACGCGCTGCCGATCCGCCAGGTGGTGGCGGTCGAGGGCGAATCCGAATATGACGCCGCACAGTGGCAGGCCTGGTATGGCGACAAGACCCGTGCCGGCCTGCGACTGGTCAATTCCGGCGAGTTGGATGGTCTGGATCATCGCGCGGCCTTTGATCAGCTGGCGACCCGTCTGGAGGCCGCCGGCAAGGGCCGCCGCCAGGTCAACTGGCGCCTGCGCGACTGGGGTGTCAGCCGCCAGCGCTACTGGGGCTGCCCGATTCCGGTGATCTACTGCCCGTCCTGCGGCGCGGTACCGGTCCCTGAGGACCAGCTGCCGGTGGTGCTGCCCGAAGATGTGGCTTTCTCCGGCGTGCAGTCACCGATCAAGGCCGATCCGGAATGGCGCAAGACCTCATGCCCGCAGTGCGGTGGGGCGGCCGAGCGCGAAACCGATACCTTTGACACCTTTATGGAATCGAGCTGGTATTACGCCCGCTATACCAGCCCGGGTGCCAGCGACCTGGTCGATGAGCGCGCCAACCACTGGCTGCCGGTGGATCAGTACATCGGCGGCATCGAGCACGCCATCCTGCATCTGCTGTATTTCCGCTTCTATCACAAGCTGATGCGCGACGAAGGGCTGGTGAAGTCCGACGAGCCCGCCACCCGCCTGCTGACTCAGGGCATGGTGATCGCGGAAACCTATTACCGGCACGAGGCCAATGGCGGCAAGACCTGGTTCAACCCCGCCGATGTGATCGTGCAACGTGATGATCGTGGCCGTATCACCGGTGCGGTGCTGGCCGGTGACGGTCTGCCGGTGGAAGTGGGGGGCGTCGAGAAGATGTCCAAGTCCAAGAACAACGGCGTCGATCCGCGGGCCATGGTCGAACGCTTCGGTGCCGATACGGTGCGGCTGTTTTCGATGTTCGCGGCCCCGCCGGAGCAGTCGCTGGAATGGAACGAGGCCGGTGTCGAAGGCATGGCGCGCTTTCTGAAGCGGGTCTGGCGCGATGCTTCGGCCCATGCCGCCAACGGCCCTCATGCCGTTTTGGATGCGGCCGCACTGGATGCCGGTGCCAAAACGCTGCGGCGCCAGACCCACGAAACCATCCAGAAGGTCTCCGATGATCTGGGCCGGCGCCAGTCCTTCAATACCGCCATCGCGGCGCTGATGGAGCTGACCAATGCCCTGGCCAAGTACGACGGCCAGGGCGCGCAGGCGGATGCCGTGCGTCAGGAGGCTTACGAGACTCTGGTGTTGCTGCTGAATCCCATCACCCCGCATTTCAGCCATGCTCTGTGGCAGGTGCTGGGCTATGCCGAGCGGATTCTGGACGACCAGCCGTGGCCGGTGGTGGACAGTGCCGCCCTGGTCCGGGATTCTCTGACCCTTGCGGTGCAGGTCAACGGCAAGTTGCGTGCCACCATCGAAGTGGCGGCCCAGGCCGGGCGCGAGGTGATCGAGCCGCTGGCGCTGGCCCATCCGCAAGTCCAGTTGTTTCTGGAGGGGCTGACCATACGCAAGGTCATCGTGGTCCCTGGCAAGATCGTCAATATCGTTGCAGGATAAGACAGCATGAAGCCAGGCAAGCGCACACGTGATCTCGGGCTGGCAGCGGCCGGCATGGCCATGCTTGGCCTGGCCGGCTGCGGTTTCCACCTGCGGCGTCCGGTGGCGTTGCCGCCGGCGATGAGTCATGTCCATCTCCAGGTCAATAGCGGCTCGCTGGCCTTCCGCCGCGAGCTGGAGCGCAGTCTGGAGCTGGCCGGGGTGACCCTGGAGGACCATGGTGGTCCCGGGGTGGCCGAGATGAATGTGCCGGTGGCGACCTACAGCAATGACATGATGACGTTGGGCGGTTATACCCAGATATCCGAATACGCGGTCCGTTTCCATGTGCAGTTCTATATCGACAGCGACCGCGGCGAATCCATCGTCGGCCGACAGCGCCTGGACATGCAGCGCGAGTACAGTTATCAGAGCAACCAGACCATCGGTACGTCGGGCCAGATCGAGCAGATCGAGCGGGGCATGGTCGACGACATGGTGCAGTCGATGATGCTGCGGATTCGGGCGGCCACCTTGCATCCGGAGGCAGCCCGTCGGGCTGACCCTGCGGCTGTTGCGCCGTTGGATGCGACGCCGGGTCTGCCGGGAAGCTCGCAGGATCCGATAGGCAACTGACCGCGATGCCGATGCAGGTCGCGCAATGGAACAAGGCGTTGGTGGCCGACCGGCTGGCGCCGGTCCAGCTGCTGGTCGGCGAGGAATTGCTGGTGCTGGAGGCGGCCGACGCATTGCGCCGGCGTGCCCGCGAACTGGGATATCTGGAGCGCGAGGTGCTGGAGGCCGGTCCCCAGTTCGACTGGAACAATCTGGCGCGTGCCGCCGCCGGGATGTCGCTGTTTGCCAGTCTGAGACTGCTGGATCTGCGCTTGCCCGGTGGCCGGGCGGGCAAGGAGGGCGGGGCGGCCATCCAGGCCTTCTGCGCCGATCCGCCACCGGATGTCAGTCTGCTGATCACCGCGACCGAGTGGAGCAGCAAGCACGAGGCGGCCTGGTGCAAGACCGTGGACCAGACCGGCATCCAGGTCGTGTTCCAGGCCCCGCGACCGAACGAATGGGGGCGCTGGATCACGGCCCGGCTGGCCGCACGGGGGCTGGCGGCAACGCCTGATGCGGCCGCGCTTCTGGCCGAACGGGTCGAGGGCAATCTTCTGGCGGCGGCCCAGGAAGTGGACAAGCTGGCCATCCTGCACCAGGGCGGCCGTATTGACCGACAGGAAATGGAGCGGCTGGTCGCTGACAGCGCCCGTTACGATGCCTTCAAGTTGACGGATGCAGCCTTTGCCGGTGATGCCGGTCGTGCCCTGAGGGTACTGGCCGGTCTGCACGCCGAAGGCGAAGAGCTGATCGGCCTGATGGGCTGGCTGGTCAATCAGCTGCAGCTGGCCTTGCGGCTGGCCAGTGCCGAGGACTTTGCCGCCCAGGCCCGGATCGAAAGGCTGTGGCCTGCGCGCGAGCAGTTGTTCCGGACGGCATTGCGCCGGGCGCCGCGGCAGCACTGGCTGGCTTGTCTGGCCAGGGCGGCGCGGATCGACCGGATGGCCAAGGGCCGGGAAGCGGGCGAGCCGTGGCGAGAAGCGGAGCGGCTGATCGCGGCAATGGCCTTGCCACGCGGAGCCATGAGCGGCCCATGAAGCCCTTGGCGATTTTCGGTGGCACCTTCGATCCGGTGCACATCGGCCATCTGACCGTGGCCTGGGAGGCATCCGAGCTGCTGGATGCCGAGGTGCGGCTGATGCCCTCGCGCACGCCGCCGCATCGGGCGACACCCTGCGCCAGCGCCGAGCAACGGCTTGCCGGGCTGCGCGCGGCACTGGCCGGTCAGTCGCGACTGACGATCGATGACAGGGAAATGCGGCGGGAAGGTCCGTCCTATACGGTCGACACCTTGCGTGAATTGCGTGCCGAGCAAGGTGATCGCCCCTTGGTCCTGCTTCTGGGCGAAGACGCTTTTGCCGGCCTTCCGGCCTGGCATGAATGGCGCGAACTGTTCCGTCTGACCCATATCGGGGTGCTCAGCCGGCCCGGCTTGTCCGTGGTCCGCAGCGAGATCTTGTGGCGCGAAATCACCGAACGGCGTGTCGCCAATCCGGTGGTGCTCAGTCATTGCCCGGCCGGGGCCATCGTCGAGCTGCGGGTCACGGCGCTGGAGGTTTCCGCGACACGGATACGCGAACTGCTTGCCAGCGGGCGTGATCCGCGTTATCTCTTGCCGGCCGGGCTGTTTGCGGATCCTGCACTGCTTCAGCCCTATCGTCGCTGAGCGCAGACCGCTTCATGTCGCGTGGCAATACAGGTCGGAGCCGCCGGCTGTTGGGGCATGACAGGCTTTTGTCCAGTACCGAAAGGTTTGAAGGTGTCGCAAGTTATTCCTGAATTCATTTCAAGTCATTGAATTCAGTGATTATGAAGCTGTAAATGATCAAGATAGTGTGACACTCTGCCGCTTAAAAATCGTTCAGTATGGCGCGCATTGCAGGAGTTCATCGCCAGGTGAGAGGCGTAACATACGCATCAAGCAGTGCGGCCGCGCTGAGTCGCCCCTGGGCCGGGGTTTTCCGAGTTGTTAGGAATCTAACCTATGATTGATCCGACCGTAGTCGAGCTATCGCGGATACAGTTCGCCGCGACGGCTTTGTACCATTATCTTTTCGTGCCACTCACGCTGGGAATGACCTTCTTCCTGGCGGCTGTGGAAACCGTCTATGTCATCACCGGCAAACCGATCTACAAGCAGATGGCCCAGTTCTGGGGCAAGCTGTTCCTGATCAACTTCGCCTTGGGTGTGGCCACCGGCCTCACCATGGAATTCGAGTTCGGTACCAACTGGTCGTTCTATTCCAGTTTTGTCGGCGATCTGTTCGGCGCACCGCTGGCGATCGAGGGACTGATGGCCTTCTTCATGGAATCGACCTTCGTCGGCATCATGGTTTTCGGCTGGGACCGACTGAAGCGCGGCCAGCATCTGGCTGTGACCTTTCTGGTGGCGCTGGGTTCCAACCTGTCGGCACTGTGGATTCTGGTCGCCAACGGCTTCATGCAGGACCCGCCGAAGGACGGCATCGCCTTCAGCTACCACACCATGCGTCTGGAAATGCAGAGCCTGCCGTCGATCATCTTCAATCCCGACGCCCAGGCCAAGTTCGTGCATACCAGCGTGGCCGGTTACGTGACCGCCTCCATGTTCGTGTGCGGCATCAGCGCCTACTACCTGTATCGTCACCGTCATACCGAACTGGCCAAGCGCTCCTTCCGCATGGCGGCGATCTTCGGTGTGCTGGCCACGGCCGGTGCGATCACCCTGGGTGATGCGCTGGGCTTTATCGGTGGCGAAGCGCAGCCGACCAAGCTGGCCGCGATGGAAGCGTTGTGGAAGCCTGAAAAGGCGCCGATGGCCTTCAACGCCATTGCCTTCCCTTCGCAGAAGGACGAGACCAACTACGGTGCGATCCAGGTCCCGTATGTGCTGTCGATCCTGCTGACCCATTCGCTGGACGGCACCGTGCCGGCCATCTCCGAGCTGGAGGCCCGCAATGCCGATCGCGTCCGCAACGGCATTCCCGCCGTGCAGTCGCTGATGGTGCTCTCGAAGAATCCGGATGATCCGGCCGCACAGGCCCAGTTCGAAGCCCACAAGCAGGATCTGGGCTACGGCTTCCTGGTGCAGCGCTATGCCCAGGATCTGGGCAATGTGACGGATGATCAGGTTACCGCTGCAGCCAAGGATTCGATCCCTGAAGTGGCGCCGATCTTCTGGTCCTTCCGCGTGATGGTCGGCTTCGGCATGTTGATGCTGGCCTTTTTCATGTTGTGCGTGATCTTCTCGATCCGCAATGATCTGGAAAAGCAGCGTTGGCTGCTGCGGCTGGCCCCGTTTGCCATCCCGCTGCCGTTCATCGCCAACGAGGCCGGCTGGATCGTGGCCGAAATGGGTCGTCAGCCCTGGACCGTCTACGGCCTGCTGCCGACCTATATGTCCGCTTCCAGTCACAGCGTCGGCTACATGGTCTTCTCGCTGATCGGTTTCGTGTCGATCTACACCATCTTCGCCATCATCGAGATGACCCTGATGGTCAAGTCGATCAAGCAGGGTCCGGACGAGCATCACGGTCACGGCCAGTCGCTGCCCGGTTTCGGCGGTGTGTCCGGCAAGCAGGTAGAGGGTTAATCAATGAATGCTTTGATGGTACTTCAGAGTATCTGGTGGCTGCTGCTGGGCGTGCTGTTCATCGGCCTCGGCACCATGGTGGGCATGGACATGGGCGTGGGCACCATACTGCGCTATGTCGGTCGCAAGGATATCGATCGCCGCGTGGCGCTCAATATCATCGGCCCGCACTGGGACGGCAACCAGGTGTGGTTCATCCTGGGCGGTGGCGCGATCTTCGCTGCCTTCCCGACGATCTACGGCACGGCCTTCTCGGGCTTCTACGTGGTGATGCTGCTGCTGCTGTGGAGCATGATCGTCCGTCCGCTGGCCTTCGAGTATCGCAACAAGGTGCCGACCGAGCGCTGGCGCAACGTATGGGACTGGATGCTGTTCGTGTCCGGCTTCCTGCCCATGCTGGTGTTCGGTGCCGCCATCGGCAACGTGCTGGAAGGCGTGCCGTTCCACTTCGACTGGAACATGACCTCCCATTACACCGGCAGCTTCCTGGCCTTGTTCAACCCGTTCGCGATCCTGTGCGGACTGCTGTCGGTGGCCCTGGCCTGCTACATGGGTTCGGCCACCATCATCAACGGCGCCCATCAGGGTGAGCTGGCCGATCGCGCCCGCAGTGTCAATACGGTTGCCGGCATTCTCGCCATCGTGCTGTTCGCCATCGGCGGTTTCTGGGTCGGTCATCTGCAGGGTTATGTCTGGACGGGTGGTGCCGCCGCCGGCGTGCCGCAGACCCCGCTGCAGCAGCAAGTTGTGCAGCAGGCAGGTGCTCTGCTGACCAACTTCCACGCCCATCCGGTGCTGTGGGTGCTGCCGGCGCTGGCCTTTGCCGGTCTGGTACTCGGTGTCCTGGCGGCACGTGCCGGCAAGGGCTATCTGGCCTGGTGGCTGGGGCCGGTCATCTGGACGGGCGTGATCGGTACCGTCGGTGCCGCTTCCTTCCCCTTCATGATGCCTTCCAGCAGTGATCCGTCGCAGAGCCTGACTCTGTGGAATTCTTCTTCCAGCCAGTTGACGCTGGCCTGGATGGTGGGCTTTGCCGTGGTATTCGTGCCGTTGATTCTGGCTTACACCAGCTGGTGCTTCTATGTGATGCGCGGCAAGGTGTCCGCGGATGCCATCGCCGCCGATGAACACGCGTACTGAGGAGGCGCTATCATGAAAACAGCAATCAAGTTCGTCGTTTTGATGGGTATCGCCTTGCTGGCCATCGTTCTGGCGGTGATCCTCGGCGAGACTGGCGCCTGGTATTTTGCCTGGCTGCTGGGCACGGTGGTGATCGTGCTGGTCTCGGCGGCGGGCGGCGTGATGCTCGATGCGCAGATCGCCAGCGTGGGGCGCAGCGAGAAGTCCGACGCCCACTGAGTGGTGATATAAAAAACGGCGGGCCTCAGGGTCCGCCGTTTCTTTGTGCAAGGAATCGTGAAAATGCAAGCCATTGCCGGGGCCGCGGCCTGGTTGAAAGACCAGCGCCGGACGGTCAAGTCCCATCTGCAGCGCGCCTTGCTGGTCGGCGCGCTGGGTACGGCCTTGTTGGCCGTCCAGTCCTGGCTGTTGGCCTGGGGTCTGAATCAGGTCATTTTTCTGCATGCCCCGGCCCGTCGTCTGTGGCCGGCCCTGCTGGGCATAAGCGCCCTGGCGCTGGCGCGCTGGGGTCTGGGCTGGCTGGGACGTCGCTGCAGTCAGGCGGCCGGTGCTGCCGTGGTACTGCGCATGCGCCAGCAGCTGCTGGCCAAGATCCAGCGACTGGGGCCAGCCTGGATCGCGCATCGTGACAGCGGCGAGCTGGTTACCCGTGTCGTCGATGGCGTGGAAACCCTGGGGCCATATTTCGGACGCTATCTGCCCCAGGTCTCGGCAGCAGGACTCTATCCGCTGGTGATTCTGGTTGCAGTGTTTCCCGCCGACTGGGTCGCCGGACTGACCTTGCTGGTTACGGCGCCGCTGATTCCGGTCTTTATGGTGCTGCTGGGCCGGCTGGCCGAGCAGGCCAGTCAACGACGCTGGCAGATGCTGACACGGCTCGGCTCGCAATTCATGGACGTGCTGCAGGGGCTGGGCACGCTGCGCCTGTTCGGGGCGGCACAGGCGGCTCGCCAGCGGCTGGCCGGGGCGGGCGAGGGCTACCGGCGCGAAACCATGGGGGTGCTGCGGGTCGCCTTTCTGTCCTCGCTGGTGCTGGAGTTCTTTGCTACCGTCAGCATCGCCGTGGTTGCGGTGCTGGTCGGGTTTCGCTTGTTCTTCGGTCACGAAGTGTTTTTGTTCGGCATGTTCGTGCTGCTGCTGGCGCCCGAATATTTTCTGCCGTTGCGCGCAATGGGTGCATTGCGACATGCCAAGATGGACGCCGTCGCTTTTGCCGAGGATGCGGTCAAGCTGCTGGCCGAGGACGAGCCCGAGCCGGCGCGTGGCAAGGCCAGGCCTGGCGGCGAGGCGATCACCGTCACCTTGCGCGGGGTGACGTTCGAGCATGATGGTGGCCGTGGTGGCCTGCGCGATCTGGATCTGACGATTGCCGGCGGCTGCACCCTGGCCTTGGTCGGCCCCAGTGGTGCCGGCAAGAGCACGCTGTTGAGTCTGTTGCTGGCGCAGAGCCGGCCCAGTGCCGGCAGCCTCCTGATCAATGGCGTGCCCTTGGCTGAGGTGGATCTGACCTGGTGGCGCCAGCAACTGAGCTGGGTGCCGCAAAAGCCGCGGCTGTTTATCGGCAGCGTGGCGGACAATCTGCGCATCGCGCGGCCCGACGCCACTCAGTCCGAGCTGGAGGCTGCGGCGAGCAAGGCCTGTCTGCTGCCGGTGATCGAGGCCTTGCCGCAAGGCTGGGATACCCCTCTGGGCGAGCAGGGCTACGGGCTTTCGGGCGGCGAAGCCCAGCGTCTGGCGCTGGCCCGTGCCTTTCTGCGAAATACGCCGGTACTGATTCTGGACGAGCCTTGCCAGGCACTGGATGGTGATACTGCGGCCCGGGTCGAGCAGGCCTTGCAGGCTTACGGTCGCGGCCGGACGGTGATCCAGGCCGTGCACCGGCTGGAGCAGGCACGGCAGTCGGATGCCATTGCCGTGCTCGAGCATGGCCGGCTTGCCGCCTTCGGCCGACATGACGTCCTGCTCGCCGAAGGCGGGCTCTATGCACAACTGTGGCAGCAGGGAGTTCTGGCATGAAGGCGCGGCACGAGACGAGTTCCTGGTCACTGTTCTGGCGGGTGATCGGGCTGCTGTGGCCGTACAAGCGCTGGATAGCACTGGGTCTGTTCTGCTCGCTGGCGGCCTCGCTGTCAGGTATTGCTCTGCTGGCGGTGTCCGGCTGGTTTCTGTCCAGCATGGCCTTGGCCGGTGTCGCCGGCGCGACCATGAATTATTTCACGCCCTCGGCGATCATTCGCGGCCTCGCCCTGGTCCGTATCAGTGGCCGTTATGCGGAACGCTTGATCAATCATGATGTGACGCTGCGGGCCTTGGCCGGGCTGAGGCTGTGGCTGTACGACCGATTGTGGCCGTTGAGTCCCGGGCAGACCGCGATGCTGGGCCACAGCCAGCTGTTTTCCCGCATGCGGGCGGATATCGACCGGCTGGAGCATGTCTATTTGGCGGTATTCATGCCGGCGGTGATGGCCTTGATCGGCTTTCCGCTGATCCTGTGGGTGACAGCCGGCTATCTCGGGGCTGCCGCGATGGCGACCGGACTGATGGCCTTGCTGGCCGGCGTGGTCCTGCCGCTGTGGGCGCAGCGCCGCAGTCGCGCGACCGGCGAGGCGCTGGTCAGTGCCGAGGCCGGCCTGCGGCAGCAGGTGGGCGATATCATCCTTGGCGCGGCCGAGCTGGAATTGTATGGCCAGTCAGCCGCTGCTGCCGCACGGGTAGAGGCCTTGAGCCGGCAGCAGGAGGATCGCAAGGCCCGGCTGGATTCGGTACAGTCCGCCGGCAGCGGGCTGGTGCCCTGGGCGGCGGCCACGGCCACGGCCTGGACGCTGTGGCTGGGTGCCGGTGCCTTGGGCGTCGGACATCTGGCCGGCCCGGACGTGGCCATGCTGTGTCTGCTGGCGATGGGGGGCTTCGAGTTGATCGGTCCGCTGCCGGAGGCCATGAGTCAATTGGTGGCCAGCCTGGCGGCGGCGCGCCGGGTGTTTGAGCTTGCCGACCAGAGTCCCCGCATTCCGGCCGCGTCGGGTGCGGCGCCGGGCGTACCTGCCCGGCCCTCGATCCGTTTCGAGCATGTGGCCATGCGATACGGTGATCATAGCCCTCCGGTTCTCACGGATTTCGATCTCGAGCTGCCGGCGGGGAGGCGCGTGGCCTTGCTGGGTCCGTCCGGTGCCGGCAAGAGCAGTGTGCTGCAGGTCCTTCTGCGTTTCGAGCCGATCCAGCAAGGGCGCATCGTGATTGACGGCCTCGATCTTGCCGCCCTCGACCCCGAGGCCTGGCGTTCGCGTGTTTCAGTGGTGGAGCAGCGCACTCATATTTTCAATGCCAGCCTGCGTGACAACTTGCTGATCGCCCGTCCGGGGGCCAGCGAGGCGCAATTGCAGGCGGCGCTGGACGGCGCCCAGCTGCAGGGTTTCGTCGCCGGCCTGCCGGAAGGGCTGGAAACCTGGCTGGGCGAGGGCGGTGCCCTGATTTCCGGCGGCGAAGGCCGGCGAGTGGCGATTGCCCGGGCCTTGCTGGCAGATCGCCCGGTCCTGTTGCTGGACGAGCCGACCGAAGGTCTCGATCCGGCCACGGCTCAATCCTTGCTGGGGGCGCTGGAGACCTTGACCCGTGGACGCACCGTACTGCTGATCAGTCATCAGCTGGCCGGTCTGCAGCAACTGGTCGAGGCGCGCTACCGATTGGAGCGGGGCCGCTGCGTCGCCCTCAGCTGACGGCTGCCGCGGCCAGGTCTCGGGTATTTGGCGCCGAGCGGTTATACTGTACTGACGCGCAAGCGCCCATCCCCTACGAGGTTTACCGATTTGAGTACTGCACAAGCTGGTCATCCGGCTGTTGTCGCTTCCCTTTCCCAGGCGGTGCAGACCGCGCTGGATGATCTCAAGGCCAAGGACATCCGCGAAATCGATGTTCGCGGCAAGACCTCGGTGGCCGACATCCTGTATGTGGTGTCCGGCACCTCGGCCCGTCATGTGAAGTCGATCGCCGACGAAGTCATCAAGGCTGCCAAGGCGGCAGGCACCATGCCTCTGGGTGTCGAAGGCGAGCAGGAAGGCGAGTGGGTGCTGGTCGACCTGGGTGACGTCATCGTGCACATCATGCTGCCCCGCATCCGCGAGTTCTACGGTCTGGAGCGACTGTGGACCGTCGGCGACAGCGGTCCGGTTGAAATCGTCCGCGACGACGCCGACCTCGCTGCGGCCGCCGTCCGGGCCTGATCCGGTGCTCAGGGCAGGAGCCGGCGCTTGAAGGCCCGGCTGATCGCCATCGGCGAGCGCATGCCGGCCTGGGTGGCCGAAGGTTACGAGGACTACCGCAAGCGGCTGGGGCGTGAACTGGCCTTGGAGCTGGTGGAGCTGAAGCCTGGCATGCGCGGCAAGGGACGTGATGATGCCCGGGCCAGGCAGGATGAAGGCACGACGGTACTGGCCGCCTTGGGGCGCGATACGCATGTGATCGCCCTGGATGGCACGGGCAAGACCTGGTCCAGCGAGCAGCTTGCCGGGGAACTGGCGGGCTGGCGCATGCTGGGCCGTGATCTGGCCTTTCTGATCGGCGGACCGGACGGGCATGCGCCCGAGGTGCTGGCCCGTGCCAATCAACGCTGGTCACTGGGGCCGTTGACCTTGCCGCATATGCTGGTGCGGCTGGTGCTGGTCGAGCAGTTGTATCGTGCCGGCACCATCATGACCGGCCATCCCTATCATCGCGCCTGAGCGAGGCGATCCGGCGCGCGCCAGGCGTTATCATCGGGGTCCGGCCGCGCGAGCCGCGCGGCAATTGACCGGAGATGCTGATGCGCCCTGTTTTCCGAGATTTCCTGAGAGTCGGCATGATGGCCGCCACCCTGGCGTTGAGCGGCCTGCTGACCGCCCCGGCCGTCGCCGCCGGTCCGGCCGTGGTCGGAGCTCCGTTGGTATCGGTGGTGCGCACCCCGTCGGGCGGCTCCACGGGCAAGCCGCTCTATGTGGCTTTGCACGGCCTCGGCAGCGATGAAAACGACCTGCTGGAACTGGCGCCACTGCTGCCGAAAGATGTGGTGTTCGCCTCGTTGCGCGCACCCTATACCTTGGCACCGGGTCATTACGCCTGGTTTGCCTCGCGCCACGTCGGTGACCGTCTGGACGGCGATCCGGCGCAGATCCAGGCCAGCGAAAAGGCCATTCTGCGCAGCGTCGATGCGCTGATCGCGAAGTACCATGTCGACCCGCACCGGGTCGTGGTCTTCGGTTTCAGCCAAGGGGCCATCATGAGCTATGACCTGGCCCTGGCTGAACCGCTGAAGTTCGAGGGCATCGGCATTCTCAGCGGTGCCTTGTTCGATTCGGTAAAGGCCCGGCTGGGTGCCGCGCATGAAAAATTGCCTACCCACGTCTTTGTCGGCCATGGTCTGGCTGATCCGCGGATTCCCCCGACCTATGCCCGGGAGGCGGCTGACTGGTGGACGACCCACGGGGCTGAGGTCCAGCTGCATCTGTATCCGGGCATGCAGCATGAGGTCGGGGAGCAGGAAATCAGGGATTTCAGCCAGTGGTTGCAGCAACAATGATGCTGCAATGCAGCATGATCTATCCAATATATACACCCTGAGCAATCGATAATATGTGATGTGCTGCGCCTGAGTCGCGGCGTAGCATGGCGTCGTTTTGAACTCAGCTGCTCTTGAATCCGGAGTCGATCGTGTCCGAGCGTATTCGCAACAGTATTCTGGCATCCAAACTGATGTCGGCCGAGCAGGCCGCCGAAATCATCCGCGACGGCATGGTCGTCGGCATGAGCGGTTTCACTGGCGCCGGCTACCCCAAGGTGGTGCCCGCCGCGCTGGCCGCTCGCATCGGCGAGGCGCATGGCCGCGGCGACCGCTTCAGTCTCAACGTGCTGACGGGTGCTTCCACCGCACCGGAACTGGATGGCGAGCTGGCCAGGGTCGACGGTATCGGCTTCCGTCTGCCGTTCAATACCGACCCGACCATGCGGGCCAAGATCAACAAGGGCGAAGCCGAATACATGGACGTCCATCTAGGCCATGTTGCGCAACAAGCATGGTCGGGCTTTTACGGCAAGATGGACGTCGCCGTCATCGAGGTGACCACCATTCTCGAGGATGGCCGACTGGTGCCTTCCACCTCGATCGGCAACAACAAGACCTGGCTGGACATCGCCGACAAGGTCATCATCGAGGTCAACAGCCAGCAGCCGCTGGGCCTGGATGGCATGCATGACATCTATTTCGGCACCGCACTGCCGCCGCATCGCAAGCCGATTCTGCTGACCGCACCGGGCGATCGCATCGGCGAGCCCTATCTGCGCGTGGATCCGGCCAAGGTCGTGGCCGTGGTCGAATCGAATGCGCCCGACCGGCTGGGACATTTCACGCCGCCGGATGCGATCTCGAAGAAGATTGCAGGTCATCTGGTGGAATTCTTCCGCCACGAGATCCGGCACGGCCGACTGCCGCCCGATCTGCTGCCGCTGCAGTCGGGTGTGGGCAATGTCGCCAATGCGGTACTGTCCGGTCTGCGCGAGGGGGGGTTCACGGGGCTGACCTCGTTTACCGAGGTGATTCAGGACGGCATGCTGGAGCTGCTGAGCGATGACACCATTACCATTGCCTCGGCCACGGCCTTGTCGCTGAGTCCTGAAGCGGTGCAGGAGTTCGTCGACCGGATCGATCATTACCGCAGCCGGGTGCTGTTGCGGCCGCAGGAAATCTCCAATCACGCCGAACTGATCCGTCGGCTGGGCTGTCTTGGCATCAACGGCATGGTGGAGGGTGATCTGTACGGCAACATCAATTCCACGCATGTGGCCGGCACCAGCATCATCAACGGCATCGGCGGTTCGGGTGACTTTGCCCGCAACGGCTCGCTGTCCTGCTTCGTGACGCCGAGCGTCGCCAAGGGCGGGGCGATTTCCTGCATCGTGCCGATGGTCAGTCATGTCGACCATACCGAGCATGATGTGGCGATTCTGGTCACCGAGCAGGGGCTGGCCGATCTGCGCGGGCTTTCGCCCAAGCAGCGCGCCAGGACCATCATCGAGCATTGCGCCCATCCGGACTATCGCCCGATGCTGCAGGATTATTTCCAGCGGGCGCTGCAGGACAGCCGCGGCAAGCATACGCCGCATCTGCTGGGCGAGGCCTTGTCCTGGCATCAGCGCTTTCTCGAAACCGGTTCGATGCGGGCCTGAGTTCCGCCCCGACTGGTCCGGCGGTGACTTTTCCTGCAAAGTCACCGCCCAGTCCACTGCCAAGATCCTTGCATGCTCTATCTCGCTTCCCGTTCACCACGTCGGTCGCAGCTGCTGCAGCAGCTGGGCTTGGATTTCCAGGTGCTGGATATCGACGTGCCCGAGGTACGCGACCCCGCCGAGACGGCTGTCGCCTATGTAGCCCGCGTGGCCGCCGACAAGGCCCGGGCCGGACGTGAGCAGCGCGGGAGCGATGACGACTGGATCCTGGCGGCGGACACCGAAGTGGTGCTGGATGACCAGGTCTTCGGCAAGCCGGCCGATGCGGAGGCCGCGGCCGCGATGCTGGCCCGACTTTCCGACCGCACCCACCAGGTGGTCTCCTGCCTGCACCTGCTCGGGCCGCAGGGCGCGCGTACGGCATGCTGCCAGTCGCTGGTGCGGTTCGCCGCGCTGACGTCGGCCGAGATACGGGCCTATGTGGCTACCGGCGAGCCTTATGGCAAGGCCGGTGGTTATGCCATCCAGGGCCGCGCCGCCGCTTTTGTCGAGCATCTCGACGGCAGTTACTCCGGAGTGATGGGCCTGCCGCTGTTTGAAACGGCGAGGTTGTTGCGCTCGATGACGGGCTGAAACGACAGTCGGATCAGCTCAGCCAGCGTGCGGGCTGCCGAGGATCGCAATGATCGCCACGGCATTGTTGCAGGCATGGGCCGCGACGCCCGGCCAGATCGAACCGCTGCGAATCCGCAGTTCGGCCAGCGCCCATGCAAACAAGGCCAGGGCCGGCAAGGCATACCACTGGTAATCGAATGAACCGAGATGGGCCAGCGCGAAAGCGGCCGAGGTCAGGCACACGGCCATGGCCCGCGGGAAGCGCTGGCGCAGGGCGGACAGCAGCACGCCCCGGAACAGGGTCTCCTCCACCACCGGCACCAGGGTCACGGTCAGCAGCACGATGGGGATCCGGGCCCAGCGGCCGGCATCGGTGATCAGGGCATCGATCTGTTCGGTAATGGTCTGGCCATGCGCCAGCCACTCGGTCAGCCAGCTGCCCAGCAGCGGAATCACGATCAGACCGACCAGCGCTCCTGCAAGCCACTGCCGGGGAGCGGCGGCTGCAAAGCCCAGCCCGTCGCTGCCTTCGCGTGCCCAGGCTTGCGGCCAGAGCTTGCGCGTCACGCCCAGCATGATCAGTCCGGCGATGCCCAGATCCAGACAGGTGGCCCACAACAGCAAGTCCGGTCCCCAGCCGTGAGCGGTCACCGCAGGATGCCGGCGCAGCCAGCCCAGCAAGGGGTAGAGCGGCAGACTCAGGGCCAGTTGCAGGCCGAAATAGGTCAGTACGCAGACAAGCGCCTGGGTCGGGCCAGGCCCACCCGGGGCCGGTTCGGACAGGTGGATGGCGGGCAAGGCAGGGTCTGGCACGATAAGCGGGTTCCAAAAGCGGTTTGGCGGCAGGCGCAGATGCAGGCAGCTGGTGTCATGCACCGCGACGGCTGGGTATAGTGGGGCTTGTCACTGGATGGAGGTCACCGCGCGCAAGCGCAGCTCATGTTTACATTTGATTGGTTATCGAACCCTACGGCCTGGGCCGGATTGCTGACCTTGATCGTGCTGGAGATCGTTCTCGGCATCGACAATCTGGTCTTCGTCGCCATCCTGACCGATAAGTTGCGGGTGGGTCAACGCGACAAGGCACGGGTTCTGGGCTTGTCCCTGGCGCTGGGGATGCGTCTGCTGCTGCTGTCGGCGATGTCCTGGCTGGTCCGGCTGACGACGCCGGTGATCAGCTGGCACGGGCTGTCCTTGTCCTGGCGCGATATCGCCCTGGTGCTGGGCGGCATCTTCCTGTTGTTCAAATCGACCCTGGAACTGCACGAGCGGATCGAGGCCGATGACAGTCATGAGGGCAAGGCTGCTCCCGAGGCCAGGTTCTGGCTGGTGGTGGCGCAGGTGGTGGCGCTGGACGCGGTGTTCTCGCTGGACTCGGTGATCACCGCGGTCGGCATGTCCGAGCACTTGTCGATGATGATGCTGGCCGTGGTGCTGGCGATGATACTGATGATTTTCGCCAGCAAGCCGCTGGCCAACTTCGTCAACAGTCGCCCCACGGTGGTGATCCTGTGCCTTTCCTTCCTGCTGATGATCGGACTCAGCCTCGTTGCGGAAGGTTTCGGTTACACCATTCCCAAGGGTTACCTGTACAGCGCGATCGGTTTTTCCATCCTGATCGAGGCATTCAATCAAGCCATGCGCCGCAACCGGCGGCGCAGCCTGCTGGCTGGCGCCCGCAGTCTGCGGGATCGTACCTCTCTGGCCGTATTGCGACTGCTTGGCGTCGGCCATGTCCGCGAAGCCGGTGGCAGCGAGATCGAGGACCTGACCGCCGCCGCACCGGTATTTGGCAAGGATGAGCTGGGCATGGTCCGTGAGGTGCTGGATCTGGCCCAGCGCCCGGTGCGCTCCATCATGACGCCGCGTACCGGCATCAGCTGGCTCGATCCCTCGGACCCGTTGAGTGTGCAACTGGACGAAGTCAGGGCCTCTCCGCATCAATGGCTGCCGGTGGCGGAGGGCGACCTGGATCGGCTGCAAGGCATTGCCTCGGTCCGGGATCTGCTGGGCCAGTTGTTGGGCCCGGCGCCCGCAGCACTGGCACCGGTGCTGCGCACGCCGCTCAGCGTGCCGGCCTCGATGAGCGTGCTGCGGCTGATCGAGGTCTTTCGCAAGGCCCGTCTGCAGGTGGCTCTGGTCGTGGATGAATACGGCAGCGTGCTGGGACTGGTCACGCCATCGGATGTGCTGGCCTGTATCGCCGGCGGTTTTGCCGATCCTGATCCGGCGGAAGGCGGCTCGTCGCAAGGCGAGCCGGATGGCAGCTGGCAGGTTGACGCGAGTCTGGACCTGCGCCGGTTTGAACAGCTCAGCGGGCATGCTCTGAGCCAGGATGGTGCCGCGGATTTTTCCAGTCTGGCCGGCTATGTGCTTCAGCATCTGGGCCGTCTGCCCAAAGTCGGCGACCATCTGACGGTCGGCGCGCTGGTATTCGAGGTGCTGACCATGCAGGGCGCGCGCATTCAGCGCTTGCGTATCACCCCGCTCAGCGCAGATGATTCGGCGCTTGCCGCGCAGGAATCCGGCTGAGCCGGTGTCCTGCAAAGCCCATTCCAGTCTTACGGAGCTGTCTTGAGTCGACTCAGTCTTATCCTTCCCGCCAAGAACGAAGCGGCGGCCCTGCGCGATCTGCTGCCACGGCTGCGTGCGGCCCAGCCCGAGGCGGAGGTGATCGTGGTGGATGACGGCTCCACCGACCAGACCGTGGAATTGTGCCGCGCGCACGGCGTGACCTGTCTGAGCTCGCCGTATTCGATGGGCAACGGGGCTGCGATCAAACGCGGGGCAAGGCATGCCCGCGGCGATATTCTGGTATTCATGGATGCCGATGGTCAGCATGACCCTGCCGATGTGGCCAGGCTGCTCGACGTTCTGGAGCAGGGCTATGACATGGCGGTGGGCGCTCGTGACTGGAGCAGCCAGGCCGGGGTCGGCCGCGGACTGGCCAACAGTTTCTACAACTGGCTGGCCTCGTGCATGACCGGCCATCGGGTGGACGATCTGACCTCGGGCTTCCGGGCAGTGCGGGCCGAGCGTTTCAGGGAGTTCCTGCATCTGCTGCCGAATGGTTTCTCCTATCCGACCACCAGCACGATGGCTTTTTTCCGCAGCGCCTACCCGGTGGCCTATGTGCCGATCAAGGCGGCGCAGCGGATCGGGCGCAGCCATATCCGGCCACTGCGCGACGGCATCCGCTTTCTGCTGATCATTTTCAAGATCGCGACCCTGTATTCGCCCTTGAAGCTGTTCGCACCGGCAGCCGTGGTATTTTTCGGATTGGGTTGCGTCAACTATCTGTGGACCTATCTGCATTCGGGGCGATTGACCAATGGCAGCACTCTGCTGTGGAGCGCTTCGGTGATCATCTTTCTGATCGGACTGGTTTCCGAGCAGATCACCGCCTTGACGTACCGCCGCGATGGCTGAATCGCGCCCGCGCCTGCTGGTGCTGGCCTCGACCTATCCGCGCTGGCGCGATGATCACGAGCCGGGCTTTGTGCACGCGCTATGCAGCCGGCTGGTCGATGATTTCGAGATCGTGGTCGGTACGCCTCATGCCGCCGGTGCTGCGCGCGAAGAGATCATGGATGGGGTGCATGTATTCCGGTATCGCTATGCCCCCGAGGTCTGGCAGACCCTGGTCCATGGCGGCGGCATTGTCGCCAATCTGCGGCGCCACGGTTGGAAGCTGGCTCTGGTGCCCGGTTTTCTGCTGGCCCAGTGCTGGCAGGCGGCGCGCTTGCGACGACGCTTCCAGCCAGCGCTGATCCATGCCCATTGGCTGTTTCCCCAGGGCCTGGCAGCGGCACTGGCGGCACCTGCGGCCTATGCGGTGACCTCGCATGGCGGTGATCTTTATGGGCTGCGGGGCGCGATCTTCCGGCTTGTGAAAGCCAGGGTCGCGCAAAAGGCCCGGGCCTTGGCCGTGGTCAGTCGCGCCATGCGCGCCCCCATGCAGGCCCTGGCCGGCCCGGCGGGCCGGATCGGGGTGTTGCCGATGGGCGTGGATCTGGCTGGCCGCTTCCATCCGGATCCGGCTCTCCCGCGTCGCGGCCTGTTGTTTGTCGGTCGGCTGGTCGAGAAAAAAGGGCTGGACGTGCTGCTGCGGGCCTTGCCTGCCGTTTTGCGGCAACGTCCCGGTCTGGACCTGACCGTTGTCGGAGAGGGGCCGATGCGCGGGCCGTGGCAGGCGCTGACAACGAGTCTGGGCCTGGCTGGCCGGGTCCATTTTCTGGGCGCCAGGCGCAGTGACGAGCTGCCGGAGTTTTATCGAGCGGCCGAGGTCTTTGTGGCGCCCTTTGTGCGGGCTGCCTCGGGTGATCAGGAGGGGCTGGGCCTGGTTCTGGTCGAAGCTCTGGGCTGCGGCTGTCCGGTGGTGGTTTCGGATTTGCCGGCCTGTGCCGATGTGCATCAGGGCATGGAGGGGGTACTGACGGTGCCGCCCGGTGATCCGGAGGCACTGGCTGCCAACCTGATTTTGGCCTTGCAGATCAGAGAGCGGCTGCAGACTGCCGTACTCGCGGCCCAGCCGCTGTTGCGCGCGCGTTTCGGCTGGGATGCCGTGGCTTCGCGTTATGCCGAGTGGCTGCGCAGGGCGATGGCTGTGCCGGCTGCTGTCACGGAGCCGGACCTGCATGACTGAAGCCGATAACGCCCGGGTGATCGCGGTGACGGTCACCTTCCATCCCGATCCGGTCCAGCTGGAGCGCCAGGTGTTGGCATTGAGCGGGGTGGCCCGGCACTGGCTGGTCGACAATGCCTCCACGGCTGCCGAACGGGAGGGCTTGCGACAGTTGGCCGAGCGCCACCCGCACCTGCAGTTGTTGTGGCTGGATCACAATATGGGGCTGGCCGAGGCCATCAATCGGGCGGTCGCCGCAATGGGGTCTCAAGCGGACGCGACTTGTTTGCTGCTGCTGGATCAGGATACCGATTGGTCCGTGACGGCTTTGCCGCTGTTGCTTGCCGCGCTGGACGAGGTCACTGCGGCCTCCGGCGTGCCTTGCATGGTCGGGCCGGCGCTGCGCGATCCGGGCAGCGGCATGAATCACGGCTTTCATGCCATCGACGGCCTGCGCTGGATCAGGCGCCAGCCCTCCATCGATCGCCGGGTCGCGGTGCCGGTCGCCAGCCTCAATGGCAGTGGCAGCTTGCTGCCGCTGAGTCTGTTCCGGCAGGTGGGTGGCCTCGAGTCCGGGCTGTTTATCGACCATGTCGATACCGAATTCTCGTTCCGGCTGAGCGCGGCCGGCGCCGGACTCTGGGGGGTGCCCTGGGTCCAGGTCGATCACGCCATGGGCGAGCGCGGTCGGCGGATCTGGCTGCTGGGCTGGCGATTGTTTCCCGATCGCAGTCCGGCCCGGCATGCCTATCTGTATCGAAACACGGTACGACTGCTGCGAAGGTCCTATGTGCCGGCGGTATGGAAATTCTGGGCCGTGCTGAAGCTGGCCCTGACCGCATTGCTGTGCCTGCTGTACGACCCACGTCGCCGCGCGCAATGGCGGGCGATGGGGCAGGGCATCCGCGAAGGTCTGGGCCATGACCCCGATGCCAAGTGACGCTACACGGGTCCATGCCGTGGTGGTGGCCTGGCGGCCTGATCGGGCCGACTTGCAGGCGTTGCTGCAGCGCCTGCAGAGTCAGGTCGAACATGTCTGGATCGTCGACAATACCTCGCCCGGCGAGGGCGAGGTCGAATCATGCCTGTCCCCGGACCGGCTGGGACAGCCGGGCCTGAGCCTGCTGTCCCAGCATTGCAACCTGGGTATCGCCACGGGTTTCAATATCGGCCTGCGCGCTGCGTTGGCCGCCGGCGCCAGCCATGTACTGCTCAGCGACCAGGACAGTCTGCCGGCCGAGGATATGGTGGTGCGACTGCTGGAGGCGGAGCGGAGCCTGCTGGCGCAGGGAAAGTCGCCGGCCGCGGTGGGGCCGGGTTTCAGCAATGCGGTGAATGGCCGACCGTTCCGCTTTCAGGTGTTCAGCGATGATGGTCGCCGCTGCCATGAAGTGGTCGCCGATGCGCGCATGCCTCTGTTCGAGGTGGGAGCGTTGATTTCATCGGGCTGTCTGATCCGCGCCAAGGTGCTGGCCGCCGTCGGGCTGATGCGCGATGAGCTGTTTATCGACTATGTGGATATCGAGTGGTGCCATCGGGCGCGCGCCAAGGGTTACACCTGTCATGTCTGTGCCGCGGCCGCCCTCGACCACAAGCTGGGCGAGCGGCCGTTGCGGGTCTGGGCCGGGCGCTGGCGGACCCTGACCGAGCATAGTCCGTTGCGGCTTTACTTCCAGGCCCGCAACGCGATCTGGCTGATCCGGCGGCCTTATATCGCAACATGGTATCGATGGAACCAGCCCAGGTTTCTGCTGGGACGGATCTACGTCTACGGCGGATTTTCCAGTCGGCGGCTGGCTTCGCTCCGGATGCTGTTTCGCGGGGTCCGGGATGGTCTGCGCGGGCGAATGGGCGGCCCGCCGGCCTGATCCAGCACGACAGCTGTTCAATGGGCTCGATGATCAACCCGCCGTCGCAGTTCCAGCAAGACCCAGGACCAGCCGATCGCGGCCATCAGGGACTCGTTCAACAGCAAGGCCCAGCCCAGACCGGGGGCTCCCAGTCGGTGGCCCAGCGGCAGCATCAGGACGGCCAGACCCAGCAGGCCGGCCAGATCGTAGATCAACCGGCGACCCGGCGGCCCGATGCTGACCAAGGTCTGGGCGGCCATCAGATGCAGGCTCATCGCGGGGATCACCCAGGCCATCATCGGCAGCAGGGTGTCCAGTCCGGCAAAGGCAGGGCCGAACACCTGGATCAGCCATGGCGCCACCAGACGCAGTGCGGCGGCCAGCAGGCTGCCCAGCAGCAGACAGCTCAGTGCCAGCCGCCAGGCCAGTTGGCGCAGCCCGGCCTGATCCGTGGCCGCGTGGCGGAACAGGCGGGGTTGGGCCGCCAGCAGCAGGCCGATCATCGGCATGGTGCCCGCAAACACGATGCGCGAGGCACTGGCATACAGGCCTGCCGCCATGGCTCCGGTGGCATGCAGGGCCAATACCTTGTCCAGCTCCATGGTATTGGCGCTGACCATGTTCAGCGCGGCATAGGCCGTCCCGTCTCGCAGCTCGGAACCGCGTGGCCGGCGTGGCCGCCAGTTCAGCCGAACGTGGCGACTGACCACCTGCAACGCCAGCGCCAGACCGATCAGGGCCGCCACGCACTGCAAGGCGACATAGCCCTGCAGGCGGTGGCCGGGAGGCAGGCCAAAACAGGCTGCCATCGCCAGTACCCGCAGCAGCAAGGGCATGATCTGCAGCAGCTGACCCAGGGGAACGCGCTCCAGAGCCTGCAGTGTCATGCTGAGTTGCACGATCAACGGACTGAGCACGATCTCGGTCAGGGCAAAGCCGGCCCAGCAGGCCGTAGGGATCAGTCCGGCGCCACTGATGGCCGGCGCCAGCCGCACGTAGATCACGGTCAGGCCCAGGCCCAGCAGCAGGTGCTGGGGCCAGGCATAGCGCCACACATCGGCCGGGGCCTGGGGCTCCAGCGCGATCCGGCGCATCAGCAAGGTGCCGGCACCCAGATTGGGCAGCACGCCAAGCACCACGGCCAGGGAGCTGGCGGAGGCGACATTGCCGTACAGGCCGGGCCCGAACAGACGCATGGCCAGCATCAGGCTGCAGGCCTGGGTCAACAATCGCAGGCCCAGCACCATCATGGTCTGCAGGCCGCTTCGGGCCAGGGACGGCCGCTTCAAGTCGGCACGCCCGGCGTGATTCGTGGTCGTTGCCGCATCAGGCCGGCCATTGCTGCAGGATGGTGGGCGATACGCCCATCCGGCGGCAGGCCTTGGCGGCCACCCCATCGGTGAGCGCGCCGCGGAACCAGGGCGCCATCTGCTGCAGAGCATGGCTGGTCCAGCGGGCGCGGGTCCGGGACAGGGCCGGATGATCCAGCCGGGCCAGGGCCCAGTCCGGAAGCAGGGCGACACCGGCGCCAAGGAACAATTCCCGGGAAGGGCCGGCCAGCGGCACCGGCAGCTGGATCCGGGTCAGCACATCCAGCACCTCGCGCGATCGGGCATCGAAGCGCAGCTGAGGCTGGATGGCCTGCAGATAGGCCTCGACCTCGGCCAGCGAAGCCGGGACATCGGTGGCACCCAGCGCCTCGGCGATGCGGCGGCTTTCGTCAAAATAGCGATCGATGGCCGCGGCGGGCAGATCGTGCCGGCCATAACGGCGATAACCTTGCAGAAAACTGCTGACCTCGGTGACATGTACCCAGGTCAGCAGGGCGGGATCATCGGCAGCATAAGGCTGGCCGTCGGTAGTGAAGCCCTTGACCTGACGATGGATGGTCCGTACCCGCCGTATCATCTGTTGCGCCGCGCGGGTGGGCGCATAAGTCGTCGCGCCGACAAAGGCCGTGGTCCGCCGCAGTCGCCCGACCAGATCATGGCGAAAATTGGAATGATCGTAGACCCCGGCCAGCGCCGCCGGATGCAGGGTCTGCAGGATCAGAGCGGAAAGACCGCCGGCCAGCATGCCTGCAAAATCGGCATGGATCTTCCAGATCACGCTTTCCGGTCCGAACAGTCCCGGATCGCCGATGGGCTGTTCGTAGTCGATGGCGCCGACCGGTTCACGCGGGAACGCCGTGCGAACCCACTGCCGCAGCGGTTGGCGGACAGCGCGGCCGAGTAGCTGTAGAGGTGATGACATGGTTGCAGTGTAGCGGCTGGATCTTGCTTGCACAGCGCTGGCAAGTCCTTGTCGGCGGGTCTAAGCTTGGCGACCATGAGCACGCCCACCGATCTGGCCGGCTGGCTGAACCAGCTGCGCGACCATGTTTCCGAAATCCCCCCGGCCGAGGCCTTGCAGCGGCAGGTGCAGGGCGCCTTGCTGCTGGATGTGCGCGAGGACGATGAGCGCGCCAGCGGCATGCCCACGGGGGCCAGCGGTCTGTCTCGAGGCTTCCTGGAGCTGCAGATCGAGCAGCTGGAGCCTGATCGTGAGCGCGAATTGCTGCTGATCTGCGGCAGTGGCACACGTTCGCTGTTCGCTGCCGAAGCCCTGCAGCGGATGGGTTATGCCCGCGTCAGCTCGGTACAGGGCGGCCTGAATCGCTGGAAGGCCGAGGGTCTTCCCATCAGCCGTGGTCTGCTCGACGCCGATGCCCGGCAACGCTACGCCCGCCAGTTGCGGCTGGAACAGGTCGGCGAAGCCGGCCAGGCCCGTCTGGCCGATGCCTGCATCCTGCTGCTGGGTGCAGGCGGCCTGGGTTCACCGGCCGCGCTGTATCTGGCCGCCGCCGGGGTGGGGCGACTGACCCTGGTCGATGATGACGTGGTCGAGCGTTCCAATCTGCACCGTCAGGTGATCCACGCCGATGCCCGGGTCGGCATGGCCAAGACCGAGTCGGCCAGGGCGGCGCTGCTGGCATTGAACCCGACCATCCAGGTCGACATCCATACCACCCGTCTGGATGCCGGCAATGTCGAGGAGCTGATCGCGGGTCATGACGTGGTCATCGATGGGGCCGACAATTTCCCGGCCCGCTACCTGCTGACCGCGGCGACCCGGCGACTGGGCATTCCGCTGGTCTATGGCGCGGTCGAGCGTTTCAGCGGTCAGGTCAGCGTGTTTGATCCGCGCCGTGAGGACGCACCCTGTTATCGCTGCCTGTTCCCGGACCCGCCGCCGCCGGAGGCCGCGCCCAATTGCAGCGAGGCGGGTGTGCTGGGCGTGCTGCCCGGCATCGTCGGTCTGCTGCAGGCCACCGAGGCGCTCAAACTGGTATTGGAGATCGGAGAGCCGCTGGTCGGCCGGCTGCTGCAGTTCGATGCCCTGGGCATGCAGTTCCGCAGCACGCGCCTGCCGCGCGACCCGGACTGCCCGGGCTGCGGCATCGGCGCGCACTTCGAGGGCCATCGTGATCTTGCCGCGAGTTGCGCCAGCGCCTGACCGCCGAACGCAAGGGCGGGCGCGGCGGCGTCTCGATCCGATCGCTCAAGCATCGCCATTTGTGCCCGAGTCACCGGACAGAGGATAATCAGCCTTTGTTGATTATCTCCGGCTCCGATGACTGCACGCATTCTTGACGGCAAGCGTATTGCCAATGAACTCCTGGATCAGATCGCCGGCCGTGTCGCGGCCCGTCAAGAGCAAGGGCTGCGCACGCCGGGTCTGGCCGTGATCCTGGTCGGAAGCGACCCGGCTTCGGCGGTCTATGTCCGCAACAAGCGGCGGGCCTGCGACCAGGTCGGCTTCAACTCCTTCGGCTTTGACCTGCCGGCCGAAACCCCGCAGGACGAGTTGTTCGCACTGATCGACCGCCTCAATGCCGATCCGGACGTGCATGGCATTCTTGTTCAGTCGCCGCTGCCGCCTCATATCGACGAGGATGCCCTGGTCGACCGGATCGACCCGAGCAAGGATGTTGACGGCTTCCAGGCCATCAATATCGGCCGGCTGGCGCTGCGCCGTTTCGGTTTGCGTCCCTGCACCCCGAAGGGTGTCATGACTTTGCTGGGCCATACCGACCAGCCGGTGCGCGGCAAGCATGCCGTCATTGTCGGGGTCTCCAATCATGTCGGCCGCCCGCTGGGTCTGGAACTGCTGATCGCCGGTGCGACCACGACTTCATGCCATCGCTTCACTCCTGACCTGGAAGCGCATGTCCGCCGCGCCGACATCGTAGTGGTCGCGGTCGGCAAGCCTGGTCTGGTCAAGGGCGAGTGGATCAAGCCCGGTGCCGTGGTGGTTGATGTCGGCATCAACCGGCTGGATGACGGCCGTCTGGTCGGCGACGTGGAATTCGAGACCGCTGCCGAGCGCGCTGGCTGGATCACGCCGGTGCCGGGCGGTGTCGGTCCGATGACCGTGGCCACCCTGATCGAAAACACCCTGGAAGCAGCCGAGATGGCTGACGCCGGCTGAGTCCGAAGCACATTCCGGTCGGGGGCACGTCAGCACGTCGCACCCGGCCGCAGGTGCTGGCCCGTCGGGGCGAGGTCGCGTACAATCTCCTCTTTGCGAGTGGTTAAAGACATGCGTATCCTCGCCGAGGCGCTCACCTATGATGACGTCTATCTGGTCCCCGCCCATTCCACCGTATTGCCGCGCGATGTGGACACGTCCACCCGCCTGACCCGCGGCATCCAGCTGAATATTCCGATCATCTCGGCAGCCATGGATACGGTCACCGAAGCCCGCCTCGCCATCACCATGGCCCAGTGCGGCGGCATCGGCATCATCCACAAGAATCTGACCGCTACCCAGCAGGCCGCCGAAGTGGCCAAGGTCAAGAAGTTCGAGGCCGGCGTCATCCGCAGCCCGTTCACCGTGGGCCCGGACACCTCGATCCGCGACGTCATGCAGCTGACCCGCGCTCAGAACATCTCCGGCGTGCCCGTCGTCGAGGGTGGCCGTCTGGTCGGCATCGTGACCAGTCGCGATCTGCGTTTCGAAAAGCGCCCGGAAGATCCGGTCCGCAATATCATGACCCGCGAAGACAAGCTGGTCACCGTGCGCGAAGGCGCCAGCCACGAAGAAATCCAGCAGCTGCTGCATCAGCACCGTATCGAGAAGGTGCTGGTCGTCAACGACGGTTTCGAGCTGCGCGGCCTGATTACCGTCAAGGATATGCAGAAGGCACGCGACAATCCCTTCGCGGCCAAGGATGCCAATGGCGGCCTGCTGGTCGGTGCCGCCGTCGGCGTCGGCGGCGATACCGAAGCACGCGTCGAAGGCCTGGTCGCCGCCGGCGTGGACGTACTGGTGGTCGATACCGCCCACGGTCATTCCCAGGGCGTGATCGAGCGTGCCGCCTGGGTCAAGAAGCATTACCCGCAGGTCCAGGTCGTGGCCGGCAATATCGTCACGGCCGATGCCGCCAAGGCGCTGCGCGATGCTGGCGTCGATGCCGTCAAGGTCGGCGTGGGCCCTGGCTCAATCTGCACCACCCGGGTGGTGACCGGCATCGGCGTGCCGCAGCTGACCGCCATCGACATGGTCGCCAATGCCCTGCAGGACGAAATTCCGCTGATCGCCGATGGCGGCATCCGTTATTCGGGCGACATCCCCAAGGCCATCGCCGCCGGTGCCTCCACCGTGATGCTGGGCTCGATGTTTGCCGGCACCGAAGAGTCGCCGGGCGAAGTCGAACTGTTTCAGGGTCGCTCCTACAAGAGCTACCGCGGCATGGGTTCGCTGGGCGCGATGGCGCTGGGCTCGAAGGACCGCTACTTCCAGGACGAGGCCGATGCCGACAAGCTGGTGCCGGAAGGCATCGAAGGTCGTGTCCCGTATCGCGGCCCGCTGCGCAATATCGTCCACCAACTGATGGGCGGTCTGCGTGCCTCCATGGGTTATCTGGGCGCGGCCACCATCGAGGACGTGCGCAAGAAGGCGCAGTTCGTCAAGGTGACTGGCAACGGCGTGCTGGAAGCTCATCCGCATGATATCCAGATCACCAAGGAAGCACCCAACTACAGCCTGAAGTAAGCCGGGCAGGGCGCATGACGGCAAGGCTCCGGCTTCCGGGCCGTGCCGTCCCACTTTTCTTCCAGTTGCCAGGCCCTTCGCCTGCACTTATTCGGCCGGACTCCATGACCGACATCCATAGCGACAAGATTCTCATACTCGACTTCGGTGCCCAGTACACCCAGCTGATCGCCCGCCGGATCCGCGAAATAGGCGTCTATTGCGAAATCTGGGCCTGGGATCATGACCCGGCCGAAATCGCTGCCTTCAACCCTCGCGGCATCATTCTTTCCGGCGGTCCCGAATCGACGACCCAGGACGATGCCCCCAAGGCGCCCCAAGAAGTGTTCGACAGCGGCGTGCCCATCCTCGGCATCTGCTACGGCATGCAGACTCTGGCGGCCCAGCTGGGCGGCAGGACCGAGGCGGCCGATCAGCGTGAATTCGGCCATGCCCAGGTCCAGGTCGAGATCATCGACACCTTGCTGGGCGGCCTTACCGACGTGCCGGGTGAAAGCCGTCTGGATGTCTGGATGAGCCATGGCGACCATGTCGCCGCGGTGCCCCCGGGTTTCCAGATCACCGCCACCACCGACCGCATTCCGGTGGCCGCCATGGCCGACGAGAAGCGTCGCTGGTACGGCGTGCAGTTCCATCCGGAAGTCACCCACACCCGCCAGGGCCAGGCCCTGCTGAGCCGGTTCGTCACCGCCATTTGCGGTTGCGAGACCCTGTGGACGGCCGAACATATCATCGAAGACCAGATTGCCCGCGTCCGCGAGCAGGTCGGCAGCGATGAAGTCATTCTCGGCCTGTCCGGCGGTGTCGATTCTTCTGTCGTCGCGGCGCTGCTGCACCGGGCCATCGGCAAGCAGCTGACCTGCGTCTTTGTCGATACCGGCCTGCTGCGCTGGCAGGAAGGCGACCAGGTCATGGCCATGTTCGCCGAGTCGCTGGGCGTCAAGGTCATCCGCATCAATGCCGCCGACCGCTACTTCAAGGCCCTGGAAGGCGTCGCCGACCCGGAAGCCAAGCGAAAGATCATCGGCAACCTCTTCGTCGAGATCTTCGACGAAGAATCGCAGAAGCTCAGCAATGCCCGCTGGCTGGCCCAGGGCACCATCTACCCCGACGTCATCGAGTCCGCCGGCAGCAAAACCGGCAAGGCCCATGTCATCAAGAGCCACCACAACGTCGGCGGCCTGCCCGAGCATATGAAGCTGGGTCTGGTCGAGCCCTTGCGCGAGTTGTTCAAGGACGAAGTCCGTCGTCTCGGTGTCGAGCTCGGCCTGCCGCGGGAGATGGTCTATCGCCATCCGTTCCCCGGTCCGGGTCTGGGCGTTCGGATTCTCGGCGAAGTGAAGCGTGAGTACGCCGAACTGCTGGCCCGTGCCGATGCGATCTTTATCGAGGAACTGCGCAAGGCCGATCTCTACGACAAGACCAGCCAGGCCTTCGCCGTCTTCCTGCCGGTCAAGTCCGTCGGCGTCGTCGGTGATGCCCGTGCCTACGAATGGGTGATCGCCCTGCGTGCCGTCGAGACCATCGACTTCATGACCGCCCACTGGGCGCATCTGCCCTACGAATTCCTGGGCCGGGTCTCCAACCGCATCATCAACGAACTGCGCGGCGTCTCCCGCGTCGTCTACGACATCAGCGGCAAACCGCCTGCCACCATCGAGTGGGAATGATCGGCAAGATCACAGGTTGCAGATGAAAAAGGCGCTTCGGCGCCTTTTTCTTTGGAGGAGAGAGGGGATGGGCAGCAATTTCTGTTAGGCAACCAGAAATTGTCGTGAGGTCTGGTGTGGCGTTGGCTTAGACTCAGAAGTACAGCCAGCAACTTCCACACATCAGCGTCCAACTGCGGGGGAGGCTTACACTACGACCGTTGGTCAGGCGGTCGCTCGTGAAATCCATCGACCAGCCTTGGTCTGGCGCCAATGGGGCTACCAGGGGCTGTTGGACCCTGGCAGGCAGACGATGCTTGACCCTGCGACGCAGGTTCAGGCCAAGCTGCTTGTACACCCGATACACCCGTTTGTGGTTCCATCGATGGCCTGCTCGCCGTGCGCGCATAAAGCATTTATGAAGGCCCCGCCGAGGACGACGCGACACACAATCGCGCAAAAAGGCCTCGATCACCGGATCATCAGCCGCCGGCCGGCCACGCTTCACGTAGTACCAACTGCTGCGCGGCAAGTCCACCACACGGCAGGCGCGGCCTGGATGCCTTCACCAAGTGTATGGATAAACGATCAATGACCGCCTAAATCAGGCGACAAGTACCTTGACATGCACCGCCCGCAGATCCATGGCACGGTCGGCTGATTCAGCCGGCGTTTTAGTGGGGTACCGACCAGTGCCCACTTGTTATCCGGTGAATATCTGCAATCGACGCTGACTCATCATGCGCGCCTTTGCAACGATCATTTTACTCAAGAAGGCCCTTGATCATAAATTACCAAGACAGGCCATGCAGGATTGGCGCAAACCGTGCCCAGGCCTGTTTGCCAGAAAAAACACTAGGCGGACCTGGAAAGTTATTGATGGAGATGGTTATGAGTTACGAAGTCTCGTCACCGAGCCATCGTTTTCGATGCGATAGTTTCTGTTTTCTATTTCCAGGATCAGGCCGCGATTTTTGCTGTGGTTTATAAATAAAAGCGCATCCTTTTTGATGCATCTGTTTTTCACCTTCATGTCATGGAAGCAGAGGCGGTCATGATCATCTTCCTCCATGTAGCCTTCGCCGAATGACCAGATGGTGATGTAATAGGTGCCATCTCGACTTGGGGTCGGGATTTTATATTCCTTCAAAATTGATCTGCAATTGTTTTTCCACCAGCGTATTTTCAGATTGTCTGTCAACGGGAGGTGATTGACGAGTATGCTGCTGAAATATTCATGTTGATGAGTGTCAATGACTTTTGTGGTGGGTAGTACGCTCCACAGCATTGTTGATGCCGCGATAATTGATGCCACTGAAGTGGCAGTCGAGAATATTTTACTCTCTTTCTTCATTGCGACGCCCGGAGATATCAATTGTGGCCTCCATGTTGGTCATGAATGGCTTGAATCCGAGTAGATTATATCGCTGAAGAAAGAACCACGTCTTGATGATGCTGAGGTTTCTTGTTTGGTATTTTAATATGTCTTGTTCGTCCAGCCCGAAGTGATCCTGGATCTTGTAGTGAATTTTTGCGTTGTAAAAATTATCATGTACAAAAAGATTGCTTATGGTGATCTGGGTCGCCCATGTGTCATGTACTGTCAAGGCCATGCCATTGATTGCATCCAATAAAGAAGTGAATTTGGGGAGTGCTCCTTCGCTGATGTTGTCTCTGAAATCACTTATCTTTCCCATTGGGTATGTCGACTCTTTCCAGTTGATATTGGATTTAAGTGTGGTATTTATGATTTTTATATTGCTTTTTGTTGATGTGGAGTTGATTATTTTATTTTTAAGAGCCATGTCGAGCAGTATGTGCCTGAATGGCGCCCCGTTTGCATGTTGCATATGGTTGATCATGTCGATGATCAAATGTCTGTATGGCCCATAAAATGAAAACAATCGCGATTCACTTCGGAACTCGTCGAAAAGTATCCTGGCACATTGCTCAAGCGTGATGTCGCTTTCACTCTTGTAGTAAGTGCCGAACTGGTATTGTGATGGAGTGAATGGCAGTCTTTTTTTCAGGCGATATGGATCAATCGTGGCTGAAACCTGCTCCAAGTGATATTGGTGCTGCAATTGATCGGCTGTCAGATCGCCGTAACGCATGTCTCTGGCGCCGTAGTCGTCCATCCGGTGCCGGGTCTGGAAGATGATGCAAGGGGTCTGCATGGCCGTCATGGTCGTTCCGGCTTGATTGGGAGTGTTTATCCGACTTTTGGACCCGGACTGGCAATGTCGGCGAAATGGAAAATCACCATGAAACATCCGTTGCCGGAGGAGATGGCCAGACGTCTACGTATGGGGCACGATCACGCGATGTATTTTCGGCTTGTGAGGGGCCTCTGACGGTGAAGAATATCGCAAGGCCGTGTAGTTGCCAGTCATTGTGACGTTGCCGACGTGAAATAGGAGAGGGCACGACCCAAATGTCATGTGATAAAACGGGCAAGACGATGACGTGCTGCTGAAAAGTTTCGCGCATGCCCGTGTGATGACGTGGCGTCCAATGCTCACATCCATACGACGACGGCCGTGGTATGAATGATCTTCGAAGCTGGGTCAGTCATGGATGACATATGGATCGGCCAAGATTTTCAGACGCATGGGAGGCCGCGGGACGAATCTACAGTCCCGCACAATCCGCCGAACGAGTCGCCGTACTGATCGGGGGAGAGGTGGCCAGGCGGATTCGAGATCCTATCCCGGAACATCGTTGGGTGAATACTTGCGCGATACGGATGAGTTATATCCTTGCTCAGGCTGGGATGCCTATTCCTCATCTTTCTGGGAAAACAATACCCGGGCGTGGGCACCACCAGTATTTCTACCGGGTGAAGGCCCTGCGGTCATTTCTTCAGCAGCGATGGGGGCATGCGGACGTGCAGCTCAACCAGCCTCGCAACGGTCTTGGGCTGTCAGGCAAGCAAGGGGTCATTATATTTGGGGTATCGGGTTGGGGTGATGCCAGTGGCCATGCCAGCTTGTTCAATGGTTCAAGCTGCTACGACAAATGCTATTTCAACTCGCCGGGTGCAAAGTATCAAACCAGAGATGCAGTTCTGTGGGTGTTGCCATGGGCAGGGCAGTGACGCGGCTGCTTGTGGTCTGCTGTTTAACGGCAGCTGCTCCAACGATGGCTCTAGCCACGCATACGGATACTCAACCTTCTCAACCTCAAGGAGGTAGCCGAAGCCACCTCGAAAACTATAAAGACATGCTGCTGGCCATTTGCATCACGGATGCCTATCCCGATGACGCCGAAATCGCCAAGGATGCAGGTAGCAGCGTGAGTGCCCTTGATGGCTGGACCGTATACGATCTGGATCATGCCTCGGCGGCCTTCAGATCCTTGGTGAGAGGCTATCTACGGCGTGATTACAGCGTATGGCTGAAGGCGCACGGTCTGCCGTCCGGCCGCTATGGTGTTTTGAAGTGCCTGGATATGTATCACAGCCAAGCTCTGGAGTTGCAGGCAAGGCGCATGGTGATAGAGCCCCAGGTTCGCGAAGCCAGCTTGTCGCCTTGAGGGGACGGTCTGACCCGCCATGGCGTGATGAGGCAGAGCTTCAGTATGTGCAAAGCTGCAAAACTGACGGGAAAAGACCATGAGTCATGAACGTTCGGTGCCATTGTTTGTGCTGTTTGCCGCAGCAGCCTGCGTTTGGGCATCTGGGCTGTTCGCCGCAGATTCCCGTCATTTGTCTCGCATGCAGTATGAGCTCTCTGGGCATGCAAGCCGATTCAGGGATAGTGTCCTGGTCAGTTGTCTAAGTCAGGCTTATCGCTCGGACCCAAGTACGACCAAGGATATGGACAACAGTTTGGCTGCCTTGCGCAAGAGGGAGTCGTATCCAGGAATGAGGGGGCCATCTGATATCAAGCCGTTGGTGGACAGTTACTTGGCACGTGACTATCACCTGCCACTGGCAGAAGCAGAGATCAAAGGAATCAGGTTCGATTTACTGAAGTGTCTGGATCTCTACCACGATCAGGAGCACAGAGGCGACGGGGCAAAGTACCTTGGTCTCCCGCCTGCTTGATGGGCATGGCAAGCGGATATGGGGCTTCCGGTGTGAAATACGACACGACATATCAGAGCTGAGACCTGTGCACGCTGACATTGATCTGGCATGGGTGAATCCGACACGCGGCCGGCTCCATCCGAGGTCGCGTGGCGTGTATCGCGACGGCTTTTGGCCAGACCAAGCACCTGGATCATTCATTGTCTGAGGGTTCCTCTCGGCTGAGCATAGATGGCCGCCTAAACCAGGCGACAAGTATCTTTTCATTCATCGCGTGTTTCCTGGGCATGGGAGCATACGAGCTGGAGGGTGTTGCACTTGGGGCTTGAGCAAACCGGGTGCCGGGTGCCGGTAGTTCAAAGGGGTTCGAATTTGAATTTTCGAAGTCGACCATTTTTATCGTACAAGTAATAGCCGTCATGAACGGTAAGTTCGGTGCCTTGGTTTTGGCTCCATTGCACGGAGAAGACGCGATCCTTGTCGATGCAGTGCGCCTTGGTCTTTATGTCATCAAAACACAGGCGGTCGTAGCCATCATCTTCCTTGTAACCATCATGGAACAGCCAGAAGTTGACTACGTACCATCCATCGGGCTCAGGTCGGGGAATGTCGTAAAGTTCCTTGAGATCAGTCTTGTTTTTTAGCCACCAGTTGATCTTTCCTTGGTCGGAATAGGGGAGATGGTTGACCAAAACATCACTGAAGCCAGCGCCTCGCTGGTGTATGGCGATGATTGACACTGGCCTCCATTGCAGCCAGGTCAGGTAGATCAGTGCGGTTGTAATGACCCACCGGTTTCTGCGCAGGTCATGCGGTTAATGTAGCGGCGTAGGCCTCATCCGGGGTCATCATCTTCAGTGCCTGATGCGGGCGTTGTTGGTTGTAAAAGGCGATCCAGTCGGCGATCACTCGCAGGGCATGGACCTGGCTCTCAAAGCGATGCCGATGCACGCATTGCTCCTTCAGCGTGCGGATCACTCTTTCGACCATCCCGTTCTGCTGAGGGCAGTGCGGGGTGATGAACTCCTGCTTCAAGCCGTAACTGCGCACCAGTCGCGTGTAGTCACGGCTGGTGAAGACCAAACCGTTATCGGAGCGCAGCAAGAACGGCTCCCGCACTCGTCCCAGCGTGCCGTAGCGCGTGATGAGCGCCTGCTCCAGGGCCGCCGAGGCTGTGCTGGCCTTTCCGGTCCGTGACAGGTGCCAACCCAGCAGCTGACGGGTACTGCAGTCGATCACCAGCGCCAAGCTGAGCCAGCCGTCCTTGCCACCCCAGACGCGACACAGGTCGGTCGCCCAGCGTTGATCCGGCTTCTCGGCACGCGATACCTTGGCCTCGATGCGCGGGCGTTGGCCGAGCGCTCGCTTGCGCACCTGCCAGCCTTTTAGCTGGAAGATCCGCTGCACCGTATTCTTGTTCATGCCAAGCAACGCGGCGACCGTGCGATAACCGAATGACGGCTCGGCCTCGATCATCGCCTTGATCGGCTCGGCCAGCTCCGGCTTCACCTTGGCCGCTGACCTGGTCGGCTTGTAATACGTCGTGCGACGGGCCACGCCGAACCATTGGCACAGCTTGGTCATCGGGACAGTGATACCCTCGGCTTTCAAATCCTGCTGGACCGAGTGCATCAGCTCTCGTCCTTTCCCAGCAGGGATGCCAGCTTTTTTCGGGCGCGGATCTCCAGCATGGCCTCGCCGTAGGCTTCCTGCAAATCCTTCAACTGCCGCTCGTACTGCTCGCGTACATCCTCTGGCTTGGCCCGCAGCGCGTTCTCCATGCCGCGCTTGCCGTCCTCCACCCAGCTTTCAATCTCCGCCAGGGTCAGGTCGAACTGCCGGCTGGCCGCGGCCACCGTCGTCTTGCCCTGGATGATCTCAAGGACCAATGCCGACTTGCGCCGGGCGGTCCAGCGCTTGATCTCTTCGTCCATCATTTCGCTCATCGGTGTCTCCTTCGGGGAAAGTAACACCTGAGCAGCTTTTCAGTGGGTCATTACATGCCCTCAAACAAGGAATGATCCAGGCGCTTCGCCAGGCCAAAACCAGTCGCGGCACGCGCCGAACGACAGCGGCTGGAGCCAGCTTTGTACCGGAATCGTTGCGCATTGTGCATCGACCGGAGGACATCAAGCACAGGCGCGTATCGGGGCATTGGGAAGGCGATTTCATCAAAGGGGCCTTCAACCGATCAGCGATTGGCACTTTGGTCGAACGCAAAACTCGGTTCGTGATTCTATGTCGAATGGACGGCTGCACTGCAGGAGATGCCATGGAAGGATTTACGCGACAAATGAAAAAGCTTCCGGCCTTCCTGCGTCAAAGCCTGACCTACGACCGAGGCAGCGAGATGGCCTGTCATGCTGACCTGAGCAAGCGACTGAAGCTCGATGTCTGGTTTTGCGATCCACATGCCCCATGGCAACGCGGGAGCAATGAAAACACTAACGGACTACTCCGCCAGTTTTTACCCAAGGGCACCGACCTGTCGCTGCCCAGCCAAACCATGCTTAACGATATCGCCTGCCTGCTCAACGGTCGGCCCCGTCAAACGCTTGGATGGCGAACTCCAGAAGAGGTGATGGCTGAAGAAATGGCGAAATGGTCGTCAGGTGTTGCACTTGATTCTTGAGACCGCCCCCCCCCCCACGAAATGTTAAATAAATAATTACAAAGAGTCACTTCAGTTTGACTTGTATACTCGCAACACACTCCTTACTACTATCGCGACTAACGTCTATTGAAACTCTTTTATCTGAGGTAAAGTAAGTTATGTATGGATTTGGCTCAGCCCCGAGCAAAATATTAGGTATATCACCAATGACTCTCTGAACGGAAAGTTTTGTAAAGCATGATTTTGGTGACAAATTGATAGAAACGGAAGAGGACTGACCTTCCCCATAAAATATATCCACATCACTCAAAATTAGACCATCACTTGTTCGAATGGGCTCGGATCTAGCCTCATGTGGAACACCACTAAATGACTTGACTCTAGTTACACTAATTTCCCGACTGATATTCAGCAACGATTTGAGAAAGGCTTGTTCACTCCCTACTGCCACATGCCCCCACTTTTGGTGATATGCCCGATAAACAAGGCTATCCATATCAATATCTGCATCTACACGCGACATCAAATCCGATGACGATGCAAAAAAAAGATGCTAAATAAAAAGACATCATCAAAGTAAAAATAAAAAGCGACTTTTCAGATAATTTTTTAATCATGATAATTCTCCGAGTCACATGGTCCAAAAATAAATACTCTCAAGTCTCGCCTTATATCCAAGTGATTTTTAATCTACTGCTTAGACATATTAACAATTGCACCTCCATCCATCCAAAAAACTCTATCAGCTGCCCGTATAGTTTCTGGCCGATGGGCAATAACAAGTCTAGGGGCTGTCATCAATTGGTCAAATAGTAGATGCTTGTCGCTTGATACTCAGCTTCCCAATCCTGCCATGTCTCGTCGTTACGCCCTGCGCGATGATCAATGGGATCGCATCCGCGATCTGCTTCCCGGCCGAGCTGGCCATGTCGGTGTCACCGTCAAGGACAACCGGCTGTTTGTCGAGGCCGTGCTTTACCGCTATCGAGCCGGCATTCCTTGGCGCGATTTGCCCGAGCGCTTCGGCGACTTTCGCGTAATCCACCTGCGGCATAGCCGTTGGAGCCGATCCGGTGTCTGGCGAAAGGTATTTGACGCCTTGTCAAAGGATGCCGACAACGAATATGCAATGATCGATAGCACCATCGTCCGGGCGCACCAACACAGCGCCGGGGCAAAAAGGGGGGGCCACAGGCCATCGGACGCAGCCGCGGCGGACTGAGCAGCAAGATCCACGCTCGGGTCGATGCACTGGGCAACCCGGTGGCGTTCCATCTGAGCGCAGGCCAGGCTTCGGACCTCGAAGGTGCAGATGCCTTGTTGCCTGGGGCGGCGGTCGGGGCTTTGCTCGCCGATCGCGCCTACGACGCGCGGGCGCGTGTCATTGAGCCCATGCAGCGCATCGGCGCGCAGATTGTGATCCCTTCCCATCCCACGCGCAAAGTGCAGCGGGACTACGACCGGGCGCTGTACAGGGATCGACACCTGATCGAAAACTTTTTCGCCAAACTCAAGCAGTACCGGGCTATCGCCACCCGGTACGACAAGACAGCCCGAAATTTCCTCGGTGCCATCTACTGGATTGCCTCAGTCATTGCACTCAATTGATGACACGCCCTAGTGTGTTCGAAGGTGTTGATTAATTAATTCTTCCATGGAAATCTGGCACCGTCCGATCACACCCGCTGATTTGAGATGGCATTCCCCCAGCCCTGGCAGACCACTGCCGGGGCTTTTTCATGGTCGCCTGGTTGGGCGACTTTTTGATGCCCGGAGTTCCGCGATGAGCAAGGAAGTCTCGCTGGCACTTGCGAAACTGTCGTTGCCGGTAGCCTGGCTGATCGCGCGCTTCAATGGCGTATGGGGCTGGTTTTCTGGTCTGAACTGGACGGCCATCACCGGCATGCTCACTTCGCTGTATACGATGGCCATGTTGTTGCACCTGCTGCTGCACTGGCATCGCCAGCCGTCGCTGCATAAGAAATCGGGGCTTTCGGATGACGATCCGTCTTAAGCAAGGCGCCGCTGGCGGAGTGCTGGGTTTGGTCCTGGTGCGGGCGGCCTGGATCATCGTGCCATTCGAAGGTGACAAGCGGCAGGCGTATACCGATATCGCTGGTGTGGTGACGGCTTGCTTGGGCCATACCGGTGCCGATATTGAGTCCGGACAGCATTACAGCGAAGCACAGTGCCAGGCCTGGTTTGCGACGGATGAAACGGGTCCAGGCCCGGACCGGACGGCGAGGAAGTGGGTGGCGGGCTGGCTGGCATATCCTCCGGCATGGTATTCAGGGGCCCTTGCCTGATCCGGATGCCATCGCATGTCGAAGAGTTTCCCCAAGCTAGGGCAGCGTGGCCCGCTGTTGACGCAAAAGCGTCAGATGAAAATGGCCCGCTCGGCTCACGCCTATGTCCGAGGCAAGACAAGTCGCTTCTATGAGTGGCTGGGGCAGGCGGACGCCAGCTTGCCGCATGGGCCGCCGGTATGGATCTGTGGTGATTGCCATGTCAGCAACATCGGTCCGGTGGCCAATGCCGATGGTGATGTGGAGGTGCAGATCCGCGATCTGGACCAGACCGTGATCGGCAATCCGGCGCACGATATCGTGCGGCTGGGGTTGTCGTTGGCGATGGCCGCCCGCGGCTCGGATCTGTCCGGGATCGTGACGGCAAAAATGATGGAGGAGCTGATCGAGGGCTATGAGCAGGCGCTGATCGGCAAGCCGGGCTCGGGCAGAACGATCCGGCAGCGGCCGGAATCAATCCATCTTATGGTGCGCAAGGCCATCCGGCGCAAGTGGAAGCATTTGGCGGCCGAGCGAATCGAGGGCATCGAGCCGAATATTCCCCTGTCCAGGAAGTACTGGCCGATCAGTGCCGATGAGCGTCGTGAACTGAAGTCGCTGGTGGCCAGTGAAGCGGTTAGGGTGCTGGCCACCGCGTTGAGTCGTCGTGACAGCAAGGATCAGGTTCGGTTGCTGGATGCCGCCTACTGGGTCAAGGGCTGCAGCTCGCTGGGTCTGTTGCGATATGCGGTCTTGGTGCAGGTCGGCAAGGACAAGGATCCGGAAAGCAGTCTGTGCCTGCTTGATATCAAGGAGGCTTCGCGCTCGGTGGCACCGCGCGACAGCGGCGCGGTCATGCCCAAGGACAATGGGGAGCGTGTCGTCAGTGGCGCACTCCATCTGTCGCCGCACCTCGGGGAACGGATGCTGGCCGCTCGCTTCATGGGCAAGGCAGTGTTTCTGCGCGAGCTGCTGCCGCAGGATCTCAAGATCGACATCGACCATCTCAGCCAGAGCGAGGCGATGGACGTGGCTGGCTATCTCGGCAATGTGGTGGGACGTGCCCATGGCGCGCAGATGAGTCCGGAGCAGCGCGAGCAATGGCTGAAAGAACTGGGTCGCAACCGGTCCAGGACCATCGACACACCGTCCTGGCTGTGGCGCAGCGTGGTTCAACTGGTGCAGGACCACGAGGGTGGTTATCTGGAGCATTGCCGGCGCTTCGCCCATGTCACCGCCTGATCGCAGCTCAGCTGCGCGATGCCCGGCGCTGATGTCTTCCGGCTGTGGCCACGGACGCAGCCTGGTCCGGCTGCTGCACGCCGATCCGGTCCGCTGGCAAGCTCTGCAGGCCGTGCGGAGTTTGCAGCTTGAGGATGGCTGGATCGGTGCGGGGTTTGTCCGCGATGCGGTATGGGATCATCTCCATGGACAGGTCGTGTCGCTTCCGTTCGGTGATGTCGATGTGGTCTGGTTTGATCACGAGCACCCGGGGCGGGCAGCGGATCGTATTCACGAGTCCATGCTCACGGCACTGATGCCCCAACTGCGCTGGTCAGTCAAGAATCAGGCGAGAATGCATCGGCGCAATGGAGATGCTGCCTACCTGTCGGTGGCCGATGCGATCGCACGCTGGCCGGAAACCGCGACGGCGGTGGCAGTGCGGCTCGATGCCGGAGGGCGTGTCGAGATCATGGCCCCCTGGGGGCTGGATGATCTGTTCGATCTGCGTTTGCGGCCGACGCCGGCTTTTTCGGGAGACAAACACCCCATATATCGGCAGCGGGTCGCTGCCAAGGCCTGGTTGCAGCGTTATCCGGGATTGCATGTGGAATGAATGCCGGCCGTGGCCTGAGGCGCCAGGCTGGACGTCATTGCCGCTTGGCGCTTGCGGCCATGGAACCTATGCTGCGGCGCAGGGTTTCACGGCCTCCGAAAAGGTGTACATCTGGACGACGTGGCTCTTGATCGCCACGATTCGGGAGGTGGGTGATGAGCAGGATCCGTGGAAGCACGATACTGATCACCGGTGGTGCCTCGGGGCTGGGCCGGCTGCTGGGGCTGCGAATGCTGGAAGCCGGTGCGGCCCAGCTGTTGATCTGGGATCGACAGGTCGACGCGATGGCTGTCGTGGGTCGAGGGTTGAAGGATCAGGGCTATAAGGTGGTGACCCAGGATGTGGACCTGGCTGACCCCGCGGCGATTGGAGAGGCGGCTGAAGCGCTGGAGTCGGCCGGTTTGCGGGTCGATATCCTGGTCAACAATGCCGGGATCGTATGCGGCCGGAACTTTGTGGAGCACGAGCCTGCGGATATCGCCGCGACCATGGCCGTCAACAGTCTGGCGCCGATGTATCTCAGCCGGAGCCTGCTGCCGGGCATGCTGGCACGCAGGTGTGGCCATATCGTGAATATCGCTTCGGCGGCAGGTATGGTTTCAAACCCGAAGATGTCAGTCTACTGCGCCAGCAAATGGGCCATGATCGGCTGGTCCGACTCCTTGCGTATCGAGATGGAACGCGAACAGACCGGAATCAAGGTCACCACGGTCGCGCCGTTCTATATCGACACCGGCATGTTTGATGGCGTGCAGTCGCGCTTTATCCCGGTTCTCCAGCCCGAGCTTGTGGTGCGGCGGATCATGGAGGCAGTGCGTTCGGACCGGATATTTCTTCGACTGCCGCGCATTCTCTGCTGGCTGCCCTTGTTGCAGGGGCTGCTTCCGATTCGATGGTTTGACCGGATCGCGGGTGAGTGGATGGGTATCTATCATTCCATGGATGCATTCCGCGGCCGCGCTCAGAGATGATCAACCAATAGATCGCGGACCCTTTGCGCATTGACGGACAGGCAGACCTCGGTATCAGCAGGGCCTGGTGTCACTCGGGTATCACCTCGATCGGAAACGTCCAGATGCATGGCGTGGAGCTTGCATACAGAAGGGTCGAGCAGACGAGCCACCGGAACGACATCGAAGGCGACCGGTGTATGACCATAACGGCTGGCGGCGTCCCATTCCCGGTAAAGTTCCTGCAAGTCGGCGCCCAGTGGTGGTCTGGCTGCGAAAAGGCGAGTGCGCAGCGAGCCATTCACAGCCACTTCGGTGGCATCCAGTGGCAGCATTTCGATCGGCACCCCTGAGTGAAGCAGATCGCGCAGTGCCTGTGGCGCCAGTCGGGCATTGGTTTCCAGCATGGCCGATGGAGAGTTGGTTCCCGCCGCACGGCCATATCCCTTGGCAATCGAGCCGGCCATCACGATGACTTTTTGCAAGCGGCGGAAAGTCTCGGGATCGCGTTGGATCACCGCGTCGATGGTCGTCAGGGGAGCGATTGCCACCAGCACGATACTGTGCGCAGGTGCCGAACGCAGCCGCTGCAGTATGGCGTCAACGGCGTCGGGGAAAGGAGTTCGCGGGCGGGGCGAAGCCTCGGCCCAGGGCTTCAGGGCAAACCCGTCGAGATTCGGAGTCACAGGTCCCGCCGCGATCGGAATGTCGGGGCGTCCCGCATCGTCGAGCAGATGTCGAAGCAGGCGTGCCTTGAGCCCGGTCTGGCCATAGCTGGCGGTGACCAGATCCAGCTTCAGCCGGGGTGAATGCAGGGCCAGCACCAGTGCAAAGGCATCGTCGATGTCACCGCCGATATCGGTATCCACGATGATGTGCCGGGGCTGGGCCGGCGCGGCATCCAAAGCCAGGGGCAGCACCAGGAACAGCAGAGAGAGGAGTCCGGGTCGAGTGATTTTCACGGTGGTATTCAGGACGTCGATTCGGGGCATGGATGATAAGTCAGAAGGTCCCCGCTTTCGTGCGGCGGGATTTGATCGGTCTTGCCATGGCTGGCCCGAGATGGATTTTTGGCATGCTGGGGATGTCCTTCGCCGGTCTCCTGGTCATTCAGGCTCGCCACAATCATCGCTGATCTCTGAATGCATCGCCCATCCTGTTGGCATGTCGGTGGTGTATGTTCTGTAGAAGTATATAAACGTAAAGAAGTCCATCATATGATATTGAGATGGTATGCATTGCTCGGCTTCAGCTCTGCATGCATGACATGAATGGCTACGGTCTGTTGAGGCAGATGGCTGCAGGTGCGGCTTCCAAGTGACTGGAGCATCCCTCCGGGGACACCGCCCGAACCCGTTGTCAGCAGCGTCTCGCGGTCGGCCTTGATCAGCGTTGATCAGGACGGATGCGCCGGATCAGCGAGGTATCCATGACCCAGCCCTGCGCTTCCCGGATTCGCTGACGTGCGGTTTCTATCCGTGGCCAGGCCTGGTCCAGCGGACCTTCGATCAGCTCCTCGCCCGGGGTACCGATGTTGGCGCCCCAGTGGATATGCAGATGCTGGCCGGTCAGGCGGGACAGATGCGAACGACTATCCAGCATCACTACCAGATTGTCGATGTTGTCGGGAATCGATTCGGGCAGCTTCCGGCCGGGGGTGATCAGAATGTTTTCGCCGATACCGTTCAGCGGTATCTTGTGACGTGCAGCCAGGGCCTGGATGCTGCTGATACCGGGGATCACCTCCCAATCAAAGCCTCCGATTCGCGCATGGAGGCGGGTCAGCACCCGGATCGTGCCGTCATACAGGGATGGATCGCCCCATACCAGAAAGGCACCGGTCTGAGCCTCGGCCAAATGCTCCGCGATCAGATCGCCATAGGTCGATTCCAGCTCGGCGTGCCAGTGGGCGACGGACTGGGAGTAAGCGTTCGGCTCTGATTCCCGTACCGGCATCGCGAAATCCACCAGCCGGTAGTCACGGTGGGCAATGACCCGTTCGCACAATTGTTTGCGGATCTGGTTCAGGTCCTGCTTGTCACGACCCTTGTGCGGGATGAACAGCACCTCGGCCGCATTCATGGCACGAACGGCCTGCAGCGTCAGATGATCCGGATCGCCGGCTCCGATGCCGATGATGTAGAGGGTTTTCATAGGTATGGTCATTCCGCGGATAGGGAGAGCGACGGCTGCGGATGTCAGAGAAGCCGTTGTCCGGTGGGCAGATTGCTGCCAGGCTCGCTCTGCCCGACGATGGATGCGTCATGGCGGCTTGATGACACCTGTCGATGCCCCGCCGGCGCTGGCTGCCGCGATCATTGGACGGTGCTGTCCGCTGCAGTATCGTCGCTGTTCCGGAGCATGTCTTGTTCACGAAGCCAGCCGTCTTGAAGCATTTCCGCAATCGAGGTCCGGGCCAGTGTAGCGGCATCCATGTGGACCTGACCGGAGGGAAGCAATCCCGTGATGCGGTCGCGTCCACCGGCTTTGGCTCGATACAAGGCGGCATCGGCGATATTCAGCCATGGTGCCCAGTCGGTATCTGCCGTCGGCCAGGCCGGAGCGAGACCATAGCCGGCGGAGACCTTGATGATCTGCGGTTCTCCCGAAAGCTGCAGTGGCTGGCTATGCAGACTGGTGCGCAGGCGCTGGAAGATCGCGTCGACCTCCAGGGGATTCAATTGGGGGAAGATCCACAGGAACTCCTCCCCTCCCCAGCGTACCAGCACGTCATCGGGTCGGCTGCACTGACGCAGCACGGCGGAAAAATGCGTCAGGGCCCGATCACCGGCCTCATGGCCGTGCTGGTCGTTGATGCTCTTGAAATGATCGATATCGAGCAGCATCAACAGCAGCGGCGGGGACGGAGTGCCTTGCTGAAAATCATTGGCCAGAGCCAGCATCTTGCGCTCCAGCCACGCCTGCCCGTAACGGCGGTTGCAGAGTCCGGTCAGGGCATCGTGTTCGCTCTGATGGGTGATCTTGGCGTTGAGCTCGGCCAGAGATTGGCGCTGTTCGGCCAGTTCGACATTGCTTTGTTCAAGTTGCTGGTTGAGGCGCTGGCGCAGGCGGCTTTGCCGATAGGCCAGCACGGCAAACAGCAGCAAGGCCAGCAGGCTGGCGACCATGCCACCGATCCACTGTCGCTGTTGCTGGTTGCGTGTCTTGAACCGTTCGATGGTGTTGCGCTGTTTGAGGTGTTCCTGCTCCGCCTCGACCAGTTTGCGTTGCTGATGCTCCAGATCGATGACCGATTCCAGCTTGGCGATGCGGATGCGTGACTGCTCTGAATTGCGCTGGTCGCTGGCCTCTTTGTAGGCCTGCATCACCTGCATCACCTGCACGGCTTCGCGGTAGCGATGCAAGGCGCGCAGATTGGCGATCATGTCCGGATACATTTTCAGGCGCTCTTCGCTGTCATGGATCTTTGCGAAAAGGAGCTGGGATTGATCGAATGCCTTGGCACCGGCCTCGCGCTGACCAAGAGCCGCCAGCGAGGCGCCGATATTGGCCCAGGCTACGGCCTGGGCCAGGACATCGCGCTGTTGCCGGAAGATGCCAAGGGCCTCCCGGAAGATGGGCAATGCCTCGGCTGGTTGCGCATGCTGTCGCAGCAATTCGCCCAGGTTGTTGAGCGGGTAGGCGTAGGACTGCCCCTGCTGTTTGGCCAGCTTGATGGCAGCCCGGAAATAGGTCTGCGCCTGCTTGAAATCTCCGAGCTGGCTGTAGGCCGAGCCCAGGTTGTTGAACGTGTCGGCCCGGTTGATCTGCATCTTGCGGCCTGCGATATGGCTGGCCGCCAAGGCGCGCCGGGTATAGTCGATGGATTGTTGCCACTGGCCGGCATAAAGATAGAGGGCACTGAAGCTGGACAGCAGCAAGGCATCATCCGGCATCTTCATGGCGATGCTGGCCTTCTCGGCCGAGTGCAGGGCCTCGATGGCCTCGGGGATCTTGCCTTGGCGCATCTCGGCGATGGAGATCACCTGCCAGGCACGATAGTCAGCCACGCCGGGATGTTGCGATCCGGTGGCAATGGCCTCTCTGGCCAGCCGGATCGAGTCGGAGAACAGATTGAGTATGGCATAGGATCCCGCAAGCTGGGCCCGCAGATCCGCAATATAAGGCTGATGGTCGGGCAACCGGGGGGCGAGCTGACGGACGTCGTCTTCCATCAGGCGGATCCTGCCAGGATCATGCAGTCGATCGATGTACGCGGCCAGCAGGCCCAGCATCAGGCGGCGGTCCAGAGGCTGCATGGGCAGTGGCCTCAGCCGCGCGGCGATGGCAATCACATCCTGGGATTGGTCCGTGGCATTGGCGGCCTTCATCAGCGCCAGTCCCAGTGCGATGGTATCTGCCTGATTCAGGGGTTGGCTGCGCCAATAGGGCAGGGCCAGCTGCAGCACCACCTCAGGCTTCGCTGCCAATTGCCGGACCCGGACGAGCATGGTTTCCGGCGCGGGCGAGGTCGTCGCTTTTGCCAAGCTGGTTGACGATATGGCCGGTCCACCATCTGCGGCCTGCATTGTGTCCACCGACAGCATGGAAAGGGTCAAGGCCAGCAACAGAGAAAATTTCTTCATGGGTACCCATGGCCGTGGCCGTGCGCACCGGGATGGCTGGTATGTTCATCCATTCATGGCCTTATACCGTCTTTGCGGCAGACTGATCCAGCGCCGGACGTGTCGCCAGCCGAGTTCAGTACCGTGACGGCTGGCGGATTGCAGTTGTCTTGTTCGGTGACATATGTGGCCCGGCTTTCTATGATGGCGGACCGGCCGCGCTGACGGCCCTGATTCGGCTCCTGATCAGGCCGCGAAATTGATGACAAATGCATGGGGCCCATCTGCATGGGGCCGGATATTGACCGGGTCGCCGCCATGGCGCGCGTATTTGCAAGGCGCAGAGCTGGTGCTTGAAAGCCAGGGGCGGGTGTATCGGGTCAGGCCAGAAGATACGGTATCGCACACCTTGCATCATGGCCTGTTCTGGACCGGTATCGTCTTGCATCCAGGCGGAGCTGGTTCGCTGAAATTGGGTGGTCTGCCCCATGTCCAGGGAAAGGCTTTGGCCCAGGCGCTGGCGGCAAGATGTGCCGCAGCGCGTCTGGCGCAGGATATCGGCTATCTGAGGCAGGTCGACCGGATCATGCGTGATTGGCTGGAACGCAAGGCCGGCGCGGAAGCGCGGGCGGTTCGGGATCGCCGCTGGCTTGGCCATGTCGAGCTGGTCGAACTGGAAAATGTGCGCCCAGCGATCGATATCGAAGAGATCGATCGCTGTCTGGACCAGATCGAAGTACGGGCCGGGCTTGGCGACGAGGCGACGCAGATCCAGCAACGCATTCTTGCGTTGGATGCTGATCATCGCGCGGACTGGGAGGCCTTGAATGAAGCGCATACCCTTCGTGAGCTGGAGGCCTGTCGAGCCTTGTTTGATCAGGTGGAACGCCAGCCGCTGAGCGAAGAGCAGGCCCGTGCCGTAATCTGTTTCGACAACAGGGTGCAGTTGGTGGCGGCGGCGGGTTCAGGCAAAACCTCGACCATGGTGGCCAAGGCCGCCTATGCGATCGAGCGAGGGCTGGCAGATCCCGGACAGATTGTGATGCTGGCCTTCAACAAGCAGGCTGCGCTGGAGCTGAAGGAGCGTGCAGCGGGTGCGTTCGAGCGACGGGGTTTGAGCGGCATGGTGGTGGACACCGCGACGTTTCATGCGCTGGGCCTGAAAATCATCGGTCTGGCCACTGGACGCAGGCCGGATATTCCGGACTGGGCCATCGACGTCATGGCCGGCCTGGACAAGCTGGCGGAGCTGGTCGATGACTTGAAGGACCGTTCCGAGGTGTTCAGGGAGCGCTACGATCTGTTCCGGTTCGTCTATGGACGGGATCTGCCGGCTTTCGGACTGCCTGAGACGGATGGAAGCCGAAGCCATGGCGGGCAGATGCGTCTGCCTACGATTGACGGCAAGTGGGTGCGCAGCCAGGAAGAGGCCATGATCGCCAACTGGCTGTTCTACAACGGTGTCGAATATCAATACGAGGCATCGTATCGACACGATACGGCCGATGCCGCGCATCGCCAGTACAAGCCGGATTTCTTCTACCCGGACATCGACTTGCATCATGAGCACTTCGCGCTGGATGGTGGCGGACAGCCGCCGCCGGATTTCGATGGCTATCTGGAAGGGGTGATCTGGAAGCGCCGCCTGCATCAGCGTCATGGCACGGCGTTGATCGAGACCACTTCGCATCAATGCTGGACAGGCGCGGTGTTCGGACATCTGGCACAGGAGCTGCTGCAGCGAGGCGTCAGCCTTGATCCTCATCCCGACCGGGCGATTCCCCAGGGTGGGCAGCCACCGCTGGATGCCGCCGAGATGCTGGGCTTGATCCGTACCTTCATAAGCCATGCCAAAAGCAACGGACTGGATGCCGAGGCATTGCGCGAGAGACTGGAGCAGGTGACCTCAGGCATTCAGCGACATCGCCACCAGATGTTCCTGGACCTGGTGATTCCGGTGATGGAGGCCTGGGATGCGGCGCTGGCCGCCGAGGGAGGCATCGATTTTGAGGATATGCTGAATCGGGCCGCCGTCCATCTTGAGCAAGGTCATTGCCAGTTGCCTTATACCTTGGTCATGGCCGATGAATTCCAGGATGCCTCGCGAGCCCGTGCACGGCTGTGCCGGGCGATGGTGGATACCGGTGCCGGGCACTTCTTCGCGGTGGGTGATGACTGGCAGTCGATCAATCGCTTTGCAGGCGCGGATGTCTCGGTGATGGCGGGTTTCCGGGACTATTTCGGCCATGGCCGGATGCTCAGGCTGGAACGGACCTTTCGTTGCCCGCAAGCCTTGTGCGATATCGCCGGACATTTCGTCGGCAAGAATCCGGCGCAGATCCCGAAGCGGGTGCGCTCGCTTGCTCCGGCCCGGGGGCCGGTGCTGCAGGCCTTTCAGGTGGACCAGAAGCCGCACCTGGCCGATGCGGTGGAACACTGGCTGCAGCAGCTGGTTCAGCAACTGCAGCAAGGGCAGATACCGCCTGGTCGCGATGGCAAGCTGAGCGTTTACATACTGGGCCGCTACAACGCCGAACGTCAGTATCTGCCGCCATCACGGACGCGATGGGAGGCATGGCTGGACCTGTCCTTTCTGACCATTCATCGTTCCAAGGGAGCCGAGGCCGACTACGTCGTGCTGCCTGAAATGCTGACACTGTCGAGAGGTCGCAGTTATCCCAGCACTCGTGGCGATGATTCCATTCTTGGTCTGGCCATGCCGACTGCGGATGATTACCCCCACGCTGAAGAGCGCAGGCTGTTCTATGTCGCGTTGACGCGTGCCCGGCGCGGAGTGGTGATGTTCAGCGTCCGTGGTCGGCAGTCGGTGTTTCTGCAGGAGCTGGTGGCGGATGGTGCCGTGACGGTTACCGATATGAAGGGCCGGCCGATCGAAGAAGAGGCCTGCCCGGCCTGCGGTCAGGGGGTGCTGGTATGGCGCAGCGGACGCTATGGCGAGTTCCAGTCCTGCTCCAATTACCCGGCCTGCACCTACAAGCCGCGTCAGCAGGCGCGAGCGCAGTCGCTGCCGGGTTGAGCCGGATGCTCGGTGTGGCCTGTCTGATCGGGGCCATGTGGCATCATCGAGTGTCTGTCCATTGGATATCACGGAGCACCCGCCCATGCGCACAACCTCGATCACGGTGACTGACCGGCCCGATCCGGGACTGGTCGAGCAGATCGCCGAAGGGCTGAACGCCTACAACGATGAAATCATCGGCCATGGCGACCGTCTGCCGTTGGCCGTACTGGCGCGGGATGCGGAAACCGGGGAATTGCTGGGAGGCATCAGCGGACGCAGTTCGCTGGGCCTGTTGTTCGTGGAGCTGGTGTATGTGGCCAAACCTTGCAGGTCCGCCGGACTGGGCAGCCAATTGCTGGCAGCGGCCGAGGCGGAAGGGCGCCGGCGCGGCTGCAAAGCGGCAGTGCTTTATACGATCAGTTTCCAGGCCCCGGGTTTTTACGAGCGGCATGGATGGACGCGTTTTGGCGAAATACCTTGTCTGCCGCCCGGAACCAGTCGCATCTTCATGAGCAAGACTTTGTAGGCGGCATTCGCGCCGTGGACGCTGGTGGCGGTATCGGCTGTCTGGTGCGGACCTTGTGCTGCTGGCCGGCCGGAGGCCGCAGGAAGGAAGCTGAGCGGTGATCACCACACTGTGGCACACAGGTGGCTGACCGGGGCGGGCAGGAGCTGGCTGGTCATCGTGGCGCTGTAGAATGGCGGCATCTTATCGTCTGGTGTCGATATGACCGTGTTTGAGCGCTCCACCGAAATTGAAGTGGTGATCGACGAGATCTGGAAAGGTGTGCTGGAGGTGGTCGATCAACACGATCCGGCCATCAAACCCCTTCTGCTGGCCTGGATGAACGGCGAAATCGATGCCTTGCGGGCCACTCAGGAACTGGAGCGACGCCTGCATGAGGAGTTCTCGGTCCGGACACCGGAGGTTGCGGCCGAAGTGGCTCCGATCAAACACGATATGGAGGCCGTCAGGTTGAAAAAGCGACTGTTCAAGCTGTTGCGGCAGAGCCTGCGCGAGATCTAGCTGGAAGATCTCGAGCGAACAACGGGCTTGCGGCGGGATCTCCATGCCATTGGCCGGCGGCTGGCATCCGTGGTTCCGGATGAACTGACAGAACATGTTTTGCCGCTGTTTTCGAATACGGACTGAAGCGTTTGTTCGTCGCCGTCCTGAACGATGGGCAGGGTGGCAGCCGCCCGGATGGCCTGTCTTCAGACTTGCCATGTCAGGATGACACATCCTTTGACGATATGGGTCGGCCGCGATGGTCTTTGCAGGCATGAGGCGGGGATGTCGTTCCGGCTGCTGATTTCCGATGTGTCCCTCAGGAGGAAACAGTGATCGACAATGTCTCGGGTTTTGGATTGATTGCCGTCGACAAGGCGGCCGGCCGTATCCTTTCTCTGGATCCGGGCAGTCTGCAGATACAGCATGTGATTGATGATCTGCCGCGCAAGCCCCATGAACTGCTGATTCCGCCCGGACGGGGCAAGGCCTATGTTCCCATTTTCGGAGACGGGGTCCATGGCGACAATCCTCACCCCGGGCATCATGTGGCGGTGGTGGATCTGGCGACCCGATCGCTGATGAAGCTGATTGACGTTTCACCCTGGCGCGGGCCGCATACCGCACGACTGGGGGGGAACGGGCTGGTTTATTGTTGTTGCGAGGAAAGTGCGGTCATCGTGGTGATCGACCCTGAAAAGGATGCCGTGGTTGGTCATATCCGGATGGAGTCGAACAAGGTCCATCGACTGGCCACCGTTCCGGGCCGCGAGCATCTGATCACTGAAAGCGAGGAGGACGGCACGCTCAGCCTGGTTCAAATGGAGGGCGAGAACGGCAGGGTCATCAAGACGGTGAAGGCTCCCTCAGGACTCAATGGCATCGATGCGGCGCTGACCCGGCCCTGGGTGGTTGCCACCAGCAGCGAGCGCCCCGAGCTGTTCGTCTTCGATCGCGATGAGCTTGCTCTGCTGCGTACGGTGGCGTTGCCGGGGCACGTCAGGCATGCGCAGATCACACGCTATCGCCCCGATGGCGAGATACTCGCAGTCATTGGAGACTTTGATCCGGTGGCGAGCTTTTATGATGCTGATCTCAAGCACCTCTTTACTGCCGAGGTGCAGGACAAGCCGCTGGATGGAGCCTTTACTCCGGACGGTCTGCACTTTCTGGCAGCCAACGAGGACAGCGGATCGATCAGTGTGATCGATCTGGCCAAGGGATGTACGGCCCGCCACGTGGCTGTGCCCAAGGGCTGCGAGGTCCTCGCGTATTATCCCTTGCAGCCCGTGGCCCATACGGACTGCTGAGCGATGTCGTGGCTGTCTTGCACGGACTTGAACGATATCGGCAGTCATATGCGGTTGCAGAGACATGGGATGGCGGGACGTCTGGAAGCATCAGGTGTCGGTGCTTTCCCGACTGTCACGGCCTGCGCCTTCCGTCCTCGGCGTTTCCCGCGCAGCACTTACCCCACAAGGCGCCTCGGGAAAGACATTGGCCGCTGCTGCGGCCATCCGCATGGTGTCCGGACCGGCGGCTGTGTCGAGCGACCACTGCAATTGTAGGGAGGGGGCAGTAGTCAGGGAGTCCGTATCACTACGCCCGTCGTGTCTCAACACAGCCATCGGTCCTTGCCCGCTCAGGGGAGTCGGACCGAACAAAAATATCGCGGCACAAGTGTGTTGACGAGCAACCGTTGGTACTGAAGGTATGCAGCATGGCTATATGTCACGAGCAGTTTCCGGGCAACGGTCGATGGTATGACGATTGGCCGTACGGGTTTTAAAGTGATTGCAATCATTCGGGCATAGCCTGTACCGGGCCAGCGCCATCCGGGTGGGCGGACGGGCGTATCGGGGGTCGCTATGCGGTTCAGGCGCCTTGCAGGTTTTTTCAGCCGGACTTGTGGATTTATGAGTGTTCCAATTGGCGTGGATCCGGACGTGATGGCATCGCACGACTGGCTGGCGCGCGCGATGCGGGATGATGGTTTGCGGGCTGTATTCCAGCCTGTAGTGTGACTCTGGCTGTTGCCGATGAGGGCCGGCCGCTGGGCCTTGTCAATGGGCAGATTTTTTGGATCAGATGGCCAGACCTTGTTCCCGCGAGCTCTTCGTGCGCAATCCATGCACGACCTTAAGCAGGAGGACTCATTGCTGGTCGATGCGCACCAGCCTCCGGACGCGCTGAGCGAGGTGTTTCATGACGCCGAGCAGCGTTGTCTGGTCGACGGGTTCGTTGCCACCCGCAACGGGTGCTATCCGGGGCCGGGCACTGGACAAGCCCTGTTGCGCGGGGTCACCGAATGGCGGATCGAGGCGGCCTGCCATGCCGATCCGCTGACTTTTCTGTCGGGCAATATCCCGATTACTGCCCATGTGGACACTTTGATGCGGGAAGGGACGGCTTTTGTCGTTGCCTACGTCGATTTGAATTCAAACCGTTCAACGATCATTACGGGTACTTCCGGGGGGATGAGATGATCTGTTTGCTGGCCGTCATCCTGATGGGTCGGATCGAGTCACGCAGGGATTTCGCGGGCCATATCGGCGGCGATGACGTCATGATCATTTCCCGCTTCGAGGACTGACGTCAGCGCTGCGCGGACATGGGCAGCTGTTTCAACGGGCAGGCCGGCCTGCTGTTCGATGAACAGGACCGGGCGCAAGGTGGCATCGTGGGCGAGGACCGGCGCGGTACCCTTCAGATGTTTGGCCTGACCACCGTCGCCATCGGTGCCGTTTGCGTACCGCCGGGGCCATGTGGGTTCCGGAATGTATCGCGAGACTGGCTGCACAGGTCAGACTTTGCAAAGGGCCGTTGGAGGTGCGTTTGTCCGGAGCGTATCGCCGGGTCGTGCGGGGTGGACGATACGGTCAGGCGACAAGGCTGTGTTCACGGATCTCCCGGCAAGTGGTTGGCTTGTTGCAGTTCACTCACCGCAGCATTGACCCTCTTGATGCCCCCCTCCTGCCTGGCCGCGGCCTGCTGGATGGACTGGGTGGATTGGCTGATGTCCCGGATCGCCGTCGCCATTCTGAGCATGGCTTGATCGGCCTCTGCGGTATGCATCTCACCTTGCTGAACACAGTGAGCGGCTTGCTCCAGCAGGTCATGGATCTCGTTGGTCGCGTTTTTGCACTGCGTGGCCAGACCATTGATCTCGGTGGCCACCACGGCGAATCCGCGGCCGGCTTCCCCGGCATGAGCGGCTTCCACGCGGGCGTTCAGTGACAACAAGCGCGTGCGCAGCGTGATCGAATCGATCAAGTCGGTGATCCCGGTAATCGATTTCATGCTTGCGTGGATCGCTTCCATGTCGGCAATCAGCCGGTCGATGACTTGCCGTCCTTCCTGCAGGCGCTGTTGTGCCTGCTGACTGATATCGGTGGCCTGGGAGGCAAGCTGCGCATTGCCTTGCACGGTCTCCGCGAGTTGCACCACCTCTTGTTGCAGCGCCCGTGCGGCCTGGGTCTGGGAGGTCACGTCGGTCGCGTACTTGATGACTTTCAAGGTCTGGCCATCGGCAGCAAGCACGGGGTTGTAACTGGCCTGGATCCAGATCTCCCGGCCGCCATGACCGATGCGCCTGAACAGCGAGCTGGCATGCCTGCCTGCTCGCAGCCGGTCCCAGAACGCGTGGTAGGCAGGCGAGCGGGCCTCCAGAGGATCCACCAGCAGGCTGTGGTGTTTGCCGACGATCTCGTCCAGTGAATAACCCACCATCTCCAGAAATCGGTCATTGGCCGTCAGAATGGTGCCATCCAGTGCGAACTCGATGACGCCCTGGGTTCGATCCAGCGCTTCCAGTCGCGCCTCCATGTCGAGGGCCGCGATCTGCTGCTCGCTGACATCTGCGGCCTGCTCCACGATACGCGTGACCTTGCCATGGCGGTCAAGCACGAGTTGGTAGCTGACCTGCAGCCAGATCGGATCGCCGTTGGCCCGGATGCGTTGGACGATGCTCTTGACGAGTCGGCCGGCGGTGATGTCACCCAGGAATCGGGCGAAGGCCTCGGACTGGGCATCCCCGGGACCATGCAGCTCACGATGATGATGCCCGGTCAGCCGTCCCGGCGGATAACCCATCAGTTGCTCGTAGGCCGGGCTGGCCTTCAGGATCCGGCCCTGGGTATCCAGTTCCGCGTAGGCACTCAGCTCGTCGCTGGCCTTGTCGGAACCGCGTGCAAAGCCGAGGCGGGTACGTATCGCCTGCAAGGTGGAGGTGTTCATGGATGAGAATGCTGCCTGCGGAAAGTCCGGTGAATCGAGTGAACGAGCGATGCCCCGTCACGCCGCCTGATGGAGATGGCGACACATTGGGCCCCGGCGTGATACAACGCAATGCGTCAAAGTGATGTGAATCACAGGCCGGAGGTGCTGACTTCCGTACGAGGAACCGGCCTCGTCTTCAGTCACGGGACCCTATCCGGGCGTGACTCGGCACAGCGAACAAGGCAGATCATAGTCGCAGATGCATTCGAGATCCCGGCAGGGAAGGCAGGTTGCGGATCGTTCAGGATGCCCTTTCATGGCTGGCATCCTGCGACGCATGTCTTGCGCCTCAACCTCGCCATGACGAAGCACGGCTGGATGTTTTTGCTTTCGCAAGAAATGATCTGTTTGAACCGCCCGCAACTCCCCGGATTCCGTTCCTGATGGTGATGGGCGCGCGGTCTTCCAGGACTCGCCGATGTCTTGGGTCCATGAGCGATGAGCTTGCCAGATATTCGGGCTGGCCTGACGCTCTTTGTTGCATAGGTTCGACAGGATCGGCAAAGGCTCTTTGCATGTGATAAGACGGTAGGCGAGCCGAATTCGATGGCCGGGGGGGCATGCCGTCCCATCTGCCGGAGAACCGTTCCCGCGGAGGTCGTGGCGATGAATGGGCGAGCCTTTGCTATTGACCACGGCAGGCATGGAATGAGTCGAGTCTGCCTGCCCTGATGGATGGCGCGGATTCGTCAGACAGTCTTTTTGGTCAAGGTCTTGTAACAAGAGGATGGACATCCAATAAATGCCAGATCCAATGACTTTGAGAAAGTGCATCAGGCACGTCGATACCGTTGTATCTGCATGACCGGTGACACATGACGTCTCGCGAGGAATGCTGAGCCGTCACTGCTGCAATGGCCCCGGTTGCCGCAGCAGTATGCGAGCACGAAGCGAACGGTCTGTGGTCGAGGGACTTTGGATATCCGGGATTCCTTTGTGCCGTTATCCGGTACGGGCGGGCTGCCCGTTCCACCAGGCCTGCATGGCCGGGGGGGCGAGCATGTCGATGCGCTCCCCCATCATCGGAGTGGTGATATCGATGCCTTTTAGGGTGGCCAGGGCGGTGATCCGTTTGAACGGCTCCTGCCACGCATGCATGGCAAGATCGAAGGTGCCATTGTGAATCGGCAGCAGCCAGCGGCCGCGTAGATCGATATGGGCCTGCAGGGTCTGTTCGGGCTGCATGTGCACAAAGGCCCAGCGCGGGTCGTAGGCACCAGTTTCCATCAAGGTGAGATCGAAGGGGCCGAGACGGTCCCCGATGGTTTTGAAGCCGTCGAAATAGCCGCTGTCGCCACTGAAGAACAGGCGCATCGTCTGATCCTGGATGACCCAGGAACACCACAGGCTTTGATCACTGTCGCGCAGGCCTCGGCCTGAAAAGTGTTGAGCAGGCGTGGACGTGAATTCCAGACCATGCACGGATGTCGACTGCCACCAGTCCAGTTGTTCGATTCGGGACGGGGCCACGCCCCAGGCATTCAATTGGTCTCCAACCCCCAGCGGAGCGATGAAGACATCGGTCTTGGCCGCCAGAGCCAGAACGGCAGCGCGGTCCAGGTGGTCGTAATGATTGTGCGAGAGGATGACGCCGGCAATGGGCGGCAGTTCCTCGATACTGATGGGCGGCGCATGGAAACGCGCCGGGCCGGCCCACTGTACCGGCGAGGCCCGTTTGGAAAAGAGCGGATCGGTCAGCCAGTAGCGCTCCTTCCACTTTATCAGCACGGTGGAGTGACCCAGGCGGAACAGACTTCGATCCGGGGCCGCTTCCAGCTGCGCCCGCGTGATGGCCTTCACGGGGATGGGGTCAGCAGGGACGGTATCAGCCGGCTTGGTGAACAGCATGGTCAGCAGCAGTTTCAAGCCTTTCCATAAACCGGTGGTCGGGCGAGGACGGGCATTGTGGAAACGTCCGTCGCTGAAATGAGCCGATTGGGGATAGCCGGCAAGCGATTTGGGCAGAGGCAATGGGCGGGAGGGCATCAAGAGCGTTCCTGGCGGACGAAGGTCGATGGCTTGAAAATGGCATATAAACTGTACGGTGCAGTGTAGTTGAGTGGTTTTCGAAAGTACACTGTAGAGTGTAATATGACGGCAGTTGTCCGATGGAGTGGCCACGACATGACATCTTCTTCCTTGCGGCTGAGCGAGCGAAAACGCGCAGCCATCGTGCAGGCCGCGGTCAGCGAGTTCCGGACCGCCGGTTATGAAGCCACCAGCATGGACCGGATCGCGGCGATGGCCGGTGTGTCCAAGCGGACGGTTTACAACCATTTTCCGAGCAAGGAAGCCCTGTTCGAGTTGATCCTCGAACAATTATGGGAATGGAGTACGGGGGACGAGGAGCCGCGCTATGTGCAGGAGCGGCCGCTCCGGCCGCAGCTGCATGCCTTGTTGATGGCGAAACTGAGGCTGCTCGGTGACGTGAATTTCATTGATCTGGCACGGGTCGCCTTGGCCGAAGTGATCCACGCACCCGAGCGTGCCCAGGGCATCATCAGGCGCATCGAGACGGTCGAATGCGGCTTGACCGCATGGATTCGCTCAGCGACCGCGGCGGGACGCCTGCAGCTGGACGATCCTGAATTTGCGGCCAGGCAATTGCACGGTCTGCTCAAGAGCTTCGCATTCTGGCCACAGATCACGCTGGGCCTGGCGCCACTGGACGAGGCGGAGGGTCTGCGGGTGGTGGACTCCGCAGTCACTATGTTTCTGGCCAGTTACCAGTCGGGAGACTGATTCAGGCGGGCGGGCGTATCGCCTGCCGTCCGTCCGGAGCCCCGGACTGACTTGCCGCGGGATCTGCCACGGCTGACAGGACCGTGGGCCGGGGGCTGAGGGCATGATGCCGGTGCCCGGTACCGGATCAGACCAGGCTCATGGAATCACGATGGCCGTCCCGGTCTTGACGCGGTCCAGCGCCACCAGGCTGCGGTACGCTTTCACCTTGGGATTTTCGGCCAGCATGCGGCGGATCAGGCCGGCATAGGCGCGCATGTCGGCTGTCACGATGATGAGCACGAAACTGATGCCACCGGTCACATAAAAGCATTGCTACACCTCGGGGGTAGCCAGAAACAGTGCCTTGCTGTCATCCACGGTGAGAGCATGCTCGTCGATCAGGGTCACTTCGACGATGGAGGTGATGGTGGCCGACATGGCATCAGGATCGAGCAAGGCGACATGGCGGAGGATGATGCCGCCAGCTTCCATGGCCGCGATGCGGCGCTGCACGGCCGCTGCGGACAATTTGACCTGGTCGGCAATGGTCCGCTGCGGCATCTTGTTGTTTTCCTGCAGCAGACGAAGGATCGCACGGTCCTGGCGGTCGAGCTGGGCAAGTGTCAGTGTGTTTCGAGGGGGCATGGCGAGTGATTGTTGCGTTTCGAAGGCAAATGAGGGGGCATCAATCGGATTCCTGCGAATAATATTCCCGCATGAATGCAATGCATACCCGTTCCACATCGCCGGCCGCCCGATCATCCGTGCCGGCCGGCGTGGTCAGCGGCATGGGGGCCGGCGCACTTTGGGGGCTGGTATTTCTAGCCCCCGTCCTGACGCCGGATTTCTCGCCTTGGCTGCTGAGCGCAGGGCGATACCTCTGCTTCGGCTTGATGGCATTCGCGCTGCTGGCTTCACGCGGGAGGGTGCTGCTGAAGCGAGCCAGCCTTGGCCAATGGGGCAATCTTGCCTGGCTGGCGCTGACCGGCAATACGCTCTATTACGTGCTGCTTGCCGCCGCGGTGCAGAATGCAGGGATCGCCACGGTCTCGCTGGTCATGGGTTTTCTCCCGGTGCTCGTCAGTCTGGCTGGCCAGCGCGACCCCGGAGCCGTCAGCTTGAGGCGATTGCTCCCCTCCCTGCTGCTGTGCGTCGCCGGTGCGATCTGCATCGGCTGGCAGGCCCTGCAGCCTCAGCTGCAACCGCAGCAACGTCTGCAGCATCTGTTCGGCCTGGCCTGTGCGGTGACGGCCCTGATGTCATGGACGGCCTATGCGGTAGGCAATGCGCGCGCCCTCGCACGCTTGCAGGACATGTCTGCGCATGACTGGAATCTGCTGACAGGTGTGGCGACGGGGGTGCAGGGACTGCTGCTCACCATGCCGGCGCTGCTGCTGGATCAGCATCCGCATGCCGGGCATGACTGGCTGCGGCTGGGAGGCGTGTCGCTGGTCGTGGCGATACTGGCCTCGATCCTGGGCAACAGCTTGTGGAACCGGATGAGCCGACTGCTGCCTTTGACCCTGGTTGGCCAGATGATTCTGTTCGAGACCTTGTTCGCAATGGCTTACGGTCTGATGTGGGCGCGACGCTGGCCACATCCGCTGGAAGCCTTGGCACTGGTGCTGGTCATCACCAGCGTGCTTGCCAGTCTCTCGGCGCACCGCACATCCGCCACGACGCGGGCGACAGGCTGATCTTGTCCGCGGCACCGCATCGGGTCTCAGTACGCGTCGTCGCGTGGCCTTTTGCGCAGCAGCAGCTCGATCAGTACCGCGCCGATGCCCATCACCCCGAGACCATACCAGGCCGCGGCTCCCAGATCCTGGAGACTGGAAACAAACATATAGATGGAAAAAATGATGAATATCAGCGGCAGCAGAGGATGGAGCGGGGCCTTGTAGGGCCGCTCCACCTCGGGGTGACGCCGGCGCAGCACGATGACGGCGGCGCTGCTCAACAGCATGAAGGCCCAGAAGACCGGCGTCATGTAACCGATCATGGCATCAAAGCCCGCCTTGCTGTAGCTGCCGATCCAGACCAGCAGCAAGGCCATCAGGCATTCGGCCATGGCTGCCACGGCAGGGCCCTTGCTGGCACTGTGCCATTGCCCGATGCGCCCGGTTCCCGGCAGGTCGGCGGCGGCGGCGTAGGTCGTGCGGGCACCGGTCAGCAGGCAGGAGTGAATGCTGCTGACGGCGGCGATGCAGACGATGGTGGTGATGACCCAGGCACCAGGCGGACCGAATACGCGTTTCAACAGGTCGGCGGCCGGCGCGTTGGCATGCGCCAGGTGATCCATGCCCAGGCCGGCGACCATGGCGGCGCTGGTGACAACGTAGACGGTGACCAGCAAGGCGATGCCGCCGGCCATGGTGATGACCATGCCGCTGCGGCGATTGCGCAGCTCGGTGGACAGGGTGGCCACGTCGCCCCAGCCGCCATAGGCGAGAAAGACATAGATCAGGGCGGTGCCGATGGCACTGGAATTCACCGTCGCCTGATGGGGAACCAGGATAGGGAAGCCCTGGTGGTGAACGGTGAGCATCGCCGCGGCCAAGGTGATGCTCGCGAAACCGCCGATCAGCAGCAACACCAGCCCGGCCTGAGTGGCAAAGCTGAGCTTGACGTGGATGCGGGTCAGACCCCAGATGGCCGCAATGCAGGACATGGCAGCCAGTCGATAGGTCAACGGGTCCAGCGGGATCACGGCCTTGACGTAGTCAGCCAGCATAAAACCCATCACCGCCATCCAGCCGGTATGCATGATGGCGAAGCGTGACCAGGCATAAAGCGCGCCGACTCTTACGCCGTAGGCCAGCCGCAGAAAGTGGTAGTCGCCACCCGGGTGAGGAAAGGCCGAACCCAGCTCGGCGTAGCAGAGCGCGCTGACCAGTGACAAGGCCCCACCGGCGATCCACAGCAGATAGAAATGCCAATGACCTGCCGCCAGAGCGATGGTCGGCGTGGTCTTGAGCGTATCGATGGTCAGCATCATCCCCAGCGCGATAAATACCGCCTGGCCGGTGGCCAGATATCGAGCAGGACGTCCGGTCTGTGATGCAGGATCCGGGCGCGGGGAATCCGTGTGGGCGGATTGGGTCAAGAGCGGCTCACTTCAGGTGCGAAGGCGGCCTGTCGGCCGGCGGAACGAGCATGATCCCGCATGACGCAACACATGTCATGCGGGATCATGTCGTGTCTGATCGGCAGTCTGGCTCAGAAGAACTGCGTGCTCAGGGTCAGATACCATTCGCGGGGAGCGCCGACATAGTAGGTCGGGGAAGATTCGGCTGCCGAGATGGTCGGGCTGTAAGGCAGGGCCAGGTAATGTCGGTTCCACAGGTTCAGTACGTTCAGCGCGATCGTCGGATGGTGCAGGATTCCGTGATCGCCGAAGTCGTAGCTGGCACTGCCGTTCATGGTGAAGTTCCACGGTACCTTGTCGGTATTCAGGAAGTCGCCGTATTCGCTGCCTGTGAACTTGCCGTTGAGGTCTACCGTCAGGCCCTGATGGGCATAGTGCATGCCCAGATAGGCCATGTTGCGCGGTGCGCCGGTGAACTGGCGGCCGCGGGTGGCATACCAGGTACCCGCGCTGCCGTCAGCCGAGGGCAGGTACAGGTTGTCCTTGATCCTGGCCTGGGTGTAGGTGTAGGAGCCGTAAAGGCTGAAGCCATGTCCCAACTCGAGGGTACCCTCGGCATTGAAACCGGCCATGCGTACCGGCCCGGCATTGATGTAGTAATTGATATAGGTGTTCTGATCTTCGCCGATGGCGGTGCGATTGGTCATGTTTGCCAGATAGAGGTCGGCATGCACGTTCAGCGGTCCACTGCTGTAGCGCCAACCCAGTTCATTGGACCACGCGCTTTCCGGCAGCGGGGCCGGAAGACCCAGTCGGCTGTTGCCGTAGGTGGCGGCATCTTCCGGTGCGCGGAAGGTCTTGGTCAGGCTGTAATAGATCTGGTTGGCGTCATTGACCTGCCAGGATACGCCCAGCGTCGGCAGAAACTTGTGGTAGTTGTTGCGCGAGCTCAAGGGTGCGGTACCAAAGTCCGGATCGGTATTGCCGGGATACATCACGAACTGGTTCTGACGGGTGGTGTCCAGGAACGAGGTGCCGAGATTGATGGTCAGCGAGTCGGTCGGCGTCCATGTGTCCTGCACGAACAGCTTCTTCACCGTGGTGGTGTCGTGTTCGTTGTAATTCTGCCAGACCTTGCCGTTGGCATAGGTCAGCAAGTCGCGATCACCCCAGATCGATGACGGACTGCCGGTTTCAGGATCGACATAGGAGGCATTGATGAAATCATTCTGGCGTGAACGCTCATACCAAAGGCCCCATTCCAGCGTGTGGTCCATGCCGAGGTTCAGAGTGAACTTGGCATTGATGCCGGGCCGGTAGGTATAACCCTGATAGGCATCAAGCACGGCATACTGGCCATCGGCATCCTGGTCCGCCACCACGTAGGGCTTGCCGTTGGCTCCGGTTCTGAGAGGCAGGAAGCCGGGATAGCTGCCATTGCCCATGCCGTACTGGAAATAGGGAATCACTGACAGCGAAAGATCGTCGGTGAGTCGGAACTCGCCATCCAGGCTCGTCACATACGACTTGAACGGATTCTGGTACAGCTTGTAATAGTTGTTCTGCGCCTGATAGGTCGGATCATCGCCATACAGCTGGCTGCTCGGGAAGCCTCCCTTGGGCGTGGTCAGCCAGTGGGTGCCGTAATCGTACTTGTAGCCGTTTTCGCCGAACTGCGAGCGGCTCATCGGGCTGTAGAAATAGTTGGCTTCGTGGTTGTAGTTGAAATTGAAGGTCAGGCTGTTGTGGTCGTTGATCGTCCACAGCGACTTGGCCTGCACCCGCCGGATGTCATTGGTACCGGCACCGCGCCATTTGTCGTTGGAATTCTGCGAAAACGAGATCCAGCTGCGCACCGGACCGGTGTCTCCCGTGTTCACGCGGACGAAGGTGCTGCGGGCATCGTAGCTGCCGAAGGTCTGGCCGACATAGACATTGAAGTCCCTGGTCGGGGCCTGGGTGATAAAGGCGATATGGCCACCCACCGCACCCAGATCGGGCATGTCGATATCGGCGGAGCCCTGCATTAGGGTGACCGAGGCGTAGTTGCGGGCTTCGCCGTATTCCGACGGATAGGGCACGTAGTCACCAACATCGTTGACCGGCACGCCGTCCATGGTGACGCCGACTTCGCTGGCGTTGAAACCACGCACGGTGTAGCTGCTGTTGTCGGTCAGGCCGAAACCGTCGGGCGATGCCGCATTGACACCCGGCATGGAGTTGATCATCTGGGTGTAATCGGCGGTGATCGGCAGCGCTGCAATGGCCTGGGCCGAGATGGTCGACACCGCCTTGGGCGCATCCTGGTCGGCCATCAAGCCACCTGCCAGCACCTGGGTGTTCACGGCAATGGTTGACAGCGTTGTGCTCTTGCGCGGCTTCTGGGCCTGGCTCTTGCCATCCGGCGCCTGACTGGATGCGGCCTGATCGGTGGCCATGGCGCACGGGATCAGCCCCAAGGCCAGCGAGATCGACAACAGAAGCTGGGTATGGCGATGGACAGTCGTTTTGCGCATGAGGCGGAGCGGCTCCTGGAGGTGTGGCGCGGATCGGGCCGTGGCGTATCAATCAGCGGCATATCAGTCAAAACCGGCATAGCCATCACATGGTCGAGCCGGTCGGGGGCGGACATTCTCTGGGAGCGTGGAGGTCGGGTCAAATGAAACAACTGGATATCGACATGCACGTGTTGCTGGATGGGGTGTTCAGGGGGCCGGCCCGGACGATCGTTCCCCCTCTCGCCGGTAGGTATCGAAGCTCATCCGGGCAGGCATCCGAAGGCTCAGGATCGCGCCATGACAGGCCGTGTCATGCCTGCCGCGGACTTGAGCGTATCGCTGCGAGGCTGCTCATGGGGTCGCAAGATGGTACGAATTCACAAGTGGCCGTGGCCGAGTGTCACATCCCGTCCAGACTGCGACGATGAGCGATGGTTACAGATGCTTAAGTGGATGGGATGCAGGGTCTTGTCCAGGCCCGCAGCTCTTTTGGTGGCAAGCTGGCGGCCATCCCCTAGTGGTCGGACGAGGCTTCATCCATGGCAATCAATGGTGGCAGTTCGCCATCGATGCAGCCTCGGCCGGCCGTGATCTCGCGTTATCGTCACCGCTGATGGCTGATGGACTGAAGTAGGGTGTCTTGCCCGGGTTTTTCAGCAGCACGGATGACGGATTGCGGACGGGTCGTCTCCATGCAGAATGCCGACCCGGCTGCTGTCGCTCAGGTATTCACTATCCGGATGCTCAGAAATCCATGGTGGCCGACAGCCGGACTTCGCGGGGGGCGCCCTGGGTCAGGTAGCCGCCGAAAGCCGATGCCCAGTAGTCGTTGCTGCCGATATTCATCACCGCCATGCGGAAGGTGGTGGCCTTGCCGGCGAAGCGGGTGGCGTAGCTGGCATGCACGTCGACACGGGTCCAGGCCGGAATGCTCAATGTATTGGCCTGGTCTGCATATTCTCCGCCGGTGCGGATCAGATCGACGCCCAGACTCAAGCCATCGGTGGCCGGAATCGCCCAGTTGGCACCCAGGTTGTATTGCCAGCGAGGTACGCCGATGGCGATATGGCCGTCATAGGTTCCTCCGGCGGTCCGGCTCAGGCGTGCATCGGTATAGGTGGCGCCACCGATCACTTTCAGGCCTTTCACCGGTTCACCGAAGGCGCTCCATTCCACGCCGCGATTCCGCTGCAAGCCGTTGAGACTGTAGAGCAGTGTGTCCGGATTGGTGAGGCCGCTGGGTTCCTTGATCTGGAACACGCTGAGGGTGCTGCCGAAGCTGTCGTGGTCATATTTCAGGCCGGCCTCGATCTGCTTCGATTTGTAGGGAGGAAAGACGGCGCCGACGTTCAGTGTGCCGACGGGCGCTTGCGGCCCCTGGGACAGACCCTGGATCGAGTTGGCATAGATCGAGACATGCGGCGAGATCTTGTACAGCAGGCCTGCCACCGGTGAGTTGGCGTTCTGCTGGTAATGTGCCGTCCGGGCCCCGGTCTTGTAGGCATAACCCAGCACTTCCATGCTCTGGTGCCGGATGCCCAGGGTCAGCAGCACCTGGTCGTGGAAGAAGCCCAGCGTGTCGGACAAGGCCACGCTGTGCAGCTTGGTGCGGCCGGTGACCACCGGATCACCGGCATCCAGAGTGGAGGCGGGGTAATCCACGGCTGCGTAGTGATTCAGATCGATCGCGTAGCTGCCCGAGAAGGTATAGCTGGCGGTCTTTTTCTGGTTGAGGATCGAGGCACTGGCATTGAAGCGCTGCGAGACGGGGCCGGTCTGGAACAGCCCGTTGATGCCGACTTCACCAGTCTGCGAGTCATTGTTGTAGGGCACGCCCATCCGGCTGGCGGTCCCGACGCCCTGGGCATTGACGCGAGGAGAGGCGTATTCGCCGTTTTCATTGGAATGGTCGGCACCGCCGGCAACATAGGCGGTCAGATTCGACAGAATGTCGTATTCGGCCCGGATCATGCCGTAAGTGTCTTCCATGCTGGAATATGACCAGGGCTGTCCGTAGTTGTATTTCGCTTTCGGTGCACGAGGTACGCCGGTGCCGGCCAGATACACGACGTTGCGCCCCTCATCAATGCGCTGGAGCTGATGGCTGATATTGGCCTTGATGCGGAAGCGGTTGCCGCGGTAATCCACCGAAATCGACTCGAAACTGGAGTGACCATGCTCCCGGTCGATGGCGGTATCGCCGCCGCGCGTGCCGGCGTTCACCCGCACGCCCCAGCGCTGGTCCCTGCCGAAGCGCCGACTCAGATCAACGCTGCCACCGAACTGGGCGCTGGTGCCGAAATCGAAGGATGCCCGTGTCAAGGGCGCATGGCCGGCCCACTTGGGTTCGATATTGATCGATCCGCCCAGACCGCTGCCGCCGGGGGATACGCCATACAGAAAGGCGCTGGCGCCGCGCAGCAGATCCAACTGGCCGATGGCATCGGCGACCACCATCTGCCGGGGGATGATCCCGTACAGGCCGTCGAAACTGATGTCATCGCCATTCAAGGGGAAGCCGCGGATCACGAACAGCTCGGAGAAATTGCCATAGCCGTTGGTGACGCGGACCGAGGGATCATTGGCCACGATATCGCCGATCGTATGGGCCTGCTGGTTGGCAATATAGTCCGAGCTGTAGCTGATGACCGAAAAGGGCGTCTCCATGTTGTCTAGATTGCCCAGTACGCCCAGATTGCTGCGCCGCGAGATATCGCCATAGCCGGTATCGCCTTCCACCTTGACGGCCTCAAGGGTCTTGGGGCGGGAGGTGGCGGCATGATGCGCTGGCGTGGTGGCGGGGGCTGTTGTCGTCTGTTCGTTGCTCCAGGCCTGGCCCGAGACCGACAGCATGGCGATGACCAGCGGCCATCGTGCCGGTTGCGAGGCGGCCGTGCGTCGCGCCGGCGAGGCGCGTTCGGAAGTGTTCAAGATGAGCTCCGGAGAAGAATCGGGGGCGCGGCAAGGTTTGCTTTCGCATTCGGGGATACGACCATGGTCGTCCATGGAAGCGGCAAACGTGTGCGCTCGGGTAGTGATTTAACGATGCCAATGAAAATCATTCTCATAAAGTTTACATGGGTGGTGACAATGCGAGCAAGCGGGGATGGCGAACATCTGCCCGTTGCTCACGGGAACTGCCAGCAATCCGGGATCCGGGCATTCGAAGCTGATGTCTCAGCGTGGAACCGGGCTGTTCGACGTGCCATGTGGCAGGGCACAAGCCACGGATGCATCGGATGGTCCCGGCAAGCCATGGCTGGAACTTCATGACGGTACCGGTCTATCTCTCCGCTGGACTGGATCCAGGGTATCGGTGGCCGCCATGGTGCGCCGTCGATCGGGGAGCGTCAGGCGAAATCGGGCAGAGAGGGGCGGGGCAGTGAAGCGATGGTTTGCCGAATGGCGGCGCACAGACAAGCTGGGGCTGGAGATTCGCCGACGCTGGGGACGGCCGGGCAGCGACACGGCGGCTTTTGCAGCCCGGTATTTCGAGCTGAGCCGTGGGGCCGGAGCAGAGACGGTCAGTGACAAGGTCTGGTCCGACCTGGAATTGCAACGGATTTTCCAGCGGATCAATACCGCGATCACGCCGATCGGGGCTCAGGTCCTGTATCGGCAGATGCGCGAATATGTGGGCGAGCCTGCCGAACTGGACGCCCGGCGTCACCTGTATGACTGGATGCGGGAGCATCCCTTGCAGCGCGAACACATCCAGCGCCTGCTCTGGCCACTGCGTGACGAGCACTATGCGACCTTGGCGCGATTTATCCATGCGGATGACGAGGACAGTCCACGCTGGGCCAAGTGGCTGCCACTGTCTGCACTGGCCGGCCTGATGCTGCCTGTCGGGGTGATCGGTCTGGGCTGGCCGCTGTGGCCGTGGCTGGTGGTGATCATGTTGAACATTGCCGCGACCTGGCGCTTGTGGTGGAGCGGCGCCCATCACGGCGAAAGCGTCAAATCCTGTCTGGATCTGCTGACGGTGGCCGAGCGTCTGACGCATCTTGATGCCACCGAGGATGTCGAACCCTTGCGACGCTTGCGCGAGGCTGCACCAGCGCGCAGACGGACCCGGAAGCTGCTGCGCGAGTTTCTGTTGACGCGGTTGCCCGGCATCAACTATCTGATACCGCTGGCCAATGCCTTGCTGGCTTTGGAGCCGGTGCTTTACTTGCGCGTCCTTCGTCGCATGACGGTGATACGTCCCTGTCTGGCTCAGGTGTATCAGCTCGTCGGCCAGCTGGATGCCGGTATCGCCATCGCCTCCTTTCTGGCCAGCCAGCCCTGGCACTGCGTGCCTCGCATGACGGCACTCGATCTGCGGATCCAGGAGGGTGTGCATCCTTTGATCGAAGGCTGCGTGCCGCACAGCATCGAATTGCGGCAGCGATCGGCGCTGGTGATCGGCTCGAACATGGCCGGCAAGACCAGTTTTATCAAGTCCTTGGCGGTCCAGGTGATCCTGGGCCAGACCCTCGGGATATGTCTGGCCCGGCAAGCCGAGATACCGGCGGTCCGGGTGCTGACCTCGATTCATGTGGACCACTCGGTGGAAGCCGGCATCAGTCATTTCTTTTCCGAACTCGAGACGATACGGCAGTTCATGGAACTTGCATCGTCAGGCACAGCGGCCCTGCTGGTGATGGATGAAATCTTTTCAGGCACCAATACGCTGGAGCGCATTGCCAGCGCCCGGGCGGTGCTGGAGCGGCTGGCCGCAGGATGCATGGTGCTGGTCACCACCCATGATGTGGAACTGCAGTCCTGTCTGGGGATTCATTACGATCTGTATCACTTCCAGGAAAATATCGACGTGGACGGCTTTTTCGACTATCAGCTGCGTCGCGGGGCCGCCAGCCAGCGCAATGCGATCAGGCTGCTGGGCAAGCTGGGCTATCCGGCAGATCTGGTCGAGACGGCCATGGCCTATGCCGCTGCGGCCGATGCAGGGTCACCGAGACCCGTCGCAAGAGATTGTTGAGCTTTGTCTTGTGAAGCGACATGGTCCCGGCCATATATATGGGGCCGCTTGCATCGTCGTTGATCCGGTTGGCGCAGAGGACGGCCACGGTCGCAGCCGCGGGAGAGATCAGCACAGCAGCTGAGCCTGATAGCTGCCGTGAGGGGTTGCCCGCCGATGACGGCTGACGCGTGGATGGCGATCAAGTCATGAGGCCGGGGTGATGATGACGTGTCAATCCGACGCATCACGATATCCCATTGAAGATGTTGAAGAACATCCTTCTTCGGCGTGTGTCGTGGTCACAGTTGTGCGTCTAAGTGACACATCTTGATGGGTCGAGACAACTCCGGGAAGGGTGATGCGTATCAAGGAATGTGTGTAGGCGCCGTGACAAACTGGCCGCGTCCCTGCTGCCGGAATCCATGATGCCGATCAAGATCGCGATATTGAAAGAGACGGCCGAACACGAAAGACGCGTAGCGATGGTGCCCGTCGTGACCGCACGTTTTTCCAAGCTGGGTGCAAATCTGGCGATCCAGTCGGGGGCGGGTCTTGCGGCCGATTTTGCCGATGTCGATTACAGCGGCGTCGCTCTTGTCGAGGATGCCGGGGCTCTGGTTGCCGATGCCGATGTGGTGCTGGCGGTACAGGCCCCCACGGTGGAGGTGATCGCTGCCATGAAGCCGGGCGCGGTGCTGGCCAGTTTCGTATATGCCGACAAGCAGCCAGATGTGCTGCGACAACTCAGGGACGGCCGGATCAGCGCCTTTGCAATGGAGACCGTGCCGCGGATCAGCCGGGCGCAGTCCATGGATGCCTTGTCCAGTCAGGCGGCCCTGGCTGGTTATTACGCGCCCTTGCTGGGTGCCGTGCAGTTGCCGCGGATCCTGCCGATGATGACCACGGCCGTCGGGTCCTTGCGGGCGGCCCATGTGCTGGTGATGGGGCTGGGTGTGGCGGGCTTGCAGGCGCTGGCCACGGCACATCGGCTGGGCGCGGTCACCGAGGGCTATGATGTGCGGCCCGAGACCCGGGAGCAGGCCCAGTCGGTGGGGGCCAAGTTTGTCGACACCGGTATCGATGCGCGTGGCGAGGGCGGGTATGCCCGCGAACTCACGGCGGACGAGCAGGCCAAGGTGCGGGATGTGCTGACCCGACATGTCCAGCAGGCGGACATGATCATCACCACGGCCAACGTTCCGGGTCGCAAGGCGCCGCGACTGATCGACAATGCCCAGATCCAGGGCATGAAGCCGGGGTCGGTAATCGTCGACCTGGCTGCAGACAGCGGCGGCAATTGCGAGGGCACGATCCCCGGTCAGACAGCTCGCGTCGGTCGGGTCCATATTTTGGCACCGTTCAATGTGCCTTCCTTGCTGGCCCAGCAGGCCAGTGAACTGTATGCCAAGAACCTGCTGAATCTGTTGGAACTGATCGTCAAGGACGGGGCTTTGGCTCTGGATCTGGATGATGCGGTTGTTGCCGGTACCTTGCTGACTCATGGCGGCGAGATCCGCAATGAAAAGGCCAAAGCCCATTTTGAAGCCTCATCCGCCCAGGAGCCCCGTCCATGAGCATCGATCTGTCGATGAGCTGGTTGATTGCCTTGTATATCTTCATGCTGGCGGCCTTCACCGGCCATGAAGTGATCAGCCGCGTACCTTCCATTCTGCATACCCCGTTGATGTCGGGTTCCAATTTCATCCATGGCATCGTGGTGGTGGGCGCCTTGCATGCCCTGTTCAACGCGTCCAGTCCCGTCGAACAGGTGATCGGTTTCGTCGGCGTGCTGCTGGGGGCCGGCAATGCCGCCGGTGGCTACGTCGTCACCGATCGCATGCTGGCGATGTTCAAGCCCAGTGCGACCAAGCCCGCCGGCAAGGAGTAGGACATGATGCAGTGGGTGATCGAGCTCAGTGGTTTTGCCGCGGCGGTACTGTTCATTCTCGGGCTGAAGCGGATGTCCTCACCGGTGACGGCCTTGCGCGGCATCGTGCTGGCCGGGATCGGCATGGTGGTGGCCGTAGTGGCCAGTTTCGGTTATCTGGCCGATGTCAGCGAGGCGGCGCGCCCGCATCGACTGGCGAATCTGTTGCTGGCGATACTGGCGCTGGCGCTGGGCATCGGCTGGGCCTGGCGGGGGGGCAAAAAGGTGCCGGTCACCGGCATGCCGCAAATGGTGGCCTTGTACAACGGCATGGGCGGCGGTGCCGCCGCCGCGGTCGCCGCCGCCGAACTGCTGGGGCCGCGGCTGGACAGCCTGACGCAGGTGGTGGTGACGGCACTGGGTGCCTTGATCGGATCGATCTCGCTGGCCGGGTCGGTCATCGCCTGGGCCAAGCTGGATGGCCGGATCAAGCAGGCCTGGCGCTTTCGTGGCCAGAGTCTGTTCAACGCACTGGTATTTCTGGCGGCTCTGGCTCTGGGGGCGCTGGTGGCCAGCGGGGTGGTGGGCCATGGCGGGCAGGCGCTGTTTTTCGTGGCCGCGCTGGCCTTTGGTGTGCTGATGACCCTGCCGATCGGCGGCGCCGATATGCCGGTGGTGATTTCGCTGTACAACGCGTTCACCGGTCTGGCCGTGGCGCTGGAAGGCTATGCCTTGCACAACCCTGCCTTGATGATTGCCGGCATGGTGGTCGGCTCGGCGGGTACCTTGCTGACGGCGTTGATGGCCAAGGCCATGAACCGGTCGCTGGCCAATGTGCTGTTCAGCCGGTTCGGTGATGGCGGCGGCGCCTCCCAGGCCGAAGTCAAAGGCAGCATGAAGGCGGCCTCGGCTTCTGATGCGGCGGTGACGATGCGTTATGCCGCCAGCGTCATCATTGTGCCGGGCTACGGTCTGGCGGTGGCGCAGGCGCAGGCCAAGTTGTACGAATTCGTGAAGATCCTGCAGACGGCGGGGGTGGACGTGAAATTCGCCATCCATCCGGTGGCCGGCCGCATGCCGGGGCATATGAATGTGCTGCTTGCCGAGGCCGGTGTGCCGTATGACCTGATCTTCGACATGGATGATATCAACGACAGCTTTGCCAGTACCGATGTCGCACTGGTGATCGGTGCCAATGACGTGGTCAATCCGGCTGCGCGGACCGACAAGAGTTCGCCGATCTACGGCATGCCCATTCTCAATGCCGATCAGGCCCATCAGGTGTATGTGATCAAGCGTGGACAGGGCAAGGGCTATGCCGGCGTCGAGAACCTGCTGTTCTATGAAGACAACTGCAACATGGTCTACGGCGATGCGCTGGCGGCGCTGACCGAAATGGTCCAGGCGGTGAAGGACCTGCATTGATCCAGTCCGGTGACCGGCCGGTCGCCGCGAAGACGACAACCTGAGGAAACGTTCATGAGCTATGCAACAGTGAACCCTTACACGGGCGAGACGATCCAGGCCTTCCCCTTTGCGACTGACGCCGAAGTCGTGCAGGCCATCGATGCGGCCCATGCGGCTTTTCTGCTGTGGCGCGAGACTTCCTTTGCCGAGCGCGCAGGGGTCATGCAGAAGGCGGCCGGTATCCTGCGAGCCCAAAGCGAGGACTATGCCAGGCTGCTGACTCTGGAAATGGGCAAGCTGATCGGCGAGGCGCGTGCCGAGGTCGAATTGTCGGCAGCCATCTTCGAGTACTACGCCAAGCATGCGGCAAAGCTGCTGGCGCCCGAAAAGCTGCCGGTAGCCGATCCTGCCGAAGGCGAGGCTATCCTGGTCCATGATCCGCTGGGGGTATTGCTGTGCATCGAACCCTGGAATTTCCCTTACTATCAGATCGCCCGCATCATCGCTCCGCAGTTGTCGGCGGGCAATACGATGCTGCTCAAGCATGCCGCCAACGTCCCTCAGTGCGCGGCGATCTTCGAGAAACTGATGGCCGAGGCCGGGCTTCCGTCCGGGGCCTTCCGCAATCTGTATGTCAGCCACGACCAGGTCGAGACCATCATCAATGATCCGCGCGTGCATGGCGTGGCGCTGACCGGTTCGGAAGCCGCCGGTTCCATCGTTGCGGCCCAGGCGGGCAAGGCACTGAAGAAATCGACGATGGAGCTGGGTGGCGCCGATGCCTTCGTGGTGCTGAAGGATGCGGATCTGGAAAAGGCCGTGCAGTGGGCCGTGTTTGGCCGTCATTGGAATGCCGGTCAGGTCTGCGTTTCCTCCAAGCGCATCATTCTGGTCAAGGAAATCCACGATGCCTTTATGGACGCCTATGTCCGCGGTGTCGAGGCGCTGCGTGCGGGCGATCCGATGGATCCGGCCACGACGCTGGCGCCGCTGTCTTCGCAGGGGGCTGTCGACGGGCTGAAAAAGCAGATCGCCCAGGCCGTGGCCCATGGCGCGAAGGCCAGAGAAGTCGGTCCAGCTGTGCCGACGCAAGGTGCTTTCCTGCAGCCGACGATTTTGACCGACCTCGACGAAAGCAATCCTGCGCGTTATTGGGAATTTTTCGGACCGGTATCGATGATCTTCCGGGCCGAGGACGAGGCGGACGCGATCCGCATCGCCAATGATTCGCCTTATGGCCTGGGCGGCTCGGTATTTACTCGCGACACCCGGCGTGGTGCCGAGGTGGCCGCCCGGATCTCGACCGGCATGGTCTATGTCAACCATCCGACCATGGTCAAGGCCGACCTGCCCTTTGGCGGCGTGCGTCGTTCCGGCTATGGCCGCGAATTGCTGGGTCTTGGCATCAAGGAATTCGTGAATCACAAGCTGATCGATATCGTCGATATCGATGCTCCGTTCTGATCGGTTGCGGGCGATTGCGGCGAACGGAGTGCCGTACGCCGCATTTCACTGACATATTGGGAGATTGGCCATGAGCAAGACCATGCAAGCGGCGGTAGTGCGCCAGTTCGGCGGCCCGTTGAGCATCGAGGAAGTGACGGTGCCCAGCCCCGGGCTGGGCGAGGTGCTGGTGAAGATCGAAGCCTGCGGTGTCTGTCACACCGATCTGCACGCCGTGGATGGCGATTGGCCGGTCAAGCCGACGCTGCCTTTCATTCCCGGCCATGAGGGGGTCGGCCATGTGGTCGCCATCGGTCCTGGAGTAAGTCATCTCAAGGAAGGTGATCGGGTCGGGATTCCCTGGCTCTACTCGGCCTGCGGCCATTGCGAGCACTGTCTGGGTGGCTGGGAGACCTTGTGCGAGACCCAGCAGAATTCGGGCTATTCGGTGAATGGCGGCTTTGCCGAGTATGCGCTGGCGGCGGCCGATTATGTGGGCCGGCTGCCGGACAAGGTCGGTTTCATCGAGATCGCGCCGGTGCTCTGCGCCGGGGTGACCGTCTACAAGGGCCTGAAGGTTACCGAGACCCGTCCGGGTCAGTGGGTGGTGATCTCCGGCATTGGCGGGCTGGGTCATATGGCGGTGGAATATGCCAAGGCCATGGGCTTGAACGTGGTGGCCGTGGATATTGATGATGGCAAGCTGGCGCTGGCCAGACGTCTCGGCGCCGATTTCACTATCAATGCCAAGGCCGTCGACCCGGTCGCCGCGATCAAGAAGGAGATCGGCGGCGCTCATGGCGCACTGGTCACGGCGGTGTCGCCCTCGGCCTTTGGTCAGGCCATGAACATGGTCCGCCGTGGCGGTACCGTGGCGCTCAACGGCCTGCCGCCCGGCAATTTCGACTTGTCGATCTTCGATATGGTGCTGAACGGCATCACCGTCCGTGGCTCGATCGTAGGTACCCGGTTGGACCTGCAGGAGTCACTGGACTTTGCCGCCGAGGGCAAGGTCAAGGCCACCGTGGTGACCGACAAGCTGGAAAACATCAACCAGGTTTTCGAGCGGATGCACAAGGGCCAGATCGAGGGTCGGGTGGTACTCGACTTCCATTGAGCTCGCCGATGGCGCGACCCGGTACGTTCGGCGTGCGGGTCGCGCGGCCTCTCAGGGCTTTGGGGTGGAAGCGGCAGCCTGCGGGATTCGCAGGCGGTATTGCGGCCAGTGCTGCAACAGCTGGTGCAGCACCACGCTGCCGACACGCTGGTTGTTGTCGAAGGCCAGAGCCTGGCCCGGACCTTCATCGCCGATCGAGGCCGTCTCGCTGACGCCCGGCGGCGGCATCGAGAAATTGCTGGCGCTGCGCAGGACCATGATCCGCTGCCGATCGACCAGTCCTTCGTCCGCCAGGGTGATCATGATGCGCTGGTAGGTCTGGCTTTCCTCGTTGGTCATCACGAACCGGCCCTGGCCGCGGGTCCACATCCGCACCCAGTCTTCGGCCCAATGCGTTCGGGCGGCGCCATGCCAGTAGCGGATCGCGCCCAGTGTCTCGCCTTCCAGCACCATCGGCGCTCGTTGGGCGATGGGGTAGCCCTTCCAGCCGGCACGACGGGCGGCAATGACCGGATCATCCGCCAGCGTCACGGTATGACTCAGTTGAAAGGCCCAGTCTGCCAGTCCCCGGTTGAGCGGCAGCGCCTGCGAGAGTTCGGCGACATCAGTGACCGAACCGTAGTGATTGGGATTGTCCGGAAGCTGGTTGGGGCGGCTGGCACCGATGGCGAACAGACCGTAAGGCCAGCCTTTGGGAATGTCGCGATCATCCAGCTCACGTGCCCGGTCGCCGTCGATGACCCAGCGGGCCCAGGCGACACTGCCGACCGGGGCGGCTTTCGGGTCGACCCCCGAAATACCCGTGAACAGCCAGTAGGTGTGGCTGAAGTCGAAACGCGGATCCAGCACGAAGGCCACCAGATCCGGCGCGCCGTGGCGCAGTACCATGCCGTACAGACCCTGGGCATTGCGGCGGACGACATCAGGAGCGCCGCGCACGGGTACCTTCTGGTCCAGGTGCTCGCGCTCCACCCAGTCCTGATATTCGCCGGGCGCATCGCCACTGTCCGCACCGTTTTCCCAATTGGCGACCACGACCACCTTCACCTCTTCGGCGGCCTGGCTTGCGGGCACGGTCAGTGCAAGCAACAGTCCGGCCAGCCACCCGATATGACGATGTTGCATGAAACTCCCCCTTGAACCCGGACCTCGGGCAAAGCCCGGGAGCATACCTGATGTCGGGGGCGTCATGCCGGATGCGGCATGACGGCACACCGTTTGGTGCGTTGTCTGACAAGCCACGGGGCCCGGCGGATCCGGAACTGTTGCCGGATCGCCAGAACCTCTCGTCGAGCCGGCTCAGCGTACCATGGCTGGGCGCTTGGGATCGAAACGCCAGTCGGGAATCAGGAACTGCATGGCGGCTGCATCATTCCGCGAGCCCTGCGGCATGGTCCGGTACAGGGCATGGGCGGCGGCGACCTTGTCCATGTCCAGTTCGATGCCCAGACCCGGGCGCTCAGGCACGGCGACATCACCGTCGATGATCTTCGGAGGATCGATACTGAGTTCCTGACCATCCTGCCAGATCCAGTGCGTATCGATGGCCGTGATATCGCCCGGCGCGGCGGCTGCCGCATGGGTGAACATGGCCAGCGAGATATCGAAATGATTGTTCGAGTGCGAACCCCAGGTCAGGCCCCAGTCATGACAGGTCTGTGCGACGCGGACCGCGCCCTGCATGGTCCAGAAATGCGGGTCGGCCAGCGGAATGTCGACCGATCCCAGCTGCAGTGCATGCACGAACTGGCGCCAGTCGGTGGCAATCATGTTGGTGGCGGTCGGCAGGCCGGTGCGGCGACGGAACTCGGCCATCACCTCTCGACCGGAAAACCCGGCCTCGGCACCGCAGGGATCTTCGGCATAGGCCAGTACCCCGTGTTTGTCACGACAGAGCCGCACGGCCTCGTCCAGCGACCAGGCGCCATTGGGATCGAGAGTGATGCGGGCCTCGGGAAAACGCTTGGCAAGGGCGGTCACGGCTTCCATTTCCTGCTCGCCGGGCAGCACGCCGCCCTTGAGCTTGAAGTGGCGGAAGCCGTAGCGGTGGCTGGCAGCCTCGGCCAGCCGGACCACGCCCGCCGCATCCATGGCGGTCTGGTTGCGGAGCCGGAACCAGTCGTCACTTGCGCCGGATTCATCACGGTAGGCCAGTGGCGTCTCCTCGTGTTCCCCGATATAGAACAGATAGCCCAGCATGGTGACCTTGTCCCGCTGCTGTCCTTCGCCCAGCAGGGCACACACCGGAACGCCCAGGAACTGGCCGTGCAGATCCAGCAGCGCCGCCTCGATGGCCGTCACGGCATGGATGGTGGTGCGCAGATCGAAGGTCTGCAGGCCACGTCCCGAGGCATCCCGGTCGGCGAACCGGCGGCCGACTTCACGCAGCAGATCGCGATAGGCGGCGACGGGCCGTCCTTGCAGCAGTGGCGCCGCATCTTCCAGGGTACGGCGGATCGCCTCGCCGCCGGGGACCTCGCCCACGCCCGTTCGACCGTCGCTGTCACGGATGATGATGAGGTTGCGGGTGAACAGCGGACCGTGGGCTCCACTGAGATTCATCAGCATGCTGTCATGGCCGGCGACGGGAATGACTTCCAGTGCTGCAATCGATGGTGTGGCGCTGCGATGGGGGTTCTGGTTCATGGGATTCCTCGGATCAGACGCAAAGCGAAGGGGTTCAGTGCAGATCGGCCAGGGTGAGTCGCTTGATCGGACCGACCACGAACAGGTAGCAGAACACTGTCAGGGCGGCACTGGCGCAGACAAAGACCAGGGCGCCGTTGAAAGAACCGGTGGCCTGCAGGATGTAGCCGATGATGATGGGAGTGGTGATGCCGGCGATGTTGCCGATGGTATTGAACAGACCGCCGCAGAGGCCGGTGATCTCCCCGGGCGAGGTGTCGGCGACCACGGCCCAGCCCAGCGCGCCCAGACCCTTGCCGAAGAAGGCGATACCCATGCAGGCAATGATCAGTGTCTGATTGTCGACATAGTTGCAGGCCAGCATCACGGTGGACAGCAACATGCCGGTGACGATGGGCAGTTTGCGGGAGAAGGTCAGACTGTGTCCTCGACGGATCAGCCAGTCGGAGAAGCTGCCGCCGAGCAGGCCCCCGGCGAGGCCGCAGAGCGCAGGCAGGGCGGTCATGAATCCGGCCTTGAGGATGGACATGTGGCGGGCCTGGACCAGATAGACCGGAAACCAGGTCAGGAAGAAATAGGTCAGGGTGGTGATGCCGAACTGCCCCAGGTAGACGCCTACCAGCATGCGCTGGGACAGCAGCTGCCGCAGTCGCCGCCACAATGGCACGTCATCCTGCACGCTCTGCTTTTCCCGGTCCATCGCCGGCAGCGCGCCGTGGGCGGTGATGTATTCGACCTCCCGGGCGCTGACCCAGGGATGGTTGTCCGGGGCATGCACCGTGAACTTCCACAGCACGGCCAGCAAGATGCCCAATACCCCCATCACGATAAATACCATATGCCAGCTGTAGACATGGGTTAGCCAGCCCATCAGAGGCGCGAACAGGCCACTGGCCAGATAGTCACCGGAAGTGAAGGCGGCGCTGGCGAAGCCGCGCTCGGCGGTGGGGAACCAGGCTGTGGTCAGACGGCCGTTGGCCGGAAAGGCAGGTGATTCGGCCAGGCCCATCAGAAAGCGCATCGCGAACAGGGTGACCGTGGCCCAGCTGGCGCCGACCCAGCCGATGCCGGCCTGGGCGAGGGTGAACAGCGACCACAGGGCGATGCTCCAGAGATAGACACGACTGGCACCGAAGCGATCCAGCAGGCGACCGCCCGGGATCTGGCCCAGCACATAGGCCCAGGCATGGGCAGAGAACACGTAGCCCAGACCGACGGTGCTCAGGCCCAGACTCTTTTCAAGCGGCGTGCCGACGATGGCGAGGGTGGCCCGGTCAGCCTGGTTCAGGGTGGTGGCCAGAAACAGCATGCCCAGGATCAGATAGCGCGTGTGGTGGAATCGCGTCAGCTGCATCAGGCGTTACCCGGAAGCGGAGGACGGAAAGGCAGGAAATCGGGCAGGGCAAGGATGTTCAATGGCGGGCCTCCTGCAATATGAGAGCGCTTTCATGGCGTTGCAAAAAAAGGCGCCGCGACCAAGGCCACCAGCGCCGGAAAATCCAGGGTGCGAAGGGTAGGAACCCTTCGCACCCTGAAGTTCAGACCTTGCCCAGCTGACCGTCGATGCGGCGCCAGATAGCCAGCGGATTGTTGTCGGCAATGGCCTGCGGCAGCAGGTCGGCCGGCAGGTCCTGATAGCAGACCGGGCGCAGGAAACGGCGAATCGCCAGTGTGCCAACCGAAGTGGTACGGCTGTCGGAGGTGGCCGGATAGGGACCACCATGAACCATGGCATGGCAGACTTCGACACCGGTCGGCCAGCCGTTGACTAGGATGCGGCCGGCTTTCAGCTCGAGTTCCGGCAGCAGACGGGCGGCCAGCGGTTTGTCCTCGCTGTCCAGATGCAGGGTCGCCGTCAGCTGGCCTTCCAGAGCCGCCGTCAGCGCCAGCAGCTCAGCTTCATCACGGCAACGGACGAGGGTGGAGGCCGAGCCGAAAATCTCGCCTTGCAGGGCCTCATCGGCCAGAAAAGTCTGCGCGGTGACACTGAACAGGCCGGCCTGGCATCGATTGGGCTCGCTGCTGGACTTGCCGCGGCCCAGCACCTGGGCCTGGGCCGCCTGGGCCTCGACGCCTTGCTGATAGGCCTTGGCGATACCTGGAGTCAGCATCACGCCTGGCTCAGACTGGCTGATCGCTTCCACCGCAGCAGCCTCGAAGGCCTCCAGACCGGGGCCTTCGATGGCCACGACCAGACCGGGGTTGGTGCAGAACTGGCCCGCGCCCATGGTCAGTGAAGCGACAAAGGCCTTGCCCAGCTCGGCACCCCGTGCCTCCAGCGCGGAGGGCAGCAGATACACCGGATTGATGGCGCTCATCTCGGCATAGACCGGAATCGGCTCGCGCCTCGCGGCGGCGACCTGGATCAGCGCCGTGCCGCCACCGCGCGAACCGGTGAATCCCACAGCCTTGATGCGTGGGTCGGCTACCAGCGCGGTACCGGCGACATTGCCGGCGCCAAAGACCAGCGAAAAGACGCCCTCCGGCAGACCGCTGCGCTTGACGGCGCGCTGCAGGGCCTGGCCCACGTATTCGGACGTGCCGGGATGGGCGTTGTGGGCCTTCACCACCACCGGGCAGCCGGCGGCAAGTGCCGAGGCGGTGTCCCCGCCGGCCACTGAAAAAGCCAGCGGGAAGTTGCTGGCGCCGAATACCACGACCGGTCCCAGGCCGATGTGACGCTGGCGCAGATCGCTGCGGGGCAGGGGCTTGCGTTCGGGCCGCGCCGGATCGATGCGGGCCTCCAGCCAGCTGCCTTCGCGGACCACCTCGGCAAACAGGCGCAGCTGACCGGTGGTGCGGCCGCGCTCGCCTTCTAGGCGTGCGCGGGGCAGACCGGTTTCCTGCATGGCGCGCTCGATCAGGGCGTCGCCAATGGCTTCGATTTCTTCGGCACAAGCCTCCAGAAAAGCCGCCCGCTGTTCCAGTCCGGTTTCGCGATAGATCGGGAAGGCGGCATGGGCAAGCGCGCAGGCCTGCTCGACCTGTGCCTTGGACGCCGTGGCGTAAGCCGGCTCCAGACTGGCATTGGTGGCCGGATTGATGGCCTTGAAGCTGGCTTCCGTGCCGGAGACGGCGGTGGTACCCAGCAACATGGTGCCGGAAAGTGAGTAAGTCATTTGCGGTTTCCTATCAACTGCTTGAGCGATTCCAGTTCCTCGCCCGAAAGGTCCTTCAGCGGGGAGCGGACGGGGCCGGCACTGCGCCCGATGGCCGTCATGCCGGCCTTGACGATCGATACGGCATAACCGGCACGGCGGTTGCGGATCAGGGTGTAGGGCAGAACGAAGTCCCGCAGTTCCTTCTGCACGAAATCGTGATCGCGTTCGCGTACGGCGCGATAGAACTGCAAGGCCCATTCCGGCAGGAAATTGAAGATCGCGGACGAGTAGGTGGTGACACCCATTTCCAGATAGGGCTGGGCAAAGGTTTCCGCCGTCGGCAGGCCACCGACATAGGTCAGACGATCGCCCAGGCGATTGGATACGCGGACCATCCGGTCGATGTCGCCGATGCCGTCCTTGTAGCCGATGAAGTTGGGGCAGCGGTCGGCGATCCGGGCCACCATGTCGGCATCGAATTTGGCATTGGCGCGGCTGTAGACGATCACGCCCAGTGCAGTGGACTGGCAGACCTTGATGGCGTGCTCGACCAGGCCATCGCTGTCGCATTCGGTCAGGTAAGGGGGAAACAGCAGAATGCCGTCCGCACCGTTGTTTTCGGCATCGCGCGCCAGCTCGGAGGCAATGGCCGTGCCATAACCGGCGGGTGCGATCAGCGGGGTCTTGCCATCGACATGCCTGACGGCCGCGGAAACCACCTTGCTGACTTCGGCTGGCGTCAGCGAAAAGAACTCGCCGGTGCCGCCGGCGGCGAACAGGCCGCTGACCGGGTACTGCGACAGCCATTCCAGATTGGCGGCGTAGGCCTTCAGGTCCAGCGCGTGATCGGCATCAAAGTGCGTAACGGGGAACGACAACAGGCCGGAGCCGATGGTCGAGGCGAGTTCTTGCGGGGAATATCTGCCCATGGTGTGTTCGTCGCGTAGTGGTCGTGGATCCATTCTAGGGACGGCTTTTGATTCAAGTAAAAGCCAAATAAGGGATTTATTGATACCGTTGTTGAATCATTGTTCGGCCATCCAAAAAAGTCGCTCCAGTCAGCTGGTCAGGCGGGCCGGACGGCTGTTCAAGCATGCAGCGGCGCGCCGATATAGTCCGGCAGCTTGACGCGATAGATCTGGAACGGCAGTTTGACCAGATGCTGGTCGCCGCCCGGGCCCTGCAGCCAAGGCAGATTGGGGACCTGGCTGATCGGCATGTAGAGATAGCGGTCGCGGGTGATATACATGGCGTCGACGCCCCACAAGCGGTCATCTTCCAGCAGGAAGCGCAGGCTGCCATCAGGTGTCAGGATGCGTATCCGCGGTACGTCGGCTTCACCGAGTATGAGGTTGCCGCGATCATCCATGGCCGTACCGCCCAGTGTCGGCGTGTCATAGACGTATTCGATACGTGCCTCCAGCGCCTGCTCGCTGAGCGAGGTATCCCGCAGAGCTGCTGTCGGCACACGGTACAGCGGTCCGGAGGCCGGCTGGTAATAAAGCCATTGGCCATCCGGGCTCAGTTCGATGGGGTCGGCCTGGGTCTGGGCCGGTTTGCCGTCGATCAGCATGGGGCGATTGCCGCGACCGAGCTTGGGTCGGACCTGCTTGGTGGTCGGACTGCCGGCCAGCCGGCGCAGCGCCTTGCCGGTCCTGAGATCGATGACGATGATGGCGCCAAGACCTGAATCGGTTACATACATCCACTCGTCACGGATCCGCAGGTCGTTGAACAGAGCACCCGGGGGCATGATGTCGGTGCCGAAGCTGAGATTTCGAAGAATCCTGCCCGTGTCCGCGTCCAGCTGCACCAGCTTCTGGGCGCCCGCTGGTGCGGCCTGCTCGCCGGGCACAATGCCCTGATCGACGGCCCACAGGGTCTTGCCGTCAAAACAGTTCAAGGCATTGACGCAGATAAAATGCTCACGTCGGTCGGCACCTGGCGTCCAGCTGTTCCAGCCCTTGCCGGGAAAGGGCTGCAAAGAGCCATCGCTCTGGATGCGCACGACCGATGGCGTTTCTTCGAAGCCTTTCCATCGCGGCATGCCGGAAAATTTCCGGCCATCGGGCAACACCACGATGGAATTCCACAGATGGCGCGGTGATTCGGCGACCAGCTCCAGTTCGGGCTGATGGCTTGCGTAGGCCAGAGCAGCGGGACTGCGGGCCAGCAAGGCCGCCGTACCGCCGAGGGCCGCCAGTTGGCAGAAGGAACGACGCGACAAGATCGGAGGGTAAGTCATGGGAGCGCTCTTTTTTCAGGGCATGCAGCAGCGGCCGAAATGATTGCCGGGGCTGATGCGGGCCCGTGGTGGCAGGAGCCGCCCATGGCCGGGGCGGCAGACGATGCATCCTAGGCAGCACTCAGGGCCAGGGTCTAAGTCAATTGTTCTAGCCTGCCATACCTTTTTTGAATGGATCCAGGTCCGTCCGGAGAGGCCGGTATCGCCCCCTCGACTGCTGCACCGCCGCATCCGGAAAGCGGCGATACCGGTCGGTGCTGCACCGTGTCAACAGCCTTCCGTGGAGTGCGTATACCATGTATCGACACGGTGCCGGGTCGGGTACTGTCAGCCGTGAAGGTGTTCATGCTAGAGATCAATCAACTACGTTGCTTCGTGGCGGTGGCTGAAGAACTGCATTTCAGCCGTGCCGCGGAACGTCTGCACATGACCCAGCCTCCCTTGAGTCGGCAGATACAGTTGCTGGAGCACAGCATCGGGCTGCCTTTGTTCGTTCGCAGCAACCGGATGGTGAGACTGACCCCTGCCGGACGTAATCTGCTGCCCGAGGCGCGCTCCATTCTGCGGCTGGCCGAGCAGGCGAGGCACTCCGCCCTGAGGGTGGGCCTGGGCGAGGAAGGTCGGGTGGTGATCGGTTTCACCGCCGTGGCCGGCTACCAGTTTCTGCCCGACATGCTGGCGGGGCTGCGCAAGGCCTTGCCGGGCATCGACCTGCAGTTGCGCGAAATGGTCACGGCCTGGCAGCTGGAAGCGCTGGAGCAAGGCCATCTGGATCTGGGCCTGCTCCGCCCCTCCAGTCGTGGCGAAGGCCTGCAGAACCGCTGCGTCGGCAGTGAGTCGCTGGTGGCCGCACTCCCCGCGGAGCATCCCTTGGCCAAGTTGCGAAGCCTGCATCTGAACGACTTCAATGATCAGGCGATGGTGATGTACTCGCCTGACGAAGCACGCTACTTCCACGACCTGGTCCGGCAGGTCTTCCACGCGCAGCAGGTCTATCCCCGCTATGAGCAGCATGTCGGTCAGGTCCATTCGGTACTGGCCCTGGTCCGCTCCGGCTTCGGCGCGGCACTGGTGCCCGAATCGGCGAGCCGCTTGCATTATGAAGGCCTCGTCTATCGACGGGTCGGCGGGCTGGCCCCGGCCAAGCCGGTGGAACTGCATATGCTCTGGCGGCACGACAACGACAATCCTGCGCTGGCCCGGGTGCTGGCGCATCTGGACCGACAGCACCGGGCGCGTCGGGAGGGCCGTTGAACCCGGCGTGGGCGCTCAGCACAGATACCGCTTGGGTTTGCCCATCAGCACAAACTCCTCGGCCGTCGACGGATGCAGGGCCATGGTCCGGTCGAAATCATCCTTGCTGAGGCCGGCCGTCACGGCCATCGCCAGGCTCTGGATGATTTCAGGGGCGTCATTGCCGTGCATATGGATGCCGAGCACCTTTCTGTCCACGGGGCTGGCCAGCAGTTTCAAATAGCAGCGTTCCCGGCTGGTACCGAAAGCCAGCCGCATCGGCCGGAAATCGGACTCGTAGACGGCGGTGCCCGGTGGACACTCACCTTCGGCGAGGCCGACGCTGGCGGCCGGTGTCAGGCTGAACACGGCGGTAGGCACGTGCTGCAGGGAGGGAGGCGGCCGCTCCGAGGCGGCGAACAATCGATCCGCCAGCCAGCGACCTTCGGCAACGGCCACCGGAGTCAGGTCCTTGCGATGGGTGATGTCGCCTACCGCATAGAGTCCCCGAACCGCTGTCTGCAGCTGGGCATCGACCGGTACGGCGCCACCGGCAGTCAGCTCGAGTCCCACCCGTTCCAGTCCCAGGCCTGCGGTATTCGGTCGTCGCCCCAGCGCCACCATCAGATAGTCCGTCGTTTCACTGCCGGTGCCGACATGCAATTGCCAGCCATCCGCCCGTCTGGTGACCTGCTGCGGCAGCGCGCCGGCATGCAAGGCGATACCCTGCTGCTGCAAAGAAGTGGCAATTCGCCGGCGAATATCCGGATCGAAGCCACGCAAGGGCAGGTCGCCGCGATAGCGCATGCTGGCGGCGCAACCCAACCCCGCCAGAATGCTGGCAAATTCCACGGCGATATAGCCGCCACCCAGAATCGTGAGCCGCCCGGGCAGGCGCTGCAGGTCCAGTACCTCGTCGGATCCCGCGGCCTGTTCGGCACCCGGAATCAGACTGTGGTCGGCACTGGCACCGGTGGCCAGCAAGATATGCGGCCCCTGCAGATGCTGTTGGCCCACCACGATTTCACCGCCGGCCTCCAGTCGCGCCCGTCCGGGCACCAGCTCGACGCCACTGTCTGCCAGCAGCTGCCGGTAGAGCTGCTCCAGCCTCGCGGTTTCGGTTGCCTTGGCTCGGGCCCAATGGCTCATCGAGAACTCCGGCGCAGCCGGCCACTGCCATCCGAAATCCGACGCTTCGGCCAGAGCGGCGCCATGGCGGCTGGCGTACATCAGGAGTTTTTTGGGCACGCAGCCACGCAGTACGCAAGTGCCGCCGACCCGGGCCTGCTCGATGATGGCAACGCGTGCACCGTGACTGGCGGCGCGGCGGGCGGCGGCGACACCGCCTGAACCTGCGCCGATGACGATGAAGTCGAACGTGCGTGACATGGCCATCCTCCAGTCGTTCCGAGGCGAGAGGCCTTGATGATACGCCGGAGGTGGCTTCAGGGGACCTGCGGCGGCGCAACAGAATTCACAGAGAGTTGATCGCACGCTCATCTGCTGATGCTCACGACAACAGATAGGATCGATTCAAGTGGCTGTTGCCGGGCGCCACTCCGACGGATCTTTGTGCCCACCACTCACGGAATGGAGCGAGCATGAGGCGAGACCCTGACGGCATATGGCACAAGGCCGGCGGCTGGGCAGGATTGCTGCTGCTGACAACGATCTGCGTCGGGTTGCTGGAATGCCTTCATCAGCCGGCGGCCTTGCTGCTGGGCGCGATGCTGGCTGCGGTCATGCTTGCGGTGAGCGGTCGGACGCCGGCGCTGCCCAGCCAGGCACTGGCCATGGCGCAGGGTGTGGTCGGTTGCATGATTGCCCGTTGCATCCGGCTTCCTGCGCTGCAGCAGATGATTTTGCATTGGCCGGTATTTCTGGGTGGCGTGATGGCGGTAGCGGCTGTCAGCTATCTGTTGGGTTGGTTGCTGATGCGTTGGCAGGTTCTGCCGGGAAATGTGGCGATCTGGGGCGCCTCGCCGGGCGGCGCCACCGCGATGGTGGTATTGGCTGAGTCGCTGGGCGCCGATGTCCGGCTGGTGGCTTTCATGCAATATGCGCGCGTGATCCTAGTGGCGCTGATGGCCTCTGTGGTGGCCTCATTGTTGAGCAGCCCTTCGCCACCCACCGGGGGCGGCACGGGCTGGTGGGCTCCTGTGTCGTGGCGCTGGCTGCTGGCAACCCTGCCGCTGGCCGCCAGTGGCTGGTGGCTGCGTCGCTGGCTGCGAGTGCCAGCGGCCGCCTTGTTGCTGCCTCTGGTCCTGGGCAGTCTTCTGCAGGACGTGGAAGGGTTCCGGATCGAACTGCCGCGTCCGTTGCTGGCCATCAGCTATGCACTGATCGGCTGGCATATCGGCCTGCGTTTCTCGCTGCACACGTTGCGGGCGGTGGTCAGGGCCATGCCGGTGGTGGTGCTGTCGACCCTGTGTCTGCTGGCACTGTGCGGAGGCTTGTCGGTGCTGGTAGCGCACTGGTTGAAGATGGACCCGTTGTCGGCTTATCTGGCCATGAGCCCGGGAGGCGTCGATTCGGTGGCGATCATCGCCGCGGCCAGCCCGGATGTGGATGTTTCGTTCGTGATGGCGATGCAGACCGCCCGGTTCCTGCTGATCCTGCTGGCCGGTCCCTGGCTGACCCGCTGGCTGGCCGGGCGGGCGGCGATCCCCCCCCGCAGGTGTTCAACGACGGGCCCAGACACTGTGCGGATCACCATGGCGGGCGCGGTGGTGCGAGGCACGGGCGAGGCCGAAGAAGCCGAAGCCGAGCAACAACCCGACCAGATCGACGGCCAGCACGCTGCCAGTCAAGGAGTCGGTACGGGCCCACAGCCTGGGCAGTAAGTACAGCAGATGCAAACCGGCGGTGAGGACGGTGACCCAGGCGGTTGCCAGGCACAGCTCGCGGCTGGCAGCAGGAATGGGACGCCAGGCGGCATAGCCGCAAGCTCCCAGCCAGGTGCCGAAGAAACTGGCAATCAGCAAGGTATCGGAGGCCCGCTCCGTCGCGGCGGCGGCCCAGGTGACGGCGAACACGGTGCTGATGGCAAGGCAGCTGCCCAGACAGGCACCGAGCGTCGCTCTGGCCATGAAACGGACCGAACGGGGCTGTTGCTGATGCCTGCGTTTGCGGCGCGACTCCAGCCACAGCAGATTGCCGGAATAGAACAGGAAGGCGCCGGCCAGACCCAGCAGGAAATACAGCCATTGCACCATGCGACCGCCGAAGTTGCCGAAGTGCAGTCCATACATGGATGATGACAGGCTCTGGTCGAGACTGGCATGACGTCCCAGGCTGGCGCCCAGCAACCGGCCATCGGCGACATCCAGCCTGACGGTGCCGTAGGTGGCGAGGGTGTGCCCGGGCGTGCCGCCGACTTCGACCTGTCCGTCGGCCTGGCCGTAATGGGTGAAATGCAGATATTCGGGTTCAAACCCGGGGCTGCCGGCATCTGCCGCCGCACGTTTGGCGTATCGCAACAGATCGTTCACGGGCAGGGGCTGGCGTGGCCCGTGAGTCGGGGTGTCTGCCTGCATGACGGTCACGCTGACCGACTGGGCATAGCGGCTGGGCAGCTCCGGATCAAATGTGAGCTTGCCCATGGCCGTCAGGACCACCGCGGAGAGGCAGAACAAGGCGCCGGTCAGAGCGAAAATGATGTGGAAAGGCAGGCTCAGCACGCCGATGGCGTTGTGTGCATCGCTCCACAGACGTTTGAGATTGGACCCGGGGTGCAGCGCGAACAATTGCCGGACCATGCCAGGCAGATGAATGATGAGGCCCGATACCAGCGCCAGCCCGTACAGCAGGCTGACGATGCCCATCAGATAGAGTCCGGGGGTCGAGGCTGCAAGGCTGTAATGCAAGGCATAGATGAAATCCGCCAGGCGTCCGTCCGGGCCATGCGTCGACGGATGGCTGTCGGCCCCGGCCAGCAGATACTGAAGCCTGCCCTGGCTGAACCAGTACAGATAGGGCGGGCTCCCCCCCTCCGGCAGCATCAGACTGAAGTCGTCGCGGGCTGCCGGGACTTCACGAACCAGTCGATCCAGCAAGGTCTGGGCAGGCTGGGCTGCCGCCCCGCCATCCTGCCACGGCGGAGACTGCCAGCGATCGATGTCGCTGCGAAAGACGCTGAGTGCGCCCGCATAGAAAGCGATGAACAACGCGAAGCCGGCCAGCAGACCGCTCCAGGTGTGGACCTGCTGGTAGATGCGCAAGGTGGCGGGACGGATCTTCATGGATCAGATCGTGACTCCGTGGTGGAGCCAGCCCAGCGCGGCCATGCCGATCAGATCAAGCATCCCCAGCAGCAGCCATGCCCGGCGCGCGCTGGAACACATGAAGCTGGCGGCAATGACGGCAATCCAGCCTGGAAAGAACAGGATCAGGGCGGGTACCAGCACAGCCTGGCCATGGGCCGGCAGATGCCACAGGCCAAGCGCGACGACTTGCGCACACAGGATAAAGCCGAGCACGCTGCCGGCCAATGCCTTGCCCATAATGCTCATCGGCGCAGCGGTGCAAGGCGGCTGGCACGTGCCAGTCGAGCGTGACGCAGCCACCCCAGATAAGGGGCCGTGGCCCAGACCAGCATGCTGGTGGTCAGCCAGGCGGCGGGCCCGGCACTGAGCCCAAAGGCATGACACCATGGCAGCAGCGAGGCGAGCCAGAAGCAGACGGCTGGATGGCGCCGGCGGGCAGGCAGGGCTTGCGGCAGCCAATTCTGGTTGGGGTGAACCAGATACAGCAGTCCTGCGCAAAACAGGTTGAGCATAAGAGCCAACCACGTCATGGATTCGGGCCTGCAGTCATGGCGCCGGACCACCGCGCCGCAAGCAGGGAGCCGGCAGACATCCACGATCGGTTCAAATGGCTCAGGGCTGCTTCAACGCCATGGCGCGCAAGCAGGGTCCACCCGCCTGCAGTGGCAGCCTGGTGGTGATACTCATGTTGGAGGAGATGAGGCGCGTGATGCACGGGAGTCCTGCAGGCCGGCGACGAAACAAATGATAATCACTATCATTGGTTTTCGGCTAGCCCCGGCCTGCAGTCTTGTGCCGGTTCAGCTTTTCTTGCTGCCGGGAGCTCCGTAGCGATGGCTGTCGCCACCGGAACTGCCAGTGGCACCGGGAGGGCGGGCTGCAGCATCAAGAAAGCCTCGCTGCATGGTCTTCCACAAGTCCAGATTGCGCTCGGTAAGATCGTTGAAAATGGCCCAAGGCGTCTGACCCAGCAAGCTGTTCAGCTGGGTGCGGAATTGCTGCTGTTGATCCAGGAATACCTGCAGGCTGCGTTCCAGATAAGGGCCCATGAAGCCCTGCAGAGAGTCCCCGTAGAAGCGGATGATCTGGGTCAGCAGCTGAGGAGACAGCATCGGCTGGCCCTTGCCCTCATCCTCGGAAATGATCTGCAGCAGCACAGAGCGGGTCAGGTCATCGCCGTTTTTGGCGTCACGAATCTCAAAACTATCGCCGTCGACCACCAACTGACGGACATCTTCCAGAGTGATATAGCTGGAGATCTCCGTGTCATAGAGGCGACGGTTCGGATATTTTTTGATGATACGAGTTGTCTGCGTCATGTTGCCACACTATCAGTCCGTGGCGCATTGCACCAGTGCTGTCGGCAAAGAAAATTGCTGCAATATTCAGCTGCAGCATTTTCCACGAAAAAACAGGTCTTGCTGATCGGGCACTGAGAAGCGTCCGGCCCGACGGGGCGGATCATGCAGCAAAAATTCACGAATATCAATCGGCTGTGAACGGAGATGGTGCCTCGACACCAGGCCTGACCGGCAGGCGGAAAAGCGAACAGGTATTGTCCAGGGTCTGGCGGGCAAGGGCGGTCGTGCTTGTGCAGCGCAGATCTGCCACGCTTTGCAGCACATTCAGCAGCCGCACAGGGAGATTGCGCTGTCCTTGGTAGCCAGCGACTGGTTGGTCCGGAGCATCGGTTTCCAGCAGGATCCGCTCGACCGGCATGCTCTGGACGATGCCTCGCAGGCGTTGGGCGCGGGGATAGCTGACGGTGCCGCCGATACCGAGGTGAAAGCCCAGGCCCAGCAGCTGGTCGGCTTGCTGGCGACTGCCGGCGAAGGCGTGGATGACGCCGCGCAGGCCGGGCTGGCGGCGCAACTGGGCAATCACCTCGTCCATGGCCTTGCGGGCATGGACGATGACGGGAAGTTCCAGCTGCGCAGCCAATTGCAGCTGTTGACGGAAATACCACTGCTGGGTTTCGCGATCACTGTCTGGCGCATGGAAATCCAGCCCTATTTCACCGACAGCTACGGCCTGGCCCGGGCGTTCCAGCAGCCAGGCCTGCAGTGCAGCGATGTCTTCCGGGCAATGGTTGGCCAGGAACAAGGGGTGCAGCCCGTAGGCGGCATGAATGCCGGACTGGCGGGCAAGCTGTTCCACGCGTGGCCAGTCACGGCGACGGGTGGCCGGCACGATCTGCTCGCAGATGCCGTGCCGGCGCGCGTCCCGGATCAGGCTGTCGCGATCGGGATCAAAGCGGGGGTCATCCAGATGGACATGGCTGTCGGCAAGTTCATTCATGGTCGTAGCGTCGCGGATGCAGGCCAGCGCGGCAAGCGGCGTGTGGCCGGTAAAGGCACAGGGGTACTCAGCGGCCACGATTCGTGGTCTGATTCCGTTCAGTGGCAAGGTAGTCCAATGGACCAGTCGCCGTTGCTGCCGGCCATGCCGGCGCGACGGCGCGATGGATTCAATGCAAGCATTCGAAACATTAGGGAGTGAGGGGTTATGAAACTGGTCAACGCCGCTTGGATGGTTGGTGTATCGGGGGCCATGGCCATGGGGCTGGCTGGCTGCAATCGGCCGGCAAGTGCCGACGCCAACAATGCGCCAGCCGCGGCTCCGGTGGCCGCGCCGGCTGCGCCGCCGCCTGCTGCCGCTCCACCTGCAGCCGCTCCGCCGGCCGTGACCCAGGCGCCCGCGCCGCCGGCGGCGGCACCCAGTGCTCCGGCCGGGCCGCAGTACGCCCAGGTGGTATCGGTGCGTCCGATCAAGTCAGGCGGCACCCCGGCACGTGAAGTCTGCAGGGATGAAGTGGTACAGCAGGAGGCACCACCCAAGGATCAGCATCGCATTGCCGGCACCGCCATCGGCGCCGTGGTTGGCGGACTGCTTGGCAACCAGATCGGACATGGCGGCGGTCGCACGCTCGCGACCCTGGCGGGCGCGGCGGCAGGCGGCTACGGCGGCAACAAGGTGGAAGGCCATTACCAGAAGCCTACCTATACCAGCCAGACCGTGCGCCGCTGCAGCACCGTAGCGGCCGTGCCGGCCAAGACGGTGGCCTATGAGGTCAGCTATCTCTACAACGGCGTGACGCAGAAGGTGCGTATGGATCACAATCCAGGCGACCGGGTGCAGATCCAGCAGGGCGTCAGCGTCGTGGGTGCGAAATAAACCGGCATTCACGGCAACGAAGTTCTTTGCACCGAGCTGGCGTGCGATCGGCCAGCTTGGGTCAGCCACAAAAAAGCCCCCGCATGCGGGGGTTTTTCGTATCCGTCAGATATGTGTCGCAGAGCGGGTGGTTGCGTACCCGGCCGGCTTGTCGGTTCAGTCCACGGCGTAAAAGCGATGCGCACCGATGGTGGTGATGGCGCGGCTGTGCAGCCAGCGAGGGCTGGTGCTGACCGTGGCGAAATGATCGGCATGCGGCACCAGGACCGTCCGTTCATCGACCGGCAGTTTCCAGTTGGCGATGGCATAGCTGGCAACCTGCCAGGCCTTGGCATAGGCGTCGGCGTTGTCGACATCGAAGTTGCGCGGTGTCGTGGACACGGCAAACTGATGCGGGGCTTTCACCACGTCGCAGACGCTGGTGCCTTGGGCGCTGTGTTCACGCCGGCGCAATGCGACCTCGGCGACCGCCTGCTGGCCGATGCTGGACTGGCTGCGGGCTTCGAGATAAACCGTGGTGGCCAGACAGGTCTGGTCGGCGACGGGCTGCGGCAGTACCGAAGTCAGCCACAACAACAGAGATAGTTTCATTGAATGTTCTGCCTCCAACGTGCTGTACGCACATGCCGTCAATGACAATGCATATGCGCCGTTGCGGTGGACGGGCGGGCAGGCCGTTCCACCTGGATTGCCACCTGACGGCATTCAAGGCGTCAAGGTGAGTTGCCACGGGATTGTGGCGGGCACCCGCAAAACCGGGTGCCGAAACCGGGAAAGGCCGCCTGTGGCTGGCCTCGCCTTGTGCTTCACTCATCAAGCGGCGTGATGAATGATCTTGGGCTGTGGACCAGCGCATTCGCTGATCTGCCGCCTCGGCCCGAAAGCCTGTCGAAGTGCAGGCTGGTTGATGGGGTTGGCGGAGACTACTGGCTGGCGATGCAAATGGCAAGACTGCATCGCAGCAAATTTACCAACGACTCAGCTTGTTACAGTGGATTCTGCATGCAGTGCGGCAAAAAATCACGGCGCCCAGCGCTGGCGTACGAGAAAGCCGGTCGGCTCGATCTGGTCGTTCAATACGGCCAGTACGGATTCGCCGCGGGTGACGGCGAACGGGTTCAGCAGCTGCCCTGCCGGAGTCTCGTCCAACTGCAGTGATTCGGCCGGTGCTGCCGCCTGTTGCGCTTCCAGAAGCGCAAGATGGCGTTTCAGGCCTCCGCGATAATGCAGTCGCGCGACGATTTCCTGGCCGGGGTAGCAGCCCTTGTCAATGGCCAGACCGCCCAGACGATGCAGTGACAAGGCGGGGCCGACATGGACCCCTTGCGCCGCCTCCGGCAGCCAGGGCCAGCCGGCCTGGATCTGACGCTGGAGCCAGGCCGGATCGCCGGCCACCTCGGGGCCGACCGCCATGCTGTAGTCGCCGAAGCCCCAGTGCTGCCCTCCGGTCCGCGGGTCGAGACGGACCGCATGCTCGGCCAGGGCTGGGCCGCTGCCGATCGGCAATGCCGTCCGGGCCGTGATCTGGACCTTGCTGCGAAAGACATAGAGGCGCAGTGCCTGGGCCAGGCTGGCTGCGTCACCTCCGCGCAGCAGGATGACCAGATGCTGCGCATCGATCCGGGCGAGTTGCAATAGCCAGCGGACCCGGCCTTGCGGGTCCAGCCAGGCGCTGGCCTGCCATTGACCGTCCTCCAGAGTCAACAGGTTGCTGCTGAACTGGCTCTGGGCGAAGCCGATGGCGTCTGCGCCGCGGATTTCCAGCAGCTGGGCCGACAAGATAGATGAGGCATGGGTCATGGTCTAACCGTGGGCGAATGTATTCGCTCGATAGATGGGGGTGCCGGGAGCATAATCCACCACGGCGCTCAGTTCGGCTTTTGAATATCGAGGATGCGATTATTTCTGGATGTCAAGAGGTTGTGCTGCTTTGCCGCAAGTACTACGATTTCGCCGTTTTCAAAGCCACAGCCGTACCAGTTCTCCGATTTCGATGACTGCCTTCGGCGCTGCATCCTGCATGATGCGCGAAGGCGTGCTTGAACGACCGCAGGCCGACCTCGGTGAGGCCGCAACTGAGTCGCGCGAATGCGCCTCGCTACCATGCACGGGAACAGCCCCGGGCCGTCGTACATGCCGGCGACGCCAGTCTTGGCGTTGATGCGGGCGGGAAGTCGGGGCCGGGCGGCCGCTGGACTTGATCAAGCGATTCCCAACCAGGATAGCCGCCATGGCAGATACGCGAAGACCGCTTTCCCCTCACCTCCAGATCTACAAGTGGCAAGTGCAGATGGTGACCTCGATTCTGCATCGAGCCACCGGCATCGCCCTCGCCGTTGGTACGATCGTGGTGCTGTGGGGTGTATTGGCTCTGGCCTCCGGCGAGGCCGCTTACGACAGCTTCAAGTCGGTGGCCGGCAGTCCGCTGGGCCTGCTGCTGCTGTTCGGCTGGAGCTGGGCCTTGTTTTATCACTTGTGCAATGGCGTTCGCCATCTGGTGCAGGATACGGGGGCGGGATATGCCAAGCCGCAGTTCATCCGTTCCAGTTGGCTGTCGGTGATCGCCAGCGTGGTTCTGACCGTGCTTGTCTGGGCTTGCGTGCTGATGCAGGGAGGTGCGGCATGAAGCCTTCGATGCGCAATCCCTTGAAGCGTGCGCGCGGCATGGGTTCCTCGCAGTTCGGCGTCGGGCATTGGTGGCAACAGCGCGTGACGGCTGTCGCCTTGGTGGTGCTGGTGTTGTGGCTGGTCTACACCCTGCTGGGGCTGGTCCATGCTGATTACGCAACCGCTCACGCGGTGATGGCGCGGCCATTCAATGCGGTGCTGCTGATCGCCTTCTCCATGGCCGTGTTCTGGCATGCCGCACTCGGCTTGCAGGTGGTGATCGAAGACTACGTGCACACCCGTTGGAAGGAGGTCCTTCTGCTGGTGTTGATCAAGTTTGCAGCGGTGCTCGGTGTTCTGGCGAGCGTATTGGCAGTCCTGCGCATCGCGCTGGCCTCCTGAGTGGCGGAGCAATAAGTCGATGGAAAGCTACAAGATCCAGCAGCACAAATATGACGTCATCGTGGTCGGTGCCGGTGGCGCAGGGCTGCGTGCCACCTTCGGCCTGGCCGAGAAAGGTCTGAAGGCCGCCTGCATTACCAAGGTGTTTCCCACCCGCTCGCATACCGTGGCGGCCCAGGGCGGCATTTCCGCCGCATTGGGCAATATGGGCGAAGACGACTGGCGTTTCCATTTCTACGACACCATCAAAGGTTCGGACTGGCTGGGCGATCAGGACAGCATCGAATACATGTGTCGCGAGGCGATTCCCGCGATCATCGAGCTGGAGCACTACGGCGTTCCGTTCTCGCGTACCGAGGAGGGCAAGATCTATCAGCGCCCCTTCGGTGGCATGACCACGCATTACGGCAAGGGTACGGCCCAGCGCACCTGCGCCGCCGCCGATCGTACCGGTCACGCCATCCTGCATACCTTGTATCAGCAGGCGTTGGCGCATGACGCGACCTTCTTCATCGAGTATTTCGCGATCGATCTGATCTTCGACGAAGAGGGTGTCTGTCGCGGTGTATTGGCCCTGGACATGAACGAGGGCACCTTGCACGTGTTCCGCGGTCACGCGGTGGTGCTGGCGACCGGCGGCTATGGCCGCGCCTACTTCAGTGCAACCTCGGCCCATACCTGTACGGGCGATGGCGGTGGCATGGTGCTGCGTGCGGGTCTGGCGCTGCAGGACATGGAGTTCGTGCAGTTCCATCCTACCGGCATCTATGGTGCCGGCTGCCTGATCACCGAAGGCGTGCGTGGCGAGGGCGGCTATCTGACCAATTCCAAGGGGGAGCGCTTCATGGAGCGCTATGCCCCGAACGCCAAGGATCTCGCTTCCCGCGACGTGGTCAGTCGCGCGATGACCATGGAGATCCGCGAAGGTCGTGGTGTCGGCGAGCACAAGGATCACATCCATATCAATCTGATGCATCTGGGTGCGAACGTGATCCATGAGCGTCTGCCCGGCATTGCCGAGTCGGCGCGCATCTTTGCCGGCGTGGACGTGACCAAGGAGCCGATTCCGGTGATCCCGACCGTGCATTACAACATGGGCGGTATTCCGACCAATTACCACGGTGAAGTGGTGCAGAAGCGCGGCGATGATGTCGATGCCGTGGTGCCCGGTCTGTTCGCTATCGGCGAAGCGGCCTGCGTGTCGGTGCATGGTGCCAATCGTCTGGGCTCCAATTCACTGCTGGATCTGGTGGTATTTGGTCGCGCCGTGTCACATCGTTGCGCGGAGCTGATCAAGCCTGGTCAGGCCCACAAGGATCTTCCGGCCAGTGCGCTGGACAAGGCCTTGGGGCGTTTCGATGATCTGCGTCACGCCAAGGGTGGCCTGCCGACGGCGAAGATCCGCGCCGAAATGCAGCGCACGATGCAGTCCGACGCGGCGGTATTCCGTACCAGCCAGACCTTGAAAGAGGGGTGCGGCAAGATCTCGAAGATCTACGACTCCTTCAAGGATGTTTCGGTCAGCGATCGGTCGCTGGTGTGGAATACCGATCTGACCGAGACCCTCGAACTGTCGAACCTGCTGCCGCAAGCCGTGGCGACCATGTACTCGGCCGAGCAGCGTCACGAGAGCCGCGGCGCGCATGCGCACGAGGATTTCCCGGATCGCGATGACCACAACTGGCAGAAGCACACGCTGGTGTCGGTGGATGCGCAGGGGCGTGCCGGTTTCGATTTCCGGCCGGTGCACATGTATACCCTGACGTCCGATGTCGACGTCGTTCCGCCCAAAAAGCGCGTGTATTGAGTCAACCGGACTGGAGAGGCAAACGTGGCCGAGTTTTCACTACCCAAGAACTCCAAGATCCAGCAGGGCAAGCATTTTGCCGCCCAGGGTGCAAAGCAGCCTCGCACCTTCCGGATCTATCGCTGGACGCCGGAAGACGGCAAGAACCCGCGCATCGATACCTATGAGGTCGATCTGGCGACCTGCGGGCCGATGGTGCTGGACGCCTTGCTGAAGATCAAGAACGAGATCGATCCGACCTTGTCCTTGCGTCGCAGCTGCCGGGAAGGCATCTGCGGCTCCTGTGCGATGAATATCGATGGCACCAACACGCTGGCCTGCACCAAGGCGATCGGCGAATGCGGCTCCGGCGATGTCAAGATCTATCCGCTGCCGCATATGCCGGTGGTCAAGGATCTGGTGCCGGATCTGACCCATTTCTATGCCCAGTTCTCCTCGATCAAGCCCTGGCTGCGGACCCAGAGTCCGGCTCCGGCGGACAAGGAGCGGCTGCAGTCGCCGGATGACCGCAAGAAGCTGGACGGTCTCTACGAGTGCATCCTTTGCGCCTGCTGCTCGACCAGCTGCCCAAGCTACTGGTGGAACGGTGATCGTTATCTGGGGCCGGCGATTTTGCTGCAGGCTTATCGCTGGGTGGTGGATTCGCGTGACGAGGATACCGGCAGCCGGCTGGATGATCTGGAGGATCCGTTCAAGCTGTATCGCTGCCATACCATCATGAATTGCGCGCGGACCTGCCCCAAGGGTCTGAATCCGGCCAAGGCCATTGCCGAAATCAAGAAGCTGATCGTCGAGCGGCGGACCGGCTGATCACTGACGGCAGGTGCACATCCTCACGGGCAGCCTGCAGGCTGCCCGTGACGTATCCGGTGTAGGCTGAGACCATGAATGCAAATCTTGATGCAAGCGACGAGGCCCGGTTCAAGCGGCTGCAGTGGCGTTGCCGGCGTGGCACCCGCGAGCTGGATCGGCTGTTCGGCGGCTGGCTGGAACGGAACTACTGGCTGGCAGAGGCCGAGACGCGGCAGGCCTTCGATGCGCTGATGGAGGCGCAGGACCCTGATCTCTGGGACTGGGTGATGGGGCATGCCCGGCCGCCGCGTGCCGATTGGCAACGGATCATTGATGCCATCCGCGCCCATCATCAGCTTTGATTTCAGGCCATCCCGCCGGATCCGGCGAGGGGGCTGCCTGATTGCCGTCGTGGCGGCGATCAGTCCTTGGTTGAGTGGTGCCCCCGGCTGGGTTAGCGTCCTGCTGGATGGCATGGTGTTCTGGCGTGTCGTCGTCGGCCGTCGAATACCGGTCGCGCCCATGCCCGTGGTATGGCTGGCGGATGCCCGCTGGCTGCTGGCGGCGGGTCATCCGGATGAGGCGGAGTGGAGCTTGCGTCGGAGTTGGCGGCTGGGGTCCTGGCTGGTAGTGGAGCTTCAGGCTCCGGATCGGCGATGCGGGCTGTGGCTGGGGCCGGACAATATGCGGGCAGCCACCCTGCGCCGGTTGCGGGCGCGACTGGCACTGACCCGGGTCGAGAAAGCCGCCCATCAGCATCCGCTGGCCTGAACCGGCTTCATGAGGCCTGCCTGCGACGGCGGCCTGAATGCTATTGTATGCGGCTACGTTCCCGTATCGGCCCCACTGCATGTTCCGACCGCTCGAGCTCTTTATCGGCCTGCGTTACGCCCGCGCCAGACGTCGCAGCCAGTTCATTTCGTTCATCTCGGTGGTTTCCATCGTCTGCATCACGATCAGCGTGATGGCGCTGATCACGGTGATGTCGGTGATGAACGGGTTCGACTACCAATTGCGATCAAGGATTCTGGGTGCCGTCTCGCATGTCACCATCAGTGCCTATCCTGGCGAGGCTTTGCCGGCCTGGCAGCAGGATCTCGCCGAGGTCCGCAAGCTGCCTCACGTGGTGGGTGCAGCACCGTATCTCGAATTGCAGAGTTTTCTGGCCGGTCGCGGTTCCACCGGTGCACAGATCCGTGGCGTGGATCCTGCCATCGAGCCACAGGTGTCAGCCTTCAATGCCCATATGGTGACCGGCCAGTTCCAGAGCCTGCAGCCAGGGAGCTGGCATATTCTGCTGGGCAATGACCTGGCCACCAAGCTCGGCCTTGCCGTGGGGGACAAGGTGCTGGTGGTGATTCCGCGCATGCATTCCTCGCCTTTGACCGGAAGTCTGCCGGTGACCCGCAGCTTTACCGTCAGTGGCATCTATGCCCTGGGCATGGAGGAATATGACGCCAACATGGCGCTGATCGATATCCATGATGCCGAGGCCTTGCAAGGCATCCACGGTCCGGGCGGCATCCGGGTCCAGCTTGACGACATGAACCGTGCCGCCCAGGTGGCCAGGCAGTTGCAGAACGGGCTGGGGCCGCAGGTTTTCGTATCGACCTGGATGGATGACAACAGCAATTTCTTCTCGGCACTGGCCATGGAGAAGAAGGTGATGTTCATCATCCTCTCGCTGATCGTGCTGGTGGCGGTGATCAACCTGGTGTCGATGCTGATGATGCTGGTCACCGACAAGCAGGCCGAGATCGCGATTCTGCGCACCCTGGGTTCGACCCCGCGCAGCATCATGGGCACCTTCATGGTGCAAGGGGTGCTGGTCGGTGTGGTGGGAATCGCGCTGGGGGTCAGCCTGGGGTGTCTGCTGTCCTGGCAGGTGCCGGCGATCGTCAAGCTGATCGAGCGGATCTTCCATGTCACCTTCCTGTCTCCGGACGTGTATTACATCAGCGAGGTGCCCAGTCGCCTGGATCCGGTGGATGTGCTGGCCGTGGCCGTGGTGACCTTTCTGTTCGCCCTGCTGGCGACGATTTATCCGGCGTGGCGCGCCTCGCGGACCCAGCCTGCGCAGGCCTTGCGTTATGAATAAGCGTTACGAGATGGATAATCGGGTGATCGTGCGTGCCGACGATGTCGGCAAGGTCTATCAGGAAGGGGCGATGCAGACGCCGGTGCTGCAACATGTCAGCTTCGAGCTGCGGCGCGGAGAGACGCTCGCCATCGTCGGCGCCTCGGGTTCCGGCAAGAGCACCTTGCTGCATATCCTGGGTGGCCTCGATACCTTGAGCCATGGCGAAGTCGAGGTGGATGGCCGCAAGCTGTCGAGCCTGTCGGATGCGGCCCGCGGCAAGGTCCGCAATCACTCGATGGGCTTTATCTACCAGTTTCATCATCTGCTGCCGGAATTCACCGCCCTGGAGAATGTGGCGATGCCGTTGCTGATTCGCGGCGAGTCGATTCCGGCGGCACGCGAGGAGGCGACGGCCTTGTTGCAGCGGGTCGGCCTCGGTCATCGACTGGAGCATCGTTCGGCCGAGCTGTCCGGCGGCGAACGTCAGCGCTGTGCCATTGCGCGAGCGCTGGTGACGCGGCCGGCGGTGGTGCTCGGTGACGAGCCCACCGGCAATCTGGACGAATCCAATGCGGCGCAGGTCTATCAGCTGATGCTGGAGCTGAATCGGGAAATCGGCACGGCCCTGATCCTGGTCACCCATGACCGTCGGCTGGCCCGCCGCATGGATCGCACCCTGGAGCTGGTCAGCGGGGTACTACAGCCCGTCGCGGCCGAGGCTGACGTCGCCGGCTGAACTGCCGCGGCAAACTGCCCTGATCCGGAGGTGATCAGGCAAGCCCATGTCGCCACTCCGAGACGGATCAGCCGGAGGGAGGCAGGGCATGATGGTGGGGCGCGGGTCCGGATTGACGCCGCCGCGAGCGACGCTGACCTTGTTGGCCGGGGTGCTCGCGGTGCAGTGGCTGCCCCGCCTGTGGCCGGTGTGGCTGAGCCTCGGATTGATGCTGCTGGCAGGTCTGCTGGCGCTGCTGGCCGGACCACGCAGCTGGTGGCCGGCCTGTGCCGTGGCCAGTATCTGCTGGGCGGCCTGCTGGGGCCAGGCAGGCATGGATGCGCGCTGGCCGCGTGCATGGGAAGGGCGTGATGTCTGGATGCGCGGTCAGATCATTGATCTGCCGCAGGTTCAGCCCGGCGCCACCCGTTTTCTGATGGATGTGCACAGCTTGAGGGGGCAGCCTCCTTGGCATGGCCGGGTGCGCGTCAGCTGGTATCGGGCGCCGCCTTTGCAGCCTTGCCAGCATTGGCGGTTGCAGCTGCGATTGCGCCGGCCGCGCGGTCTGATCAATCCCGGCACCGCCGACAGTGAACGCTCGGCCCTGGAGCACGGCCTGCATGCGGTGGGCTATGTCCGCGATCCGGGCATGGCCCGCCGGCAGGGGCGGAGCGTCTGTATCGACGGACTGCGGGCGCGGCTGGCCGAGGGGATCGCGGGACAGCTGCCTGGTCGTCACGCCGCGGCCCTGCTGCGGGCCTTTGCTGTCGGCGATATTCGGGGTTTGAGCGAGGCGGACTGGAGTGTGGCGCGAGCCAACGGCATTCCGCATCTGATCGCGATTTCGGGGTTCCATGTCGGCATGGCCGGCTGGCTGGGAGCGATGCTGCTGCAGGGGTTGTATCGCTGCTTTCCCGGCTGGGGGTTGCGCTGGCCGCGGCCGCTGGCTACTCAGACCGCGATGCTGGTGTTTGCGGCAGCCTATTGCGCGCTGGCCGGATTCGGCATTCCCTGTGTCCGTACCTTGCTGATGATGGCGGCGGCGATGCTGTTTCGCAGTCTGCGACGGGCCACTCGTCCGGCTACCGGTTTGCTGCTGGCCTTGGCGGCCGTGCTGCTGGTGGATCCGCCCGCCAGCCTGGGCGCCGGATTCTGGCTGTCGTTCGTCGGCGTCGGCCTGCTGATGTACGGGCTGCAGGAGAACGGTCACGGACTGATGGCGCAAGTGAAGGAGATGACTCGGGGGCAATGGCTGATGACAGCATCGATGTTGCCCTTGACCTTGTGGTTCTTTGGCGAGGCCTCCTGGGTCGGTGCGGTTTCCAATCTGCTGGCCGTGCCGCTGATCAGCTTCGTGGTCGTGCCGCTGGTCCTGCTCAGTCTGCCGCTGCTATGGCTGGGAACGTCCGCTGCCCTGATCCTGCTTTGGCCGGCGGCACTGGTCACGGACGGCTTGTGGTGGCTGCTGCAGTGGCTGGGTCGCTGGCCGGGTGCGCACTGGCATCCGCCGGTGCCGGATCTGGCCGCGCTGGGGCTGGGAACCTTGGGCGTGGTCTGGCTGTGGCTGCCGCGCGGCTTGCCATTGCGATGGGCGGGGATGCTGTTGCTGGCCCCGTTGCTGTGGCCGCCGGTGGGCCGGCCGGCGCCGGGCGGCTTCAGGATCTGGGCGCTGGATGTGGGCCAGGGGCTGGCCGTGCTGGTGGAGACCCGACACCATCTGATGGCCTATGATGCCGGCGCCCGCTATCCGTCCGGCTACGATCTGGGGGCGGCGGTGGTAGTGCCGGCGATCCACGCCAGTGGCGCGGCGCCATTGGATCTGCTGATCATCAGTCATGGAGACAACGATCATGCGGGCGGTGCCGTGGCCGTGGCGCAGGCCTTTCCGGCGGCTCGCCGGCTGTCGGGCGAGCCGGCACGGATGCGCTATGCCAGTCGATCCTGTCATGCGGGGCAGAACTGGCGCTGGGACGGGGTGATGTTTCGGGTGCTGGCACCGGCGGATGACGGGCAGCTGGCGGGGCGGGTACATGCCGGCAATGCGCGCTCCTGCGTGGTGCAGATCACCGGGTCGGGCGGCGGATTGCTGCTGACCGGAGATGTGGGGCGCGCGCAGGAGCTGGCGCTGGCCGGTGCCTTGCGGGCGCAGCCGGCGATGTTGCTTCAGGTGCCGCATCACGGCAGCCGCAGCGCCTCGGGGCCGGCCTTGCTTGATGCGCTGCGGCCGGGTCTTGCCTGGGTTTCAGCCGGTTGGCGCAACCCGTTCGGGCATCCCCATCCCAGCGTGATCGCCCGCTATCGACAGCGTGGCATTCAGGTGTGGAATACGGCCGAAACCGGCGCCTTGCAGTTCGATGTGCCGCCAGAAGGTGGTTTACGCCCGCCTCTGAGCTGGCGACAGCGGCAGCGTCGTTACTGGCGGGAATGACTGTTGGCGACCGGGGCACGATGACGGTGCCTGCGTGCGGGAATCCGGCATCTCGAGGCAGGGAGCTGGAACGCTGCTATCATGCGCGGTCTTGATTCAGGCCTGACGGGATTCCGGGAGCGCGTGTGCTGCAATTAGTAATGGCTGGTGGCTGGGCGGTATGGCCGATTCTGCTGTGTTCGGCCTGGGTGCTGGCGGTAGCCATCGAACGGGCCTGGGCCTTGCGGCGGCAGGCCGTGATGCCGCCGGGTCTCGCCGATGAGGTGGCGCGCTGGATCCAGTCCGGCATTGTCGACCCTGCTCACCTGCAGTCGCTGGCCGCGGCCTCGCCTCTGGGGCAGCTGCTGGCGTCGGCGTTGGAAGCCCGTGATCGGCCGCGCGAGCAGATCAAGGAGCGCCTGGAAGATACTGGCCGGCATGTGGTGTTCCGGTTGGAGCGACATTTGAGCGGTCTGGGCACGATCGCCTTGATCGCGCCTCTGCTCGGACTGCTGGGCACGGTGATCGGGCTGGTCCGGATGTTCATGACGGTGATGGGTGCGGGCATCGGTGACCCCGGCCAGATGGCCGGAGGCATCGGCGAAGCGCTGATCTGCACGGCAGGCGGTCTGGTAGTGGCGATTCCGGCCTACGTGCTGCATCGATGGTACCGGGCACGAATCGATGGCTATGTCGTCGAGATGGAGCAGCAGGCTGCCCGCGTGCTGGATCTGGTCACGGCCGCCGCTGCCCGGCGGGCCCGTCCGCGAAGCGCTGCATCCGCGCCATGAGTCGGGGAGGGCAGGTGAGATGCGTATAGGTACTGGCCGACGCCGGGATGAGTTTGAAATCAACGTGATTTCCCTGATTGACGTCCTGCTGACGTTGTTGATGTTTTTTGTGCTGACCACCACTTTTGTCAGGCAGCATGGCATGCAGGTCACCCTGCCCAAGGCCAGTCCGCAACCGGCAGCGGATGCCTCGCCCTTGCTGGTGGTCATCGACCGTGACGGCCGCGATTATGTCGGCGGTACTGCGGTGCAAGGTGATGATATGAAGGCCTTGAAGGACGCGATTCTCGCCGCCGCAGGTACGGATCGGCATGCTCCTGTTCTGCTCCAGGCTGATGCGCTGACTTCGCATCAGGATGTGGTGAAAGCCATGGATGCCTTGGGCCAGCTCGGTTTTGCGCGCTTGTCGATCGCCACCACCCCCGTCCATCCGGAGCACCGATGAGCAAGACCGGACACCGCAGCGATTTCAGAACCATTCTCAAGACCTATCGGCGACTGCTGACCTACAGCGGGACCTATTGGCTGGTCGGTGTGCTTGCCATGCTCGGCATGTTGATCGATGCCGGTGGTCTGACCGCCTTCTCGGCGATGATCAAGTCCATGGTCAATGACCTTTTCCCGCGGCCCGACATCAGCCTGCTGCACTGGATGCTGGGGGGGATACTGACGATTGCGATTCTGCGCGGCATTGGATCCTACGCCTCCGATTTCGGGATGGCCTATATCAGCCGGCATGTAGTGCAGGCCATGCGCAAGAACGTGTTCGATGCGTATCTGCGTCTGCCCAATGAGTTCTTTGCAAAGGAAGCCTCCGGTCATCAGATCAGTCGCATCGCCTACACCTGCGAGCAGGTGGCCCAGGCCTCCACCAATGCAGTGAAAGTGCTGATTACGGACGGTGCCACCGTTCTGGGCATGTTGGGCGTGATGCTGTGGAACAGCGCCTACCTGACGTTGGCGCTGTTGGTGATGCTGCCGACTCTGGCCTTGGTCGTTACTGTGATCAGTCGTCGCTATCGGCGATACAGCAAGCGTATTCAGGGCAATATGGGCAATGTGGCCAGCAGTGTATCGGAGGCCATCGGCGGGCGACGCGAAATCCGCATCTACGGAGGGCAGGGCAAGGAGAGCGAGCGCTTTGACAGAGTCTCGCAGCTGACCGCGCGCCTGGAGCTGAAAATCGCTTCTACCGGGGCCATTTCAAGCGCAGGTATGCAGATGACGGCCGCCATCGCATTGGCCGCGATCATTCTGCTGGCAACCCGTCCGGCGATGCTTGCCGGCGGGCACATGACTTCAGGTACATTTATGGCCGTATTGATGGCCATGGCTGGTTTGCTGGCGCCTTTGAAGCGGTTGGCCGGGGTGCAGTCCACCATCCAGAGCGGGGTGGTGGCCGCAGACGAGTTGTTCCAGATCATGGACACGCCTGCCGAACCCGATCAGGGGCGGCATGAGTTGCGGCGGGCCGAGGGCGAGATCGTGTTCCGTCATGTGGGTCTGACCTATCCGGGGGCCGATCACCCCGCGATCGACAATCTCGATCTGATCTGTCCACGCGGGAAAGTGACGGCTCTGGTCGGGCGCTCGGGCAGCGGCAAGAGTACGCTGGTCAGCCTCCTGCCACGCTTCAGTGTTCCGGATCACGGCCAAGTGTTGCTGGATGGGGTGCCGCTTGAGGAGTACACCCTCTCCAGCCTGCGTCGGCAGATTGCCTGGGTCGGTCAGCATGTGATGCTGTTCGACGATACCGTGGCCGCCAATATCGCTTACGGCGAACTGGCCAGTGCCAGCGAGGAACGCATTGTGGCGGCGGCGGAGGCGGCCAATGCCATGGAGTTCATCCGCGATCTGCCGCTTGGACTGCAGACCCCGATCGGCGAGGGCGGCCACTTGCTTTCCGGCGGTCAGCGGCAGCGTATCGCCATCGCACGGGCCATTTTGAAGGACGCGCCGATCCTGATCCTGGATGAGGCGACCAGTGCGCTGGATACCGAGTCCGAGCGCCTTATCCAGCAGGCCCTGCAGCGGCTGATCAAGGATCGGACCACCCTGGTGATCGCTCATCGCCTGTCGACCATCGAAGGGGCCGACCAGATCGTGGTGATGGAGCAGGGAAGGGTGATCGAGCAAGGCACCCACGGCCAGTTGATGCGGCAGGATGGTCGCTATGCAACGTTGTATCAGATGCAGTTCAGCGAGCAGGCCGCCGGTGACGATTGACGTCGGCCACCTGCAGGCCGGCTGGTATTCGCGCCGGCCTGTCTGGTGGGCCTGTCCGCTGGCCGGCCTGTTCGGTATCGTGACGGCGCTGCGTCGCCGACTGTATCGGACAGGGCGTTTGCAGCAGGTGCGGCTGCCGGTGCCGGTGATCGTGGTCGGCAATGTCAGCGTCGGCGGAACCGGCAAGACACCGCTGACGATAGCCCTGGCCCTGGCGCTGCAGGCTGCAGGTCATCGTCCCGGGGTCGTCAGTCGCGGTTACGGCGGCAGTCAGCAGACGCCGGCCTTGCTGGGCCCGGGTGCGGATCCGTCGCGCTATGGAGATGAACCCTGTCTGATCCGTGACAACGGTATCGAAGTCGCGGTCGGACGGGATCGGCCCGCGGCGGCCTGGCTGCTGCTGGCGATGGGCTGCGATGTGATTCTCGCCGATGACGGCCTGCAGCATTATCGCCTGGCTCGCGATATAGAAATCTGCGTGATCGACGGTGTGCGTCGCTTCGGCAATGGCTGGCTGCTGCCTGCCGGGCCGCTGCGAGAACCGGCCCGGCGAGCCCTGGCAGCTGATTTTCGCGTCTGCAATGGCGGCTCGCCGCAGGCCGGGGAATGGCTGATGAAATTGCAGGGCGATCAGGCGCTCAGGCTGGGCGCCCAGGACGAGTGCCGGCCGTTGAGCAGCTGGCGCGGGCAAACCGTGCATGCCGTCGCCGGGATCGGTCATCCGCCGCGATTTTTCCAGATGTTGCGAAACCAGGGCATGACGGTGATCGAGCATGCTTTTGCCGACCATCACCATTTCGTGGCCGATGACTTCGGTTTTGCCGACGATCTGCCGATCCTGATGACGGCCAAGGACGCCGTCAAATGCCGTGGTCTGGTCGGTGCCGACAGTTGGCTGGTGCCTGTGCGGGCCGACCTGGAGCCGGCTTTTTTCCAGCAATTGCTTCAACGTCTTTCTTCGCCGACGGCAGGTCGCGCTCCCTGACGGATTCCGCCGCTGATGATCTGCATCAGGAAGTTCATGCATGTTGCGGAAAACAAAAGAAATGATCTTGAAGTGATTCGGCTGATCGGGTTCAATACCCTCATGAACTGGGTGCTGACATCAAGCCGCTTTCGACGCGGCGTTGCGGCGGTCGTCGCGCTGCTGCTTGCTGATGCGGCCATGGCCACCGAATTGACCGGACTGCGCAGCTGGGCCACGCCGGCGTCGACACGGGTGGTGCTTGAGTTCGATGCCCGTCCTGAGTACCGGATCGCACCGCAGTTGAACCGTATCCAGGTCGATCTGGCCAGTGTGCATCGCGGAGGGAGCGTTGCCCGCATCACGCCCTCGGGCTTGTTGCGTCGACTCAGCCTCGACACGGTACCGTCGGGATTGCGACTGGGCCTGGATCTGCAGGATCCGGCCGATCTGCATGAATTTCTGCTGCCGCCTTCCGGTGGACACGGCTATCGGCTGGTACTGGATCTGAGTCGCTCGGCCGCGGCGGCAGCGAAAGTCGCGGCGAGTCCGCGGCTGCATGGCATCGCCGCCACCCTGGATGCGGCGGCGATGCTGGGTGCGCAGCGCAATGTGGTGGTAATGGTCGATGCCGGACATGGCGGCAAGGACCCGGGCTCGCACGGGCCCGGCGGTACGCTGGAAAAGAATGTCACATTGGCCGTGGCCAAGTATCTGGCGGCGGCGATCAACCGCCAGCCTGGCATGCAGGCTTTTATGACCCGTGATGATGATAGCTTCGTGCCATTGGAGCGTCGGTTCCAGATGGCACGCGAGCACGATGCCGACCTGTTCGTCTCCATTCATGCCGACGCCTATACCAGCACCGATGCCCGAGGTTCCTCGGTATGGGTGTTGTCGACCAAGGGCAAGGTCAACGCGGCGGCCAGGACCCTGGCTGATCGGGAAAACAACGCCGATCTGGTCGGCGGTGCCTCTTTGGACGGCAAGAGCCGCAGCCTGGCCGCCGTGTTGCTGGATCTGCAGCAGGGCTATGTGCTGGAGGCCGGCCAGGCGATTGCCGGGAATGTGCTGAAGGCCTTGCGCCGGTTGGGCCCCACCCATCGAGGCTATGTCGAGCGGGCCAACTTCGTGGTCCTGCGTTCGCCGGACGTCCCCTCGCTGCTGGTTGAAACGGCCTTCATCAGCAATCCGGGGGAAGAGCGGAAACTGCGCGACCCCCGTCATCAGCAGGCTTTGGCCCAGGCCATCATGGGCGGGGTGCGTGACTATTTCATGCGCACCCCACCGCAAGGGACCTGGTTCGCCGCGCGGAAGCTTTCACCCAGGGCGGTCCGACCGGCGCCGGTACGGATAGCTGTCGCCGCGCCGGATCGGGTGCCGGCGAGGGCCGCAGATGCGGGCATCCGCGAATTGCATCGCGTGGCGAAAGGCGAGAGCCTCAACAGCATTGCGCGCGATTACAGGACCAGTCCTGAGGCTTTGCGATCGGTCAATCATCTTCAGGGAAGCATTCTGCAGGCCGGTGCGGTGCTGGCCATTCCCGAAACTTGATGCTGCACTGCGATAACCTGTTGTGACGGTGGCCGGTATTGCGGGTAGGATGTCGGAGTACGTTACCAAGGGGGATTCCAACTACATGTCACGTTTACCGCAACGCCGGCTGGCCGGCGCCGTTCTCGGGCTGCTGTCTCTGTGCAGCGGCGCTTTTGCCGCAACGCAGCCTTCGGCCCAGGGCTTTGATCCGCGAGAGACCTTTGCGCCTTTTGCCATGCCCCAGTCGGTGAACAGCTACCGTTCGGGGAGTGGTCGGCCCGGCCCGGAGTACTGGCAGAATCGAGCCGACTACCAGCTGCACGCCTGGCTGGATCCGGTTCACCATGTGCTTACCGGTGACGAGGTCATCAGCTATACCAATCACAGTCCGGATGACCTCGGTTCCCTGTGGATCAAGCTGGAACAGAACATCTATCGGCGCGATGCCCGTTCGACCGTGGCCTCGCCATGGCCGCGCAACGACTTCACCGATGGTTTCCGGCTGGCCAAGGTTGAGGTCGAACTGGCCGATGGCAGCCGGCAGGCCGTCCCCTATGTGGTGAACGACACCCGCATGCGGGTGGATCTTCCCCAGCCCGTGGCGGCGCATGGCGGCGCGGTCAAGCTGCATCTGCAGTACAGCTACGACATTCCCGGTACGTGGGGCGGGCGTACTGCGCACACGCCGACCCGGGCCGGCGTGATCGAGGAGATCGCGCAGTGGTATCCACGGATGGAAGTCTATGACGACCTGCGTGGCTGGGACACCCTGCCGTATCTTGGTACGGGTGAATTCTATCTGGAATACGGTGACTTCGATTATCAGGTGACCTTACCCAGCGACATGATCGTGGCGGGCTCGGGCGAACTGGTCAATCCCGGGGATGTCTTGACGGCCACTGAGCAGTCAAGGCTGGCGCAGGCAAGAAGCAGCGACAAGACGGTCTACATCATCCGCCCTGACGAAGTCGGCAAGGCCGCGACCCGTCCGCGCCAGGGCGGAGAGCTGACCTGGCATTTCAAGATGAAGCATACCCGGGACGTGGTGTTCGCGGCTTCCCGTGCCTTCGTCTGGGATGCGGCGCGCATCAATCTGCCCGAGCACAAGCAGGCGCTGGCGATGTCGGTGTATCCGGCCGAGGCCGTGGGCAAGGATCGCTGGGACCGTTCCACCGAGTATCTGAAAGGGGCGGTGGAGATCTTCTCGAAACAGTGGTTCCCCTATCCCTGGCCGGTGGCGATCAATCTGGCCGGACATGGCGCGGGCATGGAATACCCGGGCATGGTCTTTGACGGATATACCGATGCCGGCAAAGAGCTGTTCATGATTACCACTCATGAAATCGGTCACACCTGGTTTCCGATGATCGTCGGCTCAAACGAACGTCGCAACGGATGGATGGACGAGGGTTTCAATACCTTTATCGACATCTACGCCCACGACGCTTTCCATCATGGCGAGTTCGCGCCCAAGCGTGATGGCGAATACGCGCCTGGCGGCGGCAATCCGGTGGAAGAGATCCAGAGCGTGCTGAAAGATCCGATGGCGCCCTATATCGTGGATCGTGCCGATATGGATGTGGGCAAATACCGCCATCCGCTCAGCTATTACAAGCCGGCGCTGGGGCTGGTGCTGCTGCGCGAGCAGATTCTCGGTCGTGACCGCTTTGACCCGGCTTTCCGGGCCTATATTCGCGCCTGGGCCTACAAGCATCCCTCGCCCTCCGATTTCTTCCGCTTTATGGAAAGTGCCGGTGGCGAAGACCTGTCCTGGTTCTGGCGGGGCTGGTATGAGCACAACTGGAATCTGGACTTCGCGGTCACGGGTGTCAGCTATGTGCAGGGCAAACCGGAGCAGGGGGCGCTGGTGACCCTGGCCAGTCTGGACAAGCTGGTGCTGCCGACCTCGTTGCGTGTCGACTATGTCGATGGCAGCCGGCGTGAGGTGGCGGTCCCGGTCGAGGCCTGGCTGGGTGGCGCCAGGATCTCGGTGCCTCTGGCCGGTGGCAAGGCGATTCGTCAGGTCACGGTGGATCCGGATCAGAAGATTCCGGATGCGGACCGGGCCAACAACAGCTTTGTGCTGCACTGAGACCGGCAGGGAGCATGGGGCGGGACAGGCCTCGACAGCAGGTCTGTCCCGCCCCAGTCAAGGATCGGCCCGGGCCGGCCGGCGCCATTCCTGCACGGACCTTCGAGCAAGCGGCCAGCGGCCGAATCTTGCTTTGCCGGCTGCAATCCGAGGCATGGCCGAAGGGAGGGAGCATTGCGTTGGGTCATGTTGCTCCGCTCAAGTGTGCCGCGGCCGGCGATCTGCCGCATCTCCCGCGCGGCGGTGGGGCGTCAGGCCGGTAGCATCTTGATCGGGGCCTGCTTAAGCTAGGCGCATGACAGTGATACGTGCATTACCGATCGAACTGATCAACCAGATCGCCGCCGGGGAAGTGATCGACCGCCCTTCTTCGGTGGTCAAGGAGCTGGTGGAAAACAGCCTCGATGCCGGCGCCCGCCGGATCGAGGTGGATATCGAGCAGGGTGGCTCGCGCCTGATCCGGGTCCGTGATGACGGCGGCGGGATCGGCGAGGAAGATCTTCTGCTGGCGGTGGCGGCCCATGCCACCAGCAAGATCGCCAGCTTTGATGATCTCGAGCACGTCGCCAGCATGGGCTTCCGTGGCGAAGCTCTGGCCTCGATTGCCTCGGTCAGCCGCTTTCGCCTCACTTCGCGCCTGCAAGGCCAGGAACGGGCTCATCAGCTGGAGGTCGACGGCGGCAAACTGCAGCCGGTGCGTCCGGCCCAGCATCCGGTGGGCAGCAGTGTCGAAATCCGCGACCTTTTTTACAATGTGCCGGCGCGCCGCAAGTTTATGCGGGCCGAACGCACCGAATTCGCCCATATCGACGATCTGCTGAAGTCGCTGGCCCTGGCCCGCCGTGGCGTCGAGTTCAGGCTCAGCCACAATGGCAAGCCGGTACGCCTGCTGCGTGCGGCCGATACCCTGGACCAGGGGCTGCTGCGGGTGGCCGAGGTACTGGGCCCCGAGTTTCCCGCACGCAGCCTGCGGATCGATCATGCCGCGGCCGGCATGCAATTGTCGGGCTGGGTGGGGCTGCCTACCGCTTCGCGCTCGATGGCCGATTCGCAGTACTTCTATGTCAACGGCCGTCTGGTCCGCGACAAGATCATCGCCCATGCCGTCAGGCAGGCCTATGCCGATGTGCTGTTCCATGGTCGGCATCCGGCCTTCGTGCTGTATCTGGAGCTGGACCCTGCAGGGGTCGACGTGAATGTACATCCAGCCAAGCATGAGGTGCGCTTTCGCGAGCAGCGGCTGGTGCATGACTTCCTGTTCCGCAGCCTGCACGAGGCCTTGGCCGAGACCCGCGCCGGAGCCTTGCCCGACACGGCTGGATCCGAGAATGCTGCCTCGGCGGCAGAGGGGGGCGGGGCGGTGCTGCGGACAGCGTCCCCTGCGGCCGGGCTCGCTGCCTCGGTGGGTGACGGCCGGGCGGGATGGGGGGCGTTGCCGGCCTCGCAAAGCCGTCTGAGTCTGGGCGTGAGGGATCAGCCGCTGGCCGATTATACGGCGCTGGCCGGTGCGCCGCGGCCGATTCCTGTATCCGCCGGACCGGTTCCCGCGATGCCGGCGGCCAGCGCCGACGAGGATATCCCGCCGCTGGGTTTTGCCCTGGCCCAGCTCAAGCAGATCTATATCCTGGCCGAAAATCGCCAGGGGCTTATCCTGGTCGACATGCATGCGGCGCATGAGCGTATAACCTATGAGAAGTTGAAAGCCGGCCGTACTTCCAGCACCCTGCGCTCGCAGCTGTTGCTGGTGCCTCTGGCGGTGGCGGTCAGTGCGGGCGAGGCGGCGGCGGCGGAGGAGCATGCCGAGGCGCTGGCCGAATGGGGGCTGGAATTGTCCCGCAGCGGACCCTCGGCCATCGTGGTGCGCCGGATTCCCGCCTTGCTGGAAGGGACCGATGTCTCACAGCTGGCCCGTGATGTGCTGGCCGATCTGGCCTCCAACGGCAGTTCACGGCACCTGCAGGAGCTGGAAAACACCTTGCTGGCGACCATGGCCTGTCATGGTTCGGTGCGCGCCGGCCGGCGGTTGAGCGTGACCGAAATGAATGCACTGCTGCGCGAGATGGAGGCCACCGAGCGTTCCGGGCAGTGCAATCACGGACGTCCGACCTGGACCCAGCTCAGTCTGCCTGAGCTGGACAAATTGTTTTTGCGCGGTCGCTGAGTCAGCAGGCGGGTTCTTCCGATCCTGCCGGGGCGGCCGCTTTCAAGGGGCTATTCTGATGTGGCGCAGTGCGGCGTTTATTCTGGCAACGAGTATGAGCATGACTTCAATCCACGCCGACGAACCGGCCATTCCCAATCAGACCCATCCCAACGAGACCACCTACCAGGAGCAGGTCAGCCATTGGCAGGCCCGGCGCCTGCAGCGGCTGACCGCGGCCGATGGCTGGCTGACCCTGATCGGGCTGGAATGGCTGCAGCCCGGCAGCAATACCTTGGGGCGGGCCGAGCACAACAGCATCGTGCTGAAGGCCGGACCGGCCGATTTCGGCCGTATCACTCTGGCCCAGGACGGTACCACCACCCTCGAGTTCGCGCCTGGGATTCATGGGCGGGTCGATGGTCGTGAGGTATCCGGTGCCGTGCTGCTGGGGGATCAGGATGGTGCCCGGGAGCCCAGCCTGGTCGAGGTCGGCAGCATCAGCCTGTTCGTGATCGATCGAGACGGACGCAAGGGCCTGCGGATCAAGGATTCCCAGGCACCCAGCCGGAGTCACTTCCAGGGGCTGGATTATTTTCCGATTGATCCGGCGTGGCGGGTCGAGGCACGCTGGGTTCCGTTTGACCCGCCGCACTCATTGCCGATCGGGTCGGTGCTGGGCACCGTCAGCGATACGCCGGTGCCGGGCAAGGCGGTCTTCGAAAAAGACGGGCATCGTTACGAGCTGTACCCGATCCAGGAAGAGCCGGGGTCGCTGTTCTTCATCATCGCCGATCGCACCTCAGGCAAGGAAACCTACGGAGCCGCGCGTTTCATCACGACCGGGCTGCCGCATGACGGTCATCTGACCATCGATTTCAACGAGGCCTACAATCCGCCCTGCGCGTTCACTGCTTACGCCACCTGTCCGCTGCCCCCTCCTGAAAACCGGCTGGACCTGCGCGTGACGGCCGGGGAGAAGAAGTACCGCGGCGAGCATTGATCCGGCTTGCAGGCAGCCTCCACCTGGCGCTTGATGTATAGTTGGGCGGCACCGACGCCTTGTGCAACAAGCGCCTGTACGCTTGACCGGCGGCATGGCATTCCGGGCTGATTCCGCAGCGCATCAGCCCGGGAACCTTTGCCGCAACGGACTGCCTAAGCAGTGAGCGTGCCGGGTTGGCAGTGGCGCCGCACGTCGGGATCCGATCCAAGATGAGTCAACATCGCCTGTGCTTCTGTATTCAAATGGTTTGTGGTGGTCTGCTGTCGGCGGCGCCGTGCGGAGTGGCGTGGTGAGTCGCGCGGTGTGTCTTGCCTTCGGTCTGCTGGCCGGATTGTCGTGGCTGGGTCCTCTGGCTGCCCAGGCTGCCGGGCAGGACAAGGGCGCCGCTCATGCGGTGCCGCTGGACCGGCACAAGTTGTCCTATACCATCGGCTACCAGATCGGCAGCCAGTTCGCCGGTGGCGATCCGGCGATCGATCTGCCTACCTTGGAGCATGCCATCGAGGATGCCTATTACCGGCGTTCGCCCAGTGTCGCGACGCAGGACATGCGCGAGCAGCTGCAGGCACTGGATGCGCATATGCACCATCGCGCCGAGAGCGACTTTCAACGTACCGCCGAGACCAATGCCCGCAACAGCGCACTGTACCTTTCCCGCAACAAGCTACGGCCGGGCGTGATCAGCCTTCCTTCCGGGATCCAGTATCGGGTGGTGGAGCGGGGCAAGAGCAGGCAGCAGCCCAGCCTGACCAGTTCCGTCACCATCAATTATCGCGGCATGCTGGTCGATGGTACCGAGTTTGACAGTTCCTGGGCCCACGGCGCGCCGGTCAGCTTTGTCGTCAGTCAGGTGATACCGGGTTGGCGTGAGGTGCTGCCGAGAATGCATGTCGGCGATCGTTGGTCGGTGGTGATTCCCCCGCAACTGGCTTTTGGCCTGCGCGGAGAGATGCCCCGTATAGGCCCGAACGAGGCGCTGATCTTCGACATCGAACTGCTTTCGGTCAAGCCCTGAGTCGGGCGGGACATCCAGATGCGTTCAGAGGGGTGGATCGGGCTCGGCATCGGAAAGGGGGTTTCTGGCCCGGGTTCGTTGCCGGCCCGGTTGCGGGGCACGGCGGAGCCGGCGCATGCCTGAATCGCTGCCCATGTCCGGCCAGGGTCTGTATCCGGTCGCGGCGCCTCCGGGCGGTCCGGCCTGGAATCATGCCGATTTCGCCGATGAGGACAAGAGCGAGCCTCTGCGGCAGGCTGCCGTACTGGTCGGTCTGCGCCAGCTGCCGCAGCCGCGGTTGATTCTTACCGTCCGGACGATGACTTTGCAGGCTCATGCCGGCCAGGTGGCGTTTCCGGGCGGACGGGTCGATCCAGGTGATGCGGATGCCGTTGCCGCGGCCTTGCGCGAAGCCGAAGAAGAGGTCGGTCTGGCCCGCCGCTGGGTGCGGCCACTGGCTTGCCTTGAGCGCTTCGAGACCGTGAGCGGATACCTGATCACGCCGGTGCTGGCCTGGGTGGACCCCGCTGCCACCTGCATTCCGCAACCCGCCGAGGTGGACCAGGTTTTCGAGGTGCCGCTGGCCTTTCTGCGCGATCCGGCAAATCTGCGCCGTCAGTGTGTCAGTTACCGGGGGCGGCCTCGCGAGCTGGTCGAATACCATTACCAGGGCTATCGGATCTGGGGCGCCACGGCGGCGATATTGCATCGCTGGCTGAGCGCTGCCTCGGCAGGTGATACTGCCGACTTTCAGCTCGCCCAGGATCCTCATGTCTGACCTTCCTCCCGTGCTCAGTGTCGAGCAGTTGCGCCAGCTGCTGTCGGCCCGGCCCTTGCTTGTTGACTGCCGCTTCGATCTCGCTCGACCCGACGCCGGTCGCCACGCCTGGCAGGCCGGGCATCTGCCGGGGGCCGTGCATGCCGATCTGGATCGCGATCTTTCGGATCTGTCACGGGTCAGTTGGGGTCTGGGTCGGCATCCGCTGCCTGCGGCCGAAGCCTGGGCCGCCACGCTGGGGCGTTGGGGCTGGACCCCCGGCAGGGCATTGATTGCCTACGATGCGGCGGGCGGGGCGATGGCCGCCGCACGGATGTGGTGGCTGGCCAGAAGCAGCGGTATCCGCCAGGTGGCGGTTCTGGATGGCGGTCTGCCGGCCTGGCAAGCCGCTGGCGGCGAGCTGGGCCAGGCTGCGCCTGAGTCCGAATCGTCGGATATACGGATGGAGCTGGCCTGGCCAGCCCGGACTCAGGCCACCGCTGAAGAATTGACGACAGGCGTTGCCGCAGGTACGACGGTGCTGCTGGATGCGCGGGCTCCGGCACGTTTCAGTGGCGAGGTCGAGCCTATCGATGCGGTGGCCGGCCATGTGCCGGGTGCGCTCAATCGGCCCTTTGCCTTGAATCTGGAAGCTGACGGCCGCTTCCGCCCGGCCGCTGTACTGCGGGCTGAGTTCACGGAACTGCTGGGAGGGCGCGAACCCGGTCAGATGGTGCACATGTGCGGTTCCGGCGTGTCGGCCTGCCACAATCTGCTGGCGATGGAGCATGCCGGACTCATCGGCTCGCGTCTGTATCCGCCTTCATGGAGTGGCTGGATCAGCGAGCCTCGTCGCAAGATCGCGCGTGGGTCGTCCTGACGCTGCCTTCAAGGTCGGCGTGCGCCGACCCAGAAAACGCCATGCGAATGCCTGTCGATGGGCCTGAGGCTGGCGCGGCCTGCATGAATCACCTCGATGTCCAGGGGCAGATCAACCCACGGCGGACGGCTGCCGGTTCGGCATCCGTCCGCGTGCATCGATGATGGTCAGTTGCTGCCGTTCGGCAGGTCGCCGACCTGCCATTGATAACGGATCGTGTACTTCAATACCGTCTGGCCATGGGCCGGGACCTTGAGCTGGAAGCTGGTCTGGCTGGGGCCGTCCTTGATCGCGCGGGCGTTGGAATCGATGACGGTCCAGTTGGACCAGCGCTGGGGATGAGCCAGAATCCGGACCTGACTGCCGGAACTGCCGGCATTGTCGACCGTGACCTGAAATTGCTCGTCGAGCTGGCGCCGCGCCCGGTCGATGTGGCTGGCCAGCCGTTGCTGACGGGCCGTCAATTGAAAGCTCTGGCCCAGGGTCAGTTCGATCGGCTGTGCCGCGGCGGTGTCGGACAATCGGCTGCTGCCGAGCAACTGCTGGCGGCCGTCGCTGTCTGCGGTTTTCACGTAGATGGTACCGGCGGGCAAGTTCACCGGCGCCGTGAATTCCAGCCGGGTTTCCACCGCCGGTGATTCATTGATCGGATAATTGCCCAGCTCGGGCTGCTGGCGGCCGATGGCCGAGCTGCCCAGATCGACCTGGATGCTGCGCTGGCAGGCAATGGTCTGGGCGGGATACAAGGGCAGTTGTGTGATGCTCTGGTCCGGCAGGTCCACCTCGGCCGGCAGTCGGTAGCGGCGGTAGGCATCCAGTGCCGACTGTTCCGGCAAGCTGTCCGAGGAGGCCTTGGCCATGGCCCGGAACATCACCGGACGTACCCCGGCTTCAGCGTCAAGATTGACGGTGCCAGCGATCAGGTCCACCCGTACATGCTGCCAGTCACGGCCGCTGCGATTGCCGATGCTGGCCTGCGCATCCAGTTGCAGGCTGCAGCGATCCCCACCGGACAGGCGGGCCTGGTAGACCGCCCGCCAGCCCAGACCATGGGTGGCATAACTGAGGGCCACCGGAGCGGCGCCGGCACGATGGGCATCCAGTGCCAGCTGCAGGCTGGCCCCGCCCGCGGGAACGGACGGGCTGCGGATGGCGGCGTAGTGCTGGATCAGCATGATGCCGTTGACGGCATCCTTGATGGCCAGGCCATTCTGGCTGGACAGCACCGTGCCCTGGGCGATGACCTGGCCATTGTCACCGATCACGTCCACACGCTTGCCCAGCAGGGCCAGTGCGGGGTTGCCCGAGGGGGGCAGCAGCTGGCTGGAGCGCAGCGTCCAGGCTCCGTCGGGGCTTTGTAGGCTCAGGGTCTGGGGATCCAGCAGCGGGGGCAGGGAATCGATGCGCTGCGTCTGGAGGCCGGACTGCAGAGGCAGGCTGCGGTCCTCGTTGACCATCGCGTAGCCGCTGTCGACCGTGCCATCCGCCGTGGCCGAGAACAGGGCATTGCCGGTATCCCGATAAATGGTCAGGCCGGGTTCCCGCGCGGCGGCCACGGACATGGCCGAGGCTGTGCACAGCAGGGCCAAGGCAATGCTGAGAGGGCGCCGGGTTGCGCGTAGGGACATGGACTCGCTCCTTTGACTTGCCGATGAAAAGTGATGCTCAGTGAGCCTCGGTATCGCCCAGAGCACGCCGGATGGCGGCGGGAATGGTGACCGGCCGGCCGGTGTCGCTGTCTGTCCAGACCATGACGGTACGGCATTCGGCATGCAGTCGTGTGGCCAGCTCCGACCCTTCCGGTCGGGTCAGCAGGCGATAGCCGAGGGTGGCCGAACTGTTGCCGAGTCGTTCGCAGTACAGCTCGATATACACCGTCGCCGGCCATTCGATGGGCAGGCGATACTGGATCTCGCAAGCCGCCATCAGCGCCCGGGACTGGTGGATGTCGAGGGCCTCAGGAACGGTGCTCATCCAGGCCAGTCTCGACTCCTCCAGATAACGCATATAGACCGCATTGTTGACATGGTTGAAAGCATCCATGTCGCCCCAGCGGACGGGGACTTCGGTGGTTCCGATCAGGCGCGGTGTCGCAGGGACTTCCGATGACATCAGGCAACCTCGCAAGGGTCTGGCGGTGGTGCCCAATGGTCGCTGCCGCCGCCGCAAAATGCCAGCCTCCGCGTTTCGGGGTTCAGCCTGGGGCCAGTGCGAACCCGGCAGCAGCACTTTTGCCCGACCGAGGCAGATGGCGGCTTTCATCAGTCCGCTGCAGCCGTTTCTTGCATCAGCGAGCCGTGGACTCGGGGGACGGAAGGCCGGTGCAGGGCTTGCCAGACAGTCATCTTTGGTTTTCCTCATCACCGTCAGAGGCCTGCAGATCAAGGATATGTGGTCGGGCAGTTCGAGCTGGCGAACTTGTGGGACCAGGTTAACTGCACAATTCATATCTGAAATTCATCAGATCATTCAATTTTTGATGGTTTATCAATAATAGGTGTCGGCGATATCTTGATTGCATCGTCCGTTTCCGCAAAGAGTGCAAACATGATCAAGCGTCCATTGGGCAAAAGCGGTCTGGCAGTATCGGCCATCGGTTTCGGCTGCATGGGGCTGAATTTCAGTTACGGCCATGCACTGGAAGAGCGTGACTCGATCACGCTGATCCGGCAGGCGGCCGAACGCGGCGTGGATTTCTTCGACACTGCCGAAATATATGGCCCCTTCACCAATGAAATGGTCGTGGGCAAGGCGCTGGCGCCGATACGCGATGAGGTCGTGATCGCCACCAAGTTCGGCTTTGACATCGATCAGGCATCGGGTCAGAACCGTGGACTGAACAGCCGTCCGGAACATATCCGGGCCGTTGCCGAAGCCTCCCTGAAGCGTCTGGGCATCGAGACCATTGATCTGCTCTACCAGCACCGGGTCGACCCGGCCGTGCCGATCGAGGACGTTGCCGGTGCGGTCAAGGACCTGATTGCCGAGGGCAAGGTTCGTCACTTTGGACTGTCCGAGCCGGGTGCGGCGACGGTGCGTCGTGCGCATGCCGTGCAGCCGGTCACGGCGCTGCAGAACGAGTATTCGTTGTGGACGCGTGGCCCGGAGACCAATGGAATTCTCAAGGCCTGTGAGGAACTGGGTATCGGCCTGGTCGCCTACAGCCCGCTGGGCAAGGGCTTTCTGACCGGGGCGATGGGCAAGGACGCCAAGATCGCCGAGAACGACTTCCGTCGTCTGCTGCCCCGGTTCAGTCCGGAGGCGATGGCGGCCAATCAAGGCCTGATCGACGTGCTCAAACAGGTGGCTGATCGCAAGCAGGCGACGCTGGCCCAGATTGCGCTGGCCTGGCTGCTGAGCCGCAAGCCGTGGATCGTTCCGATTCCGGGTACGACCAGACTTTCGCGACTGGAAGAGAATCTGGCCGCGGCTGATATCAGTCTGGGTGTCGAGGATCTGGCCGACATCGAATCGGCGCTGGCGGCGATCAAGGTCGAGGGCGAGCGCTATCCCCCCCAGCTGATGGCCACGGTCGGACGCTGAGGACGACGCAGGCATGTCCGCGATGTCACGCCCTTTGGTGATCTGCCACATGATGAGTTCGATCGACGGGCGCCTGCTGGTCGATCGCTGGACGCTCCATGCCGATGGCAGCGGGCTGTCCGGCATCAGCAGGATGTACGAGTCCTGCGGACAGCAACTGGCGGCCGATGCCTTCATCATCGGCCGGCGCTCGATGAGCGAATTTGATCAGGTGCAAATCGGAGATGCGAGCGTAGGGCCTGCGAAGGCCCGCCGCCCCTACCGTGATTCCGAGGCCCATGGCCGCTGGGCGGTGGTGCTGGATCCCGGCGGACGGCTGCGTTACGCCGGACCACGGGTCGAGGGCGAGCCGGTGCTGGCTGTGCTGTCAACGCAGGTCACGGATGTCTATCTCGCCGAGCTGCGCCGCCACGGCGTGTCTTATGCCTTTGCGGGCAAGGATGGCCGCGATCTGGACGCGGCGCTGACGGTGCTGCACGAAGTATTCGATGTGGATCGGCTGCTGCTGGAAGGAGGCGGCGTGACCAATGGCCGGTTCTTTGCGGCAGGTCTGGTCGACGAGATGAGTTTGTTGATCTACCCGGGGCTGGACGGGCGTGCCGGCAGTCCAGCCATTATCGAGGCCGAGGTGGCGCCCGGGCTTCCGGTGTTTCCTGGCATGAAACTTCAATCCATGTCCACCCAGGTGCTGGCGGCCGGCTATGTCTGGCTGCGCTATCAGGTGGTCGTTCCAGCCCATGCGACGGAGTCGATATCCCATGGCGATCAGCCAGCAAGCCTTGCAGAACCTTGAGTTCCTGTTTCCCGCCGACCAGTCCGAGCTGCCCCGGACTGATCCCGATCTGGTCGAGATCTTTGCCAACTTTGCCTTTGACGAGGTGCTGCGGGAGAGCCTGCTGCCGCAGCGTACCCGACTGATGGTGCAGCTGGCCGCCTTGATCGCGACCGGCGCGCAGACCGAGTTCAAGGTCATGCTGGAAGCCGCGGCAAGTGCAGGCGTCACCCCGGTCGAGATGAAGGAGGTGGTCTATCAGGCCGTACCCTATGTCGGTCTGGGCCGCACGATTGATTTCGTCCACCTGCTCAATGAGTATCTGCTGGCCGATGGCGTGGCATTGCCGCTGCCTTCGCAGGCCACCACCACGGCCGCGGACCGGATGGCCAAGGGGCTGGCGCTGCAGAAGGCCGTTGCCGGCGCCGAGGTGATCGAGGCGATGCAGGCCAGTGCGCCTGCGGATCTCGTGCATGTGCAGCGCTTCCTCAGCGGAAACTGCTTTGGGGATCATGTCAGCCGGGCCGGACTGGACATCGCCACCCGCGAGCTGGTCACGCTTGCCTTGTTGGCCAGTCTGGGTGGTTGCGATCCGCAGCTGCAGGGGCATGTCGCCATCAATCTGAAGGTCGGCAATGACCGATGGGTGCTGATCGATGTCGTGGCGCAGATTCTGCCGTTCATCGGTTATCCGCGTGCGCTCAACGCTCTGCGTGGCATCCAGGAGAAGGCACCGGCCCAGAACTGAGGGCGTTATCTCCGTTCGCGCTGCAAGGCGTGTGGATGGCCGGGGACGAGAGGGATTCTGATCATGAACATTTCGGTGGCAGGCGCCAACGCCAGCATCGGCCGGCTGCTCGTGGCGAGGGCGGCGGCCGAAGGGCATGCAGTCTATGCCGTGGTACGGCGTGCAATACGAGGACTGTTCCCCGAGGGTGTCCAGTAGATCGTGGCGGACATCACCCCGACCCGGAGCCCTGGACGAGGTATTGGCGGTCTGCGATGTGGTGGTTTTTTACGCATAGTGTTCGTGGCGGTCGTTACGCGATGGAGGCGGTGAATCACGGTGCAGTGAAACACGTGCTGACAGGTCTGCGCGGGCGCAGGGTCCGCGTGGCACGGATGACCGCGATCGGCATGGGCCATCACGAAGGTGTCTGCAGCCGTTCCACTGGCGGGCCCGACCGGAGGCGGCGATCCGAGCGTTTGCTGCGCGCCAGCGGGCTGTCATGCACCATCGTTCGAGCTGGCTGGTTTGATGGCAACACGCCGGACCCGCAGCGACGGCTACTTCAGGGAGGCCGCAGCCACACGCGCTGGACGGTGCCGAAGATGCCGATGGCCTGCCGCTTGCGGATGAGCCGCTCTCGGTTCGTGCCGAACTTGAGGCGATGACCGCTCTGGCGCCCAGTTCGCGCTGAGCCGATAGATGCCGATGACCCATGCCGGGTGGTCGGCTTGTTCCGCAAGACACAGGAGATACCGTATGTTGGGAACATTGATGTATGCCCCGGGTCAGGTGAAGGTGGAAGACGTCGCCGAGCCCAGCCTGCTCAAGCCGACCGATGCGATCATCAAGCTGGCGGCCAGCTGCATCTGCGGCTCGGATCTGTGGCCGTATCGCGGCCACGGTGACTTCGCCCAGCCGATGTCGATGGGGCATGAGTACTGCGGTGTGGTCGTCGCCGTCGGCGAGGCGGTCTGCACGGTCAAGCCCGGCCAGTTCGTGGTCGGTTCGTTCTGCCTTTCGGACAATACCTGCCCTCATTGCCAGTACGGGTTCCAGTCGTCCTGCGAGCAACGCGAATTCATGAGCGGTGCTCAGGCCGAACTGGCGCGGGTACCCCTGGCCGACGGCACCCTGGTGGCGCTGGAGGCACATCCTCCGGCGGACCTGATTCCGTCCCTGCTGGCAGCATCCGATGTGCTGGGCACGGGCTGGTATGCGGCGGATGCGGCAAGAGTCCAGCCGGGCTCCACCGTGGTTGTGGTGGGCGACGGCGCGGTGGGTCTGATGGGTGTACTGTCGGCCCGGCAGATGGGAGCGACGCGCATCATTGCGATGAGTCGCCACAAGCAGCGCCAGGAACTGGCCCTGGAGTTCGGGGCCACCGACATCATTGCCGAGCGTGGAGAAGACGGTATTGCGGCGGTGAAGGCACTGACTCGCCATGTCGGTGCCGATGCCGTGCTGGAGTGCGTGGGCACCCAGCAGTCGATGGCGCAGGCATTGGCATGCGCGCGCCCGGGTTCGATGATCGGCTATGTCGGCGTACCGCATGGCGTGGAATTCGACGGACAGCAGCTGTTCTTTGGCCAGAAAGGCATGCTGGGCGGCCCCGCGCCGGTGCGGCGCTTTCTGCCCGACCTGTTGGCCCTGATCGAGACGCGCAAGATCAATCCGGGCAGGGTCTTCGATCTGGAACTGCCGCTGGCCGATGCAGCGGCGGGCTATCGCGCCATGGACAGTCGCGAGGCCATCAAGGTGTTGCTGCGGACCTGAGCCGGCACGAGGTCGATACAGTTGCGCTCCGGACCCGGGCAAGCCCGGAGCGCAGCTGCAGGGTGAAGTGGCTGGCGCATGATGACGCGGCAGCGTGATGGGGCAGAGGGCGAGCCGATGAAAGGTACTGAACACGATTGGAGCGTGGTGGCGCTCGAGGGCTGTGCAGGGGTTTTGCGGGTATGGCAAAGATCCTGGCCTGCCCAGGGAGGCCATCTCGGCCTTGCGGTCTGGATGGATGCCTCGACCCTGAGTTGGGAATGGGAAGTGACTCACGTCGACTCGAATCGATCCAAGGCTGGAGGTGCCGCATCCAGCCTGATCAAGGCGGGGCAGGCGGCCGAGGTGGCCGCTGCGGATATTTTCAGACGTTGCCAGCGCTCGGTGGCCGCGGGAGTGCCTGCTGTTCTCGTGCGATCGGGTTGTCCGCAGGAGGTCCCGATGCCCGGTCCGGCACGCACTGATCCGGCCAGCGCTTCATCTAAACCTCAAGATACGGTTCTACCACCAAGCGGGAGAACATGACATTCGATACGGCGCATCGGCGCCAGCAAGCGGCGGTGCTGTCCATCATTCTGGATGCATCCATCGTTTTCACCGGACTGCCCAGAATCCACCTGGATCTGGCCTTTCCCCCCGCCCAGCTGGTCTGGGTGCAGAATCGCTGCACGGGCCGTGGCCGGGATCGGTTCCAGTGTCGACCTGGCTCAGGGCCGCCTGTACGGACTCAGCCTGGCCCAGCCAGGCACGCCTCGTCTTGCTGCGATCGCATTGCCGATGGCGGTGCTGGGCATGGGGCAAGGGCTGAGCTTTGGTCCTGATCCTACCTGCACGCCAGACGCTGATGGTCCGGGCGGTCAGAGACTGTCTTCACCGCCGACGCGGACCAAGGTGCGTCCGAAGGATTCGCCGGCGAGCATCTTTTCGAAGACCTCGGGCAGCTGTTCCAGTCCCACGACGGCCGTGGTGATGGTGTCCAGATGGCGGGGCTTCCAGGCGCCGGCGAGGCGTTCCCATACCCGGTCGCGGATATCGCGGGCGGTGCCTGCGGAGGCGATCCCGAGCACGGAGACTCCGCGCAGGATCCAGGGCAGTACGGTGGTTTCGACCTTGATGCCGCCGGCATTGCCGCAGATGGCCAGGTTGCCGTAGGGCACGATGCGCGGCAGCAAGGCGGCCAGGGCAGGGCCGCCGACATTGTCCAGAGCGCCACCGTACTGGGCGCGCTCCAGTGGCTTGGCGGCCGGAGCCAGGGCCGAGCGGTCCAGTACTTCGGCAGCCCCCAGGGTGCGCAACTGTGCGGCGTGTCCGGTCTTGCCGCTGATCGCATGGACCTGATAGCCGGCAGCACTGAAAATGTCGATCGCCAGCATGCCGACGCCGCCGCTGGCACCGGTGATCGCGATGGGGCCCATGTCCGGCCGCTGGCGATTTTCCTCCATCCGCAGCAGGGCCAGTGCCGCGGTGAAGCCGGCGGTACCCAGCTGCATGGCGGCGCGCAGGCTCAGCTGCCTGGGTAGCGGAATGGCCCAGCGTGAAGGCAGGCGGGCATATTCGGCATAGCCACCGTCCAGGGTTTCGGACAGCCCGCACCCGGTGCAAAGTACCTTGTCGCCTTCGCGGAAGGCCGGATCCTCGGATGTCACCACCACGCCGGCCAGGTCGACACCGCCGTTCAGTGGATAGCTGCGCAGAATGCGGCCCTTGCCGGTGCCGGCAAGGGCATCCTTGTAGTTGACCGAGGACCAGGCAACCTTGACCAGTACTTCCCCGGGCGTCAGCGTATCGGTCTGGATCTGCTCGATACCGCCGCGATAACCGTTTTCATCGTCGTGGATGCGAAACGCCTGGAAGCTGGTCATGGGGCACTCCTGGCCGTTCAGGCCTTGATGGTGTTGGCGTCAATCCATTTGGGAACATAGCCGGATTCATAGGTTTCCAGCCACTTGAACAGACTTTCGAGTTCGGTGCCGTACCACAGGCTGTCGCGCTGCGCACCTCGCAGAAATCCTTCATCCACCATGTGGTCGATCGACTGCCGCAACAGGTCGTAATAACCGCGCGTATTGACGAAGGCACAGGGAAAGCGGTGCAGGCCGAGCTGGGCCCAGGTCAGCATTTCGAACATTTCATCCATGGTGCCGAAGCCGCCGGGCAGGGCGACGAAGGCCTCGGACAGTTCGTACAGCCGGGTCTTGCGCTGATGCATGGTCTCCACCACTTCCAGGGTGGTCAGGCCGGTATGGCCGACTTCCTTTTCCATCAGCTGGCGGGGAATCACGCCATGGACTTCACCACCGGCGGCCAGCACCGCATCGGCCACCGCGCCCATCAGACCGACCTTGCCCCCGCCGTAGACCAGGCGGATGCCGCGTCGGGCGAGTTCCTTGCCAAAGGCTGTGGCGGTTTCTTTGTATTCGGGGTTCAGGCCACTGCTGGAGCCGCAGTAGACACATAAAGCTTTGATCTTGCGCATATCGGATCCTGAAGGCATCGTAACGCCGATCCGATCAAGTATAGCGCTTGCAGATACCCGTCGTGCGGCAGGACATGATCCTTGCCGCACGACGGGTTCAGGCTGCCGGGCTCAGTTGCCCTTGTGGATCGCCCGTTTGTCGACGGCCAGAGCGGCCTCGTGCACGGCTTCGGACAAGGTCGGATGGGCATGGACGATACGGGCCAGATCTTCGGAAGAGCCCTTGAATTCCATGGTCACCACGGCTTCGGCGATCAGCTCGGACACACCGGGACCGACCATGTGCACGCCCAGCACGCGGTCGGTATCCGCATGGGCCAGCACCTTGACCTGGCCGACGGCCTCGTTCATGGCGACGGCACGCCCGACGGCGGCGAAGGGGAAGGTGCCGACCTTGTAGGGGATGCCGGCTTCCTTCAGCTGCGCCTCGGTCTTGCCGGCCCAGGCGATTTCCGGTTCGGTATAGATGACCCAGGGGATGGTGTCGAAGTCGATGTGGCCGGCCTTGCCGGCAATCCATTCGGCGACGGCCACGCCTTCTTCCGAACCCTTGTGGGCCAGCATCGGACCGCGGACGGCATCGCCGATGGCCCAGACGCCGTCGACGCCGGTATGGTTGTGGTCGTCCACCACGATGCGGCCGCGCTCATCCAGCTTGACGCCGACATTCTCGGCCAGCAGACCCTCGGTATAGGCTCGGCGACCGACGGCGACCAGCAGCTTGTCGACGATCAGTACGTGCTCACCATCCTTGTCGGCATAGCTGAGATGGACTTCGTCGTTCTTGATCTCGACGCCGCTGGCCTTGGCGCCGACCTTGATCTTCAGGCCCTGCTTGGCGAATTCCTTGGCGGCGATCTTGGCGACGTCGGCATCGGCCACCGACAGGAAGGCCGGCAAGGCCTCCAGCACGGTGACATCCGAGCCCAGCCGGTTCCAGACGCTGCCCAGTTCGAGGCCGATCACGCCTGCGCCGATGACGCCCAGACGCTTGGGTACTTCGGTCAGATCCAGAGCGCCGGCATTGTCGATGATGTACTTGCTGTCGAACTTCGCGAACGGCAGCTCGATCGGCACCGAGCCCGAGGCCAGGATCACATTGGTGCCGCTGATGGTGGAGGTCTTGCCTTCCGGGTCGGTAATCTCGACCTGGTTGCCCTTCAGCAACTTGCCCTTGCCGAAAAACGGGGTGACCTTGTTGGCCTTGAACAGCTGGCCGATGCCGCCGGTGAACTGCTTGACGATCTTGTCCTTGCGGCCGATAAAGGTCTTCAGATCGATCTTTGCGTTTTCCACCGTGATGCCATGCACCGGCAGATTGTGGGCCAGATTGTAGAACTGCCTAGAGGAATCGAGCAGGGCCTTGGAGGGGATGCAGCCCACGTTGAGGCAGGTGCCACCCAGGGCCTGCTTGCCGTCCTTGCCGGCAAAGGCGTCGACCACCGCGACCTTCAGGCCCAGCTGGGCGGCGCGGATGGCGGCCACATAACCGGCTGGGCCGGCCCCGATGACGACGACGTCGAATTTGTCGCTCATGGTAATTCCTTGAGACTGCAGGAAGGGTGTGGACCCTCCCGTCGAATGGGCGAGTGCCGTGCTGGCGACTGGATGATCATGGCGGATCTGCTGTGCAGATCATGCCAAACCGGCCATCGCAGGGCGATGGCCGGCTCGGAGTTTACAGTCCCAGCAGCATCCGCTGCGGGTTTTCCAGCTGGTTCTTGATGTCGACCAGGAACAGCACGGCATCGCGACCGTCGATGATGCGGTGATCGTAGCTCAAGGCCAGATACATCATCGGTGCGGCCACGATCTGGCCGTTTTCCACTACCGGGCGTTCCTTGATGGTGTGCATGCCCAGGATCGCGCTCTGCGGCGGATTGATGATGGGGGTCGACAGCAGGGAGCCGAAGGTGCCGCCATTGGTGATGGTGAAGGTGCCGCCCTGCAGATCATCCAGGCCCAGCTTGCCCTCGCGGGCCTTCTTGGCGTAGTTCACGATGCCCTGCTCGATCTCGGCGAAGCTGAGATTCTGTGTGTCGCGAAGCACCGGGGTCACCAGACCCTTGTCGGTGGACACCGCGATCGAGATATCCTGATAGCCGTGATAGACCACGTCGCTGCCGTCGACCGAGGCATTGATCACCGGGTAGCGCTTGAGGGCTTCGGCGGCGGCCTTGACGAAGAAGCTCATGAAGCCCAGCTTGACGCCGTATTCCTTCTGGAACTGTTCGCCCAGGGATTTGCGCAGCTTGCTGACCTCGGCCAGATTCACCTCGTTGAAGGAGGTCAGCATCGCGGTGCTGTTCTTGGCCTGCATCAGGCGCTCGGCGATGCGGGCGCGGATGCGCGTCATCGGCACGCGCTCTTCAGGGCGCTCGCCTGGGGTCGGAGCCACGGCTGCCTTGGCCGGCGCGGCAGCGGCCGCCGGTGCGGAATCCTGCTTGCCGTGATTGACCAGATCTTCCTTGGTCACCCGGCCGTCACGACCGGTGCCGGTGACCTTGGACGGGTCGATACCTTCCTCCGTGGCGACGCGGCGACCGGCGGGGGACAGCTCGTCCAGCTTGCCGGCGGCTGCCGGTGCAGCGGCGGCAGTTCTGGCTTCAGCCTCTGCCGGTGCAGCGGCCGTTGCGGCGGCAGCCACGGCGCCTTCCTCGAAGATCGCGATGACCTGCTGACTGTTGACCGTGTCGCCTTCCTTGAACAGGATTTCCTTCAGCACGCCGTCGGCCGTGGCGGGTACTTCCAGCACGACCTTGTCGGTTTCCAGATCCACCAGGTTCTCGTCTCGCTTCACGGCTTCACCGACCTGCTTGTGCCAGGTGGCGATGGTGGCATCGGAGACGGATTCCGGCAGAACCGGCACTTTAACTTCGATCGACATCGCAGGCTTACTCCGCTTCAAGTGATGAGTCGATGGACGCTGTCAGCGCCTGTTCGACCAAGGCCGTCTGTTCGGCAATATGGGTATTGAGGTGTCCTGCGGCCGGTGCGGCCGAGCTGCTGCGACCGGCATAGCTGAGGCGACGGCCGGCACCGGCACAGGCCTGCAGATGGTGGCGGATCTGGTACCAGGCTCCCTGGTTCATCGGCTCTTCCTGACACCAGATGACGTCCCTGGCGGATGGATACTTTTCCAGCTGGGCCACCACCTCGGCACGTGGGAAGGGATACAGCTGCTCGACGCGCACCAGAGCCACATTGTGCAGTTCCTGATGCTGGGCGGCATCCAGCAGATCGTAATAGACCTTGCCGGCACACAGCACGACCCGGGTCACCGCCTCGGTCGGCAGCGGGCGATGCTCGCCGATCACAAGCTGGAACTCACCATCGGCCAGTTCGTCCAGGGTCGATACCGCCAGCTTGTGGCGCAGCAGCGATTTGGGCGTCATCACGATCAGCGGCTTGCGGGCGGGGCGCAGCATCTGCCGGCGGATCATGTGGAAATCCTGGGCCGGCGTGGTCGGCACGCAGACCGTCATATTGTCCAGCGCGCACAGTTGCAGATAGCGTTCCAGACGGGCCGAGGAATGTTCGGGGCCCTGGCCTTCATAGCCATGGGGCAGGAACAGCGCCAGTCCGCACAGTCGGCCCCACTTGGATTCGCCGGAACTGATGAACTGGTCGATCACCACCTGGGCGCCGTTGGCGAAGTCACCGAACTGGCCTTCCCAGATATTCAGGGTCTGCGGATCGGTGGTGGAATAGCCATATTCGAAGGCCATCACGGCCTCTTCGCTGAGGAGGGAGTCGATGACTTCGACCGTGGCGTCCTTGCGGACATCCTGCAGCGGGGTATAGGTGTGACCGTCTTTCTGGTCGTGCAGTACCGCATGACGATGGAAGAAGGTACCGCGGCCGCAGTCCTGGCCGACCAGGCGCAGGTTGAAGTCGTTGTCGACCAAGCTGGCATAGGCCAGATTTTCGGCAAAGCCCCAGTCACCGGCCACCTCGCCGGAGGCCATCTTGCGGCGGTCATCATAGATCTTGGCGACACGCGACTGCAGCACCAGATCCGCGGGAAGCTGGGTCAGCTGCGAGGCCAGCTCGATCAGCCGCTGCTTCGGCACGCGGGTGTCCACCTTGGTGGACAGACGACCATTGATGTAGGGCGCCCAGTCGAAATGGATGTCCTTGGGCAGGTCGTGGGCCAGGTCGGCCATCGGCTCGCCGGCCTCCAGACGATCACGATAGGCTTCGAACAGTTTCTGGACGTCACCGTCGGCGATCACGCCTTCCTTCACCAGCTCGGCCCCGTACAGCTCACGGGTCGGGGCGCGCTTGCGGATGATCTGGTACATCACCGGCTGGGTGGCCATCGGCTCGTCGGCCTCGTTGTGGCCGTGACGGCGATAGCAGACCAGGTCGATCACCACATCTTTCTGGAAGGTCTTGCGGAACTCGTAGGCCAGGCGGGTGACTTCGATCACCGCTTCCGGATCTTCACCGTTCACATGGAACACCGGTGCGTTGACCATCTTGGCCAGATCGGTGCAGTACTGGGTCGAGCGCGAATCCAGCGGGTTGGACGTGGTGAAGCCGACCTGGTTGTTGACCACCACATGCAGGGTGCCGCCGATCTTGAAGCCACGGGCCTGAGACATGTTCATCAGTTCCATGTTGACGCCCTGGCCGGCGAAGGCCGCGTCACCATGGATCAGCACGGCCATCGAATGCTGGCAGGCCTCGTCGCCACGCTTGGTCTGGCGGGCCCGGACCGAGCCGGCCACCACCGGGTTGACGATTTCGAGATGCGAGGGATTGAAGGCCAGGGCGACATGCACGCCTCCCTTGGGCGTGGCGATATCGGCCGAGAAGCCCATGTGGTACTTCACGTCACCCGAGTGCGCCGGATCGTCCGGGTGCTCGAACTTGCCTTCGAATTCATTGAACAGGGTGCGCGGCGGCTTGCCCAGGATATTGACCAGCATGTTCAGGCGACCGCGGTGGGCCATGCCGATCACCAGTTCCTTGACGCCGTTGTCCCCTGCCGCGCGGACAATGTCATCCATCAAGGGGATCAGGCTGTCGCCGCCTTCCAGCGAGAAACGCTTCTGGCCGACATACTTGGTATGCAGATAGCGTTCCAGACCGTCGGCCGCGGTGAGTCCCTGCAGCAGGCGGCGCTTTTCATCGGCGCCGAGGCCGGCATTGCCGCCGGCCTGCTCCAGACGCTCATGGATCCATTCGCGCTGATGGCTGCGACTGATATGCATGAACTCGGCACCGATGCTGCCGGCATAGGTGCGCTTGAGCTGCACCAGCAGTTCGCGCAGGGTCAGGCGCTGGGCGCCGCCATAATTGCCTGTGTCGAAAACAGTATCAAGATCGCCGTTGTCCAGACCGTGGAAGGACGGCTCCAGATCGGGGGCGGCGAGATGCTCGGCCAGACCCAGCGGATCAAGCCTGGCGGCCAGATGGCCGCGGGAGCGGTAGGCCGTGATCAGCCGAAGGATGGCCGCCTGCTTGCGGGCGTGGGCCTCATCGGCCGGGGCGGCAGCGTGGACGCGCTGCTTTTGTGCGGATTCGATGCGGGCGATGGCAGCGGAGTGGGGGACGTCACCGGATTCGCGGCCTTTGAAACGGGCGAAGTACTGGCTCCACTCATCGGGAACGGCCGCGCTGTCGTTCAACCAGGTTTCGTAAAGCTGTTCAACATAGTCGGCGTTGCCGCCTGCTAGCTGCGAGGTTTCGGCAAACTCGCGAATCAGATTTGTGCTCACGTTACCACCGGCATTGGCTTTGAAGAGGTACAGGCTGAGAAGAGGTGACGGTCGCTGTTCTCGACCGTCGCTGGCTATCGGCAGCGAAGAATTATCCTCCCCCTATTGCGCTGCGACAACCCGGCGCCTTGCATTTTTTATCGAGAGATGCCTTCGATAAAACGAAACGATGGCGACGCATCCATGCGCGAGGCGGTTGAGACAGAGCGATGGCGGCCGCTGCCGGCCAGCCGTCGTTCAGTCATTCTGTCCAGTGGATGAACTCAGTCTTCCGGCCAGGCCAGCACGAACTGGCCTTCCTCGATCAGACGCGCCAGCAGGTCGAGGGTGGCAGCGGGAGGTGCCGGATCGAGCTTCGGTGTCGGGAGGCACAGGCCTTCGGCGACCTCCGGCTCGGCATTCCAGGCATGGCCGCAGGCAAACAGCCTGCCTTGCCCGTCGGCATGCCCCCATGCCAATCGCGCCCAGGGATGACGGATCAGGACTTCGCCGGCCGCCAATCGTGCCGCGATATCGGCCGGATCGACATTCTCTTCGGAGGGAGCCGGAGTCTGTGCAGCGCGATAACGGGTGACGAAGCGGCCGAACCAGTCCAGCACCATCGCATCGGACAGGGCGGCGGTCATCGGTACGGCGGCACGGACCCGCTGCAGGGCCGCTGCATCGATTTCGCCGGCACGCAAGGACGGCACCAGGTCGGGATCGGCATAGCGCTGGTCCTCGCTCAGGCGTTCGGCCAGATAATCGGCCAGATCACCGGTCAGCTCGGCCTTGGACGGCGCGCGCATGCCTACCGACATGGTCATGCACGGACCGCCATCGGCGATGCCGTCATGCGGAATATTCGGAGGCAGATACAAGATGTCGCCGGGCTCAAGCACCCACCGATGATCGGGCTTGAACACCTGCAGCTGCTTCAGCTCGATATCCGGGCGAAAATCGCGGGGGCCGTCTTGATCGGTGTCGATGGCCCAGGCGCGGCGGCCCAGGGTCTGCACCAGAAATACGTCGTACTGGTCGATATGGGGGCCGACACCGCCGCCTTCCTCGGCATAGGAGATCATGATGTCATCGACGCGCCAGCTCGGCAGAAAACCGAAGGGCTGCAACCAGGCGGCCACGTCGGTATCCCATTTGTCGACATCCTGCACCAGCAGGGTCCAATGGTCTTCGGGCAGCTCGGCGAAGTCGGACTCGGCGAAGGGACCTTGCCGCAGATGCCATGCTCCGCTGGCCGGATCGTGAACCGCGATGCGGGCCAGCACGCCTTCTTCGCAAGCCAGACCACCAAGGTCATCCGGATCGATCGGTGGTTGCAGGTCCGGAAACGCGCCGCGGATCAGCAGCGGGTGTTTCTGCCAGTAGTCACGCAGGAAAACCTCGGCGGACATGCCCAGCGGCAGGCCGGGGCGGGCATGGACTTCAATGGCGGGAGCGGGAGCAGCGGAAACAGTCATGGCAGGCATCGTGGCAACGGCGGAAGATGCAGTCCGCAGAGGACTGCATCCGGGGTCGCAAGTCTACACCGACTGCCATCGCGTCGGATCCCCGGGACAAAGATCAGAGGTCCAGCTCGACGCTGGCACTGAAGGTGCGCGGCGTGCCCAGTACACCGGTATAGCTGGCGGCGCTGCCATTGTTGCTGCCGGTGTACAGGCCGGCCCAGTAGCGCCGGTCGGTGAGGTTTTCCAGCTGCAGCCGCACGATCAGGGGATGTCCCTTGGTCCGGGTCTGCCAGCGCGCACCCAGATTCATCGCCACATAGGCCGAGGCATAGCTGTTGTTGCTGTTGGTGGCCGCCACCCGGCTGCGGTACTGGCCGCCGAGACTGACGGCCCACAAGTCCTCGCCCGGTACGGGCAGCAGATAGTCCAGCAGAACCCCGGCCTGGGCCTGGGGCACGCCGACGACCCGCCGATTGTCGTTCAGGGGCGAGCTGGTGCCCTGCAGGCGGGCATCGATCCAGCTGGCGCCGCCCAGGATCGACAGCCGGGAGGTGATCTGGCCGTTGGCGCTCAGTTCGATGCCGTTGTTCCGCTGTGTGCCCTGGGTCTGGTAGATATTGTCGTCGCCGGCGAAGCTGTAGGCCCGCTCGATATGGAACAGCGCGGCGCCCAGCTGGGTATGGCCCAGGGTGCGCTTGTAGCCCAGTTCGTACTGGCGACTGCGATAGGGAGCCATCACCTGGTTGGCGTTCTCGGCGCTGGCCGGAGCGATGTCGCCAGGCTGGATGCTGCGGGCCCAGCTGAAATACAGGGTGTCGAGCGCGTCCGGGGTATAGATCGCCGTCACCGTCGGACTGATCGCATGGTGGACCTGGTAGCTGCTGGTCAATGCGCCGTTCCTGGCGTAATTCTGGGTCCGCAGCCAGCTCGAGCTGACCACGCCCAGCAGCGCCCACTGCTCGTTGAAATGCACGGTGTCGCCGACCACCAGTGATTGCTCGGCATTGCGCGCGGCTAGCGGGCCATGGCCATGGCCGAAATCTCCGCCCCAGGGCTGCATCGGGAAGCTGGCCGGGTCCTGCAGAGTGGCGCTGCCCAGTGCCACCGAGCTTGGCGTATGGCCGGCGTATTGCAGCTCGGAAAAACCATTGGTGCCTAGATTCAGCTCATGGTGGACCGAGCCGGTATCGAAGTCGCCATTCAGGTACAGCGAGTTGCTGGTCACGGTAAAGCGGCTGGCGGCGCCCTGGCCATAGCTGGAGGCATAGTCGCCATGGTTGCCGACCAGGGTGGTATTGATGCCGCCCAGATAACGGTCGGCCATCTCTTTCAGGCCGCCCAGGCTGATCTGCCAGTGCTCGTTGAAATGATGGATCAGCTTGGCTTTGTAGATGCGGGTGTGTTCGTCCACCCCGGCATAGGACTCGGCAAGTCCGGTCAGATGGGGATCCGGCGCATTGGGCAGCTCGGTATTGCCCTTGGATCCATAGGTGAAGCTGCCGGGAAATCCGCGCTGATGAAAGTAGTAGTCGCTGGCATCGAGCTGCAGCACGGTGTTTTCATCGAGATGGATGTCGAAGTCGCCGCTGAGCAGCTTGCGACGTTCCTGGCTGCCGCGATAGACCCCGCTGCCCTCGCCTTGCAGGGCATTGATGCGATAGCCCAGCCAGCCGCCACGTCCGATCCGGCCGCCCAGGTCCAGCTGGCCGGTCCACATGCCGCGCCCGTCTTCCCGGGCGATGATGCGGTTGACGAAGTGGTCGGTGGGCCGCTTCAAGGTGTAGTCGAACACGCCCGACGGGGCGGTTGGGCCGTACAGCGAGCCGGCCAGCCCGTTGAGTACGGACACGTTCTGCAGCATCTCCACCGGATAGGCGGTGGTGTCGATGACATTCAGTCCATCCATGCGGCTGTTGGAGACCACTTCACCGGCCATGCCGCGGGTCAGCGGACGCTGGCCGACCTGGGTGGAGGGCAGATAGGCCAGCAGATCATTCGGATCGGTCGCCAATTGGTTGGTCATCACGGAGGTGTCGACCTGGGAAACCATGAAGGGTGTCTGCTGCCAGCTGCGGGTGCCCAGAGGCCCATTGGCCGGCGGGGTGATCCGGGTGGTCTGGACCATGCCGTAACCTTCCTCGGCCTTGCCGGCCCTGACCTGGACGGCATCCAGGAGGTGACTGTGCTGCCGATCCGCCGTGGCAGGTTTGTTCGGGCTGGCTTGCGCGGCGGCCTGGGCCAGCAGCGGTACGGCCATCAGGCAGAGGCCTTGCAGACAGGCGATGACGAGCGGGCGGAGCGGCTGTCCTCGGCGAGGGGCGGGGTGGCAGGAACAGGCATTCTTCACGTTAATATCGCGTTAGTCCGATAGATTTGGTGAACTATATCGGCGCGACTGCATGACCGCAACGCCGATATGTACGGGCGTCGCGTTCGGCGTTGCGGGCAGGCGTCAGCTGGCGCCGGGAAGGCGCAGGCTGGAGAGTGTCGTCAATTCATCGGCCAGCAGGGTCGCGGCGCGGGCCTGCAGTCGCCGGTAGGTCTCGCAGACGGTGATGCCGGCCGGGGTCAGGGTAGCCCCGCCCCGTTGATTGCCGCCTTTGCGGGTCTGGGCCAGAGGGCGCCCAAAGGTATGGTTCAGCGCCTCCAGCAATTGCCAGGCCCGCCGATAACTCATGTCCATGCTGCGGGCGGCCGCCGAGATCGAGCCGGTCTCGGCGATCCGCTCCAGAAGCTGGATCTTGCCCTTGCCCAGGGCATCTTCTTCGCCGAATACGATGCGGATGCTGAGCTGGGGCAGGGGCGAGGTCACGGCACCCAGCCTCAGATGCCCTGCGCCAGCTTCACGGCATCGCCGATATAGCTGGCCGGGGTCAGCTCGAGCAGGCGCTGTTTCGCATCCGCCGGCAGATCAAGGCCGCCGATGAATTCGCGCATCGAAGTCTCGGTGATGCCCTGTCCGCGGGTCAGTGCCTTCAGCTGCTCGTAAGGCTCGGGCAGGCCGTGACGACGCATCACGGTCTGCACGGCTTCGGCCAGCACTTCCCAAGCCCCGTCCAGGTCGGCGGCGATCCGCTGCGGGTTGATCTGGAGCTTGCCCAGGCCCTTTTTCAATGACTCCAAGGCCACCAGGCTGTGCCCGAAAGCCGTGCCGAGCGCACGCAGCACGGTGGAGTCGGTCAGGTCGCGCTGCCAGCGGCTGATCGGCAGCTTTTCGGCGAAGTGACCGAGCAGGGCGTTGGCCAGACCGAAATTGCCTTCCGCGTTTTCGAAGTCGATCGGATTGACTTTGTGCGGCATGGTCGAGGAGCCGACTTCGCCGGCCTTCAAGGCTTGCCTGAAGTAGCCCAGCGAAATATAGCCCCAGATGTCGCGGGACAAATCGATCAGCACGGTATTGCCGCGACGGATCACGTCGCAGTATTCGGCGATGCCGTCATGGGGTTCGATCTGGGTGGTGTAGGGATTGTAGTCCAGGCCCAGACTGTCGACGAAGCGGCGGGAGAAACCCTGCCAGTCGACTTCCGGGTAGGCGATGGCATGGGCGTTGTAGTTGCCCACTGCGCCATTGATCTTGCCCGGCACGCGCTGGGCGCGAAGCTGCTCCAGCTGATGGCCCAGGCGGGCGGCGACATTGGCCAGTTCCTTGCCCAGCGTGGTCGGCGAGGCGGTCTGGCCGTGGGTGCGCGACAGCATCGGCAGGGCCGCGTGGGCATGCGCCAGTTCGGCCAGACCGCTCAGAATCTGCTGGTAGGCCGGGGCCAGCACCTGGTCGCGGGCATCGCGCAGCATCAGCGAATAGGACAGGTTGTTGATGTCCTCGCTGGTGCAGGCGAAATGCACGAATTCCTTGGCCTGGGCCAGGGCGGCGTCATTGCCGATCTTTTCCTTGATGAAATACTCGACGGCCTTCACGTCATGGTTGGTGGTCGCCTCGATGCTCTTGATGCGTTCGCCATCTTCCACGCTGAAATGGCTGGCGATGCCGCGCAGGCGGGCGATGGAGGCGTCGTCGAAGGCGGGCAGCTCGACGATGGCGGGCTCGGCGGCCAGAGCCAGCAACCATTCGATTTCGACATGGACGCGCCGATGCATCAGGCCGAATTCGCTGAAAATGGGCCGCAGCGGCTCGACTTTGCCGGCGTAGCGGCCATCGAGGGGAGACAAGGCGGTCAGGGTGGCTGATGACATCGGTCGGGATCTCGTTGAAGACAAGCGGAAGCCGTCAATTGTACAACGAGCAGCTGCCGACCGTAGCCGTGCCGGCGAGGCGGCAGCGAAGGCGCTATCATCGGCGGCAATGTCTGGTGACTGGGAGGCTTGCGCATGAAAGCGAAATTCCGGATCGAGCATGACAGCATGGGGCCGCTCAAGGTCCCCGCGACAGCCTTGTACGGCGCGCAGACCCAGCGCGCCATCGAGAATTTCCCGGTATCCGGCTGGCCTTTGCCGCCCTCCTTCATTCATGCGCTGGGCCTGATCAAGGCCGCCGCCGCCGAGGCCAATGGGGAGCTGGGCGTGCTGGATGCCGAGCGGGTCAAGGTCATTCGCAAGGCGGCACTGGAGGTGGCGGCGGGCCGCCACGATGCCGAGTTCCCGGTGGATGTGTTCCAGACCGGCTCAGGCACCAGCAGCAACATGAATGCCAACGAGGTCATCGCCCACCTCGCCAGTCATGAAGGTCTTGCCGTACATCCCAATGACCATGTCAATGCGGGCCAAAGTTCCAATGACGTGATTCCCACCGCGATCCAGGTCAGCGTCAGCCTGCAGGTTCACGAGCAGCTGCAGCCGGCGATCAAGCATCTGCGACGGACCCTTGCGCGCAAGGCCAAGTCGCTGAAGCATGTGGCCAAGACCGGGCGGACCCATTTGATGGACGCGATGCCGCTGACCTTTGGCCAGGAGCTGGATACCTGGGCGGCGCAGCTGAAACTGGCCGAGCAGCGCTTGGGTGACAGTCTGCGCCGCTATCGGCACCTGCCCCAGGGCGGCAGCGCGGTCGGTACCGGCATCAATGTCGACCCTCGCTTTTCCAAGGTCTTCGGCAAGCAGTTGTCCAGGCTGGCCGGCCTGCGTTTCAGTCCGGCCGACAATCTGTTTGCCGGCATCGCCGGGCAGGACGGGGCGGTGGAGGTCTCGGGGCAATTGAAGTCGCTGGCGGTGAGCCTGATGAAGATCGCCAATGATCTGCGCTGGATGAATTCGGGGCCGCTGGCCGGGCTGGGGGAGATCAGCCTGCCGGCCTTGCAGCCTGGCTCATCGATCATGCCGGGCAAGGTCAATCCGGTGATTCCCGAGTCGACGGCGATGGTGGCGGCCCAGGTGATCGGTTTCGATGCCGCCATTACCGTGGCCGCGCAGTCCGGCAATTTCCAGCTGAATGTGATGTTGCCGTTGATTGCCTACAATCTGCTGCAGTCGATCGGCCTGCTGAGTGCCAGTTGCAGGCTGCTGGCCGACAAGGCCATTGCCGGCTTCGAGGTCAATGCCTCACGTGTGGCCGAGGCCTTGACCCGCAATCCGGTGCTGGTGACGGCGCTCAATCCCGTGATCGGCTACGAGCGCGGCGCGGCCATTGCCAAACAGGCCTATCGCGAGGGACGGCCGATATTGGAGGTCGCGGTCGAGGCCACCGGATTGCCTGAGCAGGAACTGGCTGGCTGGCTGGATCCGCTGCAGTTGACGCAGGGCGGGCTGGTCGGCGGCGAGCACTGAGTCGCGGACGCCAGTCGGGGGCGGGCGTGTCGTGACCTGGGTTGTTTGTGCCCACGAGGCCGGTCCCGTCAATCGCTGCGCGACAGATCCAGCCACGCGGGTTGTTCCAGATGCAGCCGGCTCCGGCGGGGCGCGGTCTCGGCAATGATGCGACCGGCCCGGATCACCCACAGCCGGACCGGCCGCAGCCGGATGGCCTCGATCGGGTCACAGGCCTGCAGTACCACCAGATCGGCGCGGCAGCCCGGGCGCAGTCCGTAGTCCTTCAGGCCAAGTATGGCCGCGGGATGCTCGGTGACCGCGCGGTAGCAATCCCTCAGCTCCGCTTCGCCGGTGAGCTGGCCGACGTGAGCCCCCATGCTGGCGACTTCCAGCATGTCGTGACTGCCCAGCCGGTACCAGGGATCCATCACGCAGTCATGACCGAAGCCGACGCGCAGCCCGGCGGCGCGCAGCTCCTTGACCCGGGTCAGGCCGCGTCGGCGCGGGTAAGTGTCGTAACGCCCTTGCAGGGTGATGTTGATCAGGGGGTTGGCCATCACGTGCAGGCCGGCCTCCTGCATCAGGCCGATCAACTTGCCGGCATAGGCATTGTCCATCGAATGCATCGAGGTCAGATGCGAGCCGGTGACCCGGCCCCGCAGGCCGTGGCGAACCGTTTCGGCCGCCAGAGTCTCGACGTGACGGGAGGTCGGGTCGTCCGTTTCATCGCAATGCATGTCGACGGGCAGGTCATGCTCGGCGGCCAGTCGGCACAGCTCGGCGATTGAATTGGCGCCATCGGACGGACTGCGTTCGAAATGCGGGATGCCGCCAATGCCGTCCAGGCCCAGGGTCAGTGCCTGCCGCAACTGTTCACGACCGCCGGCCAGCCGCAGATAGCCATCTTGCGGAAAAGCGATCAGCTGGATGTCCAGCCAAGGGCGCATGTCATCACGCAATTTGATCAGGGCGCGTGCCGCCGTCAGTCTCGGGTCGCTGGTGTCGACATGACTGCGGATGGCCAGATTGCCTTGGGCGATAGCCATTTCGCAAAGCCGTCGTGCACGCCGGTAGATCGATTCCTCGTCAAGCTCCGGCTTCAGTTCCGACCAGATCGCGATACCTTCAAGCAGGGTGCCGCTCAGGTTGTGGCGAGGTCTTCCGGCGGTCAGCGCGCTGTCCAGATGGAAATGGCCGTCAACGAATGGCGGCGAGACCAGCCAGCCCTGCAGATCCAGTCGTTGTCTGGCGGGTGCCTCGATCCGGGGTTCGATGCCGATGATCCGTCCGTCGCTGATCGCGATATCCACGATCGGGCCTTCCGGCAGGCGTGCCTGGTGCAGCAGCAGGTCCAGCATGGTGTGACTCGTCGGCGAATGGATCGTCTCTTCTACCACCGCCGGGCGTGGCCGGCCAGTCGACGTCGCCAGGCGGTTGCCGATATGTCGCCGAGTATAGATTGACGGCATGGGTCCGGCGGCCCGGCCTGCGGCGCCCGGCCGCTCGGACGGGCGTGGCGGACAGGGCCGTCAAGAGTGCTATGCTCGGGCTGAAACCGAACTTTTGCAAACGGAGACTGACCGCCAATGATGCGTGCGTGGCTTGCCCTGGGTTCACTGGGACTGATGAGTATGGGATCGCTGGCCTGGGCGGATGCGCCCGCGGCGAAGGATGTGCAGGTATCGGGCCGAGCCCTGGATTCCACCGCGCCGCCGACGACGCTCGCGCAGCTGGCGAAGGATGTCCCTGTCCATGCACCTCATGCGATGGTGGTCAGTGACCAGCACTATGCGACCGAGGTCGGCGTCAGGATTCTGCGTGCCGGTGGCAATGCCATTGATGCGGCGGTGGCGGTGGGCTATGCGCAAGCGGTGGTCAATCCCTGCTGTGGCAATATCGGCGGAGGTGGCTATCTGGTGGCCCATATGGCAGACGGCCGGAATCTGTTCCTGGATTTTCGCGAGAAGGCGCCGTTGAAAGCGACGCCTACCATGTTCCAGGACGGCCAAGGTCGGGTCATGCCTGATCGAAGCACGCTGAGCTATCTGGGGACCGGCGTGCCGGGTACCGTGATGGGTCTGAACGAGGCGCTCCAGCGTTACGGCACCATGAAACTGGCCCAGGTGATCCAGCCGGCGATCGATCTTGCGCGCAACGGCTTTGTGCTGCAGCAGGGCGATGTGAACATCTTCAATCGACGGGTCAAGGATTTCGCCAAGGAACCCAACGTGGCGGCGATCTTTCTGAATCACGGCCAGCCCTGGCAGGTTGGCGAGACGCTGCGTCAGCCGGAGCTGGCCAGGACGCTGGAATCGATCCGTGATGGCGGCAGCAAGGCGTTCTATCATGGGCCGATCGCCCAGGCTGTAGTCAAGGCCAGCCAGGCCAACGGTGGCCTGCTGAGCCTGCGCGACTTCGCCGATTACACGGTGCAGTGGGACAGCCCGGTGCAGTGCGATTATCACGGCTACCATCTGGTGTCGGCGCCGCCGCCGAGTTCGGGGGGTGTCACCGTCTGCGAAATTCTGCTGCAGCTGCAGCCCTATCCGCTGGCCAAGTGGGGTTATGCCTCGGCACAGGCCATCCATTACCAGGTCGAGGCCGAACGTCGTGCTTTTGCCGACCGCAACAGCGTGCTGGGTGATCCGGCTTTCGTTCACAACCCGATCGCCGAACTGCTGTCCCCGGCCCATATCGCCAAACTGCAGTCGACCATCCAGCCGGTGAAGGCCACACCATCCTCCGAGATCAAGGGTGATCTCGATGGTTCGGAAGGCACCAATACCACGCATTATTCGGTGGTGGATGCCAAGGGCAACGCGGTGGGCGTCACCTATACGATCAATTTCCTGTTCGGCACTGGCCATATCGCAGGCGATACCGGCTTCTTCCTGAATGACGAGATGGACGATTTCACCTCCAAGCCGGGGGTGCCCAATGCTTTCGGCCTGGTCCAGGGCAAGGCCAACCAGGTCGAGCCGGGCAAGCGTCCGCTGAGTTCCATGACGCCGACGGTGGTGCTGAAAAACGGCAAGGTTTTCATGGTCACCGGCAGTCCGGGGGGCTCGACCATCATCTCGACGGTGCTGCAGAGCATTCTGAACGTTACCCAGTACGGTATGAACGTGCAGCAGGCCGTGAACGCGCCGCGGATGCATCACCAGTGGTACCCCGACCAGGTGAATGTCGAGCCGGGTTTGCTGACGCCGCAGGTCCAGCAGCAGCTGGAACAGGCTGGTTACCGTTTCCATACCGTCAATTCCTGGGGGGCCGACGAGGCGATCCTGGTTGATCCTTCGGGCGGGCTCGATGGCGCGAACGACCGGCGTCGGCCTGCAGGTCTGGCGGCCGGTTACTGATCCCGTCGCTGGTGACCGGACCCGGTATGCCTGTCAGGGCCTGCCGGGTCTGCCGGATCTGGTGCTGCAATGCCTGCAGCGCGGAATCGGAGAGACGCTTTCCGCGTCGCAATCTGGTTTCCATTGCCGCGGCCTGCTGGCCCAGGGACGGCGCGCCGCACAGGGCGCAGCTGGCATGCAGACGGTGCAGCCATTCCAGCAACTGAGTCGGTCGACAAGCCAGTTCAGGCATTCGCCTTTCCCATTCGCCGAGCTCGTCGGCAAGCAGGCTGCGCAGACGCGCTGTCTGGGCGGCAGGTCGATGTGGCGGGAGGGCGTCCTCGGCGTATAGCCATGGTGGCAGCAGAGCGGTCAGGAGTTCCTGCAATGCCTGTGTATCGATCGGTTTGTCGAGGATATGCCGGACAGCCATTTGCTGCAGCTGGAGGCCTTGGCCGGGGCTGATGCCGGCGGAGAGCACGATGATCGGCGGGACCTCCTGCCGAATGCGCTCTTGTCGCAATTGCTGGATCAAGGCGGGTGCCGGCATGTCGGGCAGATGGTAATCCAGCAGAATGACGGCAGCTCCGCCCTCGGCGAACAGGCGCAGCAGATGTCGACCGGTACGGGCGGCGCGGGGACGCAAGCCCATCTGCAGCAGGATATGTACCAGATGCAGGCGGCTGCAGGCATCGTCTTCGGCGATCAGAATTCGTCGGCCCCGGACATCGTGGCGCGGTGGCTGAGTGCAAATCATCCGGCCTGACCCTCCTTGAGTCCGGCAAGTTTTGGCACAATGCGTGGTTATGTCGTTGTCTTCAAGTCCCCGGCTGTGGTGCATGCTTTTGCTGCTGTGGTGTTCGCCCGGCTGGGCGGATACCGTGGTCTCCTTGCGTCATGCTCATTGGCCCGGTGTCGAGGTGCAGGGGCTGCAGGCCCGTCTTGGCCGGGACGACGCCGGGCAGCCGGGCCTGGTGATGCGGATTGCCCAGCTGAGCATCGACCGGCTGGGCTGGCGTGGCGTCGGTGTCCAGATGAATGGTCGCCTGACCAGCGAGCCGGGCGGGCGCTGGCGTTTCGTGGGCGGCGTGGCCTGTCACGGTGCCCCGGGTGGTGCCTGGGATCATGCACAACTGGTGTTGGTGGTTGATACCCTCGCTAACAGCCTGTTTGCCAATCTGCTGCAGGATCAATCCCGATTCTCCGCGGCCTTGCCCTTGGATCAGCCCAGTCACTGGCAGATAAGCATGGATCAGCTGCCGGCGGCCTGGTTGCATCCTGGGGGAGGCGGCGGGCGGGAGAGCCTGTTCGGCAAGGGGGTGCTGAGCGGTGAGCTGGCACTGGATCTGAACGATGACGGCTTGCACGAATCAGGGATATTTCACGGTCGGGACATCAGTCTGAATCTGCCCGGCATCGGCTTCAGCGGCGTCGGACTCGACGGCACCGCGCAATTGAATGCCCAGCTCGATGCTGGCGGTCATCTGCAGCAAGCCCGGTTGCAGGCGGTGGTGCAGCGCGGTCACTGGAACCTTCAGGGCTGGCAGGCACAGTTGTCGGATGGTTCGGCGGTTCATCTTGGTCTGGATGCGGATGCGGTCGAACATGGAGGTGTGGCGCTGGGGTTGCGCTGGATCGATCCGCAGGCGCTGCGATTCGACGGCCGCCTCCAGTTTGACGCCAGGGGCAGGGTGCGCGAATTGAGCCTGGTCCATCTGAATGTTGATCTGGCAAGTGCCTGGGCGCATTACGGCGGCAGTCTGGATGGCACAGCCTGGGCAGGGCCGCTGCAGGCATCCGGCCAGATCGATGGCGCTCTGGACTGGCGGGCCAGTGGCTGGCGTGCGCTGGCACTGCATTTCCGGGATGTCGCCATTCAGGGGGAAGGTCTGCCCTTGAGTGTGCAGGGGCTGCAGGGGACGCTGGACTGGCGTCTGCATGGCCTCGGCCCGATGACGCGACTGGATTGGAAGCAAGTGGCCCTGGGCGGAGCGGTGCAGGCGGCAGGACAGTTGCAGTCGCAAAGTCGCGATGGCCAGTGGCGGCTGCTGACCCCTTTGAGTTTGTCGCTGTGGGGTGGTCAGCTGCGTTTCAATGCACTGGCGTTGAGCCCGCAGTCCGGCAGTCTGCAGGGCTCGGCGGTGGCCAGCGTGCAGGGTCTGCATCTGGATCAGCCGGCGCGGGCGTGGGGCTTGCCCGGCCTGCCGGTGATCTGGAGTCAGAGCGGGGTGGCGATGCATGGCAATCTGCGGCAATGGAGCTTCGATACGCCCTTGCAGGCCGAGCTCTGGGGTGGTCCGCTGCTGGCGGACAGGATTCGACTCAGCCGGCCGGATTTCACGCAGCCGATGCAGCTGGCCGGTGACCTGCAATTTCAGCAGATTGATCTGCAGGCGCTCGGCAGTTCTGCCGATCTTGGTCCGCTCACCGGTCGCGTGCAGGGACGGGTGGATGGCCTGCGCCTTCAGCAGGGAGGGGGTGTGCAGGCCTTCCATTTGAATCTGCGCAGCGATGGCGGCGGGCGCCTCAGTCAGCGCGCGGTGATGGCGTTGTCCGCACTCAGCGGCAGCGGGGCATCCAGTGGCCTGCAGGGCATGATGTTGCACGTGTTCCGTTCGCCGCCCTATGTGAGACTGGGCATCGATGCCCGGCTGGCGGACGGCGTGCTGTATCTGGACGGCATGGACCATGACGATCACGGCTATACCCTGGTCGAGGGTCGCGGTCTGCCGTTTGTGCGACTGACGGGGCATGACACCCGGTTGCCCTGGGTGACGGCCTTGCGCCGGCTGCGCGCCGCCGGTGGCGGTCGTCAGTCGACGCGCTGAGCACAGGGCTCGCCGATGCGCTGCGGGTGGCGGCATGGCCTGTTATCATTGCCGGTTTGGTCCGGTCGTCTTCACGGAGGCGGCGGATATCCACCCCTAGCCGAGGACAGCTGATCCGCTCATGCGCGGACGGGCTGAACTGATGCCATGAATGAGTTTGAAACCACCATTGTCGACCTGGGCCATGATGGCCGCGGGGTGGCCCGCCAGGGCGACAAAGTCGTCTTCGTGGCCGGCGCGCTGCCGGGCGAACAGGTACGCTTGCGAATGCGCAAACGGCATCGCCACTATGACGAGGCCGAGCTGCTGGAGGTACTGACGGCCTCCCCGGATCGAGTGGAGCCGCGCTGCCAGCATTATCAGCAATGCAGCGGTTGCAGCCTGCAGCATCTGGCGCCTGCGGCCCAGATCGAGGCCAAGCAGCGGGTGCTGGCCGACAATTTCCAACGGATAGGCAAGGTCAGTCCGGAAAGCTGGCTGCCGCCGCTGACCGACAGCCCCTGGGGCTATCGTCGTCGCGGCCGCCTGTCGGTACGCCATGTCGCCAAGAAAGGACGGGTGCTGGTCGGCTTCCGCGAGGAAGGCAATCCCCGCTTCGTGGCCGACATCCAGCGCTGCGAAGTGATGCATCCGGCGCTGGGGCCGCATATCGGTGCCCTGGCCGACATGATTTCCGGACTCCAGGCCGGCGCGGACATCGCCCAGGTCGAGTTTGCTGCCGGCGATGGCCGCATGGCCCTGGTGTTCCGTCATCTCAAGCCGTTGTCGGATGCCGATCAGGCGGCGATGGTCCGGTTCGGGCAGGCGCATGAGCTGGCGATCTATCTGCAGCCCGGTGGCAATGACAGCGTGCATCCGCTGTGGCCGCAGGACATGCAGTTGTCTTTTTCGATCGGCGGTGGCCGGCCTGGTGACGACGTCAGCCTGGCGTTCCGGCCGCTGGACTTCGTCCAGGTCAACGCCGGCATGAATCACAAGATGATGGCGCAGGCGCTGGATCTGCTGGATCCGCAGCCGACCGACAAGGTGCTGGACCTGTTCTGCGGGCTGGGCAACTTCAGTCTGCCGATTGCCCGTCGCGCCGCCAGGGTGGTCGGCGTCGAGGGTGAGCATGGTCTGGTCGAGCGGGCGGCGCAAAACGCTGCGCGCAACGGCCTGGACAATGCCGGCTTCCATGTCGCGAACCTGTTCGAAGACCAGCGCAATACGGCCTGGGCGCGCGAGGACTGGGACAGCATCCTGCTCGATCCGCCGCGGGCCGGGGCGGACAAGGTGCTGGCCTATCTGCCGCGCAAGAAGACCCGGCGACTGGTCTATGTGTCCTGCCACCCGGGTTCGCTGGCGCGGGATGCCGGACTGCTGGTGCATGAGCACGGCTTTCGGCTGGTCAAGGCCGGTGTGATGGACATGTTCCCTCACACCGCGCATGTTGAATCCATTGCCTTGTTCGAGCGCGCTTGAAGCGGAAACGTCCGTCGCGCGAGCATCGGTTTCTGATCTGGAGGATAGCCGGCCATGGCCGTAGAAATTGAACGCAAATTCCTGGTGCGCAGCGATGTGTGGCGCGACCGGATCCAGCACAGCGAAGTCATGGCCCAAGGCTATCTTGTCGGCATGCAGGCGCTGGTGCAGGGGCTGGCCAAGTCTTCGGTGCGGGTCCGCCTGAGCGGAGAACAGGCCTGGCTGAACATCAAGTCCGCGACCCGTGGTGTCTCGCGTGCCGAATATGAATATCCGGTGCCGGCGGCCGATGCCCGTGAAATGCTGGACACCTTGTGTGACGGCGTGGTCGAAAAGGTGCGTCATCATGTGTTGCATGAGGGCGCACTGTTCGAAGTCGATGAGTTCACCGGCCGCAATCAGGGGCTGATCGTGGCCGAAATCGAGCTGAGCTCCGAGGATGCGGCTTTTCCGCGCCCCGAGTGGCTGGGAACCGAGGTCAGTGAACTGGAGCGCTATTACAACGTCTGCCTGATCGATCATCCTTATGCGATCTGGTCGGCGGCCGAGCGTGCAGCTGAGGATGCCGGGGCACAGGCATGTTGATGATCGGTCTGGCCGGCACCGGGCTGGCCGCCGTCGAGCGATCATGGCTGACCGCGCATGGCGTCAGCGGCGTGATCCTGTTCGCCCGCAACTACACCAGTCGTGAGCAGTTGCAGGCGCTGGTGGAGTCGATCCGCGAGATTGCCGGCGAAGATTTTCTGATCGCGGTGGATCATGAGGGCGGTCCGGTCCAGCGTTTCCGCGAGGGCTTTACCGCGCTGCCGGCCCTGGCCAGTCTGGGGGCCGCATGGGATCGCGCACCGGGCGAGGCCGTGCAGCTGGCCGAGGAGCATGCCTGGCTGATGGCCAGCGAACTGCGTGCCTGCGGCATCGACTTCAGTTTTGCGCCGGTGGCTGATCTGGCGCGCGGCAATGCTGCCATCGGTCGACGTGCCTTTCATGCCGATCCGGAAGTGACGGCCGAGCTGGTCCAGGCCTACATGCGCGGCCTGCATCTGGGCGGTACCGCTGCCGTGCTCAAACATTTTCCCGGCCATGGCTCGGTGCAGGCCGATACGCATGTGGCGATGGCGGTGGATCCGCGGCCGCTGGAGCTGATCCGGCGGGATGACCTGCGCCCCTTCGCCGAGGCGATCATGATGCGGGCCGAGGCTGTGATGATGGCCCATGTGGTCTATCCTGACGTCGATGGCCGGCCGGCCGGCTATTCAAGACGCTGGATCGGCGAGGTGCTGCGCGGCGAGCTGGGCTTCAAGGGCATCGTCTTCAGCGATGACATCAGCATGGCGGCGGCCGGCGAGGCAGGTGATGTCGCTGCGCGTGTCGGTGCCCATCTGGATGCGGGCTGCGATCTGGTGCTGGCCTGCTTTCCCGAAGTGGTGCCCGACGCGATCGCGGCTGTCGCCGACCGCGTATGTTTGTCAGCCGAGCGCCTGGCACCCTTGCGCGGAGCCGTGGCATCGACCTGGGCCGGTCTGCTGGACAACCCCCAGCGGCAACGTTTTATTGCGCGGGTGACTGCGCTCGAATCCCTATCCTGAGGTACTCATGACCTATCCTGCCACTCTGGCCGAAGCCCTGATCCAATCCGATGTGCTGTTCGATCGTGATCAACTCAATCAGGCGATCTGCCGCATCGCGGCCGACATCGATGCCGCTCTCGAGGGCGAGCGTGCCCTGTATCTGACCGTGATGCACGGTGCCTTGATTTTTGCCGGCGAACTGGCGCTGGAAATCAAGACCGATATCGAGTTCGACTACGTACATGCCACCCGTTACCGCGGGGCCACCACCGGCAGCGAACTGCACTGGCTGCGTGAACCGCAATGCGACATGAAGGGGCGTACCGTGCTGCTGGTCGACGATATTCTCGACGAGGGCCATACCCTGAAGGCGATCCGCGAAAACTGCCTGGCCCGTGGTGCCAGCCGCGTGCTGATCGTGACCCTGTGCACCAAGATCCATGACCGGCGCACTCCGGGCATCCAGGCCGATTTCAACGGCGTGGATCTGCCGGATCGTTATGTCTACGGTTTCGGCATGGACTACAAGGAGCAGGGCCGCAACCTGCCCGCGATCTACGCCTTCAAGTAAGCGCCGGTCTTGCTCCCACCCCGTTTCAGGAACACTCCATGACTTCCAGCACCATCGATCTTGCCGTCATCGGCGGCAGCGGCCTGTACCAGCTGCCCGGGCTCGAAAACGTCCAGCGGCACAGCGTCGACACCCCCTACGGCCCGGCTTCCGGTGATGTGGTCTGCGGCCAGTGGAATGGTCATTCCATCGCCTTCCTGGCCCGCCACGGCGAAAGCCATACCCTGCCGCCGCATCGGGTCAACTACCGTGCCAATCTGTGGGCATTGCACAGTCTGGGAGCGCGCCGGGTGATCGGCGTCAATGCCGTCGGCGGCATTCGCGACGATATGGGGCCCCGGGTGCTGGCCGTGCCGGATCAGTTGATCGACTATACCCATGGCCGTTTCACCAGTTTCTGCGATGTCGAGGGCGCCGAGGTCAAGCACATCGACTTCAGCGAACCCTACACCGCCGATTTGCGGCGTCGTTTGCTGGCGGCTGGCGAGAGCTGCGGCATCGCCCTCGTGGATGGTGGCTGCTACGGCGCCACCCAGGGGCCGCGACTGGAAACCCGCGCCGAGATTGCCCGCATGCGTCGTGACGGTTGTGATCTGGTCGGCATGACCGGCATGCCCGAGGCCGCGCTGGCGCGTGAGCTGGAACTGGATTACGCATGTCTGGCGCTGGTCGCCAATTTCGCGGCCGGCTGCGGGGATGAAGAGGAGATCAGCATCGAGGAGATCTTCGAACATCTGCGGGTGGCCACCACCCAAGTTCCGCCGTTGCTGAAGGCCGTACTGGCCCAATTGTGAGACCCGTCGGGGCGCTTGCCGTCTGATCTGCCCTGGCGGGTGTGCATTTGCTTTTTGCGTATTGCGCTTTGCCTGCAAACATGTTGATACTGGGCCACCGGAAGCCGGGCCGAGTGTGGTCCGGCCCTGTGGTCCGGTGATTTCAACTCCACGCTTTTTGAGGTTCAACGTATGCGTTTTGGTACGGTCAAATGGTTCAACGATGCCAAGGGTTTTGGGTTTATTGCGCCTGAGGATGGCGGCGAAGACATCTTCGTCCATTTCTCGGCAATCAGCGCCAAGGGTTTCCGCAGTTTGCAGGAAGGCGCGCGGGTGAAGTTCGAAGTGACCCAGGGGCCCAAGGGTGCCCAGGCATCGAGTGTCGAACTCGCCTGACCTTGCCGTATTGAGGTGAGTCGCGACCCCGCCGACATGGCGCGGGTCCGGCTTTTGCGTTGCCGGTCCAGCGGGTGACGGAAGGTTTCAGAGTCCATCGAAGGTATGCCGGCCCGTGGCGGTTTTTTCATGCCCGAAGGCGCCTGATCCTGATGGAACGGTGATGCGATGCTCGCTCCCTGCGGGGATGTCAGCGGCCACCGGCAGTCTTGCAATTCTGCGCCCGGTTGCCTTGGCCCGTGAACGTGCCTCCACGTTTATGCCTGTGCTGGTCAAGCGCGCAGGGGCGGCTTCCTGCGTATCCCGCTCGACATCTGAACCATGTTGTTCGATATCAAATCGTCGGTACGCTCTGGCCGTGACCCCATTGTTGCCGACGCCTCGCGGTCCGATAGCGATATCGATGCGGCAGCTGCTGGGCAATGCCGCCGTACATCCGGGGCGTCCATTCATCGGGTTATCGACCTTTTTCGGGATCAATTTCTGGTCGTGGAGGCGCTGATTGGCGCAGGTCATGGCCGGGCCGGTCCCATGTGGATGCTGGAAGGCATGGGGGCGATTGCCGCCATGGAGAGCCGGGCGGCGAGCGGAATTGCAATCATGGCCGACTGGCAGCCGCATTCCCGATAGGGTTGTGGTCAGGCCGCAGGGCTGTCTGTCCGTACATCATGCCTCGGCGCCGGTTCCTGCCATCGTTCATGGCAGGAACCACCGAGCCGAAACTGACTGAGGTGCCCGACGGGCTGTGCAACCCACCGGCTTTGATCCAGGCACAGGCTGAATGACTCGCTCTTGACTGAAGCAGGAGACGGCTCAGCTGCCGTCGTCGATGAACTGGAGGCGTGCCAGATCGGCGTAGAGTCCGTTCTCCGCCATCAATTCCGCATGCGTGCCCTGGGCGATGATGCGGCCGCCATCCATCACGATGATGCGATCCGCGCGCTTGACCGTCGCCAGACGGTGGGCGATCACCAGTGTGGTACGGCCGCGCTGGGCCCGCTCCAGTGCCTGCTGGATCACGGCTTCCGAGCGGGCGTCCAGAGCAGATGTGGCTTCGTCCAGCAGCAGCAGTGGTGCATCGCGCAATATCGCGCGCGCAATGGCCAGCCGCTGGCGCTGCCCGCCGGAGAGTCGCACTCCGTGCTCGCCGAGCGCCGTATCGTACTGCTGGGGCAGGGCCTCGATAAATTCGGCTGCCGCCGCATCACGGGCTGCCGCCTGGACTTCCTCCAGGGTTGCACTCTCCCGGCCGAATCGCAGATTATCGGCGGCACTGCCGGCAAAGATGGCGGCCTCCTGTGGCACCAGGGCCATGGCGCCACGCAGTTCGGCCAGCCGCAATTCCCGCAGGTCCACACCATCCAGCATGATCCGCCCATGCTGCGGGTCATAAAACCTCAGCAGCAGGGCCAGTACCGTGCTTTTGCCTGCGCCGGAGGGGCCGACCAGGGCCACGGTTTCACCCGCACGGATATGCAGGTCGAACTGCTCCAGTGCGGCGCGGTCCGGTCGACTGGGGTAGTGGAAGCCGACCTGCTCGAAGCGCAGGGTTCCAGTGGTGGGGCTGGCCAGCCGAAGGGGGGCCGGCGGATCGGTGATCTGGCTGCGTTCGGACAACAGCTCGCCAATCCGCTCCATCGCACCGGCTGCGCGCAGCACGTCGCCCCACACTTCGGACAGGCCGGCCACCGAGCCGGCCGCGAAGACCGCATAAAGCACGAACTGGCCCAGTACGCCCGGATCCAGGGTCCCGGCGACCACTTGCCGGGCGCCTGCCCACAACACCACGGTGATGGCGCCGAAGACCAGCACGATCACGATCATGGTCAGCAGGGCACGAGTGCTGATGCGCCTACGGGCCGTGGACAGTGCGGCGCGGATGGCTTCCGCATAATGGCGGCTCTCGATGCCTTCGCGGCCATAGGCCTTGACGGCAGCAGCGGCATTCAAGGTTTCGTTGGCGATCGCTGCCGCATCCGCCAGCCGATCCTGACTCTGTCGGGACAGGCGTTGGACTTTGCGCCCGAACAGCATGATGGGCAGCATCACGGCCGGGATCACCAAGGCGATAAGGCCGGCCAGCCGGGGGCTGGTCCAGACCATGGCGATGGCGGCGCCGACCAGCATGACGGCGCTGCGCAAGGCCACCGAGATACCTGACCCGATCAAGGCCTGGACCACCTCGGTATCGGAACTCAGGCGGGAAATCAGCTCCCCGACGCGACTGCGCTCGAAAAAATCCACGTCCATGCGGATGACGTGGTCGTAAAGTCGTTCGCGGAGTGACGCCAGCGCCCGCTCGCCCAGCAGTGTGATGCAGAAATATCGCCCGGCGGTCGCCACGGCGAGCACCAGCGCCAATCCGAACAGGCCCATGAAGGTGGCATTCAGACTGGCCAGACTGGTGTCCTTGAAACCATGATCGATGATACGTCGCACCATGGCCGGCAGCAGCAATGTCGTGCTGGAGGAAATGGCGAGAAAGATCAGCCAGCCGGCACCAAGATTCTTGTGCGGGCGTAAAAACGGCCATAGCTTCGACAGGGAGGAGGGGCGCCCTTTGGGGCGGCTGGCAGCGTTGGAGCGTGGGGGCATGGAGCCGAATGCCTATTCTCGTCAACAGCTGCCAGCAATGGGGGCATGACGACGAGTTATCAAGGTATTTCAGATCTGGTGAGCCATCATGCACTTTACTGTTCCGGGCCTTCCTTTGACGGCACTGTTAGTGCTGGCAGTGGGTGCGGTGGTCGCGGCAGCACAGTCGGGTGCCGGTGCCCCATGGCGTCGTAGTGTCGTTGTGCGGTGACTGTATCGGTCGGCAAAACATTCTCTGTCGGAGACGTGGAGGTGAATGGAGTCGGTCGGAACATGCTGCCCGCTTCCTTGACGGGCGGAGGAGGCGGCTGCGTTGCGAAGATGGACGACGGACCGGTATGCTTTTCCCATGTCTATCCTTTCACCACGACAGGATTCGTCACGGGTGCTCTGGCTGCTGATGCTGGTGGCTTGGTTGTGTCTGGTGCTGTCACCAGTCCTTCTGCCCGGGCATGGGATGGTCTGCTGCCTCGGATCAATGCCTGGTTCGGCGATGCAGATGCCAATGACGGCAAAACTAGTTGCCGCTGATGGCTCAGCGGAATCGGCTCTTGCTGTTGCAAGTCGGGCGATGCATGTGGATTCGTTCTCTGCAGATAGCGGGCCATATGGGAATTCACCTTCCCATGCCGGCTGCCTTGTATGTGCTGGCGCCGGCTGGATGGCAAGCGCGGATTGGGTCGTTCCACTCGCCGCTCTTTCGCCTGACCGTCGGCCTGCCGACAAGGCGGTTGCTCAGGCGCCGGAAGGTAATTGGCGCCGGAGAATGAGGCCGCCCTCCCTGGTGTAATTGCTCTCAGCGTGCTTGATCGCGCAGGTCAGGCAATGGCCCTTTCAAGGGTCGAACTGATGATGAGTACACCCATGAAATCTTTCATATCTGGCGTCGGCCTCGACTTGGCGCGACGTCGTTTTGTGACCGGCCTGGGCTTGGCCGGAGCCGGCATGGTTTTGGCTGGGGATGCCTTTTCACGTGCCTTGCAGCTGCCGAGGCAGACGCTTCAAGGTCAGCGCTTCGAACTGGAGCTTGGCAGCAAGACGGTGAATTTCACCGGGCGCCAGGCGATGGCGACCACGGTCAATGGGCAGCTGCCGGGGCCGCTGTTGCGTTGGCGGCAGGGCGACATGGTCACCATCCGGGTCCGCAACCGCATGGCCGTCGAGAGTTCGGTGCACTGGCACGGGATCATTCTTCCTTCGGACATGGATGGAGTGCCCGGGTTGAGTTTCGCCGGCATCGCGCCCGGCGGCGAGTACCTGTACCGATTTCAGGTCAATCAGTCGGGTACCTACTGGTACCACAGTCACAGCCACTTCCAGGAGCAGACGGGGCTGTACGGTCCCATCATCATCGAGCCGCGGGGGGGCGAGCGGCATCCGGTGGATCGGGACTACGTAGTGATGCTGTCCGACTGGACGGACAGCGATCCCGACACCGTGTTCCACAACCTGTACCGGCAGGGCGATTACTACAACTACGGTAGGCGCACGGCGATGACGACGCTGGAGGAGATCCGTCGCAGCGGATTGAAGACTACCTGGCAGATGCGCAGGATGTGGAACCAGATGCGGATGAGCTCGACCGACCTGTCTGACGTTTCCGGCCATCTGTACACCTATCTGATGAACGGGACCAGTCCGGCGGGAGGCTGGCAGGCCTTGTTCAAGCCGGGCGAGCGGGTGAAGCTGCGTTTCATCAATGGCTCGGCGATGACGATCTTCGATGTGCGGATTCCCGGCCTCCGCATGCAGGTGGTCGCGGCTGACGGCCAGGATATCGAGCCGGTCAGTGTCGATGAATTCCGGATCGGGGTGGCCGAGACCTATGACGTCATCGTTGCTCCTGCCGGCGACCGTCCCTGGTCGATATTCGCCCAGAGCATCGACCGCAGCGGGTTTGCCTGCGGCTCGCTGACCCCGCGTGCCGACTGGCGAGCCGTGCCGCCGGCGATGGATCACCGCGTGCCCTTGAGCATGAATGACATGATGGGTGACATGATGGGCGGAGACCGGGTTAAGTCTCCGGCCCTTGGGGTGGAAGTCGACATGCAGGTGCCCACCCCGCGTACCAATCTGGATGATCCCGGCGTTGGCCTGCGGAGCAACGGCCGTCAGGTGCTCTCCTATGCCGATCTGCATGCCGTCGATGCGCCCATCGCGGAGGAGGTGGACAAGGAACTGACGCTGCATCTGACCGGCAATATGGAGCGTTATCTGTGGTCGTTTGACGGTGTGCGCAGCTCGCAGGCCGAGCCTTTGCGCTTGCAGCGCGGCACCCGTTACAGGTTCCGGCTGGTCAATGACACGATGATGGCGCATCCCATCCATCTGCACGGGATGTGGAGCGAGCTGGAAAATCCGGATGGCGAGTTTCAGGTGCGCAAGCACACGGTACTGGTGCAGCCCGCGCAGGAGCTCAGTTATCGGGTCACGGCCGATGCGGTGGGGCGCTGGGCCTATCACTGCCATCTGCTGTATCACATGGAAGCCGGGATGTTCCGCGAAGTGGTGGTGGCATGAGGCGGGCTGACTGGAAAGTCCGGCTGGCGGGTGTCGGGGTCGGACTGGTGACGCTTGTGGCCATGCCGGTCCGGGCGCAGATGCAGATGGACATGTCTGGCATGCCGATGGTTTCGAAGCTGGCCGGTCATCAGCATCCGCCGGGAGCACCATCGTCCGACCGGCCAACGCAGGGCCAGCTTCATCCGCCGGGTGTGCATTCGCATTTGTCCGGTCCCCGCGACGGATTGCCCGCCAACGATCATGTCGCTCCGATGGTCTCGGCGGATACCATGCCGCTGATGCCGGCCGACAAGGGCATGGCGATGGGGGATGCCCCCTGGCTGGGCATGTTTCTGGCCAACGAACTGGAGTGGATCGGCACGCCGCAGGGTCCGCAGGCGGCCTGGGATGTCGAGGGCTGGGCAGGGACTCCCACCCGGCGGCTGTGGGTCGAAAGCGAGGGCGAGTCCTCGTCTCGCCAGGGCAGCAGCGCGCGTACCGAGCTGCTGTTCGATCAGGCCATGAGCCGCTTCTGGGACTGGCGGGCCGGCTACCGGGTGGATGCTGGTGGCGGTCCAAGTCGCAGCTGGCTGGCCGGCGGCATCCAGGGTCTGGCGCCGTACTGGTTCGAGATCGAGGCGATGGCTTATGTATCGTCTCAGGGGCGGGTCGCGTTTCGTTTCGAGGCTCGATATGACATGTTGCTGACCCAGCGCCTGATTCTCAGCCCCAAGTTCGAGACCCAGGTCTACAGTCGGGCTGATCCGCGGCGCGAGCTGGGAGGCGGACTGTCCGATGCCAATCTGGGCCTGCGTCTGCGCTACGAGTTCAGCCGCAAGTTCGCGCCGTATATCGGCGTGGGCTGGGATCAGCGCTTTGGCGCCACCGGTTCCTGGGCGCGGCGTGACCAGGTCCGGCTGCGCGGCATCGAATGGATGACGGGCGTGCGGCTCTGGTTCTAGTCGGGGTTTTGCGAGAGGGGCTTGTCGGGTGTCGAGGAGCTTGACTCTGGAGTTCGCTCCAGGGTCTATCATTGGCTTATGACATCAGCGATCTCCAAGCCCATGAGCATCGGCAGGCTGGCCACGGCCAGCGGCGTGGCCATCGACACCATCCGCTTCTACGAGAAGGAAGGCCTGTTGCCGCCGGCTGAGCGCTCTGCGGCGGGCTATCGGCAGTTCGACGGCCAGGCTCTGCGCCGCCTGCAGTTTGTTCGCGAGGCCAAGCAGCTGGGTTTCAGTCTGGACGAGATCCGTCAGTTGCTGGCCTTGTCCACCGACCGCGAGGCCGGTGTGCAAGGCGTGCAGCAGCGGGCACGCCAGCGCCTGATCGAGCTGGATCAGCGAATTCGCGAGCTGACCCGCATGCGCGAGGCGCTGGCCGGCCTGGTCGAGGCCTGTCCGGGACAAGGCGATCCGGAGCATTGTCCGATTCTGATGTCACTGCAAGGACGTGTCTGCCACCCGTCGGAGTCTGATCGTGAGTCCTGACATGCACAGCAGAGAAGCTGACTTTCCGGTTGAAGGCATGACCTGCGCGGCCTGCGCCGCCAGTGTCGAGCAGGTGCTCAATCGCCTGCCGGGTGTGAAGGCCCAGGTCAATCTGGCGGCCGAGCATGCGCATCTCAGCTACGATCCGCGGCAAGTCCGGCCGATGCAGTGGCTGGAAAGCGTACGGCGCGCCGGTTTCGATGTGCCCCGTCGCCAGCTGGTGCTGGGCGTCGAGGGCATGACCTGCAGCGCTTGCAGTGGTGCGGTGGAAAAGGTCTTGCAGCAATTGCCCGAGGTCAAGGCCAGTGTGAATCTGGCAGCCGGGCAGGTCAGCATCGATTACCAGCCGGCCTTGGTCAGCGAGGCGGAGCTGGAGGATGGCATCCGTCGCAGCGGATATATCCCGTTCCAGCAGGTACGGCTGAAAGGCCAGGCACTGGAGGCCAGCGAGGCGGCCGAGCTCAAGGCCTGGCGGCGCTCCCGGATACAGGCCGTGGCAGCCAGTCTGCTGGCCTTGCCCCTGCTGCTTCCGATGCTGTTGATGTGGGTCCCTGGCGACATGCCTGGCTGGCTTCATGACGGGCTGCCTCGTGGCTGGCAGCTGGCGCTGGCCACGCCGATCCAGTGCTGGGCCGCGGCCGGCTTCTATCGCGCCGCATGGCGGGCCGTGCGGGGCCGTCATGCCAATATGGATGTGCTGGTGGTGCTGGGCACCAGTGCGGCTTATCTCTACAGCCTTGTGCTGACCTTGGGGCGATGGCCGGGTGAAGTCTATTTCGACAGCAGCGCGGTGATCATCAGTCTGATCCTGTGGGGGCGGCTGATGGAAGGGCGTGCCCGCCATCAGACCACGGCGGCGGTGCGTGCGCTGATGCAATTGCAGCCGGAGACCGCCCGGGTCGAGCGTGATGGCGAATTGATCGAGCTGGATGTGGGCCGGATCGTGGCTGGCGATGTCGTCCAGGTGCCGGCGGGCGAGCAGGTGCCGGTGGATGGCCGGGTAATCGCGGGCGAATCCAGCATCGACGTGTCGATGCTGTCCGGCGAAGCCATGCCGGTGGCCAAGTCGGCGGGCGCGATGGTCCATGCGGCCAGCGTGAATGGATCGGGCTGGTTGCGGGTCGAGGTCACCGGGGTGGGGGGCGATACGCTGCTGGCGAGGATGATCCAGCGGGTCGAGCAGGCTCAGGGCTCCAAGGCCCCGGTGCAGCGGCTGGCCGACCGGGTCGCGGCCGTGTTCGTGCCGGCCGTTCTCGGGCTGGCCTTGCTGACTCTGGTGGTGACCTGGATCTGGAGCGGGCATTTCTCGCTCGCGATGGTCCGCGCTGTGGCGGTCCTTGTCATTGCCTGCCCGTGTTCGCTGGGCCTGGCCACACCGACTGCCATCATGGTCGGGGCCGGCGTGGCGGCGCGCTCGGGCATCATGATCCGCGATGCCGAGGTGCTGGAGCGTCTGGGCAAGGTCAAGGTGGTGGTTTTCGACAAGACCGGGACGCTGACGCGCGGCCGGCCGGCGATCCGGTCCGTGAGGCTTGCGCCGGGTCGCCGGCGTGAACAGGTGCTGCAATGGGCGGCTTCGCTGGAGCGTGGCTCGGCGCATCCGCTGGCGCGGGCTTTTTTGGACGCGGCCGAGGTCGAGGGCATCGACTTGCTGCCGCTGGAGGCCTTGCGCACCGAGGCTGGCAAGGGGCTGCAGGCCAGCATGCAGGCTGGTCGGATGCGGCTTGGCCAACTGGAATGGGTCTTGGACGGGCGGCCGGCGCCGGACTGGCTGGACGTTTCGGGTGATGGCAAGTCGCTGGCCCAGGTGGCTATGGCGGTGGACGGCCGTCTGGTCGCCTGCTTCGAGATTTCGGATGCCTTGCGTGAGGATGCCTTGCAGGCGGTATCGGCCTTGCGCGACATGGGTCTGCATACGGTCATGCTGACGGGGGATCAGCCGCAGGTGGCGGCGGTCATCGCCCGTGCCACGGGCATTGATGACTATCGGGCCGGGGTCCTGCCCGAAGGCAAGGCCGATAGGGTGCATGAATTGCAGCAATCCGCCGCCGGTCCGGTGGCGATGGTGGGCGATGGCATCAATGACGGTCCGGCGCTGGCGACCGCTGATATCGGCATCGGCATGGGCGGTGGCTCGATGGTGGCGATCGAGACTGCCGGTGTGGTGCTGATGCAGGATCGACTGATGGCGGTAGTGCAGGCGATAGCGTTGTCCCACGCGACATTGCGGACCATCCGCCAGAATCTGTGCTTTGCATTTGGCTACAACCTTGTGGGGATTCCGCTGGCCGCGTTGGGCTGGCTGAATCCGATGCTGGCCGGCGCGATGATGGCCCTGAGTTCGGTCTCGGTGGTCGGCAATTCACTGCGACTGGGGCGATGGGCACATCCCGGGATCGATGCCCCGGTTGCGCAATCTGGACACTGAAACAGGAGATGCACGGTGACGCATATTGAACTGAATGTAGATGGCATGACCTGTGGCGGCTGCTCCGGCCGCTTGAATCGCGTGCTGCGAGCACGCGAAGGCATCGCCGCTGCCGAGGCCGACCATGCCGCGCACCGGGTGGTGGTGGACTATGATCCGGCCCATATCGACGAGGCGCAGATCTGTCAGGCCATCACCGATGCCGGTTTCGAGGTCAGGTCGGGCTGAGGGGTTGCTTGAGGGACGCCAGGGGGGCTTGCGTCGGACTCGGGTTTATGGTTTAGTCCGAGCATGATGATTCTTTCGACTCCGCTGAAATGCACGACGATCCCTTCCGGGTCGGCCGTCTTGGCGGCCGTCGACAATAACGCGAACAATAATCTTCAGGCTCTCTCGGGCAGGTGGATCTTCGCGTAATCGAATCAACGATCACGAGATCACAAAGGCCCGCTGAAGAGCGGGCCTTTGTCGTTTCAGACGCTGCAAAACCGACTGACAACAACCCAAGGGGCTTGGCATGTGTTCGATTTTTGGCATGTTTGATCTGCATCCCGGTGATGATCTGCTGGCGCTGCGCCAGCAGGCGCTGGCCTTGTCGCAGCGGCAGCGGCATCGCGGCCCGGACTGGAGTGGCGTGTATGTGGCGCCCGAGGTGATTCTGGTCCATGAGCGTTTGGCGATTGTCGATCCGGCCAGCGGTTCGCAGCCGCTGCGGTCGCGGGACGGGCGGCTGGCACTGGCGGTGAATGGCGAAATCTACAACCATCGCGAACTGCGGGCAGCCAGCGACTACGACTTCACCACCGGCTCGGACTGCGAAGTCATCAATGCCTTGTATCTGGCCGGGGATGCCGATCTTGCCAACAAGCTCAACGGCATTTTCGCCTTTGCCTTGTGGGATGGCGAGTCCCGCCGCTATATGATTGCGCGCGATCCGATCGGGGTCTGCCCCTTGTACTGGGGGCATGATGCGCAAGGTCGCCTGCTGGTGGCCTCGGAGCTGAAGTCGCTGTCCGGCATCTGTGCCGACGTGGCCGAATTTCCGGCCGGTCATATCTATGACAGCGCCAGCGGTGAGCTGCGGCAATATTATCAGCGACCGTGGCGCGACTATGCCGTCGTCCAGGGCAGGCCGGCCGACAGGGCCGCCCTGCGGCAGGCGTTCGAGCAGGCCGTGCACCGGCAGTTGATGACGGATGTCCCCTATGGGGTATTGCTCTCGGGCGGGCTGGACTCCTCGCTGGTGGCTGCCTGTGCCGCCCGTTTCGCCCGCGAGCGGATCGAGGATGATGATCGCAGCGAAGCCTGGTGGCCGCGGCTGCACTCGTTTGCCATCGGCCTGGAAGGCTCGCCGGATCTGGCGGCGGCCGAACGCGCGGCACAGGCGCTGGGCACGGTGCATCACGGTTTTGTCTACAGTTTCGAAGAAGGTCTGGATGCCTTGCCCGAGGTCATCCGGCATATCGAGACCTATGATGTCACCACCATCCGCGCATCCACCCCGATGTATCTGCTGGCCAGACGGATCAAGGCGATGGGGGTGAAGATGGTGCTGTCCGGCGAGGGCTCGGACGAAATCTTCGGCGGCTATCTGTATTTCCACAAGGCGCCCTCGGCCGAGGCCTTCCACGAGGAGCTTGTGCGCAAACTCGATGCCTTGCACAGCTATGACTGCCTGCGTGCCAACAAGTCGATGATGGCCTGGGGCGTCGAGCCACGGGTGCCGTTCCTGGATCGCGAGTTCATGGATGTCGCCATGGGCTTTGACGCGGCCGACAAGATGGCCGGCGGCGGCCGGATGGAAAAGGCGGTGCTGCGCGAGGCCTTCGAAGGGGCCTTGCCGGACGAGATTCTCTGGCGTCAGAAGGAGCAGTTCAGTGACGGGGTGGGCTACGGCTGGATCGATGGCCTGAAAGCCCATGCCGAAGCCCAGGTCAGCGATCGGGAATTCGCGGCGGCGGCGGCACGTTTCCCGCACAACCCGCCGGCTACCAAGGAGGCTTATTACTACCGGGCCGTGTTCGAGCAGTTCTATCCCGGTCCGGCGGCCGCCGCGACCGTGCCGGGCGGCAAATCCATCGCCTGTTCCTCGCCGGCCGCCATCGCCTGGGATCCGGCCTTTGCCACAGCCGCCGATCCATCGGGGCGGGCGGTGCAGGGGGTGCATCTGCAGGCGAGCCCTGCCTGAGCGGTGCGTGGCAGGTGATGGACGGATTTTGAATCGGTATCACCGAGCCGCGTGTCCTGAACCGATCCGGTCGCCATCGGGGCAGGCGGCCGGATCCCTCGCTATACTGTCTGATCACACCCGGTGGTTGATGGAAAGTCTCAGGATGCGCATGTTGAACAGGTACGCCTTGCTGGCCGCGGCCGGCTTTTTGCTGATGGGCTGCAACAAGGTCCAGAGCAATCCCACGCCATCGGCCACGGCCGGCTCCACGGTGCCGGCCCCGATCCAGGCGCTGGCCAAGGCGGGCGGCATCGAAATCACCGGATCCATGGATGCCCCGCAGGGCTATCAGGGTTTTCTGGGCCGTTATCATGATCAGCCGGTACCGGTCTATCTTTTGCCCGACGGCCAGCATGCCGTGATCGGCAGCCTTTATGACGCCAAGGGGGGCGATCTGACCTCCGGCCCTTTCCGTGACGCGCTCACGCCCAGGCTGGATGCCGGTCTGTGGAGCTCGCTGGAGAAAACCGCCTGGGTCGCCGAGGGCAGCAATCACCCCAAGCACATCGTCTATGTGTTCACCGATACCGAGTGCCCGTATTGCCATCGGCTGTGGCAGGCCACCCAGCCCTATCTGCAGCAGGGTGATGTGCAGATCCGCAACATCATCGTCGCAGTGATCGCGCCGCAGAGTCTGGGCCGCGGCGCGGCGGTGCTGGCTGCAGCGGACCCGCATGCGACCTATGTGGCGCATGAGCAGCATTTCCGCGACAACAGTCCGGTGCAGGTGCTCAAGGATGTGCCGGAGGCGATCCGCAAAAAGATCGACGGCAACGAGGCCTTGATGGACAAGCTCGGCATCGACGGTACCCCGACGCTGCTGTATCAGGATGCCAAGGGCACGATCCGGATGGTGCCGGGCATGCCTTCGGCGGCTACCTTGAAGACCATTTTCGGCAGCTGAGCGGCGGCGACTTGATCGCCTCGCTGATCTGATAAAATAAGCCGTTTGAATCCACCGACCGCATGGCAGTTATGATCGAGACCAATCCCATCCAGGCGCAGATTTCCGACCTCATCGAGCGCGTAGCCTTGCTTAGGGGGTATCTTTGACTACCCTTCCAAGAGCGAGCGTCTGGAAGAAGTAAATCGCGAACTGGAAAGCCCCAGCGTCTGGGATGACCCCGCGCGTGCCCAGGAACTGGGCCGCGAGCGTGCCCGGCTGGCGACCATCGTCAACGGCATTGACGAGCTGGGCTCGGGGCTGGACGATGCCGGCGAACTGCTGGAGATGGCGGCCGCCGACGGTGACGAAGACACCGTCAACGCCATCGTCGGCGATGTCGCCGCACTGGAGGCCCGCGTCGGCAAGCTGGAATTCCAGCGCATGTTCTCCGGCAAGATGGATGCCTGCAACGCGTTTATCGACATCCAGGCCGGTGCCGGTGGCACCGAGGCCCAGGACTGGGCCGAAATGCTGCTGCGCATGTATCTGCGCTGGTGCGAATCCCGCGGCTGGAACACCGAGCTGCTGGAAGTCAGCGGCGGCGACGTGGCCGGCATCAAGTCGGCGACCTTCCGGGTCGAAGGCGATTATGCCTATGGCTGGCTGAAGACCGAGATCGGCGTGCACCGGCTGGTCCGCAAGAGCCCGTTCGACTCCGACAATCGCCGCCACACCAGTTTCACCTCGGTGTTCGTGTCGCCGGAAGTCGATGACGACATCGAAATCGACATCAATCCGGCCGACCTGCGTACCGATGTGTACCGCTCCAGTGGGGCCGGCGGTCAGCACGTCAACAAGACCGAATCGGCGGTGCGTATCACCCACGTGCCGACCGGCGTGGTCGCGGCGTGCCAGACCGAGCGCAGCCAGCATGCCAACCGCGACCGCGCGATGAAGATGCTGAAAGCCAAGTTGTACGAGCTGGAAGTGCAGAAGCGCAATGCCGAAAAGGATGCGCTGGAAGCCTCCAAGTCCGATATCGGCTGGGGTAGCCAGATCCGCAACTACGTGCTGGACCAGAGCCGGATCAAGGATCTGCGCACAGGCATCGAACGCACCGATACCCAGAAAGTGCTGGATGGCGACCTCGACGAATTCGTCGAGGCCAGCCTGAAATCGGGCCTGGATGCTGGCGCAAAGCGCCTTGACGCCTGATCGCCCACGGTCTCCGGGGCCGCTGTCCCCGGAGACCATCAATACACGCAAGCCTTCAAAGACACCAAGACCATGACCGAGCAAGCCGCCGACGCCGTCGTCGCCATTGACGAAAACAAGCTGATCGCCGAGCGCCGCGAGAAACTCAAGCAGCTGCGCAGCGAAGGCGTGGCTTTCCCCAACGACTGGAAGGTCGATGCCTTCGCGGGGGATCTGAAAACCGAATTTGCCGATGAAGAGCGCTGGACGGCCGAGGCTGTCGAAGCCGCCGGTCGCGAAGTGCGGCTGGCTGGCCGCATCGTGCTGAAGCGCGTGCAGGGCAAGGTCAGCTTCGTGCAGATCCAGGACTTCAGCGGCCGCATCCAGTTGTTCATCCATGCCGGTACCGTCGGTGACGAAACCTACCAGGGCTTCAAGACCTGGGATGTGGGCGACATCGTCGGTGCCCGCGGCCTGCTGATGCGCACCAAGACCGGCGAGCTGTCGCTGCGGGTGGAAGAGCTGCGTCTGCTGACCAAGAGCCTGCGTCCGCTGCCCGACAAGTTCCACGGTCTGTCGGATGTCGAGCAGCGCTATCGTCGTCGCTATGTCGATCTGATCGTCACCGAAGAAGCCCGTCGTACCTTCGCGCTGCGCTCGCGCATCATCGGCTTTATCCGCAGCTGGCTTGAAGCCGAGCCACGCCGCTTCATGGAAGTGGAAACCCCGATGATGCACGTCATCCCCGGTGGTGCCAGTGCCAAGCCCTTCATCACCCATCACAACGCTCTGGATCTGGACCTGTATCTGCGGGTGGCACCGGAGCTGTATCTGAAGCGGCTGGTGGTGGGCGGTTTCGAGCGCGTCTACGAGATCAACCGCAACTTCCGCAACGAGGGCGTGTCGACCCGGCACAACCCCGAATTCACCATGCTGGAGCTGTACCAGGCCTATGCCACCTATCACGACATCATGGACCTTACCGAGGACGTGATCCGGGATTGTGCGCAAAGCGTGCTGGGCAGCACCGAAGTGCAGTGGGACGGCGCCGATATCGATGTCGGTCCGGCCTTCCGCCGCTGGCGGATGGAAGATGCGGTACTGGAACACAATCCGGAGATCAGCCGCGACGACCTGCGCAACCGCGAGGCAATGGCCGATCACGCCACGCGGCTGGGCATCCACGTGAAGCCCGGCTACGGCTGGGGCAAGCTGTTGCTGGAAATCTTCGAGCACACCGTCGAGCACACCCTGATCCAGCCGACCTTCATCACCGATCATCCGGTGGAAGTCTCGCCGCTGGCGCGTGAAAGCGACACCGATCCGGGCATCACCGACCGCTTCGAGCTGTTCGTCAACGGCAAGGAACTGGCCAACGGCTTCTCGGAACTGAACGATCCGGAAGACCAGGCCGCCCGTTTCCAGGCCCAGGTCGATGCCAAGGATGCCGGCGACGACGAAGCCATGCATTTCGACGCCGACTATATCCGCGCGCTGGAAGTCGGCCTGCCGCCCACCGGCGGCCTGGGCATCGGCATCGACCGTCTGGTCATGCTGCTGACCGGCTCGGCTTCGATCCGCGACGTGCTGCTGTTCCCTTATATGCGTCCCGAAGCCTGATCGCTTCCCGTCTCTGAACACTGAAGCCCGGACACGCTGCAAGGCCGTCCGGGCTTTTTGTTGGCCATATTCGCCGTGCCGGAGCGGGGAGGCTGCCAACCGGTTCCGGATGTGGGTGATGATGCCATGGCATGCTTCCCAGCATGTGCGGAGGCCAGTTCCGGTGGCACACTCGTACGCAAAGTGACCTCGCAGGATGTCAGGCCACTTCTGCAGATGGCGATTGCTGCCGCCTCGCGGCTACGGTTGTGCACGGTGTCTTTGCCATCACCTTCGTGCGATGCTGTCTCCGATTGAGCATCCCGAAAAACCTCGCCAAGCGCACCTGTCGGCATCATTGAATCCATGAGTCGCGTGATTTCATGGGCGGGAATTCGGGGTTGATGGGGATTCCCGTTATTGCTCATCTGCTGATCTGGTGGATCAGACGGCTTGAATGTCTATCGACTCGAACAGGTGCCTCCACCATCTGCCTGGCGATGTCGTGCCATGACCTGGCCTGGGAGGGGCTGCCGTAAACATCCAGCACGACTTCGCCTGTTCTCTGGTCGGCGTAAATCCCTTGCAGTCCGGGCACGGCGGCCTTCAGGTCGGACATATGACGTTCAATCAAATCCTGCAATTCCCGCAGGGTGTGGCTTGCGCCGCCTGTAATGGTGACGGGTGCATCGTCAGGCAGGTACTTTGATGCATCGATCGCCTCCTGGGCAGAAGCTTTCAGGCGCACGACAAGATGGGTTTCAGACCTGTGAGTGATGTAAAGGCCAGCTCATCGATCTGCGTATTTAGCCTTCAGTTCAGAGGCAAGCGTGGACAGAAGATCTTCATCCTTCAGATGTCTGGCCGCCTGTTCTGGCGTGAGCTGTCCGGATCTGGCGATATCCTTGGCGTCATCCATCATGGTTTGATGTCTTGCCTCCCCGGATGCTGACGATGGCGTCCGGGCAACAGGGTTTTGGCCGCCAGGATCTGCGGCAGCTCCTGGCGAGATGCAAGCCATGCCAAGCAGCAGGATGGTCGTGCCGGAGCGGGTCCGGGAGGGGTGGTTCATGGCTCTTCCGACAGGAAGGGACAGGAAGACCATTCTGTTCCGGGTTTACGCCTAGTTATGGTCAAGATGTCGTGGAAGATGTGTTTGCATGCCGGCTTTCCGTGGTTCCCGGAAAATATTTCAGTCCAGATACTGTCGACAGACGCCATTCTGGATGCAATTGCCAAGGACGGCGACGACGTGGGCCGTCGATGCAAGCCGAACCGGCTATTGGATTCACGACTTCCTCATGCGCTCTTCGTCTTTGGCTCATCGGCACCTGGCTTAGGATAAAGGCCTTGGACAGGGATGTTCGCGCCATACGGAAGCTGTGCGATATGGAGCAAGGACGATGACCACCGACAGGGAAGCCGAAAAGCAGGCCCGGCTGCGCGAGCTTTTCATTCATTATCTGCTGGGATGGGGAGCGTGGCTGGCTTCCATGCTGGTGGCCTATGTGTTGTTCACGATTGCCCACTGGTTTGGCGCCAAGGAGGCGATCTTCTCGCTGCTGCCTTGGCTGGCCTATCTTGGCGTGGGTTTTGCGCTGACCAAGTACTGTCTGCCGCGGTATATCGATTTTCATCCGGTGTGGAAGACCATCGACAATCTGGTGGGCGTGAAACTGCGCGGAATATTCCTGTGGCCGTTGTTCTATCTGGTATTGCTGTTCAAGCTGGGTTTCCTGCATGTGATGCGTTGAAGCAGCACCGAGGCGGAGTTCAAGGGATATCTGGTCTCAATGCCGATGCCGGTGATGCAGATCCGGGTAATGCGCATGGCTGTGGCGCAGCGGAGCATGGCGGTGCGGATGGCTGTGCCATTCGCCGGGTGGATCATCGGGCTGGTGAGCGTGCTGATGATGTTCGTCATGACGATGGCGGTGTTCGTGTTCCATCGGTTCGTGTTGATGTTCGTGGGCATGGTCTTCCAGCAGATGCAGGCCGACTCCGAGGGCCATCAGCAGGGCGGCCAGTATCATGAGTCCGGTCAGCGGCTGGTGCAGGATCGCGACGGCAAACGCGGCACCGGCAAAAGGGGCCAGCGCGAAGTAGGCGGCGCTGCGGGCGGCACCCAGGCCGCGGCTGGCCAGGATATACAGCACCAGGCTCAGGCCATAGGCCAGCAGGCCCAGCAGCATGGCGGTCAGGCTGATGCCGATGGCGGGCAGAGCATGGCCGGCGGCAACGGCCAGCAGCAGATTCCAGGGGCCGGCGATCAGGCCTTTCAGCATCGCCAGCCGGACCGGATCGGCATGGGATAGTCGGTTGGTGGCATTGTTGTCGATGCCCCAGCACAGACAGGCAGCCGTGATCAGCCAGCCGCCCTGGCTGGCATGGCCCTGACCCTGCCAGCTGAGGCACAGGCTGCCGGCGACAATCGCCAACGCTCCCAGCAGCAGACGCCGGTCAACGGCTTCGCGCAGGATCAGCCAGGCGATCAGCAAGGTGGCGACGCTCTCGAGGTTCAGCAGCAGTGAGCCGCGCGCCGCATCCGTGTGTTGCAGTCCTTCCATCAGCAGCCAGGGGCCGAGCAGGCCGCCGCAGATCACCATCAGGCCGAGAGCAGGCAGATCCTTGCGTCGCAGCGGGGCTTCCTGTCCCTGGGACGGACGCCATAGCCGCCACAACGCCAGTCCCGAACCTGAGCCCAGATACAGCAGGCCAGCCAGCATCTGCGGACTGGTGTCATTCAGCAACAGTCGGGCAAGCGGGGCCCCGAAGCCGAACAGCAGGGCCGAGACGATGGCGAAGATAATGGCGGGGGAAGACATAAAGGGCGGGGTAGGGGCGGGGCTTTCATTGTGCCATGCCGGCCATGCAGACGAGGACCTCTTGTGCAGAGGGTGACCGTCCGGCGAACAGCCGATGCCTTTGCCGCCTGCGGCGGTCCTGATGTTGACGAAGTTGGCGGCGGCCGCGTGATTGCATGGTGCAGAGTCATCGTCATGATCGCGCGGGGCAGGCCTGCCAGCGTAGCGAGGCTATTCTGCCCCGCATGAAGCCGGTTCGCCAACATGGGAGGTCGCGTAAAATCCTGGGGGTAGGACTTGATCCTGCGGCCGTTTGGTCGCACCGTGGCAGGATATCTTGAGTCGAGGAGAAGCGTGATGGCGGTTTTCTGCAAACGGGTGGCACCATGGCTGGCGCTGGGAGCGATGGCCATGGTGCCTGCGGCCGGTGCGGCCACGGCGGCGGCCGGCAGTACCCAGTCACCGCCTGCGCCGTTGACCACGGCCGGTCCGGCCGAAGTGGTGGCCTCGTTGCCGGATACCGAGGCTGCCGGTGTGGCGGTGACGCCCGAAGGACGCTTGTTCCTGACCCTGCCGCGGGTGGGTGTCAATCATCGTGACGCCTCGCTGGTCGAGATCGTCAATGGCAAGCCGGTGCCCTTTCCCGACGTGATGACGACGGTGGACCCGCAGCTGCTGCTGCGCGGCCGGGGGCCGGGCACGGCTGTGCGTCCTTACAGTGACTGGATCGTCTCGCCGCTGGGACTGACCCGCGTCGGCCATACCTTGTGGGTACTGGACGAAGGCAAGCGTGCCGGCATCGAGGGTATCCCCGATGGCGCCGCCAAGCTGGTCGCCATCGACATTCCTTCGCGCAAGGTGATCAAGACCATTGTCTTCCATCATCCTTTTCTGCGGGACACGATGCAGCTGAACGATCTGCGTGTCGATCCCAGTCATGGCGAGCAGGGCACGGTATTCATTTCCAACAACGGTTTCGCCAAACCGGACAGCTCGATCATTGTCGTCGACATAGCCACCGGACATATGCGCGAGGTATTCCGCAACGCGCCGCAGGTCTCGCCAGCACCGGGCTTCATGAGCTATGTCGAGGGCCAGCCGTGCGCCTACAGTCTGGAGCATCCCTGCATGCCGCAGGGCGGAGTCAATGGCATCGAACTGTCGAACGATCACCAGACCCTGTACTGGTCGATTCCTACGAATCCCGAGTACTACAGCATTCCGACCGCAGCCCTGAGCAATCAGGACCGCCTGGAGTCCTCGTTGCGCAAGGCGATCCACCCCGAGGGGCAGACCGTCTCCAATGGCGGCATGGCCATCGATCCGGACGGCAATCTGTATTTTGGTGATGCCTCGCGCTATGCCATTCTTGGCAAGAGTCCGCAGGGGACGTTTTCGCTGGTCGCCCATGACGGTCGCCTGATCTGGCCGGATGGCCTGGTGGTGCAGAATGGCTGGCTCTACGTCAGCATTGGCCAGTGGCAACGGGTGCCGGGTCTGCATCAGGGGCATGATCTGCGGCATGGTCCTTATCAGGTGCTGCGCTTCAAACTGGGGGCGGGACATTGAGCCTCGGCGGATGCCGGTGCCGATCACGCCGGCATCCGCCGCTTGGATTAGAATGCAGGTTCTTGATTGACAGCAGGCACGAACAATGAAGTGGTATCTGATTCTGGCGCATGACGCGCCGGGCAGTCTGTCCGCAAGGCAGGAGGCCCGTCCCGCCCATCTGGCCCGGCTGGAAGTGCTGCAGGGCGAGCAGCGCCTGCTGGCCGCCGGTCCGCTGCCGGCCAGTGATACCGAGGCTCCGGCCATTGCCGGTTTCAGCGGCAGCGCCATCATTGCCGCGTTCGATTCCATCGATGAGGCGAAGGCCTGGGCCGATCTGGATCCCTATGTGGCGGCGGGTGTGTATGACCATGTCGAGATCAAGCCGTTCCTGAAGGTGTTCCCGCAGTGACGAATCCCATGGTCGAAACGATCCGCGAGCGGATCCAGCAAGGTCTCGGTCCGGTGGAGCTGGAGGTTCTGGATGAAGGTCACAAGCATGCCGGGCATGCCGGTGCCGGCAAGGGCCACTTCCATGTCCGGGTGGTCAGTGCGGCCTTTGCGGGCAAGCTGCCGTTGCAGCGGCACCGAATGGTCTATGCCACCGTCGAGGATCTGATGAATCACGGGATTCATGCATTGTCCATCGACGCGGCGGTGCCCTGAGCCGGCAGCAGAGTGGCAGCCCGGTCGTTCGCCGCCATAGCGGCGTTCGGCCGGATCAGGCCGGACCCGGGTCCGGATCGGCGGGGATTCTGGCGGGTGGTCCATGCGTCTGAGCACGATCAAGCTGGCGGGCTTCAAGTCCTTTGTCGATCCCGCAACGCTCCCCTTGCCGACCAATATGACCGGCGTGGTCGGGCCCAATGGCTGCGGAAAGTCCAATATCATCGATGCGATCCGCTGGGTGATGGGCGAGAGTGTGGCCAGTCGTCTGCGCGGTGATGCGCTGACCGACGTGATCTTTGCCGGTTCCACGACCCGCAAACCGGTCGGACAGGCGACCGTTGAACTGGTCTTTGACAACAGCGATGGAGGTATCCAGGGCGAATACGGTGCCTATGCCGAGATCTCGGTCAAGCGGTTGGTCGCCCGTGACGGGCAGTCCGCCTATTTCCTCAATGGCAGCCGCTGCCGCCGACGTGACATCGCCGACCTGTTTCTGGGGACCGGTCTGGGGCCCCGCAGTTATTCCATCATCGAGCAGGGCATGATCAGTCAGATCGTCGAGGCCCGGCCCGAGGATTTGCGCGTGCACCTGGAAGAAGCGGCCGGGATTTCCCGTTACAAGGACCGGCGCCGGGAGACCGAAAGCCGGATGCGTGCCACCCGCGAAAACATGGAACGGGTCGCCGATGTGCGCAACGAAGTGGACAAGCAGCTGGAGCATCTTCAGCGGCAGGCGCGGGCGGCCGAGCGCTGGACCGCCTTGAAACAGGAGCAGGGCCGCAAGGATGCCGAATGGCGGGCTCTGGAATACCGCCATTTCATGCAGCAGCTTGACGCCGAGCTGGCCGGTTTGCAGGCCGTCGAGGCCGAGACGGGGCAGGCCGAGGCGAGTCAGCGGGAGCTGGAGGCCGGGCTGGAAACTGCCCGTGGGCAACAGCATGAGGCCGGCCAGCAGCTCAATCGCAGCCAGGCGAAGGTGTATCAGCTCGGGGCCGAGCTGGCGCGGATCGAGCAGCAGATCCGCTTTCAGCGGGAAACCAGCGAACGCCTGCAGCGCGACCGTGCCGAGCTGCATCAGGATGAGCTGGCACTGGATCAGCATCTGACGGAGGATGGCCTGCAGTTGCAGCAAGTGCAGGCCGATATCGATGCCGGCGAGCCGAAGCTGGAGGCACTGCAGAACCTGCATGAAGAGGCCCGCCTCGAATTGCGTCAGGCCGAACAGGCGCTGGCCGACTGGCAACAGAGCCGCGACGAGCTGCAGCAGATGGCGGGAGAGGTCGGCCGGCTTGCCGAGGTGGAGCGGACCCGTCTGGGCCTGCTGCAGCGCCAGCATGATGAAGTCGCGCATCGCGCCGAGCGGCTGGCAGCGGAAGCGGCTGACATCGATACGCAGGCTCTGGCCGCCGGGCTGGAGACCTTGCGTGAAGAGGAGGCAAGCCAGCAGGCGCTGACGGATGCACTGTCCGAACAGGCTGAACGGCACCAGCAGATGCTTGAGCAGCACCTCGAGCATGAACGAAACCTGCAGAAGAGGCTGGATACGCAACGCCGGGCGCTGCAGCAGGCGCATGGCCGGGCCAGTGCGCTGCAGGCCTTGCAGGCGGCGGCGCTGGGGCAGGAGGATCACCCTGCACAGTCATGGCTGGCCGCAGCGCAGCTGACGCATGCTCCGCGGCTGGGCGCCCGGTTGCGGGTTCAGCCGGGATGGGAGGTGGCTGTCGAAACGGTATTGGCTGGCTGGATGGATGCGATTCTGGTCGATGAGCCATCCGCGCGTGCGGGCGATCTGGCTCGCCTGGAGGGGGCGGATCTGCTGTTGCTGGCGGCGGCACCTGCGCTGGACGATGGCGCCGCAAGGACGCTGGCATCGGTCGTCGAGGGCCCTGCCGGGTTGCAAGTCATCCTGTCCAAGGTTCATACCGCCACGGATCTGGAGGCGGCCCGTGCCCGGCTGCCTGGCCTGCCGGCGGGCGAGTCCGTGATCACGCCCGATGGATGCTGGCTGAGTCAGGCATGGGTCCGGGTCCGGCGAGGTCAGGGCACCGGTTTCGGCGTGCTGGCACGCGAGCGCGAACTCGAGGCGCTGCAGGCCTGCCTTGATGCACTGGAAGACGATGTGGACACGACCTTGGCCGAGCGGCAGACCGTGCAGCTGGCCCGGCAGCAGGAAGAAGGCCGGCGCGACGAGGTCCAGGCCGCTTTGTACCAGTCACGGCACCATCTGGCGGAACTGGCTGGACAGTGGCAAAGCCGGCATGGCCAATGGCAGCAGGCCTGTCAGCGCAGCGAACGCCTGGCGCAGGAGGGCACCCAGCTGCAGCTGCAGCTGGGGGCGCTGGCGACCCAGTTGCAGCAGGTTCGCGCCGGCCTGGAAGCAGCCGATACCCGCTTGGATGGGCTTGAGCTTCAGCGCCAGCCGCTGGAGGAGGCCAGGCAGGCTTGTCAGACCAGGCTGGAAACCGCGAGGCGGCAGACCGGTGAGCTGCATGAGCAGGTGCATCGGCTGGCCATGGAGCTGGAGTCCCGGCGCAGCAGTCAGGCGGGTCTGCTGCTGTCCCTGCAGCGCGGTGAAGGTCAGCGCCTGCAGTTGCAGCAGCGGCGGCAGGCATTGGAAGCCCGGCTGCATCCGCAAGCCGAACCCTTGCAGGCGCTGGAAGCCGAACAACAGAAGTGGATGCAGCAGCGGCAGCAGGCCGATCAGGAGCTGCTGCAGGCGAGAGCTCGGCTCGATGCCTTGGAATCCGGGCGGCGAGAGCTGGAGTCGGCGCGCCAGCGTCTCGAGTTGCGGCTGGTCGATCTGCGTGCCCGCCACGCCGAGCAGCGTCTGGCAATGCAGGCGCTGCAATTGCGCGCCGAACAGCAGGCGCAGGCCGTGATAGATGCCGGCCTGGAACTGAGCGTGCTGCTGGCCGAGTTGCCGTCCGAGGCGGAGAGCGGACTCTGGCGTCGGCAGCTGGCTGAGCTGGCTGTGAAAATCCAGCGTCTGGAGCCGGTCAACCTGGCGGCGATCCAGGAATATGCCGAGCAGAGCGAACGACGCGAGTATCTGGAACGTCAACTGGCCGATCTGTCGGCCGCGCTGGAGACGCTGGAGAGCGCGATCCGCAAGATCGACCGGGAGACGCGTGCCCTGTTCAAGGATACCTTCGAGCGGGTGGATGCCGGCCTGCAGACGCTGTTCCCGCGCCTGTTCGGCGGTGGCCAGGCCTATCTGGAGCTGACGGGAGATGATTTGCTGAGCACGGGCGTATCCATCATGGCGCGGCCGCCCGGCAAGAAGGTGTCCAATATCAGCCTTCTCTCCGGCGGCGAGAAGGCCTTGACCGCCGTCGCACTCGTATTTGCGATCTTCGGCCTGAATCCTGCGCCGTTCTGCCTGCTGGATGAAGTCGATGCGCCGCTGGATGAAGCCAATGTGGGGCGGTTTTCAGCTATGGTGCGGGAGATGAGTGAGCAGGTACAGTTCATCTTCGTCAGTCACAACAAGGCCACCATGGAAGCCGCCAGTCAGCTGTGTGGTGTCACCATGCGTGAGCCTGGCGTGTCCCGGCTGGTGCAGGTGGACCTCGCGGAGGCCGCCCGACTGGCTGGCACCGCCTGAAACAATCAACAGACATGGAGTTTGCAGCAGTGATGGCATTGGCCTGGAATCCTTCAATCGGCGTACCCATGCTGATTGGAGGTGTGGTTATTTGGGGGTTGGTCTATCTTTTCGGCCGGCCCAGGCAGGAGCAAGGACGTCAGCGACCGGCACCGCCTTCCTCGGCACGTGATCGGCGCGATCCGGTGATCGGTGACGAGGACGGCCGCCAGGATCCGTTCGGTGCCGACAGTGATCTGAAGCTGGGACCGCTGGATGCCCGCAGCGAAGTGACCGACGGCGGTCTGCGCGAGGAGCTGGAGCGGCTGGGAGCGACTCTGGCCGGTGAGCGCGGCACGGGCGAGGCGGTCCCCGCGATCACTGCGCATCGACCGTCCAGTGGCGCGCAGGCCATCATCGAGGCCTTGCGTTCGCCATCACTGCCCGAAGACGGACTCGCGCCGCTGCCGTCGATCGCCGCTTCGCGTGCCGAGCCCGAGATCCACGTCGCGCCCCCTGCAGCGGAAGTTCCCGCTCCGCCGCCGGTGGCAGCGACACCGCGGCCTCTGCATGCCGAGATCGGCAAGCGGCCCTCCCACCTGCCCATCGACCGCATCGTCAGCCTGTATGTCGTAGCGCGCGAAGGTCAGGATTTCGCCGGCAGTGATCTGATCGTGGCCGCCGAAAAGGCCGGGCTGGAATTCGGCGACATGAACATCTATCACCGCCTGCAGGACGGCAAGCGCGACCAGGGCCCGATCTTCAGCGTAGCCAACATGCTCAAGCCGGGCAGCTTCGATCTGGCCGCTGCGGCCCACCTGCGCTCGCCGGGACTCAGTTTCTTCATGACCTTGCCGGCGCCGGTGCCGGCGCTGGATGCCTGGGACACGATGCTGCCGACCGCGCAACGGATGGCCGAGCTGCTTGATGGTCTGGTGCTGGACGAGGAGCGCAATGCCCTGGGGCGGCAGCGGATCGCCCATATCCGCGACGAGCTGCGCAGCTGGGATCGCGATCACGATTACGAATGAAGTCTGTCCGGGCGTGCCGGCTTGTCATCAAACCGGCACGCCACGGGTCTACACTGGAGCAAGGCGCCTGCATCCTGGTTCTTCGGGGCCCGCAGCGGGATGGACATGAGCAAGACAAGAGACGGCAAAAGCGATGACTGCAAGTATTGAGGGCGAGACCAGCGATTCGACCCAGGAGCCGGCCGTCGAGCCGCTGGCTGCACCGGCTCCGTCCGTGCCTGCGCCGGATTTCAATGATGCTTCGCTGTACATCAATCGCGAACTGTCCCAGCTGCAGTTCAATATCCGCGTACTGGATCAGGCGCTGGACGAGTCGATGCCGCTGCTGGAGCGCCTCAAGTTTCTGCTGATTTTCTCCGGCAACATGGACGAGTTCTTCGAGATCCGGGTGGCCGGTCTGAAGGACCAGATCGACTTCGGTCACGAGCTGATCGGACCCGACCGGCTGGCACCCAAGCAATCGCTGGCCGCGATCAGCGAAATCGCGCATCGTCACATCGAGCGCCAGTACAGCATTCTCAACGAGCGGATCCTGCCGGAGCTGGCGGAGCACGGCATCCGTATCGTCCGGCGCAATCACTGGACCCACAAGCAGAAGCTTTGGGTGCGACGCTACTTCAGGCATGAGGTGGCCCCGTTGATCACCCCGATCGGCCTGGATCCCACCCATCCGTTTCCGCTGCTGGTCAACAAGAGCCTGAACTTCATCGTCCAGCTCGAAGGTGTCGATGCGTTCGGGCGGGATTCGGGGCTGGCCATCGTACCGGCGCCGCGGGTGCTGCCGCGCATCATGCGCATGCCTGACGAGGTCTGCGAGGGCGGCGACAATTACGTGCTGCTGTCTTCCATCATCCACGCCCATGCCGACGAGCTGTTCGCCGGCATGACGGTGCATGGCTGCTATCAGTTCCGGCTGACCCGCAATGCGGACCTGACCATCGATCAGGAGGATATCGACGATCTGGCCCATGCCTTGCGTGGCGAGCTGTATTCGCGGCGTTTCGGCGATGCCGTGCGGCTGGAGGTCGCCGACAACTGCCCGCGGGATCTGATCGACTATCTGCTGAAGCAGTTCGGATTGCGGGAGGCCGATGTCTACGAGGTCAACGGTCCGGTCAATCTGACCCGGCTGTTCGGCATCATCGACAGCAAGACCTATCCGCAGCTGCAGTTCAAGCCTTTCACGCCGTCGATTCCCAAGATATTGGCCAAGGTCGAAGATCCCTTCGCGGTCATCGGCAAGCACGACTTGCTGTTGCTGCATCCCTACGAATCGTTCTCGCCGGTGGTGGATCTGCTGCGACGTGCGGCCAAAGACCCGCAGGTGCTGTCGATCAAGCAGACCCTTTACCGCAGTGGTGCCAACTCGGTGATCGTCGATGCACTGGTCGATGCCGCGCGGGCCGGCAAGGAAGTCACCGCCGTGGTCGAGCTGCGCGCGCGCTTCGACGAGGAGTCGAACCTGTCGCTGGCCGCACGGCTGCAGCAGGCCGGTGCGGTGGTGATCTATGGCGTGGTCGGGGTCAAGACCCATGCCAAGCTGATGCTGATCCAGCGACGGGAAGGTCGTGATCTGGTGCGCTACGCGCATCTGGGCACCGGCAATTACCATACCGGCAACGCCAGGCTTTATACCGATTACAGTCTGCTGACCTCCGATCAGGTGCTGTGCGAGGATCTGCACAAGCTGTTCAGTCAGCTGACCGGCATGGGCAAGGTACAGCGCATGAAGAAACTGCTGCATGCGCCGTTCACCTTGAAGAAGACCCTGCTGGATCTGATTGCCGGCGAAGCGGCGATTGCCGCGGCGGGCCGTCCGGCGCAGATCATCGCCAAGGTCAACGCGCTGACCGATGCCAAGGTGATCGCGGCCCTCTGCAAGGCCAGTCGTGCCGGGGTCAAGATCGATCTGATCGTGCGCGGCATGTGCTGCCTGCGGCCCGGGATTCCCGGCATCTCCCAGAATATCCGCGTGCGCTCCATTGTCGGCCGCTTTCTGGAACACAGTCGTGCCTACTGGTTTGCCAATGACGGTGAAGACAAGCTGTATCTGGCCAGCGCCGATCTGATGGAACGCAATCTGGACCGCCGCATCGAGACCGGCTTTCCGGTCGAAAGCAAGAAGCTGAGGTTGAGGGTGAAAAAGGAACTGGACATGTATCTGGCCGACAATTCCAGTGCCTGGATCCTGCAGGCTGACGGGGCCTATCAGCGGCTGCAACCCAGCAGCAACCAGAATGTCCGCAATGTGCAGCAGCAGTTGCTGGACAAGCTGGCTGCGTCCACCGGCTCGATCGAGGTGGGCAGCGTCGGGTGATTCTGGCGGCTGCGCTGGGCCTGTGCCTGTTGGCATGGGGCGCTCTGGCTCTGCGACGCCGCCCGCTGGCCCTTGGGTCAGTGCTGCTGGCCGTGGCCGGCCTGCTGGTGGCCGGCGAAGGCTGGACGGCGCGTCTGCTGATGGATCCGCTGCAGCGGCCTTGGCTGGCGCCACCGGTCGTGGCCTGGCAGCCACGCAATACCATCGTGATGCTGGGCGCCGGCGAGGTTCGTCTGCTGCAGGACACCCAGTCGTCGATGCAGCCTGGGCTTTTCGCCTATCCGCGATTGGCGAAAACCATGGCGCTCTATCATGACTGTGCACGGGAAAGTCGCCAATGCACGGTACTGCTCAGCGGCGGCGATCCCTTGCGGCTGGGCGCATCGGAGGCCGCGACCTATGCCCATGCGCTGCAAGCGATGGGCCTGCCGGCGACCGATCTGCTGCTTGAGACCCGCAGTCTGAATACCCGCCAGAATGCGACCTTCACTGCGGAGCTGCTGCGGCAGCATCCGTCCGGGCAATTGCTGCTGGTGACGTCGGCCTATCATATGCGCCGGGCAAGGGCCTGTTTTCTGGCCCATGGTCTGCACGTGGTGCCGGTGGCCTCTGATGTGTTGCAGCCCGGGCCGGGCGGGCTGCCGTCCTCCTACAATCTGACGCTCAGCGATCTGGCCCTGCATGAATGGGGTGGCTGGCTGCGGGATCGCCTGCTGGTCTGGCTGGGGCGGCCGCTGTAGAACCCGCTGAGCTTACGCGCTCACAACCGACAGGTAGCCGCCGCTGAATGCCTTGCCGGCTCGGGCAGCGGATCTTCAGCCGCGGCGGGCCTCTGGCAGACCTTCATGGCTGGATGCGGCAGGCCATCGAGTTTCCCTGGCGAATTCAGTCGATGTTGTCGAGCACCTGCAGTGACAACGTCCCGTCGGCCAGTCGGCCCTGCAGTCGCTGCCCCGGAACAGCAGCATCCGCACGCCGCACGACCTGGCCTTGTTGATCCAGCAGGATGGCATAGCCACGCTCCAGCGTGGCCAGCGGGCTGCTGGCATGGAGGTTGTGTCCGGCCTGGCGCAGGCGCTGGCTGCGTTGCTCCATGTTCTGTTGCAGGGCACGTTGCAGACGTTGTTGCAGGCCTTGCAACTGCTGGGCCTGCGCGCTCAGCTGGCGCTGGGGACTCAGCAATTGCCAGCGCTCGTGCAAATGCTGCACCTGTTGCCGTCGCTGCCGTTGCGGGGTGGTCCAGGTCGTCAGCAGCCGCTGCCGCAATTGCTCCAGACGTTCACGGCCCCGCTCAAGCCGCGCCAGCGGCTGCTGGCCGGCCAGGCGGATCTGCAAGTGATCCAGTTGCTGACGTCGACGCTGCAGATCATGTCCCGTCTGCTTCAGCAGTCGGCCCTGCCACTGCTGCAGCCGGTGCAGCAGGGCTGCTCGATCAGGCACCAGCAGCTCGGCCGCGGCCGAGGGCGTCGGCGCGCGCAGATCGGCGACCAGATCAGCAATCGTGAAATCGATCTCGTGCCCTACGGCACTGACCACCGGCACCGCGGAGGCATAAATGGCACGGGCCAGCGCTTCGTCGTTGAAGCACCACAGATCCTCCATCGAGCCTCCGCCGCGGGTCAGCAGAATCGCATCGTAGCGCTGACTGCGCTCCGCCTTGTGCAACATGGTGACCATGGCGGCGGCCGCTTCGCGACCCTGCACGGGCACCGGCAGGATCTCGGCATCGACCAGCGGAAACCGTCGCGCCCAGACACTGAGCACATCGCGGATCGCTGCTCCGCTGGGGGAGGTGATCACGGCGATCCGGCGCAGATAAGTGGGCAGCGCCTGTTTGTGCTCGGCGGCAAACAGCCCCTCTGCGGCCAGCCGCGTTTTCAGTTGCTCGAATTCACGCTGCAGGGCACCTTCACCGGCCGGCTCCATATGATCGACGATCAGCTGGAACTCGCCGCGCGGCTCGTAAAAGCCCACCCGGGCCCGCATCAGGACTTGCAAGCCATCCGCCGGTCTGAATTTCAGCCAGCTGCTCTTGGGCTTGAACATGGCACAACGGACCTGGGCCTGGCTGTCTTTCAGTGTGAAATACAGATGCCCGGAGGCTGGGCGGGCGACATTGGAAAGCTCGCCTTCGATCCAGATCAGGGGCAGGCTGTCTTCCAGCAGATCACGCACCAGCCGGTTGAGACCGGTCGGCGTCAGGATCTGGGCATCGGAACGGGAAGCTTGGGTCATGGCCATCAGCACGACACGCTAGCACATGGCCATGCCTGGCGAGAAGTCAGCGGGGTTTGCGGTGCCGCCGCCACTGGGCGATGGCCATGTTCAGCGCCACCCACAAGGCCAGCGCCGCGCATGGCCAGGCCAGTACCGCAGGCCGGTAGATGGCGATGGCGGCAGTCAGCAGAAGGCTGCCGATGCCGGCCAGAGCGGGCAGGGACGATTGATCATCCAGTACCCTGCGATTGATGATGACTGCGCCCACGGTATTGGCCAGCCGGATCGCGCTGGCTGCCGCCCGGCCCGAGCTGCCGCCGGCGTGATGCGGGCGGGGTGGTCGTGCTCCCTGAGTCTGTACGGTACTGCGGCGGTGGCGTCTGGCCAGCACGATCTCGGTGGCTTGTTCCAGATCGCGCAGATACTGGTCCTCCATCTGCCGGGCGAAGCCGGGATCTTCGACGGCCAGATCGATTTCCTGATTGTTCAGCCAGCTGGCGATGTTCAGATTGGAAGAGCCCACCCGGGCCCACTGTCCATCGGCGACCGCCGTCTTGGCATGCAGCATCGAGCCATTCCATTCAAAGACCCTTACGCCGGCCTGCAACAGCGGCCGGTAACCGGCCCGCGACAGACTGGCCACGACCGGAATATCACTGCTGCCGGGAACCAGCAGTCTCACATCGACGCCATCGCGGGCGGCGGCGGCCAAGGCCTGCACATAAGGCGCGACGCCGACGAAATAGGCATCGGTGATCCACAACGAACGACGTGCGATGGCGGCAATCAGCTGATCGACCCGGAACATGGTGGCGGTGGCCGGTTGTGTCGCGATCAGGCGGACGGCCATGTTGCCTGCTCCGGCGCAGGGTGGCGCTTCGGGATCCAGCCGGGCCGCGAGGGACGGTGGCAGTACTCCGCCGGTCTGTTGCCAGCTCTGGGCAAAGGCGCGCAGCAGTTCGGTGACGACCGGGCCGCGCAGGCTGACGCCGGTATCCCGCCAGGGTGTCACCGATCGCGAGGGGTCGCCCAGCCATTTGGCACTGATGCAGACGCCTGACAGAAAGCCCAGTTCGCCATCCACCACCAGCACCTTGCGATGATCGCGGCTGATCCATTGCAGGGCCTTGCCCCATTGGGGCGGATTGTAGACACGGATCTGTCCTCCGGCGAGGACCAGCGGCTGCCAGAAGCGCCGGCCACTGGCACCCAGGCAACCCAGCCAGTCGCAGATCACCCGCACCTCGATGCCGCTGCGCGCAGCTTGTACCAGTGCACCCAGAAAGGCCTGGCCGATTTCATCGTCGCGGACGATATAGTTTTCCAGCACAATGCTGCTGCGTGCCTTCTGGATCGCCGCCAGCCAGGCCTGAAAATGTGCGCGGCCATCCATCAGAGGTTCGACCCGGTTGCCATGGCTTAGGCTGGCGCCTGCGGCCCGGCTGAAGGCGGCGCCCATGACTTCATGAGGAATGGTGCGGGGCGAAACGGCTCCGGGCAGCACGGACCTGGATGGATAGGGTCGATTCGGCATCGTCGCAGTGTAGGTGAACCACGCGACGCATGGCGAGCCTGTCGGCCCGCCCGTTCCGGAAGTGTGGTCCGTTGCTGCCCCTGTGGGCGCTCAAAGGGGGGGAGAACGCGCACAGGGACAGAACGGTAGGGCATGGACCTTGCGGTCGACGGAGTCATCTTGAGTCCCAGGCGCACCGATGACAAAGAACCAGGAAGCATGGTGATATGTCGATCGGCTGGGTACGCACTCAGCGACGCAGGCGATGGCCGCTCAGTTCGGCGCCGGCTTCGGCTGCGAAGGCGCGATGCCACCAGGTCGAGCTGAGCGAGATCAGGGTGATCGCGACAAAGGTGATCGAGAAATCCGAATGCTGCGGCTGGACATGGCCGCGCGCCGTCATGGTCAGTCGCAGCAGCAGGGCTCCGATGCAGACGCCGACCGACAGCATCAGCTGTTGCAGCATGGTGTAGAAACTGTTCGCCGCGCTCATCTGTTCCATGGGCACGGCTTCGTAGGCGACGGTGTTGTAGGCACCGAACTGGAAGGACATAAAGGCGCCACAGCAGAACAGGCAGCCGAAGATCAGCCACATCGGCCAGTCCGGCTGGAATACCGCGCAGACGGCATAGCCGAGGCTGGCCAGCACGCCATTGCCGATCAGGCCGTTGCGGAAGCCGGTCAGTCGCAGCAGGCGGGGCGTGACGCTGCGGGTCACCACCGCGCCGAAGGCGGTGGCTAGTACCAGTTCACCGCTGCGTACCGCGCTGTAGCCGAAGCCGACCTGGAACAGCAGGGGCAGCAGGAACGGCTGGGCACCCTGGGTGATCCGCATCAGCGAGCCGGAAATGACCGACAGACGGAATGAGTCGATCTTCAGCAGGTCCAGATCCAGCAGGGGATGAGGACGGCGGCGGGCATGCCGCACATAGAGCCCGGCGGTGATCACGCCGCAGGCCAGCAGCGGCATGGACAGCTGGCCGGGATGATCCGGTCCGGACCACTCCAGGCCGAACAGCAAGGCGCTGGAGCTGACGCCGCAGAGGATGAAGCCGGAAAGATCGAAGGGATGGGCGCCGCGCGGGCGGCAGACGTCGGGAATGAACTTCCAGACCAGATACAGCCCCAGCAGTCCGATCGGCAGATTGATGTAGAAGATCCAGCGCCAATCCAGATGGGTGACGATCAGGCCTCCCAGCGGCGGGCCCAGGATGGGGCCGAGAAAGGCTGGTACCAGCGCCCAGGACATCGCCGAGACAAGATCCTTGCGATCCACCGTGCTGAGAATGATCAGGCGTCCGACCGGCGTCATCATGGCGCCCCCCATGCCTTGCAGCAGCCGGGCCGCGACGATCCCCGGCATGCTGTGGACCAGGGAGCAGGCGATCGAGCCGAACATGAACACCGCGATCGAGGCGCACATCACCCGGCGGCTGCCGAAACGGTCCGCGATGACCCCGCTGGTCGGTATCAGCACCGCGAGGGCCAGCAGATAGCTGGTCAGCGCCACGCTCATGGCCGGAGCTGCCACGTGGAAGTCGCGGGCCATCGCCGGCAGTGCCGTCGCCAGCACGGTGGCGTCCAGCTGCTCCATGAAAATCGCGCAGGCGACAATCAGGGCAATGGTCCGATAGGACCGTGGCGGGGCCGGAGCCGCATGGGTATCGAAAGGGCTGGAGGCAGGTGCCGATGGCGGCATGGGAGCAAGATCCTCAAGGCATCGCCTGACGACCGGAAGCCACCGCGGAGCGGGTGACCGGCCGTGGTCGGCGAAGAACGCCTATTATCGTGCCGAGGGACAGCCCGGGCAATCGGTCGCAGTCTGTCACTGCGCCGGGCGGGCGTCGGATATCGCCATCGCGTCACCCGGCTATGCTAGGATCACGGTCCAGGGTGTCTTGGCCATGGTGGCGCAAGACAGGTCGATGCGCAGGTCGGGCCGCCGCGCGGACAAGCCGTCGATGACTGCCAAGCCTGCCGTTCCCCTTATGGATTCTGCCGGGGACCACCCGGTCCATGCCGGGCGCCGATCCGGCCTGTTGCTGGTGCTGGCCGCCCTTGCCGGCTTGTGCCTCGCCAATGTGCTGCCCGCGGGGCGGGTGACGGATTTCTGGGACCAGCCATGGAGGCTGGCGAGTTCCTGGCAGCTGCCTTCCCTGGCGAACATGTTCGACGAAGGGCTGATGGCCTTGTTCTTTCTGGCCGCCGGTCTGGAAATCAAGCTGGAACTGTGTTGCGGCAGTCTTCGCGGGTTTCGCCGTGCCGCCTTGCCGGTGGCTGCCGCCTGCGGTGGCGTGCTGGTGCCGGCTTTGATCTACCTGATCTGCAATGCGGGCTTGCCGCAGGTTTCGGGCTGGGCGGTGCCGACGGCTACCGACATCGCCTTCGCCACCGGCATGCTGGGCTTGCTGCCGCAGAGCCTGGGGCGTTCTCTGCGGCCGCTGTTGCTGGCACTGGCGATGATCGACGACGTGATTGCGGTGCTGGTGGTCATGCTGTTCTACAGTCAGGCACTGGCGCCGGGCGGAGCTATCTGGCTGCTGGCGGCCGCGACCCTTTATCTGTTGCTGCGGTGCCGGGACCAGGCCGCCACGGTGATGCTGCTGAGCGTCGGCGTGCTGATCTGGATCGGCCTGTGGCGGTGCGGCCTGCATCCGGCGCTGGCGGGCATGGTGCTCGGCCTGCTGTGGCCGGCGGGACGCACAAGACCCTGGCATGGTGCGAGGCGCCTCAAGGCAGCCCTGGATCCCTGGGTCGCCTATGTCGTCATGCCGGGATTCGCCCTGATACATGCCAGCATCGACCTGCATGGGCTGGTGCTGACTTCCACCGCAGCCTTGCGCCTTGGTGTGGGCGTGGTGGCCGGTCTGGTGCTGGGCAAGCCGATCGGGATCGTGCTGGCGGCATGGGCGGCGATACGGCTCGGACTGGCCCGGCGGCCGGCGGGCATGAGCTGGCCACAGCTGGCGCTGATCGGGATGCTGGCCGGGATCGGACTGACCATGGCGATGTTCATCACCACCCTGGCACTGACGGATGTCCATGCACAGCGTCTGGCGCGATGTGCCGTACTGCTGGGCAGCCTGTTGTCGACCCTGCTGGCGCTGGGCTTCGGCGGGTGGCTGAGTCGCCGAGGCCCACCCATCGAACCTGTATGATTTCAGGGAAGGCATTCCACGGGAGAGGGCAATCGGCTTTGCCTGAGGTTGGCCCGTGTTCCCATCAATCATGCCGAAGAGTGGCGGTAGAGTGGCGGTGGTAGACGGCGCCGAAGTCACCGCGGGTGATCGAATTGCCGCAGCCGCATGCCGGAAGGGCTTTCGACGGGTCATACCGCCGATCATTCCGGGTCGGTAGCCAACAAAGGTCGGGTGGCTGCAGTCCATCTCGGGATATGGCCGGAAGGCTTGAAAAGCCCGCGGGGCAAAGGTTTCAGCGCATCGGTCGAGCCGATGGAGGAGATCAGCGCGAGCCTTGGCCAATCCGGCCGGTCGGCTTGCCAGGGCTGCTTGATAGTCAAAAGCTATCGTTGGGATGCTTACAGTCGATTGGAGTGAAGGCTCTGCGCTGACTAGTATGGTTTCCAGTCAAAGCCCCGGTAGGGGTGCTTCAGCCAATGGGGAATATATTGAAAAAGATCATTCTGAGCTTGGTGGTATTGGGTCTGGCCGCCTACGGCGGCTCGGTCGCCTATCTGCAACACTGGGACCATGCCACCGCACCGCAGTTGCCTGCGAACTCGCCGACACGTAACGATCCCGTGGCGCTGGCGGCCTTCAATTCGCTGCGCGAAGCCCGCTGTGACTTCTGCCATGCCACCCATACCGAGCTGCCGTTCTATTTCCATGTGCCGCTTGCCAACCAGTTGATGAGCAAGGATGTTTCCGAAGGTCTGCGTCACTTCCGGATCGAGCCGGTGCTGTCGGCCCTGCAAGAAGGCAAGCCGGTCAATGAAGAGCAGCTCGGCCGCATCGAGGAAGTGATCAGTCAGGGGCGCATGCCGCCTGATCTCTATGTGTTCATGCATTGGCATGCCCATCTGAACGCCCAGCAGAACCAGGCCGTGCTGAGCTGGGTACAGCAGGAGCGTCGTCAGCACTATGCGATGCCGGGCGTGGCCAGCGATCACGCCGCCGATCCGATCCAGCCGGTTCCGGCCTCGCTGCCGGTCAATGCCGAGCAGGTCGCGCTGGGCCAGAAGCTGTTCTTCGACAAGCAGTTGTCCGGTGACGGTACCCTGAATTGCGCCAGCTGCCACGATCTGCAACACGGTGGTGTCGATCATCTGGTGACGGCCACGGGTATCCACGGCCAGAAGGGCCCGATCAATGTGCCCACCGTGTACAACGCCGTATTCAACGTGTTGCAGTTCTGGGACGGACGCGCCAAGGACCTGGCTGATCAGGCTGCGGGTCCGGTGATGAATCCGCTGGAGATGGGGTCGCACGACTGGAACGATGTCGCCGCCCGACTGAATCGGGACCCGGCCTACGCCGCCCAGTTCCAGAGCGCCTTCGGCAGCCCGGTGATCGATCAGCGCAGCGTCACCTCGGCCATCGCCGCCTATGAAACCACCCTGATCACCCCTGATTCGCGATTCGACAAATATCTGAAGGGTGATGCCCAGGCCATCAATGCCGAAGAGAAGCATGGCTACGAGCTGTTCAAGCAGGTCGGCTGCTCGGGCTGCCACAATGGTGTCGCCGTCGGTGGCGGGGCTTTCGAAGTGATGGGGCTGGAAGGCAACTACTTCGGAGATCGCGGCGGCCAGCTGACTGCGGCGGACGCCGGCCGCATCGGTGTCACCAAGGATCCGCTGGATGACCATCGCTTCAAGGTGCCGACCCTGCGCAATGTGGCCCTGACCGCCCCGTACTTCCATGACGGCAGTGCCAAGACTCTGGAGCAGGCCGTGCGCGAGATGGCCAGATACCAGACGCCGGATCACAACATGTCCGATGCCGACGTGCATGCCATCGTGGCTTTCCTGAACACCCTGACGGGTACCTACCAGGGCAAGTCGCTGGCGACTGACGACAGCCAGGCGGCAACTGCCAAGTAAGCCTGTTGCACTCCCGCTGTGGCGGAGTCAGGCAGAGACCCCCGGTGATCTTCGATCACCGGGGGGCTTCTTTGTCCACGAGCACCATCCCCGGAAGCAGGGGCCTGGCAGGTCGGTTCGGGGCGGATGTGCAACGTACTTTCAGTGATGGAAGCGGACGGCCAGCTGGCGGGCAGCACCGAGCAGCAGACGAGTGTCAACGCCGACCGCCACGAACAGCGCGCCCATCCGCAGCCAGTTTTCGGCCTGAACGGGATCCGTGCTCAGAATGCCGGCGGCCTTGCCGAGCCCTCGCACCGTGGCGATGCCTTCCGCCAGGGCCTGCTGCACCTCTGGCGCATCCGCCTGCCCCAGATGGCCCAGGGAGGCCGACAGGTCGGCCGGTCCGAAAAACACGCCATCCACGCCAGGGACGGCCGCGATCTCCGCCAGTGCTTTCAGGCCCCGGTCCGATTCGACCTGTACCAGCACGCAGATCTGTCTGGCAGCATGTTGCAGATAGCCGTCGATTCCGTTCCAGCGGGAGGCCCGGGCCAGTGCGCTGCCGACGCCACGGATGCCGGCGGGTGGATAACGGGTGGCGGCCACCAGCCCGGCGGCTTGTTCGGCACTCTCCACCATCGGCAACAGCAAGGTCTGTGCACCGATATCCAGGTATTGCTTGATCAAGGCGGTATCACCTTGTACCGGCCGCACCACCGGCTGACTGGGATAAGGCGCAATGGCCTGCAATTGGCTGAGTACGCTGCGCAGGTCATTGGGGGCGTGCTCGGCATCGATCAGCAACCAGTCGAAGCCGGCGCTGGCCAGCAATTCGGCCGGATAGGCATCGGCCAGGCCCAGCCACAGTCCGATCTGCGGAATCTGTTGCTGCAAACGCTGTTTGAAACGGTTGACGGGAAGTTTCATGGTGGACTCCTGGCTCAGACGAAGCGGCAGGCGATGCTGCCCAGGCGGTCGTAATCGACATGGAAGGTATCGCCGGCGCGAATATCCACCGGCCGTGTGAAAGATCCGGCAAGAATGATCTGTCCGGCTTGCAGTTCCACTCCGTGACGGGCGAGCTTGTTGGCCAGCCAGGCGACTCCGTGTGCCGGGTGATTCAGTACGGCTGCCGAGACGCCGGATTCCTCGATGACCCCGTTGCGCCAGAGCACGGCCATGACCCGGCGCAGGTCGATCGTATCGGGTCGCACCGGCAAGCCGCCCAGCACCAGTCCGGCATTGGCGGCATTGTCCGAAATGGTGTCGGTGACCTTGCGGGTCTCGCCATTGGCGGGATCGAGGCGTTGGATGCGGGCATCGATGATTTCCAGTGCAGGCATGATCCAGCGCGTGGCATCCAGCACCTCGGTGATGGTGATGCCCGGACCGCGCAAGGGGCGGTCCAGGACAAAGGCCAGTTCGACCTCCAGTCGTGGCACGATGAAATCGCTGACGGCTATGTCGCCGCCTTCGCCGTACAGCATATCGTCGAGAAGAATGCCATGATCGGGCTCGTCGATATGGGACGATATCTGCATGGCGCGCGAGGTCAGTCCGATCTTGTGGCCGATCACGCGGCGCTCATCGGCCAGCTTCATGTCCACCCACGCGCGCTGGATGGCATAGGCATCGTCCAGATCAAGCTGCGGATACTCTTGTGAAAACTGAGGCAGCTGCTGGCGGCTGCGCTCAGCCTTGTACAGACGCCGGGCAGCCTGCCGGATGGTTTCGGCCTGCAACATGGTGGGGATACTCCTGCAAGGAAGGCGGATCACGGCGGTCGCCGGTCTCAGTGTTCATGGAAGTGGGCATGCAAGGTGCCGGACCGTGCCTGGTAGACCTGGCCCTGGTTTTCGTCGATCTGCAAGGTGATGCCGATCGGCCGCTCGCGGCGTCCTGGATTCAGGCCTTTCTGCAATACCGCAAGCAAGGCATCGCCCACGGCGCGATGGACCGCCGCGGGGCGTCCGCGTCCGATCCGCAGCAGGGCATACAGGAAGTCGTAGCGACCGGCCCCGTCTGCGATGGCGGCATGCGCGGCCGGACTGGCGAATACCCGCACGCCGCCGATGGGGAAGACCGGCTGGCCCGCCTCGTCCTTCTGCTGGCACAGGATATCGGCCAGCTGGCGGACCAGTCCGTCAAAATCGATCTCGGCATCGAGATCGGCGGTGTAGAGCATGGTCAGATGTGGCATGGGCGTCTCCTTGAGGCCTGCAGCCTGGGCGGTGGGTCAAAGACGGGCCGAGGCCGGCACCGGTCGATGCGCGATGGCCTGGGGGGCAGGGATCCTGTCGCCGTCCTGCGGCGTGACGGGGAACAGGACATTCACCTGACCGGTCCCGGATGACGGGAAGTAGGGCGTGATCAGCCGGGCATGTCCCGAATAGGCCGACCACCCCAGCGCACCAAGCAGCATCGCGGTGTCATGCATGAAACCTTCGCCGTGGCCTTTGGCTGCGTATTCGGGCAGCATTGCGCAGAATTCGGGCCAGCGGCCGTGCTGCCACAGCTGCAGGACCTGCTGATCCAGCATGTCCAGAAACGGACTCCAGATCCTGTCGATATAATCGGGCGCCAGCCCGTTCTGGGCGAAACGATGGGACAGCGAGCCGCTGGCCAGAAAGGCCACGGTGCCCTCGTAGTGATCCTCGATCGCCTTGCGCATCGCCCAGCCCAGACGGGCACTGTCATGGAGGTAATGGACGGTGCACAAGGCCGAGATCGAGATCACTTTGAAATGCTGATCGCCGTTCATGTAGCGCATCGGTACCAGGGTGCCGTATTCGGGGGCCAGGGTGGTGCTGTCATGAGCCAGGGTTTCCACCCCGTAGTCGCCGGCAACCTTGGCCAGCAGCTGGCCAAGAGCTGGGTTGCCGGGAAAGGCATAAGGCATGTTGCGGATGAAATGAGGCAGCTCATTGCTGGTGTAGATGCCTTCGAACCGGGCCGGACAGTTGATGTGATAGCCGGCATTGACCAGCCAGTGCGTGTCGAAGACCACGATGGTATCGACGCCTCGCTGGCGGCAGAGCCGTCCGATTTCGTGATGGCCTTCGATCGCAGGGCGCCGCAGACCTTCGTACAGCCGGCCCGGCTCGCTGAGGTACATCGAAGGCACGTGAGTGATCTTGGCGGCCAGGGCGAGTTTGCCCATGACGTGTACTCCTTGGGTGGATGATCAGCCTGTGTTGCGACCGCGCCGACGCGCAGCGGGCTGGAAGGCGGCAGAAGGCGCTGCCTTGGCCGCCCATCGGGTCTGGAGCCGGCTAGGTGGAGGCACCCGTGCCGGCTGCCGCGGCTACCGGTCTGGCTCAATGCGCCTTCGGCAGGCCCCAGCGTGGAATCGGGTGCTGTCCCATCGAGACACAGACATTCTTGGTCTCCGTAAACACCTCGAAGCTGTATTCGCCGCCCTCGCGACCGGTTCCCGAGGCCTTGACGCCGCCGAAGGGCTGGCGCAGATCGCGTACGTTCTGGCTGTTGATGAAGACCATGCCGGCCTCGATCCCGCGGGCGACCCGATGGGCGCGCCCGATATCCTGGGTCCAGACATAGGAGGCCAGGCCATAGCGGGTGTCGTTGGCCAGTTGCAGTGCTTCGGCCTCGTCCTTGAATTTCATCAGGCAGGCTACCGGGCCGAAAATTTCCTCCTGGGCGATGCGCATGCGGTTGTCGACGTCGGCAAAGACCGTGGGGCGTATGAAATGGCCGCGAGCCAGATGGGCGGGCAGGCCGGCGGGGCGTTCCGGACCTCCGGCGAGCAGGCGGGCACCTTCCTCGATGCCGATCCGTATATAGCCGGTGACTTTGTCGTAATGACGGGAGGTGATCATGGAGCCGATCTGGGTGGAAGGGTCCTCCGGATCGCCGAGGATCAGCCGCTCGGCACGTTCGGCAAAGGCCGTGACGAAGGCGTCATGGACGCTTTCCTGGACAAAGATCCGGCTGCCGGCGGTACAGCGCTCGCCATTGATGGAAAAGATGGTGAACAAGGCCGCATCCAGTGCCCGTTCGATATCGGCGTCTTCGAATACCAGTACCGGTGACTTGCCGCCCAGTTCCATGGAATATTTCTTGACCCCGCCATGGCCGAGAATGGTGTGGCCGGTCTCGGTGCCTCCCGTAAAGGAAATGGCCCTCACATCGGGATGTTGCACCAAGGCATTGCCGGCACTGGCACCATAGCCCTGGACCACATTGAACACGCCGGCAGGGATACCGGCCTCCAGTACCAGCCGGCCCAGTTCGTGGGCGGTCAATGGCGAGAACTCGCTCATCTTCAATACCGCGGTATTGCCCAGGGCCAGGCAGGGCGCAGTCTTCCAGGTGGCCGTCATGAACGGAACATTCCATGGCGAGATCAGTCCGCACACGCCGACGGGCTGATGCAGGGTGTAGTTGAGCATCTGGTCATCCACCGGATAGCTGTGGCCATCCATCCGGGTACAGACTTCGGAGAAGAACCGGAAGTTGTGCGAGGCCCGGGGAATCAGCACGTTCCGGGTCTGATGGATGGGCAAGCCGGTATCGCGGGTTTCCAGGGCTGCCAGTTGCGGGATCTGCTGATCAATCAGATCGCCCAGTCGCCGCATCAGCCGCGCCCGCTCCCTTGCCGGGGTGGCGGCCCATCCGGGAAAGGCCTGGCGGGCGGCAGTGACGGCGGCATCGATTTCGGCGGCACCACCACTGGCCACCTCCTCGATCACATCGCCCGTTGCGGGATTGAAGGTCTCGAAGACTTCACGGCTTTCGACCTCGCGGCCGTTGATCCAGTGCTTGATCATCTTGTGCTCCTTGCCTTGAACGGTAGGTCGGACGGGCCGCTGAGGCGGCTTCAGGGATCGCCGACGATGGTGTTGAGCAGGCGGCCCACGCCTTCGACTTCGACCACTACTTCATCGCCGGCCACCACGGACGCCAGCCCTTTGGGAGTGCCGGTGGCGATCATGTCGCCCGGCGCCAGGGTCATGAAGCTCGACAGATACTCGACCAGAAAGGGGATGTCGAAGATCATGTCGGCGGTATTGCCCTGCTGTTTCAGCTCGCCATTGATCCAGCTGCGCAGCTGCAATCGGGACGGATCGGGCACGTCGTCGACATCGACGATCCAGGGTCCCAGCGGGGTGCCGGCATCCCGATTCTTGACGCGCAGGTTGGGGCGGTAGTAATTCTCGAGATAGTCGCGGATCGCGTAGTCGTTGCAGACGGTATAGCCGGCCAGGTAATCGAGGGCGGCGTGACGGGGCACTTTGCGGGCGGTCTTGCCGATGACGGCCACCAGTTCGCACTCGTAATGCATGTGCAGAATGTCCCGGGGGCGACGGGTGGTCTGGCGATGGCCGATATAGCTGCTCGGTGACTTGACGAAAATCAGGGGTTCGGTCGGCGCCTTGAAATCGAGTTCGGCGGCATGGTCGGCATAGTTGAGCCCCAGTGCGAACAGAGTGCCATTGGCGGGAGGCAGCCATTCGACCTCATCCTCGCCGAGGCGACGCCCATCGGTCAGACGCAGACCACCATCGGCTTCGACGATGGCGTCCCGGGACTGCCCTTGATAACGGATCCTGGCATGTTTCATTTCAGTCGGCCTCGGCCACGATGGTATTGTGCAGCTGACCCAGACCATCGATTTCCACGATGACTTCGTCGCCGGGCAAGACATCGACCCGGCCTTCGGGACTGCCGGTGATCAGTACATCGCCCGCCTGCAGTGTCATGAAGCCGGAGATGGACGCCAGCAGTTGCGGAACCGTGCGGACCATGTTCGAGGTATGGTTGTGCTGGCGCAGCTCATGGTTGACCTGCAGCCGGATGCCTAGTCCATGCGGATCGGGAATGGCGGTCGCGGCGGTCATGGGGCCTACCACGCAAAAGCCGTCACGGCATTTGTCCTTCAGTGCGGGCCGGTAATAGCTTTCTTCAGGCAGACTGAATTCATTGACGATGACGTAGCCGGCAATATGACTGCCGGCCTGATCGGCATGGATCCGCCGGGTTTCGTTTGCGATCACAACCCCAAGAGCCGGGCCGGGTTGCAGTCGATGACCGCGTGGCCGGGTCACCCTGCCACCATCCTGGTTGCGGGTATTGGGCGTCTTGATGAACAGTACCGGCTGTTGCGGGGCCTGCAGGTAAGGCGGCCGTTCGAAACGGGGCCGCCATTGCTCGAGCAGGCCTCGATAATTGAGCGCGACACCCAGCAGGCAGGGCGCGAGGGTGGATGAAAGGTGGTTCATGTGGATCTCCTCAGAGCGTGCCACTTCAGAATCAGGACTTGCCGGCCGGCCGGTCGATGGCGGATGCGAAGTCGATACATGGGCTGGAGCACTTCCTTTCGGACGCCGGCAGATGACCTGTCGCCGGATCAAGCGGCTGCGGCGCGACTGCATGATGGGCGAGGGCGTGGGTCAGCGGAAATGGCCTTTCCGGTGCATTGACAGGTACTTTCCATGGAGCGCCGCGGCTCGGTCTGACGTGTGCCGGCTGATGACCTCGGGCTTGCGAAAGGCCCGCCTTCGCTATCCGCTATCCGCTGGCAGCCTGAAGGCCTGCATGCATATCAATCGGCGACATGCACGCGAAGATCACGTCGGCGTGGCTAGCGTGGCAGTGCCTGCCCGGTCATCGGATGGTGATGGCCGAACGGCGCGCATGGTTGGCGGAAGGGCCGCGTCCCGCCAGCGGCAAAGGTGTTCGTGCCCGAATCGCGGCCTGATCGAAGGCAAAGGAGGCCGTCGTGCCCAAGTTGATCCCTTCAGCGCTTCCGGAGCTTGCCGAGATGCAACCGCAGGCATGGCCGGATGACGACATCAGGCTGGCCAGTGTGGCGCAGATGGCGGGACTGCATGGCCGGTCGATGGCCGCGCATTTCCACGATCGCTGCTATCAGCTCCACTACATCCGCAATGGCGGCGTGACGGTTTGTCTGAATGACCGTCGATATCGGCTGGAAGGACCGATGTGTTTCCTGACTCCCCCGGCGGTGGTGCATGCCTTCAGTCTGGATCCGGCTTGCGAAGGCCATGTCCTGACCCTCCGCCAGCAATGGATCTGGCCTCTGCTCGATCCCCGTCACGGCCTGGTGTCCGACGGCCGGGTAAGGCCGTTGTGCGTCGCCGCCGCGACCTTGGTCGAGAATGAGCGGGCCTTGCTGCTGCAGGTCGACAGCTGGCTGGAGCGGCTCGCCGGTGAATTGACGGTTTTCCGGGCAGGTCAGGATGTTGCCGTTGCGGCCTTGATCCGGCTGATCTTTGTCAGCTTGCTGCGACTTGAGCGGCAGGCCATGTCGAATGGCCGACTGCGCCGTCATGATGTCCGCTTGTTCCGTCGCTTCAATGCCCTGATCGAACAGCACTACCGGGAACACTGGCCCTTGCTGCGCTATGCCCGCGAGGTCGGAGTCACCGCCAGTCGTCTCAACCAGGTCTGCCGTCTGTTTGCCGGCCGCTCCTCGAAGCGACTGGTTTTCGAGCGTCTGACGGACGAAGCTCGCAGGCAGCTGCGCGCCACAGGCGCCTCGGCCAGCGAGATCGCCTACGCCCTGGGCTTCAAGGATCCGGCCTATTTCAGTCGATTCTTCGCACGCCATACGGGGATGTCGCCGGGGGCCTATCGACTGTCGGGGCGGGCGGCGCTGGCAGGAGTCACGGATGCAGGTGCCGCCGAGGGGGGCTAAGCCGGTTCGAGCAGCGACTCGATGCGGGATGGTCGGAAGCCCACCGCCGGCCATTCCGTGATCGGCCTGACTGGCCCATCGGCAACGGCAGGCTGGTCGTCACCGGCATCATAGCCGGCACGATTCAGCCCATGGCGCACTTCCTCCAGCAGCCGGCGGGCGGTCAAGGCGTCGAGACCGCCACACAAGGTATGCAGACAAGTCGATCCTTCGACATCCAGCCGGTAGCTCACCTCGATGATCCTGCCACGATGACTCGGCCTGCGGCCATGCGCGTCGTTGCCCGCATCTTCCGCGATGCGTCCGGCAGATGCTTGCTGGTAGGCCATCAGCGGTTGTGATCGCAGGGGGGCGGCGTATTCCAGCTGGGTGATCTCGTTACGGACCACCAGTCGGCGGATGTCGCTTGCCCGGATGCTGAATGCCCGGTTCTGCAGCCCTTCGCGACTCACCACGAAAGCCTGCGGGACGCGGAAAGTGCGAGCCGGGCCAGGACGCCAGCTCCACTGGAAGATGCACCACAACGCCACCGATTCGATGGCTGCGGCGATTGCGGTTATCGCAGGTGGTTCATTGCCACAGGTGATCAGCAGCAGTCCCAGCAGGATCCAGAGGCTGCCCAGGCTCGCCGCGATCATCCGCGGGAACGGCAGGCTCGCAGGGTGGATCTTGAACCAGACAAAATCGGCCTCGAGGTTTCGAATGTAGCTGGCGGATGCAGGCATGGTGTTTTGCTTTCAGGTGCTGATGGTGAAGGGGCTGATGGTGAAGGGGCTGTTCCCAAGGCTTGATGCACTTTATCCAACTGAAGCGGAAGCATGTCGGGACCGGGTAAAACAGCATCCGTCGCTGGTCAGTCGCCTGAGCCAGGCGATCGGGGCCGCAGCATCCGCCAGCCGCATCGCAAAGTCCTCATTATCGGCAAACGAAGTTCAAACGTTGCGCAAGCTGTTGATTTTACGTATTGAATGAGGGGCTTTCGGTATGGGGCACGATCTGGACGGCAAGTCCTCGCCCTGGAAAAAGCGGTGCGATTCCTGAGGGCTTGCCATTCATCGGAGGGATGGCGGTTCGTCTGACACACGAGAGTGCGCGGGCCAGTGGCACAGCTGAACCTGCCGTCTGTTGGCAACCGAGGGGCAGGCCGAAGCGACAGGGCGTCTCGTTGTCGGGTTGTACGGGCTGGCTCGTTTCGTGCGGCAAAGCCGCCGCCTGGAGTCCATGCCGCTCATGGGTCTGGCGGAGAACGAGGTGGCCGTGTCATGCAACCGACGGACGCAGCGCATTCCTGCAGTAGAATCGGCGGCCATGATTCCCATCGATCCCGCCACTCTGTTTCTGGTCAACGCGATCTCGTTGCTGATGTTCGCGGTGGTATATCTGGTGGCGTGGTGGCGTGGTTCGGATCGGCCTTATTGGTTGAACCTGGCCATGTCCGAGATCGTGTTCGCTATCGCTTTCGTCATGTTTGCCCGATTGATTGATGGCGACTCGCATGTCTTGCTGGTGCCGAATGTGCTGCTGGTGGCGGCACTGGGCTTGCGATGGAGGGCTCTGCACGGATTTTTCGGGTATCGAGCCAGGGCCATATGGACGCTCGCTGCGGCATTGCTGGTGTCAGGAGCGCTGCTGGCGGCTGACCACTGCGGCAAGGGGCTGGCTTTTGGCGCGGTCAATATCGTGTTGATCTTGCAGATGCTGGCGATCATGTCCACCTTGTGGCGTGCGACGCCCAGACTGCCTTCCCGCTGGGGGCTGATCGTCGCCTACCTGATCATGCTGTTGTCATCGGTGTTGCGAGTGGGCGAGGGCTGGTTGTTGCATCCTGGCATGACCAGCCTGTTGCCGCTGGATGGGCTGCTGGCCGTGCACTTGGGGGCGGCCGCAATTCACATCGTGGCCAGTGGGGCCTTCAGCTTGTCGTTGGCCTACGAACGCGGCATCGCGGACCTGCGTCGCATGGCTTCTCGTGATGCGTTGACCGAGTTGCTGAATCGTCGCGGTCTGCAGGAGGCCTTGTCGAACGCGCCCATCAAGGGATGCGGGTTGGCGATCGATATCGATGACTTCAAGCAGATCAATGACAGACATGGCCATCCTGCCGGTGATCAGGTGATCATGCATTGCGCCGGGATCATCCATCGATGGACTCGTGAGCAGGATCTTGTCGCCCGGATCGGCGGTGAGGAGTTCTTTGTCTGGTTGCCCGGCAGCAGTCAGGAGCAAGGCCGGCAGGTCGCCGAGCAGATCCGCCTGGCCATCGAATCGCGCAGCGTGAATGCTGGTGGGCTGTGGATCAGCTATACCGCCAGCATAGGGGTGCGTCATGGCGGCAGCGGACCGTCGTCGTTCTCGCAGCTGATGGTGGAAGCCGATCGTGCCCTGTATCGAGCCAAGGCGGCAGGGCGCAACTGTGTCCGCAGCGGATAGGCTGGCGAGCCTTCGCGTCCGCGCCGGTCATGCCGGCATGGCGTGCCTTGCGACAGGCGGGATGGTCAATCCGCCGTGGGAGAAATCCGGCTGACGCAGACCTGGTTGCGCCCGGCCTGTTTGGCCTGATACATCGCCGCATCCGTCCGACGCATCAGGTACTCATAGTCTGGATGGCCGTCGTAGGCGGCCACACCGATGCTGGCTGTGACGGTGATGCCTTGATCGACTCCGCTCCAATCCATGGGAGTGGCGGACAACTGCCGGCAGATCTGATCGGCGATCATGGTGGCTCGGGCCTCTTCGCAGTCGACCAGGACGACCAGGAATTCTTCGCCACCGAGGCGGAACAAGTAATCGCTGCCCCGGGTCAGGCGCCCCAACAGGTCGGCGACATGCCGAAGTGCCGCATCACCGGCCGCATGGCCGAAACGATCATTGATCGTCTTGAAGTGGTCGATATCCAGCAACAGCAGGGCAAAACGGTCGCCACTGCGATCGGAAAGCAGAATCTCACGCCGCAATACAGAGGGCAGGAAACGACGATTCAGCAAGGCCGTCAAAGCATCGGTTCCGGAGTCCAGTTCGCTGACCTGTTCGAACAGCACCGTCAGTGACTGGCGGATGTTGCTGAGGTGGTCGCGAATGGCTTCCAGCAGATGCATGCGGTCAGAGCCTGCATCCGGCAACCGCCAGAGCAGCGCGTCAATGGCGAGCATGGCTCTTTGCACGGTGACCACGGCCTCGTGGTCACCGAAGCTGGGGGCGCCCTTGTGAATGAACCAGCGCCCGAACTCCGTCTCGGTCAGGGTGCTGATGGACGAGATATCACCGCCGCTGGCCATCATGTAAAGCAGGCTGTTCTCCCAGTCCAGCAGCATGGCGCGCTGCCGCTCGCGTTCGGTGCCGGCATTGCGCATCAAAGAGAACAGTCGGTAGGTGGCGTCGCTGCGCGCCGAGCGCTCGGAGCCTGAGACATAGGCGGCGCTCATGCCTTCCAGTCCCAGGTCCATGGACTCGCCGGCGACGCACAGGGCGCTGTAAGCCAGGGCGGGATCGGGTTCCTCCCGCTGCAAGGCCTCTGCCAGCCGGTGACGCAGAATGCGGAATCCCTGGGTCATCAGGTCGACCGGCAGATCAATGCGGGCATGCAATGACCCAGCTCGATGATTGAGCTGGGTCAGCTCCATCGCATCATCGGACTTCGCCTTGAGCACGGCGTGCAGCCAGCGCTCCAGCGCCGGCTTGAGCCGCGTCCAGACATCGTCATAACTGAGAAAGCGCGATGCGCGAGGATCGTCCAGCAAGGCTCGGTAAAAATCGTTGGCCAGATCGGCCACCACGGGACCGGGCAGCGCGGCCAGCAATTGCAGTGTGGCCTGGGGGGCCTTTGACAGATGATCTCGCCAAGACTGTGCCATGCGATCCAGGCGCGTGGCTTCATCGGACTCTTGGCGTGGGGTCAAAGGCATGCAGGACGGCCGAGCTAAAGTGGCTGTCAATTGTGACAGATGCCTCGATTGTTGTGAAATCCGCGTGAAGAAAAGAGTGCATCCTATTGATAGTATTTCAATAAACGACCGCCGCACTCCCCGGCATGCTTGCATGACGGCAGTCGGGTGCGGATCGGATGTTGTCGAAGGTCCAGGGCCTTAGTACTGAATTCGCCTCGCATCGACGGGCTGGCTTGATGGCCTGGACTTCGGAGGGGGCATCGCCAGTGCCGGGGTTGATGTTGCGTATCGACTTTGCGTTGACGGGGCGCCGACTGGCTGCGATCCGGCACGCCTGAGGAGGATGCGTGGGTATGCCGGCACAGGTGGGGGAGTCCTGTCTTCGCGGCATATCTGGCCGGATATCCGGCTGAGAACCGGGCAGGCCCTGGATGTGATGGCCAGAGGCTTCTTGATCGCAAACCGGAAAACAACAAGGCCACCGCGAGGGTGGCCTTGTTGTCGAATTTTGGTCGGGGAGACAGGATTCGAACCTGCGACTTCTACGTCCCGAACGTAGCGCTCTACCAGGCTGAGCTACACCCCGCTGGAAGCCGGCTATTCTATCTGTCTGGCATCGCCTCGTCCAGAGCTTTGTTGAAATTTGTTTGCCGCCGTTTCGGCCGACCAGTCTCGGTCTTCGCGCATCGCGACTGGCGGGTCGGTCCGGGGTGCCGGTTTCGGCGGGGTGGTCGACCGGGCGGGGATGGCCATTGTCCCGGGGCGGATCTTGCCGATCAGTTCCGGCAAGCCTTGAAGGCCGCAAACAAGAAAGCCACCGCAAGGGTGGCTTTCTTGTCGAATTTTGGTCGGGGAGACAGGATTCGAACCTGCGACTTCTACGTCCCGAACGTAGCGCTCTACCAGGCTGAGCTACACCCCGTCAGGAGCTGCGTATTTTAGGGATGCGCCAGGTCTTTGGCAAGCATTTTCTATGGAATTCTTTCATTTTTTTGGGAATGACCCGGCAAGGCGCGCAGGCGGGCTTGCTGGTATCCTTGCGCATTGCATATATCCGCCGTATTCGGCTTACCGTCTGTTGAGGAAATCATGGCGCTGACCCAGGCCCGTACCATTCCCGGTGTGCTCGAGCTGCTGCCGCTTGACCAGATCGCCTTCCAGCGCATGCTGGACACCATCCGTCGCAACTACGAGCGTTTCGGCTTTCTGCCGATCGAGACGCCGGTGATCGAGCATACCGATGTGCTGCTGACCAAGACCGGCGGCGAAACCGAGCGCCAGGTCTATTTCGTGCAGTCCACCGGTGCACTGGAAAAAGGTCAGGAGGGTGTGCCCGAGCTGGCGCTGCGTTTTGATCTGACCGTGCCCCTGGCGCGTTACGTGGCCGAACACGAACACGATCTGTCCTTTCCCTTCCGTCGCTATCAGATGCAGCGTGTGTACCGCGGCGAGCGTGCCCAGCGCGGCCGCTTCCGCGAATTCTATCAGTGCGATATCGATGTGATCGGCAAGGATGCCTTGTCGGTTCGTTACGATGCCGAGCTGCCGGCCGTCATCTACAGCGTGTTCCGCGAGCTGGCGATCGGGCCCTTCTCGATCCAGCTGAACAATCGCAAGTTGATGCGCGGTTATTTCGAGAGTCTGGGTGTTGCCGATGCCGCGCAGCAGACCCTGGTGCTGCGCGAAGTCGACAAGTTGGACAAGCGCGGCCCCGACTATGTGGCCAGCACCTTGCGGGGCGAGGGCTTTGGTCTGGCCGAAGATGTGGTCGCCAAGATCCTGGCCCTGGTCCAGGTGCGCTCGACCTCGGTGGATGACGCCTTTGCCAAGCTCGATGCCCTGGGCACCGGCTCTGACTTGATGGAGCAGGGCCGGGACGAGTTGAAGCAGGTGATGGCCCTGATTCGCGATTTCGGTGTGCCGGAGACCCATTTCTCGCTGAATCTGTCGATCATGCGCGGTCTGGACTACTACACCGGCACGGTCTACGAGACCACGCTGACCGAGCATCCTGAAATCGGTTCCATCTGTTCCGGTGGCCGTTACGAGAACCTGGCGGGTCAGTACACCAAGTCGCATCTGCCTGGCGTCGGCATTTCCATTGGCCTGACCCGGCTTTATTGGCAGTTGCGCGAGGCGGGTTTGCTGAACACCGCTCAGAGCACCGTGGACGTGCTGGTCACCCAGATGGATGCGGCGCATCTGCCGGATTATCTGGCGGTGGCCGGTGAGCTGCGTGCGGCGGGCATTGCCACCGAGGTGGTATTGGACAACGGCAAGCTGGGCAAGCAGTTCAAATACGCCGATCGCGCCGGTATCCGCTTTGTACTGGTGCTGGGCGAAGACGAGCTGGCCAAGGGCATGGTGACGGTCAAGGATCTGCATCGCGGCGACCAGTTCGAGGTTGCCCGGGCGGAGCTGGTGAAGTCGCTGCGCGTCGAGCTGGCCCAGGCTCGCATCGAGCAGTAAGCCTGCTGCTGCCATATGTGACGGATCGACTCCGCTCGCTTGTGGACATGTTGAAAGAGACCGGCTGTGGCCGGTCTCTTTGCATTCGGAGTCGGCTCTGTGCCCGGTCAGGCATTCCGAACGCCTGCTGGCTTTCATATGGCCAGTTCAGTGAGTGAATGGCAGCTGATGCGTTGCTGGAGTAGGATGATTGCGGTCCTTCGGTGATCACTTCTTGCTCCGGAAAGCTTCTTTTGACGGTTCAATGATTCGAGGACGAATTGATGTATATCAAAGACCTCAAGTCTGCGCTGGCGGTGATCGAGCCGCATTCGAAAAAAATACTGCCACCCCGGAAACGGCGCTCAAGGCGCTGCAGGAGTTGGGCGTTGTTACAGCCAAGGGCAAAATTGACAAGAAGTACGCACAGGAGCCCGTATTGAAAAAGCTTGGGTCCAAGTGAGTCATCTTCACACCTCGTTCGTGCTTGGATACCACGGCCGTTCAAAGGCCGTCGCCAAGAAGCTTGTCGAGTGCAAGGCCTCGCCCTCCAGGTCTGAACGAGATTACGACTGGCTCGGCCCCGGCTTTTATGTCTGGGAGTCCGATCCACTTCGTGCGTGGGAATGGGCGAAAACTCGGCGTGACCGTGGCAAATCATACGCACCTTGCGTGGTGGGCGTGGTCATTGATCTCGGGAATTGCCTTGATCTGAGTAATCGTGACGATTTGGCGATGGTAATGAGGTCTTATGGTGACCTGGTTGAGACTTGCCGCGAGGCAGGTCAGGCGCTGCCACAGAATCAGGATATCGCGCAGGACAAGCATCAAAACAAGTTGATTCGAAACCTTGATTGCGCGGTTATCAAGAATCCGCATCGTATAGCCAGTAGTGACAAGTCCGATGTGATAAGGCCTTTCGATACGGTACGGGCGCCATTCCTTGAGGGCGGTGAGTTGTATCCTGGAAGCGGGTTTGCGGCCAAGGCCCATGTTCAGATTGCAGTTGTCAATCTGAACTGTATCAAGGGTATTTTTCACGTACCGACGCCAACTGACTGACTTTTTGTGTCAGGGTGCTGGGTGGCGGAGGTTGCTTGGGGAAGTCTCGATTAACTCACTTGTCCTGTGGATATGAGGCCAAATGCGTTGATCACGTCCCCTGCGCGGCCGGGAAAAGCGCCGAATGATTGCATGCGACGTGCCCACAGACGCGTTTTCGATGATGAGGGTGCTGGAAGCTGGTCCTTCGAGCTCAGATAGGTACTACGCCTCGGTGTTGCCGGCGCGCAAAATGTATCAGGGTATCGGCAATCACCTTCAAGTCGATGACGACCTCGGCTCTCGCCAAGCCAGTGCCGTGCAGATATTTACCAGTCCATCTGGACCATCGGCGCACACTAAATTCAATCAGTGACAGGTCGAGTTGAGATTGAGCTCGCTTTGCGGTCGGGGCATGGCCTCGCACCCCAAGTCAAACTGCTGAGTCGAATACATCCGGGCTGCAGTAGTGGGCAGCTCGTCAACTGGGTATCTGCCCTCCATCGGCTTGCCGGCGAGCTGGCGCTGTCGTATGCTTCACCTATCGTATTAACGCATTAGTACATTATGAAGCGTCGATCTCTCAGTCCCTCAGTTCCAGACGAAGAGGCCGAGGCCAGTCTGTGCGAGGCCCTGGTCTCGTTGAAGTCGGTGGAGTCGATGCAGGCTTTTCTGCATGACTTGTGCACGCCGGCCGAGCTGGAAGTCATGATCGACCGCTGGCGGGTCGTGCCCTTCCTGTTGGAAAAACTGTCCTATCGTGAAATCCATGAGCGCACGGCGGTGAGCATCACCACCATCGGCCGGGTCGCCCGTTATTTGAACCAGGGTAGCGGTGGCTACCTCGCCGCGGCTGCGGCGGCTGCAGGTCGCCCGCTGGCGACGGAAGAGAAGGCTTGATCTATGAGTACACGTGACCGTTTGCGTATTGCCATGCAGAAGTCCGGCCGATTGACCGAGCCGGCACAGGATCTGCTGACCCGTTGCGGGTTGAGTTTCAGGCAGAGCCGCGACAAATTGTTCTGTTTTGGCGAAGGCGAGCCGGTAGACCTGCTGTTGGTGCGTGATGACGATATTCCGGGCCTGATCGCCCAAGGCGTCTGTGATCTAGGCATCGTGGGGCGCAATGTGCTCAGCGAATTTCAGTTGACGGCACCGCCGGAGCAGGCCGAACTCAGCGAATTGCGGACCTTGGGTTTCGGTCGTTGCCGGCTGTCCATCGCGGTGCCGCAGGAGCTGAATTACCAGGGGCCGGAAACCCTGCAGGGTCTCAGCATCGCCACCTCGTATCCCGGTCTGGTCGGCGACTGGCTGCAGCGCCGGCAGATCCAGGCCAAGGTGATTACCTTGGCGGGCTCGGTGGAAATAGCGCCGCGACTCGGTACGGCCGATGCGATCTGTGACCTGGTGCAGAGCGGCGGTACCCTGGTCGCCAACCAGTTGCGCGAAACCGACATCCTGCTGGAAAGCGAGGCCGTACTGGCAGGACCGAAGCAGCTGCCGGCCGATGAGCGCGGTGACATGCTGGAGCTGCTGCTGAAGCGACTGGACGGCGTGATCCAGGTCCGTGAATCCCGCCTGTTGCTGCTGCAGACCTCGCGTCAGCATCTGGAGCAGGTCACCCGGCTCCTGCCGGGCGGACCGCAACCGATCCTGCTCGGCATCGCGGGCCAGCCCGATCAGGTATTGCTGCAGGCACTGTGCGCCGGAGAAGTCACCTGGCGCGAGCTGGAAGACATCAAGAAGGCCGGTGCCCGCGAAATGCTGGTCCTGCCGGTGGAGAAGATGCTGGCATGAACACCCTGGATTCACTGGATATCGATATCCGCCTGCAGGACTGGGCCCGACTCGACGAGCGCGCGCGTGAGGCTGCGCTGACGCGGCCGGCGCAAAGTCAGGCCGAGGCGCTGAAGCGGGATGTGGCGGCCTTGGTGGCCGAGGTACGACAGGACGGAGATGCCGCTCTGCGGAGACTGACGGCACGACTTGATCGCTGCCAGCTGGATGCCCTGGAAGTGCCGGCCGAGGAGTTCGCGGCGGCCGAGGCCGCCCTGGCACCTGAGCTGAAAGCGGCCATCGAGGAGGCGGCCGCCCGCATCAAGCTGTTCCACGCGGCGGCGGCTCCGCTGCCGGTGGCGGTGGATACGGCGGCAGGCGTGCGGGTGGAGCGGGTGCTGCGCCCGGTGCAGCGGGTCGGTCTGTATGTGCCGGCCGGGTCGGCGCCCCTGCCGTCCACGGCCTTGATGCTGGGCGTTCCAGCGGTACTGGCCGGCTGTCGAGAGATCAGCCTGTGTTCGCCGGTCCGGGCGGATGGTCGTTGCGACGAGGCGGTGCTTTATGCGGCCAAGGTGGTCGGTGTGCATCGCGTGTTCAAGCTGGGTGGGGCCCAGGCGGTGGCGGCCATGGCCTACGGCACCGCCAGCGTGCCCAAATGTGACAAGATTTTCGGTCCCGGCAACAGCTGGGTCACCGAGGCCAAGCTGCAGGTTTCGGCTGATCCGCAGGGGGCGGCGATCGATATGCCGGCCGGTCCTTCGGAGGTGCTGGTGATTGCCGATGCGGCGGCCAATCCCGTCTTTGTAGCCAGCGATCTGCTGTCACAGGCAGAGCACGGTCCGGATTCCCAAGTCATACTGCTCAGCCCGTCCTCGGAACTGCTGCAGGCCGTACAGGCCGAAACCATCCGCCAATGCCGTGAACTGCCGCGTGGCGAGGTGGCGGCCAGGGCGCTCAGCCAGAGCCGGTTGCTCAAAGTCGAGTCGCTGACGCAGGCCATCGAGGTCAGCAATCGTTACGCCCCCGAACATCTGATTCTGCAGGTGGCTGATCCCCGCGCCCTGCTGGATGGCATCGAAAGTGCCGGTTCGATCTTTCTGGGGGCCTGGACACCCGAATCGGTGGGTGACTACTGCAGCGGCAGCAACCATGTGCTGCCGACCTATGGTTATGCCCGCAGTTACAGCGGCGTGTCGGTCGCCAGTTTCCAGAAGCAGATCACCGTGCAGGAAGTGTCAGCCGAGGGCTTGCGCCGGATCGGTCCGTGCACGGCTTTGCTGGCCGAGGCCGAGCAGCTGGAAGCGCATCGTCGTGCCGTGACCTTGCGTCTGGCCACGCTGGAGGCCGGGGCATGAGTATTCTCGAGCGGGCCCGTGCCGAGATTCGCGCCATGCAGCCCTATGCCTCGGCCCGCCTTGAGGCCAGTGGCGGGACGGTGATGCTCAATGCCAATGAACTGGGCTGGGCACCCGAAGGTGAATTCAGCGAAGGCTGCAATCGCTATCCGGCGCCCCAGCCGGTCGAACTGGTGCAGGCTCTCGCCGAGGTCTATCAGGTGCGGCCCGAGCAGTTACTGGTCGGGCGCGGCAGTGACGAGGCCATCGATCTGCTGCTGCGCGCCTTCTGCCGGGCCGGTGAGGATGCGATCATCATCAATCCGCCGACCTTCGGCATGTATGCCATCGCCGCCCGGGTCCAGGATGCAGCGGTGATCGAAGTGCCGCTGGCGGAGGATTTCACGCCGGATGCCGCAGCGATTCTGGCGGCCTGGACGCCGGCCGTAAAGCTGGTCTTTGTCTGCGGGCCCAACAATCCCACCGGCAAGCGGATCGATCCGGCCGTGATTGTCCAGCTGGCCGAAGGCTTGCGCGACAAGGCGATGCTGGTGGTCGACGAGGCCTATATGGAATTCGCCGCAGGCTCATCCAGTGCCAGTGCGCTGCTCGAGCGTCATGACCATGTCGCGGTGTTGCGGACCCTGTCCAAGGCCTGGGGGCTGGCCGGTGCCCGCATCGGCTGCCTGCTGGCCGATGCGACGGTGATCGATCTGCTGCGCCGGATCATGGCGCCGTATCCCTTGCCGGTGCCAAGCATCCGCGCGGCGATGGAAGCCCTGTCTGCTGGTGCCCGGCCTCTGGCGCGACAGCGGGTGGGTATCGTGCTGCAACAGCGCCAGCGTCTGGTCGAGGCACTGGCCGGCTGGCCGGGGGTGCGCGAAATCCTGCCCTCGGATGCCAATTTCATCGCGGTGCGGCTGGACGATCCGGGCGAGACCTATCGCCGCTTGCTGGCGGCAGGTATCGTGGTGCGTGATATCCGGAAATATCCGCGGCTGGGGGATGCTCTGCGGATTTCGATTGGAACACCTGAAGAAAACGACCGGCTGCTGGCCGTGCTCAGGGCGTGGCTGGGTGAAGAGGGGCAGGCATGAGTGCAAAAATTCTTTTTGTCGACCGGGATGGCTGTCTGATCGAGGAGCCGGCTGACGAGCAGATCGACAGCTATGCCAAGTTCCGGCTGATGCCCGGCGTGATCGCGGCGCTGCAGCGCTGTGTCGGTGCCGGTTACCGGCTGGTGATGGTGACCAATCAGGATGGCCTGGGTACGGATGCCTTTCCCGAGGCTGATTTCGTCGGCCCGCAGGCGCTGCTGCTGCAGATCCTTGAATCCCAGGGCATCTGTTTTGACGAGATCCTGATCGATCGCAGTTTTCCGCACGAGGCCAGGGATACCCGCAAGCCTGGTGTCGGCCTGCTGCGTCATTACCTGGCCGACGATGGCTGGAGTCGGGCCGCCTCGGCGGTGATCGGCGATCGCGAAAGCGATATGCAGCTGGCGGCCAACCTTGGCGTGCGCGGACTGCGGGTGGGCACGGACGGTCTCGGCTGGGCGGAAATCGCCCATCTGCTGCTGGATGCTCCGAGGATCGCCACGGTGGTGCGTGATACGAAGGAAACCCGGATCCGGGTCAAGGTGGATCTGGACCGGGTCGCCGATCCGGTGGTACACACCGGCCTGGGCTTTTTCGACCATATGCTGGAGCAGATCGGCAAGCACGGCGGCTTTGCCCTGGACCTGCAATGCGATGGCGACATCCATGTCGATCCGCATCACACGATCGAGGATTGCGGACTGGCCCTGGGGCAGGCCTTGCGCCAGGCCCTCGGTGATCGTCGCGGCATCGCCCGCTACGGTTTCAGTCTGCCGATGGACGAAGCCGCCGCCGATGCCCGGCTGGATCTTTCCGGACGGCCGTACCTGGTTTTCGAGGGTACCATCCCGGCCGAACGGGTCGGGGATCTGCCGGTGGAGATGATTCCGCATTTCTTCCGATCCTTGTGCGAGACCCTGGGAGCGAATCTGCATCTGAATTTGCGCGGTGACAATGCCCATCACATGATCGAAGCCGCCTTCAAGGTCACGGCGCGTACCTTGCGGCAGGCGATGGCTCGCACCGGCAACGATCTGCCCAGCACCAAAGGAGTGCTGGCATGAGCGTTGTGCTGGTCGATGCCGGCGGCACCAATATCGGCTCGGTCCGTTATGCCTTGCAGCGCCTCGGCGTCGAGGCGGCACTGACCTCCGATGCCGCCGCCATCCGGGGTGCCGACAAGGTGATTCTGCCTGGGGTGGGCGCGGCCGCACCCGGCATGGCACGTCTGCAGGAGCTTGGCCTGATCGATGTGCTGCGCGGGCTGACCCAGCCGGTGCTGGGGGTCTGCCTGGGCATGCAGTTGCTGTGCGCGCATTCGGACGAAGGCAATGTCGATTGCCTGGGCCTGATTCCGGCACCGGTTCGCCATTTCGAGGCGGCACCGGGGCGACGGGTGCCGCATATGGGTTGGAACCAGCTGCAGGCCGTGGCGGCCCATCCTTTGACCGAGGGGCTGGACGCGCCGGCCTGGGCATATTTCGTCCACAGCTATGCGGTGCCGGTGGGCGATTGGACCTTGGCCACCTGCGAATACGGCAGCCCGTTTTCGGCCATGGTCCGGGCCGGCAATTTCCACGGTGCCCAGTTCCATCCCGAGCGTTCATCGGAGATCGGTGCGCGTGTCCTGAAGAATTTTCTGGCGTTGTGAAGGAAGCCAGCAGCATGTTTACAGTCATTCCGGCGATCGATCTGCGGGCAGGGCAGGTCGTCAGACTCAAGCAGGGCGATTATGCCCGGCAGACGGTGTATGCCGACACCCCGCACGCACTGGTGGCCGACTATGTCGCGGCCGGTGCGCAGTGGCTGCATGTGGTGGATCTGGACGGGGCCCGCAGCGGCAGTCTGGAAAACCTGCGGGTGATCGAGGCCATGGCGGCCTCGGGCTTGCGGGTGCAGGCCGGCGGCGGTGTTCGCGAGCGTGCGGATCTGCAGCGTCTGTTCGATGCGGGCGTCGAACGCGTGGTGGTCGGCAGTGTGGCGATCCGTGATCCGGAAGCGACGGCCGGCTGGCTGTCCGAATTCGGTTCCGATCAGCTCGTTCTGGCACTTGATACGCGCTGGCTGGAGGGTCAGTGGCGTCTCCCCAGTGCAGGCTGGACCGAAATGGAAGTGCGCGGGCTGGACGAGCTGGCGCCTTGGTATGCGTCGCGCGGCGCCCGTCACTTGTTGTGCACCGATATTGATCGGGACGGCATGCTGGCGGGGTTCAATCTGGACCTGTACCGGCATCTGAAGGATATCGTCCCGGACATGCAGGTGCAGGCTTCCGGCGGAGTTCGATCGCTGCAGGATATTGGCGATGCGCGTGCCGCCGGCGCCGATGCGGTGATTCTCGGACGGGCCCTGCTGGAAGGGCGCTTCGACCTGAAGGAGGCACTGTGCCTGTGAAACCGGAAATCGTCACCGGCCTTGCAAGGAGTCCGCGCCCATGCTGAGTCGCCGCATCATTCCCTGTCTGGACGTACGCGACGGCAAGGTCGTCAAGGGTGTCCAGTTTCGCGATCATGTCGTGATGGGTGATATGGTCGAGCTGGCCATGCGTTATCGCGATGAAGGGGCCGACGAGCTGGTGTTCTACGACATCACGGCCAGTCCCGAGGGGCGCCGTGTCGACCGTCGCTGGGTAGAGCAGGTGGCGCGGGTGATCGATATTCCCTTCTGCGTCGCCGGTGGCATCCGCAGTGTCGACGATGCCCGTGAGGTGCTGCATGCCGGTGCCGACAAGATTTCGGTCAATTCGCCGGCGCTGGAACGTCCGGAGTTGATCAATGAACTGGCGGCTGCCTTCGGGACCCAGTGCGTGGTGATCGGAATCGACAGCCTGCGTGACGGTGATGGGGAATGGCGGGTCCGACAGTATACCGGTGACCCGTCACGGACCCGTGCGCTGGCACGTCGCACGCAGGACTGGGCACTGGAGGTGCAGCAGCGCGGTGCCGGCGAGATCGTGCTCAACTGCATGGGCAGCGACGGCGTGCGGCAAGGCTATGATCTGGAACAGTTGAGTGCCTTGCGCTCGATCTGCCAGGTGCCCCTGATCGCTTCCGGTGGCGCCGGTCTGCCCTCCCATTTCCGCGATGCATTCGTGCGGGCGGATGTTGATGGGGCCTTGGCCGCCAGTGTTTTCCATTCCGGAAACATCGAGATTCCGGTCCTCAAACAGTATTTGCGGGATGAAGGGCTGGCCATGCGCTGGCAGAATCCCAAGGTGGCTTATCCATGACGACCGACCTGACTGATCTTTCGACGCTGGACTGGGACAAGGGCGAAGGATTGCTGCCTGTGATCGTGCAGCATTGGCTCAGTGGCGAGGTTCTGATGCTGGGTTACATGAATCGCGAGGCGCTGGCCCATACTCAGGCCACGGGCCAGGTCACCTTTTTCAGTCGCAGCAAGCAGCGCCTGTGGACCAAGGGCGAACGTTCGGGGCATGTTCTGCAGCTGAAATCCATTCGTCGCGATTGCGATGCCGATACCTTGCTGGTGCAGGCCGATCCGGCGGGGCCGACCTGCCATCTGGGAAGCAGCAGTTGTTTCGGTGCGGACCAGCAGCCACCTCTCGGGTTTCTCGCCCAGCTGGATGAGCTGGTTCGGCAGCGCCATGAGCGGCGTCCAGAGGGCAGCTACACGACGCGCCTGTTTGAAGGCGGGATCCGCCGTATCGCTCAGAAGGTAGGTGAAGAGGGCGTGGAAACTGCCTTGGCCGCGGTAGCCCAGGACGATGCCGAATTGCTGGGCGAGGCGGCCGATCTGGTATTCCACCTGACTGTCGCGCTGCGCGCGCGCGACTTGTCGTTGCGCGATGTGAGCGCGATTCTGGCCGGGCGGAACCCGGCGCCATCCGATTCCTGACATCACACTTTCGGTCAAGGGACTGCGACCTTGCAACGCGGCCCGGCCGGGGCCGGACGGCCGGGTCGGCGTGCGGGACTATGGCAGACTGGGTTTCCTTGAACGAATGGTGTGTGATCAGGTGCGTGCAATGGCGGTACGAGAGTCCAGACCTGATCGGTTGTTGCGGCAGGCCTTGCGCTTGCCTGCCGGCATGGGGATCGATGTGGGGCTGAACGGGCCGGCACCGCCTCCAGCGCCTTACCACTGGCTGCCGTCACGGATCCGCCAGGCATCCAGCAAGCGCCGGCCTGCCTTGGCGGGCAGTTTTTGCGCCCGCCGGGCCTTGAGCCGTGCCGGCTATGCCGGCACGGCCAAGGTCAAGACCGAGCCCGATGGTCCTGCCATCTGGCCGGAGGGTTGGACCGGAAGCATCGGGTGTGCCGATATCGGTGCAGTGGCGGTGGCTGCGCCCAGTCATGCCGGTGAGTGGCTGGGCGTGGATCTCAGTGTGCCTCTGACCGAATTGCAGCGCCGCTGGCTGGAGCCATTGCTGGCGACGCGCGCTGAACTGGAGGCGTTGACTTCACGCTCCACCGAGACCTTGAGTCTGCTTTACTCGGCCAAGGAGGCCTTGCAGCGGGCTTTGCAGCCGTTGCTGGGGGACATACCGGACTATCAGGCCATGCGCTGCGTGCGCATGGACGGTGAATGGCTCTGGTTCGAACCCGCCGTGGATATGGATCCGCATTGGCCTGCGCAACGGCTTGTCAAGGTCCGCTATCTGAGTACCGGGCAGTGGGTACTGACCGTGGCGTCCAGCCTGCAGCAGATCGATTGAGAGAGGGGCGCGCTCAGTCGGCCTCGTCAGTGGCATCCTGGGCAGCGGCATCCGCGGCATGGGATGGTCGCAGCGGATAGTCCAGCATGGGCGTCGGGCGGACATGAGTCGACCAGTTCCGGATCTGGCCGTCGATGCCGCTGCCTATATCGATCTGCGGTTCCGAAGGCTCCAGCTTGTCGCGATGCTCCCATTGACCGACCTCGGTGCTGGCACGATGGAAGGCGGCGATGAAATCCGGGGTCTGATTGAGGCCATCGACCAGCCAGGCGCGGCCGAAATAGGTGGCTGCCGTGTCGTTGCTGCAACCGAAAGAGCTTCGATCCGCGGCGGCCGCCGTCAGCACCAGAGTCCCGGCACCATGCAGTTCGGGCACGAAACCGCCCGAATAGCAGGCGTTGACCACCACCACCTTCCATTTGAAGGGGTATTTTTTCAGAATTCGCGCGAGATCGCCGGTTCCGATCTGATCCAGCGGGAGCGGGTCCATATCCACCAGCAGACTGTGATCTTCGCTGCCATGGGTGGTCAGATACAGCAGCAGAATATCCTGTTGCGGATTCATGACCTTGGACAGCGCGGCGAGGCCGGTTTCCAGGTTGGACCAGCTGGCCAGCGGCCGGCTCTGCAAGGTGTCGGGATTGTTTTCCAGCAGCAGGCTGTGGCCGGGAGCAGCCAGGCGCTTGTCCACCAGTTGCGCGCCATATTCCGCCTCGTTGCGAAACACGTTCTCCTCGCCGTCGCCGGCAAAGGTGATGGCATACAGGTTGGTCTGGCCGGGCGTGCGTGGCCGCAATTGCCGAATGGCCTCCTGCATCAGCCGCGGCTGGTCATAGATGACCTGTTCCGGCGAGGGGGCGTCCGCAGGCCAGCTGTCGTTGCCTGCCGCGGCGTCGTCCTGGTTCTGGCTTACCTCGACCGAAGTTGTCGCTGCCGGCTTGCCGGCATGGCTGACCGCCACCGCCGGCGTGGTGGCCTGGCGGCCGATCCATCCGCCATGGCCGCTGACCTGCATCAGCAGGATGCCTGCGGCAAAGGCCAGAATCGCAATCAACGCGCTGCGCATGGGCTGGAGTTTCCGCCGATCAGACAAGTATGGAATCGAAGTGGCGATGTGCCTCGTGTGACGATACAGGAAGTCCCTCGACCTTGTCCCGTACCAGCCATGCGGTCTGCATCCCTGCCTCGCGGGCGGCATCCAGTTCGGCTGTCACATCCGACAGGAACAATATCTCGGCCGGCGGACGCTGGATGGCTTCGGCGATGCGCAGGTAAGAGCCGACCTCTCGCTTGGGGCCGATTTCGGTATCGAAATAGCCGCTGAAAAGTCCGCTCAGATCGCCGGCCTCGCTGTAGCCGAAAAACAGCTGCTGGGCCGGTACCGAGCCGGAAGAATAGACATACAGATCCAGCCCGGCCTGCTTCCATTGCCGCAGTCGTGCGGGTACCTCCGGATAGAGGTGGGCGCGGTAGGCGCCATCACGGTATCCCTGGGCCCAGATCAGACCTTGCAAGGCTTTCAGCGGAGTCGCCTTGCGATCCTCGTCGATCCAGGTCTGCAGCATGCCGGCGATCTCGCCATCGCTGGCGGTGGCTGGCAGGCCGCCATCAGCCGCCGCCTGGCTCAGCCACTGCCGGACCTCGGGGTCCTGTCCATGGTTGGCGACATAGGCGGGCAGGTGCTGGCGGGCGTAGGGGAACAGCACGTCCTTGACGAAGTCAATCGAACTGGTGGTGCCTTCAATATCGGTCAAAACGGCGCGGATCGGTGCCATGGGTACTCATCAAGGTGAAAGCTCCGGCTTTGGCCGGAGTGGTGAAAACAGAGGGCGGCCGCCCCGCCTGCGGCCGGGTCTTGCAGATTCAGGGCAGCAGCTGGCGGGCCGAATCGTGCACGGCCATGCGCGGGAAGCGCTTCGCGATCGGCTCACCGGTGAAGCTGGCCACCCAGCCCTCGGGATTGCTGAACAGGCGAATGGCCACGAAGTAGGGTGACTCACTCATGTCGAACCAGTGCCGAGTGCCGTCCGGCACCGAAATAAGGTCGCCTTGCTCGCACAGCACTTCATAGACCTGCTGCTGCACATGCAGGGTGAACTGACCGGCACCGGCGACGAAGAAGCGGACCTCATCTTCGCTGTGGGTATGCTCGTCCAGAAATTTCTCGCGGAAAGCGGCCCGCTGCGGGTGGTCGGGTTTCAGGCTGACCACGTCGACCGCCTGATAACCTTCGCTGGCGCAGAGCCGGTCGATATCGGCACGATAGGCGGCGATGACCTCATCCTGGCTGGCACCAGGCAGCAGTGCATGCGGCGTGGCCCACTGCTCGAAGCGTACGCCGACCTCGGCCAGTCGGGCGGTGATGGCGGCATGATCGGTCAGAATGTCGATGACCTGATCGGGCTGATCTTCGTTGTAAATGCGCAGGCGGCTCACGGCGACAGTCTCCTCAGGTCGAGTTCGCATCCGAGCAGAAACTCGAAGGCTTCCAGATGGCGCAGGGTTTCCTGCATGCTGCGGCCCCAGGTGTAGATGCCATGACCGCTGATCAGATAGGCATGCAACGGCTTGCCGGCATCGAGCCAGGCATCGACCTGAGCCATCAGCTCGGGCATGTACTGGCTGTTGGGCAGCACCGGCACCTCGATCACGCTTTCATGGGTGGTATGCCCGGTGATGGCCTTCTGCAGCTCCCAGCCTTCGAAGCGAACCACGCCCTCGGCGGCATAGAATCGCGAAGCGACGCTCTGCTGACGTGAGTGGGTATGCAGAATGGCCTGTGCTTCGGGAAAACGTTGATAAATCTGGGTGTGCAACAGGGTTTCGGCACTGGGGCGGTGCTGGCTGCCGACCGGCTGGCCCTGATAATCCACCACCATGATGTCTTCGCGGCCCAGCCTCCCCTTGTCGCGGCCCGATATGGTTACCGCAATGCGGCTGTCATCCAGACGTGCCGAGAAATTGCTGCTGGTGGCTGGCGTCCAGCCATGACCGGCCACATATTTGCCGGCTTCGGCAATGGCATCGGCCTGGCGATTGAACAGTTCCTGGTCCAGAGGGGCGAGGGGGGCGGTGGTCATGATTGATTGGACGTCCAAACGGTAGGTCACTATAGCATGAAAGGGGTGGGTTCGTGGATTCGCGTCCAGTTGCGAACCATTCTCGACAGTCAGGCATGACGCGAGCCAATTGCCTACCATGTCGGTCGTTATCGAGCTCGTCTCGAGATTATCTGCTTGTGGAGTTGATGCCTCATCATGTCTGACAACACGCTGTTGAAGTCCCGTCGGCGCTTTCTCGGTACGGCAGGTGGTCTAGGTGCCGCCGCCCTCGGTCTGACGCTGCTGCCCGCGGCCGGCCGATCGGCCGAGTTGCCGCATGTGACCGATGCCGATGCCACCGCCAAGGCGCTGAGCTACACCGCTGATGCGGCCAAGACCCGAAATCCGGCACACAAGCCGGGCACCGATTGCAGTGACTGCCAGTTTTACTCCGGGGCTGGCGGCAAGGGCTTCGGTCCCTGCCAGATGTTCCCGGGCAAGGCCGTCAGTGCCAAGGGCTGGTGCCAGGCCTACGCGGCGCGCTGAGCCTCCATCGCGTCAGGTCATCCTGCAGCGGTATCGGCTGTCGATATCCGCTGCCTCTTGGGTCGCTGTACCGCCGGTCGGGTGCAAGCCGTCCTTTGCGGGACATCGATCGCCGGATCGGCGGCGGCCGGTGCCCTGGCTACGGTCCGATCTTGAGAGTGGCCGGAAGCGCCTCCATCCTGTGAGCTTGATCTTGCCCAGGAGGCCGTCGCGATGAGCATGCAAGAGAAGACCCGGACCTTTCCCGTCAGCTTCAGCGACGAAGAGTGGCGGCGCCGTCTGACTCCCGATCAATATGCCGTACTGCGGGGTCATGCCACCGAGCGACCGGGCAGCTGCTCGCTGCTGCACGAAAGCCGGCCGGGGGCTTTTGCCTGTGCCGGCTGCGGCCAGCCGCTGTTTGCCGGTCTCACCAAGTTTGAAAGCGGCACCGGCTGGCCCAGTTTTGACGTACCGCTTGAAGGCGCGGTGGAAATCTCGATTGACCGCAGCCATGGCATGGTGCGGCACGAAGTGCATTGCAGCCGTTGCGGCGGCCATCTGGGGCATGTCTTTCCGGACGGCCCGCCGCCGACGTTCCAGCGTTACTGCATGAATGGCATCGCGCTGGAGTTTGTGCCGGCCGAGGCCGGCTGAATCGTCAGTTGAGCGGGCGCTTGGCCGGGTCGCCGGCCACCTCGCGCACCAGTCTGGGCACCAGATAGCCGGGCAGGCGGCCGCGCAATGCCTCGATCAGAGCCAGCGCGCGCGCATCATCCACTTCGAAATGGGCGGCGCCTCGAACCTGGTCCAGCTGGTGCAGATAGTAGGGCAGCACCCCGCAGGCCATCAGGGTTTCGGACAGCTCGGCCAAGATATCGGCATCGTCATTGACGCCTCGCAGCAGCACGGCCTGGTTGAGCAGGGTAACCCCGACAGCCCTCAGTCGCGCGCAGGCGGCGTCGACCTCGGGACTGATTTCCCGCGGGTGGTTCACATGCAGCACCACCACTTTCTGCAGGGGCAGCGCTTCCAGCCATTCCAGCAGTCCGGCATCGACCCGCTCCGGCAGCACCGCCGGCAAGCGGGTATGGATACGCAACCGTTTCAGATGCGGCAGTCCGGCCAGTTGCGGCGTCAGCTGGGCCAGCTTGGCATTGCTCAAGGACAGCGGATCGCCGCCGGACAGCAGCAGTTCGCTGATACTTTGGTCACCGCGCAGATAGTCGACGGCTTCCTGCCACTGGCCGGCGGCAGCGGTTTCCTCGGCATAGGGGAAATGCCGGCGAAAGCAGTAACGGCAATGGATGGCGCAGCTGCCGCTGGCAATCAGCAAAGCCCGGCCCTGGTATTTGTGCAATACGCCATGACTGGCCAGCGCAGGCATGTCGCCGACCGGATCCAGCCGGTAACCTTCGGTCTCATCCAGCTCGGCCAGTTGCGGCAGCACCTGCAGCAACAGCGGGTCGGTCGGGTCGGCGGGGCGGATCCGGGCCAGGTAGCCGGGCGGTACCCTCAAGGGAAAACCGGCGTCGGAGGCCGGCAGACGGTCTGCCAGATGCTCCAGATCCAGTCGTCGCAGCAGTTCCTGCGGGTCGGTGATCGACTGGCGCCACAATTCGCGCCAGTCGGGCAGGGCGGGAGTGGCAACGGCAGGCGTGCGGGCTTCAAGGCTTGCGGTTATCATGGACGGCTCGGTTCTCGGGCACCTGCCCGCCGGTCTATTCTAACCGTCGCTGCTGACGGTTTACATTTGGAGATGAGCAATCTATGGCCACTTATGGTCTCAACGACGTCAAAACCGGCTTGAAAATCATGGTCGACGCCGATCCCTACGTGATCGTCGACGCCGAATTCATCAAGCCGGGCAAAGGTCAGGCCTTTACCCGCATCAAGATCCGCAACCTCCGCAATGGCCGCGTCGTCGAAAAGACCTTGAAGGCCAGCGAGTCGTTCGAAGGTGCCGATGTGCTGGACACCGACATGCAGTTCCTGTATTCGGATGGCGAGTTCTGGCACTTCATGCAGCCGGACAGCTTCGAGCAGCACCAGGCCGACAAGAATGCGGTCGGTGATGCCGCCAAGTGGCTGAAGGGCGAGGAAGACTGTGTGGTGACGTTGTGGAACGGCGCTCCGCTGTCGGTGCAGGCCCCCAATTTCGTGGAGCTGCAGATCGTCGAGACCGATCCTGGCGTGCGTGGCGACACCTCGGGCGGTGGCGGCAAGCCGGCACGACTGGAAACCGGTGCCGTGGTCCGCGTGCCGCTGTTCGTCAACCAGGAAGAAGTCATTCGCGTCGACACCCGTTCGGGTGAATACGTCAGCCGCGTCAAGTAATTGCGCGCTCAAGGGCGTGGCCGGTCCGGACCGGTCACGCCCGGGCCGCCTGCGGCCCATCCCTGGTTTGTATGATTTGGAGTGGTGCAGTTGATGAAGAGTTCCCGTCCCGTCGCCGTGGATCTGCTGATCGAGGCACGCTGGGTTGTTCCGGTGGAGCCGCATGCGGTGGTGCTGGAAGATCACGCCGTCGCCGTTCGCGATTCGAAGATCGTCGATATCCTGCCGCAGTCCGAGGCTCGAGCGCGCTATGAGCCCGCCGAGCATGTGCAATTGGGCGAGCATGCCCTGATTCCCGGGCTGGTCAACAGTCACACTCATAACCCCATGACCCTGTTGCGGGGGCTGGCCGACGATCTGCCGCTGATGGAGTGGCTGCAAGGCCATATCTGGCCGGCCGAAGCCAAGTTCATGGGGCCCGAATTCGTCCGCGACGGCACCGAGCTGGCGATTGCCGAGATGCTGCGCGGCGGCACCACCTGCGCCAACGAAAACTATTTTTTCCCGGATGCCATCGGCGAGACCTATCGCAAGCATGGTTTCCGTGCCGTGCTTGGCCTGCCGGTCATCAATTTCCCGACCGGCTGGGCCGCCACCGATGATGAGTACTTCGAGCGTGCCTTGGAGGTGCATGAGCGCTTTCGCGGCGATGCCCTGGTCTCCACCGCCTTCGTGCCGCATGCGCCTTATACCGTCTCGGATGCCAGTTTCGAGCGGATCCGCCTGCTGGCCGAGCAGCTGGATATCAAGATCCATCTGCATACCCACGAGACGGTTCACGAAGTCAACGAGGAAGTGGCCAAGAGCGGTCGGCGCCCCTTCCAGCGGTTGCAGGAACTGGGCCTGGTCAACGAGCGCCTGATCGCGGTGCACATGACCGAGCTGACCGACGCGGAGATCGAGGCCTGCGCCGCGGCCGGTGTGTCGGTAGTGCATTGCCCCGAATCCAATCTCAAGCTGGCCTCCGGTTTCTGCCCGGCCGAAAAGCTTCGCAAGGCCGGTGTCAACGTGGCCATCGGCACCGATGGCGCTGCCTCCAACAACGATCTGGACATGTTCGGCGAAACCCGTACCGCGGCCCTGCTGGCCAAGGCCGTCAGCGGCGATGCGGCGGCGTTCGATGCAGCCTACGCCTTGCGGGCGGCCACTCTCAACGGCGCCCTTGCGCTTGGGCTGGAGGATCGCATCGGTTCGATCGAGGTCGGCAAGCAGGCCGATCTGGCCGCGGTGCGGCTCAGTGATCTGGAGACGCAGCCGCTGTTCCATGTCGCTTCGCAGCTGGTTTATGCCACCGGTCGCCATCAGGTCACCGATGTCTGGATTGCCGGTCAGCGCAAGCTGCGCGAGCGGGTATTGACCGGCATGGATGAAGCCGCTCTGGTCGTCATGGCGCGGCGCTGGCGCGAACGGATCGCTGCAGGCTGAGTCCAGCGCCTCCCTGTACTGATGGAGAATCCATTGATGAAGCGATATCTGGCCATCGTGACCCGTCCCGCCGACGTCGATCCCGAGCTGATCGAGGCTCACAAGCGGTATCTGCAGTCCTTGCTGCAGGATGGCCGCCTGCTGCTGTCGGGACCTTTCGCGGGAGGCCCTGGCGGTGCTTACCTGTTCCAGGCCGCTGACGCGGCCGCTGCGGCTGCCGTGGTGGCGGCCGATCCGTTGCAGTCCGATCCGCGGGTCGAGATTCCGTTGCGTGAATGGGTGATCCGTCTGGACGCCGCCGAGGTGAAAGCATGAATGCCGGTTCCGAACACATGAACGTCGCCGATGACGAGCTGGCCCGCTTCGCCAGCCTGGCTTCCAGCTGGTGGGACCCGGAAGGTGCCTCGCGGCCCTTGCATGATCTGAATCCGCTGCGCTTCGAATATGTCGCCCAGCGGAGCCGGCTGGCCGGTGCACGTGTGGTGGATGTGGGCTGCGGTGGCGGCTTGCTCAGCGAGTCGCTGGCCCGGGCCGGCGCCCGGGTCTGCGGCATCGACCTGGGGCGCGAGGTGATCGATATCGCCAAGCTGCATTTGCACGAGTCCGAGCTGACCGTGGATTACCGGGTGCAGTCCTCGGCCGATCTGGCGGAGGCCGAGCCCGGCGCCTTCGACGTGGTCTGCTGCATGGAACTGATCGAGCACGTGCCCGAGCCCGATGCCTTGGTGCGAGATCTCGCCCGGCTGGTGCGGCCCGGCGGCCGGGTCTTTGTTTCCACCATCAATCGCACCTCGGCGGCTTTCGGTGCGGCGATTCTGGGTGCCGAATACATCAGCAAGATGCTGCCCCACGGCACGCATCACTATGCCAAGTTCATCCGTCCTTCCGAGCTGTCGCGCATGCTGCGCCATGCCGGACTGGAGCTGGAGAATCTCAGTGGCATGGGCTACAACCCCATCAGCCACAAGGCCTGGCTGAGTTCCTATGTCGGCATCAATTATCTGGTTTGCGCGCAGCGCCCACTGGCATGAGTCCGGTCAACCACAGCCGTACGCCCAGGGCGTTGCCGGAGGGCATCACCACGGTGCTGTTCGATCTGGATGGCACCTTGCTGGATACGGCGGCCGATCTGCTGGCGGCCTTGCAGGTGCTGTGCTCCGAGCAGGGCCGGGCTGCCCCCGATGGCGGCTTGGTTCGCCGGAAGGTGTCGGCCGGGGCCATGGCCTTGCTCGGACTGGCCTTTCCGGAACTGGACGAGGCCGCGCGGCAGTCATTGCTGCCGCGCTATCTGCAGTTGTATCGCGAAGGACTGCTCAGCGTGACACGGCCCTTTGTCGGCATCGATGCACTGTTGCAGCGGATCGAGGCCGCCGGCTTGCGCTGGGGCATCGTCACCAACAAGGCCGGCTTTCTGACGGAGGCCATCGTCGATGGCATGGGCTGGCGTGCGCGCCTCAGTGCCTTGGTTGCCGGTGATACCCTGCCGGTGAAAAAACCGGATCCGGGCACCGTGCTGCTGGGCTGCGAACAGGCGGGTGCGAAGCCCGCCGAAGCGGTCTATGTGGGTGATGACACCCGTGATGTGCTGGCCGGCCATGCCGCAGGCATGTATACGGTGGCCGTGAACTGGGGGTATCTCGGTGATACCGGTGAACTTCCCGGCTGGGGCGCGGATGCGGTTCTCGATACTCCGGCTGATCTGGCTGACTGGTTGAGGGCGTAGTCATGCAGGCCGGCCCCTTGCAGAGTTATCTGGACAAATGGCTGGCGGCCTGCCCCTGGCAGCGTCAGGCTCTGGTGTTCGTCGATGGCGGCCGTTGTCCGGGCCATCTTGCCCTGGCGGCATGGGAGTTCGAGCTGCTGGCCTGCGTATTTCGGATCAGAGAGCCAGCGGTGGCCATCGCCAAGCTGCATTGGTGGGCACAGGAGCTCGAGGCGGCCGGTTCCGGGTCGGCTCGCCACCCCTTGACCGAGGTGTTGTTCGATCAGCCACAGGCTGCCCGGTTGCCAGCCGACTGGTGGACGGCACCGGTACTGGCAGCCCTGGAGCAGCTGGAGCAGAGTACGCCGCCGGACTTCGAGCGACAGCTGGCCGCGATGCACCCCTTGTACGCGGCGCTGGCCCGTCTGGAAAACGGCTGGTGGTTCGGGCCGGAGGCCGCCTTCGACCGCGCCGCTCGTCTGGCCAGCTGCGGGCAGTTGCTGCATCAGCTCGGCCATCTGGCCGAAGCCCGTGATCGTGAAGTCCTGCCGTTGCCGATGCAGCGGCTGGCGCGTCATCACCTGAGCCGACAGGATCTGGCCGGCGATTCCGCCGGACTGGATCTGGCTATACGCGAACAGGCCGGCGATCTGCTGCGGGCGACCGAGGAGTCCCTGGCCCAGGTGCAGCCTCTGTCGGTATTTCGCCAATTGCAGGCGCAAGTGGATCGGCGCCTGATGCGGCAGCTCAGCAAGGGGGGCGGTCACGCCGCCATCGCCGCCGCGAGCCGGACGCCTCAGTGGCAGCATCTGTGGCAAGCCTGGCGGGCCGCCCGTCAATGGCGGGCTCAGGCGGCCTGAGACCAGGCCATGCGTGGCGACGCAGTGTTTCCCGCGCGTCACCATTGAGGCGCTGATTCGCTGACCCCACCTAGATAGCTTCAGTCATCGAGTCCCGGCGGGCATGGTCCCAGCCGTGGCGACAGGAAATTCAATGGATATGCAGACAGCTTCGACCCGCGCCTTGCCCGATGTGGCACTGAATCCGCACCCGCATCGCAGCGGTCCGCTGGATTGGGTCGGCATGGGCCGGATCCAGATGCCGGTGCGCTTCGATGCCGGTGACGGTCAGGTCCGCGAAGGCGTGGCACGCGTCGATGCCTTTGTGAATCTGACGCGCAACGACAAGCGCGGCATTCACATGTCGCGGCTCTATCTGTTGGTGGAGCAGGCCCTTAGCCGGGACGTGATCACCCCGGTGCGGCTGCAGGCCTTGCTGCAGGCGTTTCTCGCCTCGCACGAGGACCTTTCCGACCACGCCCGCATCCGCATCGAGTTCGAGCAGCTGATCCGGCGTCCCGCGCTGCGCAGCGCCAACAGCGGCTGGCGGGCCTATCCGGTGGTCATCGAAGCCGAGCTCAAGGGCGAGCATTTCAGCTATGAACTGGCCACGGAAGTCGTGTATTCCTCGACCTGTCCGGCCTCGGCGGCCTTGGCGAGACAGCTGATTCAGGATCGCTTCGAACAGGATTTCGGGTCCGGCCAGCCGCTGGACCGGACCGCGCTGCTGGCCTGGCTGGGCAGCGAGCAGGGTATCGTCGCCACTCCCCATGCGCAGCGAAGCGTGGCCGAGTTGAAGGTTCGTCCTGTTGCGGGTGCTGCGGTCAGTCTGCTGTCACTGCTGGATCGTTGCGAGCATGCGCTGGCAACGCCGGTGCAGACAGCCGTCAAGCGTGAGGACGAGCAGGCCTTTGCTGCGGCCAACGGCGGCAATCTGATGTTCTGCGAGGATGCGGCACGTCGGCTGCGGGCGGCTTTGAACGAGGATGGGGCGCTGGCCGATTTCAGAATCCGCATCGAGCACCAGGAAAGCCTGCATCCGCATGATGCCGTCGCCTATGCTTTCAAGGGCATTGTCGGCGGTTACGACCGCTGAGTCGCGTGGATGCCGGGCCAGCGTAAGGAGGGGTGTCAGGCTTGTTTGCCGGCAGCCTGCAGTGATGGCCGCCGGTTGGCGGCGAGCCGGATCGTCGAACGGCGGGTGAGCTGATCCTGATCGGTCGGGCGTGGCGGCGCCCTGAGAGCCTGCCCGGTCTCGGGCACGCTCTCAGGGCGGACTGTCGGCGTGCTCAGATCACCGGATTGATCTGGGTGACGATGGCCAGCGGCGCGGCCAGAATCGGTTCAAGCGTGGCCATCATGGCCTTGAAGTGCGGGCTCTGCATGTGCTCATCCAGATCCTGCTGGCTGGCCCAGTGCTCGATGAAATAGAACTGGGTTGGATCGGCCAGATCCTGGTGCGGCACATAGCTGTGGCAGCCGGCCTCGGCACGGGACAGCGGCGCGCAGAGCTTCAGTGCCTCGATGGCGGTGGCTTCCTGGCCGGGGCGGACTTTGAAGCTGGCGATCAGGTGGAAATCGTTGGACATCTCGGGTTCCTCGAATCACGAAAGACAATATCGCCTCGAATCGGCGATGGCCGAAGGTCGATTCCGCCAGCGGGCTGGCCGGAGCATGCCGGAGAGTGCTGTGGACCTTCTTGCCACATGATATCAAGCGGCGACCTGCCGGATGCATCCGGCAGGCCCGATCATGCCCTGTCTTGGCGAAAGCGCTTGCCCTGGCGGATGATCTGCCTTGAACAGGCGTCGCATCGGCGATGCTGGTCAGGCGGGGCGAGTTGCGGGCATCATCCGGATTTCATGAGGAGCTGCCCATGACTTTGCGGATCCTGGACGTTACGGCCGCGGATGCATCCAGACACCTGCCTGAGCTCGGTGACATGCTTGCAGCCTGCGTCCGGGCCGGTGGCTCGATCGGTTTCATGCAGCCGCTGCCGGCTGAGCAGGCCGAGGCCTGCTGGCAAGGTGCGGTGCTGCCGGAGCTCGAGGCCGGGCGACGATGTCTGCTGGTAGCCGAGCTCGACGGTCGCTGGCTGGGCAGTGTCCAGATTCTGCTGGGAATGCCGGCCAATCAGTCCCATCGCTGCGAGCTTGCCAAGATGATGGTGCATCCTTCCGCCTGGCGGCAAGGCATCGGTCGCCGCCTGCTGCGGGCAGCCTTGGACACGGCTCGTCGGCATGGCCGGACTCTGATCACCCTGGACACACGCCAGGGCGATGCGTCTGAACACCTGTATCGCTCGATGGGATTTGAGGTCGGCGGCGTGATTCCTGGCTATGCACTGGATCCGGACGGCGGCAAGCTGCACGCTACGACCTATATGTATTGCCGCCTCCAGTCGGTTCCTCCCGCGGAATATCGGGGGCAGATCGCCGGTCGCGACTGAAACCCGTCTGCCATTCGAGCACAGCCTCTTGCCAGGTCGCCGGATGTCACTCGGCGACATGCGGCAGCCGTTTCTGCATGGGTTCCTTGCCGCCAGGCTCTGCATGGTCGTTGCCGACAAGAGGCGTCATACCGCAACGCCGGGGTCGGCACGCAGTGCCCGGGCATTTCCGAATTCGGCGTTACGCACGTCACATTGGATAAGAAGTGACGCCGTGGATGAGTGTCACCGACCATGGCTGGCGATCGAGGGCAAGCGAATATGCGGGGACAAGGCTGGACTGGAATCATGCGGCGACCGGGGCGATGGCTCGGCATGCTGTTGCTGGCGACCGTTTCGTGCCTGCAGGCGCAGGGCGTAGAAAATCTGCTGCCGGTCACCGAGGCCTATCGGCTCAGTGCGGATACTTCCACGCCGGGCGTGGTAAAGCTGCATTGGGTGATTGCGCCGGACTATTACCTCTACCGCGGCCAGATGCGCTTCACCGGTACCGGGCCGGTGACCTTGGGCACGGTCACGACTGCCACCGGCCATCGCTATCGCGATGCCTATCTGGGTGAGGTCGAGACCTATCACGTCAGCACGGATGCACGCGTCGAGTATTCCGCCTCGGCCGAGGGCGGTGAATTGGTCGTACGTTACCAAGGCTGCCACGAGGTGGATCCCAAGATCTGCTATCCACCGCACAGTCAGCGATTCAAGTTGCCGCCCGCCAAGGCCGCCGCCATGATCGTTCCAGCCGCGGGAGCGGCCGAAGGCCGCTCTGCAAGCCACGATCCGGAGGGCGCCGCGGGTGATGGCAGCGCCGTGAAGGGCGATGGCTTCTGGCTGGTGATGCTGCTGGCCGTGGCTGGCGGCATGCTCCTGAACCTGATGCCTTGCGTGTTGCCGATCCTGTTTCTGAAGCTGGGCGGCCTGATCCGGCATGGTGGTGATCGGCGCCGTGCCATCCGCAGCTCGCTCGGTTACGGGCTCGGGGTCATGACCAGCTTCGTCGCGCTCGGCGTGCTCGTGATCGAGTTGCGTCATGCCGGTGCCGCGGTGGGCTGGGGCCTGCAGTTGCAGCAGCCCTGGCTGCTGGGGGCGCTGGCCTGCGTGATGTTCGCGATGGGCCTGGCCATGTCCGGCATCATCGAACTCGGCAGTGGTCTGGCCCGGTTGGGCGATGGTCTGGCCCGTCGACCCGGGGTGGCGGGTGATTTCTTCAGTGGCGTACTGGCGGTAGTGGTGGCCAGCCCCTGTACCGCGCCGATGATGGGGACGGCGCTGGCCTATGCCTTGGTGGCTCCGCTGGCGCAGGCGCTGGCGGTGTTTGTGGCACTGGGTTTCGGGCTGGCGCTGCCGTATCTGTTGTTGAGCCTGTGGCCGGGGTTGTCCAGACGCCTGCCTCGCCCGGGTCGCTGGATGGATACGCTCAAGCAATTGCTGGCCTTCCCGATGTATCTCAGTGTGATCTGGCTGGTCTGGGTGCTGGCACGCCAGCGTGGCGCGGACGCGGTAGCGCTGGCGCTGCTGGCCATGACGGCGGTGGCTTTCGGTCTGTGGGTCTGGCGTCGGGGCCGTGAGTGGCCGCGATGGCGGCTGCTGTGGCTGCTCCCCTTGGGCGCGGCGGTGGTCATGCCGCTGGTCGCCGTGGGGCGATTGGCTCCGCCCGCTGTCGATCAGGCCCTGGCCAGCGACGAGGTCGCCTATGACGCCGCCCGGTTGCAGAAGCTGGTGGCCGCCGGCACCCCGGTGTTTGTCGACATGACCGCGGACTGGTGCATCACCTGCAAGGCCAATGAGCACGTGGTTCTGGCTGCACCGGCTTTTCGCGAATTGATGCGGCAGAGTGGTGCGGTCTACATGAAGGGCGACTGGACGGATGTCGATCCGGCGATCAGTCGTTTTCTGGAGCATTATCATTCACCCGGGGTGCCGCTGTATGTGGTCTTCGGTCCTCGTCGGAAGGATGGCGTGGTACTGCCGACGGTGCTGAACATGAGCGTGCTGGCGGCCGCCTTCAAACAGGCGCGGGGCTGATCACCGTGCAAGGTCGGGCAGGCGTCAGAGAGAGCTCACGGCAAGGCTCCGTGGATGTCGCGCTGCGGGCAAGGAGTATCGGTGCACGAGTGGGGACAAGTTGCATGGAGGCAAACGCATGAGCAATCTGGTCTCGCTGTTCCATCGTGACCGGGAGCCCTCGGAAGGCGCCGCTGAGCCGGGACCGCTGGCATCGGAGCGGGTTAGTCAGGTCGCCGAACTGTTCCGGGCCCACAACAGCGCCTTGATCGCGTTTCTGCGCACCCGGCTGAGTTCGGCCTCCGAAGCCCAGGAGGTCGCTCAGGAAGCCTATACGCGGCTTTTGCGTATGGACGATCCGGGCAGGATCCAGCAGCCCAAGGCGCTCTTGTTCCGGACCGCCGCCAATCTGGCCTCGGATCGTATCCGCAAGCGCTCGGTTCGATTGGAGGCTCCTCTGGACGATTTGTTCATGGATTGGCTGGAGTCGCCGGGACCGGAGCGACGGGCCTTGCTGGCGGATGAGATGCGGGTCATCCGTGAAGCGCTGCGGGAATTGCCTGCAAAGACCAGCCGGGCCTTTGTGATGCACCTGATCCAGGACATGAGTTTCAGCACGATCAGCCAATCCATGGGTGTGACCGAACGCATGGTGCGTTATCACGTGGCACGCGCCCTGGCCCACTGTCGCCAGCGACTGGAAGAAACCGGCGGTAAATCATGAACAAACATCCTCTGCACAAGGACGATCCCGCGGCCATGCAGGCTGCGCAATGGTGGGTGCGGCTGCGCCAGCATGGCGATGACGAGGCGCTCACCAGCTGGCAGGACTGGGAAGCCCTCGATCCCCGTCACGGTGATGCCTTTGAACGGCTGGCCGAACTAGGCAGCCAGCTGAACGAACTGGATGAGGTCGACAAGGCCAGCCTGGTGGCCGAGTTTGCCGGCGCCCGAGCTGCTCCGGCCAGGCGGCGCTGGCCCCTGGTTGCCACGGCGGCCGGTCTGCTGGCGGCTTTTATCAGCATCGCACCTTTTTTCTATCAACAACTCAATGCCGGCGAGACGGAGCACTTCGCCAGCGTGGTAGGGCACAATCGAAATCTGCAGCTGGCAGACCATTCCCGAGTCCAGTTGGGGGGAGCGACCTCGATCACGGCCCACGTCGATGCCCGTGAGCGTCTGGTGGAACTGCAGCGCGGTCAGGCCTTTTTCCAGGTGCAGCATGATAGTCAGCGGCCCTTCGTGGTGCATGCTGGTGGCCTGTCGGTACAGGCGACGGGCACGGCTTTTGATGTACGCAGGGTGGGGCAGCGGGTCGATGTCGTCGTCGCCGAGGGGAAGGTCCTGGTCGCCGGCAGCGGTGACGGTCAACGTCCCGGCAAGGGCGCTGCCGTCGAGGTGGTGGCCGGACAGGAAGCTCGCTACGATCCTGCGGCGAGTGGTCTGGCTATCGGGTCGGTGGACCCCGCCCGGGCCATGGCCTGGCGCCTGGGCCGGCTCGAGTATGAGGACGAACCCCTGGCCGGCGTGATCGCCGACCTCAACCGTTACAGTACGCAGCCGCTCAGTATCACCGATCCAGCACTGGCAGGCCTGACCTACAGCGGGACCATCGAACTGGATCATTTTGATGGTTGGCTGCACGGTTTGCCCTATATCTTCCCGCTGAAAGTGGTGCGATCAGCCCAGGGCATCGTTCTCAGCAAGACGCGATGAGCTTCCGTAGTCGAGGGGGAGATCCGTACGGCTGTCGTCGATACGGACTCGCTTCGAATGGCGAATAGATGTGGATGGTCGCTCCCGTTTCCCAAACACGCCTGTCACACGTCTGTAAGGAAAGGGGATGTCAACCGCAAAGGGAAGAGGCATACATGGGGCAGCTGAAGGGGTGGGTGTTCAATATCGGCATGCTGGCGGCTGGGCTTGTGGATCCGCTGCTGGCCGCCGAATCCGCTGACAGATCCATGTCGGTGCAGGCACTGGATATACATCCGGGACTTTTGTCCGAGGCCTTGCTGGCCTTTGGCAAACAGACCGGCATCCAGATCATGATGTCGGCGGATACGGTGGGCCATCGCCACAGTCCCGGTCTGCACGGGCGCTTTCCTCCGGCGGCAGCCTTGACGCAACTGCTGGCCGGTACTGGTCTGGCGGCGCAGTTCACTGATCGAAGCACGGTGGTGATCCATGCCGTTTCCGCGCCGTCTCCCCGCCTCGGAATCGTCAAGCCTGTGGCTGTCAAGGCGGCCAAGATGACGGCGGCACCCATTGCACTCAAGCAGGTCGAGGTGCTGGGCTCGCTGATTCCGCGCTCCCAGGTCGAAACAGCCAGTGCCGTGGTGGTGATCAATGCCCAGGAGATCAAGCAGCGCGGCTTCGCCACCGTGGCCGACGCCTTGCAGCAGTCGTCTTTCGCTACCGGCGCGACCGCGGGGAATACGGCCAGCGGCGATCTCTGGGGGGCCAAGACCATCGGCATGTTCGGGCTGGATCCCAGTTTCACCAAATACCTGGTGGATGGGCGCCCGATGGCCGGTTTTTCGCAGCCCTCGATCGGCAGCAACTCCACCAGTCTGGTCAACAATCTGACCACGATTCCGATCGACATGGTGGAACGCATCGAGATACTGCCCGGCAGTCAGTCCTCGCTGTACGGCTCGGATGCGGTGGCTGGGGTCATCAATATCGTCACCAAACAGCATATGCGGGCGGCGACGCTTGATGTCCGCTACGGCGGCTATTCCGACGGTGGCGGCAATGACCGCAAGATCAGCTTCAGCGACATGATCCATTCCGGACGGTTCCAGCTGAACTTCGGTGCCCAGCTGACCAGTGTGGAGCCGGTATTTGCCTATCAGCGATCGGTGACGAGGCAGAACTTCGCCAACGGCATTTATCCGCAGATGGCCACGCCGGTAGTGAACGTGTTTTCCCTGTTCACCGGGCAGAGAACCCTGCTTTCGTCCGGGGGCTGCGGAGCTCTCTCCGGGCTGTGGAGAGGGAGCGTTCATGCCGTCGGCGGCGATAACCCGTATTGCGGCTCGGTCAGCTCCAATGCCTGGAGCAATCTCAGCAACAAGGACAAGAGCGGAAGCATCAGCGCCCATGCCAGTTTTGCCTTCAATCCGCGCTTTCAGCTGTACAGCGATCTGCTGGCCACTTATGAAGAGCAGACCCAGACCACCTTGCCCAGCTGGAGCGGCACCATCTATGACGCGGCCAGCAGCAATCTGTATCTGGTGACGAGAAACTTCGCACCCGAAGAGCTGGGCGGCGAAGCCTTCCAGAAACAATACGAAACCAACGCTTCCTGGGCACTGGGTGGCAAGGGCCAGTTCGGTGACGGCTGGAATTACGATTTGAGTCTGAACCTGGGCCTGGATCGAATGACGATACGCCAGGGCGGTTTGCTGGCCGACTCGGTGGCGGGCTCCTACGGCAGTCGGGTCACTGGCGAAGGCAATCCCGGTGGCTTGCCTGATTATGATCTGCTGTATACCCCGCTGACACCGGCGGAGTACAGCCGGTATGCGGGGTATGCCGCCATCCAGGCCGGTACCGATGATGACGTGGCACGTGCCATGTTGACCCAGACTTCATTGTTCAGCCTTCCGGCCGGTGACGTGGGCCTGGCGGCAGTCGTCGAGGGCGGTTATCAGGCCTGGCAATATGCACCCGCTGCAGCTTTCGTCGACGGCACGTTGAGCCAGTTGTACATCCAGCCCAGCCAGGGGCACCGCACCCGCTGGGCAACGGCCGCCGAACTCAGCGTTCCGCTGCTCAAGACCCTGACCCTGGACATGTCCGGTCGCTATGATCGCTACGACTCCGCGGGGCGCATCTTCGGGGCATTCACCTATAGCGCGGGCCTGGAGTTCAGGCCTGTGGACAGTCTGCTGCTGCGGGCCAAATACAGCACGGCATTCAAGGCGCCGACCCTGGTCGATCAGTTTCAGGGGAGCTCCAGCAATCAGCAATACCTGGTCGACTACGCCAACTGCATGACCGTGTCGCATAGCATCAACAATTGCGCGGTCAACTACCAGAACGTGTATGCCACCGTGAATACGGTATCCAATCCGGCCTTGCAGCCGATCACCACCCGAGCCTTTTCCTATGGTCTGGTGTGGTCGCCCAGCGCCAATTTCTCCTTCAATATCGACTATCAGCAGCTGGTCATCCACAACGAAGTTCTGACCGAAAGCCCGGGCTATGTTCTGAAGGTGGAGCAAGAGTGCCGCGACGGCATCCTGGATATCACTTCACCTTCCTGCGTCGCGGCTCTCAACCAGGTCGTGCGTGCGCCGGCGACGCCGGGTTCGGGGTTGCTGGGCGATATTCTCAGCGTCAGCCCGACCAAGATCAATCTGGCGAGGGAGTTCAACAATTCGCTGACGGCCGGTCTCAATTACCAGCTCAGCCTGCATCGCTGGGGCGGGCTGGCCCTGGCCGGTGCCTATACCTTGATGCTGAAGCACCAACGCCAGACCTTTCCCGGGGATCCCACTCTGGATCTGCTCAACAATCCGGTGCAAGGCCAGGCGGTGGAATTTCGAAGCAAGGCCAATGCATCGCTCACCTGGACCAAGGGCGGCTGGTCGGCCACCTTCTACAGTGTCTATTACGGCCACACGCCGAATTATTTGGCGCAGACCAATGGCTATGGCACCCCCGACGCGGGCAGGCTGGCACCTTGGGTGATTTCGAATCTCAATCTGAGTTATCAGGCGACCCGGAAGTTGAACCTTTCCTTCCAGGTGAACAACTTGAAGAACTCGATGCCTCCGTTTGATGCCACCCAGAACCCGGCGATGAACGCGCCCTACAACATAGGCAGCTACAACGTGTTCGGCCGGCAGTTCTTTTTGGAGGCGCGGTATCAGTTCGGCGTGGCGTCCACGCGCTGATGTATCCGGATATGGACAGGACTTGAGGATGGAAGACTTATGAAACCGATGTTGGGCTTGGCTTTGTGGTTGGCGGCCGGATGGATGGGGCCGGATGCGGAAGTGATGGCGCAATCCGCGCCGACGAACAGTGTTGCGGACAGTCAATTGACGACCATCGACCAGGCTCTGCTGCTGGCCCGGCAGAAACACCAGCCGGTCTTCGTGGATTTCAGCGCCAGCTGGTGCCATTCCTGCTTTGCCATGCGTGACCATGTGTTGACCGGACCGCAGTGGGAGGCCGAAAAAAAGAAATTCGTGTTGATCGAAAGTGATGCCGATTCGGACAATGGTTCGGCCTGGATGGAAAAACTGAAAGTCCCGTCCTTGCCGACCTATCTGATCCTGAATCCGGACGGCAGCGAGCGCGCGCGCATCATCGGCGAGGTGCCGCAGGCGAAATTCATGCAGACCCTGGACGTGATTCTCGCCGGGCAGGGCAGTCTAGAGCAGCGCCAGGCACGTGCCGCCAAAGGTTCAATGGTCGATCTCGCGGCAGTGATCGAAGATTATCTGGGGCGTTTCAAGGTCTCCGAGGGTCTTGCCTGGTTTCGGCAGCTTCCGGCACCGGTTCGCCAGACCGCAGCCACCAACCCGTTGACGGCTCCCGGGCTCAGTCTGCTGCAGATGCGCGAGCTGGCCTCCGAGGTCGATCTGGCCACGGCGCAGCAAAAACCTTTGGCCGGGCTGATCAGTCGCTGCCGTCGGCAGGCCGACAAGGCATTGGCCTACGCCCATGACCGACATCGTTTCGCGGTGGTCAGCAGCCTGGCTTCGTGCGTGCAGTCCTTGCCGCTGGCCGAACGCCGCGCGGTTCTGGCCAGGCCACTGGCTTCCTTGCAGCCGCTGCTGCAGCAGGTCTTCGGTCGGGACGCGGCCAAGGTCGACTTGCTGGAATACACCACCGAGATGGAGTGGATCTATGGCGTGGTGCAACAACCGGATCGCAAGAAAGCGGTGCAGGACCAGGCTATTGCCACCGCTCGCCGTTTGCTGGATGACGGACGTGGCGGACTGGATGTCAGGCACAATCGCAGCGTGGCCGAGAACCTGCAGATCATTCTCGATCATGCCGGTGAAAACGCGGCCCGTCTGAAAGTCTTGAAATTGCTGGCCGAGGCTTATCCGGACGAGTACTACTATCTGCAGGAATACGGTTCGGCCCTGGTCGCTGCGGGGGATGCATCCCAGGGGCTGCCACTACTGGATCGCGCCGTCCGGCTGGCACCTGCAGAGAAGCAGGAGAGCTTGGCCTGGCCACGCACCAAGGCCTTGATGCAGCTGCACCGGCAGAAAGAGGCGGAGGCCGTGGTGGCTGCCGTGCTCAAAGCCCACCCGCACCCGGCTCCGGGCCCGGAGGCCTATCAGCTGCAGGATCTGCAGAGTCTGTTGAAGCATTAGTGATCTCGGCAAGACCTTGCGCCTCCCAGCCATGGATCGGGTTGACGGGGCGAGATGGAGTGCAATGCCAGGGAGGGTTTCATCCGCGGTGCGGTCCGGAGGTGACCAGACCCGGTTGCCGGTCGGTGGATGTGGATCGGTTGGTATCGCAAAGACTTGGGTGCCAGGGAGGCAGGCGACCATCGTTGCACAGGAGTCGGACGCCAGGGACGGCCTCGGGACATGGCACTTCCCGGCCAGGCATGGCCATGAACAGGTGGTGGGCCGCAGCGGCCAGGGAGCAAGGTGGCCGTTGTACGCAGGAGTTGACCTGTCAGGGAGGATTTCATCCGCGGTGTGGTCCGGGGTGGACCTGATCGCGGCTGTCGATCGGCGAATAGGGATGGACAGGTATTTGCAGGGGCCAGCCTGCCAGGGATGCAGGTCGGGCCGCCCTTGCCCAGGAGTTCGATGCCAGGGATGGCTTTATCGGTCGGTATCAGGCCCGGCGTTGGACCGGGTTGGCTGATACGGTATGCAGAGCTGGCCAGATCCCCCCCCCTCGCAAGATCGGAAGCCGCCCAGCGTCAGTGACCATGGTTCACCAGACTGCGGGCAGGCCCCGACAGGTCCTAGTCTGCAGCCTTGCGGGTGAGGTGGGTTTCCAGATATGCATTTGTCGCATGTTCCGGAAAATTTGGTTATTTCCGGTGCCGGGACGTGCAGGTTAGCCTTGGCGCATTGCAGACAGTCTGCGTGCGCCGGCTCCGCTACTGCGTGGTGCTTGTGTGAAGGCTGATCAGGACGCCTTCGTTCTGATCCGGTCGGCAGACTCAACGACAAGGCCATGATGATCCATCTTGCTTCCAGCGGATTTTCCCCCGCCTTCATAGTTTCGGGTTTGCTGGTGGGTGCCTTGGTGGGGCTTACCGGAGTGGGGGGCGGGTCCTTGATGACCCCCTTGCTGGTGCTGCTTTTCGGCTTTCATCCGGCGACGGCCGTGGGCACGGATCTGCTGTTCGCGTCCACTACCAAGAGCTTCGGCACCCTGTTCCATCACGCGGGCAAGAGTGTGGACTGGCAGGTGGTGGGCCGACTGGCGTTGGGCTCGATCCCCGCGACCGGACTGGCCATGGCGGTGATTGCCCATCACGGAACCACCAGTCGAGCGATGAGCCTGGTCATGAGCCTGGTACTCGGCGTGGCTTTGCTGCTCAGTGCCGTGTCGCTGCTGGTCAAGGACCGCATCATCCGGTGGGTTATGGACCGGCACCCGGGAATGCGCCGGCAGTCGCCGCCAGCGCTGACCGTACTGGTCGGTTTTGTGCTGGGCCTGCTGGTTACCCTGTCTTCGGTAGGCGCGGGAGCGCTCGGCACGGTGGCCCTGTTGCTGCTGTATCCGAAGATGGCGGCGGTTCGCGTGGTGGGGTCGGACATCGCCCATGCCGTGCCCCTGACCTTGATCGCCGGTCTCGGGCACTGGTATCTGGGTTCCATCGACTTCCCGTTGCTGGGCACCCTGCTGCTGGGCTCCATACCCGGCATCCTGCTGGGCAGCTGGGCCGCGCGTCATATGTCCGAGCGGTTCCTGCGCCCGTCGCTGGGCGTGGTGCTGGCGCTGGTGGGATGGCGGATGTTGACGGTGGTCTGAAAAGGGATGCCGGCCCGGCCAGATGGAAGGCGGCGAACCACCTTGCCATCCGGCATTCCGACTCAGGCTTTTTTCAGAAAGCAAGTCTTGAGGACCAGACCCTTGATCTTGTCCGAGCTGCCTTCGATATGCTCGGCGTCATCTTCGACCAGCCGGATCTGCCTGATCACGGTGCCCTGCTTCAGGGGAATCGAGGAGCCCTTGACCTTCAGGTCCTTGATCACCACGACGGTATCGCCGCTCTGCAGCACATTGCCGTTCACGTCACGCACGATCAGGGCCGTTTCGGGCTCGCCCGCTGACTGCTGAGGCCATTCATGGCCGCAATCCGGGCAGATGAACTGGCTTTCGTCGGGGTAGGTGTTTTCCATGCCGCAGACCGGGCAGGCGGGAATATCGGACATCGATCCATCCATCAGGGTGCAAACCGGGCATTGTACTGCGCTTTGGTCAACAGCCCGGAATCGACCAGGCGTATGCAGCAAGATGCCCCAGCACTATTTTTCCGGGATGCGAGGCTGGCTTGTTCCGCCATGGGGACGTGAACCAGCCAGCCAGCGGGCCACCGACGGCCCGATAAGCAACACCATCAGAAAGCGTGCAGTCTGCATGGCCATCACGAAAGCCATGTCGACTTTCGGGTTGCTGGCCGCAATGATGGCGACCGAGTCGGCACCACCCGGGCTGGTGGCCAGATAGGCCGTCACTGGATCAATGCCTGCTGCAACAGTCAGCCAATGCGCCAATCCGGCGCAAACGGCAAGCAAAGCCACGCTGGCGGCGACGATGCCGGGAATCGCCTTGGCCGCATAGGCCAGGGCTTGCCGGGTAAAGCGCAGGCCAATGCTCCAGCCCACCAGCACATAGCTGACGGCCAGCAGCAGCGGGGGCTGCGCGATGTGCAGCCAGCCGAGATCCTGCAACAGAAGGCAGCACCCCATCGGCATCAGCAAGGCACCGGCCGGTATCCGCAAGCGGAGTCCGATCCATGCAGATCCCAGGGCCGCGACCATCGTCAGCAGGCCGGCGATCCAGGGGCAAGGTTGCAGCAGCTGCGAGACCGTGCCGGTGTGCACAGTGGCAGCGGTACCGGCAGGCATCCAGTCATGCGCCACCAAAGCGGCTGCCAGAGCCACCAGCACCACGCGCAGATACAGCATGAAGGCCACCAGCCGGATATCGTCGCCATAAGCCTCGGCGATAAACATCATCGCCGAGGCCGCTCCTGGCGAAGAACCCCACAGTGCGGAAGCGCCGGGCAGCAGCTTCAGCCGCATCAGACACCATCCCGCTCCGTAACTGGCGATGATCACCGACATGACCCCTGCCAGCAGCAAGGGCCAGCGGGCGGCCATCTCGGACCATACACCTGGCGGCATGCTGTGGGCGATCATGGCACCGATCACGGCCTGACATACCGTGAGTACGGGGGAGGCGACCCGCAACTCGATATCGCAGGCCGCCAGCGCCACCGCCGCCGCCATTCCTCCCAGCAGAATGGCGGCCGGGAGATGGGCGCTCTCCAGTGCTGCTACAAGAGTGATCGTGACCAGCATCAGCCAGCCCCAGCGAAGGGGAATGGGCCAGCGGCGCATCGGCTCAGTTTTCCAGAGTGGCCAGTACGTCCTTGCTGGAGCGCACCTGGCTTATCCGCGGCAGGATATGCTCGATACTCATATCATGCAGCTGCTTGTCGATGCTGGTGCAGGCATCATCCACCACGATCAGCTTGTAGCCAAGTTCCCAGGCTTGCCTGGCCGTGGATTCCACGCCGAAATTGGTGGCGATGCCGCCCAGCACGATCGTCTCCAGTCCACGCCGGCGCAGCTGCAGATCCAGATCGGTACCATGGAATGCGCCCCATTGATGCTTGCGTACATGCAGATCGCCGGGACGGGCCAGGCCGGCCATCAGTTCACTCCAGTTTTCAGGCAGCCCGTTGACGAAAGACATGGGTTTGTCCACCGGGCTGCGCAATGCATCGCCGAAATCCGCGGACCAGCCGACGGTCACCCATATCACCGTACCGCCGCGGGCCCGGAAGCGCTCGGCAAGAAGACGTGCGCGTGCGACCACGTCGTCAGCGGCATGAGGCACAACCGGCAGGGCGGTGATACCTTGTTGCAGATCGATCATTACCAGCGCGCTGGTTTCAGGGTTCAGCTCGGTCATAGGGTGGCTCTCGGTAGGTCCGGATGCGCGTTGGCGAGTCCGGGGGCGGCAGAAGATATGCATACATGAGGAGATCCTCATAAATTGAATAATACGAATTTATCCTCACAAAAGTCCAGCGAAGCCGTGGACGTCATGCGTGCACCCAAGCGACAGCGCGGCAAAGAGCGGGTCGCGGCCTTGCTGGAAGCCGCCGGCCGCTTGTTTGCGGCCAAGGGCTATCCGGGGACCACCATGACTGAAATCGCTGCCGAGGCAGGGGCGTCCATCGGATCCCTGTATCAGTTCTTTCCTTCCAAACCGGCTATCGCCGCGGCCCTGCTGCAGCGTTATCTGGAGCAGCTGCATGCCGGTCTGGATCAGGTTTCAGGTCAACTGGATACCCTGGATGCCGTCGGGCTGGCCGAGGCCTTGCTGAACCTGATGCTGGCGTTGATGCCTGATCGCCACCTGGCCTTGCTGATGCTCGAGGGTACTGACGATGCGATACGCATGCGCGAGCAGTGGCGCAGCGAACTGCGAAGCCGCCTGGCTCAACTGCTGCGTACCTGGTGTCTGGTCGACGATACCGATTCGCACCAGGCCCATGCCGTCGTGTTGTTGCAGCTGCTGAAGACCGTTCCGGTGCTGGCCGACGAATTCGGACGCCAATCTCCGGAAATGTCCGAATTGCAACAGGCCGTGACTTGCTATCTGCAAGGCATGCGCGTGGTCTGAATGGCATCGAGGCCGCCTTCAGGCCTCTTGCTGGTATCCGCTCAGCGACGTCTGCCGGTCGGAATCAGGCTACGAAGCTGTCGAGTCAGTTGCCAGGCCATGGCCAGCAGCAGCGCGAACTGAAGATCCAGCAGCAACAGGGCGCTATCGAGTCCCAGACTGTATATGGTCAGCCCCAGATCCATGGTCGCGGGGCTCATGCAAAGCTGAAAGACCAGCAGCAGGAACAGCCAGCGCCCGATCTGATCCGGCCGTATCCATCGGTCTCTGCAACTGATGCAGGCCTGTCTGAAATCATCCCAGAACGTCATGCGATATCCCCGTCATCCCCAGAGCTTCATGGGGGCGGCAGCAGGCCTGTTCAACAAGGTATCCATCGGAGTCGTCCAGAAGAGCGGTCCCGTTCAATTCCTCCGACGATCTCCGTGGCCTGCAGGCGTTCGGCCTGCAAAGCAGGTTCCGCTCGGCCTTTACCGATCCTGGGAGGGTGACATGTCGTCCTCCTGGATATAGACAGGCTGCGCACCGACATAAGGGTTGTTGCAGGAGTCATTGCTCATCTGCACCCATGTCTCGGCCCGCCAGCGACTGGCGGCATCATGCACCATCGAGACATTGAACGCGTACAACGGCAGCTGGGCGATCTCGGGATGGACGGCACGAACTTTCTCGTACATCTGCGAGGCACTCAATCCCTGACCATACAGCGACGACAGGAGCGGAAAAGTCTTGGCATAGATGGCGCATTGCTTGGCAAGGGACAGCATCCGGACGAACTCCCAATGATGCGGGCGCGATGTGCCCGTACCGATTGTCGCCGATCAAGACCGGACTGATCACCTTTTGTCACGCCGCCTCGGATGCGTCCCATTCATCCGGGGCAGGATCTGCCCGCTGATCCGCATACCGCTCAGACAGGCGCAAACGTCAGTGATCGATTGATCACCACATCCTTCATCACCAGGGTGGACGTCATCCGCTGCATGCCAGGCAGGGCGGCCAGCCTGGCATCATGGAGCTGCTGGAGAGCCGGCAGATCCTTTACCACCCGTGCAGCAGATAATCCTGTCATCGTGGCATATTGCGTGCACTAAACGATATACGGAAGATGGCGGGTTCGCCCAGGTGCGACTCCATGGAATGGCCGTCCGCCTTGCAAGGAAGTCCCTCGTGCCACTTACTGCCTTTGCCACCTTCTGGATGGTCTCGCTGGCGCTGGCCGCGTTGCCGAGAGCCGATGGGGCCTATGCCATTTTCGCCAGACTGAAGGGACTCCAGATCCATCGCCGCCGTGCCGGGCCTGTTAGTTGGCCGCCTGAACTGGTGCCCAGGTATCTTGCCATCCGTATATGCCGCATGTGCCAGTGCTGACTATCTGTTCTGGCGCGGTATCAAGTTGCTGCGCAGTCCGGGCTCCAAAGTCAGGGCCGGTCAGTTCGTGTCCCGAGATATCTGGCGCCGGCTGCTGAAGGGCAGTCTGGTCATCTACATGGGCGTTGGTCTGAGCTTCCACCATGTGCTGAGCGCTCGCCCTCAGTCCGCGCAGATCATTTCCAGATTGTCCGGCGGCATGATGGTGCTTATCGTCGCCAGCCTGATCGTCGAGCCATGGCTGCCGACCTCGCGTCACTGAGACCCGCAGCAACGCCGCCGCCAGCGAGTCTGCCGATCTCGTTCCGGCACGCCTGCCGTAGTGCCAGTCCGTTTGAGCATGTTAAGATTCACCGCTTCCGGTATGTCCGCGAATCCCGACTTCCTGCCTGGATGGTGATATCGGCGGGCACGGGAGACTTGAAATCTTTTCTTTCAAGCCCCTCCTGCAGACCCTGTCGGGGCGGATGATCGATGGTACAATGGACTGCATGCATTCAGGCATGGCTTCATGGCTTCGCTCGATGGTCAGGGGGCAGCAAAAAGAGTTAGGAGTTTTCAGCGCATCGCGCTAAGCCCGAGTGGTGAAATCGGTAGACACAAGGGACTTGAACAATTTGAGCCCTCAGGGGGAAACCCCGGAGGTGAAGCCCGTCAAAGTCGGCGAACGCCCTGGTTGCTCCGGCATCCGAGCCAACGCCGAGCCAAGCCCAGGTCCAGTGCCCGGGAAGGTGTAGAGAGCAGACGGCGGGCACCTACGGCCGGAAGGCTAGGGTGAAGGCGTGCTCCAGACCACGAACAGCGCTTGCGCTGGCGGCGAAAGCCGAAGTGGCAAGAAAATCCCTCGCTGCAAGGCGTGCCGGTTCGATTCCGGCCTCGGGCACCAGATACAGGTTGCATGGCGTCTCATCCAGACCCATGAAATCTTTGAAACCCGCCACTTGGCGGGTTTTTTATTGCCTGTTTGTCTCATGCAATCCCATTGAAGCCCAGCTGTTCTGGGGGATACTTGGGGGCACAGGGGCTTTGTTCCCTCGGCAGTCAAGCAAAGCCAGTCATGCCGGGCCCTGAGATGCCTCCAGCCAATAGGCATATGCCCCATGCTGGAAATGCCCCTGACCGACAAAGCAATCCGCAAGGCCTCACCCAGAGATAATCGCCTCAGCGATGGCGGTGCCGTGTACTTGGACGTGATGCCCAACGGCTGGAAGTACTGGCGGCTCAAGTGCAGGGTCGCCGGCAAGGAGGAGCGCCTGGCACTTGGCGTCTATCCGGATAGAACCTTGGCTGATGCCCGCAAGCGCAGAGATGACCTCGCAGGCTGATTGCAGACGGGGCTGATCCCGGTGGAACCCGGCAGATGGCAAAGCAGAAAGCGGTGGCTTCTGCTGAGCCTGTGGATACGTTTGAGCGGTTTGCTCGGCAGTGGATGGAGCGGTCAGACTTTGCAGAGATCACCGCGGCCAAGAATCGATGGCTGCTGGAAAACTACCTGTTCCCGCATAGCGGGCAACGGCCCATTGCCGAGGTCCAGGCACGCGAGCGGCTGGCGGCGCTAAGGACCAAAGAGGCGAGAAACGCACAAGCCCAATTGAGCCCAGCACCGGGGCTTCTGATGCCGGGGTGTCATTCAGCTATGGCCAGCCGTACGGTCCATAGCATTCCTGCCATGACCAAGCACGTTGGTCGTCAAGGGGAAAGGAGTCCGCCTTGAAGGATTCGAGGTGAGGGGGGATGCTGCAGTATTGGCCTTCATGGCTCGCGTGGCACTTCCTCGGCAGGAGACGACGCGCTCATATGTAGAGTTGGCCGCTCGCGGAAACCGCTGCTTCGCCGGCGATGCGAATGCGCAGGATCTTGCCTTGAGTTCTACCCCGAAATTACGGACGGTCTCAAGAATCAGGTGCAATACCGGACGACCATTTCGCCATCTCTTCAGCCATCGCGCCTCTTGCGGAGCTATCCATCACAGCATTTGACTGGGTCGGGCATGGTGCAAGAGCGCGATATCGTTGAGCATGGCTTGGCTGGGCAGCGACAGATCGGTGCCCTTGGGTAAAAACTGCAGGAGCGGTCCGTGGGTGTTTTCGTTGCTCCCGCGCTGCCATGGGGCTGCGGATCGCAAAATCAGACATCGAGCTTCAGTCGCTTGCTCAGCTCAGCGGGAGAGGTTGGCGGGGCTCTCGGCGACGAGGTCGCAGGTGCCACTTTGCCAGTTTCCCATACTGTCCTGAAAGAAGAAGCGACATTGGCTGACATGCCGGCTGTATATATGCAGACTGAGGCTGGCTTGGCTCTCTGAAGGATTGATGCAGCGGTGTGCATGTTGAGTACCGCCAAAATGAGCGGCATCCCCCGGCCGTTGCCGAGCTTCGTTGAGCAGCAGCAGAGTCATCGCAGTGTCTGCTGTTGCGGGGCTGACGGCAAAGGTCTCGAACACCAGTTGGCCATCGAGCACGATTTCGAGGCCCATCTGGCCAGCGTGGTCATGGATCTCGCCGCGGTAGCCGGGTGGCCAGACAAGCAGCAGAAGATCGTAATTCCGGGAGTGATTTTCCAGCAATGTCAGGCGACGAACGACCCCGGGCTTGCTGGCTGCCGTCAATTGGCTGGCACGTGGGCACCCCTCGACTTGGTGTGCATCCATCAGCGCCAGTCGCAGCTGGGCCTGAAACGCCGTGTCCTGTGGCCTCAAGTTTTGATCGATGGCATGGATGATCTGGTTGATCCATGCTTGATCAATGGCTGGGGTGGAGTCGGGCATCTGCAAAAGGACTCATTGGTTGCAAGGGGCGGGTGGGAAATTTGTGCCTTCATGCGCGAAGGAAGGGGAGGCCTAAATTCAGGGGACGTGGAGCCGTGATACTGTTTGAGAACGCTTGCAAGTGCAAGGCGTTGACGTCGCGCGGTACTCTCTCCGGCTTGTGTCATGTCTTTTTGCGCAGTACCGGGCGGCGGGATGAGGGGCTGCTTGGCCGCGGTCGGGTTCAGGGCGTGGATCTTCCCGTTGGGGCGATGGGCAATCCAGAACATGGCAGACCATGTTGAAGCTCTGGCTGCCTGTGGTTAGCATGGCCGGCCAATCTGTGAGCAGCCCCATGGAACCTCCGAAATCCGGCTTGAAGCCTTCTTCCCGGCTGACATCCTGCTTCGTGGTGGCCGATGTCGGGGGTACTCATGCCCGTCTGGCCTTGGCTGTAGGGGATGTGCCACATGGCCGCTTGCTGGAAGCTACGATCCGTCGTTATGTCTGCGCTGATTGGCCGAGCCTTGAAGCCATCGTGGCGGACTATCTGAAGCGGATCGCGCCGCTCCATCCGGTAGCCGGGCTGGTCTGTGCCATCGCGGGCTATCTGCAGGATGACAAGGTCATCAATCGCAATCTGCCCTGGACGGTCTCCCGACAGGCGTTGGTGGCCGGTTTCGGGCAGCGCCCGGTCTGGCTGATCAATGACTTCGAGGCGCTGGCCTATGCCACCTTGACGCTTGGGGTCGACGAGCTGGTGCCGATGATCGAGCCTTTCCGGTCGAGCAGCAGCCCGGCTGGGACTCGCGTCGTGCTGGGACCGGGGACGGGGCTGGGCAGTGCTATCCTGATTGAAGCAGGCGATCGCGTTCAGGTGCTGCCCTCCGAAGCCGGCCAGATGGCGATGGCGCCGGGGGCGGGACGTGAGCTGCAGTTGTTCGAACTGTTTTCCCGCCGTGGCAGCTATGTCACTTATGAGCATGTGCTGTCGGGACCCGGCTTGCTGGCGACCTATCAGGGCTTGTGCGAACTCGATGGTCAGCAGGCAAGCGTATTCAGCGCGCCGGAGGTGAGTCGGCTTGCGCTTGCCGAGACCGAGCCTTTGGCGGTGGAGGCCATGGACATCTTCTGCGGTCTGCTGGGCAGCCTGATGGCCGATCTGGCGCTCTTGCTGGGAGCAACGGGAGGCATCTATCTGGGGGGCGGCTTTGTGCCCGAGTTGCTGGCGTTCCTGCCGCGGAGTTCGTTCCGGCAACGATTCTTCAACAAAGGCGTGATGCAAAGCTATCTGCAACAGATTCCGGTTTGGGGTATGCAGCCAGCAGAATATGGCATGCGTGGTGCGGCGGCGATGGTCGGACTGGGCCTGATTCCCGTCGTTTGAGCAGGTTTGAAGTGGTGCAATGAGGGGCTGCGGCCTGAGCCTCGGCGCCCCGGCCTTGGGTCAGGCCCGGGAGCGATACGGGGGCAGCCTTGCCCGCCGCTTGGTGTAGGCTTGAGCGCGGGGGCGATAAGGCAGGGCTTTTTCGGCACACGGGTTCAAGACAGGCAGGGGGATGCATGACGGATCGACGGAGCTTTTTGAAGCGATGCATTGCAGGTGGGGCCGGAATGATGGTGGGAAGTGCCAGATCAGCTTCAGCCGTCCATATGGAACTGCCCGCACGATATCCTCGTGTCATCTCTACCTGGAATTTTGGCGATGCGGCAAACCAGGGTGCCTGGAAGCTGCTGGCTCAAGGTGGTTCGGCGCTGGATGCAGTAGAGCGGGGGGTGATGGTCACCGAGTCGGATCCCGCCAATCACTCGGTGGGCCTTGGAGGCTATCCGGATCGTGACGGACACGTCACCCTGGATGCCAGCATCATGAATGGCAACGGTGATTGTGGTGCCGTGGCTGCGTTGCGAGATATCGCGCATCCCATAGCGGTGGCCCGTGCGGTGATGGAGAAAAGCCCGCATGTGCTGCTGGTGGGAGACGGCGCATTGCGGTTCGCGCTGGCACATGGTTTCAAACGCAGCCGGCTGGCTATCACTCCGGATGCTGAGGCAGCTTGGCGGACATGGCTGAAATCCTCACGTTACCAGCCCCATGCCAACAGCGAAGAGTCAGGCTACGGGCTGGGAGGGCATCGGGGGGACATCCACAATCATGACACTATCGGCATGCTGGCCATCGATGCCCGCGGCCAGTTGGCCGGGGCATGCACTACCAGCGGGATGGCCTGGAAGCTGGCCGGCCGGGTGGGCGACAGTCCCATCATCGGTGCCGGCCTGTATGTGGACAATGAGGTGGGTGCTGCCACCTCCACAGGGGTAGGTGAGGAGGTGATCCGCAGTGCCGGCAGCTTTCTGGTAGTCGAGCTCATGCGCCAGGGACGTTCCCCGACGGAGGCCTGCAGGGAAGCCGTGGCCAGGATTGTCCGAAAGCGGCCGGGATTGCGGAATGACGACACGCAAGTTGCATTTATAGCCATCAACCGGACTGGTGAAACCGGTGCCTGGGCCATACGGCCGGGTTTTGAGTATGCCGCCTGTGACGAAGGTGATCGTCATCGCCTGATAAAGAGCTCCGCCATGCTGGACCGCTGATGCCGTCAGGCAGCTTCGGCCGTGAAGTCACCTGCCCGTGCTCAGGTATAGGATGGAGGGCGATCATCCTGTTCGACGCCGAAGTCAAGGTTGGGCCGAGGCCCCATCTCGAACTCCAGTAATCCGCCGGCAATCAGTTCGCTGTGTCGAATCCAGTTGCGGCTGTGCGGTTGACCGTTGAAGCGCACGGACTGGACATAGACATGGTCGGGCTTGTTGTCGTGCGCCACGATGCGCAGACGACCTCCGGTCAGGGCCAGGTCCGCTTGCAGCACGGCAGGGCTGCCAAGCACGTAGATGCCGCTGACCGGATCGACCGGATAAAAGCCCAGAGCGTTGAGGATGAACCATGCCGACATCTGGCCGCAATCATCATTGCCGGCCTCTCCGTCAGGCTTGTCGTCATACATTTCACTGAGGATCCGCCGGACCATCGCCTGGGTTTTCCAGGGTTGGCCGGCATAGGCGTAAAGGTAAGCCACGTGATGACTGGGTTCGTTGCCATGGGCATACTGGCCGATCATGCCGGCAATGTCCGGAGGTGCGTCTGCGGGCAAGGTGGAGTCGGCAGCAAACAGCGCATCCAGTTTGCGTACAAAGGGCGCGTCACCGCCAAACTGCGCGATGAAGTGGTAGATGTCATGCTGATTGAGGAAGGTGGCCTGCCAGGCATTGGATTCGGTGAAATCACGCCATCGATCGGTATGGCCCATGGCGCGAGGATCGAATGGTTCGATCCAGGATCCGTCGGCATGGCGAGCCCGGGCGAACCCGGTAGCCGGATCAAAGACGTTGCGGTAGTTCTGGCTGCGTCTTGTCAGATGCCGGCGATCCTCGTCGGCACCAGCGGCCTTGGCCAGCTCGGCAACGGCCCAGTCGTCATAGGCGTATTCCAGCGTCTTGCTGACGGCTTCAGGTGCCTTGTCTGCCGGTATATAACCCAGTTGGCGATACAAGGCCAGACCGCGATAGTCGTCATCCATGGCCCGCTTGCGCCACAAGGGCCAGGCGGCCTGGAAATCGATGCCGGCAAAGCCCTTGGCATGGGCTTCTGCCACGACTACGGCGGAGTGATATCCGATCATGCAGCCGGTCTCCCTGCCTTGCAGCGGCCATACCGGCACACCTGCAGGACTCTGCGCCGCCATCCGGACCAGACTGTTGACCAGGTCAGGCACGCGCTCGGGCTGGATCAAGGTCAGCAGCGGATGCAAGGCCCGGTAGGTATCCCACAAGGAGAAGGCCGTGTAGTTCAGCTGTCCCTCCGGCAACTGCCGGATGGACATGTCCATGCCTCGATAGCGACCGTCCACATCGCTGAACAGTGTTGGCGCTACCAGGCTGTGGTACATGGCGGTGTCGAAGATCCGCTGCTGTTTGCGCGAGCCGAAGACCGCCCGGCTGCGAGCCAGTGCCGTGGTCCACGCCGCCGAGGCCTGCTGGCGAACCAGCTCGAAATTCCAGCCAGATACTTCGGCTTCAAGATTGCGCAAGGCTCCTTCAATATCGACCGCCGAGATGCCGGTCTTGACCAGGATGGTCTCGCCGCGGCGGGTGGAAAAATGCAGGGCGCACTTGAGTGTCTTGCCGCGGGTCTCGATCGTGGTGAGTGGTCCGGCCGTCTCGGGGGCATACACTTCAAAGCGTTCGAAAGGACGTGACAGCTTCAAGGCGAAAAAGATTTGCCGACCTGGTGCCCACTCGTCGACCTGTCGACTGCCAACCAGCGTGTCGTTGCCGATGACCCGCAGATGACAGTGCCCCACCTTGGCCGGGGTCAGCGGATCGTCCTGTGCGCCGTGGGCAAGATCAAGCAACAGATGGCTCTGATCACTGGCAGGAAAGGTATATCGATGCATGCCGACGCGCGCTGTCGCTGTCAGTTCGGCCTTGATCCGGCGATCACGCAGGATGACCGAGTAATAACCTGGCGTGGCCGTTTCATCCGCCGATGTAAACGAAGCGCGATATCCAGGGGTATGGCCTCGCGGCTGGTGCTCGGACTGGCCCGGATCGCTTCCGCCGTGGGTGGCGTCAAAGCGTGAATGGTAGATGGTGATGGCAGGGGTCGGCTGCCCCGGTTCCGTTTGCACGGCACCTACGCAAGGCATCACCATGATGTCCATCAGGTCGGCACAGCCCGTTCCGCTGAGATGGGTGTGGGAAAAGCCCATGATCGAGCCATCTCCGCGATGGTAGCCAGAGCAGGCATCCCACACGGCATTGTAGGTGTCAGGACTCAACTGAACCATGCCGAAGGGCACGGTGGCGCCCGGGAAAGTGTGGCCGTGACCGCCCGTACCGATGAATACATCGACATGGCGAAGAGCACGATCCTTCTCGTCATCCGTCATGGCACGGACGGCTGTGGCGAAGGGGCTCGCTGCCAGAGGGGTGACTCCTGCGGCCAGTGACTGCTGCAAAAAACGACGACGGGGATGCATGCGCTGAGCCTCGGCGGTGAATCATCGGCAAGTGTACATAGCATGGCTGTCACGGCGCGAGCGTGTCGAGCAGGGATCGGGACCCTGTCCGCAGCAAGTGGGCATTGGCTCGGCGACCGAGAAGGCGCTGGTGATATGGCTGCGGGACAGGCCGTGCCAAACCGGCCACAGGCTGATGATTGCCGTTTGGGCAGGGCGGATCGATGGGCGGGAAGAGGCCTGCGGGCCGCTGTGTCAGGGCCCGGAGCACAGCCGGTCAGAATCGCAGGAGAGCTCAGGCATACGTGCTGAGTGCAGGTGCCGGGGAGTATGCTGGCACAACGACTTGGCTGCGCTGGCCCAGTCGCGGTGGCCAACTGGGCATCTTCGAAGGAGTCTGGCCATTTGGGCCCGAAGGCCGCGGACGAGTGCGGCCTTCGGATCAGCGGTCAGAACTCCTCGTAGCGGGAGGGATCCTGATCGAAGGTGCGTCCGTCCGGACGGGCAAGCGTGCCGATGCGCTGCATCTGATCCGGGCTGAGCTCGAAATCGAACAGGCTGATGTTTTCCAGCTGGCGCTGGGGCGAGGCGGCCTTGGGCAGGGCAATGGCCCCCAGCTGATAATGCCAGCGCAGGATCACTTGCGGGATGCTCTTGCCGACTTCGTCGGCGATGCCCTGCAGCAGCTGATCCTTCAGCAATTGGTTGGCTCGTCCCAGCGGACTCCAGGACTGGGTGATGATGCCATGCTTCTGGTCCCACTGGCGTTGTTCCGCCTGAGGAAAATAGGGATGCAGCTCGATCTGGTTGATGCTGGGCGTGACTCCGGTCTCGGCAATCAGGCGTTCCAGATGTTCGGGCAGGAAATTGCAGACACCGATGGAACGGATCAGTCCGCGCTTCTTTGCCTCGATCAAGGCTTTCCATGCTTCGACATACAGGTCCTTGCTGGGGTTCGGCCAGTGGACAAGATAAAGGTCGTAATAGTCCAGCTGGGCGCGATACAAAGACTCTTCGACGGTACGGATGGCCTCGTCGAAGGCATGGTGCCGCCCCGGGAGCTTGGAGACCACGCGCAGATCCGACCGCGGCACGCCGCTGCGCCGAACGGCCTCGCCCACAGCGCCTTCGTTTTCGTAATTGAAGGCGGAATCCAGCAATCGGTAGCCTTGCTTGATGGCACTGACCATGCCTTCCACACCGGTGGAACCATTCATGAGATAGGTGCCAAAACCCACGGCAGGCAGGTCGGTGCCGTCATTCAGACGGATTTGGGGGACGAAAACCTCGGGCATGTTGAACTCCTCTGCATCGGGATGTGGATAGTCTCCGGATGCCTTCTAGCATAGTACCAATGGACGCCGGCAGCACGGGCATCAGGTCGGCTCACGGTTTTGGACGGCCATGTGATGACTTCGTGATGTCGGGACTTGCTTCGTGGTGCTGCACAGTCCATTCCGACTGCCGCGATGATCCGTTACCGCTGTCTGATTACCGAAGATCGGCACGTCGAGCAGCTCAATGCGCTTGATGGTCGGCCAAGGCGTCGCTGCAGGCGAGTCTGGCAGCTGACTCGATCACCGAGCCCGAGGTCACCGGCACATGATCGCCATTCAAACTTCCGGCACCGGTGTCTACCGGACTATGGCTGGTCGCATCATAAGTGGTCGACACTGCATGTTCGAGATACTGCGGCATATCCCCATCGGGGCAGCCGAAGTATCCGGTGATGATATTGACCTGCTTCAACTGGTGAGCGGGGTCATAGATCCCGGATTTCAGTGTGATGTCGGCGATGCGGCCTTCATGGCTGAAAAGAAGATAGACATCCGTTCCATGGGTATTTCCCAGCGGAATCCAGTGCGCCGGGCCGCCACGAGGTGCCCAGTCGGCCAGTGTGTCGGTCAGACTTTCGGCCCTGGCGGCAAGCGGCAGCAGACAGGACAGGGCCAGACAGTAGCTGAGGTACTTCACTGCAAACATCCTTCAATCGTCGATGGAAAACGCTGATGGGGGATAGGGCGTCCACCCCGGGCAATCAGCTTTTCGACCATGATAACGGCCGCCGGGTTCCCTGTGGTTGGGCACGGACCATGCGGCGCTGGCCCTGCCTTGCCCATGCTCCGGGCCGGCTCGCCTCAGATGTATGGCGCCTTGACAGGTATTTCTCTTGCCCTGGCCGGATTTTTCACGCCGGCTGGATGTCGATGGGTGCCTGATGACGCGCATGTGCAAGGAGCGGTCTTTGCGGATGGGGCGAGGGCGTCAATCCCGGTGGTGCGCTCAGGGTCGCTCCGATCGTGCTCGATGGAGGGTGGTCGCTTGTTTCATGACCGGGTGAGACGGGGGGGAGAAAGTAGACATGGGCCAGCGCGGATTGCAAACCGGTGCGGCTCGGAGGCAAGACTGGTGCCGGCATCCGCTGAGGGCGGCGGTCGTGCCACGGATCGCCGGAATGGACAACGCCGGAGGCGGGAGTGTCGCCAGCGTGCTCTGTCACCGCCATGTGTGGCGGCAGAATGACCACGGGATGGGCCGCCATGGATGAAATGGAACGCCTGCCCGGCAAGTTCGGACTGGATCAGCGCCAGTTGCGGACACTGGGCCTGACATCCCTGGGCGGGATTCTGGAGTATTACGAATTCACTCTCTTCATCTTTCTGACGCCGGTCATCATGAAGGTGTTCTTTCCGGAAGGGATTTCGCTCTGGTTGCAGCAGGTGCAGACGCTGGGCATATTCGCTGCCGGATATATCGCGCGACCCTTGGGAGCGACGCTGCTGGCGACGCTGGGCGATCGTCATGGCCGTCGCAAGGCCATGCTCACGAGCATGACCGGCATGGCGCTGGCCACGCTGGCGATCGGACTGCTGCCGGGCTGGCATCGGATCGGCGCCTGGGCACCGCTGTCGCTGCTGCTTCTGCGGATCGTTCAAGGCTCCGCCGTGGGCGGCGAGCTGCCGGCCGCGATCGTGCTGGTCGCCGAGCATGTGCCGGCGCGTCGGCTGGGACTGGCCTTCGGAATTCTGGGGGCGAGTTTCGGCATGGGCTTCGTATTGTCGTCGGGTTTGGTGGATCTGCTTTCCCTTGGCCTCGATCAGCATCAATGGCAGCTGTTTGGTTGGCGCCTGCCATTTCTGCTGGGCGGGGGGATGGGACTGATGATGTTGTGGCTGCGGCGTCATCTGGACGAGTCACCGGTATTTGCCGCAAGCAAGGAGACCGGGAAGGACGGCCTGCTGAAGCGACTGGCCCGGCTGTGGAAGGAGCAGCGACCCGCATTGCTGCGATGTCTGGCAGCAAGCATCGCACCTGCCATTCTGATTCCGGCAGTGCAGTTGTATCCGGCCACCTATTTCGTGGTGGTGGCCCATTATCCGCTGCAGCAAGTCGCTCATGCACAGGCGATGATGCAGGTTGGCACCTTGTGCGGCGCACTGCTTGGCGGATGGTGCGTGGATCGACTGGGATGGCGTCGGATGATTCCCAGTGTGGCGATCTGTCTGCTGCTGGCGCTGGTGCATGTCTATGTTTTTTCGAGGGGTGAACATCTGGCGACCAGTTTCTTCGTGCTGGGGGCGGGAGTCTCTTACGTCGTGATGGTCTATCAGCCGCTGGTCTACAGCTTTCCGCCAGCGCTCAGGATCAGCGGGATTGCCGTGGTCTATAACCTGAGCGCCGCCGTATTCGGCGGTACCACACCCATGCTGCTGGCGGTCTGGACTCGGCATGGCCCGACGGCCTTGGTGGTCTTGCCTGCCTTGGCCTGCCTGATCAGCGTGGTGACCACGCCATGGCTTTGGAAATACCGACGTCACGATCTGTTGTCGTGAGATACCTGGAATCATGGTAGCCGGCCGTGGTAACGGGCCTCGGACCGCGCCTGTACCAGAACCGGTTCCAGGGCGGCGGCCTGTCTGGTGACGGCAGGCAGATCGGCAGAGCATGAGGGGGGACGGTCTTCAGGGCCTGACCGCTGTTTCTCTGCTTGTATCGCGGCCCGGCTCTGGCTCAGACTCGGTGTCTTGGCGGAACGTGCAGGATCTGATTGCGATGAGTGAGTCCATGGATGCGCAGGACAAATATGTGGTGCCGGGATTGGAGCGCGGTCTGCGTCTGCTGGCCGAGTTTTCTCGCGAGCAGCCCCGGCTGAGTGCCCCCGAACTGGGACGGCGCCTTAATCTTCCGCGTTCCACGATCTTTCGTTTGCTGGCGACGCTGGAACGCCTTGGATTTGTCGAGCGCGATGAGCGCAGTCATGACTATCGACTGGGCATGGGGGTATTGCGGCTTGGATTCGAGTATCTGGCCTCTCTGGAACTGACCGAGCTGGGCCAGCCCATTCTGCGGCGGTTGGTGGATACATTCCGGCAGGCCGCCAATCTTGTGGTGCGAGATGAGCGGCATGTGGTCTACGTGGCCAAGCTGACTCCGCCGTCACTGCTCAGCAGTTCCATCACTGTCGGCAGTCGGCTGCCGGCTCATGCCACCGTGCTGGGACGTGTATTGCTTCAGGATATGACCTTGCCTGAACTGGAGCAGCTCTATCACGGCTGCGAGTTGCAGCGCTATTCGGCCCAGACTCCGGCAACGGTGGCTGACTTGCACAAGTTGCTGCAACAGGATCGTGACCGGGATGACGGTGCCGTGCTGGGTGAGGCCTTCTTCGAGCCGAACATCTGCACTATCGCCGCACCGGTCCGCGATCGGCATGGGCTGATCGTTGCGGCACTGGGTCTTACGATCCCGGATCCAGCCATCGCTGAAAGTCGCAAGCAGGAACTGCTTGTCGCCGTTCGGGAGGCCGCCGATGAGTTGTCCGGCCTGCTTGATCACGTACCGACGCATAGCGCCAGACGGATCGGACAAATCTGAGGAAAGAGCTTCATCCTGGCCGGCATTTGTATTGTTTCGAGATACTGAGGCGGGTATGCCCGGCCTGAGATCGGGCACGGCAGGATGGAGAGCACTCCCCGTTGTGGTCAGCCGCCGGATTCAAGCAGGATGCCCGTCATCGGCCGCTTCGCGCACGGGGGCGCGAGCGGGTGACGCCGATATCGTCCGGTCTTGATCAGACTTGCACCGGCCGTTGACTATTGCGGTGCTACTACTGATTGCAACTGAAATGCATGAAGGTGCATCCCATGGACGGGATGTCATCGATACTTCATGAAACAGCCATCCAAATGGCTTTGACAAGCAGGCCACGCAGGAGTCACCGACATGGACGTCGCTGCAGCGGATGTATTGCTACTGGATTCATGGATTCGCACGGTACGGGTGGCCTCCGGGTCCCGGTCCGCTGCACGAGTCGCCTCATTGCGGCGTGTTTCTGGAAAGCGACCTGCCCGCGGGCCGTCGCGTTCGGCCCGCAAGGTGGCTCGCGCCTATCGGGGTGCCGGTACCCATGAATGAATTTCCTGCCATCAAGGACATGGCCTCCTCCTGCGGTGAAGATCTTGAATATGCTCCCGAGTTCGTGGCCCTGCAGCAGGCATCGATAGGCAAGAGCGAGCAGCAGTTCGGCACGGCGATCATTCCGGCCGAACCGCCTGACTGGCACCGGATCGAGGATGAGGCGCGGCAACTGCTGCGGCGCAGTCAGGATATTCGCATTCTAGGCCTGTTGACCCTGGCCTGGACCGAAAACGAAGGTATCGCCGGTTATGCGCGGGGTCTGCAATGGTTGGCTGAGCTGCTGGAGCAGCACTGGGAAGCGGTGCATCCGCGACTGCAGACGGCTGACGAATATGATCCGATGCAGCGCGTCAATGCGATCGCGGCTTTTGCCGACACCGTGTCGCTGGCCCGCAGCCTGCGCAAGTCGGCCTTGCTGGCCGGATCTTCCGGGCATCTGAGTCTGCGGGATGCGGCGGCGATACTGGAGGGCGGTGACAGTTCAGAAAACCTTGGCTATCCAGGGGGCAGTGTGCGCCTGCGGGCCGAGCTTGGACAGGCGCGCGGCGATACGGCTGCGACCTTGATCGCCGTGGACCAGATACTGGCGAGCGTGAGCAGGGTTCGTCAGGTCATGGAAAAGCATCTCGATACGGCCTGGATGCCGTCGTTTGCACCGATCGAGCAGCCTCTGAACACGATTTCTGCTGCCGTCTCGGTACGTCGGGGGTTGCATGAAATCAGTGGCCAGGCCTTGAGTGTGGCGCCGCCTTCAGTGGCCGAGGCAGAGGAGGCGGCTGCGCCAGACCTTGGCGCTGGCACAGGGCTTCCGGCTGGCCACATTGATGGACGCGACGAGGTGATCCGCATGCTGCAGCAGGCTTGCGACTATCTGGAACGCAGCGAGCCCAGCCATCCTGCACCGATGCTGATCCGCCGTTCGTTGCGACTGTTGCAGATGAATTTCTACGAAATCGTCCGTGAACTGATGCCCGAGGGGCTGTCCCGACTGGATGCGCTGGCAGGTACCGGTAACCGCGATGGCGCCAGCCCGCCAGCGAAGGACTGATTGCAGGGCGGCATGAGCCGCGACCGATACCACGTATCGTTCAGGAGAACCATGGCATGGCCAATCTCAAGACACTCAAACCCCGCTCCGGCGGGCAGAAGTTCATCGGCAGGAATCGGGCGCCCCGTGTCCAGATCGAATATGACGTTGAAATCTACGGTAGCGAGCGCAAGGTGGAAATCCCGTTCGTGATGGGCGTGATGGCGGATCTGGCCGGCAAGAGTCTGGTACCGCAACCGGATCTGGATCAACGCCGGCTGCTGGAGATCGACATCGACAATTTCGATGACCGTCTGAAAGCAATACAGCCGCGCGTGGCCTTCCATGTGCCCAATCTCGTCGATGGCGACGGACTGTTGCCGGTGGATATCGGTTTTGAAAGCATGGGGGATTTCTCGCCTGCCCAGGTGGCTCGCAAGGTCGAGTCGCTCAACTATCTGCTGGAAGCACGGACCCAGCTTTCCAATCTGCTGTCCTATGTCGACGGAAAAAGCGGTGCCGAGGCGCTGCTGGCACAGGCTCTCGAGGACAGGGGCCTGCTGCAGGCGCTGGCCAGTGAGGTTCCTGCCGAGGCGGAGGCTGAGACGGTGGATAGCCGGGGCCAGGCTGCTGCCGCTGAAGTGGGTCCGGATGCCCCTGCCGATGGCGAAGCCGATGCCTCGGGACCATTGGACATCGAGCCCTGACCGGGGCCTGCCGAGAGACTGATCATGACCACGCCCAAACCATTGCCTACCGCCACCATCACGCCCGTCGTCCCTGCGACCGCGCTGGACTTCAACCGGCAGCTGCAGGCCGAGCTGAGGCCGCGTACCGATCAGGCTCGCCAGGCCATCGACACTGCCGTGCGGGTGCTGGCCAGTCAGGCCATGCGCCATACCGTAACGATCTCCACCGATGCCTACCAGACCATCCAGGGCATCATCGCCGAGATCGATCGCAAGTTGACCGACCAGATCAATGCCATCATCCATCATCCGGAATTCCAGCAGGTCGAGTCCGCCTGGCGCGGGCTGAGCTATCTGGTCAATCACACCGAAACCGACGAGTTGCTGAAGATCCGTTTTCTGCCGATCTCAAAGAAGGAACTCAGTCGAGTCTTGAAGCGATACAAGGGTGTGGGCTGGGATCAAAGCCCCATTTTCAAGAAAGTCTATGAAGAGGAATATGGCCAGTTCGGTGGCGAACCTCTGGGTTGTCTGGTCGGTGACTTCTATTTCGACCACAGTCCACCGGATCTGGAAACGCTGGGGGAGCTGGCCAAGGTGGCAGCCTCCGCACATTGCCCGTTTATCGCGGGTGCAGCGCCTTCCATCATGCAGATGGAGTCCTGGCAGGAACTGTCGAATCCGCGTGATCTGACCAAGATCTTCCAGAACACCGAATATGCCACCTGGCGCTCCCTGCGGGAATCGGATGACTCCCGTTATGTCGGTCTGGCGATGCCGCGCTTCCTGGCCCGGCTGCCGTATGGTGCGCGCACCAATCCCATCGACGAGTTCGATTTCGAAGAAGATACCGACGATGCCAATCATGATCGCTACAGCTGGATCAACTCGGCCTATGCGATGGCAGCCAATATCAATCGCTCGTTCAAATACTACGGTTGGTGCACCTCGATTCGCGGCGTGGAGTCCGGTGGTGCGGTACAGGATCTGCCGACCCATACCTTTCCCACTGACGATGGCGGCATTGACATGAAATGCCCCACCGAAATCGCGATCAGCGATCGGCGCGAGGCCGAACTTGCAAAGAACGGCTTCATGCCTTTCGTACATCGCAAGAATTCGGATTTTGCAGCCTTTATCGGCGCTCAGTCATTGCAGAAGCCCCACGAGTACTATGATCCGGATGCCACCGACAATGCGCGGCTGGCTGCACGGCTGCCCTATCTGTTCGCATGCTGCCGTTTCGCCCATTATCTGAAATGCATCGTTCGCGACAAGATCGGTTCTTTCCGCGAGCGCAGTGACATGGAGCGCTGGCTGAACGACTGGATCATGAATTATGTCGACGGCGACCCGATCAATTCCTCCCAGGAAACCAAAGCCAAGAAACCGCTGGCGGCGGCCGAGGTGGTGGTCGAGGAAATCGATGACAACCCCGGCTATTACAGCGCGAAGTTCTTCTTGCGCCCGCATTACCAACTTGAAGGTCTGACGGTATCGCTGCGGCTGGTGTCCAAGCTGCCATCCCTGAAGGAGAGCGATACCCAGACCGCCCATTATCTACCATCCCAATCACGTTGATCATCACTTATCGGAGGTGTACTCATGGCAGTTGACATGTACATGCGGGTCGATGGCGTTCAGGGAGAATCCAAGGATTCCAATCATCGGCATTGGACCAATATTCAATCCTATGCCTGGGGCGCGACCCAGCCTGGCAATATGGCGACCGGCAGCGGTGGCGGAGTAGGCAAGGCCAGCTTCAGTGATCTGCACGTGGTGGCCGTCATCGACAAGGCGGCGCCAGCCATCTTGAAATATTGCGCCAATGGCCGACATCTTCCTCAGGTGGAAATTTCTGTATGCAAGGCCGGCGGCACCCAGATCGAATATCTGCGGATCACCTTGTCTGAAGTGCTGGTGACCTCGGTGCAACAGGGCGCTTCCAAAGACTCCGATGCGGTTTCAGTGGATTACGCCTTCCAGGCGGCCAATGTGAAGAAACAGTACTGGGAGCAGACGGACCAGGGGACCAAGGGCAGCGAGAGCGTCCTGGCCTGGAACATCAAGGAGAACCGGGAAGTCTGAGCCGCGGCCTTGGCAGCCTGTTGGCGTTCAGGTACGTGCCGGCTGGCGGGCAGATCATGCTGCTCGCCAGTTGTCCGGCCGGTTGCCGGCAGATGTCGTCAGGCATTCGTGATCAAGCTCCAACCCATGACAGGCGGGCATTCAGATGGCGCGATCCTCACCCTTGCATGCACAGCGCAAACCGTCGACGCTCCAGCCCTGTGGGCGCGAATTGCAACCGGTATTGCTTGAGCGTCTGACGGATGACAGGGTCGATCAGCGACGGGAGCCTGACGGTGCCTTTCTGTTGACCCGGACCATGCTGCGTGAATCCGTGCTGCGGGATTTGCGGTGGTTGCTGAACACCATCCACATGGAGTCCACTGATGATCTGGCTGCCTTTGGCCAGGTCCGGCAGTCGGTACTCAATTACGGTATAGGCGCCCTGGCCGGGCAGCTGATTGCCGAACTGGAATGGTCGGACATCGAAAGCAGCATCCGGGAGGCGATTGTCCAGTTCGAGCCCAGGATACTGGCAGACAGCCTGCGCGTGCGCTGTCTGGCCGACAACCTCAATCATGACCACCACAACATCTTGTCGCTGGAACTCAGCGGCGAGTTATGGTGCATCCCTTATCCCCTGGAATTCATTTTCCGTTCTGAAATCGATCTGGAATGCGGTTATATCGTCCTGCGTTCCTTGGGGGCAGAGTGATGGACAGTCGCCTGCTGGATTACTACAACCGCGAACTCACCTATTTCCGGGAGATGGGGGCGGAATTTGCGCGCGAGTATCCCAAGGTGGCTGGCCGCCTCGGCTTGCGCGGCACCGAGGTGCCCGACCCGTATGTCGAGCGACTGCTGGAAGGCGTCAGCTTTCTGACCGCACGCATCCAACTGAAGATGGATGCTGAATTTCCCCGTTTTTCGCAACGGCTGCTCGATATCGTTTGTCCGCACTATCTGGCACCGACGCCGGCGATGGGCATTGTCCAGATCGAGCCCGGCTATCGCGAGGGCAGCCTGCTGCAGGGCTATGTCTTGCCGGCCGGGACTTCGCTGCGGGCACATCTCAGCCGCGGCGAGCAGACCGCCTGCGAGTTCAGAACGGCTCATGAGGTGCAATTGTGGCCATTGAAGTTGCAGGTCCTGGGCGGAGAGGCCGAGCTGGCGGATCTGTCGCTGGCTTCCTGGCCCCTGCCAGCCGAGGTTCGCAGTGTACTGAGATTGCGCCTTGATGGTGTAGGGGTGTCGCAGCTCCGCAGTCTGCCGCTGAAAAAACTCAGCTTTCATCTGTGCGGCGAAGAGCGTCATGCCTTGATGCTGCTGGAGCAGATTCTGGCTCATGGCATCGGCGTGGTGGCACGGGCGCCGGATGCGCGGGCTGCGCGTCTGCTGCCTGCCTCGGTGATCCGTCCCTGCGGTATGGACCCGGAGCAGGCGCTGCTGCCCTGTGACCGGCGGGTCTTTCAGGGCTACCGCCTGCTGCACGAATATTTTGCCTTTCCTGCCCGCTTCCTGTTCTTCGATATCGAACAGATGGAGCGGGCCCTGATCGATATCGAAGGGCCGTCATTGGAGCTGGACATTCTGTTCGACCGGTCCTGGCCCGATGTCGAATCGGCCGTGGGGCCGGATAGTCTGGCTCTTTATTGCACACCGGTAGTGAATCTGTTCGAAAAGCGATCAGATCGTATCGCGGTCTCCAGTCAGCGTTACGAGCAGCATCTGGTGATTGACCGTACCCGGCCGATGGACTACGAAATCTACTCGGTCAACAAGGTTGTCGGCCATCGACGCGAGGGCGGCGAAGAGCTTTCTTTCCGGCCCTTCTATGGCAATGTCAGTGGTGATCCGGCCCTGGCCGCGTATTTTTCCACGCGGCGGGAGCCCCGGCTGGTGCCAGAGCAGAAAAGTCGTGGCGGCAGTCGTACCGGCTATCTGGGCAGCGAGGTGTTCCTGTCGCTGGTTGATCAAAACGAGGCTCCCTATCCCGATGATCTGCGTACCGTCGCGATCGAGGCACTGTGCACCAATCGGGATCTGCCCTTGCTGCTGCCGCTGCAGGAGGCCTCGGATTTCAGTCTGCGGGTTTCGGCTCCGGCGGGCCGGATCAAGCTGCTGCGTGGGCCGACGCCCCCCCGTGCGGCGGTGGTGGAGGGCGAAGCCACCTGGCGATTGATCAGCCATCTGAATATCAATTATCTCAGTCTGACCGATCTGGACGGGGAGAGCGGTGCCCAGGCCATGCGGGAATTGCTGCAGCTCTATGCCGGTCTGGCGGGTCCCGCTCTTCAGCAGCAGATCAAGGGGATCCGCAGCATGCGGGTCGAACCGACCCATCAGCAATTGCCGCAGCCGGGACCCATCGTCTTCGGTCGTGGCGTGAAGGTCACGATGCGTCTGGATCTGACGGCCTTTTCCGGAACAGGGGTGTATCTGTTCGGTGCAGTGATGGAGCAGTTTCTGGCCCGGCATGTCTCGATCAACAGTTTCGTCGAGCTGCAGCTCTTGATCCTGCAGACCGGCGAAGTGCTGCGCTGGGCACCTCGTATCGGCCGGCGGCCCAGCGTATGAGTGCCATCCGGCAAGCCCCGGCCGAGGCATCAGCGCAGGGTCTGGAAGCCTTTTGGCAGCAACTGGCGCAGACACCGTATGCCTTCGACCTCTATCATCTGCTGCGCTGGCTGGATGCGCGTGGCGACCATACCGTGCTGCTCGGCCGCGCCGCTCGCAGCAAGGGTGAGCTCCTGCGACTGGGGCAGGAGCCGTCCATGGCATTCGCGCCTTCGACACTGGCCTCGGTAAAGCCCCGCCACGGGCCGGGACTGCCCAAGGTATCGATCTTCAGCTTCGGCCTGTTCGGTCCCAATGGCCCCTTGCCCCTGCATCTCACCGAATTCGCGCGAGATCGGCAGCGCAATTACGGCGATGACACCTTGTCGGCCTTTGCCGACATCTTCCACCATCGGCTGATCCTGCTGTTCTATCGCGCCTGGGCGGATGCGCAGGCCACGGCGAGTCTGGATCGGCCCGATACGGCTCGCTTCGACCGTCATGTCGCTTCGCTGATACACCTCGGGCTGCCGGCCCAGCGGCACCGCGATACGGTCCCCGACCATGTTCGCTATTTCTTCGCCGGCCATCAGGTCCGGCTTTCGCGCAACCCGGAAGGGTTGTTGCAGATGCTGCGCGGCCACTTGCAGATACCGGTGGAATTGGCCGAGTACATGCCCCATTGGATCGGTGTCACGGGGGGCAGTCGTGCCTGCCTGACGAGCCGGGCTCCCGCGCTGGCGGGAGGCGCGCTGCTGGGCCTGGCCGTACGTGACGTGCAATCCAGCTTCCGGTTGATACTGGGGCCGCTCAGCTGGTCGCAGTATCGGCAGTTTCTGCCCCTGGCCGCCGGGACCCGGCTGGTGGTGGACTGGGTCCGGCATTATCTGGGCGTGGAATTGCAGTGGGATTTGCTGCTGCGGCTTGCGGCCGATGAGGTTCCGGCCTTGCGGCTGGGCGAGATCGAGGTCGCCCTGGGCTGGGGCAGCTGGCTGGGGCGTCGCCTCACATCGCGATCAGCCGATGATCTTCTGTTCTGCCCCGAAGACTGGCGGTCACGCAGTGACCGGGCACATCGCAGCCGAGCCGGCTCCGAGGAGGTGGCGAGCGAGCTGCAGATCCAGTCACGTCGGAATGATGATACGGCGCGATCGCCAAGAGTCGCACCGGATCAGCCGGATGACCATTCTCAAGCGGGTATCACCTAAGGAAGGGAGAACCTCGTGAACCATGTCGTCGTTGCACATACCCCCCTGGCCCCTTCGGCGCTGAAATTCAGGCTGCTGACAGGCGAAGAGACGCTGTCCTCGCTGTACCAGTTTGCGGTGGAATTCATTGCCGATACCGCCTCGCTGGACATGACCCAGCTGTTGGGACAGCCGGTGACTCTGGAAATCCAGACCCATCCCGGCGGGACGCGCTGGCTGGGCGGCCAGGTCGTCCGCTGCGAACTGACCGGGCGCGAGACCCATACCCCGCGCAGTTACGTCTACACGGCCACCTTGCGACCCTGGCTGTGGTATCTGACACGGACCACGGACTGCCGGATTTTCCAGAACAAGAATGTGCGTGACATCATCGGGGAAGTCCTCGCACCCTACGGATTTCCCTTTGAATTTCGTCTTGGCGCCCAGTATCGCGAGTGGGAATATTGCGTCCAGTATCAGGAAAGCCATTTCGATTTCATCAGTCGTCTGATGGAGCAGGAGGGCATGTATTACTACTTCGAACATGCGCAGGGGCAGCAGACCTTGATCCTGGCCGATGATCTCAGCGCCCATGCCAACCTGCCCGATTACGCGGTATTGCCCTATCTGGCCCCGGACCGGCTGGTGCTTCCGGATGAAGAAGGCATCGACAGCTGGCAGTCGGCCGTCGAGATCCGCTCCGGCGGATACGCGGTCGATGATTATGATTTCAAGAAACCCAAGGCCAACCTCGGGCAGGTACGAAACCAGCAGCTGATCGACGGCCTTCACGGTCAATATCAGAAATACATCTGGCATGGCGGCTATATCGACGCCGATCAGGGGCTGCATTACGCACGCGTCAGGCTGGAAGAGGAGCAGGCCGAGCATGCCCGGGTCCGCGCGCATACCAAGATCCGTGGCATCGCTCCCGGTTATCTGTTCAACCTCAAACATTGCCCGCGTCGCAGTGAAAACCGCGAATATCTGATTGTGGGCGTCAACTACCATTTCCAGGAAGGCGGCTATGCCACTGGCAGCAGCGACAGTTTCTACGATTTCCATTTCGTGGTGCAGCCCTCTGACGTACCCTACCGCGCCCCCTGCATCACCCCGGTGCCGCGTGCGACCGGTCCGCAGACGGCCGTGGTGGTCGGTCCGCCAGGACAGGAGATATGGACCGACCGCTATGCCCGGGTGAAGCTGCAGTTTCGCTGGGACCGCTATGGTCAGAGCAACGAGAACAGCTCTTGCTGGGTGCGGGTCTCCGATTCATGGGCGGGCACCAACTTCGGCGGCATCTACATTCCCAGGGTCGGCCAGGAAGTGGTGGTGGACTTCCTCAACGGCGAGCTGGATCGTCCGCTGATCACAGGCCGGATCTACAACGCGGATCAGATGCCGCCCTTCGGGCTGCCCGAATCAGCGACTCAGAGCGGTTTCGTTACCCGGACGCCAGGCGGCTCCGCAGCCAATGCCAATATCCTTCGTTTCGAGGACAAGAAGGGCGCCGAGCAGGTCAAGCTGCATGCCGAGCGCAACTATGACATTTCGGTCGAGCATGACGCCACCAAGTCGGTAGCCAACAAGTATCTGCTGCAGGTGGGCTTTTTGCAGCTGCCGCCCGAATCGCAGCAATCCCCGCTGCCGCGGATGAATCAGGTCCTGCCCGGCGCGGTCACCGCGGGCGGCCAGCAGCAGCAGCCTCACAACACCGCGCCGGCGCCGGTCATTCCGATGCCGGCACAGTTCCAGCAACAGACGCCGGGTGATCTGGTGCAGGCCTTTGCCCAGAACATCACCTCGGCGATCCAGTACGTGGCCAGCGCCGTCGGCAATGCCTCGGCCAAGGTCTACGGCGTCACCGTTGAAGGTCTGGCGGCCACGGTGATCTTCGGCGAAGACTTCTCGGTGGTGACCGGTGACACCAGCGGTTTCGTCAACGGCAACCAGCTGACCGAGGTCAATGGCAACAACACGACCCTGATCGTGGGTGACAATTTCTCGACCATCATCGGCAATCACTTCAGCAATGTGGAGGGCAATTCCACCAGCAATGTGATCGGCAACAATCTGAGTCATGTCGGGGGCAATTCCGAGTCCGTCGTCGATGCCAATACCTTGTCCGTGGTCGGCGTGAACTCGACCAGCGAGATCGGCAATGATTCCACCAGCCAGATCGGCGCCAATGCCAGTACCTTCATTGGCGCCGACAGTCTGACTGAAGTCGCCGGCAACAGCACCTCGCTGATCGCCGTGAACAGCCTGTCGGTCGTGGGCGCTGCACAGGAAAGCATCGTGCCGCAGACCATGACGATCAACGGCAGCGCGGTGTCCGTGGTCGGCAGTTCGGTTTCGACCACCGGGTCGGCGATATCCATGACCGGCAGCAGCGTGGCCAATACCGGCAGCAGCGTTGCCAATACCGGCAGCTCGGTCAGCTCCACCGGCAGTTCGATCGCCAGCACCGGTTTCGCGCAGAGCAATACCGGCATGCAGCTCAGCGTGGTCGGCATGCAGATCACCATCGTGGGTCAGTCCATCACTTTGTGATCTTTCAACCGCCCGGATGGTGAACCCATGAAGATCATCAAGCCTTCCCAGTTGAGTCTGATCAGCCGCCCCTTTCGGGAGCATGGCCGAGAGTGGCTTGGGATCGGCGTCGTCAGCCTGCTGGACATGGCCGGCGAGCCGCAGCTGTGTTCCGAGATGGAATTGTGGGGGCAGGTCGAGCGTGATCTGCGGGGCGAGGTACTGGATGCAGGGTTGCCCAAGGCATGGCCGGAATATCTGGTGGCCGGTCGCGCCTGGAGCTGCCATGGTGACGGGGCAGGCCGCTGCCTGGTCGAGCTGCGCGTAGCCGATCGACTCAAGCGTTTGCAGATCAGTGGTGAACGGCATTGGCAAGGGGGGCGAGCCACGGCTGCAGCCGATTTCGAGGCAGTTTCGCTGGATTGGGCGCATACCTACGGGGGCCCGGAGCTGGCGGAGAATCCCGCCGGTATCGGTATGATGGTCACCCGGGAAGCCGGTGGTGGCCGCCGCGTGCCCTTGCCGCAGATCGAATATCCTGACCAGCCGTTGCGCAGTCCGCATCAGGCAGGCGTTCCGGCCGGGCTGTTGCCATTGCCTGCCAGTCACCCTTTGCGGCAGCAGCGATACGGCAGTCCTGACCGCCATTGGCTGGAGCGCAATTATCCGGGCTATCCCGCCGATATGGACCGCGGCGGCTTCAACGTGGCTCCACTCGACCAGCAATGGCCCGAACGGGTCGATGCACTGGATGGCGCCACATTCAGCCTGAGCCATCTGCACCCGACGCTGGCGCGCTGGGAAGGCCGGTTGCCTGTGCTCGTTGCGCGGGCCTGGCTGGGACGGCATGAACAGGTCGAAGCCGAGCGCCTGACGTTGAAGCTGACCACGGTCTGGTTTTTCCCTGGATCGCAGCGCCTGGCGATGGTATTTCATGGCCGGGCCGGGCTGCGCTGTTTCGATGCAGCCGATGTGGATCATCTGCTGCTGGCGCTGGAGGCATCCGGTCAGCCGCGGGACGAGGCCTATTATCTGGATTTCCTGCGGCAAGGCCTTGTGCCGGGCCATGTTCCGGACCCGTGGGTGGTGGACGATGCCCTGGTGCCGGGCACTATGCTGCGGCCGGCCAGCGAGGCGGCACAGCCATTGCGACGCGGTGAACTGCGGCAACGTCATCAGCAGGTGGCGGCCCGGGATGCCGCCGGGAAAGCGGCGCAGGCCTTGCTCCGGCATCCCTCCCACACAGAATGCCTCTCCGTCCCGAAGGCTCCGGAACTCGAGCGCGAGCTGGTGTCCGGGGCGGATTCTCGCGCGTCCTTGCAGCTGGAAAGCGAGGCCTTGCAGGCAGAGGCTGCTCGGCAGCGACCTCGGGTCGAGGCCGAGCGTGATCGCCTGCTGGCGGATATCCGTCATCTGGGTCGGGACACCACCATCTTGCAGGCGGCGCTGGAGCGCCCGGCCAGTGGCCCGCCGGCCGTGGATGGCAGCTTGCACCTGCTGGAATCGGCGCCGCCGGGTCTGCAGCGGGAGCCATTGCGGCAACAGATCGAGCAGGCCGGCCAGGGGCTGTGTTCAGCCTACCGGCAGGGGGCCCAATACCAGGCTCCTGCGGCACGGCTTTCAGCTGACGATTCGATGGCACGGCGTCAGGCGCTGGAGAAGGCCTTCCGAGAGGGGCGATCACTCGCTGGCTGGGATCTTACCGGGCTCGATCTGACCGGGATCGATCTGCGTGGCGCGGATCTCAGTGCCGCACTGATGGAGTCCGTCGACTTCAGCGGTGCACGTCTGGATGGATGCGATCTCAGTCGCAGCGTGCTGGTGCGCAGTGTCCTGCAGAGGGTGTCGTTGCGTTCGTCCCGGCTTGAGGGAACCAATCTCGCCGGCAGCACCATCGAAGACAGCGACCTGGTCGAGTCGCGCTGGGACGGCAGTGTGCTTGATGATGCACTGGTATCGCGATGCAGGATGACAGGCAGCCAGCTGCGACAGTGCCGGCTCCACGGTACCCGTTTCGAGACAGTGGATCTGCAGCAGGCCAGTCTGAGTGAAATGGTGCTGGACCGGCTTGAGCTGCGCAACGTCAATTGCCAGGGCAGTCGCATACGCAAGCTGGCTTTTGTGCAGTGCCGGTTCCACGAGGTCGACTTCTCGGATACCGACATCAGTGGCCTGGCGATGGTGACCTGTCAACTTGACCATCTGACCCGCTTTGCGCGCAGTCGGATGGTCAAGGCCTGTTTTGTCGGCGGTTGCGAATTCGACCGTCCGGACTTCAGTTCGGCCCGGCTCCACGAGACCAACTGGCGCGGAGCCAGCGTCGCCGGACTGTCCCTGTTCCGGGCATCGATCAGTGCGAGTGACTTCACCGATGCCTCTCTGGCGGGCGGCAATCTCGGCGGAGCCCGTTTTGAGCAAGTGCAAATGGTGCGTACCGACCTGACCGATGCCAATCTCGAATCCGCCGACCTGTTGGGGGCCTATATGCGTGGCGCCTGTCTGGATGGGGCCTGTCTGCAACGGGCCAACCTGTTCCGTGCCAATCTCGGTGAGGTCCGGATGGACAGCAACACCCGTTTCGACCGGGCATATCTCGAGCGTTATTGCGCCTATCCGCTGGCCGCTGATGCGCAGGATCGCCCATGAAGATCGATGAAGTGCAGGCCCGCGTTCGCCAGGGTCAGGTCTTGCATGATGTGAACCTGCAGGCCCTGCAGGCTCCGGCGGCACAACTGGATGGCGGTCTGTTCGAGCAAGTGGATTTCTCGGCGGCGCAATTGCAGGGGGCCATGTTGCGGGATGGCGTCTTTCAGGGCTGCCGCTTCAGCGGGGCCGATCTGGCCGATGCCGATCTATCGCTCAGCGTGTTTACCCGTTGCGAGTTCGGCGGGACGCGCCTGCATGGCGCACGCATGAACGATGTGGCCTTCCAGGGGTGCGGTTTGCCGCAGGTCGATCTGTCGGCCAGTCGCCAGCAGCAGGTACAGTTCAGTCAGTGCCTGTTGCAGTCGCCGGTATGGGACGAGGCCTGGCTGGAGCAGATCTGTTTTGACCGCTGTCTGCTGCAGGACTGCTGCTGGCGAGGTGGTCAGCTTCGCCAGCTCTGCTTCTATCAGGCTGATCTGAGGAGCTGCCGGTTCGAGCAGGCGGTTTTGGACCACCTGATCTTCAGTGGCTGCAAGATGCAGGGCCTGAATTTTCAGGCGCTGGAATTGCAGCAGTGCCAGTTCAACGAGGCTGAGCTTGAGCATGCCGATTTCAGTCATGCCCGGCTGCTGCGTTGCAGTTTTCAGGCGGCCAGGCTGCAGCAGGCCCATTTTGTCCAGGCCCACGCACCCGGCTGCAATTTCCACCAGGCTTGCCTGGACGGCGCACGTCTGGCGGGATGCGACCTGCGCCAGAGTCTGTGGATCGAGGCCTCGCTGGAAGATGCGGACCTGCAGGGGGCCTGTCTGGATGGTGCACTGCTGCAGCAGGCACGCGCCGCGCGCGCACGTTTCTGCGGTGCCAGCCTGCAGGCAGCGGACTTTTCCTATGCCCGGCTGGAGGATGCCGACTTCAGTGACGCCCGGTTCGCGCGGACCCGCTTCCATCGTGCCGTGCTGACGGGTGCTTTCGGTCAGCGCCGGGCCGGTATCGTTGAATCCGATCCTGAACTTTTCGCAGCCGAACAATGGTCACGAAATCGAGACCTGGGATGACTGATGATAAGCATCAGGCACGCACTGCATGGAGGCAAGGCGTATGACCATATTCGAGATGGAGAGCATCCGGTCGGTCGCGGATCGACCAGATTCCGAAGGGGCCTGGGTAGAGGCACGGCTGGACGGGGGCCTGATACGGGTAGTCGCTGACGGACAGGCCATGGTCTGCAGAAAGGCCGTCAGCTGTCTGCTGGAACCCGGCCCCGGCGATCGCGTGGCCTTGCATGCAGCCGACGCAGGCATCGTCTATGTCGTCGCGGTGCTGGAGCGGCCGTCGAGCGAGCCGGCATGTGTGTGTTTCGACCGGCCGCTGCAACTGGAGGTACGCGGCAATTTCGAACTGCAGGTGCAGGATTCGGCGAGCCTGCAATGTGGTCGGGCCTTTGCAGTACAGGCCGAGAAGGCCTTGCTGAGCATCGAATTGCTGGAACTGGTGGTGACGTCCCTGCAGGGGCTGATCGGCGAGCTGGGTTTGCGGACCGGGGCCTTGCGGCTGGTATCCAAGGCCATCGATACCGTGGCGGAGCGGCTGGTGCAGGTGCTGGGCGACAGCTACCGATCGGTGGATGGCATGGATCAGGTCAGGGCCGAACGCATCGACTACGCGGCGCTGGAGCAGTTGCGCCTGCATGCGCGCAATGCGCTGTATACGGCCGATCAGCTGGCGAAGATCGATGCCGGCCAAATCCATCTGGGCTGAGAGGATCTTCACATGGTCATGGCCAATACCAACGGTGGGGGCGACAACAATGCGGTCAGTGTCAACATGACGCCTCCGCTGGCGATCCCGATTCCCTACGACAACAATTCGCAGCGCGCCATGGCGGTGCCCAATGTGCCGCACATCATGATCATGGGAGCGCCCAGCCACAATCTGGCCACGGTCATTCCGGTATCCAATGGCGATCAGCCAGGCGCGCAGGGAGGGGTGGCCTCAGGCACGGTGTCTTCGACTTCCCGCAATATCAATGGCGCCAACACGGTGCTGCTTGAAGGCTTGCCGACGACCCGGATGAGCGACCCTACCTTGCAGAATTCAACCAATACCGTGGGGACCGGCACGTCGCCGAGTCAGACCAAGGTCTTGGTCATGGCAGGCTGAGGCGGGCCGGCCGATGGCCAGTCGCTTGCGCATGCACTGGCTTTTCCTGCTGGCGATGGCATGGATCGCCGCAGGATGTGCCTCGACCCAGAAGTCGATGCTGATTCCCTACGATGTATACCTGGATGTGGAGGCGGAAGTGAATCCCAACCTGCAGGGCCATCCCTCGCCGATCCTGGTCGGCCTGTATGAACTGGGCTCGGACAGCCAGTTTCTCAATCTGGACTTCCCGGCCGTGCAGGACCGGGCGCGCGTCAGTCTGGGGGACGATTTGATCTCGGTGGATCAGATCATCCTGCGTCCGGGTGAGCAGCGGATCATCCGCCGTGCAGGCAATGCAGCGGCACGTCATCTGGGGGTGGTTGCCGGCTACCGCGAGCTGGGTCGGCAGCCATGGCGGCTGTCGATTCCGTTGCCGGGGACCAAGAGTACCAACCTTTACAAGTTCTGGCAGATATCGCCACGTCGCATGTCGATACGGATTGAAGTCGGCCGGCAGGGCCTGGCGATCAGGCAGAGGCATTGAATGGATACCCGCTCGAATCCGCAGCTCCCGCCCAAGGATGGCGGAGCCTGGCGCAGCAAGGTGGTCTGGTCCGAAGGCATGTACCTGCGGCCCCAGCACTTTCAGCAGATGGAACGCTATCTGGAGCATCTGGTCCAGTTGCGAAGTCGTGCGCTTGGCAGTCATTACTGGGGTTTTCTGCGTTATGAGCTGGATCAGGAAGCGCTGGCCCTCGGCAAGCTGGCGCTGTCCATGGCGCAGGGCGTGATGCCGGACGGCACCCCCTTCCATTTCGCCAGTCGCGAGGAGGCGCCGGAGGCACTGGCGGTGCCGGCAGGCGTCACGGCCCGCGAGGTGGTACTGGCGCTTCCCTTGCGGCGACCCGGGGGGGAAGACTGCATTTTCGAGGAGCGTCGGGATTCCCTGGCCCGCTATGGGGTGCTGACGCGTGAAATTGCCGATGTGAATTCGGTGGCACTGGGACCGGCCAGCCTGCAGCTGGGCCGGCCACGTTTCCGGCTGGCACTTGTCGATGAGCTGGGCCACGACTGGCAAGCAGTGGGCCTGGCCCGGATCCTTGAAGCCCGTGGCGATGGCCGTCTGCTGCTGGACCCGGCCTATGTGCCACCGACCCTGGCCGCCGCTGAAAACGAGGTGCTGCGCAGTGCCATGCATGAAGTTCATGGGCTGCTGGAACAGCGCGGACGGCTGCTGTCGCAACGGCTGTCACAGCCTGGCCGTGGCGGCGTCGCCGAAATCGCCGATTTCCTGCTGCTGGGAATGATCAATCGGGCCCAGGCCGATACCTGGCATGGTCTGCAGCTGGAGCAGCTGCATCCGGAGACGCTGTTTCTGCGTTGGCTGCGGATCGCCTCGGAGCTGGCAACCTATACCTCGCGCGAACGACGCCCACAGGTATGGCCGGTGTATCGGCACGATGATCTGCAGGCCTGCTTCGAACCGCTGATGGCGGAGTTGAGGCGGGCGCTGTCCACCATGCTGGAGCAGAACGCGATTGCCATCGAGCTGGAGGAAAGGGCACCACGGGTCTGGGTGGCGCGGATTCCCAGTCTGGAACTGTTGCGCAATGCCGGGTTCGTGCTGGCCGTGCATGCCGATGCGCCGGCCGAGGTGGTTCGCAACCGTTACCCGGCTCAGGTCAAGATCGGGCCGGTGGAACAGCTGCACGACCTGGTTCACCTGCATCTGCCGGGGATCGGCATCCGCAACCTGCCCGTCGCGCCACGACAGATTCCATATCATGCCGGTCATCATTATTTCGAACTCGATACCCAAAGTGAATTGTGGGGACAGTTGTCGCAATCCGGCGGGCTGGCCCTGCATTTCGCGGGTGACCTGCCGGGGCTGAAAATGGCCTGCTGGGCCATCCGCGGCTGAGTGAGACCGTCATCGAGACACTGCGCCATTCCATCCGGCCAAGGAGGGCCCGACAATCATGAACCATCGAGGCGGTCTATCCCTGGCCAGTTCCGGACAGGAGCCGGCACCGGGTCTGACCTATCCCGGACCGGGCATTCCCGGCGATCCGGCTTTCGGCCGCAGCAGTCACAATCCGCTGCTGCTGGCGGCGCGTCCGCTTTTGAATCTGATGGTTCAGATCCGTACCGGGAAGCAGGCCATCAACCCGGTATTGCTGCGCGAACGACTGATCAGCGCGATACGCCGCTTCCAGGACCAGGCCCAGGCGCTTTCGACGCCGGTGGAGACCATCGTCGGAGCCCGCTACTGCCTGTGCACCGCGCTGGACGAGTCTGCCGCGCTGACCAGCTGGGGAGGGGACGGTATCTGGTCGGCTCACAGCCTGTTGGTCATTTTCCACAACGAGACGTGGGGGGGCGAAAAATTCTTCCAGTTGCTGGCGCGACTGATCCAGGATCCGGGTCGCCATTGGCCTCTGATCGAACTGCAGTTCCATTGCCTGGCACTGGGCTTCGAGGGTCGCTATCGCATCATCGACAACGGCCAGGCCCAGCTGGAAGGGCTGAAGCTGAGATTGCGCAAGTTGCTGGCTGCCGGTGCGGGGGGGCAGGGGGATGCCTTGGCCGGCCATTGGCTGGATCCGCAAGGGCGGGCTTCAGCCACGCTGCGGCGCTGGGTGCCCCTGTGGAGCTGGTTGGTGCTGGCCCTGATACTGACGGCCGGGGTCTATGTCGGACTGCTGTTGCTGTTGAATGCCAGACTGGATGCCGGCTATGTCGCGGTCAATTCCATCCACCTGCCTGAACTGGATATTCTGGCGGCCCCGGCACAGCGCGACCTGCATCTGAAAGAACTGCTGGCTGACGATATCCGCGGTGGCGCGCTCAGTGTGGAGGATGCCGCAGATCATCATGTCATCACCTTGCGTGGCGATGGCCTGTTCGACTCCGGCCGGGCCGATCTCAGGCCGGCTTATCGCGCCGTGCTGGCCCGTGTCGCGGCGGCCCTGGATCGCGTGCCGGGACGCATTGTGCTGGTCGGTCATACCGACAATCAGCCCATCCATACAGCCAGTTATCCTTCCAACCAGACCTTGTCCCTGGCCCGGGCCAGAAGCGTGGCGGATTTCCTGCATGACACCGCCCTGGGCGCTCATCGCGACATCCAGGTGCAAGGGCAAGGCGACACGCATCCGCTGACATCCAATGACACCGCCTCAGGCAGGGCACTGAATCGAAGGGTGGAAATGGTGCTGTTTCCCGGAGCGGCGGCTTCTCCATCTCCCTGGACCCGGTAGCTCGGAGGCATGGTGATCATCAGCTGGTTGCGAAGTCTGTTCAGCTTCCTGTTCGCCCGTGAACTCTGGATTGCGCTGGCGGTGCTGCTGCTGGCCGTCCTGATCTGGGGATACGGTCCCTTGCTGGCACTGGGAACCTGGCATCCACTGACGGCGGCGTGGGCGCGCGTAGGCGTGATCGGGCTGCTGATCATGGCCTTGTTGTGGCGCTGGTCATGGCGGTTCGGTGGTGGTTCCGGTCGCCGTCTGCTGGAGCAGCTGCGGCGTCGCCGGGAGGCCGTACCGGCACCACCGCCGGAGGTCCAGGCCAGCGAGTTGCGCCAGCGATTCCAGCAGGCGCTGTGGACGCTGCGCGATGCCAGAGCGGACAGCCGTCGCTGGACGCATTGGCTGGATCGGCTCAGCGGCCAGTATGTGTACCGCCTGCCGTGGTATCTGGTGGTTGGTGACACCGGCAGCGGCAAGACGGCCTTGCTGCATCAGTTGCGCGGTGGCGCCCCCAGCCTGGAGTTCGCCGGTGCGGCGGGGGGGGGAGCACATACCGCGCAACTGGAATGGCATCTGGGGGACAGTGCGGTGCTGGTGGACACGCCGGGACGATTTATCGAAGCGGCGCCGGCCGCCGACAGCGACCGGGTCGAATTCCATCAGTTGCTGCGCCATTTCCGGCCGCGCCAGCCCCTCAACGGCGTGGTGCTGGTGATCGATGTCAGCCAGCTGCCGGGCATGGCGAGCGACGTGCGCAAAGCCCATGGAAGACGGTTGCGCACGCATCTGCTGGAGCTGCAACAGGGCCTGGATATCCGGCTGCCGGTTTATCTGGTGCTCACTCATGTCGACCGGCTGACCGGCTTCCAGGCTTATTTCCACGAGCTGGGGCCGCAAGGCCGGGAACAGGTCTGGGGCTTTACCGGCAATGCCTCCGAGACTCCAGCCAGGCAGGGGCTGGAAACCATCTTCCTTCGCGAGTTCAAGGCGCTGGTCGATCGTCTCGGTGATGGTCTGATCGACGTGCTGGCCAGCGAGCCCGAACTGGGGGACCGGGCAGAGGCCTGGCTGTTTCCGCAGGAATTTGCCCAACTGGAGCAGCCCTTGCTGGAATGGCTGACGGCCTTGAGCCGGGCATCGCGGTTCGAACCCGAGCTATGGCTGCGCGGAGTGTATTTCACCAGTAACGGACGGGGCGGAGCGGTCATCGAGCAGGTGCTGGCTCCGATCAGGCAGACCTTGCAATTGGAGCCGCACGCCGCCGAAGCCGTTCCGGAGGGGAGGCAGAGTTATTTCAGCGCACGGCTGCTGGACCACCTGATGGTGCCGGAGGCCGGTCTGGCCGGCATCAACCGCCGCCTGCTGTGGCGCCGGCGCCTGCTGCATGGAGCCAGCCTGGGACTGTTGGCCACGGTGGTCCTGGTATGCCTGGCGGTGTGGATCAACAGCTACCGGCACAATCGGGATTATCTGGCCGAAGTGGGCCGCCATGCAGCCGAATACCAGGCTCGGGCCGGCAGCCACATCAGTTTGCCCGCAGGCGATATCGAAGCACTGGCCCCGCTGCTGGATCCTCTTCTGCAATTGCCGCTGAGCCGGCAGTTCGATACCACCCATCCACCTTTCTACAGCTATCGGGCCGGCCTGTATCAGGGCCACAAGATCCAGATCGCGACCAATCTGGTCTATCGGCGGGCTCTTGAGGAAAAGCTGCTGCCCCAGGCCGCCAGTCGCATTCAGAATCTGCTTGCCAGTGCCCCTGCGGATGACCTGGAATACACCTACAACGCATTGAAAGCCTATTTGATGCTGTATCAATCCGGCCATTACCAGGCGGATTTTCTTTCCGCCTGGCTGCTGCTCGATGTCGAGAAGTCGATGCCGGAGGTCACCACCCGGCATCAGCGGGAGGCTCTGGAGAACCATGTGGCGGAGTTGTTCCAGCCGCATCCGGTGACCTCGCCGTTTCCCTTCGACGCGGATCTGGTACGCAGCGCCCGTGAGCGTCTGGCGCGTTATTCGTTGCCCCAACGGGCCTACCATCAGATGCAGCGACGGCTGCTGGGATCGATGCGTGGAGACCCGGTCAGCGTGGAGAGCGTGGCGGGGCCGCAGGCATCAATGGCACTGGTGCGCAAGAGTGGTCAGCCGCTGAGTGACGGCATCGCGCCCCTGTATACCTATCAGGGCTATTGGGACGTGTTCTCGCCACAGGTCGGACATGCGGCTCTGGACATGGAGAAGGAGGATGTATGGGTGTTGGGCAGCCGTCAGGCACCCATACTGGATGATCTGGATCGGAGTCGATTGACTCGCGAAATCAAGCGGCTTTATTTCAACGACTATATCCGGGTCTGGGATGCCTACCTGGGCGATCTGACCGTGATCGAGACCCGCTCGGTCAATCAGAGCATGCAGCTGGCCCGCATCCTGTCGGCGACCGACTCCCCACTGAAGCGCTTCATGCTGGTCGCCGCCCGTGAAACCACCTTGCTGCATGATCGCCAGAGCCAGCCCAGCCATTCACTGCTGGGTAGGGCACAGGCCCGTATCGGCGAGGTCAAGCAGTCATTGACGGACATTTTCGGCAATCAGGTCATACCGGCCAATCGCGCTGAGACGGAAGATCGCATCGAGAGCATGGTCGACAACCACTTCGAGCCCCTGCACAGGATGGTCGACGGCAGTGGCAGCGATGGCCAGGGACCGTCACCGCTGGATACCAGTCTGCAGGTGGTGGACGAACTCTACAACTATCTCACTGCCACCGATGCCGCACTGGGCAGCGGCAATCCACCTCCGCCTTCGGATGTCTTCAACAAACTGCAGGCCGAAGCCGGACGCATGCCGATGCCGTTCCGGCAGATCATGGGTGATCTGGCGGTCCGCGGTTCCGCGCAGGTGACCGGCGCGGTCCAGCACAGCATCGACGAGGATGCGGCCGCATCGATCGGACGACTGTGCCGGCAGACGATCGCCGATCGCTATCCGTTTGTACGCGGCATTTCCCGGGATGTGGCCATCGACGATTTTTCCAGGATGTTCGCACCGAACGGGTTGATGGATGCCTTCTACCAGAAGAATCTGGCCGCGCGGGTCGACATGAACACGCGCCGTTGGACCTTTCGACCCAGTGCCGGCGGTGTGCGGCATGGCAATCCGCATCTGCTGGAGGCGTTTCAGAATGCAGAGACCATCCGCAACGTGTTCTTCGCCGCCGGCGGCAACCGTCCCAGTCTGAAATTCGATGTCATGCCTCTGGATCTGGATGCCTCCATCAACCAGTTCACTCTGGATGTCGATGGTCAGGTCCTGCGCTATGCGCATGGTCCGCAGATTTCCAGGACCATGAGCTGGCCGGTGCAGGCTGGCAGCCATCAGGTGAGGCTGGAGCTGACGCCGGCAAGTGCGTCGGGGAGCCTGCAGACCCAAGGGCCCTGGGCCTTGCAGCGGCTGTTCGATGCAGCCGAGCTGACACCCGGCAGCGCGCCCGAGAGTTTTACCGCCACCTTCCATCTGGGGGCACGTCGGCTGGTGCTGAAAATCACAGCCGACAGTGCCTTCAATCCGTTCCGGTTGCCGCAGATGGCCGCGTTCAGCTGTCCGGAATAAGTGTGGCACGGCACCGTCTTCTCTTCGGCACAGGAGTGGAGTGATGAAACTGACCATTAGTTCGCATCTGGGGCAACCCTCCGACGGAAGCCAGTCCGCGGTATTCCCGCCGCGAGGAGGCAGTCTGGGGCACCGCAGCGACAACACCCTGGTACTGGCTGATCGCCACGGCACCATCGCCGGCCGTCATGCCACCTTCTATCAAGGCACTGATGGCTGGCGGATCGCGCCGGAGCCGGGCGCCACCGTGGCGGTCAATGGTCATTCAGTGGCTCATGGTCACGAGTGGCCCGTGGCGCCTGGTGACGTATTGGAGATCGGCGCCTATGTATTGACGCCGGGCGAGGAGCACTCGCCCTGGAGCGGGTTGACCTCCGGCCCGGAGGTGATCGCACCGCCCTCCACGCCGGCACGGCCCCATCCGCTGCAATCGAGTCCGGAGCGCACATCACCATCCGCGGCCGATCCGTTGGCCGGCGTCAAAGGCCGGACCGGTCTGGACGAGCTGCAGGATACCCCGCTGGATCCCCTGGCCCTGTTCGCGGCTCAGGACACCGCTGCGGCCGCCTCCTTGCTGGACGACTCTTTGCTGAGCGGTTTTGAACAAGGCCTGTCGCCACGTCAGTCGCCGACAGGTTTCAACCCCAGCCTGTCGGACAGCGTGCCGGAGCAGTCCGGTCATCTGCGCGTGCAGATTCAATGGCCGGATCCGGAGTCTCCTGCCGGGACCGTTGCGGAGCCGGTGGTGAGCAGAACCGACGGCGAGGCGGGTCAGAGCACGGAAGCCAGCGCCGAGGTCTTGCTGCAGGCTTTGCGGGATGGCCTGGGTCAGCGTCAGCGCATGGAGTGGCCCGATCCCGATTTCATGCGCTTGCTGGGGGCGACCCTGCGTGCCTTGCGGACCCAGCTTCGCTGACAGGCCGGCTCAGTCCTTGCCGGCGGTGCCGTCATAGCGGATCGCAGCGATTCGAAAGGCCGTCCGGCCCTGCGGCAGTTCGGCCTCGAATTCTTCATCCAGCCCGCGTTTGAGCAGGGCTCTGGCCATCGGCGAATCAATGCTTATCCAGCCTTTCTGGGCATGGGTTTCATCCGGCCCCACGATCCGGTAATGGAACAGTTCGCCGCTGTCCAGCTGCTCCAGGTCCGTGGTGGCACCGAAGTAGACCTTGGCGGTATCCGCCGGAAGGCCTTCAGCTACCCGCAGCCCGGGAATGCGCTTGCTGAGATAGCGGATGCGTCGGTCCATCTCCGCCAGTTGCTTCTTGCGATAGATGTACTCGGCATTTTCGGAGCGATCACCTTCGGCAGCGGCGGCCGCCAAGGCACGTACCACTTCGGGCCGCTGCTGGCTCCACAGCGCGTCGAGTTCCTGCTTGAGCCGGTCAAAGCCCTCGCGGGTGATGATGGCCGATGAACCCGGTTGCGGCGGTCGCCAGCGGCTCATGACGGACGAGCCTGCCGGCTGGCCGTACGTCGCTTGCGCCAGCGATTGATCCGCAGTGCCAGATAGCCGGCAAGGATCAGCACGATCACCAGCAGGGCGGTATTGAACCAGGGGAAAGGCGCAGTCGGGCTGTCGGTCGGCGTCAGCGATACCGCATTGGGGAAGGTATCGAACATCCGCAGGCGCCAGCCGTAATAGGTGACCACGGCCAACTGTTCGGGATTCTGGGCCAGACTCTGGGCGCGTGCCTGCTGGTCGGCTGCATCGAATTTGAAATACCAGGGAAAGCCGAAGCGGGTGTCCTCGTTGGTGAATACGCGGGTCCGCTTGCCATCCGGTGTGATGGCGTTGACGAAATACACATCGCGCGTCGGACCGTCGGCCGGATTCTCGGCACTGACGATGCCATCCTTGTCGACCCGCTTGACCTCGGTACCGGTGACATGCACCACGGCATGATGTGGCAGAACATAGTTCAAGCCGAGTGCTGCCGCGGCGATCACGGCAAACAAGGCAATCCACGCGATGCGTCTGACGACTTTCATGATCTTTTCCTTGATAGATAGTGGACCTGTAGCGAGCTGGTCTTGTTCCTGACCGAAAGCGACGATGGCTGTCTGCCCGGTGCTTCCGTCACGGCTCAGGATATCGTGGATCAGCAGATCCGCCCATGCCCGTGGTGGCGGCCCCTTGTCCAGCGAAGCCCTCCAGGGTGCAAGCGCCGTGCTCGCCGTGCGTCATGCTCCGTGGCGTCAAGCGCGCGACGGGACCAGAGTTGGTTCGTGGGATGCTTTCACAAAGCGCCTGTTATTGCTCTGTTCAGGCTGTGGGGTGATGGGTAACTTCCCGTTGATTCATGAGGTTACGCGCACTATCGTATGCGAAATATCATATCTTCCCGGATCGTCTTCGTGACTTACGTGCATCATGGAATTCGCTTTGCAGGAGTGGCCATGATGGCCGCGTTGATGTCGGCCTGCGCGAGCACTGCGCCGTCCAAAGGCTCGGCAGGGGGCGTCAATCCGCTTTATACCAGCCTGGACGATGCCGCCAGGCGTTACGAGCAGGCCTTGCAGCAGGCCAGGGAGGGCCGTGGCGAGCAGTCGAACCGGACCCTTCAGATGGCGCTGGACCAGATCAAGGACGGTTCGGCCCGCTGCAGTCTGACGCCGGGATGCGATCCGCAGCGTTTTCTGTCGGCCTATGACAGGATGCTGCGACTGAAAGACGGCAGTTTTTTCAGCAGCGACGATGTCGATACCTATGGCGATGACCAGCCTGACCATGCCGGTACCGGCAGCGAGGTCTCGCCGGTCAGCCAGGCGATTCCCCAGATCCAGCGCAGCGTCGTCTTGCTGCGTGGACAGCCCCTGTCCCAGCTGATCGCGATGAATGGTCCGGTCAAGGCGGCGCTGGAAATGTGGCTGACCCAGTGGCGCCCGAATCTGATGGATGCCTGGGTCAATTATCAATACCTTCGCCATGAAATGTGGCCGGCCTACCAGCATGCCGGACTGCCGGAAGCACTGCTGTTCGGTTTCATGGCGAAGGAATCCGGTGGCAAGGTGCATGCCGTGTCGCGCTCCGGTGCAGCCGGGCCCTTGCAGTTCATGTACGGCACGGCCATGCGGCTGGGCCTGACGGGGGACGGCAGCTTTGATCTGCGGTTTGATCCGGCTCTCGCGGCGAAAGCCAATGCCGATTACATCAACGAGCAACTGGAACAGTTCAACAACAATCTGGAATTGGCCATCGGCGCCTACAATGGCGGAGAGGGGCGGATGCAGCGCATCGTAGGCAGCGACACCTCGGTGAGTTTCTACAACCCTGCGGTCTACAGCCAGATGTCCCAGGAAACCCGCGAATATGTGCCAGCGGTGCTCGCCGCAGCATGGCTGTTCATGCATCCGGACAGCTACAACCTTCGTTTTCCGCACGTCAACGGTACACCCGGACAGGTGGTGCTGAAACGCCAGGCCTCGCTGACCGAGCTGACGGTCTGCCTGGGCACGGCCTTGAACCACTATGACGGCTGGTTCCGTACCTTGCGCAATCTCAACGAGCGGGTGGATCCGCAGGCGGAGCTGCCGACCGGAACCACCCTGGTCGTGCCCAAGGCGCTGGAGCGTGCCTATGGTGCGCGCTGCGTGGAAGGCCCCTGGCCTATCCTGGCCAAGGACCTGCACGATGCGACGGTTCCCGCCGCTCCGACCAAGGTTTCGACATCGCCGGTCAATCGACGCATGATCAAGCACCGGGTGCGACGCGGCGAGACCCTGACCAGCATCGTCAATCATCACGGTTGTTCCAGCATCAAGGAAGTGGCCGAGCTGAACCATCTTCACGAACAGGCACTTGCGGTGGGCAGCACCGTCCAGCTCCCAAGTTGCCGTTGAGCGAGGGAGCCCCCAGCGTCGTTTCTGTGCCCGTCGCTGAAGGCTGCAGCAAAGCCGGCATCGACCTGCCCTGATCAGGTGGAGCAGGCCGAGCTCCCTATCCGCGAAGCCCCGCTTCTGCAGACGATGTTGCGCCGGCAGGCGGCGAAGCCTGACAGACTTCGCACATGCTCGATGTCTTCTACCGATGGCGCTGCGTTCAATCCTGCGCTTGCCAGCGACCCAGGCGCTGGCCCATTTGCACAGGTTGCTGCGACTCCATCCGATCCAGGCTGACCCCCTTTTCGGGCAGCAACAGAATCACGGTCGAGCCCATGTTGAAACGGGCCATTTCCATGAACCGTTCCAGGGTGATGCCGCGCTCGGTCTGCGCCTTGTGCTGGATGGAGGAGGCATAGGGGGGAATCACCAGCCCGTCCCAGACGGTGGCGACACTGGAAACCAGTACTGCGCCGACCATCACTGCCACGAAGGGCCCTTGCGGGCTGTCAAAATGGCAGACCAGTCGCTCATTGCGGGCGAACAGGCGTGGAATGGCCTCGACCGCGAACGGGGCGACACTGAAGATCCGGCCCGGCACATGCACGGTTTCGCGCAGGGTGCCGGTCCATGGCATGTGCACCCGATGATAATCACGCGGTGACAAGTAGACCGTCACGAAATGGCCGTTGCGATACGGCTGGGCCGCGGCCTCGTCACCCAGCAGCTCGGCTGCGGTATAGCTCTGGCCCTTGGCCTGGAAGATCCGTCCATCGCTGATCCGTCCCGATTGGCTGATCTTGCCGTCGGCGGGGCAGAGAATGGCATCGGGCGAGGCGTCTGCGCGGCGGGCGTCCGCGCGCAGACGGCGTGAAAAAAACGCATTGAAATGTGGATAGGCATAGGGGTCGGGCTGGGCAGCCTCAGCCATGTTGACCTGATAGCGCTTGACGATCTGGCCGATCAGCAGGTTTTTCCACGGCGTCCAGGTCCAGCGGGTGGCCCAGTACACCAGTCGGGACAGCGCCCGGTGCGGCAGCAGATATTGCAGGAGAATCTTGGGTTTCATGGCCGCAAGTATAGCCGTCGTCGTCTTCGCGATGGCGTCCTCGACAGCCTGCGGTCATCCTTTCAGCGCGGGCTGCGGCGGCAGGCCCGGGATGCGCGGCACTCCGTGGCCGGGCAGAGCAGGTATACTCTGCGGTCCTCTTCGTTCAACGATGCCCGCCCGTGACTGCCGAACTTGCTTCCATCATCGATTTCATCCGCTATGCCGCCAGCCGTTTTTCGGCCGCCGGCCTGACTTTCGGGCACAGTCACGACAACCCGATCGATGAAGCCACCCATCTGGTCTTGTCCAGTCTGCATCTGCCTCCGGATCTGCCGCCGGCCTACGGTGCCGGGCGGCTGACCCTGGCGGAGCGCAGCGCGATCCTTGCCTTGATCGAGCGCCGGATCAGCGAGCGGGTGCCGGTCTCGTATCTGGTCGGTGAAACCTGGTTTGCCGGTCTGAAGTTCAAAAGCGATCATCGTGCACTGGTGCCGCGCTCGCCGATTGCCGAGCTGATCGAAAACGGTTTCTCGCCTTGGCTGGATGAGCGCGAAATCACCCGAGCCCTTGATCTGTGCACGGGCTCGGGCTGCATCGGCATCGCGATGGCCGAATACAATCCCTCGTGGACCGTGGACCTGGTCGACGTCAGCGACGACGCCTTGTCACTGGCACGCGAAAACATCGCCTTCCAGCATCTGGAAGGGCGCGTCCATGCGGTCAAGTCCGATCTTTTCGCCGGCATCGAAGGGCAGCGCTACGATCTGATCGTGTCGAATCCGCCTTATGTCACCGAGGACGAATATGCCGCGCTGCCTGGCGAATATGCCCACGAACCCAAGCTGGGGCTGACCTCGGGGCAGGACGGGCTGGATATCTGTCTGGAAATCCTGGATCGGGCCGCCGATCACCTGACGGAGGAGGGCCTGCTGATCGTCGAGGTGGGCGAGAGCGAGCATGCCCTGACCGCCTTGCTGCCTTCGGTGCCGTTTGTCTGGATCGAATTCAAGGTCGGGCTGATGGGTATTTTCGCGCTGGAACGGCGCGATCTGATCGAACATGCCGGCGCGATCCACGCCGCGGCCCAGGCTCGGGCCGCCTGAAAAGGGCTCAGTTCACCGCGCCCCGATTACACTCGACTCGAACGGCAGACCTCAGGAAGGCGTATCCGTGTCCAGCAACAGTTTTGGCAAGCTCTTTACCCTGACCACCTTCGGCGAGAGCCACGGTCCGGCCATCGGCTGCGTCGTGGATGGCTGTCCGCCAGGCCTGGAACTGGACACGGATGACTTCGCCATGGACCTTGGGCGACGTGCGACAGGCCGCAGCCGCCATACGTCTCAACGGCGCGAAACCGATGCCATCGAGATCCTGTCCGGCGTCTACGAGGGCCGTACCACCGGTACGCCCATCGGTCTGCTGATCCGCAATACCGACCAGCGCAGCAAGGACTACGGCAATCTGCTGGAAACCTTTCGTCCCGGTCACGCCGATTACACCTATTGGCAAAAGTATGGCATTCGCGATCCCCGTGGCGGTGGACGTTCTTCGGCGCGCGAAACCACGATGCGGGTCGCGGCCGGGGTCATTGCCAAGAAGTGGCTGGCTGCGCGCTACGGCATTCGGATTCGCGGCTGTCTGAGCCAGTTGGGCCCGCACCGACCTGAGGCCATGGATTGGGACGTGGTTGAAACCAATCCCTTTTTCTGGCCGGATGCCGATCAGGTGCCGATGCTGGAAGCCTATATGGATGCCTTGCGCAAGTCCGGTGATTCAGTCGGCGCCAAGGTCACCGTGGTAGCCGAGGGCGTGCCGCCCGGCTGGGGCGCACCGATCTATGACAAATTGTCCAGCGGCATCGCTTCGGCCCTGATGTCGATCAATGCGGTCAAGGCCGTGGAAATCGGTGATGGTATCGAGGCGGCCGCCCAGCTGGGCAGTGCGCACCGCGACAGCATGGGTGTGGATGGCTTTGCATCCAATCATGCCGGCGGCATTCTTGGCGGCATCAGCAGCGGCCAGCCGGTGGTGGCGCATATGACCTTGAAGCCAACTTCCAGCATTCTGATTCCGGGCGACAGTATCGACTTGCAGGGCCGGCCGGTGGAAGTAGTGACCAAAGGCCGGCATGATCCATGTGTAGGCATCCGCGCCACTCCGATCGCCGAGGCGATGCTGGCATTGGTGCTGGCCGACCAGGCTTTGTTGCATCGTGCCCAATGTGGGGATGTCGGTGAGGTCCTGCCTCGCCTGGTATGAGAGGCGATGCCTGAATCGCCGGCATCGACACGGATTCCATCAGCGCCGCCGGCTGATCCATCGGTCAGTATCCGGCCGGTACCGCGCAGAAACGCTGCATGGGTGCAGGAGAACAGCATGAAGCCTTTGGCGACCGACGCCGACGCCGCAACCTTGCTCGACACGCTGGGAAGACCGTTGCGTGACCTGCGGATATCCGTCATGGACCGCTGCAATTTCCGCTGCCCGTATTGCATGCCTGAGTCGAAATATGGCGAGCATTTCCGGTTTCTGGGAAACGACGAGCGTCTGAGCTATGCCGAGATCTACAGGATTGCGCGGTTGGCGGCCAAGCTGGGTGTTCGCAAGCTGCGGATCACCGGCGGCGAGCCTCTGCTGCGGCCTGATCTCGCCGAGCTGATCGGTCAGTTGCGCTCCATTCCCGGGATTGCCGATATCGCCCTGACCACCAATGGGGTTCTGTTGCCACGCCAGGCCGAGCGTCTGAAGCAAGCCGGACTGGATCGCGTCACGATCAGCCTGGACAGCCTTGATCCAACGGTTTTCGCGCGCATGAGCGGCGGAAAAGGAGACGTGAAAGACGTGCTGGCCGGTATTTCGGCCGCAGAGGCAGCGGATTTCGGCGGTGGCATCAAGATCAATATGGTGGTGCAGCGAGGCGTCAACGAGGCGGATGTGCTGGCCATGGCCGAGCATTTCCGTGGCAGCGGCCATGTGGTCCGATTCATCGAATTCATGGACGTCGGCAACCGCAATGCATGGCAGGCATCCGGCGTGGTACCGTCGGCCGAACTGGTCCGGCGCATTGATGGCCGCTGGCCACTGCAGGCGGTGGAGTCGATGGATCGCAGTGCGGTGGCCACGCGCTGGCGCTATCAGGACGGCGCCGGCGAAATCGGTTTCATTTCATCGGTGAGCGCGCCATTCTGCGGCGGCTGCACACGGGCGCGGCTGTCTTCCGACGGCAAGCTCTATACCTGCCTGTTTGCCCAGACCGGCATGGATCTGCGCCAGCCGATACGCCAGCAGGCCAGTGATCTGGAGCTGCTGCAGCTGATCGGTGGACGCTGGCGCAATCGTGGTGATCGCTACAGCGAAGTCCGCGGCCTGCAGTTGCAGGAGTCGGCCGGCCCGACCCGGAAAATTGAAATGCATTACATCGGGGGCTGAAACCGATGACTGCAAGCTTGCGCCGTCCTGACGATGCCGCCGAGACAACGGAGCGTGTGGCAGGTCTGTTGCTTGCCGGTGGATACAGTCGGCGAATGGGCAGGGACAAGGCAGGCATGATTTATCATGGCCGTGACCAGCTGCACCATGCTTTTGATCTGCTGCAGTCTCTGACCACGGCCTGTTATGTCGCCATTCGTGAAGATCAGCTTGCGGAAGACCATCGGTCCACATTGCCCTGCCTGCTAGATATCGCGGGTGTGGCAGGACCTGCCGCTGGATTGCTGGCTGCCCAGCGGAGGCACCCGGAAGCCAGCTGGCTGCTGCTGGCCTGCGACATGCCCTTGATGGATCGCTCGACGCTGCAAGCACTGCTGTTGGCGGCAAAGGTGGATCAGCAAGCCGCGGTGATCGCTTATGCAGCAGCAGATGGCAGGATCGAGCCGATGTGCTCGCTGTGGCGCCCAGCCAGCAAGGTCTGCCTGCAACGCGAGGCGACAACATCGAGAAACGGGTTGCGGCATATCGCCGAACAGTTGCGGATCAGGCTGTTGCAGGCAGCTGAACCGGAACGTCTGGTCAATGCCAATACGCCGGACGAATCCGCTGCTATCCTGAGCCGATTGCAATAGCGCACGATTCTCGGGACGTCTGGATTTCATGGAATGATCAGTTACGCCGAAGCCATGGCTGAGGTGCTTCAGCATACGGGACGGCTGTCCGTGGAATCCATTCCGCTGGAAGTCGCCCAAGGCCGGACCCTGGCCGAAGCAGTGGTCAGTCGTTGCCCGATACCGCCTGTCGATCAGGCCGCCGTGGATGGCTATGCCCTGCATTGCGGATCGAAGTCGTTGCCCGCGGGCAGCGAGCTGCCCTTGGTATCGATACGCAGGCTGTCACGCGGACATGACCCTGCCCAGCTTGGCTGGGCTCGACGTATCCACACGAATGCGCCGATGTCCGACGGCATGGATGCGGTGCTGCCCCTGGAGCAGGGCCAGCGATTGCCACCGGACGCCGATGGCAATTTGCGTTTGAGGCTGAAAGCTCCACTGCACCGCGGCGACCATGTGCACCGGCAAGGGGCCGAGGCTGATACCGGGACCGAGATATTGCCGGCCGGAGAAGTGCTGGATGGTCCGCGCATTCTGCTGGCCGGCACGGTGGGGGCCGAGCGACTGAGAGTGGTCAGCAGGCCTCAGGTGGCCATTTTCAGCACGGGGCACGACCGGCACGGCGGACTGGAGGGCTACTGCCCAGGCAACTCCGGCCGCGATGTCAATGGCTCCTACCTGGAGATGATGGCACGCACGGTCGGGGCCGAAGTGCGAATGAATCAGCCGCTGGGGCAGTGTGGCGACTATTTTCAGGCCATGCTGCAACAGGTCCGTGATCTTTCGTTGGACGTGATCATCTGCACACGTGGAGAGGCGGCTCCGCGTGATGAACAAATGATGTCCAGTCTGCGCGCCCTTGACGCCCGCATCCTGTTTTCCAAGGTGGCCGTCACTCCGGGTTCGTCCCTGATCTGTGCGCAGTTTCCCGGGGGCAGCTTGTTCTTCGGCATTTCGGCGGAGCCCGCAGCCATGGCTGCGGCTTGCCGTTTCTTTCTGATGCCGACACTGGCCAGAATGCAGGGACGGGCCGCGGAGAGGCCTGTCCTGGCCCGGCTGGCGCCACCGTTGTGGCCGGCCGGGAGCCGATTGCCGGGTTTTCGTCGTGCCCGACTGTACCAGCACGCCGACGGAACGCTGTGGGTACAGATTCCGCGCAGTGATGATCCGCTGGCGTTGCAAGGGGTGCGCCGCACAAACGCCTGGGCGGTGGTTCCGCCACATGCCCCGACATGGCGTGGCGAGACACGACTTGAAGTCTATGGCACCCTCCCGGATATGCTGGACATTCCGCTGGAGCGGCATCGGAGCGAGACCGGATGAGATACCAACTGGATCAGCAGCGCTTGCGGCTGCGACTGAGCCCTGCGGAATTTGACGAATTGCTGGAGAGTGCCTGCCTGCAGACAGAGACCCGTTTTCTGGACTGCTTCTCGGTGATCGTTTCGGCAAGGGTTCTGGACCAGACCGAGGCCAGGCTGGATGGTGACAGCGCTCACTGGCGGATCGGCCTGCCACGTGCCAGCCTGCTGGAACTGGCCGGGCGTCTGCCATGCCGTGATGGCCTGAAGTTCGAGCTTGAGAGCGCGGACGGTGATCGCGCGAAGACGTTCGAGTTGATCGTGGATGTCGACCTGCATGACAAGCGGCGGGTCTGAACGGGGTGGAGGGGCTGGCAGGTTCAGGAGGCTTTGAAAGTGGCGTAGCATATCGTCCACCATCGGAGCGAGGGCACGGCCAGTGAGCGAGAAGACATCCACTTCCGAAACCGCCGGATCGGTTCCCGGCGTCAAGCCCTATGACGGCCCCGCCGGTGGCTGGGGGGCGCTGGGTGCGGTGGCACGTGCCGTCAAGGAACAGATGGCGGTCGGTCGCGAAGGCGCGGCCCTGCGCAAGGTCAACCAGCCCAACGGCTTCGACTGTCCAGGTTGTGCCTGGCCGGATCCCGATCACCATTCGACTTTTGAATTCTGCGAGAACGGCGCCAAGGCGGTGGCCTGGGAGGCCACCGCGAAGCGGGTGACACCGGCCTTCTTCGCCGAACATACAGTCAGCGAACTCTGGAACTGGTCGGATTTCGCGCTGGAAGGCGAGGGCAGGCTGACCGATCCGATGCGCTATGACGCGGCCAGCGACACGTTCCAGCCGGTGCCCTGGGACGAAGCTTTCGGCCAGATCGGTGCGGCCCTGCGAAACTTGCCCGAAGCCGATGCGGCCGAGTTCTATACCTCGGGCCGGGCATCCAATGAGGCGGCCTTTCTGTACCAGTTGTTTGTCCGCGCCTACGGTACCAACAATTTTCCCGACTGCTCCAACATGTGTCATGAGGCGACCAGTGTCGGCCTGCCGGCCTCGATCGGCGTGGGCAAGGGTACGGTGACACTGGCTGATTTCGATCACTGTGATGCCTTGTTCAGCTTCGGTCACAACCCGGGCACCAACCACCCGCGCATGCTGGCGACGCTGCGCGAGGTCTCGAGGCGCGGGGTGCCGATCATTGCTTTCAATCCCCTGCGCGAGCGCGGACTGGAGCGATTCCTGTCGCCGCAGAGTCCGAAGGAGATGCTGACAGGCGATGCCACCGAGATCGCCAAAAGCTATTACCAGGTCAGGATCGGCGGCGATCTGGCCGTGCTGAAGGGGATGATGAAGTGGCTGGTCGAGGCTGATGCAGTCGACCTTGAGCAGGGTGGCAACGGGCTGCTGGATCGCGAGTTCATTGCTGAACATACCGATGGCGTACAGGCCCTGCTTGATGATCTGCGGGACACCCGCTGGGACGACATTGTCAGCCGTTCCGGCCTGAGCCGTGCCGATATCGAGGCGGCGGCGAAAGTCTATGCGCGTGCCGAGCGTGTCATCATCTGCTATGGCATGGGGATGACCCAGCATCGCCACGGCACAGAGAACGTGCAGCAGATGGCCAATCTGCTGCTGTTGCGCGGCAATATCGGGCGCCAGGGCGCAGGCATCGCGCCGATTCGCGGACATTCCAACGTCCAGGGTGACCGGACGGTGGGGATCACCGAAAAGCCCGATGCGGCACTGATCGAGGGGATTCGGCGTACCTACGGCTTCACGCCTCCGGCAAAGCACGGTCATGATGCAGTGGCGGCAGTGAAGGCGATCAACGAAGGCCGTTCCAGAGCACTGATCTGCCTGGGCGGCAATCTGGCAGTGGCCATGCCAGATCCCGATCTCACCTTTGCCGCGATGCGCAAACTCGATCTGGCGGTCCATATCGCCACCAAGCTCAATCGCTCTCATCTGATTACCGCAGGGCAGAGTTTCATTCTGCCCTGTCTGGGTCGTACCGAACTCGACATGCAGGCCAGTGGTCCGCAGTCGGTGACGGTGGAGGACTCGATGTCGATGGTGCATGCCTCCCAGGGCGGGTTGCAGCCGGCCTCTCTGCAGCTGCGATCGGAAGTGGCCATCATCGGAGGTATCGCCCAGGCCGCCTTGCCGGAAAGCACTATCGACTGGCAGGGGATGGTCGACAATTATGATCTGATCCGGGATGGCATCGAATCGGTTTTCCCCGCGTTCAGGGATTTCAACGAGCGAGTGCGCAAGCCCCGCGGCTTCCGGCTCTATGTCGGTGCGTCGGAACGCGATTGGGGCGGGCCGGGGGCACGCGCGCATTTCCTGCTGGCGCCCGGTCTGGACGAGGATCCCGGATTGCCGGCCGATGCTCTGACGATGGCGACGATCCGTTCGCACGACCAGTACAACACCACCATCTACGGCCTCAACGACCGTTATCGCGGTATTGCCGGCCGGCGGGATATCGTATTCGTCAATGCCGATGACTTGAGTGCCCGCGGCCTGGCGCACGGCGATCTGGTCGATATCACGTCGCTGGCCGTGCCCGGCTTGTCCGATCCGCCGATGGTGAGGCGGTATACCGCTGTCGCTTACGATATTCCTCGCGGATCAGTCGCCATGTATTACCCTGAGGGCAACGGCCTGCTGCCCCTGGCTGCGCACGATCCGCAATCGGGAACACCGGCCTACAAGTCGATCCCCGTGGCGCTTCGCCCAGCCGCGGCCTGAGGGGCGGTGGTGCCTGTGGAAGCCGATTGCCCGGAGGCCTTGGCGGCCCGCTTGGAGGTGGTCCGTGCCGGGGGGAGCCACAGCGGCAGGGCCCGGGACTGGGTAAGCGCCGAGGTGCCCGTGGAAATCAGTTTCGACGGACAGGCTTTTGCGGTCATGATGGCCAGTCCTGCCGATCTGGAGGATTTCGCCTGCGGTTTTGCCCGCACCGAAGCTGGCATCGAAGATCTGGCGGCGATCCAGGCGATCACGGTCCAGCACCGGCTGGAAGGCATCCAGCTCGATATCCGGCTGGTCGGTCAGACGGCGATGGCATTTGCGGAACGATTGCTGCCTGGCCGCAGCGGTTGCGGCCTCTGCGGCTCGCGCACGTTGGAGGATGTGGTGCGCCAGCCGGCCATGATCGAATCCGGCCCGGTCATGACGCATGCCGCCCTGGATCGGGCCTTGGCCGTGCTGCATGATGCTCAGCCCGCCGGTCAGCTGACCGGCTCCCTGCATGCCGCCGCCTGGTTTTCGATACAGGGCGAACTGCGACTGGTACGCGAAGATATTGGCCGCCATAATGCGCTGGACAAACTGCTGGGTTCGCTGTGGCGACAAGGGCTGTCGATGGACGAGGGCTTTCTGGTAGTGACCAGCCGGGCCAGCTATGAAATGGTGACCAAGGCGGCAACGGCCGGCATTGCCATCATGGCCGCCATCTCGGCGCCGACGGCACTGGCGGTCCGGCTGGCTGACAGTTGCGGCCTGACACTGATCGGTTTTGCCCGTCCTGGCCGTTGTCTGATCTATTCCCATGAGCATCGATTTCTTGATACCCCCGAGTTCGACAGTCCGCCCGCCTAAATGGCCTTCGACCCCGGTCGGGAGGTCTTGCCTTGATCGAATCCGGCTTTCCGCCCTGCGCCGGCTTGGGCCATGCCTGCTGATCCTGGTGCTGGGCTGGACCGGACTGGCGTCCGCGGCAGAGCGGACCGTGCAGGATCTGGCCGGCGAGACGGTGGCATTGCCGGCGCATCCGGCACGGATTGCCGATCTGTGGTTTGCCCACAACGAGCTGCTGGTGATGCTGGGTGGTGCCGGATGCATCAGGATGACCGTGGACCGGCCCGAGACCACGCCATGGATGTTCAAGCTGGCGCCGGTCCTGCATCAGGCCACCCAGATCCGCGGCCAGGCCAATCCCGAGGCCTTGCTTGCCGAAGGCATCGATCTTGCGTTCGTTTCTTCGCCACGCTCGGCCTTGCCGTACCGTCGTCTGGGCATTCCCACGCTGGCCATGGAATTCCAGAATGCCGATGGTCTGATGCACGCCGTCAGTCTGACGGCCGATGCTCTCGGTTCGACGGCGGCGCAGGCGGTTGCCCGGCGTTACAATCAAGAGTTGCTGCAGGTGATGGCCGGCTTGAAGCAGCGACTGGGCGATCTGACCGAGGCGCAGCGTCCTCGCGTATTGCATATCGAATCCCTGGTGCCCTTGCGCGTCGATGGCGGCGGCAGCCTGATCGACCAGTGGATACATCTTGCCGGCGGTCGCAATGCCGCGGCCAGTGTGAAGGGCAGCAAACAGCCCGTCGATTTCGAACAGGTCCTGGCCTGGCAGCCCGACATCATCATTGTCGGTGCCTCGGCGGCCAAGATCGACCAGGTGGCGGCCAATGCCTGGTGGCGGTCACTGCCGGCGGTTCGCCAGGGCCGGGTCTATCGTGATCCGCTGGGGATCTTTCCCTGGGACCGATATGGCAGCGAATTCCTGCTGCAATTGCAGTGGGCGGCCAAGACCTTGCATCCGGAGCGATTCCGGGATCTGGACATGCCGGCCGTCGCACATCGCTTCTACGCCGACTATTTTCAGCATGACCTGAGCGAGGCCGATATCCGGCGGATGCTGCAGGGACTGCCTCCGGCATCGTGAGAGCCGTTTCCTTGTCTGCCGGTGGCTGGCTGGCACTGGCCGGGGGGATCTGGCTGGGCAGCTGCCTGATCGCCCTCTGCGCCGGCCGCTATCCGCTGGACTTGTCTGCCTTGGCCGGCTATGTCTGGCATCTGGCCGGAGGCCGCAGTGATCTGACCGGCGCTCAGCTGCAGACCATGCATGCGCTGATCTACGAATCCCGATTGCCGCGGTTGCTGGGTGCCAGCATGATGGGGGCGGCCCTTGCTCTGGCTGGCGCTACCTATCAGTCGGCTTTTCGCAATCCGCTGGTATCACCCGGGCTGCTGGGCGTGCTCAGCGGGGCCGGCTTCGGTGCCGCGCTGGCCATCGTGCTGGGGCTTCCGGCCCTTGCCATTCAGGGCACAGCTTTTGCGGGAGGGCTGCTGGCCTCGGCGGTGGGCGTGGGCATCGCTCACCGGCTGGGCGGCGGCAGCCCGATGACCCTGATTTTTGGCGGACTGATCAGCAACGCCTTGTTCACCGCCTTGTTGTCGATTCTGAAATTCGTCGCCGACCCCGACCAGCAATTGTCCGACATCGTGTTCTGGCTGCTGGGCAGCCTGGATCGCCTGAGCATGCCGGGCCTGCTGCCGCTGGCCTTGGTGCTGGTGCCGGGCTGCCTGCTCCTGTTGGCGATGGCACGATTGCTTGACCTGTTGACCCTAGGTGATGACGAGGCCAATGCCCTGGGCATTCCGGCGGTGCGACTGCGCTATCTGGTGATCGCGACGGCCACCCTGATCGCGGCGATGACAGTGGCCGCCGCCGGCATCATCGGTTGGCTGGGCCTGATCGTGCCGCATGTCACCCGTTTGCTGGTCGGGCCTCAGCATCGGCGGATGATGCCGGTGGCGGCCTTGTTGGGCGCCAGTTTTCTGGTGCTGGCCGATACCTTGTCGCGCAGCCTCAGCAGCACCGAGATTCCGGTCGGCATCATGACAGAACTGGCTGGTGCCCTGAGTCTGCTGGCTGTATTGCATATCATTCGGCGGTATCTGTGGTGAGCCTGCTTGAAGTCGATGCGATCAGCTATGCCTTGGGTGGGCGGCCGGTGCTGGATCAGGTCAGCCTTGCACTGGAGGCAGGCGATCTGGTCGGTCTGCTGGGGCCCAACGGCGCCGGCAAGTCCAGTTTGCTGCGGCTGATGATGGGGCTGGCCCGTCCTGCGACCGGGCATATCCGGCTGCACGGGCGGGACCTCGGCCACTGGAGCCGGATGGCGATGGCCGCCGAGGTCGGCTATGTACCGCAAGCTCATGTGGCGGTCTTTCCCTATCCGGTGGTTGATGTCGTGGCCATGGGCCGTTCGGTCCAGCACGGTCTGTGGCGATCACCCCGCCAGACGGATCGCGATGCGGTGGCATCCGCACTGGAGCAGCTCGGCATTGCCCATCTGGCCAGGCGCGCCTATACCGAACTGTCCGGCGGCGAGCGACAGAGCGTGCTGCTGGCTCGCGCCATGGCTCAGGGCTGCCGGATTCTGTTGCTGGATGAGCCGACCACAGGCCTGGATTTCGGACAGCAGCAGCGGCTCTACACCCTGCTGCAGCTATTGAGCCGGCAGGGCTATGCGATTGTCGCCAGCAGTCACGATCCTTATCGTGCCCGAGAGGTATTCGATCAGGCGCTGATGCTGCGGGCCGGTGCCGTGGTCGGATACGGTCCCAGCCAGGACTTGCTGGATGATGCCGCCATACGGGCGCTGTATGGCTTGAGCGAGCCGCTCCGGACCGGACCGGCCATCGACTGAGCCCGGCGCCGCAGCGCGCCTCGGGCACCATCTCTTGGAGCCCGGGCAGTGGCAAACCGCTTCCCCAGGGCATCCCATGGCTGCGGCCAGAGACGGATGAACGGTGGCGGGCGGCCCCATGCATACCGGTCGCCAGATTCAGACAACTCTCGAACGCCGACGCAGCGGGGCGATGCCCTCGGTCTCGACAATGCCTGCTCGAAGCGCGGACTGTCCGCACGGCCTGTTGTTTCCTTTCTCGGATAGTGGCTATAATTTGCTCAAGGAACACCGTTTCATATATAAAACAATTGCACGGCATGGATGAATGCATCAGCAGCTTCACAGGCGTGGCCCTGGTGGAAAGCATCGTCCGCACCAGCGGGCCGGCTCAGGCGACAAGTCCATCATCCATTCCGTTGCAATGAGCGCCGGCAGGTCCCAGCCAAGGAGCCAGGATTGCATGGGCAGGGACTTTATCGGCAAGGCCTTCATGCCGCGCCTGCAGGGTGTGGCAGGCGACCGCGACGACTGGGCGAACATGGCCGGTGCCGTGATCGCGACGGGCCGCAGGCAGCCGATCCGTGAATTGCCCACCAAGAGGAGTGCATCATGGTCACCGTCGAAAAGGAACGCGCATCCTGGCAGCAGCCCGAAGACAGCAGCTTTGCCGATTGGCTGGCCGGGCGGGTGGCTCGACTGCAGACACGCAGGTACGACTGGGACGCCCTGAAATTTCAGGCGGATTACGACCCACGGTATCGAAGGGCCCAGATGCGCTATGTGGGCACCGGTGGTACCGGAGTGGCCAGCGACAGCAATACGGTTCCCGCCGGCGCCTTCACCTTCTCCACCATGGTGGTACCGGCCGGGCATATCGGGCCCAGTCACATCCATGTCGATGTCGAGGAAATCTTTTTCGTCTTGCGCGGCAAGATGCAGGTGGTCTGCGAACGCGATGGCGAGCGCTGGGAAGCGGAGCTGGGCGAACGGGATCTGATTTCGGTACCGCCCGGCGTCTACCGTTCCGAAACCAATATCGGCGAAGAAGACGCCTTGATGTGCGTCATGCTGGGCTCGCCACGACCCGTCACGCCGACCTATCCGCCGGACTCGCCGCTGTCTCGCATCAAACGGCAGTGAGATGAGCACTGAAGCAGAAGGACACGGGTTCAGCGGAGCAGCCGCCAGCCGCCTTCACGAACGGCTGGCAGGCCTGCCACAAGCAGAAGCGGCAGGCATCCGCTACCTGCAGGTGGCAGGCGATGCATTGGATGGATTGCCGCTGGTTCTGCTGCACGGCATCGGATCGGGCGCGGCATCGTGGCTTCCGCTGATCCTCGCCGTCGGATCGTCACGCCGGATGCTGGCCTGGAACCAGCCGGGATATGCGGGTTCGGGCGCCTTGCCCCGGACCCGCGTGAAGGCAACCGACTATGCCAAGGTGCTGATCTGTTGGCTGGATGCGATAGGCATCGACCGTTGCCAGCTGGTAGGCCATTCGCTGGGCGCCTTGATTGCCGCTGCCGCAGCGGCCAGGCATCCGCAGCGGTTCAGTTCGTTGTTGCTGATTTCTCCGGCGCAGGGCTATGCCCGGTTACCGGCCGAGGAACGCCAGCGTCGGCTGTTTGAGCGCATGGAGCGGATGCGCCGCCAGGGGCCTGCGGCGATGGCGGCGGAAAGGGCACCCCAGCTGTTGTCGGCGCAGGCTTCAGAGGAAGCCAGGGCCTGGGTGGAGTGGAACATGGCCCGGCTGGACCCTGCCGGTTACGCTCAGGCCCTGCAGGTGCTGGGGCAGGGGGATATCGTGGCGGATCTGAAGTTCTGGCAGGGACCGATGCATATCGCGGTGGGTACCGAGGACCGGATCACCCCGTTGGCCGGGTGTGCCGAACTGGCGGATGCGCTGGGCTGTGCATTGAGCCTGATTCCGGGGGCTGGCCATGCCAGTCCGGTGGAAGCGCCTGCGGTTTGCGCCGGACTTGTCGACCAAATGGAGGCACTCGGGAAAGAGGGGCAGAGCTTCACCCGATCATCTCCTGCGGGCTGAGAAAGGCGGGCCGGAACCCGCAACGGAACGGGGCGCTGCGGCGATCGACGGTTCCAGGCGCGGAGAGGCGCCGCAATGCTCCCGGGAAAGGGCCTCCGATGCCGGGATTCTTCATGGATGTGCAGCTTGACGAGCAGGAGCGCGAGATGAAGCTTGAGTCCTACGCCCAAGGTCAGGTGGCGGTGGTCACCGGGGGGAGTGCAGGTATCGGACTGGCTACGGCCGGACTCTTTCTGGCTTCGGGTGCCGCCGTCGCGATCTGCGGTCGTGATCCGGAGCGCCTGGCGGCGGCCGAAGATGAATTGCGGCAACGCCATCCGGGAGCGCACCTGCTGGGTTTCTGTTGTGACGTGCTGGATGGCGAGGCCGTCGAGAAGTTTGCGCAGGCCGTGGCGGCCCGTTACGGTCGGATCGACATATTGATCAACAATGCCGGGGAAGGGCGCAGCTCGACCTTTTCTGATACCTCTGACGAGGCCTGGCGGCGGGAGCTGGAACTGAAGTATTTCAGCATCATCCGGCCGGTCCGGGCATTCCTGCCCTGGTTGAAACAGTCTTCGAGTCCCTCGATCACCTGCGTGAGTTCCCTGCTTGCGGTCCAGCCGGAACCGCATATGGTGGCGACATCGTCCGCCCGTGCAGGCACCCTGAACCTGATCAAGTCCCTGGCCGCGGAACTGGCGCCCTTCCGGATCCGGGTCAATGCCATTCTGGTCGGCATCGTCGAATCCGGGCAGTGGCGCCGCCGCTTCCGGGCACAGCATGAACAGCCGGACTGGGCGGAGTGGAGTCACGGGCTGGCCTTGCAGAAAGGCATTCCATGGGGGCGGTTTGGCCATCCGGACGAAGCGGCGAGGGCATTGTATTTTCTTGCCACGTCCATGTCGTCCTACACAACGGGAAGCACCGTCGATGTCTCAGGAGGACTTGCACGCCATGTCTGACGCAGCCCCCAACCCCGTTCGCGCCACGGTCGCCGAGGTGATCGCGGCCTTTATCGAGCAATGCCAGGTCCATACCGTATTCGGCGTCATCTCGATCCACAATATGCCGATGCTGGATGCCATCCATCGTCGTGGCCGCATCCGCTATGTGGGAGCGCGCGGCGAGGCGGGTGCCGTCAACATGGCCGATGGCCATGCACGCGTCAGCGGCGGACTCGGCGTCGTCTTCACCAGCACGGGTACTGCAGCAGGCAATGCGGCAGGGGCCTTGGTCGAGGCGCTGACGGCGGGGACGCCGCTGCTGCATCTCACCGGGCAGATCGAAACCCCTTTTCTGGACCGTGACCTGGCTTATATCCATGAAGCGCCTGCGCAGCTGGCGATGCTGCAGGCCGTCTCCAAGGCCGCTTATCGGGTGGCTTCGGCATCGACGGCGCTGGCTGTTGTCCGCGAGGCTGTGCGAGTAGCCCTGACTGCACCGGCCGGCCCGGTCTCGGTGGAACTTCCGATTGATATCCAGGCCACTGAGATCGACTGGCCGGTGGATATCGCACCCGCCCCGGTCCGGACATGGCCGGTCGACAACGACCGCGTGTTGCAGCTCGCCGAGCGTCTGGTCAAGGCCCGTCGACCGCTGTTGTGGCTGGGTGGCGGATCGCGGGCGGCGGGTGAAGCCGTGGGCCGCTTGCTGGCGCTGGGCTTCGGCGTGGTGACCAGTGTCCAGGGGCGTGGCGTGGTCGCTGAAGATCATACGCAGTCGTTGGGGGCCTTCAATGTGCACCCTGCCGTCGAACGCTTCTACCAGACTTGCGATGCCCTGCTGGTGGTGGGTTCCCGCCTGCGCGGCAACGAAACCCTGACCTATCGGCTGGCACTGCCTACGCCCTTGTACCGTATTGATGCCAATCCGCTGGCCGATCAGCGCGGCTATCCCAATGCCTTGTTCCTGCAGGGCGATGCCTCGGCTGTGCTGCATCAGCTGGCCGATGCCTTGCAGGGCCGCCTGCGTATCGATCCCGACTTCCTGCCGGCACTGGCGGCGGCGCGGGCCGAGGCCGAGGCCGGCGTGCAGGCCGGTCTGGGTCCCTATGCCGGGCTGGTGACCAGCCTGCGGCGGCACGCAGGGAGCGATTTCAACTGGGTGCGCGATGTCACCATCTCCAACAGCACCTGGGGCAATCGTCTGCTTCCGTTGCATCAGCCTCGGGCCGGCGTGCATGCGCTGGGCGGTGGCATCGGGCAGGGCATGCCGATGGCGATCGGAGCAGCCTTGGCCGGAACGGCCGCGCGGACCTGGTGTCTGGTCGGTGACGGCGGGCTGATGCTCAATGTCGGCGAGCTGGCCACCGCCGTGCAGGAGCGCGCCGACGTGGTGATCCTGCTGATGAACGATCAGGCCTATGGCGTGATCAGGAATATCCAGGATGCAGTCTATGGTGGCCGGCACGCCTATGTCGAGCTGCAGCAGCCGGACTTCGGTCAGCTCTGTCGCAGCCTTGGCCTGCCCTGGCATCGCATCGATGCCATCGAGCAGGCCGATGCGGTGTTCCAGGCAGCCCTGGTCGAGAAGGGGCCGGTGCTGATCGAGGTGGATATGTGCGGCATCGGCGATTTCAGCGTCGCCTTTGCCGGTCCCCCGGTGAAGCCTGCGGTTGTATCGGAGCCGACTGATGAATGAGACCGCGAAATCCTCTCGCCTCGCCACGCGGGTGGCCTTGATCGGCTTCGGTGCGGTAGGGCGGCACCTGTTCGACGCCTTGCGCGATGATGCCTCGGTGCGGATCGCCCAGATCATCACCCGGCCGGCAGCCCATCCCGACATCCGACAACAGGTGGGGCCGACGGTGGAGGTCGTGGGCCACGTCTCGGAGCTGGCCCGCCCGCCGGACTACGCCCTTGAATGCGCCGGGCATGCCGCTCTCCTGGATCATGTGCTGCCGCTGCTGCGCAAGGGGGTTGATTGCGGGGTGATTTCAACCGGTGGCCTGGCCGATGCCGCGATCTTCGAAGCCTTGCTGGAGGCGTCGCGAGACGGCGGTGGGCGGCTGGAGGTCCTCGCCGGAGCCGTGGGTGCCATCGATGTCTTGGCGGCCGGTTTTTATGGGGAGCTGCAGTCCGTGCAGTATGAGGGTCGCAAACCGCCGCGAAGCTGGCTCGGCACACCGGCCGAACAGCGATGTGACCTGACCGGATTGAAACAGGCCTTCACATTCTTCGACGGCAGCGCACGCGAGGCCGCCAGGGACTATCCGAAAAATGCCAATGTCACGGCCACCGTTGCCTTGGCAGGTCTGGGCTTCGAAGCGACACGGGTCCGCCTTACGGCCGATCCCCGGCTGGACGGCAATCAGCACCTTGTCCATGCACAAGGCGCATTCGGCGAGTTCCATTTCCAGTTGCAGGGCCGGACCCTGCCCGACAATCCCAGGACATCGATGCTTGCCGCGTTGAGCGCCTTGCGCGCGCTGCGCAACCGCAAGGCGCCCTATATCGTCTGAGTCAGCCCAGGAGCCACTCATGTCGTATCACGCTTCCAGTTTGTTGCCCACGACGGAGCTGTATATCGCCGGTCATTGGCGGGCGGGACATGGGCCGGTCACGGCCTCGCACAATCCGGCAGACGGCACGGTGAATGCCGAGTGGCGGATGGCTGACGTCACCGATGTCGACGAAGCGGTTCAGGCCGCCGATCTGGCCTGGCGCCAGACCGACTGGGCCGGACTGTATCCGCATCAACGGGCTCGTGTGCTGTTGAACATCGCGCAGCTGATCGAAAGCCATCAGGAGGCCCTGGCCCAACTGCAGCGCCGCGACAATGGCAAACCCATTCGGGAGGCGCGTGGACTGGTCGCCAGCGCCGCCGCCACCTTCCGCTATTTTGCGGCCTGTCTGGAGTCGACGGATGAGGCACTGACCGCTCCGCGCGGCGAGTTTCTGACCTTGAGCATGCACCAGCCACTGGGCGTGGTCGCGGCCATCACCCCATGGAATGCGCCGGTAGCTTCGGATGCGCAAAAGCTCGCCCCCGCGTTGGCCGCCGGCAATGCCGTGGTACTGAAACCCGCCGAGCTGACCCCGCTGGTGTCGCTGGCTCTGGCTCGTCTGTGCGAGCAGGCGGGTGTGCCGCCAGGGGTGGTATCGGTCGTTCCGGGCCGCGGATCGCTGATCGGTGATGCCTTGGTCAGACATCCTCTGGTCCGCAAGGTGACGTTTACCGGCGGTACCGAGGTCGGCCGCGGCATCGCCCGGATTGCCGCTGAACGGCTGATTCCGGCCTCGCTGGAACTGGGCGGAAAATCCCCGACCATCGTACTGGAAGATGCGGATCTGGATCATGCCGTCAACGGCGTGCTGTACGGCATCTTCGGCTCGTCCGGACAGTCCTGCATCGCCGGTTCCCGCCTGCTGGTCCAGCGGTCCGTCCGGCAGGACTTCGTGGGCCGGCTGATCCGGCGGGCAGGGCAGTTGAGGATGGGTGACCCGGCCGATGAGCGCACCCAGCTGGGGCCCTTGATCAGCGAGGCGCACCGGGCCTCGGTCGAGCAACATGTCGCCGAGGCACTGGCAGAAGGGGGAGAGCTGCTTTGCGGTGGGCAACGACCGCAAGGCGGGAGCCTCGCGCATGGTTATTTTTATCCCCCTACGGTATTCGCCGGTCTGGACAACCAGTCCGCGCTGTGCAGGCAGGAGGTCTTTGGCCCGGTGCTGGCGATTCTGCCCTTCGAGGACGATAACGAGTTGCTGGCGATCGCCAATGACAGCGTCTTCGGCCTGGCCGCCGGTATCTGGAGCCGCGACTATCAACGCGCCTGGCGGCTGGCCGTCGCCTTGCAGGCCGGCACCGTCTGGATCAATACCTACAAGCAATTCTCCATCTCGACGCCCTTCGGCGGCTGGAAAGACAGCGGACTGGGTCTGGAAAAGGGACGCGAGAACATGCGCGGCTATCAACAGCAGAAAAGCATTTTTCTGGGCCTGAATGCCGCGCCTCTGGCCTGGGCGGATTGAAGGGGAAAGATCATGAGCGTGCTTGGCATCGAACAAATCACCTACGGCGTCACCGACCTGGAGGAATGTCGCCGTTTCCTGCTTGACTGGGGGTTGCGCGAACTCCCCTCCAGCGACGACCGCTATCGCTATGAGACCTTGAACGGCGCCACGGTGGTACTGGCGGACATCACCGACCCGCATTTGCCCGAGGCCATCGAGCCGGGCCCGACCTTGCGCGAGGTGACCTGGGGTGTCGCCGGTCCGGCCGAACTGGAGTCGCTGGCCCACCGATTGAGGGAGCAGCCGGGCTTCTATCGTGAACCCTTGGCCGTCGGTTGTCTGGATACCAATGGTCTGGCGATCCGCATCGAGCCGAGCCGGCGTCGCGCGCTGGATATCACCGGTTCGCCGGCCAATGTCTGGGGACGGCCACAACGGATCGATCGCGCCAGCCCGGTCTATGCGCGGGCCGAGCCGATCGAGATCGGCCACGTGGTGTTCTTCACGCGATGTCTTGAGGAACAGGTTGCCTTCTATCGGGATCGCCTGGGCTTCGTCGTATCCGATCGTTATACCGGCCAACGTGGAACCTTTCTGCGGGCGGCAGCGCAAGGCGGTCATCATGATCTGTTCCTGCTTCCGTTGCCGGATGGCCGGCGCGGACTCAACCATGTCGCCTTCACGGTGCGCGATATCCACGAAGTCTTCGGCGGCGGCCTGCATATCAGCCGGAAGGGCTGGACCACCCAGTTGGGGCCGGGCCGACACCCGATTTCCTCGGCGTATTTCTGGTATTTCAGAAACCCCGCCGGTGGTCTGATCGAGTACTACGCTGACGAAGATGTACTGACCGGTGCCTGGCAGGCCCGCGAGGTGGAGCCCGGTCCGACAGTGTTTGCCGAATGGGCGATTGATGGGGGACTGGACGGCCATACCCGCCGACAGGTGCATGCCGCCGCGCCTGCCGCGCGGTTCATGACGGATATCGAGCCAGGCTGAGGCCGGCCCCGGCGAGGGACTGGCCATGCTCCGATCAAATCGTCGTTGTTCCGGTCGCGACACCGTCCGAACGAGGAATGGACATGAGCAATCAAGCCAGCGGGCCGCCGCCCGCCGCCAAGCCGCCGGCGGGCACCACCGCCGTTCCCGTCCACGGTGCCGTGATTGCCCGGCTGGAACAGCTGACCGGGACCCCGATGCAGATTCGGGCCCGCATCATGGTGGGCGCCGCAACTTTCTTTGACGGTTTCGATGTCATCTCGATTGCCGCGGTTCTGCCCCTGCTGATCCGGCAATGGTCGCTGACGCCCTGGCAGATTGGTTTTCTGCTGTCAGCCGGCGCCGGCGGGCAGCTGATAGGAGCTTTGCTGTTTCCGCTGCTGGCCGAGCGCTGGGGCCGGATCAGAGCCATCACGCTCAGCTCCGGACTGACCGGGCTGCTCAGCATCGGCTGTGCCCTGACTGATCATTACGGCTTGTTCATGCTGCTGCGCTTTCTTCAGGGCATTGGACTGGGCGGCGAATTGCCGGTGGCGGCCAGCTATATCAATGAAATCATCCGTGCCGAAGGCCGTGGCCGTTTTGTCCTGATGTATGAAACCATTTTCCCGCTGGGCCTGCTGAGTTCCATGGCGTTGAGCACCTGGCTGGTGCCGACGTATGGCTGGCACAGCATGTACTGGGTGGGTGGTCTGCCGCTGCTGATCGCCGTCAGCCTGCCGTGGCTGGTACCGGAATCGCCGCGCTGGCTGGCCGGCCGCGGGCGCCTGGCGGAAGCCGGCCAGGCCTTGACGCGGCTGGAGCGCGCGGTGGCGGAGGCCGAGCCGGTCGCCTTGGATCCCGCCAGAGTCGCGAGCTTTCAGCATCTGCTGGATACTCAGGTCTCACGCCGGGCGCGCGACCTGTTCAGACCTGACTATCTCCGGCGGACCTTGGTGGTGGCTACCATCTGGATCACCTGCGGAGTGTTGCAATATGGCCTGTCGTCCTGGCTGCCGACAATTTATCGAGAGGTCTATCACGCCCCCTTGCGACTGGCATTGAATCTGGCGGTGGCCGGATCGGTCAGCAGCCTGCTCGGCTCGCTGGCCTCGGCCTTGCTGGTGGATGCCGTGGGGCGCAAGCCGGTCATCGTCCACTCCTTTCTGGGCTGTACGCTCAGTCTGGTGCTGGCCGGACTGTTCCGGCACGAATCCGTCTATCTGGTCGCTGGCCTCTGTGCCTTGGCGCTGGGGCTGATGTCCTGCGGCTTTCTTACCGCCTATGTCTACACCCCCGAGCAATATCCCACCAGCATCCGTGCCATCGGCGCCGGTCTGGGTGGCGCCTGGCTGAAAATAGCTTCGCTGGGCGCGCCGCTGGTGATCTCCGGAGCCATGCAGCACGGGCATCTGGGACCGGCCTTCTACGGACTGGCGCTGGTGCCACTGCTCGCCGCCGTGGCGGTATGGGGCTATGGCATTGAAACCCGTGGGCAAGTGCTGGAACAACTGGAAATTCGACGCTGACGCGGAGGCGACTTGCCAGATCCGGCCTTGATGTGTCCCGATTGTTTCCCGCTGGAAACAAGCTGATCCCGGTACGCTGGCTGAATTGGAGCGAAGTGCGGACTATGCTTGATTCATATCGCCAAGACCCCGGTCATGCGCGATCCCGTCGTCCATCCTGCAAGGAACCATGCCCATGTCCAGCCAATTGCTCGAGCTCATCACCCAGCGCCGCACCCAGTATGCCTTGGGTCGCAATGCCGCCATCGACAAGGCCGCCACCTCGGCACTTATCAAGAATGTGATCAAGCAGGCACCTTCCTCGTTCAATTCACAGAGCTCGCGGGCCGTGATCCTGTACGGTGAGCAGAGCATCAAGTTCTGGGGCCTTGTCAAGCAGGAGCTGGCCAAGCTGATCTCGGCCGAGGCACTGGTCGCGACCTCCGCCAAGCTCGACAGCTTTGCGGCCGGACTAGGCACCATCCTGTTCTACGAAGACCAGAATGTCGTGAAGGGCCTGCAGGAAAAGTTCGCGCTCTATGCCGACAACTTCCCGATCTGGTCGGAACAGTCCAGCGGCATGGCCCAGTTCGCGGTATGGGTCGCTCTGCGCGAAGCCGGTCTCGGTGCAAGCCTGCAGCACTACAGCCCGGTCGTTGATGCTGCCGCGGCTGCCGAATGGAATATTCCCGCCCATTGGAGGCTGCGCGCACAGATGCCGTTTGGTTCCAACGAAGCCCCGATCGGCGAGAAAGCCTTTATCGATGATGCCGAGCGCTTTATCGAAGCGGGCTGAGTCTGCAAATCATGATTTATGGAGCCGGCTGACAGCCGGCTCATTTCAGATGGCACCGACCTGACCATATCGGCGGCATTGCAATGGAAGTGCAGGGCAATGGCGCAGCCAGATGTCCCCAACGGTGCCGCTGGTCAAGACGGCACTATTTCGCGATGGACCCGCGACGGGCATCGCAGAACTAAACCCCGTCCCGGAGGGCCTGGCAATCCGGCGATCGATCAAGCCGGTTGCAGCAGATCCCAGGCATTGCCGCAGATGTCCTCGAAGACAGCTACGGTGCCATAGGCTTCGTGGCGGGGGGATTCGCGAAAATGTACCCCCTCGGACAACATCCGGGCATGATCGCGCTCAAAGTTGTCGGTATGCAGGAACAGCAGTACCCGACCTCCGGCCTGATTCCCGATCTGCTCGCGTTCCGCATCGGTGGTCGCCTTGACCAACAGCAAGCGGGTTTCGCTGTCGGCACTCGGTGCCAGCACTACCCAGCGACGGTCGGCAGTGAATGAAATATCTTCGACGACCGCGAAGCCCAGGGCGCGGGCATACCAGGCAATAGCCTCGTCGTGATCGGCGACCAGCAAGGCGATCTGGGCAATATGGCGTTTCATCTACGGAAGTCCTGCAAGCGGGTGAAGGCATGGGACTGACGCCGACGACAACGCACAGGTGGCGCCTGCATTCGTCCCCGTGCCGGCGTGGGCGAGGCTGTGATTATCCTCTGCCGCCGTCAACTTGTCCTGAGCCGGATCAAACGGAGGATCATCAGGGAATCAGTCCCGGCCTTGACAGAGGGTCCTTCCACGCGCTGTCCTGTGTCTAAGATCATGGCCAGTCACGGTGAAAAAGCATGATGACCCTGCTGGAAAAGCAGCGTCGCAGCTGGCTGCAGCAGGGCCCGCCGACGCTGTCGCAACGTCGCCAGGCACTCTCGCGTCTGCGTGAGGCTGTACTGCTCCGTCGCCAGGCGCTGGAAGATGCCGTCAGCACCGACTTCGGGTATCGTTCCCGGCATGAAACCGCGTTGCTGGAACTGGTGGGCGTGGTTCAGGCCATCGATTATCTGCGCCGCCACCTGCCGGCATTCATGCGACCGCAACGCCGGCAGGTGGCGCTGACCTATCGCAGCGGCCATGCCTGGGTCGAGTACCAGCCCAAAGGTGTGGTCGGCATCATGGTGCCCTGGAATTATCCCGTCTCGCTGGCACTGATTCCATTGGCCACGGCCGTGGCGGCAGGTAACCGGGTCATGCTCAAGCCCTCGGAATTCACGCCACAGACCAATATCGTGCTGCAAAGCTTGCTGGCCGATTGTTTTGAAGAAACCGAGGTGGCCGTCGTGACCGGAGACGCTGATACGGGAGCCGCATTCAGCGCCTTGCCGTTCGATCATCTGCTGTTTACCGGCAGCACAGCCGTCGGACATCAGGTCATGCGTGCCGCCGCCGGGCATCTGGTGCCACTAACCCTGGAACTGGGCGGCAAGAGCCCGGTAGTGGTTGCCCGCGGGCATGTGAATGCCCGGACACTGGACAGTATCGTGTTCGGCAAGCTGTCCAACAGCGGCCAGACCTGCGTGGCTCCCGATTACGCCTTGGTCCATCAGGATGACATGGCCGCATTTGTCCGCCAGTACGACGCCAGTGTCCGCTCGGCATATCCGGAAGGTCCGGCCGGAAAGGACTGCGCCAGCATCATCAGTGAAAAGCATCATCAGCGTCTGCAGGGGCTGCTGGCAGATGCACGTCGGCACGGTGCACAAATCATTGAAAGCGGACTGCATCCGGAGCGGGCAGGGCAGCGCGAGCGCTGCATGGCTCCGACCCTGGTCATCGGTGCCGATGACGGGATGGCGATCATGCAGCAAGAAATCTTCGGGCCGATTCTGCTGGTACATCCCTATCGGACCATGGCCGAAGTGATCGCCCATATCAATGCCAGACCACGGCCCTTGGCCTTGTACTATTTCGGTACGCAGGATGAGGCGTGCAGACAGCTTCTGAGCCGGACCACCTCAGGAAATGTCGGCATCAACCATACCTTGCTGCATGTCGCCCAGCACGACTTGCCCTTCGGCGGCATCGGCCCCAGCGGCATGGGGGCCTGTCACGGCATCGAAGGCTTTCGATCCATGAGCCATGCCAAGGGCATCTTCAAACAAGGGCGCTGGAATCTGCCGGCCTTTCTGCGGCCACCCTATGGACGGCTGGCTGATACCGTGCTGCGCTACCTGTTGCCTCGTCGTCGTCCCTGACATGCTGCTGACGTACTGATCTCCGTCTCCTGCTTCAACGGGGAAGTCAGACACCCGTCCGCTTTGCCAGCCCATACGCAGAACAGCAGTGGCCAGGCCTGTCAGCCATTCATGCTGACAGACATTTCGTTGCCGGCTTCAAGCTTCTCGGCGGCACCGGGCTGGCTCGATGCCATTGTGCAGGACATCTGCAACAGGCTGAGATGCCGGCAGTCTGACGAGCTCACTCAGGTTGGCGACGATGGAACCTTGAGATTCGAGCTGAGTCGGATCATCTCTATCCAGTCGAGGTGCTTCGGATCATAGCTTGCGCATGCCCAACCACTTCACCATGGCCGGGTCGCGGTGATCGAAGAAACTGCTGGCTTTCGTGTCCAGCGTATGAATCTTTGCGACATCAGCAGCATCCAGTTCGAAATCGAATACATCGAAGTTTTCGGCCATGCGATCTTTGCGCACGGATTTCGGAATGGCCACGATGTCGCGCTGAATCAGCCACCGAAGTACGACCTGGGCGATGCTTTTGCCGTACTTGTCACCGATGGACTGCAAGACTTCATTGCTGAACAAGCCGTTCTTTCCTTCGGCAAACGGTCCCCAGGCTTCAGGCTGCACTTTGCAGTCACGGAGCAAGTGCCGCGCCTCCTCCTGCTGATGGAAGGGATGCACTTCGATCTGGTTGACGGCCGGCGTGATTTCATTGTGCAGGACGAAATCAAGCAAACGATCCGGATAGAAGTTGCTTACGCCGATCGAGCGGATCCTGCCGGCCTTGTATAGCTCCTGCATGGCGCGCCACGCGCCATAAACGTCACCGTAAGGCTGGTGAATCAGCCAGAGGTCCAGATAATCGACCTGCAGCTTGTTGAGCGAGCGCTCGAAGGCCGCCATGGCGCCTTCATAACTAGCGTCCTGAAGCCAGAGCTTGGTCGTGAGAAACAGTTCGCCGCGTTCAATGCCGTGATGGCGGATAGCGGCTCCCACAGCTTCCTCGTTGCCATAGGAGGTGGCCGTGTCGAGCAGGCGGTAACCGACATCGATGGCCTCGTGAACAGCCCGCTCGCATTCAGCCGGTTCCGGCAATTGAAACACGCCGAAACCAAGAATCGGCATCTTGATTCCGTTGTTCAGTGTCACGGCTGGGATATGGTGGGTCATAATCATCCTCTCAATAGATGGTGTATAGGGAACCTCGAAAAAACTCATCAGGCACCGCCACCTGCATCATTGAATCAATGGGTTGCATGAAGCCGGATGCGAGAATTCAGGGTTAATAGAGGTTTCCTATAGGCCGCCGATTTATGTCCATAGCCAAAAGGCATGCCACTCCGACATGATGCGAGGTGATGCCCGGCAGGCGTTGCGTCGGCATGCACCGTACTGCGGCAGCCAAGTCACTATAGCCAGCTCGACCGATACGCATTAGGGGGCATAAATCGATAGTGTCTATGAAACTGCACGATGAATAGGCCTCTGCCCAGCAACTGGGAGCATGGATGCCGCAGATTTGAGCTCACCTCGACCTGCGGCTGAACGAGCTACCAATAACGGGACGTCTGGTAAAGACATGGCATGGCAAGGCTGAGATGGCTGGCGCCATCATCTCGCCGTCGAGTCAAAATCCCAGCCGGCCAATACCTGGCGGCATGCCGGATTGACTATCTGGCACGAGGGTGATCATTATCTTCGTGGCAGATTGCATTGTCGTCCACTTCGGCCATTCCGACAGCAGCCGGTATCATCACAACAGACCCAAGGCGAAGCATCGCCATACGGAGAGCACTTCGCTGTTGATTTCATGGAGCAGGGCCTTTGCCGTTACGTATTGCCACCGTTCTTTTTCTGATCTACCAACTGATTATGGTGATCAAGGTATGGCAGGCCAGGCATGCTGCAAATCCTGAAGCGGCACTGATTCAAGCTCAGACTGAGCCAGGTGCCAAAGGCAGATGGTTGCATGCGGTGCAAGGCTGGGAACGCAGGTTCTGGATTTATGCGCTTTTGACCCGCAAACCCGACACGAACTCTTTTGCCGGCAGCACCCATTTCGGAACGGGGGAGCAGGGCGGCAATGCCAGCTGTTGGCGTGCCTGGGCCTTCATCAACCTGATTCCCATGCCGATCATCCATTTGATACTGCATCATCGGCATCCTGCGGTAGCTGATATCACCACAGCGGCATCCTTGATGGGGTCACTTTGGCTGTGGGCAGAATACCGTGCCGCCAGTATCCGGCCTGTTTCCGTGGATGATCAGCATCTGTATCTCAGATATGGATTGTTGACAGACCGCTGCATTGACAGGGAGCAGATCGTCGATGTGAAGCCTGCCGATTTCCGTGACTTGCATGGTCAGATCAGCCGATACGCTGGACTGGGTGCACCTAATGTACTGATCACCTTGCTCGACGGAGAGGTGATGGCCGTCGGCGTGGACCATCCCGGTCAGCTGATCGCGAATCTACGAGCAGGATCCCGAACAAGCCGGGTGGGGTGCAGACCTGTCGCTGACTGACAGCAAGAGCGGCTTGCCAAGGACAAGACAGGCCCGAAGTCCTTGTCAGATCTGCGCATTGCAGAGGGGCTGCAATCGGCGGCTAGATGATCGCAAGACGAGGCATTGCGACGAATCCAACACAGCAGAATCCATCCTTTCATCCAATTTATCATCATCTGACAATGGCAGTTATCAGATTGGTATATTTATGGTAAAATACCATAAAAACAGTCCCCTGCCGTCAACATGTCGTTATCGTGCCCGCCCTGCCGTCCAGAGGTCGCGGAACAGGAGCAGGGGAGTGACATGCTCTTCCATACCGAGTCCCGATGAACGACAGCAGCAATCCCCCGAAACGACCTCGCGGCCGGCCGCGCAAGCTCGTGGAGCCCAAGGCGCCGCGTTACCCGGCATTGGCATTTTCAGAGGAGCGGCGCCTGCTTGATCAATTGCGCAAGCAATCTGCCGCCAGTCATCCAGGCCACGACGCTACGGTGACGGTCAGCGATCTGGCCACGTTGGCCGAACAACCGAAGCCGGGCGTGCCTGCCAGTATTGCGATGCCGACAGGCCGGCGGCTGCGCTTCGAGCTTGATGACAGTCAGCGAGCCGTTGCCGCCGGATATGTCGCCGAGCGTGCAGAGCTGGGCATCACCGGGCTGGCGCCCAACAGCCGCCGAGGACTGGCTTCGGACTGGCTGAACTGGCTGGCGTTCTGCATGCATACCGGCGCTACAGTATTGCCGACTGAATTCATTGATCTTAAAAGATTTATAGACATGCTTGTCGCCGGCGAGCGCAAGAAAGCCACCATCGAGCATCATGTCTGGGCCATTACCGAAGTCAACCGTCGCTATGGCTGCCCCGATCCGATGGCCTCGGAACTTGCCCGGGATTATTGGCGGGACCTGCTGCGAGACCGCCTTCATGGCGAGCAGAAACAGGCGACCGGCCTCGGCCTTGATCAGGTCGAGCAGATGGTCGCCATGCTGCGTGATCCGGATCTGGATCTTCCGGCCCGCCATGCCAAGCCGGAAGACCAGGCTGCAGTGGTCGAGGCACAACGCCGACGCGCCTTGCGTGATGCCGCCTTGATCAACGCGGCCTATGATCTGGCCATGCGATCGGCCGAATTGGTCGCCATACGCTGGGACCGTATCTTCCGCGATCCGGACGGCAGCGGTGCCTACCGGGTGGGGAAGTCCAAGACTGACCAGCTTGGCCAAGGACAGCTGCGCTATCTGCGGCCCGAAACCATGGCCGACCTGGAAGCGTGGCAAGCCGTGGCCGGTCCTTCACCATTCGCATTTCATCGTGTGCTCGAGCATAACGCTGATCATCAACCCATCCAGTCCAGCGATGCCACCGAACGTCTGATCTGGCCAACCTTGACCACACGGGAAATCGGCGTGATCTACAAGCGCGCCGCGCGACTGATCGGTATCGAATCACCGACATTCAGCGGTCACTCGACACGCGTGGGTGCAACTCAGGATCTGATCGAAAGTGGTGGCACCACGGAGGAAGCCCAGCAAATGGGCGGCTGGCGTGATGGCCGGATGGTGGCCAGGTACGCGGAACGGCCACTGGCCAAACGCGCCGGACAAGGACGGTTCGGCAAGCTGGCCAAGCACCGGAACAGCTGACAGCTGTTCCGGTCATCAAGCTGACTCATATGCGTTACATAACAACAAATACGATCATGGCTACAAAGCAAAGTCATAACTGTCAGCGGCTGCGGTCCATCGAATCCAGAACAAGGTTCATGGTGTCGCGTTCACAGGCCCCATTAGACCAGACTTCATATTTTACATAATATACATTATGCGAAGTGGGATGTGAGGCCAGTAAGCCAGCTCCGCGCCGTCGTCGCCGCCGCGGGATCCAGACCCGCATGGATGTTGGATGCGTCCGGCTTCAAGGGTCTGCTGCACAGTTGCTTTCTGAGTCCGCAGCGTTGCGCCGACTATCTCGGCGTCACCCTGTGCACCGTCCAGCACTGGATATCTGGCACGCGTCGTGTGCCGTGGTCTGTGCTTCGCCTGCTGCGGCTGCATCGTTGTGGCTAGCTGGGCGCACTGCTTGATCGCTGGAAAGGCAGGTACATCCGCGAAGATGCGATCTATGCGCCAGCTGGCAAGCCGTTTCGGTTCGAGCTACTGGATCTGTTCTTCTTGACCATCGAGCGCGCCAGGTTCTGGCAGCTCGATTATGACCGCCCAGGCTCGGTCCAGGCCGATGCTGTGACGCGCCCCAAAACAAAGATGAGGCCTCGGGTTGCCATAGCGCTTCACAAATCATCAATGCCTACCTGATCAAAAGTGTTACCGCCTGAGGGTAAATGTGACGTAACGGATATTGACTGGCGACAGGGCTACTGCAATGCCGTCAAACCACCCTGCCCAATTACTCTCTGCTCGGGGGTCTTCTCGGGCGGTGTAGATGCATTGCAAACACCATCACCATTGTTGGCAATGATCCTGCAAATACTCCTAGAAACAGGAAATGCGTACCCTGCTCCGTCAGGCAGTTACGGTGGTCCGGATGGCATCCGTCTCAAGGTCTTCGAACGGGCTAAGCCGTGAGGCTGGCGATTGGATGCTCAAGTTGGGGCAGTGCACTCAGTACCTGGAGGGCTTTAAATACACCACCTGATCGGAATCATCGAATGTAGTTACCAGATGCTTTAGTACACCGCTTCCTATAAAGCCTGCCACACCCTCCATGCCATTCATCCCCTTGGTGTCAGTACCAAGCGTAAATTCAGGAAGCTGCGCATGAATCGGACCCAATTCGAATGGTTGATTATGCGCGACAAGGTCCTGGATGACTCCATCGTAGCCATGGATCTTGCCCTTCCCTTGCTCAGCATGAAACAGTCGATATAGATTATGCTCTCGAGAAAATGGCGCAAGCAGATCCATCAAATCATTGAATCCAGTGTCAAGCACGAACCAACCACCAATACCACCTACCGATGCCCAAACGGCTGGCAGCTGATGAACATCATGCAGAGGCAGGCGAATAGCCGTGGGGTCCGGATGAAAGGCCGCCGAGCGGATCAGAATGACTTTCCTTGCTGCATAATCAATGCTGGCCACATAACCGTTGAACAGCTCCAATCCACCGATCGCGCCGTCTGCATCCAGCATGGGCTGAACAGCAAAGGTCTGATTGTCAAAACTCAATTGATGGCCTAGAGAAATGTGCTTGACTGTTGTAAATGCTTGAGCAACATGTCCGGAGCCTAGGCCCATCCCGGTCGCTTGCCCCTGGCTGGCAAGTCCTAACTCCTTGGTCACCCGTTCCGATAGCACGTTGGTCCCACCGCTATCCAGCATGAAGCGAAAGTGCTGACCCTGTATGGTGACTGGCAGATAGATATATCCATGTTCAAATTCAAATGGCAAGCTGACTTGGTCAGCGCCGGCAGGCAAGGATAGTGCCGTATGCAGAACAGGAGTATCAAAATTTTTCTGAGTCACACTGGTATTCAGATGAACCTGTATGACTTGGGACAGCTGCCTGGCCTGCTGCCCACTCGGAATACTCAATGTACGGAAAGGGAGTTGTATGCCCTGTACGTCACGATAATCATCCCATTGAGTGGTGATCTTGTCTTTGTCCTCAGTAGTAACCAGTTGAGCGATAAGGTGGGACTTGGCATCAATCCACAAGTCTAGAGCCACCCCTCCTTTGGGTATAATATGTATTATATCAAATGTCTTGCCCTGTCTGCTGACTCGTCCGGCGGCAACAATCTTGGCTGGCCAACGCTTTGGATACCACCATGCACTGAAATTCTGGTAAAGCTGAGTTACTTCGGAAGGTGTCGGTGGTTTATGCACTACAAGGTGATTGCCATTACTGCTATGCCAATAGCTTTGGCCATCGTAACCCATAGCCTGTTGAAACGGCCCAACATGAGCACTGCCTGCCATGCGCTTGGCGCAGAGATCGGTCAAGTATTCCATCGTGCCCGCTAATTGGGCGACGTGAACATCTTCTTGCACCTTTATCCTGCAGATTTTGTCCCACGCCCATCCTCCCATCGCAACTTTGCTTTGGGCAAGCATAGCCTCAGCTATCGCCCCCGCCCCTTGATGATCAGCTGATGTCGGGATTGTCTCCACGCATGATGCGGTGCATGTGAGGCCTCCAACGAACAAGCCAAGCCATGGCACCAACTTTCTGACAATATTCATCTCACCCCCGGGTCAAAATAATCTGAAACCCACATAAAATCGTGCCTGCAAGATTATCCACTCCTCCTGTGAACCACATTACCCTCATGATGATGCCTTGTTTTCGAAGTGGTTCCGGAGCTATCGAGGAAGCTTGAGAATAAATCCCGCAATCATCGTTTGCAATCGAAGATCCCGAGACAGATTGAAAAAATGAAAACGTAGGTTATTGCATCTTAAGTTGGACTTACCCTGCTCTTAGACACTCCGCACCCTCACAAAAAGCCTGTTCAAAGGCCTCGGGACTGACGCCGCGGATGTGGCTATGACAACGGGTTCCATTGCAGAAGACCTCGATGTAGTCGAAGATATCGGCACGGGCGAGATCGCGGGTTTTATAAACGGGCTTGCGGATACGTTCCTTCTTCAAGCTGCTGAAGAAGGACCCACGATGGCATTGTCCCAGCAATTGCCACGTCGGCTCATACTGGGCTGCAGGTTGTGTTCTCGGCAGAAGCGCCGCCAGTCATCGCTGCCAAACTGTGTCCCCTGGTCGGAATGAACGAGAACGCGTTGCTGAGGATTGCGTCGGAGCACGGCCATGAACAAGGCGTCCAGAACGATCTCGCGCGCCAGCGTCGGCTTCATTGACCACCCCACGATCTTGCGGGCATAGAGATCCACTACGACCGCCAGATAAAGCCAGCCCTGCCACGTCCGGATATAGGTAATATCCGTCACCCATACTTGATCCGGCCGCTCGACGGTAAAGGCCCGATTGAGATGATTGGGCGCAATGATCGAGGGCCGGCCTGCGATGTGGCGTGGTGCTTTGTATCACCGTAACGCCTTGATCTTGTGCGCACGCATGATCTGGGCCACACGATGCCTTCAGACATGGGTTTTGTGCAACCACGCATAAAAGCCGCTGCGCGAAGCGCCTGGCACGCGACACATCGTGGCCACGCGGTAGGTGTCCCTATGCTCGTTGATAAACCGGTACTTCACTCGGGCTGCTGAGCAAAGTACCTGGCGGTGGGTCCAATTGGTCGTTGCAACACCTGAATATTCGGCTTAACCGTCGAGAGGTGACCAATGGCCACACTGGGAAGACCGGGCTTAACCAACGCGCAAAAGGCTGAACTATGGGATCGCTGGCAGAAAGGTGAGTTTCAAAGCGAATTTGGGCGAGTGGTGGGGAAGTTTCCCGCATCAATCTTCGGCATCCTGCGATTACATGGCGGCATCCGGCCGGCCATACCAAAGCGTGCGCCGCTGACGTTGACACGCTGCTCCGAATCATCCGGTTTTGCAGCCTTGATCCACTTGTAAAGGCTGTGGGCCGACACGCCGAGCCGCTCGGATACTTCGGCCACTGAATAGCCGCGCTCGATGACTTGCCGAACGGCCTCGTCTTTAAATTCCGGGGTAAATCTCTGGTTGCTCATGGCACTTCCTCCTATGCTCAAATCATAGGGCCGAAGTGTCTATGAGAGCCGGGCAAGTCCAATCATAGGGCCGAAATGTCTATGAGAGTCGGGCAAGTCCAGCATTGAATGCAGGAGTATGCGGTGTCAGCTGTCATATGCCGTATGGGCATTGCGCATGTTGCTTTGCAATCATCATATGCAGTGAGATATCGTCCTCTGAACCCGGCATCATCGCCCTTTTAGGATGCACTGTAGTACCCAGGACGAATTTCGCTTCGACATCGCAATTCGTTCGTGCCAGGGCTCAGGGACAATCATAAGGAGATGTATTCATGATCATGTGGCATCCCGCGAAAGCTTCGCGATCGTCGGCACGTATCGCTCCCCGGATCGTATTGGCCGTCGCCTGCCTCTGGATGTGCCTGGTCGCACAGGTCGCCATGGGAGCTGAGATGACATCTCAGTCGCTGTTGGGTCGTTGGGCCATGCGCGGGATACCCGTCGAGGCAGGTGACGCGATGATAACGGTGATTCAAAAGACCGATGGCGACCAGCTCAAGGTCATCCCGCCTCGCGATCTTGCGAATGCCACCGGGGGCGCCGTGGTGGTGGCAAAGACCGGGGACGGGAAGTATGCCTCGCTACCCTCGCAGGATGCCCAGGTAACACTCACCTTCCAATCACCACATGCGGCACACCTCGAGATATTGCGCGATCATCGAGGCGAGAAAGCGAATTACTCCATCGATCTCGTGCATCTGAATTAGTCAACGAGGGCGCCCATGGTGCCCTCGTTGTTTATTGCTCCGCAGCTGGCAGTTTTGAGGGGGTTCTACCCCATTATCGGCCCATGATAAGAACAACTTACGGACACAACCGCCTGTTGCGCCCACATTTGCCCTGCTCCATCAAGCAGCTGCGCGATCCGGATGGCATCGCAAACTGTTTTTTCCTGCAAACTACATCGTCATAATCCGCACGTCCGTGTGCGGGACAATCTTTGATGTACAGACTTATGCTTGGGCCAGCGCGTGATTGATGGCCGCGCAAATCGCGGCGACCTGGGCATCGTTGCATTGCTGCGGCGTGGCTTTGGGGCTATCCGGATAGACTTCGGTGGTGGTCACGAATCGGGCATGGGTAATGCCTGCGCACAGGCCCAGCTGCTTGACGGGATATTCGATAACACCGGGTGCTACCACCGGGCTGCCGATGATCATGCCGTCCGCATCGGCCGGTGCGATATGGGTCACGGCCTGCACGGCGGCGATGATCGCCTGCTGGAAGTCGCGCTGCGGATGCTCGCTGTCATCGACCAGGTAAAACCCGTCGGGAATACCACCTGGCGGCAAGGGCTTGCCATCACGCGCGGCCAGCGCCGGCCGGAATTCGGAATCGTCGGTATCGGTGGTTTCGTGCAGATCGATATGCATCAGGCAGTCGCCGCGCAACGGTTCGGTCAACGCCCACAAGGCTGCCGATTCAGCGGCCGGGCTGTCTTCGCGGAATGAACGGTTCGGATCGATGGCATCGGGATTCCAGCGCTGGATGTGTTCATAGCCCCAGGGGCTGACGCAAGGCACCACCAGCAGATTCGCGCGATCGGCAAAGCCCCCTGCCCGTGTTTTCAGAAACTGCAGCGCACCATGAACGCCACTGGTTTCATATCCATGGACGCCGCCCGTCACAAGCACGGTTGGCAGCGCCTGATTCCAGGACTTGCTTCGCACAGCATAAAGAGGATAGATATCATGGCCATAGGTGTGTCGGCCATATTCGCTCACCTCGAAATCGGTCCGCAAGTCGTCGATTTCGCGTACCACCTCATCGTGATAGCTGCGCTTGCGCGTCTGGGTCGCCAACCACCGTGCCTTTTCTTCGCTCCCCCACGGCTGTCCGGGCGTGCCGATGGGAAAAAATGCCTCGTTGCTCATGCTGCGGTCGATCTCGTCATGGAACTGCCCGAATTGTAACGAACATAGCGTATCGAGTATTCAGTGAATCAGGCGCCCTCCCCCTTCGGCACATCGTTGTTTGTCGTTTTCTGATCATCATGAAGACCGCCTTGCAGTCGCATCACCAGGCCGGTAACTCAGGCGGCCGCGCGTCAAGGGATCTGGCTGCCATGCAGAGGGATACCGTCTCGGTCGACGTCAAACCCTGAGTGCCTGAGCCTCGCTCCACTCCCGCAGTGCGGGCGTGCCGTCCACTCGTGATCCGGCTCGTTCAGCTCTTGCGTGGCCGCCCTCGCCGGTCGGGGTCGATACGCTTCAGGCTGACTTCTCCATTTTCCTGCAGCGGCCCGATTTCATAACGCTGTACGTCACGCAGTCGACGCAGCCGAGGAGAACTGTCTGGGTCCAGATCGACCAATGGTCGACGACACGTGGTGCAGATCAGTTCGAAATCAGCCGGCGCTGAGCAGATCTTTCTGCATCCCGGGCACTGCTTGCGGTGACGGGAACTGGGCCCCTTCACCGACGAACTGACATCAAGATGATGGACTACCCGGTTGTAGCGCTCTTCCGGCACGCCCTGCTGACTGAAGGCCTTGCCCGCCTGACGACGCACCACGTTCAAGGCCTCGCGACGGCTGCCCTGAGCACGTTGACGGGCCGGCATCAACTCGGTGTCATCTGGGCTCCAGTACTGCGGTGCCGCCTCCTTCAGTCCGAGATCGGCTGGCATGGGCAAATGGCCCGGATCAGGCAAGGCCGCAATCCGGCGGCCGATCCAGCTGAAAGCAAAGCCGGTGGCCAGCAGCTTGCCGCAGGCCTGGTCAAAGGCCCCGCCAATAATGATGGCATGCCCTATTCTTCTGCCGGTCTGTCGTTGACCGGGAATACCTTCGGCGCAGGGCAGCAATCCGATACGGATCATCTGGTCCGCCAGCAGGCGATCATGATAGCCGTCATCGACATAACTTCGCATGGCCGGCTCATCGTCCAGATCAAGCACAGCCTCCTCGTCCGGCCCAGCCTCATCGTCATCTTTCTCCAGTTCATCCAGCCAATGACGAGGCGGATCGCGGTGAGCATCGAGCGCCTGCAGGCGGACTTCCTCGTCCTTGATCCGCCCCCGCCAAGCTCGGGCCATCTGGTGAACCATGGTCGACAACGTCGCCTGCAAGGGTCGCAGCACGATCATGTTCGGATTCAGGGATATCTCGTCGACCTGCAAGGCCTCACCCTCCGGAGCCGGTGCATACAAGAGATTTTTTCTCGCGTAATGACCGTTGCGTCCGCGACAAGGACTGTAGGAAATCATGCAACGGGGAACGGCTCCGTCGAACAACTCCCGATTGAAGAAATCGAAAGCCTCGACCAGTTCGTCCTTGATCTGCTCGTAGGGAATCGTGGGTGTACTCACTGCTATTCTCCGTTACAAAACAGAACTATTTTAAAACAATACATTGCATTATATTTATCTGATCTTCCAGCCAGGAAAATTGACCGGCGGATGCGCAAGAAGGCGGCCCGGTCATACACAAGACCTGGCTCGCCATGACATGGCTTGGATCTGCCTTGGGCAGACCAGGTGCTGCATGGTGCCGACCACGAAGCCACTCAGTCTGGCCTGTCCCTGGCAGTGGAAGAAATCGCGCCAGGCTGACAGGATATGCCCGATAGCTTGCCGGGGCAGGCGGATACGCCTGAACAGCCCGCCCGTCACCTGAATCGCTGGTCCAGGTTGCCCCTCGCTCCGGCCAGTCTGGGGGACCCTCATCGCGCGATCACTCTCGCGAGTATCGCGCCGGCCTTACGGCGACCTCGATCAGTCCGGTGACGAGCTCCGCAGCAAGGCAAGTTCAGCTTCCAGTTCAGCCAACCGGAACTGCAACTGATCCCGCTCGGACTGCAAGCTCAAGGCCCGGCTGCGCCAGTAGCCCGTTTCCAGCCCCACATTGACCAATTGTTCGGTCAACCGTTCCGAATGAGCTTTTTCGATACCGAGGCCGCTGTCCCGCCCGGCCATCAAGGCATGCCGGGCGGCGAGCTCACGCGCCTCCTCTGCGCGGCGCTCCCGCCAGCGACGCTGACGCTCGGCGTTGGACAAGGCATCCGGCTTGCGAGGACGGCCGCGACCTCGGCGTGGCTTGAGCTCCATGCCGACAGTACCGGGGTCGTTTTCATCAATCATTGGGCGCACCTGCAAGGTTGGCCTGACATTTTACGTTACATAGCATAAAACAGTCACTGACGTTATGTAACAGATATCATCCACGCAGGCCGTCTACACTGCCTGTCCTGCATCCAGAACATCCTGATCATTCACCCGATCCACCGTGATGACGGCACTCCGGCAGGCAAACGACGACCGGTCGCGGCCGAGTCCACAAGCGACCCTGCAGCATCTCCATGCTTCAGACAGACCGCCTGCCTTGCCATTGAATGCACCACCTGAGCCGAAACCCACGCCCCCTCCTTGGCCGATCGAGCGACATGAGCTGACCCGCATCGCATCGCCGGACAGAGACCGATGCGGCGGATTCCGAAGTGAGCTCCAACAAGCTGATCAGTCGTCTGCTCCAGACATCACTACACCGGCATCATGACGCGTCCAGCGGCGAATAGGCGGACGGCTGTGAGTGCTGCGCCGGCCAGAAACCGCCCGAAACGGCCTCATTAGACCGCCCGGCCTTGCCATTTCCCGTATCGCAAGACCGGCGGCCTGCCTCAGTGCATTCTGTCCGGCAGAGGCTGCCTTCCGCACCGATACCAAGGGCCGGACCAGGATTCGATGGCCCGGCCTTTCGCTTACTTGGCCGCTTCGTGGGCCTTGACCGCATCCAGGGCTCGCGCCGAGTAGACCAGAGCCGCACCGGCATTCAAGGCAACGGCAACGCCGAGCGCTTCGGCGATCTCTGCCTCGCTGGCTCCATGCTTCACGGCTTCACCCGCATGCACGGTGATACAGCCATCACAGCGTGTGGTGACAGCCACGGCAAGGGCGATCAACTCACGGGTCTTGGCATCGAGATGCCCGGTCTTGGTGCCCGCTCCTGACAGGGCCTGGTAGCCGGCGACGGTGCCGGGGCTGAGTTGACCGATGTCGCCGATGCGACCCAGCAATTCATTGCGGTATTGCAGCCAATCCAACATGCGATCCTTCCTTTGCTTGGGTGAAGTGATGAAGGGAAACCGTTCCGGCACAACCTGCCGATGGCGCCAGCTTGGGAGCATGGGACGGTCTTGGCAAGCCCAGACCGTCCGGCTCGCCATGTATTCCGATCTCATGTCGAGGAACGCCCTGGATGGTATCGGCGGTTAACATCATCTCTAGACGACCGGTCTAATCGGCTGCTAGACTCAAGTCATGGCCAAGAGCTCCCTCCATTCCGATGTACGCACGCACATCCTGCAGACCGCCCAACCCATCATCAGCGGCAAGGGTTATTCGGCCGTTGGCCTGAACGAGATCCTGCAGGCATCCGGTGTGCCCAAGGGTTCGTTCTACCACTACTTCGGCTCCAAAGATGCTTTTGGCCAGGCATTGCTCGAACACTATTTCGAGCATTACCAGCTTGATCTTGACGCGCTGCTGCAGCCCCCCGCCATGCCTGCAGGCCATCGTCTGATGCAGTACTGGACGCGCTGGCTGGAACTTGAAGTCAACGGTGATTGCAAAGGCCGATGCCTGGCGGTGAAACTGGCCGCCGAGGTCAGCGACCTTTCGGAAGCGATGCGCGCCGTTCTGCAGCGGGGAACCCAGCAGATCATTGCCAGGCTCGCCGGCTGTATCAGTGAAGGTCTTGAAGATCATTCACTGCCACCGTTGCGGCTGGGCCATCCAGAGTTGACGGCGACTACGCTCTACCAGCTGTGGCTGGGCGCGAGTCTGCGATCCAAGATTACCAGGAATCGCGAGCCGGCCGACGCAGCCATGACTGCCACCCGACGGTTACTCGGACTGGAGCCATGCCCCCGATGAACCAGCCAGGGCGATTTGTTCGCCCTTTTCTTGCACTTGGCTTATAGACGACCGGTCTAATTCAAACAGGAGATGTTTATGCTCAATTTCAATTTCTACAATCCGACCCGGATCGTGTTCGGCAGCGACACCATCAAGCAGCTGGATCAACTGGTCCCTGCCCAGGCCCGCGTATTGATCTTGTTCGGAGGCGAAAGTGCCCGCAAGAACGGCACTCTGGACGAAGTCCGTCAGGCCCTGGGCAATCGCGACGTCCGGGAATTCGGCGGCATCGAGCCCAACCCCAGTTATGAAACCCTGATGCGTGCGGTTGAGGAGGTCCGGACCGAAAAGGTGGACTTTCTGCTGGCGGTCGGTGGCGGTTCGGTCATCGACGGCACCAAGTTCGTCGCCGCTGCCATCGACTATCCCAACGATCCCTGGGAAATTCTGCAAAGCTTCGGCCAGCATATTGAAAAGGCCATGCCCTTCGGCAGCGTGCTGACCTTGCCGGCCACCGGTTCGGAAATGAACAAGGCCTCGGTCATCACTCGCAAGGCTACTCAGGAGAAACTGCCATTCATGAGTGAGAAAGTGTTTCCGGAGTTTTCGATTCTGGATCCGACCAAGACCTATACCCTGCCCCCGCGCCAGGTCGCCAATGGCGTCGTCGATGCCTATGTGCATATCATGGAGCAGTACCTGACCTACCCAGCCGATGGCATGGTTCAGGACCGCTTTGCCGAAGGCCTGCTGCAGACACTGATCGAAATCGGTCCCCGGGTGCTGGCCGAGCCCCATGACTACGAGCTGCGTGCCAATCTGATGTGGGCGGCGACCCTTGCCCTGAACGGGCTGATCGGTGCCGGCGTACCGCAGGACTGGTCGACCCACATGATAGGGCATGAACTGACGGCCGCTTTCGACATCGACCACGCACGCACCCTGGCCGTGGTACTGCCGTCGAATCTGCAGCTGCGCCGCGAGGCCAAGCAAGGCAAACTGCTGCAGTATGCCGAACGGGTCTGGGGTATCACGGAAGGCAGTGACGCGGAGAAGATCGATGCTGCGATCGTGCGCACCCGCCAGTTCTTCGAAAGCCTGGACATCCCCACCCGCCTGTCCGATTACAAGGTCACTGCCGGGGATATTGACGGCATCATCAGCCAGTTGCAGCAGCACGGCATGACGGCCCTGGGCGAACGCCAGGATGTGAACCTGACGCTGAGCCGGCAGATTCTGGAAGCCAGCCTGTAATCACTGCGATCCACGCGAGGAAACCTTCATGAATACCGGCACCGCGCTCCATGGCGTCAACCGTCGTATCGTCTTGCAGGCACGCCCGACCGGGACGCCTGTTCCAGCGGACTTTTTGCTGCAGGAGGTCCCCATCCCGCGTCCAGCCGAAGGGCAGCTTCTGCTGAAAAACCTGTATCTGTCGCTGGATCCGTATATGCGCGGGCGCATGAACGAGGGACCCTCCTATGCACCAGCGGTAGAACTGGGTGCCGTGATGGTCGGCGGCACGGTCAGCGAAGTGATCGAATCGCGTCATCCCCGGTTCAAGCCCGGTGACCGCGTCGTGACCCAGGGGGGATGGCAGACCCATACGCTCTCGGACGGCACCGGGCTGGGCCTGCTGCCTGCCGATATGACGCACATCTCGCTGGCCCTCAGCCTGCTAGGCATGCCCGGCTTTACCGCCTGGTATGGACTGTTGCGCATTGGTGAACCCCGCCCCGGCGATACCGTGGTGGTAGCGTCGGCCACGGGCACGGTCGGCGCCGTGGTCGGCCAGCTGGCCAAGCGCAAGGGATCGCGCGCCATCGGCATTGCCGGCGGTGCCGAAAAGTGCCGAATCGCCGTCGAGGAACTGGGTTTCGATGCCTGCATCGATCACCGCAGCCCCGATTTTGCCGGGCAGCTGGCCGCCGCCACGCCCGAAGGCATCGATGTCTATTTCGAGAATGTCGGCGGTGCCGTGTTTGATGCCGTGCTGCCCCGGCTCAATATCGGCGCACGCGTACCCTTGTGCGGACTGATCGCCCAATACAACAGCAAGGGCCTGTACCCCGGACCGGATCGTCTGCCGAGAGTGATGGGGCAGCTGCTGGCGCGTCGGATCAAGATCCAAGGATTCATCATCAGCGACCACTATGCCGACGACTACGCCAACTTTATGCGCGAGATGAGCCCCGAAGTGGCGCATGGGCATATCCGTGTCCGTGAGAACGTGCTGCAAGGCCTGAGCCAGGCGCCGCAAGGCCTGATCGATCTGCTGGACAGCCGCTTCACTGGCAAGGTCGTGGTCCAGCTGACCGACTGAGCCAGCCTCTCCATCAAAGGAAACCCGTTCATGAAAATTCTCGTCGTACTGACCTCCCACGATCAACTGGGTGACACCGGTGAAAAGACCGGTTTCTGGCTGGAAGAACTGGCTGCGCCCTACTACCGCTTTGTCGATGCCGGTGCCGAGCTGACCCTGGTCTCGCCCAAGGGTGGACAACCGCCACTGGACCCCAAGAGCAATCTGCCGGACTTCCAGACCGACGCTACCCGCCGCTTCGAGGCTGACCCGCTGGCAGCCCGGGCGCTGGCGCATACCGGCCGCCTGGCCGAGGTCGATATTGCTCGCTTCGACGCCGTGTTCTACCCGGGCGGTCACGGTCCGCTGTGGGATCTGGCCGAGGATGCCGATTCCATTCGGTTGATCGAGCATGCTCTGCAGGCCGGCAAGCCGGTGGCGGCCGTCTGCCATGCACCCGGCGTATTGCGTCATGTGAAACAGGCAGATGGGCGAGCACTGGTGGCCGGCAGGCAGGTCACCGGCTTCAGCAACAGCGAGGAAGAGGCAGTCGGCCTGACCGGCATCGTGCCCTTTCTGGTCGAGGACATGCTCAAGGCGCAAGGTGGCGACTACAGCAAGGGCCCCGACTGGCAGGCTTATGTAGTGGTCGACGGGCTGTTGGTCACCGGCCAGAATCCGGGCTCTTCCGAGGCCACCGCCGAAGCGCTGCTCGATCAGCTGGTCTGATCCGTGCCGCCCTGAAGCATGGGCGACTCCATCTTGATGACCGGCATTTGGCAGCCCCCGGGTTTGACAGCGTTTCGCTTGACATGCGAAAACCCGGCAGCTGTCGCGCCAGACGCGCCCCATTTCACGCATCAAGAGGCCAGGAGCCGCCGTGAACCGCTTCAACAGCATGGAAGTACTGGTCGCCGTGATCGAAACGGGGTCTTTTTCTGCGGCGGCCCGCCGGCTGGACCTGGGTCAGCCGGCGGTATCGAAGATCGTCGCTCAGCTGGAAGCCCACCTGGGTATCCGCCTGTTTCTGCGAACCACACGGGGGCTGGCCCCCACCGAGGCCGCTGACGCTTATTACATCCATGCCTTGGAAGCCTTGGCCGCCAGCGAGTCAGCCGAACAGGCCGCACGGGATCTGGGTGGCGGACTGGCCGGTCGGCTGCGTATCAGTGCACCGACCACGTTCTCCAGGCTGCATGTCGTCCCCGCACTGGGACCGTTTCTGCACCGGTATCCATTGCTGGAGATCGACGTGGCGCTCGATGACCGCCCCATCGACCTGCTGCAGGAAGGCATCGATGTCGCGCTGAGGATAGGACCACAGGCCGACTCGTCGATGACGGCGAGGCATCTGCTGAAGGGATCCCGTCAGGTGCTCGCCACACCCGGCTATTTTGCCCGCCACGGGATTCCGCAGCACCCTGATGAGCTGGCCGCCCACAACTGTATGGTCTATGCGCAGGGCAGCGGTGCCGGCAAAACCGTATTCATGCGCAATGGGCAGACTCTGGAAATAGACCTGCAAGGGCGTCTGCGTACCAACGCGGCCGAAGGCGTGCGCGCCGCCGTGCTGGCCGAACTGGGCCTGGCTGTGGTTTCCACCTGGATGTTCGCCCCCGAGCTGGCGAGCGGCCAGGTGGTCCGGGCTCTGGACTCATGGAGCCTGCCGGCCGTGGACTTGTGGGCCGTATTCCCGGCTGGCCGTTTGCCCAGCCTCAAGGCCCGCCGTTTCATCGACTATCTGGGTGAGCAGCTGCAGGACAACCCGGTACTGAAACACCAGCCACCGCTCTGAAGCCGGCATTCATCGGGCCTCGGTCCGGGAGGGCCGCTGGCCTCCCCATGCATGGGATCCGCCAGCGGCTGTGTCTCTCTAACTGATCGCCGTCGAGTCAATGCACGTCGACGGCCGGCATCGCGGCTGACCGCGGCCGCAAGTGGCTGAGCAAAGCCATCAGCGCAAGGCTGCCACCCAGCATCGTCACCCCGGGCCAGGCGGCATGTCGCCATACTGCCGCAGCCAGTGCCGAACCGGCCGCACCGCCGACAAACATGGTCGTCATATACAAGGTGTTGAGCCGACTCTTGTATTCCGGGTGCAGGCCATAGACCAGGTGCTGATGCGAGACCATCGCGATCTGCACACCGAAATCCAGCAGAATCACACCGGCAACAAGCCCGGACAATCCGGGGCAGAACGCGAACACCAACCAGGCCAGCAAGGTCACCAGTGCACCCACCGCGATCACCGGTGCCGGCCCCCGACGGTCGGCGATACGTCCTGCCACCGGTGCCATGGTGACACCGACCGCCCCGACGATGCCGAACAGTCCTGCTGCGGCCGCGCCCAGATGCAGAGGCGATTGTGCCAGCCGGAGTGACAGCACCGTCCAGAAGGCCGAGAAAGAAGCAAACAGCATGCTCTGAGTCATCGCCGAACGCCGCAGAACCGGTTCACGGCGCCACAGGTGATACAGCGAGCCAAGCAGCTGCCCGTAACCCCATTGACTGGCCGGGCGATGCGCAGGCAGGCGGCGCTGCATCAGCAGCGCCGTCAGCAAGGTGAGCGGCACCGCCAGCCAGAACATCATGCGCCAACCTGCCATGCTGGAAACCAGCCCGGCCAGGGTCCGGCTCAGCAGAATGCCGGTCAACAGACCGCTCATCACGGTACCGATCGCCGCGCCACGCTGACTCGGCGGCGCCAGAATGGCGGCGTAAGGCACGATCTGCTGTGCCACCGTGGCGGCCGCGCCCACCAGCACCGAAGCAAGCGCCAGCGTCGCCAGCCCCGGTGCCAGTGCGGCCAGACAGAGGGCCAGTGCCAGTACCAGAAACTGCACCACGATCAGGCGACGTCGCTCAAGCATGTCGCCCAGAGGCAGCAGAAACAGCAGGCCGGCGGCGTAGCCCAACTGGGTGAGCGTAGGTATGAGACTGGCCACCTTCGGGTCGGCCAGATCGTGAGACATGACACCCAGCATGGGCTGGTTGTAATAGATATTGGCCACACCCAGACCTGAAGCCAACGCCATGGCGTAAAGCGTGGCCCGGGACAAAGCCGGCGTGGAAGGAGATGCTGCTGGAGCCGTCATGGTGGGGAAGATCCGTACTGTTCGATGCCGGGCATGGTAGTGCCTGCTTGTCGAGCCGGGGATCCCTTCGTGACCATATCATCTATTCCGTCATGGAATGCCTGCGCCCGTCAAACGACGGTCCCGCCGATGGACAAGACCACCATCAGCAAGGCCTCAACCGTATCCGCCCCCCATCACCGGCCGCCCAGGCAGGACGCCGGGAATCCACCTTCAAGCTGTTGCACATAGGCGGACGTGACCCCGTGCATTTCACGACGCACCACGGTACCACCCAGGCAATGGACACCATTTGCCAGCCTGTAGCGCTCTGCCGGGGCCGAAACTGTCATCACATGACGCAGGCCCGACGACGCGGCAGGAAGCTGGCCGGGCGGCAAGACACCACGGACCACGCCATAGCTCACGGCGTGCAAGGCCGAGGCACCCTGGGTCACCACGCAGGAAGGCACGTAGCGGGTGGCCATACCGGAAAGCCACAGATTGCGTTGCGTCTCGGTAGTGCCGCCCATCGTTTCCTCGACATCCGTCAGACCTCCCCGCAAGCAACACACTGCTGCCCTTGCAGGAAATCCTGCATGAGTCACCCCATATCGCCTCGTCGTGCCGAAGCCACCCTGCCCTGATCTGTCCGCGAGAGATTGATCAGGGCCCCGTCCCGACATCATCCAACCTTCGATGCCGAGCCGGGCCCGCCCCAGACCTGGCAACCGCCCTGCGGCCTGCCTAGCCCTCGCAGTAGCGGTCACGACCGCCATGCTTGGCCCGATACAGCGCCTCGTCTACCCGCCGCATCAGGTTTTCCGGGTCCGCCTGCTCCGGATCCATCTGCGCCAGTCCCGCGCTGAAGGTGACATGGAGTCCGGCAATGCCCAGCCAGTCAGTGTTGACGGCGAACGTCTCGCGCAATCGTTGCAGCGCCCTGCGTGCATCCTCGATGTCGGTATTGGCCAGAATGATCGCGAACTCTTCCCCGCCCAGTCTGGCAGCCAGATCGCTGGCCCGACAGCCGCCGCGCAGCAGCCGGCCGACTTCCCGCAGGACAGCATCGCCGACCTGGTGGCTATGGCGATCATTGACCTGTTTGAAATGGTCGACATCCAGCATGATCAGACACAACGGATGCCCGTGCCGACGTCCCCGCTGAATATCCCGCGCCAGAGCTTCATCAAAGGCCCGACGGTTGGGCAGACCCGTCAAGGCATCTTCATGCGCCTGGCGCTCGTAAGCCTCCGACTGCAGCTTCAGCTGCTCCAGCAAGAGGCTCTTCTCGTGATTGGCGGCCAGCAACTGCTCGGTCTGAGACTGCAGGTCACGGGTCCGTTCAGCCACGACGCGAGCCAGGCGCGCATTGCTGCGTTTGTATTGGTTGACCATGAAGCGGTAAGTCAGCACGATCGCCGCCACGACCAGCAGGCCGAACAGCAGCCGCACGCCCGGCCGCTGCCACCACAACGGCAGCACCGTGAATCTCAGCACGGCTTCGTGCCCACTCCAGGTTCCGCCGGGGTGCGCTGCCGCCACATGCAGAACATAATCTCCCGGAGGCAGACCGATATACTCCACACTGCGCTGGTGCCCGCGGGCCACCCAGTGACTGTCCAGACCATCCAGCCGGGTGCGGTATTCGATCCGCTGCGAAAGCAGATAACTCAAGCCCACATAGTCCACCGCCAGCTGCCTGTGCCGGGGAATCTGCAGCAATTTACCGGCGGCTGGAATCCGCTGTTGCACGCCGTCGAGGCTCAACTTCTCGATCACCACCGGTGGCGCCGGCAGCTCGCGATAAGCCGCCAGCTTGCGAGGATCCAGCATGGCCACGCCGCCAGCGGTGGCCAAGGCAATCGTCCCATCCTGGCGCAGGATGATGTCCGGGCTGGAACTGCCATTGCCCTGGGAGCTGTTCATTCCGTCCATCTCGTCATAACGCTCGGGATGAATGGTCGTGCCGTAGTCTGCCGCCGCATTCAGCGCGGTCAACGAGGTGCGCAGCAGACCGCGATTGGTATTGATCCAGATATTCCCCAGTCGGTCCTCCACCCACTCGAACACCGAGTCGACCGGAAGCCCCTGCTCCAGCCCCACTCTCCGCAACTGTCCCTTCCGATAGCGATACAAGCCGCGGTCCGAGCTGATCCATGTGCTGCCATCCGCCGTACGGGCAAAACCGAAGACAGTACGTCCTCCGCCCAGCGCATCCAGGTCCAGGTGCCTGATCTGGCCGCCACGCAGCAGCCAGGCACCCTGCAGGGTGCCTATCCACAGATCGTCGCCGATGCTGTCGAGCGCCGTGATCAATCCGCCGGGCAGGCCGGAGACCGCTGGCCGCTCCACCCTGTCGCCTTCGATCCATACCACGCCACGCTGGGTCGCCGCCCATACACGCCCGTCCGGGCCGATACTGATGGCACGGACATTGCCTGCCGGCAAGCCATGCTGAGCGTCGATATGGCGGATATTCCACATCGGATCGATCGCATAGATTCCGTCATGATAGGTGCCGATCCAGAGATTGCCCCGTGGATCTTCCGCCAGACTGTAGACCTCCGGCTGGACACCTGTCGCCGTCGGCAGACTGACAGGGTGCGAATGACCACCGCCATCGACCATGTCAAGTCCACCCGCGTGACCGATCCAGAGTCGTCCGCGATGATCTTCCAGCACCGCTCGCACATAATTGTTGCCCAGCCCGTCATGCTGGGTGTAATTGCTGAACAAGGTATGCCGCAACCGGAACAGGCCACCGTTGGAGCCCACCCAGATACTGCCTTCGGCATCCTCGAGCAGACTGACGATACGCCCCGCCGACAGCGCGGCATTGCGATGCAGCGATTCGATCCGATGGCCATAGATGCGCAGAATGCCCTGATTTTCCGTACCGACCCACAAGGCATGCTGCCGATCCTCCAGCAGAGCCGTGATCTGACCGGCACCCGACAAGTCATAGGCCAGCTCCGGGCCCTGCCGGCGCATGCGATACAGATGATCGGCCGAGACCACCCACATCGCTCCATCGGGCGCGATATAGGGCCAGATCAGACCATGCCCCGGACCCAAGACTCCTGCTGCGCGATGCGTACTGCCATCAGGATCCTGATAGACCAGGCCGTCGTAGCTGCCTATCCAGATGCGACCGTCATGGTCGATCACCATATGCGAATAGACGGTGGCCAAGGGCGACCCGGCGACCGGAGCATGATGGTGCAGGCGACCATCGGTGCCGAGATAACCCAGGCCATTGCCCTCGTACTGCAGCCATAGACGGCCCTGCCCATCCATCTGGATGGATTGCACGATCATATGTTCCGAATGAGCCGGAGAGGGCCAGAAGCGCCAACGGCCATTGGCCTGCAGGCAAGACAGGTTTCCTCGCGAATCACTCAGCCACAAGTTGCCGTGGGGATCGACATACAAGGCACCGATGCCACCATCCAGCAGAGCAGGCCGACTGCTGCGGTCATATACCGAGAAATCCAGTCCGTTGTAACTGACCAGACCTTCCCAGGTGCCAAACCACAAATGATGGTCAGGTGTCTGTGCGATAGCGCGAATCGCGTTGTGAGGCAGACCATCACCCGTCGTCCAGTGATCTACGGCGTAGTCGTGCAGCAAAGGCAAGCTCTGCTCGGCCCCCCCCGCGATCTGCGCGCACGCGGACCGCTCAACCAGCAGGTTGAGTCCGCATCCCCACATCAGCCACAGCTGCAAAGCCATCAATGCGCGACAACAGGCTCCTGGGCGGCCCGGGCGAGCAAGGAATAACCGCAGCAGATTCCGATATCGATGCTGGAGCACGATCGCTTTCGAGCCCTCATTCATTCGAAAAGGCAGAACCCTGATCTTCAAGCCGGCCATAATAACCGCGAATACCCGTCATTTGAAAATGACAGGGTAAAAACGCGCGCCCCAGCCTCGTGCAATAAATTGAAACTGCTGCCGATGCGAAAAACAATATCTATATAATTCGTGAGATTGAAGCACGTGCTTCACAGTTCACGTTGAAACCGGACCTACAAGAATACCGGGCACACCGAGCACTCTCGCGGGGGAGTGCCCGGTGCTCGGACAGGTCGGCTACAGAAGCCTTGCCGCCTGCACAACAGGCGGCAACGACTCAATTGACATCCAGCTGCCCCAACAGCAAGCGACGCTCTTCGGCCACCGACTTGCCCAGCCATTGCAACCGGGTCTGTGAGGCCGGGCTCGCTTCGTCATCATGCCGGTTGCGGACGAAGACGCCAGACATATGGCCATCGGAAGGACGGTAGTAGATCAGTATCTGCTCCGAGGCGCAGTCATGCGGCTTGCAGGAGGCATAAATACTGGCCGGACCCGCCTTGTCCTTGACGGCCACCGCCGGCGTGGCCGTGCCGCCACGGGCCACCCAGGCCGGCAGACCGGCTTTCCGGATCAAGGGGGTATACAGGGTGGCGAAAGCGGGCTTGCTCAAGGCATCAAAAAGATAATCTTCTGTGCCGGCCGACACGACTGACGCCAGCATCCCCACCGTTGCAGCCGAGATGGCCAGGATCAATAACTTGCGCATGCTTACCCTCCGTGGATTTTGAACAAGATCATTTTATCCGCAGCCGGCTGCTTCGGGTATGTACCCCGCCATCCGGTCCGTCCCATCCGCGCCAGCCGCATGGCGCCGCTCCGCGTGTGCCAGCAACATAGCAATCACCTGCCTATCGATACAACCCTGCCGGCGCCACAAAGCAGGAAACAGGCTGTGGCGGGTCAATCCCGGCATGGTATTGATTTCATTTATATAGATCATGCCACCCGCCGCAGGGCTCAACAGAAAATCGACCCGAGCCAGGCCTTCACAAGCCAGCACCTGACAGGCCCTGTCCGCGAGATCCCGAATGCGCGCGGCCACATCTTCTGCCAACTCCGCCGGCAAGCGAAGCGAAATCGCTTCGGCATCCATGTATTTGGCCTGATAGCTGTAGAACCTGTACGCCGGCGCCAGTTCTATCTCGGCCACGGCCGACCACTGACGATGACCATCGCTCCGCTCCAGCATGCCGATCTCCAGCTCGCGCGGACGAGCCAGCGCCGGCTCGATCATCACCCTGGGCCCATAGCTGCGGGCCGACTCCAGTGCCGCCTGGAACTCCGATGCCTGCTCGACCTTGCTGATACCCACCGAGGAACCCTGCCCCACCGGCTTCACCATCAAGATCGAGGTCTCAAGCTGCAGACAGGCCTGCGCATAACTCAGTCGCTGCCCCGCTGCCAGCGTCAACGCAGGCAATACCGGCAGACCGGCCTCATGCAGCAGACGCCGGCAGACGGCCTTGTCCATGCACGCGGCGGAGGCCGTGACGCCATTGCCGACATAGGCTACAGCCGCCTGCTCAAGCAAACCCTGCAGGGTTCCATCTTCTCCGCCCGGCCCATGCAGGACCGGAAACACCATGTCGACTTGGCGAGGGAGATCACGATGAGCTGCCGTCCAGTCCGGATAGATCAACCGCCCCCCGCCGCCCGGCGCAAGCATCACGTGCTGTCCCTGGCGCAACTGTTCATCACGCGCCTGGTCCGCGACCCCGAGCACCTCTTCATTCACCAGATGCCAGATGCCCTGCCGATCAATGCCGATCAGCACCAGTGCATGTCGCTCGCGGTCCAGGCCGGCGACGACATAGGCCGCCGACTCCCAGGAAACATCGTGCTCCGGCGAACAGCCACCGAACATCACCGCCACCGTCGTTTTTGCCGCCATGGGCATGCTCCAGACATATCGCTTATTGAGTGGAGCTCAGCTTACGAGGCGCAGACGAGGGAGATATGGCCAAATCAAGACGATCGGGTGGCTTGGCCAAGATGGCCTGCGTGCAAGGCGCCGATCGATACTGGCGCCGTAGAGTGCAGCTGCCTGCCCGACGGCAGCTGCATGCGAGTACACTGTGCGGCCTCCCGATTCGACCTCGACGCATGGCTCTCACCGCAACGATTTACAAGGCCGAACTGCAGATCAGTGACATGGATCGGCATTATTACGCCACGCATGCCTTGACGCTGGCACAGCACCCCTCCGAAACCGAAGCCCGGCTGATGGCCCGGCTGCTTGCCTTTGCATTGTATGCCGATGACCGGCTGGAGTTCGGCAAGGGACTCAGCGATGACAGCGAGCCCGCCTTGCTGCGACGCGCCTACACTCAGGAGATCGAGCTTTGGATCGAGCTGGGGCAGCCTGACGAGGCCCGCATCCGCAAGGCCTGCCACCGGGCCGAACAAGTCGTCGTCATCAATTTCGCCGGCCCGGTCGGCGATATCTGGTGGGACAAGACCGCCGGCAGCCTGCGCCGCTTCGACAACCTCACCGTGCTCGAAGTGCCCGCCGAAGCCATTGCCACCATGGTCGACATCGTCGAGCGCAGTTCGCGCTGGCAGTGCCTGATCCAGGACGGCGAAATGCAGCTGATCAATGAAGATGCCGTCGTCGTCGTGACCCCGCACGTACGGATGGGACGCTACCTGGTCGAGGCCTGATCCCGAGCCTCGCGGCAGGCCTGCCGGCGATCTCGCGCAAGCCGGATATTCAGCCACCACGTGATTCTGCGGCCTTCGTTGACCGGCAACGGCAAGGGATGAGCCATTCGCCAGGTCGGCGATAGAACCCGGCTGCATCCAATGTCACAATAGCTGTAGGCGGGTCTGCACGAAGGACCACGCTTCAGGACAGGTGATGGCGGCGCACTCGGACGCAGCCACGCCGGGTTGAAAGAACAAAGGGGTAATCAATGGGTAACAGCACGATCGACTGGAACAGTCTGGGCTTCAGCTATATCAAGACCGACTACCGCTATGTATCCCACTGGAAAGATGGACAGTGGGATCAGGGCCATCTGACCGAAGACAACCGTCTGGCGATCAGCGAGGCCTCCACGGCCCTGCACTACGGCCAGCAGTGCTTTGAAGGTCTCAAGGCCTACCGCTGCAAGGACGGGTCGATCAACCTGTTTCGCCCCGATCAGAACGCCAAGCGGATGCAGCGCAGCTGCGAACGACTGCTGGCTCCGCTGGTCAGCGAAGAGAAGTTCATTGACGCCTGCCGTCAGGTGATTCTGGCCAACGAGCACTTCATTCCTCCCTACGGTACGGGTGGCGCACTCTATCTGCGCCCGTTCCTGATCGGCGTCGGTGACAACATGGGGGTGAACTCCGCCCCTGAGTTCATCTTCTCGGTGTTCTGCATCCCCGTCGGCAACTACTTCAAGAACGGCCTCTCACCCAGCAATTTCGTGGTCTCCGAATATGACCGCGCCGCCCCGCAGGGCACAGGTGCCGCCAAGGTCGGCGGCAACTACGCCGCCAGCCTGCTGCCCGGTGTCCAGGCCAAGAAGCGCAATTTCAGCGACTGTATCTATCTGGATCCGCTGACCCATACCAAGATCGAGGAAGTGGGCACCGCCAATTTCTTCGGCATCACCCGCGACAACCAGTTCGTCACTCCCGTCTCGCCCTCGATCCTGCCCAGCATCACCAAATATTCGCTGCTGCATGTCGCCAAGGAACGCCTTGGCCTGGAAGCCATCGAGGGCGATATCTACATCGATCAGCTCGATCGCTTCAAGGAAGCCGGCGCTTGCGGCACCGCCGTGGTCATCGCTCCCATCGGTGGCATCCAATATGGTGAGCAGTTCCATGTCTTCCACAGCGAAACCGAAGTCGGCCCGGTGACCCGCAAGCTCTATCAGGAACTGACCGGCATCCAGTTCGGGGATGTCGAGGCGCCGGAAGGCTGGATCATCAAGATCGCCTGATTTTCCGACGCTCCTGGCAAGCGGTTTCGACCCACGGTCCGGGCAGCGATGCGCCCGGACCGTGCCTCTGTCCGGTGCGTGGCCTCAGTGGCCTGCCGCGGCGGGTACTGAATGATCACATGCTGATAATTGACCCCCTATTGACGTCAATTTGACGCATAGATACCATCGACGCAGGTCCCTGTAAGCTTCTGACGCGCTTGGCGCGTTTTTTTGCTCATGCGATAGAGAGCGCTCTCATGACTTGCCAGCCTGTCTCAGGCCCAGCCCGATGCCGCCAAGGTTTCCGGCTGCCGCAACCCGGCTGGCCGTCGCGAATCGAACTCGCGCACCTCACCAGCTTGTGCCCACCCGCAGGTCGATGGCGGGCCAAGGATACCAACGGGTATGACTGACATCCGCACCGCTTTGACAAGGTCATGTAAGCATGAAATCAAAAAATCCGAATGATACCGTCGCGACCGTCAATCAAGGCCGGCGCCAGTGGCTGACCTCCACGAGCCTGCTGGTGGCCGGCGGCGCCCTGCTCCCGCTGGGACAGGCTGCCACAGCCGCCACGGCGGCAACCACCGCACAGGCCGCTCCGGCGCCGACCAGCGCCGAAATCGATGCCTTCCATGAACTCGGTCTGCTGCTGACCGGTCGCAAAGACCTGCCGCTGGATGTTTCGACCCGCCTGCTGACGGCTCTCAACCATGACGATGCCGGATTCACCGGCAAGGCGCAGCAGCTGAGCAAGGCCTTGGCCGATACCGGCGTCAAGGATATCAATGCCTTTTCCGCCTCCAGCGTGGCGGCCGACCCGGCACTGAAAGACACCGCCATGAAAATCATCAGTGGCTGGTATCTGGGCTACACCGGAACACCTGTCTCCCTGTCCGACACGGATGACACCCAGTTCATCACCTATACCGGCGCCCTGATGTTCGAGCGCACACGCGAAGTCACGGTGATTCCGACCTATTCCAGGGCCGGCACGGATTACTGGAAAGAAGCGCCGCCTGGCATCAAAGGCACCTGAGCACTCCCTGCCCACCTTCCGATCCCAGATTTCGCCGACCGGCCGAAGCCGGATGGCTACCCATTGATGCAACAGGTACATCTTTATGACGACTCAATATGATGCCGATGTGATTGTCATCGGCTCCGGCGCCTTGGGCAGCAATGCCGCCTACGAACTGGCCAAGCAGGGCCGCTCGGTAATCATGCTGGAAGCGGGTTCCCGCGTGCCGCGCTGGAAGATCCTGGAAAATTTCCGCTCATCCTCGCGCAAGGCCAACTTCAACGACCCCTATCCCAACGAGCCTTGGGCCTATACGTCCTACAACAAGGACTATATCGAGAACGTCGGCTCGTTCAACTTCCGCCCCGGCATGCTGAAACTGGTCGGCGGCACGACCTGGCATTGGGCCGCCGCCTGCTGGCGCTACCTGCCCAACGACATGAAGCTGAAGACCCTTTATGGCGTAGGCCGCGACTGGCCGATCGAGTACGACGTACTGGAACCCTATTATCTGCGGGCCGAACGCGCGCTGGGCGTGGCTGGCAACGGTGAAGAAGACCAGAGCGGCCAGGATGGCAAGCCATGGCCTCCGCGCTCCGCGCCCTATCCGCTGCCGCCGGATGCCACCACCTATATGAACCAGCGCCTGAACGTGCGCTTGAAGGAGGCGGGTTATCACTACATCCATGAGCCCAATGGCCGTGTGACCAAGCCCTATGATGGCCGTCCGGCCTGCTGCGGCAACAACAACTGCATGCCCGTCTGCCCGATCGGTGCCATGTACAGCGGCAATATGCATGCCGATCATGCCGAGAAGGCCGGTGTGAAGCTGCTGACCGAAGCGACGGCTTACAAGCTGGAGAAAGGTGCTGGCGGCAAAATTGTGGCCGTGCATTACCGCAAGCCGGATGGCACCGACCAGCGACTCACCGCCCGCTATTTCGTGGTGGCCGCCAACGGCCTGGAAACCCCGAAGCTGCTGCTGATTTCCGAAGTGGCCAACAGCTCCGACCAGGTCGGCCGAAATCTCATGGATCACACCGGCATCAGCCTGAGCCTGATTGGCGACGAAGACCTGTGGCCAGGTCGTGGCGCCGTGCAGCAGGGCGGCATCTTCAACTGGCGTGATGGTGATTTCCGCAAGCGCCATTCGGCCGTCAAGCACTCCATGTCCAATGCGGTGGCCAATCGCGGCGTGACCGAGCGCCTGCTGAAGATGGGCGTGGTCGGCAAGGAGCTGGATGATCGCATTGTCCATGACTCCGCCCGCTGGATCGATGTCGGTACGGTTTTCGAGGCCCTGCCGGAAGCCAGCAACCGCATCACCCCGGCAGCCAAGAAGGATGCCCTGGGCATTCCGATGATGCGGGTGCATTACGACGTCAGCGACTACATGAAGGCCGGTGCCGAAGTCGCCAAGCAGGATTACGTGAAGTTCACCAAACTGTTCAACGCCGAAGTCGTCCAGGACGACTCGGGCTGGGAAAACCGCGATCACTTGATGGGCAGCGTCATCATGGGCTCCGATCCCAAGAACTCGGTGGTCAATGGCGATTGCCGCACCCACGATCACGACAATCTGTTCCTGGCGACCACCGGCGTGATTCCTGCCTCCGGCGTCATCAACCCCACCCTGACCGGCGTGGCCCTGTCCATACGCATCGCCGACACCATCGGCAAGGAAATCTGAGACAGTCATGAGCATCAAGTCATTGTTTTCCTTGCGCGGCACGCAGCTGGCCTTGTCGATGGCCTTGGGCCTTGGCCTGCAGCTGGGTGCTGCGGCCAGCCATGCCCAGAGCACCACGGATGCCGGCCTGATCCAGCAGGGCCAGGCACTGGCCACCGCGGCTGATTGTGCCGCCTGCCATACCGCCCAGCCCGCTCATCCGTTTGCCGGCGGCCTGGCCCTGCACTCGCCGATGGGCACGATCTATGCGTCCAATATCACGCCCTCGCAGAAAGCGGGCATCGGCGGCTATTCCGAACAGCAGTTCGCCGATGCCTTGCGCCGGGGCGTCAACGCCTCGGGGCAGCATCTGTATCCGGCGATGCCATATACCGCTTATGCCGGCCTGAGCGATCAGGACGTGCACGCCCTGTATGCCTATTTCATGCACGGCGTACAGCCGGATGACCAGCCGGCGCCGCAGACCCATCTGGGCTTCCCCTTCAATATCCGCGCCTCGATGATCGGCTGGAATCTGCTGTATCTGCATGGCACGCCGCCGCAGACCAGCCCGGCCGCCGACGGCAGCGTCGCGCGCGGCAAATATCTTGCCGACACGCTGGGCCACTGCAGCACCTGTCATACCCCCCGCAACACCATGATGGCGGAAGATACCGGGCGCTATCTGGGCGGTGGCGTGGTCGATGGCTGGATCGCGCCCAACATCACCTCGGATGCGGTCAGCGGCATCGGCGGCTGGAGCAACGATGAGCTGGTGGCCTACCTGAAGACCGGCCACGTGGCCGGCAAGGGCCAGGCCGGTGGTTCGATGGCCGAGGCCATCAGCAAGAGCTTCCGGCATCTCTCTGACAGCGATCTGCAGGCCATAGCCGCCTACTTGAAGACCGTCCCGGCCATTCGCAATCCTGCAGAGACCCGCCCCGCCTTTGACTACACTGGCGATGGCAAACTGCCGTCGCTGACCGAGCGGGAACCGGTATTGCCCCTTGGCGGCAAGGGAGCCGATGCCCGACGCCTGGCCACCACGGACAATGCCGCCGAGCTGTATACCAGCGCCTGCGCCAGCTGCCATCAACCGACCGGCGACGGCACCCGGGGCCAGTATTTCCCCTCGCTCAGCCACAATCGCGCGGTAGGCATGTCTTCGCCAGACAACCTGATTCAGGTCATCCTGCATGGCCTCGAGCGTGACGGCGCCGACCTTGCAGTGTCCATGCCCGCTTTTGGCAAGGATCTCGATGACACCCAGGTGGCCAATATCGTCAACTATGTAGAAACCCATTTCGGCAATCCAAACATGCAGACTACGCCAGCTCATGTCGCACTGCTGCGGTCCGGTGGTGAGGCACCGTTGCTGATGAAGGCCATGCCATGGCTGACGGGGCTGGGCGGATTGGCATTGCTGCTGATCGTGCTGCTTGTGGCGAGCCGGGTGCGCCGACGCTGACGTAGCCGGGGGCGCCGGCTTCGGCCCTCACCCGGCCCCTGCCTTTCCGTCGGCCCGCTTTGCCGGGCCGACGGATCAAGCCGAGCATGCTCTGCCCAACACTTAGACCCTCTTCTTCACGCAGGACCTTGCAGCGCAACATCACGCATGCACTGCTATGCTAGCCGCTCACATGGACGGATCCATGTATCCACGGCGGAGCAGACTGGGTGATACGGGCATTTGCAACACTTGAAGATGTGGCGCGCGCAGTGAACATGTCGCGCGCCCAGGTATCGCGTGCGCTGCGCGGCGATCCCGGCGTCCGTGAGCAGACCCGTGAACTGATCAAGGCCATGGCCGATCAGTTGAACTATCGACCTAATCTGGCTGCACGCAGTCTTGCCGAGTCACGCTCGGCCACCATTGGCCTGATCATCGGCGAACTCAGCAATCCTTTCCATGTCCAGCAGGCCCAAGCCGTCGATGATGAACTTCGACAACAAGGTTATGAGCCAGCCGTTTCGCTGCGTGCCGTAAATGAAGCTTCTTCCGCTGCCGAAGCAGAACGCCTGCTGCGTCTGCGTGCCCGTGGCGTCATCCTGCTGGCCACGCCGCGCAGCAGCGAGGCCATCATCAGTCTGGCACGGAGCTTGCCCGCGGTATACATTGGCAGCACCAGCGCCAGTCATCGCCAGCTGGCGACCATCGCGACCGATGATGCCGACGGTGTCCGGCAGATCATGCAGCATCTGTTCCAGCTCGGGCACCGGCGGATCGCTCATATCGCTGGCGGACAGGAAGCCTCGGCGGCGGATCGCACGGCCTGTTATCGAGCAATGATGGAGGAAGCCGGTCTGGTCCCGCGTGTCGTCCATGGTGCCCACGACGCCATTTCCGGCTGGAAAGGCGCCGAAACCCTGTTTTCCGAAGGCCCGCCCCCAACCGCCATCTTTGCCTCCAACGATGTGATGGCCTTTGGCGCACTGGACCGTCTGAAAAGTCTGGGTCTCAGCGTGCCCGAGGATGTCTCGCTCGTCGGCTTCGACGATATACCCGATGCGGCCAGCGAGCTGTTTTCGCTTTCGACCGTCCGCCAGGATATCCGGGCCCAGGCCGAGCTTGCAGTGAATATGATCAAGAGCCTGACCGATGGACCGTCACTGAGTGCACCAAGACAGACCACCCCGTTGCGTCTGATCGTGCGCCGCTCGGTAGCCCCTCCTCGCGAACGACTGGACTGAGAGGCGCCTTGCAAGACCAAGGCCCTGACCCGGAAACCACAACATGGCCTGCCCTGGAGTCCGCGTGACCCCGGCTCCGCGCTGGCCCGGCGGATTGCCGGCGCCCTGCAGCAAGCGCCTTCGTTGCCAGAGCCGCTTCGGAAATCCGCCCCATCTTGACGGGGAAGCACCCGTCAGTGGCTGGACACCAGCTTCAGGCCGGCGACCGAGGCGACCAGCACGCAGAGCAATACCATGCGAGGGATAGTGACTGGCTCCCCATAAAACATCATACCGACGACCACGGTGCCAAAGGCGCCCAATCCCGTCCAGACTGCATAGACCGTACCCATCGGCAGTGTCTTGATCGCAAGTCCAACCAAAAACAGGCTGGCGCACATCGCAGCGACAAAGGCCAGCGTCCAGCCGACATGGCGAAAGCCGTCCACGTAACGCAGGCAGGTCGTAAACAAGACCTCGAAGCAGCCTGCAAAAATCACATACCACCAAGCCATGTGTAGCCATCCATGCATCAAAAGCCGATCAGTCTAGCAGTCATCGGCCATCGCCATCTCCACACATACTGTCTTGACCCGCAGCCGGCCAGAAATCAGACATAAAAAAACAGCCGCATGAGACATGCGGCTGTTCAAATGGTGGGCCGTGTAAGATTCGAACTTACGACCAATTGATTAAGAGTCAACTGCTCTACCAACTGAGCTAACGGCCCTTGAATTGTACCGGGACATGCATAGTTGCATTCCCTTGTTCCATCTGGAGAGGCTTACTACCCTCCGCGACAGAACCACCTCTAGAGGTGAAGTCTTTCGACTCGATGTATGGTGCGCCCGGAGAGATTCGAACTCCCGACCACCAAGTTCGTAGCCTGGTACTCTATCCAACTGAGCTACGGGCGCACTTCAAACTGCAGGAGCTCAAACTCAGCTCCCTGAAATCCATACCCGCAGGCGAATTTCAAAAATGGTGGGCCGTGTAAGATTCGAACTTACGACCAATTGATTAAGAGTCAACTGCTCTACCAACTGAGCTAACGGCCCGTAAAACTTGTTGTTATTGGGGTGGACGATGGGACTTGAACCCACGACATCCGGAATCACAATCCGGTACTCTAACCAGCTGAGCTACGCCCACCAAAAACCGGGTATTCCCATGGCAGATGCGTGGTTTCCCACAGCAATCACACCCCGCCCTGACGACAAATCATCCCGAAAGACGCTTCTTGCCAGCAGCTGACCATGACGACGAATCAACATGATCCTTGAAATGGTGCGCCCGGAGAGATTCGAACTCCCGACCACCAAGTTCGTAGCCTGGTACTCTATCCAACTGAGCTACGGGCGCACTTCAAACTGAAGGAGCTCAAAATCGCTCCCTGAAATCCAATCCCGCAGGCGGATTTCAAAAATGGTGGGCCGTGTAAGATTCGAACTTACGACCAATTGATTAAGAGTCAACTGCTCTACCAACTGAGCTAACGGCCCGTAAAACGTATTGTTATTGGGGTGGACGATGGGACTTGAACCCACGACATCCGGAATCACAATCCGGTACTCTAACCAGCTGAGCTACGCCCACCAAAAACCATGTTGTAACGACTGTGGCGCGCCCGACAGGAATCGAACCTGCAACCCTCGGCTTAGAAGGCCGATGCTCTATCCGGTTGAGCTACAGGCGCATTCACCTTGACGAGAACGCCTGCCTGGTCGGGGCAGAGGGATTCGAACCCCCGACATCCAGCTCCCAAAGCTGGCGCTCTACCAGACTGAGCTATACCCCGAATTCCAAACTTTAAGCCAATGAACCAGCTGAAGTTCCGAAACCCTTTCGAGCGACTTGCCGTCCAGTCAATTCATCTTGCAACATCTTGCCATCATCAGAAACTTCTGATTCCAGCCTTTTGAAATCCATAGGATTATCAAGAGGCCTGTCAGCTTTCCTGATCAATGGTGCGCCCGGAGAGATTCGAACTCCCGACCACCAAGTTCGTAGCCTGGTACTCTATCCAACTGAGCTACGGGCGCTTATCAACTTTTCGGCACAGCAACCACAACATCGTGACGCCGGAGTGGGCTGCCAACCGAGGAGTGAGATTATTCGTGTTTCACGCTGGCGCGTCAACACTTTTCTTCAGTTTTTTTTCGTCCAGATGAACTTTTGATCGTATTTCGTGATCTGCATCTCGATTCGTCACACCATTTCATGGAGGCACATCCCTCCTGAGCCGGGCCGCCGCCTCCGCTCATCGCATGCCATCCATATCCCATGGCGACGCAGCCCGGCTTGCCAATGACAGAGCCGTCGCCAACAGATGCGGCGGCCCGGCCGGAACAGGCCGCCCTGCCCTCGGCATCGGCCATGCCGGGTGGCTGAAAGCTGACTTATGCATAATCCATCAGAAGACATCACGACAACCTGCGCCTCCGCGCTGGAAGGCCCGGAACGGAACGCCTGAAAGGACCAGGCCCGCGCGGCGCGGCGCGAACACCCGAAACCTGGCTGGATCCCGGCCACAGCCAGCCTGCCCATGCCGCTCTGTCATACAGCAGTCAGCGCATACAGCAAAGGCGCCTGACGGCGCCTTTGCTGTATTCAAGCGAAGCTGGGCAATTACAGCTCGCGACGGCTCTGAGTGGCCGGGTCACCGACCTTGGCGCCGGCATCGCCCCGCGGGGGTGGCGGCGGCGGCACATTGCTGCCGGATACCGGAGCGGACTTGCCCCAATCCGCCGGCGGCCCGGGGACCTCGCCCGCCATGATCGCATCGATCTGCTGCGCATCGATGGTTTCGTACTGCAGCAGCGCATCGGCCATCACATGCAGCTTGTCGATGTTTTCGGTCAGCAAGGTCTGGGTCCGGCCATAGGCCTGATCCAGAATGCCCCGAACTTCCTCGTCGATCTTGCGTGCGGTCTCGTTGGACACGCTCTTGTGCTGGGTCACGGTACGGCCAAGGAATACCTCGTCCTCGTCCTCGCCGTAGGTGATCGGCCCCAGCACCCGGGACAGCCCCCACTTGGTCGCCATATTGCGAGCCATCTTGGTGGCACGCTCGATATCATTGGAAGCCCCCGTGGTGACCTTGTCTTCACCAAAGATCAGGGCTTCGGCCACGCGGCCACCGTACAAGGAGCAGAGCTGCGATTCGATCGCCACCCGGTTCATGCTGTACTTGTCACCTTCCGGCAGATACATCGTCACACCAAGGGCGCGGCCGCGTGGAATGATGGTGACCTTGTAGACCGGATCGTGCTCCGGCACCAATCGGCCGACGATGGCATGACCGGCCTCGTGATAGGCGGTCAACTTCTTCTCGTCCTCGCTCATCGCCATCGAACGGCGCTCGGCGCCCATCAGGATCTTGTCCCGCGCCTTGTCCAGATGAATCATCCGCACATCGCGCGAATTCTCGCGTGCAGCAAACAAGGCCGCCTCGTTGACCAGATTGGCCAGGTCGGCACCCGAGAAACCGGGGGTGCCGCGGGCAATCGTCATGGCACTGACATCGCTGGCCATCGGCACCTTGCGCAGATGCACCTTCAGAATCTGCTCCCGCCCTTTGACATCCGGCAGACCGACCACGACCTGGCGGTCGAAGCGACCTGGGCGCAGCAATGCCGGATCCAGCACGTCAGGACGATTGGTGGCCGCGATGACGATAATGCCCTCGGTGCCTTCGAAACCGTCCATTTCCACCAGCAGCTGGTTCAGGGTCTGCTCGCGCTCGTCATGACCGCCGCCCAGACCGGCGCCACGATGGCGACCGACCGCATCGATTTCGTCGATGAAGATGATGCAGGGCGCGTGCTTCTTGGCCTGCTCGAACATGTCGCGGACACGGCTGGCACCGACGCCGACAAACATTTCGACAAAGTCCGAACCCGAGATCGAGAAGAACGGCACCTTGGCCTCGCCCGCAATGGCCTTGGCAAGCAGGGTCTTGCCGGTACCCGGCGGGCCAACCATCAGCACACCGCGCGGAATCTTGCCGCCCAGCTTCTGGAACTTGGAAGGATCGCGCAGGAACTCGACCAGTTCGCCGACCTCCTCCTTGGCCTCGTCACAGCCGGCGACATCAGAGAAATTGACCTTGATCTGATCTTCACCTTGCAGCTTGGCGCGGGAACGGCCGAAACTCATCGCACCACGGCCACCGCCACCCGACTGCATCTGCCGCATGATCCAGATGAACATGCCGATCATGAAAATCGGTGGCAGCCAGTTCAACAGCAGGCCGATCAGGGAAAAGCCATTGCTGGCCGCTTCCTGGCGCACGGTCACACCCTTGTCCTGCATCTCCTTCACGACCTGGTTGGTCGAGAAACCCAGCACGGGAACCACGGTATGCACCGTGCTGCCGTCCTTCAGTTTGCCGGTGATGGTGGCCGGCTGCTCGGCACTGATCGTCGCCGAGTCCACATTGCCCGCAGCCACGCTGGAAGAGAAGCTGCTGTAAGGCAGATCCGAAGCGGCACTGCCATGCGGACTGAAGCTCTGGAAGATGGTGAACAGGACCAGCACGATGATGATCCAGAGCACCACATTTTTAATCGTTTCGTTCATGCGTGATTCTCGCCCGAAGATCCGGAGGGGGGCCGGAACCCCACGGCTAAAGCATATGTTTCACGCGACCGGGCGCGTGAGGCCTTTGGTTTACGCATCGTCACTCGTGTAAAGCTGGCGCGCAAGCTGCGCAGGTAATCATCGAAACCCGCCCCCTGAAACAGCTTGATCAGAAGCGAGCCACCCGGCTTCAGCCAATCCTGGCTGAACTGCAAGGCAAGCTCGGCCAGATCCATGGCCCGGATCTGATCCGCGAGAGCAACACCACTCATATTGGGGGCCATATCGGAGAGCACAAGATCCAGTTTCTGCCCGTTCAGCTGGGCTTCCAGCGCTGACAGTACTTCGGGCTCGCGAAAATCACCCTGGATGAAGTCGACGCCGGCCAGACCCTGCATGGGCAGGATATCCAATGCCACCACGGTACCATTGTCACCCAGCCGCTGTCGCACCAGCTGCGACCAGCCACCGGGCGCCGCGCCGAGATCGACGATACGCATGCCGGGCTTCAGCAGTCGATCGCGTTCGATCAGCTCATCAAGCTTGAATACGGCGCGCGAACGATAGCCCTCGGCCTGGGCTTTTTTTACATAGACATCATCGAAGTGCTCCCGCAACCAGCGGGAGCTGCTTTTACTGCGCGGCATGAGACATGGAAACACATCAAGATCGGAAGCCGGCATGATAACCTTTACCGCTCCATGTACGCGAATCCGAGTCTTACAACCATGTCACTCACCCCGACCCAGCGCCGTTACCTGCGCACACTGACCCACGATCTGCGGCCGGTGATCCTGCTTGGCGCCAAAGGGGCCACCGATGCCGTCGCCAAGGAACTGGGGAACGCCCTGGACCAGCATGAACTCGTCAAGATCCGCCTTTCCGGCGGCGACAAGGACGAGCGACAGGCCCAGATCGATTTCCTGATCGCAGGCACCGGCGCCGAAAGCATCCAGCAGATCGGCCATGTGGTGGTGCTGTTCCGTCGCAACAACGACGATCCGAAACTGGCTCTGCCACGCTGAGACAACGACGATGGAACTGGTCCTCGACAAACCGGAAGGCTACCTGTTCATCCGCCGCCAGGCCGATGACAGCATCACGGTGATGGACCGGACCCTTCGTCGCAGCTTCATTCTGGCGCGCCGGCAACTGCTGGAAGACTGGCCGATCACCCATGCCGGCCAGCTGGATGCCGCGCTGGCCGCACCGATCATGGCACTCAAGCCCGAGCTGGTGCTACTGGGAACGGGGCCGACCCAGATCTTCCCGTCCAGCGACGTGCTCGCCCTGTTCGTCGATCAGGGCATCGGCGTCGAAGTGATGAGCAACGCTTCTGCCGCCCGCACCCACGGCCTGCTTGCAGCGGAAGGTCGCCAGGTGGTGGCGGCCTTCATTCTGGCCGAGCCATCGCGACCCGGCGAATGATCCCTGCATCGCCTTATTGGGGCGGCAGGTAGGCCATCGGATCCACCGGATTGCCATCGCGCCGGACCTGGAATTGCAGCTCCACCCGCGAAGCCCCGCTGGAACCCATTTCAGCGATTTTCTGCCCCGACTTCACGGTCTGGCCCTCCTTGACCAGACGCGTGCTGTTGTGGCCATAAGCCGACAGCAGCGCATCGCTGTGCTTGATGATGATCAGCTCGCCATAACCGACCAGCCCGTTGCCGCTGTAAACCACGACACCATCGGCGGCCGCCCTGACCGGGTCACCCGCCTTGCCGGCGATCTCGATCCCGGGAATCGCGTCGCCGGCCTGGTAACGCTTGATCAGAGGGCCGGAGGCCGGCCAGCGCCAGGTGATCCCGCCGCTGTTGCGGGAAGCGCCGTTGGCGAGCGCCGCGGCGGGTGCAGCCACCACGGGCGGTGCCGCGGCCGGCTTGACGGCAGCCGGTATCTCGGCCCGTGCGGCAGGAGCCGCTGCCGCCGGGGTCGCCACTACGGCACGACTCACCGGCGGCGAAGGCAGGACCACCGGTCTGGATGCCGCAGCGAGCGGCTGCGCCGCAGGCGCAGCCTCGACCACCGGGCTGAAGCCGGTGCCGCTCCCTGCCGGCGCGGCGGCGGGGGCTTTCAGACGCAGCGACTGCCCCGGCCAGATCCGGTAGGGCTCGGCAATGTTGTTCCACGAGGCAAGCGTACGAAAATCGACGCCGTTGCGAAAAGCGATGCTGTAAAGCGTATCGCCCTTGCCGACAATGTAGTGATCGCCATCCAGGCGGCCCCGTGCGGCCGCGCCGCTGAGGGCCGAAGCAGGCCGCGCATCACCTGGCTGGACCACGACCGTGCTGTGACGGATGCCGCAACCGGCGAGCAAACCGAGGGCAAGGCTGATTCCAGTAACGCGTAGACGTAAATCCATAAGTATCTGCTTAGCCATAAGTTCAAAATCAGGCGTGGCGGCATTGCGGCCGCTCAATGCACCTGCCGCCCTCACCGGAACAGCCACCACCACAGCAGCAGCACCAGGATCAGCAGCAGCACCGCCCAGCCGATACGCTCACTATACCTGCGCAACAACGGTTCGGCGCGAACGCCGAATCGGCGGATCAGCCAGGCCAGCAACCATACCCGCTTGCCACGCCCCAGGGCCATGCTGGTCAGAAAAGGCAGCAATGGCAAGCCGACAATGCCAGAGGCCCAGGTGAAAACTTTCATCGGCACCGGTACGAAGCCCGCCAGCACCAGGGTCCCGAACACCGACCATGGGTGGGCCAGTGCCCGCGATCGCAACAGATCGACCCAGTGCTGGATCATCGGCAGCCAGCCGAGATGGGTCAGCAGCGGCCTGACGGCATCGAACAGATAATGTCCGAGCGCGTAGCCGACCAGACTGCCAAGCAGGGAAAACAAAAGACTCAGATGGGCATAGACAAAGGCCCGCGCAGGACGCGCCAGCGCCATCGGTGCCAACATGATTTCCGGCATCACCGGAAAGGCAAAGGCCTCGACGAAACTCAGACCTGCCAGCAACGCAGGGGCCGCCGGGAGCTGCGCCCAGCGCAGAACCCGCAAATACACTCCTTCGAACACGCGCATGCGCCAGCTCTTCCTTGATTCAGCTACCGACCCGGATTCAGCCGATACCGCTGAGCAAGGGCACAAAACTGGCCGGACCCAGCTCTTCACGCGTGAATCCGCCCTCACCGTCACCACGCAAACGGATCAGCACTTGCTGCCCTGGCGAACCCACCGGGGCGACCAGTACCCCGTCCGGCCGCAACTGGGTCAGCAAAGCGGCCGGAATGGTATCGCCGGCTGCCGTCAATATGATGGCATCGAATGGCGCCTCCTCGGACCAGCCCAGTTTGCCGTCGTCATAGCGGGAGCGGACGGCGGCCAACCCCAGCTGCCGGAACCGGCGGCGGGCCTGGCGCAGCAATTCCTCGATCCGTTCCACCGTATAGACCTGCGGCACCAGCTTGGCCAGCACCGCACACTGGTAGCCGGAACCGGTCCCGACCTCCAGCACCTTGGCCGGCACGCCGAACTCGAGCAAGGCCTCGGTCATCCGTGCCACCACCCAGGGCTGGGAGATGGTCTGGCCATGGCCGATCGGCAGTGCCGTATTCTCGTAGGCGCGCGCATGCAAGGCCTGATCGATGAAGTGATGTCGAGGCAACTCGCGCAGTACCTCGATCACCCGGGCATCGTTGATGCCGCTGTCACGCAACTGGGCCGCCAGACGGTCACGTGCGCGTTGCGAGGTCATGCCCTCGCCCTGAAGTGCCGACGGCGGCAGAGGGTAGACACTCATTGCTCAGGCCGCCTCGCCCTGATCGCGACGAACCGATGCACCATGCGCCGTGCCGGCATCCAGGTCTTTGATCCAATGACTGACCTTGTCCAGCGCCTGATAGCGGGTCAAATCGACATGGATTGGAGTGATGGATACATAACCACGCCTGACAGCGTCGAAGTCCGTCCCCGGACCGGCATCGTCCACCTCGCCCGAAGGGCCGATCCACCAGATGGTCTTGCCCCGCGGGTCACTCCCGGGAATGCAGGGTGCCGAACGACGACGCCGGCCCAGCCGGGTCACTTCGAAGCCCTGGATCTGCTCCCAGGGCAGGTCCGGTACATTGACATTGAGGATGGTGTCGGCCGGCAGCGGATCCACCAGCAACTTGCGCATCAGACTGAGCACCGCCGTGGCGGCCGACTGGAAATGCTCGCCTCGGTGATCCCGGCTGACCAGAGAAACCGCGATGGCCGGCAGGCCCAGAAAACGCCCTTCCATCGCCGCCGAGACGGTGCCGGAGTAGATGACGTCATCGCCGAGATTGGCCGAGTTGTTGATACCCGATACCACGATATCAGGTTCTTCCTGCAACAAACCGGCAAGGGCCAGATGCACGCAGTCGGTAGGCGTGCCGACCACCCGATGAAAGCCGTTGGGCATGGTCGACACGCGGATCGGCACATCAAGGGTCAAGGAGTTGCTCGCCCCGGAACGGTCGCGATCAGGCGCCACCACGGTGACCTCGCCCACTTCAGCCAGCCGTCTGGCCAAGACATGAATGCCTTCGGCATCCACCCCGTCATCATTGCTTACCAATACTCGCATCGTACCTGCGTCCTGGCGCGGTTCGGCGCCTGCCATTCAAAATCCCGATCCGGCACCGGCTGAGGCGCCAGGCGTCGGAATGCGTCCTGAAGCATACCTGACCCGATCGCCGCTTTCACAACACCCGCGTCGCAAAAACTCGGTTGGCGGCCAATTGGGCTAGGATACGCCGATGAAATCCCGTCGCAGCCCGAGCATCAGTGAAGCTGATGTCCAGATCTTCCGCGAAACCGTCGGAGCGGTCCGTCCGCTGCGCCGTGGCGACATGAATCCCCTGCCCCGCCCGCGGCCTCGGCCGGCACGACTTCGCGGCCCCCTGCGCGAGCCGCTGCCGCTGGACGAGTTGCTGGGTCCCGGGTCGGCGGCCGCTCATGAACGGCTGGACGGTCCGTTGCAGTTCCTGCTGCCCGGACTGGAGATGGTGACCCTGCGTCGCCTGAAGCGTGGCGCCTGGCTGCCGCAGGATGAACTGGATCTGCATCATATGACGGCCGCCCATGCCAGGGTGGCCTTGCTGGGTTTTCTGGAAGAGTCCTGTCACGCCGGCTTTCGCTGCGTGCGGGTGATCCATGGCAAGGGACTGGGCTCATCCATGGGCGGGCCGGTACTCAAGCTGCTGGCCGATCAGCTGCTGCGCGGCCACGACCAGGTGCTGGCCTTCGCCTCGGCCCGTCCCGAGCAAGGCGGCAACGGGGCGATGCTGGTGCTTTTGCGTCGCCAATAACCGGGAGCGTAACCTCAGCCTGCCGTTGATCGTGACCTCCCGGCCCCCGCATTCTCGGCATGCCGCCCGCAGGTGGTATCGAAACCGCGACTGTGCCTCATCATCCAGCTGGACACCGATTCCGAGACGGCAGGCCGGGGCGGATGATGCCGCCCGCCCCAACGGTTGCCCTCGGCTGTCGGGTGCCGCTCAATGACCGATCAGCTCGCGGACCACGGTGGTTGCATAGGCGCCCGCCGGCAGTTCGAACTGCAGCTCCAGCGTGGCCGGATCCAGCCAGCGCCACTGCAGATCACCGGGAATCAGTCGCAAGGCCCGACGGTCCTGATCCATGCGGGCATCGACCAGGCCCTGAGCCAGATCTTCGTATTCCGCCGCCACGTCGCGCTCCAGCGCGCCGGCCAGCTCCGCCGAAGGACAGTCACCCTGCCCCCAGAGCGGACCGGAGGGGTGGATGTCGCCGCGCCCCAGCCGTTCGACCAGGGTCGCATCCGGGTTCTCCGGTCCGAACCACGAGCGCGATCCGGCCAATGACCAGATCTCGCCATCCATGCCGGTCGCCCAGTTGCCCTGCTCGACCCGGCGAGCCAGCACGGCATTGAAGATCTGCGAGCGAGCGGCCGACAACAGAAACCCGCGGGTATCACGGTCGACGCGCCGGCCGGCAAACATCGCGCGAGCCTTGGCCACGTTGCCGCCTTCGCGACCGAAGCGCTGCTCGCCGAAATAATTCGGTACACCCTGGCTGGCTATCTTCGCCAGCACGGCTTCCGCCGCCTGCGGATCGCCCTGCACTTCCCGCAATACCAGCACAAAGCGGTTGCCACGCAGTGCGCCGCGCTTCATCTTGCGACGATGGCGCACCGCCTCGAGAATCTTCACATCCGGGTTTGGAAACGCTGACCAGTCCGGATCGGGCTTGCCGGCCAGTTGCAGCGATATCCGCTGGGTAGTCACGGCATGGCGATCCTTGAGCCCCGCATAACCGATACCCACCGACGGCACCCCGGCAAAACGCCCCAGCTCACGGGCCAGACCGTCCGTGGTCAGTCCCTTTTTTTCCACGTGCAGCAGCACATGCTCGCCTTCGCCGTCGGCTTCATAGCCGAGAATTTCGTCGACCCGGAAATCTTCCGGTCGACTCTTCAACAGCCCTCGCAGCGGCGGCGAGCCATAGGCCCAGGGCAGCTCGGTGACGGTAGGGGTATCGTTCATTGCGACCTCATCGCGGACATGTCCGTCAGGCCGGCGCGCCTGCTCACATCAGGAACAGCGTCGCCAGACCCAGAAAAATAAAAAAACCGCCGCTGTCAGTCAGCGCGGTGATCAAGACGCTGGAGCCCAGGGCCGGGTCACGACCCCATCGGGCCATCAGCATCGGAATGCCGACGCCGGCAAAGGCCGCCAGCAGCAGATTCAGCGTCATGGCCGCCGTCATGACCAGACCCAGCGCCGGATTGCGGTACAGCCCCCAGGCGACCAGCCCGATGACACCACCCCAAACCACGCCATTGACCAAGGCGACCTTCAGCTCCTTGCCCCACAACCGACGCAATTGCCCGGGCGTGATCTGGTCCAGCGCCAGGGCACGCACGATCATGGTGATGGTCTGATTGCCGGAATTGCCGCCGATGCCAGCCACGATGGGCATCAGGGTCGCCAGCGCGACCAGCTTTTCGATGGCCCCTTCGAACAGCCCGATCACACGCGAAGCGATAAAGGCGGTGACCAAGTTGACGGCCAGCCAGGCCCAGCGATTCTGCACCGATTTCCAGACCGAGGCGAAGATATCCTCTTCCTCGCGCAGACCGCCCCGATTGCGAGCCTCGCTTTCACCCTCGGCACGAATCACGTCGACGATGGCATCCACGGTCAGCCGTCCGACCAGACGACCGGTGGCATCCACGACCGGAGCCGAAATCAGGTCGTAGCGCTCGAAGGCCTGAGCGACATCGTAGATGTCATCTTCAGCGCGAAAGGTATTCACGTCCAGGGCCATCACCGCATTGACGATCTGGCCGGGGTCGCCCAGCAGCAGACGCTCCAGCGACAGCACGCCGGTCAGTACGCGGGAACGATTGACGATAAACAGCTTGTCGGTCTGTGACGGCAAGGCTTCGAGCTTGCGCAACTCGGCCAAGGCCTCGCCCAGACTCAGCTGCTCGCCGATGGCAACCATCTCGAATTCCATCAGCGCGCCGACCTGATCATCCCGATAGGACAGCGCCGCCTGGACCTGCTGACGCTCATCGACGTCCAGGCTGGCCATCAGCTCGGGCAGCACCGCCTCCGGCAGGTCTTCGACCAGATCGGCCAGCTCGTCGGCATCCAGCGGCTCCACCGCCTCCAGGATCTCTGACCGGTCCATATCCGCAATCAGTGATTCACGGACCGCATCCGTCACTTCCAGCAGAATCTCGCCATCCTGCCCGGCCGGCACCTGCTGCCAGACCAGCCGCCGCTGCTCCAGCGGCAGCCGCTCCAGTACATAGGCCACATCCGCCGGATGCCAACCGGCCATCACCTGATGCAGCGCGTCTGCCTGCTCGTCGGCGACAGACGAAGCTGCCGCCTCCGCTGACATATCGCGAGGCGAGATCGGCGAGGGGTGGCTGCGCAGCACCTTCTGGACTGCCGCCAGCCTGAGCAGACGGCGGGCGCCTGCACCATGACTGTCGGCAGCCGGAATCACAGGCGCTCGATCAGCACCGCCGCTTCCGCGGCAATGCCTTCGCCGCGACCGCAGAAGCCCAGCTTTTCGGTGGTGGTCGCCTTGACACTGATCTGACCGATATCGACCCCCAGATCCTCAGCCAGCACTTCACGCATGGCCTGCACATGCGGCCCCACCTTGGGCGCCTCGCAGATCACCGTGATATCGGCATTGCCCAGCGTATAGCCCTGCTCCTGCATCAGACTGCGCGCATGGCGAAGAAACTGGCGGCTGTCGGCACCACGCCAGCGCTCGTCGGAAGGTGGAAAATGGCGACCGATATCACCCAGCGCCAGCGCACCCAGCAACGCATCGCACAGCGCATGGATCACCACATCGCCGTCCGAATGGGCGAGGATGCCCTTGCTGTGCGGAATCCGCAGTCCGGCCATGGTCACGAAATCGCCCTCGGTGAAGGCATGGACGTCAAAGCCGGTACCGACCCGAAAGGCCGGACGACGCGATGTGGGTGATGATGAGCTCATGCAAAACTACTCCGGAAAAACCGCAGCCCGCGCCTGGCGGCCTGCAACAACCGCAGCCGACATATCGGCACGGCAACTGTAGCCTCGTCTCGTGACAACCGCGGGAAGACCACCCCGCCATCCTCAGCGCGACACCGCGCGGTCATTGGACCGCGCGGGACAATATGAATTCGGCCAGGGCGAAATCCGCCTGTGTGGTCACCTTGAGATTGTCCTCGGCACCTTCCACCAGCAGCGGCCGGACACCTGCGCGCTCCATCGCCATCGCCTCGTCACTGACGACCACACCATCGGCACGGGCCTGGCGCAAGGCCTGGATCAGCGCCTGACGGCGAAACATCTGCGGCGTGAAGGCACGCCAGCGACCGTCGCGTGGCTCGGTCTCCAGCGAATGGCTCTGGTCATCGGCGCGCTTGAGGGTATCGCGCAGGGGCGCACCCAGCAGGCCGCCCTCGAAGCGGGAAGCCTGCTCGATCAATCGGCTGATATCGACATGGCGGACACACGGCCGCGCCGCATCGTGGACCAGCACAAAGTCGGTGGCGGCCACTTCCGGCGGCAGGCCATCCAGCCCGGCCAGCACCGAATCATAGCGCTCCAGACCACCATCGGCCGTTCTTACCGGCTTGCCGGCCACCTCGGTCAGGCCGGGCCAATGCGGGTCGCCGGCAGCAAGCGTGACAACCAGACCGGCAATGGCGGGATGCGTGGCCAGTCGCTCCAGGGTCAGTTGCAGCAGACTGCGGCCGGCAATCGGCAAATATTGCTTGGGCAACGGCCCGCCTACGCGGGTACCCTTGCCGGCGGCGGGTACCACGCACCAGATGGATTGCATATCAGTTATTCATTCCCTGGGTGGGGGCCGCGGAATTTCCGCCAGCCGGATCCACCACTTGATAAAACACCTCGCCAGGCTTGATCAGCCCCAATTCGCCGCGCGCACGCGCCTCGATGGCCTGATCGCCGCTCTTGAGGTCCTCGACGTCGGCGCCCAGCGCCTGATTGCGTTGCAACAGCTGGGCGTTCTGGTCGGTCAGCTCGGCCACCGAGCTGCGGCGCGCCTGCAACTGCCGCAAGGCCCCGTGCCCGCCCCACAGTTTGAACTGAAGGGCAAGCAGGACGAGCAGCAGAATGAGGAAGGTGATCCGCAGCATGAATTAGGCTCGCAAACGCCGGATCAACCCGGCAACTGACCCAGGTTCGGGAAGGCCTGGCGACCGGCATAGCGAGCCTGGCTTCCCAGGGCCTCTTCGATCCGCAGCAGCTGGTTGTATTTGGCCACGCGGTCACTGCGGCACAGCGAACCGGTCTTGATCTGGGTCGCCGTGGTCGCCACCGCGATATCGGCGATGGTGGTGTCTTCGGTCTCGCCCGAACGATGCGAGATAATGGCCGCGTAGCGCGCAGTATCGGCCATCGCGATGGCTTCCAGGGTCTCGGACAGGGTGCCGATCTGGTTGACCTTGATCAGGATGGCATTGGCGATGTGCTTGTCGATGCCTTCGCGGAAAATGGCCGGATTGGTCACGAACAAGTCATCACCGACCAACTGGACCTTGTCACCCAGCTGCTCGGTCAGATGCTTCCAGCCGGCCCAGTCACCTTCGGCCAGACCATCCTCGATGCTGACGATGGGATACTGGCGAACCCAGTCGGCCAGCAGTTCGGTGAACTGCTCGGAACTGAAGCGGCGACCTTCGCCATCGAGATGGTACTCGCCGTTCTTGTAGAATTCGGAACTGGCCACGTCCAGGCCCAGCAGGATTTCGCTGCCCACCTTGTAACCGGCCTTGCTGATGGCAGCCAGAATGGTATCCAGCGCTTCGGCATTGGAACGCAGATTGGGCGCAAAGCCGCCCTCGTCGCCCACGGCCGTGTTGTGGCCGCTGGCCTTGAGCACGCTCTTCAAGGCGTGGAAGATCTCGGTACCGGCACGCAACGCTTCGGAAAAGCTGGGCAGCCCCACCGGCAGTATCATGAATTCCTGCACGTCGATATTGTTGTCGGCATGGGCGCCGCCATTGATGATGTTCATCATCGGTACCGGCAGCGCACCCGGCTTGCCCTGCGACAGATACTGCCACAAGGCCTCGCCACGCTGGGCCGCGACGGCACGGGCGGCGGCCATCGAAACACCCAGCAAGGCGTTGGCGCCAAGCCGGCCTTTGTTGGGCGTACCGTCAAGCTCGATCAACTGCCGGTCCAGTCCGGACTGGTCAGCGGCATCCCGGCCTTGCAAGGCCTTGGCGATTTCGCCATTGACGTGACCAACGGCCTGCAGCACCCCCTTGCCCAGGTAACGGGACTTGTCACCGTCGCGCAATTCGACCGCCTCACGCGAACCAGTGGAGGCACCACTGGGCACGGCGGCACGACCGAAGCCGCCGCCCGCCAAGGTGATTTCGGCTTCCAGCGTGGGGTTGCCGCGGGAATCCAGGATTTCGCGGGCATGTATGTTGGTGATTTCAGTGCTCATCGCTACTCCATCCGTTCTGTAGGTCACAAAAGCCACCATGGGTGCACCGGGTACCGGTATGGCCCGCCACCCGCACCGCCTGAAGTCATTTCAGTGCAGCGCCTTGGTCAGCAGCGAATGGTAGCCGGAATCCAGCGGACATGCAGGCCCGGCGACCAGGGCCAGGTCATAACGGGCCAAGGCCTTGCGGGCCAGCATCTGCCCCCATGGCAGCCCGGGGCTGTCCTGCATCAACAGCCACACCGCCTTGGATGCCAGCTCGGCCTTGGCCTCCAGCGGCGCCTGCGCCGGGAGCATCGGCAAGGCATCACCGAGCAGCCGGCGTGCTTCACCGATGACCTGGGCATCTTTCTGCAACTGCACCAGATTCACGCCCAGCAGCTGGCCATTGATGCCGGCACTGGCCATGTAGCGATCCGTGCACTGCGCCAGCGGGCCGTAAGCCGCCATCAGCCGCTGCCACTCGTCGTGAGTGAAGGGGGCATAGCGTGCCGCCTCGCTGGCCGACGCGTTGACGGCTGACGGGCCGTCGTCGACCGCGGCCTGCGGGGTAGCCGCAGAGGCAGCGGGGCCCTGGGGTGGAGCCCACGACAACGAGGGCTCGGCCACCGTGGCGCCCGCCGCCGGCGCCGCTTCGATCGGCGATGCCTGATGATGCTTGTGCCAGGGCCACAGCGAGCAGCCGGACAAGCCCAGACTTGCCACCAGCATCACGGTCATCGCCGCGGACCTCAAGCGCTCTGCTCCAGAAAACCGTGACGCTTGGTGACCTGGTCGAGCTCCTGCAGGGTTTCCAGCAGCGCCTCCATCTTGTCCAGCGGCCAGGCATTCGGACCGTCCGACAAGGCCTTGGACGGATCCGGATGGGTCTCGGCAAACAGGCCGCTGATCCCGGCCGCCACCGCGGCACGGGCCAGCACCGGCACGAACTCGCGCTGGCCGCCGGAGCTGGTGCCCTGACCGCCCGGCAGCTGAACTGAATGGGTGGCATCGAACACTACCGGGCAACCGGTGTCGCGCATCGCGCTCAGCGAACGCATATCCGACACCAGGTTGTTGTAACCGAAGCTGACGCCGCGCTCACAGACCATGATGTCTTCATTGCCGACAGCCTTGGCCTTGGCGACCACATGCTTCATGTCCCACGGCGCCAGAAACTGACCCTTCTTGATGTTCACCGGCTTGCCGACGCGCGCGACGGCCTGGATGAAGTCGGTCTGCCGACACAGAAAAGCCGGGGTCTGCAGCACATCGACAACCTCGGCCACCTCGTTGAACGGGGTGTATTCGTGGACATCGGTCAGCACCGGCACACCGACCTGACGCTTGACCTCGGCCAGAATCCGCAGACCTTCTTCCATGCCCGGGCCGCGAAAGCTGTCGCCCGATGAGCGATTGGCCTTGTCGAAGCTGGACTTGAAGACAAAACGGATGCCCAGCCGGTCGGTGATTTCCTTCAAGGTGCCGGCGGTGTCGACCTGCAGCTGTTCCGACTCGATCACGCAGGGACCGGCGATCAGGAACAGCGGCTGATCAAGGCCGATCTCGAATCCGCACAGTTTCATGCGGACACGCTCGCATCGGCCAGCGACTCGGCCTCATGCACGGCCTTGAACTCGCGCGCTGCGCGCACGAAACCGGTGAACAGCGGGTGGCCCTTGCGCGGGGTCGAGGTGAATTCCGGATGGGCCTGGCAACCCAGGAACCACGGGTGCACCTGGCGCGGAAGCTCGACCACTTCGACCAGCAGATCGTCCATCGACTTGCCGGCAATCACCAGCCCCAGATCTTCGAACGACTGACGGTAGCGGTTGTTGAATTCGTAGCGATGACGATGACGCTCGCGTACCACCTCTTCGCCGTACAGCTCGCGCGACAGGGAGCCGGCCTTGAGGCGGCATTCCTGCGAACCCAGCCGCATCGTGCCGCCGAGATCGGAGTCCTCGCTGCGCTGCTCGACCGCACCGGTGGCCGAGGTCCATTCGGTGATCAAGGCGATCACCGGATCCGGCGTATCCCGATCATTTTCGCTGGAATCAGCCTCGGTGAGGCCGGCGATGTGACGGGCGAAATCGACCACCGCGGCATGCATGCCGTAGCAGATACCGAAGTACGGCACACCGTGCTCGCGGGCGTAACGGGCCGCCATCACCTTGCCCTCGAAGCCGCGCTTGCCAAAGCCGCCCGGCACCAGAATCGCGTCGGCACCGGCCAGGGTTTCGGCACTGCCTTCGGCCTCGATCTGTTCGGAGTCGACCCAGCGCAGATTGACCCGCGTGCGCTGCATGATGCCGCCGTGACGCAAAGCCTCGGCCAACGACTTGTAGGCATCCTTGTGCTCGACATACTTGCCGCAGATCGCGATGGTGACTTCGTCATCGGGATGCTGCACGGCATCGACGGTGTTCTGCCACGAGGACAGATCGGCCGGACCGGCATCCAGCCCCAGGCGCTTGACGACGATGTCATCCAGGCCCTGGGCATGCAGCCACAAGGGCTGCTGATAGATGATGTCGACATCGATGGCACTGATCACGGCCTTTTCCGGCACGTTGGTGAACAGCGCGATCTTGCGGCGCTCGCCTTCAGGCAGCGGCTGCTCGCAGCGGCACAGCAGAATATCCGGCTGGATGCCGATGGAGCGCAGTTCCTTCACCGAATGCTGGGTCGGCTTGGTCTTGATTTCGCCGGCCGCCTTGATATAAGGCACCAGAGTCAGATGCATGAACAGGCAATGCTCGGGACCGTGCTCGATCCGCAGCTGACGGATGGCTTCCAGAAACGGCAGCGACTCGATGTCACCGACGGTGCCGCCGATCTCGACCAAGGCCACGTCGAAGCCACGGGTGGCTTCGCGAATGAAATGCTTGATCTGGTCGGTGATATGCGGAATCACCTGGACGGTGGCACCCAGATAATCGCCCCGACGCTCGCGACGGATCACCGACTCGTAGATCTTGCCGGTGGTGATCGAGTTCTTGCCGGTGAGACGGGTATTGACGAAGCGCTCGTAGTGACCCAGATCCAGATCGGTTTCGGCACCGTCATCGGTGACATAGACTTCACCGTGCTGGAAGGGGCTCATCGTGCCCGGATCCACATTGATATACGGATCCAGCTTCATCATGGTGACCGAGAGTCCGCGAGCCTCGAGAATGGAGGCCAGCGACGCCGCGGCGATGCCCTTGCCCAGAGAGGACACTACACCGCCGGTGACAAAAATCAGGGGGGTCATGGATATTAGCCGTGCTTGAAATTAGGCATTTTAGCGGGTCACGCGATTTCCCGCGAGGGGGCAGCGCGTTTTCGACGCGGACCCGGGCCGCTTTATTCAGCATTTGAGACAGTGCGACGCAGCCCCTAGTATGGTGGGCCACTTCCACTGTTCAGCCCGCTGCCGCCATGTCTTCCCACACTATCCATCATAATCGCGTCCAGGCCTTGCGCCAGCGCATGCAAGCCCACCAGGTCCAGGCCTGCATCGTGCCCAGCGCCGACCCGCATTTTTCCGAGTATCTGCCCGTGCACTGGCAGGGCCGCGCCTGGCTCAGCGGTTTCACCGGCTCGGCCGGCACCTTGGTGGTCTGCGCCGATCATGCCGGGGTCTGGACCGACGGCCGTTATTTCGAACAGGCCGAGCGCGAATTGGCGGGCAGCGGCATCGAACTGATGAAACTGCGCGTCCCCCATACCGCCGAGCATATCGAATGGCTGCTGCAGCATCTCCAGCCCGGCAGCACCGTTGCCGTCGCCGCCGACAGCCTCAGCCTTGCGAGCCGGCAGCGGCTGGAACGGCAACTGGCTGATCACGGCCTGCAACTGCGCACCGACCTGGATCTGCCCGCCGAAATCTGGAACGACCGTCCCGCCCTGCCGGACGCGCCGATCTTTCTCCACGACATGAGCTATGCCGGCAGCTCACGTGGCGAGAAGATTTCGCGCATCCGGGACGTCATGCAGCAGCATGGGGCCAGCCACCATCTGGTCTCCAGCCTGGATGACATCGCCTGGATCACCAACTTGCGCGGCAGTGACGTCGAGTGCAATCCGGTCTTTCTGGCCCACCTGCTGATCAGCGACCAGGGTCAGTCCGTTCTGTGCACCGATATGAGTCGTGTCGCACCGGAGATTGCCGCCGAACTGCGACAGGACGGCATCGCGCTGGCCGACTATGCGGCCATCCACGATCACCTCGCAGCACTGCCTGCCGATGCAGTCCTTATGCTGAGTGCCGCCCATACCGCCTGCTCGGTGGCCGCCGCGATACCGGCAACGGTTCGCCAAGTGCACGAAACCCTCCCGAGCACCTTGTTCAAGGCCATCAAGTCCGACCACGAGCTGGCGCATATCCGCGAAACCATGCGCCAGGACGGCGCTGCCCTGGTCCGCGGCGCCAAGCAGCTGCTGGACCGGTTGGCCGAAGGGGAAGCTTTGAGCGAACTGGATGTGGCCGACATCTTCCTGCAGGCCCGCGCCGAGCGGCCGGGCTTTGTAGGCATCAGTTTCGACACCATTGCCGGTTACCAGGCCAACGGCGCCTTGCCGCATTACCGGGCCACGCCCGAGCTGCATGCCAAGCTGAAGCCCGAGGGCCTGCTGCTAGTGGACTCTGGCGGCCAGTATCTGGGCGGCACCACCGACATCACCCGGATGTGGGCCCTGGGGCCCCTGACCGACCAGCAGCGCAGCGATTCCACCCTGGTCCTGAAAGGCCTGATCGGCCTCAGCCGGGCCCGCTTTCCCAAGGGCGCCAGCGGCCCGCAACTGGATGCCTTGGCGCGGGCACCGCTGTGGCAGGCCGGCCTGGATTTCGGCCACGGCACCGGTCACGGCGTCGGCTATTTCCTGAACGTACACGAAGGCCCGCACGGCATCCGCCCGCCCGCCCCAGGTGGTGCCCTGGTCCCGCTGCAGGCCGGCATGATCAACTCCATCGAACCCGGCGTCTATCGACCGGGCCACTATGGCATTCGCCATGAAAATCTGGTCGTGATCAGGCCCGCCCTCAGCACCGAATTTGGCGAATTCCTTGAATTCGAGACCCTGACCCTCTGCCCGATCGATCCGGCGACGCTGGAAATCTCGATGCTGGATACCAGCGAGCGCGAGTGGCTGAATAACTACCATGCCCGGGTCCTGGAAAGTCTTTCCCCGCTGCTGCAGGCCGAGGAACGCAACTGGCTGGCCCAGCGTTGCCGCCCCGTTGACCACCGCCCTCATCCGGTGACCTGACCGCACCGGCTCAGGCGACATGCCCGGGCCGTCTGCCCCCTGCCTCGAAGGCCGACCAGTTCCCACGCCATGTGGCCATCGATCGTCCCGGGACTGCCGACAGACGAACCGACATCACCGCAAGCCCCCGCCCGTCCGGCGCTTGACCGTGACGGCAGAGGGCCGCATCCTCTCTGTCTCTTCAAGCACTGCGCCGCTGATTCATGAACAATCGTTACAACGCTGCGGATATCGAAGTCCTTTCCGGTCTCGACCCGGTCAAACGCCGTCCCGGCATGTATACCGACACCACCCGGCCCAACCATCTGGTCCAGGAAGTGGTGGACAATTCGGTGGACGAGGCCCTCGCCGGCCACGCCAACCAGATCGAGGTCACCGTCCATGCCGACGGCTCGGTCGAAGTGTCCGACAATGGCCGCGGCATGCCGGTGGACATTCATCCGGAAGAAGGCGTACCCGGCGTCGAGCTGATCCTGACCCGACTGCATGCCGGCGGCAAATTCTCCGGCAAGAACTACAATTTCTCCGGCGGTCTGCATGGCGTCGGCGTGTCGGTGGTCAATGCGCTGTCCAGCCGGGTCGAGGTCACCATCCGCCGCGACGGCCACGAATACCGCATGGCCTTTGAGCACGGTGACCGTGTCAGCGAACTGGAGATCATCGGCTCGGCGCCCAAGCGGCGCACCGGTACCCGGGTCCATTTCTGGCCGGAACCTTCCTATTTCGATTCCCCGAAAATTTCCGTTGGCCGCCTCAAGCACTTGCTGCGTGCCAAGGCCGTGCTGTGTGCCGGGCTGCGGGTGATACTCAAGGATGAAGCCGCCGGTGAAACGGAAGAGTGGTATTACGAAAACGGCTTGTCGGCCTATCTGCGCGACGCGCTGGAAGGTGCCGAGGCGATTCCGGCGGAGCTGTTCGTCCACCATGTGGCCCGCGATACCGAGGGCATGGATGTAGCCCTGACCTGGCTGCCGGAAGGCGACCTGGTTCAGGAAAGCTACGTCAATCTGATCCCCACGGCGCAGGGCGGCACCCATGTCAACGGCCTGCGCACCGGCCTGACCAATGCCATCCGCGAATTCTGTGATATCCGGAATCTGCTGCCGCGTGGCGTCAAGCTGGCCCCGGAAGATGTCTGGGAGCGGATTTCCTATGTATTGTCGGCCAAACTGCTGGATCCGCAGTTCGCCGGCCAGACCAAGGAACGCCTCTCCTCCCGCCAGGCGGCCGGCCTGGCCGAAGGCGTGATCCATGACGCCTTCAGCCTGTGGCTGAATCAGCATGTGGATCAGGGCGAGCGCATCGCCCAGCTGGCCATCGAACGCGCCAGCGCCCGCCTGAAAGCCGCCAAGCAGGTGGTCCGCAAGAAGATCACCCAGGGTCCGGCCCTGCCCGGCAAACTGGCCGACTGCAGCGCCACCGACCTGGCCCGCACCGAGCTGTTTCTGGTCGAAGGCGACTCGGCCGGCGGCAGCGCCAAGCAGGCCCGCGACAAGGACTTCCAGGCCATTCTGCCGCTGCGCGGCAAGATCCTGAATACCTGGGAGGTGGAATCCACCTCGGTACTGGCTTCCGAGGAAGTGCACAATCTGGCGATCGCCATCGGTTGCGATCCGGGCCGCGATGACCTGTCGAGCCTGCGCTACGGCAAGATCATCATTCTGGCCGATGCCGACTCCGACGGCCTGCATATCGCGACGCTGCTGTCGGCGCTGTTTCTGCGCCACTTCCCGGCCCTGGTCAGTCAAGGCCATATCTTTGTGGCGATGCCGCCGCTGTTCCGCGTCGATGTGGGCAAGCAGGTGTTTTATTGCCTGGATGAAGGTGAAAAGCAGGCTTTGCTGGAACGCATCGAGCGTGAAAAGATCCGCGGCCAGATCAACGTCACCCGCTTCAAGGGTCTGGGTGAAATGAATCCGTCCCAGTTGCGCGAATCGGCGGTGCATCCGGACACCCGGCGCCTGGTCCAGCTGACCATCGATGCCGAGGACGGCACCGCCAGGCTGATGGATATGCTGCTGGCCAAAAAACGCGCCTCCGACCGCAAGAGCTGGCTGGAAGAGAAGGGCGATCTGGCGACACTGGACGTCTGATACGCCGTACCAGGCACTGATCGAGCCGACTCCAACCCGCTCCTCAACCATGCAGGCACCGGCTGTCGATCAAGCTCGAAGCGGAACGGCGCCGATGGCAGCCCTTGCCATCGGCGCCGTTCCGCCCGATCCTCGTGACTGAAAACCCGGGACAGGATGGCGGACAGAAATTTGCCACCGATCACCGGCCCGGCGGTCCATGCCCCACCGCCGGCACGAGCGAGCCCGGCGTGACTCGCCCCCCCCCATCCGTACCTGAACGCCACCACAGACTCGCGCCCGAATTCGGCGATATCCGTGATGCCAGCGGGATGGCGAAGGCAACCGGCAAGATGTGGGCAGGACTCTCCGCAGCCGGCGAACCAGCGTAAATCAGCAGCTCCCGTCGTGACCTCGATCGCAGGCCTGTCGCGCGCGCAGACAAGGGCTGCCTCGATGCCGCCTGATGCCACTCAGTCCAGCGCGAACTGCTCGTCGAGAATCCGTTGCTCCAGATTGTGCTCGGGATCGAACATCAACTGGACACCCTCGTCTCTGGACTGCCCGATCTCGACCCGGGTCATGTCTCGCACCTCGAAGAAATCGGCTGTGATGCTGGCCGGCCGCTTGCCCGGATCCAGAATCCGCAGAGTCACTCGCGTCGCGTCCGGCAGAATCGCTCCCCGCCAGCGCCGTGGCCGGAACGGGCTGATCGGTGTCAGCGCCAGCACATTGGCACCCAGCGGCAGAATCGGACCATGGGCCGACAGGTTATAGGCCGTGGACCCGGCCGGCGTAGAGACCAGCACGCCGTCACAGACCAGAGCCGGCAGCTTGACCTCCCCGTCCAGCCCCACCTCCACATGGGCCGCCTGATTGGTCTGCCGCAACAAGGCCACTTCGTTGAAGGCCAGCGCGCGATGCTGGCGACCATGGATATCGGTGACCTGCATCGCAAGCGGATACAACCGGGTGGACTGCGCACGCCGCACCCGTTCCGGCAGATCCGACTGCTGGTAGTGGTTCATCAGAAAGCCGACATGGCCCAGTTTCATACCGTAGAACGGTATACCCAGACGCCGATAGGCATGCAGGGTGCGCAACATGAAGCCGTCGCCCCCCAGGGGCACGATCACCTCGGCCTGCTCGGGCGGCACACTGGCATAGCGTGCCACCAGGGCCTCCCGCGCTTGCTGCGCGACTTCGGTTTCGTTGGCTACAAAGGCAAGACGCATGATGGCAAATAAGTCCGGAAAAGACGGCGGCCCCGACCACAAGACCGGAACCGTCGGAAAAGCACCTGGATCAGTCGGCCGTGCGTGCCAGCAAGGCCAGCCGCCGGATCGCCACCGAGGCAATCGGATAGTCGACGGTGAGCAGGGAAATTTCGGCCAGCATCGACCGTACCAGCGACAGCGTATCATCGCTGCGCGCCAGCCAGGCCCCGGTGGGATCGGGCAACGCTGCCGCACCCTCCCAGCCCAGCACGCGCATGGCCAGGGCCCGGTGCTGCTGACTGAGTTCATCCAACAGCGATCCGCGGGCCTGGGCATGCCAGCGCCCCTCCACAGGCAGCTGCTCGATCTGGCCACGGAGCCAGTCCAGACTCAATGATTCACCGAGCCCGTAGAAAACCCGGGCCACGCGGGCAATCGGATGACCGCTGTGCTGAGCCACTTCGACCATGTCCAGCACCATCCGCAGCCGCGGCATGCGCGCCAGCCGGATGGCCAGCTTCGGCGGAATGCCACGCGCCTCCCAGTCGGCCTGCACCGTGGCGAACTGCTCCCGGGCGAACTCGCTGAGGATCTCCGGCAACTGCAGCCGCAGCTCCGAGACCCAGGGCTGATAACGCTCGACATCGACGGCAATGTCCACCAGTCCGCCGCGATTGAGCAGCCAGCGACTCATATGCCGCAGCAGGGACCAGATGATCAGGTTGGCATCCACCTGCAGCTGCTCGGGCACCTGGCCATCCAGGGCCTCGATCTCCGACCACAGCTCGCGGGCATCGAGAATTTCCCGCGCCACGGTGAAGGCCTTGGCGATGGCCGCCGAACCCTTGCCGGTATCCTCGTTCAGCCGCAGGATGAAGGTCGCCCCCATCCGGTTGATCGTCGAGTTCGTCACCGCTGTCGCAATGATTTCGCGCTTCAGGCGATGCCGCTGCATATGCTCGGCATAGCGCTCGCGCAGGGCCTGCGGAAAATAGCGGACCAGCTCGCGCGACAGGTAGGGATCTTCAGGCACGTCCGAGTCCAGCAACTGCTGATACAGCCTCAGCTTGTCGTAGGACAGCAGCACCGCCAGCTCCGGCCGGGTCAGACCACGCCCGTGGCTGCGTCGATCCTTCAGCTCCGCTTCGCTGGGCAGGAATTCCACCTGCCGATCCAGCAGCCCCTCACCCTCCAGAGTGCGGATAAAATGCGCCATCGAGCCGACGCGCCGCACCGACTGGCTTTCCATCAGACTCAAGGTCTGGTTCTGCCGGTAATTGTCCCACAGCACCAGTTCGCCGATTTCATCGGTCATCGCCGCCAGCTGGACGTTACGGTCCTCCGTAGAAAGCTCGCCACGCTGGACCGCATCGTCCAGCAGGATCTTGATGTTCACCTCGTGATCCGAGGTGTCCACGCCGGCCGAGTTGTCGATGAAGTCGGTGTTCAGCAGCACGCCGCCCAGCGCCGCCTCGATGCGGCCACGCTGCGTCAGGCCCAGATTGCCGCCCTCGCCGACCACGCGGCAGCGCAGCTGGCTGCCATCGATCCGCAGAGCGTTGTTGGCCCGGTCACCGACCTGCTCATGGCTTTCGGTGGAGGCCTTGACATAGGTGCCGATGCCGCCGTTCCACAGCAGATCGACCGGCGCCGCCAGAATCGCGCTGATCAGGGCGGTGGGTGCCAGATTGGCCGCCCCGCCTTCCAGACCCAGTGCCGCAGCGGCCTCGGCACTGACCGGAATGGTTTTCAGATGACGAGGCCATACCCCACCGCCAGCGGAAATCAGCCCCTTGTCGTAATCATCCCAGCTCGACCGGGCCAGACCGAACAGGCGCTGGCGCTCGGCGAACGAAGTCGCCGCATCGGGATCAGGATCGATGAAAATATGACGATGGTCAAAAGCCGCCAGCAGCCGGGTCTGCCCGGACAGCAACATGCCGTTGCCAAACACGTCACCCGACATGTCACCGATCCCGACACAGGTGAACGGCTGTTGCTGGCAATCCCTGCCCAAGGCACGAAAATGCCGCTTGACCGACTCCCAGGCCCCGCGTGCCGTGATGCCCATCTGCTTGTGGTCGTAACCGTTGGAGCCGCCCGAGGCGAAGGCGTCGCCCAGCCAGAATCCACGGCGCACCGAAATGGCATTGGCGATATCCGAAAAAGTCGCCGTGCCCTTGTCAGCGGCCACCACCAGGTAGGGGTCGTCGCCATCATGACGCACCACGCCCTCCGGCGGAACCAGCGCTCCCTCGACAAGATTGTCGGTGATGTCCAGCAGGCCACCGATAAAGGTCTGGTAACAGCGGATGCCTTCGGCCAGCCAGGCCTCGCGATCACTCGCCGGCGGCGACTGCTTCACATAGAAACCGCCCTTCGAGCCCACCGGCACGATCACGGTGTTCTTGACCATCTGCGCCTTGACCAGGCCCAGCACCTCAGTACGGAAATCCTCGCGCCGGTCGGACCAGCGCAGTCCGCCGCGAGCCACCGGCCCGAAGCGCAGATGAATGCCCTCGACCCGCGGCGAATACACGAAGATCTCGCGATAAGGTACCGGCCGCGGCAGTTCCGGCACCCGATGGGAATCGAACTTCAGACTCAGATGCGCGGGCGGGCCAGCCTCGCCCGACTGGAAGTAATTGACGCGCAGGGTCGCCGTCAGCAGGCTGATGTAACGACGCAGGATGCGATCGTCATCCAGGCTGTCCACCCCTTCCAGCAACTGCGACAAGGTCTGCGCCAGCAGCTCGACCTGCTCCTGGCGCGGCGCGTTCAGCAGGTCGGCCAGGCGCTCGGCCAGATCCGGCCGGGACTTCAGAAGCGACTCGGGCAGCAGGGTCTGCATTTCCATCCGCAGATCGGCACCGGCCCGCGCCAGTTCCGCCGGGCCGCGCTGCTCGCGTAGCGGATCGAAGCGCGCCAGAAAAGCCTCGATCCACAATCCGGCCACCGCCGGATAGCGATAGAATGCCGATTCCATGTACTGCTGCGAGAAGGTCACGCCGGCCTGCAGCAGATATTTGCAATAGGCGCGCAAGACCATCACCTGGCGCCAATGCAGGCGCGCCGCCAGAATCAGCCGATTGAAGCCGTCATCCTCGGCTTCGGCTCGCCAGATATGCTCGAAGGCCTCGGCAAAACGCTCGGCGACATCCTCGATCGCGAAGGCCAGCGGCGCATTCGGCTGCAATTCGAAATCCTGGATCGCCATCGCCGACGATTCGCCGCGCAGCGGGTAGAGGCGCTCGGTCAGCACCTTCATGCCCAGATTCTCCAGGATCGGCAAGGCATCTGACAAAGCAATCCCGCGACCCGCATGATAGATCTTGAAATGCGGCCGCTGATCGCCATTGGCCGGCAGATACAGCTTGCTGACCAAGTTGCGGGTGCCCGCCAGGCCATCCAGCGCCGCCAGATCGCCGACGGCATCGGCAATGGCTGTTTGCTCGCTGTAGGCGCCGGAGAGATGCCGACCAAAACGCTGAAACAGTCGCTCGCTCTCGTCATCACCGACGGACAAGCGCAGGCTGGTGCGCAATTCGTCATGCCAGCTGCGGACCAGATCCTGCAGCCGGGCTTCCAGGGCAGCAATGTCCAGCACCCGGTCTGCCGGGTCAGTGGTCTTGACGACCACGTACAATCGCGCCAGAGCTCCATCGGCCATCAGCATCGAGGAATCCAGCTCGGTGGCATTCAAGGCCTCGCGCAGGAACTCCTCGATCCGCCCGCGAACCTCGCTGCTGAAGCGGTTGCGCGGCACGAAAACCTGGCAGGAATAGAACTGGCTGAACTGGTCACGCCGCAAGAGCAAACGCGGATGGGCATGCTGCAACAGCTCCAGGATCTCCATCGCCATCGCATAGAGATCATCCTCGTTGCTCTGGAACAGCTCGTCGCGCGGCAAGGTATCCAGCGTCCGCCGCAGGGTGCGTCCGGAATACGAGCCCGGCTCCAGGCCCGAGCGACGCAATACGCCCTCGACCCGCTGGCGCACGAGGGGCACGTCCTGCGGACGCAAGAGATAGGTCCGCGAAGACAGCAGACCAAGGAAACGCTGCTCGCCGACGGCATGGCCCTGGGCATCGAACTTGACCACAGCGATATAGTCCATGTGGCCGCTGCGGTGGATCGGCGAACGGGCATTGGTGCGGGTCACGATCACCAGCTCGGGGCTGCCTTCGCCGGACAGCTGATCGATCACCCGCGGATTCAGCTGACGTGGCGGAATTTCGTGACGGCCGGCATCGGCACCCAGCAGTCCCAGACCACTGCCGGCCACCGGCACCAGCAGATCGCCGCCAGCTTCCCGGCGTACCACATATTCGCGATAGCCCAGAAACACGAAATGGTCGGCCTCCAGCCAACGCAGAAAACGCGAGGCCTCGGCGACAGCCTCCGTCCCCAGCGGCACCGGCCGCCCGGCAAGGCTGTCGGCGATCTCCAGAGCCTGACGCCGCATCGGTGCCCAGTCGGCCACCACCACACTGACATCGTGCAGGGCCGCGGCCAGTTGCTGGCACAAAAGCTCGCCGGCCTCGTCCCCAAGACTGTCGGCCAATTCGAAGTGCATAACGGACTCGGACAGGCCCTGCCCCAGAGCCAGCCGCTCTCCCGTGGCGTCGCGACAGCACTCCATCACCGGATGAATCACCGCCAGCACGTCGGTATGTGCGGCCAGATGCATGGCCACGGTATCGACCAGAAACGGCAGATCCGGGGTCACGATCTGCAGCATGCTGCGTTGCGGCCCGGCCACGACCCGCCGGATCAGCGTCTGACCGGCCTCCCGACGAGACGCGAACCGGAAAAGGTCCAGCACCAGCTCGGCCCAGGCCGCCGGAGCATGGAAGGCGCGATCGGCCTCGGAGGTTCGCTCGAAAAACTGCTGCGCGAAAAACAGCAGGCCATCTTCGCCGCTCCCCTCCCTTCCAGCTATCGCAACCACCTCGGCAAGAATCGCCTGCAAGTCCAGACCCTGGCTCAGCCGCGCCATTTGCATGGAATTATCCATCGCTATTGTGAAAGGGCGCTCAGAATACTTCATTCGTGACTCGGACTCGCCAGCCAAATAGTCATGAAGTGCACGTAACATTCATCCATGCCATGACCTGTGGCCCTGTCATCAAGAGGCTGGACGCTGCTATTGTTCAAATACTATACTGATTAGTATAGTCGCGCAGATGCCGCCGCATGAGCCAGTCCGGACCCGTCGCAAGCACGCAGGGTCACTGCCGGAACCAGCCTCCATGCTGGTCGGTCCTGCTGTGCCGGGACGGTCATTGCCGAGGCCGTTGATTTCGGTCTATGTTCGTGAACGGCGCAGCATGCTTGCGGGATTTTGGCGTTGTATCGAAAGATTCCGCAAGTCAGGCACCATGCTCGACAGATTCAATGGTTTCCATCGTTTCCACGCTGACAGGGCGCGCGACTGCTGATCGCCCTGCGGCCACCAAGAAATTTCAACGTATGAACGGAGCTCGTATGAAGCCAACTTCGCTGCACATGCCGCTGCTGTGCCTGGGTCTCGTCGCACTGGCCGGTTGCGGCAAAAGCGAAGCGCCCCCGCAGCAGGCTCCCGCCGATGTCACCACGGTGACCCTGCATCCCACCGATGCTCCGGTGATCCAGCATCTGCAGGGCCGCCTGTCAGCCTATCGTACCGCCGACGTGCGTGCCCGCATCGCCGGCGTGCTGCTCAAGCGCACCTACAAGGAAGGCACGGACGTCAAGCAAGGGCAGCTGCTCTACCAGATCGATCCGGCGCCCTACCGTGCGACCCTGAATACCGATCTGGGCCAGTTGGCTCAGGCCAAGGCCAGCTACTTCAATTATCACAGCATCGCCAATCGCTACCGTCAGCTGATCGGTCAGCACTATATTTCGCAACAGGACCTGGATACGGCCGAAGCGAATGAGCGCAACGCCGATGCCGCCGTCACCGCCGCCCAGGCCACGGTGGACAATGCCCGCATCCAGCTGGACTGGACCAGCGTCCGCGCGCCGATTTCCGGCCGCGCCGAACAGCAGCAGTTCACCGAAGGTGCCATGGTCGGTTCCAGCGGGGCCGACACCGGCGCGGGTGGCACCCTGCTGACCACGGTCGACCAGATCGACCCGCTGTATGTGAACTTCAATATCGCGGTCACCGATCTGAACCGTCTGCAGATGGGACAGGCGACCGGCTCGGTGACGCTTGACCAGCAACAGCAGACCCATGTTCGCCTGACCCTGCCGGACGGCACGCCGATTCCGCAGGAGGCGACGCTGGACTTTTCCTCGGTGCTGACCGACGCCACCACGGGCGCCGTGACCTTGCGCGCCACGCTGCCCAACCCGCAGCGGCTGTTCTACCCTGGCCAGTACGTGGCCCTGGCCGCCGGCCTGGGCACCTTGCACCATGTATTCGTGGTCCCTCAGGCCGCCCTGCAGCGCGACACGCGCGGCGCTTACGTGCTGGTCATCGACAGCAACAACAAGGTCGTCCGCAAGGATGTGAACAGCGACTCGCTGACCGATGCCGGCTGGATCGTGGCCAAGGGCCTGAATGATGGCGACCGTGTCGTCGTCGATGGCATCCAGCTGGCCATGCCCGGCAGCACCGTCAAGCCCCACGAGGCCAAACCCGCCAGCAGCGGCAGCGCGCCGGCCCAGCAGACTTCGCCCTCCGCACAGTCGTAAGGGACCATTCCATGTCGAATTTTTTCATCAACCGCCCGATTTTCGCTTGGGTGGTCGCGATCTTGATCACGCTGTGCGGCACGATCACGATGCTGAACCTGGGCGTCGAGTCCTATCCCAATATCGTGCCTCCGCAGATTCTGGTCACGGCCACCTACAATGGTGCCAGTGCCGATGCGGCCGAGAAGACCGTGGCTCAGGTGCTGGAACAGAACCTGACCGGTCTGGATCATCTGCTGTACTTCCAGACGGTGTCCAGCTCCAACGGCCGCGTCCAGATCACGCTGACCTTCGATACCGGAACTGACCAGGATATCGCCCAGGTCCAGGTCCAGAACAAGGTCACCCAGGCCAACAACCTGCTGCCTGCTGAAGTCTCGGCGGTCGGCATCACCGTGCAGAAGGCCAGCGCGGGCTTCCTGATGTTTATCGGTGTGGTTTCGGATGATCCGACGATCGACCGCAATCACTTGAATGACATCATCGCCTCTCAGGTGCTGGAGCAAGTCGGCCGCATCAACGGCGTCGGCAGCTACCAGCAGTTCGGCTCCGAATACGCCATGCATATCTGGCTGGATCCGATCAAGCTGCAGGGCTATTCACTGTCCACCACCGATGTCTACAACGCGGTGTCCGCGCAGAACCAGCAGTTTGCAGCCGGCAATATCGGCGGCGATCCCGCGCCCCAGGGCCAGGAGTTCACTGCCGTGGTCAATGGCGAAGGCCGTCTGAGCACTCCCGAGCAGTTCGGCAATATCATCCTCCGCAGCGACAGCAAAGGTACTGTGGTGCATCTGCGGGATGTGGCGCGAATTGCCTTCGGCCCCTACACCTATGGCTTTGATTCCAATTATGACAACCAGCCTACCGGCGGCTTCGGCATCCAGCTGCTGACCGGTGCGAATGCGCTGAACGTCGCCAAGGCCGTGCGTGCCAAGATGGACGAGCTGCAGAAGTCGTTCCCGCCGGGCGTCCACTGGATCGCCCCCTACGACAGCACCACCTTCATCACTCTCTCCATCGAGGACGTGATCCACACCCTGGTGGAAGCCATCATCCTGGTGTTCCTGGTGATGCTGATCTTCCTGCAGAACTTCCGGGCCACGATCATTCCCACCATCGTGATTCCGGTGGCCTTGCTGGGTACCTTCATCGGGCTGGCTGCATTGGGCTTCACCATCAACCAGCTTTCGCTGTTCGGCATGGTGCTGGCCATCGGCATCGTGGTCGATGACGCCATCGTCGTGATCGAAAACGTCGAACGCATCATGGAGGAAGAACACCTGCCTCCCAAGGCTGCCACCCGCAAGGCCATGAGCGAAATCACCGGCGCCATCGTCGGCATTACCGTGGTGCTGTCGGCGGTGTTCATTCCTTCGGGCATGCAGTCCGGCGCCGCCGGTCTGATCTACAAGGAATTCGCGTTCACCATCGCCATCTCGATGCTGTTCTCGGCCTTCCTGGCCCTGAGCTTCACGCCGGCGCTGTGCGCGACCATGCTGAAAGAGAAGGATCACAACCGCAAACCGAATGCCTTCGCCCGCCACTTCAACAGCGGATTTGACAAGGTCACCGGCTTCTACCAGCGGCGCGTCCGCGCCGCCAGCGGCCAGGCACCGTTCTGGATGGTGATCTATGTCCTGTTGACCCTGGCCTGCGGCTATATCTATACCCGTGTCCCCACCGGCTTTCTGCCGGAGGAAGACCAGGGCGTGGTACCGATGATCATGACCTTGCCGCCCGGTGCTTCGCTGCAGCGGACCATCGCGGTGCAACACAAGATCTACGACATCGTCAAACACGATCCGGCCGTGCACGGCATGTTCTCGATCGGTGGCTTCAGCTTCGCCGGCCTGGGCGAGAACGTGGGCATGAGCTTTATGCAGCTCAAGCCTTACGAAGAACGCACGGCCACTGCATTCGACGTGATCAAACGGGTTCAGGCCGAGGTGAACAAGCAAGTTCCCGAAGCCCAGATCCGCGTCATCAACCTGCCCACCGTCCAGGGACTGGCCCAGTACACGGGTGCCGACTTCTATCTGGAAGACCAGGGCAACCAGGGCCATGCCGCGCTGATGCGGGCCATGGGCCAGCTGATGGCAGAAACCGCCAAGGACAAGACTTTCGGCGTGATGTTCCCCAACACCCTGCCACCCGCCCCACAGCTGAATCTGAGCGTGGATCGGGTCCAGGCCCAGTCGATGGGCCTGTCGGTCAGCGACGTCTACAGCGCACTGCAGATGATGCTGGCCACGACCTATGTCAACCAGTTTTATTATCAGGGTCGCGTGAAACGGGTGATGATCCAGGCGGATGAGCAGTTCCGCCGCAATACGGACTCGTTCAAATACTTCTATACCCCCCGCGACACCTCCGCCATCGCCAACTACGCCAGTACCTCGGACCAGCAATCGGCTGCCACGAACGGTGGCAACGTGGCACTGTCCAATGTCGTCAAGAAGCAGTGGATCTATGATTCACCGGCACTGATCCGCTTCAACGGCTATGAGGGCATCGAGCTGATCGCCACCTCGGCACCGGGTTACAGCACCGGCCAGGCCATGCAGGAGATGCAGAAGCTGGTCGCCAAGCTGCCCCGCGGCTTCGGTATTGAATGGGCCGGCGAGTCCTACCAGGAAATTCTGGCGGGCAACTCCGCGACCATGCTGATGGTGCTCTCGGTGCTGATCGTGTTCCTGGCACTGGCTGCACTGTATGAAAGCTGGTCGATTCCGGTCGCCGTGCTGTTGGTGTTGCCGATCGGCATTCTGGGTGCCGCCGCCGCGACGATGTTCCGCGGCCTGGAAAACGACCTGTACTTCAAGATCGGCATGGTGACCGTGATGGGCCTGTCGGCCAAGAACGCGATTCTGATCATCGAGTTCGCGGTGGCCCTGCAGCGTGAGGGCAAGACCTTGCGTGAAGCGGTAATCGAAGCCGCCCGTCTGCGTCTGCGCCCGATCGTGATGACCTCGCTGGCTTTCATCCTCGGCGTGTTCCCGATGGCGATCTCCAGCGGCGCCGGCGCCTCGGCCCGCCATTCGCTGGGCACCGGCGTGGTCGGCGGCATGATGCTCTCGACCCTGGTCGGCCTGCTGCTGATCCCGGTGTTCTACACCGTGGTCCGTCGCCTGCTCGGCGACAAGCTGGACGAGGTCTCGGTCAACATGCTGGCGCATGACGACGACGGCAAGCCGATCAATCCGCCCAAGCCCAAGGATGACGGCGGCGTCGCCACCTTCGACTCCGATCCGAGACGCGGCCTGTAAGCCATCGCACGAGTGCTTCGTGCCATCCGAGGGGGCGCTGGCGACAGCGCCCCCTTTTCTGTTGCATCCCGGCACGGCTTGACCGCCGGAGAGTCACCGCCTAGTATCTGCATCCTTATATCGCGATACAGGGATGCGAATGGATCTTGCAACGGCATCCGGGGTACTGCGCCTGCTGGCCGACCCTACCCGGGTACGCCTGCTGGCCCTGCTGGAAACCGAAGAGCTGACCGTCGCCGAGATGGCCGCGATCCTGCATCTGGCCCAACCCCGCGTTTCCACCCATCTGGCCAAGCTGAAAGAGGCCGGCCTGGTCCGTGATCGCCGCGCAGGCGTGTCGGCGTTTTACCGCGCAAGTGCCAATGAAGACTCCAGCCTGCAGGCCTTGGTCCGCTCGCTGCAGGCCAGCATCCACGATGCCCTGTTGCAGGAAGATGCGCGCCGACTGACCTCGGTGCTGGCATCGCGGGCCGGCGAACAAGGCTGGGCCGATTCGGTGGCGGGAGACATGGAGCGTCATTATTCTCCGGGCCGTACCTGGGAAACCGTGGCACGCACCCTGCTGCAATTGCTGGACACCGGCGATGTGCTGGATATTGCCTCCGGGGACGGAATCACCGCCGAACTGCTGGCGCCTCATGCCCGCTCCATCATCTGCGTCGACCAGAGCCTGCGCGTGGTGGAGGCCGCAAGAACCCGGCTGCAAGCCAGCACCAACGTGCAAGTCATGCAGGGGGATATGCACGCACTGGAGTTCGACGAGGCCCGCTTCGATCTGGTGCTGATGCTGCATGCCCTGACCTATGCCGAGCATCCACCGCAGGTCATCGCCGAAGCGGCTCGCGTCCTGCGTCCCGGTGGTCGCTTGCTGGCCGCGACGCTGGGCGCTCATCAGCATCGTCACGTGGTCGAACCGTTCGACCACCGCAACCTGGGCTTCAAGACCGATGAGCTGGCCGGCTTCGCCCGCTCGGCCGGACTGGAGGTCCTGCATTGCGACCGTCTGACCCGCGAACGCAAGGCGCCGCACTTCGAAGTGATCAGCCTGCTCTGCCGCAAACCCTAGCCGTTATTCCACGGAGATTGACCATGCCCGCCCTTCCCTGGCTGCACCCTGCGCGAGTCGACCGTCTCCAGCATGCACTGGCGCATCGGATTCTGATCCTGGATGGCGGCATGGGTACCATGCTGCAAGGCCATCAGCTCGACGAGGACGGCTATCGCGGCGAGCGCTTCAGTGCCGGTCACGACAGCTGCGGCGGGCCGGGCCATGACCACGCCTGCGACCTGAAGGGCAACAACGACCTGCTCAGCCTCACCCAGCCTGACATCATCCGCGGCATCCACGAGGCGTATCTGGAAGCCGGAGCCGATCTGGTCGAAACCAATACCTTCAACGCCACCCGGATCAGCCAGGCCGACTACCATCTGGAACATCTGGTCCCCGAACTGAATCGGCGCGGTGCCGAGCTGGCCCGCCAGGCCTGTGACAGCTGGACCGCGCGCACGCCGGACAAGCCCCGCTTCGTGATCGGCGTCCTGGGACCGACCAGTCGCACGGCGTCGATATCCCCAGACGTCAATGACCCCGGCTTTCGCAACGTCACCTATCAGGAACTGGTGGACAACTACACCGAGGCGACCCTGGCCCTGATCGAGGGTGGCGCCGACCTGATCATGGTCGAGACCATCTTCGACACGCTCAATGCCAAGGCGGCCCTGTTCGCCCTGGAGGAGAGCTTCCGCCAGGTGGGCGGACGATTGCCGGTGATGATCTCCGGCACCATCACCGATCGTTCCGGTCGCACGCTGTCCGGCCAGACGGCCGAGGCCTTCTATTACTCGGTCAGCCATATCGCGCCCCTGTCCGTAGGCCTGAACTGCGCTCTGGGTGCCGAGGATCTGCGCCCGCATGTGCAGACCCTGGCTCGCGTCGCCGACTGCCTTATCAGCAGCCATCCCAATGCCGGCCTGCCCAATGCCTTTGGCGAATACGACGAAACCCCTGAACATATGGCAGGAGTGATCGGCGGCTTTGCCCGCGACGGTCTGCTGAATCTGGTTGGCGGCTGCTGCGGTACCACGCCGGCCCATATCCGGGCGATTGCCGAGGCCGTGGCGGCCTTTCCTCCGCGCCGCCCCGCGGCGGCCGATACCGCCGCCTGATCCGCGCCCCTCCCATTGTGCCCGCACCACCGGTTGCCCCGCCCATGACTGAACCACGCCATACCCGCCTCTCCGGCCTGGAGCCGCTGGTCCTGACCCCCGACCTGCTGTTCGTCAATGTCGGGGAACGGACCAATGTCACCGGCTCGGCCCAGTTCCGCAAACTGATCAAGGAAGGTCGCTACGACGAGGCGGTAGAAGTCGCCAGGCAACAGGTGGCCAGCGGTGCACAGATCATCGACGTCAATATGGACGAAGGCCTGATCGATTCTGAGGCCGCGATGGTGCGGTTTCTGAATCTGATCGCCTCCGAACCGGATATTGCCCGGGTACCGGTGATGGTCGACTCCTCCAAATGGTCGGTGATCGAAGCAGGCCTGCGCTGCCTGCAGGGCAAGGGCGTGGTCAATTCGATCTCGCTGAAGGAAGGCGAGAGGGCGTTTCTCGAACACGCCCGCAAGGTGCGCCAATACGGCGCGGCCGTGGTCATCATGGCCTTCGACGAGAGCGGCCAGGCGGATACCTGTGCCCGCAAGATCGAGATCTGTTCGCGCGCCTACCAGCTGCTGACCGAGCAGCTGGATTTCCCGCCGGAAGACATCATCTTCGATCCCAATATTTTCGCTGTCGCCACCGGCATCGAGGAACACGACAATTACGCGGTCGACTTTATCGAGGCCACCCGCGAGCTGAAGCGGCGCTTTCCGGCCGTCCATATTTCCGGTGGCGTCTCCAATGTCTCGTTCTCGTTCCGCGGCAACAACGCCGTGCGCGAGGCGATCCATTCGGTCTTTCTCTACCACGCGATTGCCGCCGGCATGGATATGGGCATCGTCAATGCCGGCGCGCTGGCGATCTATGACGAACTGCCGGCTGATCTGCGTGAACGCGTCGAGGACGTGATACTCAACCGCCGTGCAGATGCGACCGAACGACTGCTGGAGATTGCCGAGCGCTTCCGGGCGAAGAAAGGCGAACCTGTCGTCGCCAATCTCGAATGGCGCGACAAGCCGGTGGGGGAACGGCTCAGCCACGCCCTGATCCACGGTATCGACCAGTACGTGGTGGAGGATACCGAGGAGGCCCGCCAGCTCTCCAGCCGACCGCTGGATGTCATCGAAGGTCCGCTGATGGCCGGTATGAACGCCGTCGGCGATCTGTTCGGTGCCGGCAAGATGTTCCTGCCGCAGGTCGTCAAATCCGCCCGGGTGATGAAAAAGGCGGTCGCCCATCTGATCCCCTTTATCGAAGAGGAAAAGCGGCGTACCGGCGAAGCCGGCAAGAACAACGGCACCATCATCATGGCCACGGTCAAGGGGGATGTGCATGACATCGGCAAGAACATCGTCGGCGTCGTCCTGCGCTGCAACAACTTCGAGGTCATCGATCTGGGCGTGATGGTGCCGGCGCAGAAGATTCTGGATGCCGCCCGCGAGCACCAGGCCGACATCATCGGCCTGTCCGGCCTGATCACGCCCTCGCTGGAGGAAATGAGTCAGGTTGCGCGCGAGATGCAGCGCCAGGACTTTGCCATCCCGCTGATGATAGGCGGCGCCACCACTTCGCGCGCGCATACGGCCCTCAAGATCGACCCGCATTACAAGGCCCCCACGGTCTGGGTCAAGGATGCTTCGCGCGCCGTCGGTGTAGCGCAGTCCCTGCTCAGCAGCGAACTGGTCGAGGAGTTCATGGCCAGAATCCGACGCGAATACGCCGATATCCGTGAACGGCACAAGGACCGCGGTCAGGGCCGCCAGCTGGTCAGCCTCGAGCATGCCCGCGGCCAGCGCTGGCAGGGCGACTGGGCCAACTGGCAGCCAGTATCGCCACGGCAGCCGGGCATCACCGTCTTCGATGACTATGATCTGGCCGAATTGCGTGAATATATCGACTGGAGCCCGTTCTTCAATGCCTGGGAACTGGCCGGTCGCTATCCGGCCATTCTGACCGACGAGATCGTCGGGCAGCAGGCCAGCGACCTGTTCAAGGATGCCTGCCAGATGCTGGACCGCTTGATTGACGAGCGCTGGCTCAAGGCACGGGCGGTGATCGGCTTCTGGCCGGCCGGCAGCGACGGCGAGGATATTCTGGTCCGCGACTCGAGCGGCGAGCACCGTCTCCACCACCTGCGCCAACAGGTGGACAAACCGGTCGAGCGCCCGGATTTCTGTCTCTCCGACTTCATCGCCCCGGCCGTCGATGGTGAGCTTAGGGACTGGCTGGGCGGCTTTGCGGTCACCGCCGGTATCGGCATTGATGAGCATGTGGCCGCCTTTGAAGCGGCGCATGATGATTACTCCGCCATCATGCTCAAGGCGCTGGCCGATCGTCTGGCCGAAGCCCTGGCCGAGCGCATGCATCAGCGGGTCCGCACCGAGTTCTGGGGCTATGAGCCTGCCGAGGCCCTGGACAACGCCAGCCTGATCGACGAAGCCTACAAGGGCATCCGGCCCGCGCCAGGTTATCCGGCCTGCCCCGACCATACCGAGAAAGGCAAGCTGTTCGAATTGCTGGGCGCCACCGAGCGCAGCGGCATCACTTTGACCGACAGCTACGCGATGCTGCCCACCGCCGCCGTCTCCGGCTGGTACTTCGCCCATCCGGAGAGTCGTTATTTCGTGGTCGGCAAGATCAGCCGCGAGCAGGTGCTCGACTATGCCCGCCGCAAGCAATGGAGCGTGGAAACCTGTGAACGCTGGCTTGCGCCGAATCTGGACTACGACCCGGAATAAACCCGTGGCTCACCGATGTCGACTCCGGACAGACCTGTCCGCGTCGGCAGGGCCCGCATCAGTGCGCCGTCGCTTCCGGACGCACTCGCCCCCGATACTGTTCCAGCAAGGCCTCCAGCCGCGCCACCGTATCCGCATCCGGTATCCCGGCGTAGTCGGCCGGCCGATAATGCATCTGGAAGGCTGCGACCACATCCCGGGTCGCCGAATCCAGCTCGCCACTGACCGGCACCGCGTAGCCGTAATCGGCCAGAGCCTGCTGCAGGAAACGGATATCGCCATGCCAGGGATGCTGGTGCCGGTACCATGCCACCGTGGCCGGGTCCGGCCAGGCACCGACGGCATACATGCGGTACAGCCACTCCCAGGGAAACAGCGGGCCGGGATCGACCTTGCGGCCAGGTGCGATATCGCTGTGACCGATCACGCGATCCGGCGCAATCCGATAGCGCTGCACGATCTCGCGGGCCAGGTTGCCGACCGCCTGCATCTGCTGCGGAGTGAAGGGTGCCCATCGCCGCTGCTCCAGGGGAAGCCCGGCATCTTCGGGCGGATAGCCGATATTGACGATCTCGATGCCGATGCTGCCTGCATTGATCTGGGCCGAGCCCTGCCAGTGGCTGTTGCCGGCATGCCAGGCACGCTCGCTCTCGGGCACCAGCCGGAAAACCCGAAAACCGCCCTGCACCGGACTGTGCCCGGGCACCAGATAATGCGCCGAAACCTGGGCCTGCGGTGAAGTCAGCAGGTCCATCGAATGCGGCAGATCCCCGGCCGTGTAATGCAGGACCAGAAAACGCACTCTCGCATCGCGATTCGGACTCAGCACGCTGTCATCGATCTGCAACACCTGGGCCGGCGGCGCGACCGATACCGCCGAGCCGGCCTGGGCGCATGGCCATGGCAGTACCAGCCAGCCGACCAGCAGTGGCCATCGGACACGCCAGCGGCGACTCACAGGTCCTCTTCCCGAAGTTCGCGTCGCAGCAGCCGCTGCCGCTTCAACTCCACGCTCAGATTGTAGACGGCGACGAAAGTGGGAAAGAAATTGGCAATGATGCCGACCGAATCGTTCTTGCCGAAAATGAAATAGGCCAGCTGCAGCGTGCTGCCGAAGACGGAAAGCCACCAGAACGAAATCGGCATCACCACCCGTTTCAACCGTCGGGTGTAGTACATCTGCACCAGCCAGCGACTGGTAAACATCAGCGCACCGCAAAAACCGATCAGCTTCCACATCGTGAACTGGAAGTGATGCGCGGAGGCCACCACCTGTGGCAGATTCTGGGTATTGGGCAACATGGGCATCGGCCGGTCTGGAAGGCATCCGACGCTTCGCAAACGAGCGTGGACAGCCCGGTATTCTAGTCCTCCTCCCCGGATTTTGGGAGTTTCGAAAAAAAAGCTTGACTCGCTCCAGGAGCATCCCTAATATCCTCCTTCCTCGGCGGGCGGTTAGCTCAGCGGTAGAGCACTGCCTTCACACGGCAGGTGTCACAAGTTCGATCCTTGTACCGCCCACCACACGATTTTCACCTTACAGGTGCCCGGCGGGCGGTTAGCTCAGCGGTAGAGCACTGCCTTCACACGGCAGGTGTCACAAGTTCGATCCTTGTACCGCCCACCAATCGATTGGATGAAAAGCCACCTTCGGGTGGTTTTTTTGTGCCTGATCCAAGCCCGGAGACTACGCTTGCCAGGGTGAAAAGCAGGCATTCGCCCAAGTCGATACCTGTCCGATCCGGACACCGTTCGCCGCACGATACCGCTCTCGACCATCATCGCCTGACCACTGCACCCATTCATTTCGGACATGGATTGATCCACGACCTGCATCAATGATTGCAGCGCAACATGGCCGGCGACAGCTCATGCGATGTCGATCTCCCGCGCAAAACCGGCATCGCCTGCCGGAAGGCTGGCCGTCAGGCTCCGGAGCGACGCCCAGTCGTGCTGCTGCGCGTCATCAAGCGACACGGCCTGCAAGATTTTGCGCGGATGGACAAGCCCTCAACCAGGTCTAGAATCCAGACATATGACCTGCCGGACACCGACATATGACGTCGATATCCGGCCGCCATGCGGCGAGATCCCCATCCACAGACCTGCGGACAAGGCATCATGACGACCAGCCCCAGCGAATCGCAGCATCCCGCCGGCAGGCCGCGATGCCAGATGACCTCTGATGCAATCATGCATTCCACCAGAGCTGCGCCATTCCGTGGCCCGGCATCACTCCTCCGCCGGCCCAGGCGGGATGATCGGTCGTCAAGGAAAGCCTGATGTCATTCAGACTGACGTCGCTCAACTTCATGTCATACAGCTCCAGATCCTCAGGCCATGGCCATCGGCCGGACCGGACCCGCAAGTCGCCACCCGCTCACACGGATCGACGGCCCCGTGCCCGCAAGGACCATCGCCGACACGGGCCGCCCTGAGCCGGCCAAGGACAGTTGCCGGCTTGGCGTGGCTTCACTGAGCGCCCCAAGCCACTCCCATTGCATATTGCCATCAGGCTTGCCTGCCATACCTGCAAAGGTGTGACGGCAGCGGCACGCCTGAAAACGTGAGGCTGCATGAAAATTACCAGGCTGGATGTCATACGCCTCGCCCTGCCTTTTCAGGCGGAGCGTGAGTCAAACCAGGACTCGCCATCAATGTCGGCCTACAACGCCGCCTCGCCCCAACTCAAACGGATGGAAACCCTGTTGGTACGGCTGACCACCGACGAGGGCCTGCAGGGTTGGGGCGAAGCCTTCGGACATCTCGTCAATCCGGCCAGCCAGGCGGCACTGGGCGGACTGGTCGGGCAGCTGTTTCTTGGCGCCCGGGTCGGTGCCGATCCGGCGAGCTTCGCGGCCTCGCGTCTGGCGGCCGAACAGGCCCTGCACGCCTTCGGACGCACCGGCCCAGTGGTTTACGCCTTGTCGGCTATCGATACCGCCTTGTGGGACCTGTCTGCTCAGATCGCCGGCCAGCCGCTTTATCGCCACCTGGGTGGTCGTCGCGACCGGATCGAGGCTTACGCCAGCCTGGTCAGCTACGGCAATCGGCCAGCCGAAGTTGCCCGTCAGGTACAACGCGCCCAGGCGGCCGGATATCGTCGCATCAAGCTGCATGAAACCGAATATCCGGCGATATCCGCGGCCCGCCAGGCCTTGCCTGCGGACATCGGCCTGATGGTGGACGTCAACTGCCCGTGGAATCTTGCCGAAGCCGAAACCCGCATCCGCGGCTGCCGGGACTTGCAATTGGGCTGGATCGAGGAGCCGCTGTGGCCGCCCGATGACATCGACGGACTGGCCTCGCTGCGACGACGCGGCACACCCATCGCGGCCGGTGAAAACGTTTCCGGCGTGGAAGCCTTCCGTCAGCATTTCCAGCAGGGTGCGATCGATGTAGCCCAGCCCAGCGTGGCCAAGATCGGAGGCATCAGCGCCATGCGCGAGGTATTCGCCATGGCCGCACGGCACGGTGTACAGGTCATGCCGCACTGCTTCTACTACGGCGCAGGCATGCTTGCCACCGCCCATCTGGCCGCCTCCTTGCCGGCCCCGGCTGCACTGGAAGTGCCGTTCCTGCAATGGCCGAGGCCACTGTACCCCGATTTTCCGCGAGAGGCGGAAATACGACTGCCGGACCAACCCGGCCTGGGCTGGGTCCCGGACCCCGGTGTCCTGAATGATTATCGCATCGACGGCTGCAGCCTGCGCCTTGATGGAGAGAACGCATGACCCGTTATCGCTGGTTTGTCGCCGTACTGCTGTTTCTGGTCGGCATGCTGACTTATCTGGATCGCACCGCCTTGTCGGTGGTCGCTCCGATGATCCGCAAGGAGTTCGGCTTCGGCGATGCCCAGATGGGCATCCTGTTCAGCGCTTTCTTTATCGGTTACTGCGTATTCTGCTTTATCGGCGGCTGGGCGGCTGACCGCTACGGCCCCCGCAAGGTTTTTGCCTGGGCCGTCGGCATCTGGTCACTGTTCTGCGGGGCGACCGCGGCGGCCACCAGCTTCAGCCACTTGCTGATCCTGCGGATCATCTTCGGCACCGGTGAAGGCCCGATGGGCACCACCACCAACAAGGCCATCGCCAACTGGTTTCCACAAAGCGAGTCCGGCCGCGCCGTCGGCTTCACCAATGCCGGTCAACCCCTGGGCGCCGCCATCGCCGCCCCCATTGTCGGCCTGATAGCCCTGCACTATGGCTGGCGCATCTCCTTCGTGGTCATCGCCCTGATCGGCTTCGTCTGGCTGGCGCTGTGGCTGACCTGCTTCCGTGACCGACCGGCCGAACATCCCCGTGTCAATGCTGCCGAATCCAGATTCATCGAATCCGGCCGCCCCAGCGCTCCTCTGGTAGATACCGCTGCAGGGCACCAGCCGCGCAGCATTCTGAAACTGATTTTCTCCGCACCGGTCCAGGGCGTGGCCGCCTCTTTCTTCTGCTTCAACTACGTGCTGTATTTCTTTCTGTCCTGGCTGCCCAGCTACCTGACCGATTACCAGCATCTGAACGTGCGCGACATGAGCCTGGTCAGCATCCTGCCCTGGCTGGGCGCAGCCGCCGGATTTGTGCTGGGCGGCCTGTTGTCGGATCTGCTGTACCGGCTCAGCGGCAGCGCATTGTTCGCTCGCAAGTTCATCATCGTGATGGGACTCACCGTCGCCGCCCTGTGCGTGATGCTGACCGCCCGGGTTCACACCCTGTGGCCGGCCGTGACCCTGATCGCCGTCGCCAGCCTGTTCGCCTTTATGACTCCTCAGGCATGCTGGAGCCTGCTGCAAGATATCGTGCCGGACAGCCATCTCGGCATCGCCGGTGGTTTCGTGCACTTTGTCGCCAATATCGCCGGCATCTTCTCGCCCAGCATCACCGGACTGCTGATCCAGTACGGTGGCGGCTACGGCTCGGCCTTCATCCTGACCAGCACCCTGGCGGCGACCGGCGTCGCCGCCGTCCTGCTGCTGGTACGAAGCACCGCCGTGCAATCACTGCAGGCCACCGCCCACTGAAACCATCTTTCCGCACGACCATCTGATGGCGGCCGTGCCCAGACCTTCAGGAACCGTCTTCATGCGCCCCACCCCCTCTCACAGCCAGCCACCGCGGCGACGCTTCCTGCAGGGCAGTCTCGGTCTGGTCGCCCTCGGCCTGACCGGGCTGCGCCCTGGCCAAGCCGCGACCGCCACGATGACGACCGCAGGCTCGATACCCCCTGATGCCACCCTGTTCAGACAATGGGTGGCCCAGCCCGGCATCAGCCGGGAATTGCGAGAGCTGCGTCAGCTGATCAGCGACTACTTCCAATCGGTGCCCGCCAGCGCCAGCATGGCGGAAAAGCGCCTGGCCCGGGCCAACCTCTACCTGCAGCATATTCCGTTGCCGAACGACCTGCGGTTCACCCCGGTCGAGCTGGCCGGCGTGCGCGGCGAATGGTCAGAGACCCCTGCCAGCGATCCGCATCGCGTTATGCTGTACTTGCATGGCGGCGGCTATGTGGTCGGCAGTGCCGAAGGATGGCGAGCGGTCGGCGCCGTGCTGGGGCGCACCGCGGGCATGCGAACCTTTTCCGTGGACTATCGCCTGGCCCCCGAGCACCCTTACCCAGCGGCGCTCGACGATGCGATCGCCGCCTATCGCTGGCTGCTCGACTCAGGCATTCCTGCCGGCAAGATCGTCTTCGCGGGCGACTCGGCGGGCGGCGGCCTGGCCCTGGCCACCTTGCTCAAGGCCCGCGACCTGAAACTGCCGATGCCGGCGGCGGCGTTCGTGATGTCGCCCTGGACCGATATGACCATGAGCGGCTTCAGCATCGACCACCCCACCAGCTTCGATCCGTTCAACCGCCGTCCGGCCCTGATCGGATCGGCCGCCAAGTATCTGGCCGGGCATTCCGATCGCGATCCGCTGGTCTCGCCGCTGTTCGCCGACCTGAGCGGCCTGCCGCCACTGCTGATCCAGGTCGGTGACGAGGAAGCCTATCGCGATGATGCCACCGGCCTCGCACGTCGTGCCGCCGACTTCGAGATCAAGGTGGAGCTGCAGACCTGGCCGCATGTCTTTCATGTCTGGCAGGCCTGGACACCGCAACTGCCCGAAGCACGTGAAGCCATGGCCAAGGCCGCGCATTTTCTGCGACAGGCGACGGACACAGGCAGCGACTGAAGACACCGGCTCAACCCTTGTGCGCGGCAGCCGCTTCCAGCGCACGGATGCGCGGCAGCACTTCCCGGCCGAAATAGGCCACCTCCTCCTGCGCGTGCAGGAAGCCCGCCAGGATCAGATCCACGCCAACGGCCTTGAAGGCCAGGATCCGTTCGGCGATGTGCTGGGGCGTTCCGATCAGGCCAGTACGAAAGCCGTCGTTGTATTGCACCAGATCCTCGAAGCTGGAATCAGCCCAGTTGCCCTCGCCTTCAGGGCTGCCAAGACCGGCCTGGCGGACCTCACGCCCAAAGGCTTCCACCGCCGCAGGGTCGGCCTGATCCAGGATATCGGCCAGCACGGCCTGGGCTTCGGCCTCGGTGTCCCGGGCAATGATGAAGGCATTGATACCGATCTTCACCGGCGTCTCGCGATGCGTGCTTTTGCGACGGATATCCTCGATCTGCACCCGCACGCCTTCGGGCGTATTGCCATTGGTCAGATACCAGTCGGATACCCGTGCCGCCATATCCCTGGCCGCTCTTGAACTGCCCCCCTGAAAGATCTCCGGATGGGGCTGCTGCAGCGGCCCGGGTCGCAGGCCGTAATCGTGAAAGCGGTAGAAGTCACCCCGGAAGCTGAAACCGTCCTGCGTCCAGATCCCCTTCAGCGCGCGAATGAACTCCTCTGACCGGCGATAGCGCTCATCGTGCTCCAGCCATGGCTCGCCGATGGCATGAAACTCGCTGCGGAACCAGCCGCTGACAATATTGATGGCGATCCGGCCTCCGCTGATCTGATCAATGGTCGCCAGCTGCTTGGCCACCACTGCCGGAGTCCACGGCCCCGGCAATATCGCCGCAATCAGTTTCAGGCGGGTGGTCGCGGCCAGCAAGGCCTGACTGAAGGCCACCGGCTCGTGCTGGTATTCAGCGCCATAACCGGCAGTGAAGCGGATCTGGCTTAGGCCGTAACTGAAGCCCGCCTGCTCGGCGATCCTGGCCAGCGCCTGATTGTAGGCCAGATCCCAGTGCGTCCGTTGCGGAATGCGGCTGATGACCAGGCCGCCGCTGACATTGGGCACCCAATAGGCGAACTGCAGCGCGCGTGCATCTGTTGCCATGTCCCAAGCCTCCGTGCCCGGAAAACATCCGACCAGCCTGATATCCGCCGCCACAGGGACCATCCGGGGTCGCTGCATCCCTCACGCCGAAGGGCGGCAGGGCGATCAGGCGTATCTGCCGGCCACATGCCCACCATCACCCGATGGGCGCCTTGTCCATCTTGGGATGCCGAACCAGCTGCCGACAAATAACGGAAACTCATGGACTCATGGAGCCTCCACAGGCAGACGCCGGCCATCGCGGCGATTTCACCGGCGCGGTCTCCGCCCCGCGACAGATTACAGAGATTCAACCAGGCCTGACGGCGGCTTTCGACAACAACCGACAAACCCGCTTTCGCTGCGTGCAGATCTGTTGCAGATCCATCGCAGGCCTGCCAAGGCAGCGATCGCATGCCGGCAAACACCAAGCCACACCCTCGGCAGTCACACTGCCAGCCGCCGCAGCCATGGGAAACGTTCGGGCAGGGGTCGGCCCAAACTTATTCGAAAGCGCCCATATAGGAATCAGGCATATAGTTTTCGAACTTGGTGTAGTGCCCCAGGAAGGTCAGCTTGACCGTATCGGTCGGGCCGTTTCGCTGCTTGCCGACAATGATTTCGGCCAGCCCCTTGTCGGGCGACTCCTTGTTGTAATAGTCATCGCGATAAATGAACATGATGACGTCAGCATCCTGCTCGATAGCGCCGGACTCACGCAGGTCCGACATCATCGGCCGCTTGTCGGCCCGCTGCTCCAGGGAGCGGTTCAACTGAGACAGCGCGATCACCGGCACATTCAGCTCCTTGGCCAGCCCCTTGAGCGAGCGCGAGATTTCCGAGATCTCCGTGGCGCGATTTTCCTTGTTGCCCGGCACCTGCATCAGCTGCAGGTAATCGATCACGATCAGACCCAGTCCGCCATTGTCGCGGTGGATCCGGCGTGCGCGGGATCGCAGTTCCACGGGCGAAAGGCCCGGCGTGTCATCGATAAAGATCTTCGCATCGGAAAGAATCGCGATGGCATTGGTCACGCGCGGCCAGTCCTCTTCGGCCAGATCGCCATTGCGCAGATGCTGCTGATGAATGCGACCGATCGATGAAATCAGACGAAAAGCCAGCTGGGACGCCGACATTTCCATCGAGAAGATCACCACCGGCTGCTTGGCCTTCAACGCCGCCGCCTCCGCGATATTCACCGAAAAAGCCGTCTTGCCCATCGAGGGGCGGGCCGCGACGATGATGAGATCCGAGGGCTGCAGGCCCGAGGTCAGCTCATCCAGATCCTTGAAGCCGGTGGAAATGCCGGTCAGCTGGCCCTGGTTCTCGAAACGCTCGGACAGAATCCGGAAGGCATCCTTGACCGCCTCGCGCATCGACACGGTGTCCTTTTTGCCCCGCGAACCGGATTCGGCAATCTTGAAAACCGCCTGTTCGGCGCTTTCCAGCGCCTCCTGGACAGTCTTGCCCTCGGCCTGGTAGCCGTCCTCGGTGATCCCGGTACCGACGTCGATCAGCTGGCGAAGCACCGATTTTTCGCGCACGATATCGGCATAGGCGGCAATATTGGCCGCACTGGGCGTGGCATTGGCCAGCTCGATCAGATAGCCGGCACCGCCCATCATGTCGGCCATGCCATTGCCGGAAAACCAGTCACCCAGCGTCACCGCGTCACAAGGCATGCCTTTGCCCGCCAGCTCGGTGATCGCGCGCCAGATCAGGCGATGGTCGCGACGGTAGAAGTCCTGCTCGCCGAGACGGTCGGCGACCTTGTCCAGCGCGTCCGGCGCCAGCATCAGACCGCCAAGGACCGCCTGTTCGGCATCGATCGAATGCGGCGGCACCCGCAGAGCATCCACCGAACCCGGCGTCGGCGCGCGATCGCCCCATTCCTTGCGGTCTTTGCGATCATTGCGGTCGGGTGCGAACGACATGGGCCAAACCTCTGGTCTGCAGCAAAGCCCATCATACCCAGCGGACTCTCGCCTGCCGAGACAACAAGTCTGTGCAAAAGCTGTGGAAATCGGTGCCGAGGTGTATCCCGGCACACACAGAAAAACGATGGGGGCCTCGCGGCCCCCATCGTCTTTCAGACCGTTCTGCGGCGGATCGATCCGCCGACCGGAACGCTCTTACTTGTCGGCAACCACGATCACCTTGATGGCGGCATGCACGTCGGCATGCAGGGCCACCTGGGCGTCGTATTCACCGACCAGGCGGATCGCGCCTTCCGGCTGGATCACTTCGCCCTTGTTGACGGTATAACCGGCAGCCACCAGGGCTTCGGCCACTTCGCGGGGACCGACCGAGCCGTACAGCTTGCCTTCCAGGCTGGCGTGGGCCGAAATGGTCACGCTGGCACCTTCCAGCTTGGCCTTGCGGGCTTCGGCTTCGGCGAAGCTGGCCTGCGAACGAGCTTCATACTCGGCACGGCGGGCTTCAAAAGCGGCCAGATTGGCAGCGTTGGCACGCACGGCCTTGCCCTGCGGCAGCAGGTAGTTGCGGCCGTAACCCGGCTTAACGACGACTTTGTCGCCCAGATTACCGAGGTTGCGGACTTTTTCGATCAGGATCAGTTCCATGATTTACTCCGATTCGTTAGCACCGATAGGCCGGTGCAGCCATGGACGGTTGTCCGAAAGGATAAGACGGCCCGTGAGGCGATCCCGCAGGACCGGGGCTCACGGGCGCCACGATCAGACGTCGTGGTTGTCGGTGTACGGCAGCAGCGCCAGGAAGCGGGCGCGCTGGATCGCGGTGGCCAGCTGACGCTGGTAGCGAGCCTTGGTACCGGTGATGCGGCTGGGAACGATCTTGCCGGTTTCGGTGATGTACTGGCGCAGGGTGTTCAGATCCTTGTAATCGATCTCGACAACCTTCTCGGCCGTGAAACGGCAGAACTTGCGGCGGCGGAAAAACTTGGACATGTCTGTGCTCCTGATCAGTCGTCGCTGTCGCGATCGGAATCGTCACCGCCATGGGCGGCACGGTCATCACCTTCGTCATCGCGGCGACGCGAGGTCTTGGCATCATCCTTTTCCTTGCTCTTCAGGATGAAGGACTGCTCGGTGTCGGCGGCATCGCGACGGATCACCAGGTGGCGCAGCACGGCGTCATTGAAACGGAAACCGGATTCCAGCTCGCTCAGGGCGGTCTGGCCGACTTCGATGTTCAGCATGACGTAGTGGGCCTTGGCCAGGTTCTCGATGGTGTAGGCCAGCTGACGACGGCCCCAGTCTTCGATGCGATGGATGGTGCCGCCTTCGGCTTCGATCAGCGACTTGTAACGCTCGAGCATGGCCGGAACCTGCTCGCTCTGGTCGGGATGGACCAGGAACACAACTTCGTAATGACGCATCGTCATTGTTCGGTGACTCCTTGAGGGTGTGGCCTTCACGGCCTGACAGCCTCCCGCGACGCGGTGAGGCAAGGGTCTGCACACAGCCTTCGCAGGCAGAACAGAAGCGGAATGATAACCCCGCCGCCACGCCCCGCACAAGTCGCCAGCCCACGCCCGCCCGTATCAGCCGACAGTGAAGCTCTCCCCGCAGCCGCATTCACCGGTGGCATTGGGATTGTTGAACACAAAGCTGGCATTGAGTCCCTGCCTCTGGAAATCGATGCAGGTACCGTCAACCAGAGCCAGGCTGTCATTGCGGATCACCAGCGGCACGCCCTCGACTTCGACCAGGGTATCGTCCTGAGCCAGCTCGGGAGCCAGATCCACCACGTAGGCATAGCCCGAACAGCCGGTGCGCTTGACCCCGAAACGGATTCCCGGAGCGGCCGGCGACTTGTCAAGAAAGGCACGCATGCGTGCACTGGCGGCGGGGGTCATCGTAATGCTCATGGCCATCAACTCATGCTGGCGCCCGGAAGGCGCGTGTGAAATCCACGGGACCTGGGACATTTCGGCGCGAGAGCGCCACCCAGTACCCCGTGACTAGACTATCATGGGGGTTTAACCCATGCCCTTTCACTGGGGGCGGACAGCAGGAGTTTCAATCGATGGCGGTGGTCAGCGTCAAACAGGCATTATCCGGCACCTATCCGGCCGGCAGCATTCTCACCGTCAGAGGCTGGGTTCGTACCCGCCGCGATTCCAAGGCGGGCCTGTCCTTTGTCAACATCACCGACGGCAGCTGTTTCGCGCCCATCCAGGCTGTGGTCCCGGCCGAGCTGGCCAATTACGAGAGCGAGATCAGGCATCTCACCAGCGGCGCCTCCCTGATCGTGACCGGCGAGCTGGTCGCCTCCCAGGGCAAGGGCCAGTCCTTCGAGATCCAGGCCCACACCGTCGAAGTCTGCGGTCTGGTCGACGATCCGGAGACCTATCCGATCCAGCCCAAGCAGCACTCGATGGAGTTTCTGCGCGAAGTGGCGCACCTGCGCCCCCGCACCAACCTGTTCGGCGCGGTGACCCGCATTCGTCACACCATGATGACGGCGATTCATCGGCATCTGACCGGCGAGGGCTTCTTCTGGATCAATACGCCGATCATTACCACCTCGGATGCCGAAGGTGCGGGCGACATGTTCCGCCTCTCGACTCTGGATCTGGCCAACCTGCCCCGTACGCCCGAGGGCAAGATCGATTTCCGCAAGGACTTTTTCGGTCGCGAGGCCTTCCTGACCGTATCCGGCCAGCTCAATGTCGAGGCCTATGCCCTGGCCATGAGCAAGGTCTACACCTTCGGCCCCACCTTTCGCGCCGAGAACTCCAACACGACCCGCCATCTGGCCGAGTTCTGGATGGTCGAACCGGAAATCGCCTTTGCCGATCTGGCCGATATCGCCAGCAGTGCCGAAGCCTTTCTGAAGGCGATCTTCAAGGCGGTGCTGGAGGAGCGTGCCGATGACATGGCCTTTATCTCCGAGCGGGTGCTGCCCGGCGCCGCCGAGCGGCTGGAAGCGTTTATCCAGGCGCCGTTCGAGCGCATCGACTACACCGATGCCGTCAAGATCCTGCAGAACTGCGGCGAGAAATTCGAGTTCCCCGTCGAATGGGGCGTGGATCTGCAAACCGAGCACGAACGCTATCTGGCCGAGAAACATGTCGGTCGTCCGGTGGTGGTGATGAACTATCCCGAGGCGATCAAGTCGTTCTATATGCGCCTGAACGACGACGGCCGCACCGTCGCCGCCATGGACGTGCTGGCGCCCGGCATCGGCGAGATCATCGGCGGATCGCAGCGCGAAGAGCGCCTGGACCAGCTGGATCTGCGCATGCGGCAGTTCGGCCTGGATCCAGCCACCTACAGCTGGTATCGCGACCTGCGGCGCTACGGCTCGGTGCCGCATGCCGGTTATGGTCTCGGATTTGAAAGGCTGCTGGTCTATATCTGTGGCCTGTCCAATATCCGTGACGCCATCCCCTATCCCCGGGCGGCCGGCACGGCTGAATTCTGAGGAACCGCTCCATGCTTCGCCGCCTGTTACATCTGATCGCCGTATGGCTGCTGTGCGCAGGCCTGCTCGCCTGCCATACGATGGGCCGCCTGGATCCCTTCAAGGCGCTGCCGCAGGCGCCCGACATGACTCAGGTCCTGGCCCAGGCCAAGCTGAAATTGCAGCACGCCACACCGTGCTGCAACAGCTATGCCGACTTCTCCTACCAGACCCGGCTGCCCTGGCAGCCGACCCGGTTCCAGTTCGGTGCCAACAGCCCGGTGGCGAACCTCAATGGCTCGCGCACCCATTTCATGACCTTTGCCCTGCCTTACGGGCTGAAACTGCCCTACGAGATCGGCTTCAAGGCGGAAATCAATGGCCGCTGGGTGCACAGCAGCTATCTGTTCGCCCCCACGTTCACCATTCTGGACGCAGCCTTCCAGCCGATTGCCAACCAGGACGTGGCGCTCTGCGAATATATGGGCTGGAGCGATGCCACCAGCGGCGCTTTCGGCCGGGTGGTGATCCGCTCCCCCGAAGCCCGTTATCTGGTGCTCTACAGCTCGGCCAGCCAGCTGTCCAGCAATACCTACTGGGAGCAGTCCGCCGTGGATGACACCGCCGGTACCGGACTGATGGGCGGCATGCGGGACAGCAGCAACACCATGCAGGTCCAGCACGGCCCCGACGGTGCCTTCTGGGTCGGGATGATGAGCAATGCCTACCGCCGGGCGCTGGACAAGGCCATCTGCGAAAAGCCCAAACCCGGCAACGGCCTGCTCAGTGATCTGGGCGGCACCCTGGAATTCTGGCGCCATGACACCGGCACCACCGGTGCAGACCAGCCTACGGGAACGGCCACGGCCACCGTGCCCGCCAATACCGCCACCCATTGAGCGCGCCATGACGTTGCTGATCTATCTGGCCCTACTGCTGCTGGGCGTCTCCTGTTTCCTGCTGCATTATCTGGCGCATTGGCGGATCACCCGCCGCCTGCGGCAGCAGCATCCCGCCCGATGGGCGATCATCCAGCCACCCGGTCAACGCCTCCGCTGGGCGGCACGCTGGATGCGGATGACCATGGTGCTCAAGACCGCCGTTCCGCCGCTGCATCAGCTGCTGAACGACCCGGTCATCCGTCGCTGGCAGCGCATCTGGACCTGGACGCCGCGGCTGGCCTGGATCTTCTGGCTGGCAGCGCTAGCCATCCGCTGGCTGGCCCGTTGAAACCGCTCCACCTCAGGATCTGACCATGAATCTCGACTTGCGGACACGACACGCCCTAGTCTGCGGCGCTTCCCAGGGCATTGGCCGAGCCATCGCCATCGAACTGGCCGGCATGGGCGCCGATGTCACCCTGCTGGCCCGCTCGCAGGCCGGACTCGAGACCGTGCTTGCGGAATTGCCGCAGCCCGCCGAAGGCCAGCGCCACGACATTCTCTGCGCCGACATGCTGGCCACCGAATCGCTTGCCGCACAGGCCGCGCAGCTGCATGACCGCCACCCGGTGCAGATCCTGATCAACAACAGCGGCGGCCCCGCCCCCGGCCCGTTGCATGAAGCCAGTCCGGCCCAATTGCAGGCCGCCTTCCAGCAGCACCTCTGTGCCGCGCAGGTCTTGCTGCAGGCCTTGCTTCCCGGCATGCGTGAAGCCGGCTACGGCCGCATCGTCAACATCATTTCCACCTCGGTGAAAGAGCCTCTGCCGGGTCTTGGCGTCTCCAACATCGTGCGCGCCGGCACGGCCGCCTGGGCCAAGACCCTGGCCGGCGAACTGGCAGCCGATGGCATCACGGTCAACAATGTGCTGCCCGGCTATACGCAGACCGGTCGCCTGGAGCGCCTGATCGACGGCCGCGCCGAAAGTCGCGGACTGAGTCCGCAAGACGTGGCGCAGGCGATGCTGAAGGACGTGCCCGCCGGACGCTTTGGCGAACCGGCCGAAGTCGCCGCGCTGGCCGCTTTCCTGTGCAGTCCGGCAGCCGGCTATGTCAACGGCACCAGCATTGCCGCCGACGGCGGCCGGGTTCGCAGCCTCAACTGAAGGATCGCAACGTCCATCGTGACTGCGCTCCGGCGCAGCCGCCTTCTCCAGCCCCATCCCGAGGCTCGGCCATGCTCCGTTCTCCCTCGCTCGGCCTGTCAGTGGTACTGGGCCTGCTGTCAGCCATCGGCCCCTTCGCCATCGACATGTATTTGCCGGCACTGCCGGCCATCGGAAACTGGTTCCACAGCTCCTCGAGCTGGGTCCAGGCCAGCCTGGGGGTATTCTTCCTCTGTTTCGGTGCCAGCCAGCTGCTGTATGGCCCCTGGTCCGACCGCGTCGGCCGCAAGCCTCCGCTGCTGGCTGGACTGCTGATCTTTCTGGTCGGCAGCATCGGCTGCGCCCTGGCCCCGTCCATCGGCCTGCTGATCGCCTTCCGCTGCCTGCAGGGGCTGGGCGCGGGCGCCATGTCGGTGATACCCCGTGCGGTAGTCCGCGACCTGTTCACCGGAGTAGACGCCGCTCGCATGATGGCCCGACTGATGGTGGTCTTCAGCGTCTCGCCGATCCTGGCGCCTCTGAGCGGCAGCCTGGTAGTTCAGTACCTGCCCTGGCAATGGATCTTCGGATGGACCGGACTGTTTGCCGTGATCGGCCTGCTGATGACACGCCGAGCCCTCCCTGAGACCCGCCTGCCGGATCCGCGGCAGAAAGCCGGACGAGCTTGGCGGACCTATCTGGATCTGGCAAGGGATGCACGATTCCTGATTCTGGTCGGCATCGGCGCCCTTGGCAGTGCCGGCTTCTTTGTCTATCTCTCCGGCTCATCCTTCGTGCTGATCAACCATTACGGTCTCAGCCCCAGGCAGTTCAGCCTCGCCTTTTCAGCCAACGCCTTTACATTGATCGGCTGCTCACTGCTCAGTCCCGGACTCGCGGCACGCCACGGCCTGCCCAGAGTCCTGGCCGGCGCCGTAACCGCCTATGCGCTGATCATGGGACTGCTGGCCGCGCTATCGCTGGGCCACTCACCCAGCCTGCCGCTGATGCTGGGCCTGCTGATGGCCGGTTATGGCTGCCTAGGCCTGGTATCACCCTGCACCGCCGTGCTGGCACTCGATGCCCACGGCGCACGCGCCGGCGCCGCCTCGGCCATGCTGGGAACCTTGCAGCTGGCGGCAGGGGCCGTGGTGATCGCCTTGATCAGCCCTTTCGCCGATGGCCGTCCGCAGCCGATGCTGATCGGTATCGCCTTGTGTGCGAGCCTGGCCTGGGCTCTGTCACATCTGGCCCGCCATCGAGGCTATCTGGACAAGGACGAGGTCGCCGCCTGACATCTGCACCAGACAGCGACCTCGACCAACGCGACCAAGGCGCCTCGCTTACTGGTAGTTGCGGCCATTGACGACGACATAGCCTGCCGTCGGCCAGTTGCGACCCGTGCCATGATGGGTCCAGTCAATGCCCTGGCTGCGGGGGTTGTCATAGTAGTAACGCCCGCGCACCGTCGCATGATCGCCTTCGGCTACCCATGGCCAGGCCGGAGCATTCATGCGATCCAGATCCGAGACGATACGAATCACTCGCCCTGGCGCGACCTGCAGCAGAAAATAGCCATGCCAACCACTGCGGGTACGGCGCTTGCCGTAGACATGCACCACCGTGCCGCAGACATCTTCCAGCCGGTCACCACGGATCTCGCCGGAAGCCATGCCCTGCTGATCGGCCAGAAAATGCCCCACATCGCAAGGCGGCACCGGTTCACCAGCCTGCGCAGCCAAGGGGGCCAAGGCAATCATGCCCAGCATGGCCAGACCGGCCAGCGACCGATGCAGGGAGTACGAGGCCGCCCTCACGAAGCCACCGCGGCCGTGACCAGAATCTCAACCTTCCAGCCCGGATCAGCCAGAGCCGCCTGCACGGTCGCCCGTGCCGGCGCCTTTCCCGGCACCACCCAGGCATCCCAGGCTTCGTTCATGCCGGCAAAGTCCGCCAGATCGGCCAGAAATACCTGAGCCTGCAGAATATGAGTCTTGTCGCTGCCGGCCTGCGCCAGCAGATCGTCGATCGCCGACAGAGCCTCGCGAGTCTGGGTCTGGATATCCGCCGAAACGGTTTCCGGCACCTGCCCGGCCAGATAGACAAGACCGTGGTGAATTACGGCCTCCGACATGCGCGCACCCGCATCGATTCGCTTGATCAACTGATTTCTCCCGTCAAAACGGCAAGGCTACCAGCGATGCCGCAAGCTGAACATGGGAGCATCGCGGAACGCGATGCTAAGCTGAAGCCATGCAAAAACTCGGCTTGTTACTGCTGGTTCTGACCAGCCTGCTGTACCCGCTGGCCGTCTATGCCGGCCTGGGTCGGACCTCGCCCGTGCTGCTGGCCGCCGTGCTGGCGGCCAGCTGGATGCTGCGACTGACCGCCTGGCGCGGACAGCAGGCACGACCCTGGACGCTGGCCGCACTGGTCCTGGCCTATTGCAGCCTGCTGGTATGGCAGCCCTGGCCCGGCATCGAGCGCTGGTATCCCTGCCTGATCAATCTCGCCCTGGCATTGGGTTTCGCCGCCAGCCTGCACCGCGGCATGCCCGCCATCGAGCGGCTGGCTCGCCTGCAGGAACCCGACCTGCCAGCCGCAGGCGTGCGTTATACCCGCCGGGTCACCTGGCTGTGGCTGGGTTTCTTCATCCTCAACGGCAGCATCGCCGCCGGCCTGAGTCTCTGGGGCAGCTTGCACTGGTGGGCGCTGTACAATGGTGGCGTCGCCTACCTGCTGATGGGCCTGCTGTTCGTGCTCGAATACGGCATGCGTTGCCGGCTCCGACGACGACAGGCCATCCTCTGATGTTGCAGCGCAACACGATCTGCCTGCACATTCGGTATGCTATCGCCCACCCCTGCCCGATTGCCTGAGACATGTTGCGTATTTCCCCGACCCGCTTCGTGCGCCAGATCCGCGCCTCCGACAGCTTTGCCGACAGCCTGCGCATCCTGGTCGCAATGGGCGGCATCGTGCTGTGGTGCCAGTGGCAGGGGAATCCGCACCTGATGATTCCGCTGCTGCTGGGGAGCATTGCCGGCGCGCTGGCGGAAACCGAGGATACCGGTCTCAAGCGATTGAAGGCCTTGCTGGGCACCCTGGCCCTGTTCACTGTCACCGTGACCTCGATCACGGCCCTGTTTCCCTTCACCCTGCCCTTCGCCGTCGCCCTGCCGCTGGCGGCTTTCGCAGTCATCATGCTGGGCGCGATCGGCAACCGCTGTGCGGCGATCAGTGGCGCCACCATCATCCTGGCGATCTACACCATGCTGGTCAACGACCAGCATCCGGTCCCGGGCATGTCGAACTGGAGCCAGGCTCGCTGGATCCTGCAGGGCGCGGCGTGGTACGGCGCGCTCAGCCTGTTGTGGGGGGCCTTGTTCCCCGAGCAGATCATCCGCCAGTCGCTGGCTGCCGTCTTCGATGCGCTGGCAGGCTATCTGGATTGCAAGGCGAGACTGTTCGAGCCCGATGACGGCAGCCATCTGGAACGGACCCAGCTGGAGCTGGCCATGCGCAACGAGCGGGTAGTGCAATCGTTGCAGTCATGCTGGAACCTGCTGCTGAGCCGGATGACAAGTCCGCGCTCCCGGCAGTCGATCGATGCGCCTATGCAGCTGTATTTTCTGGCCCGCAGCATCCACGAGCGCGCCAGTTCCTCGCACCATCCCTATCGCGCCCTGGCACGCGACCTGTTCCACAGCGACGTGCTGTTCCGCTGCCAGCGCCTGATCCGGCTGCATGCCGCCGCCTGTCGCAAACGTGCACAGGCCTTGCGCATGCACTTCAGCTATACCGGCTGCGGCGAAGGCCAGCAGGCACTCGCCGAACTGCAGAAGTCAATGGACTGGCTGGCCGATCTGGCCGAACCGCCGCGGCCTGACCTGTGGCGGGCCTTGTCGGCCATCCGCCACAATCTGGCCGGTCTGCAACAGCAGATGGACTATATCGATCAGCCGCCGTTGACGGCCCAGTCCCCCGCCGGCAACCCGCCAGGCCTGCCGCCGAAGGCCATGCTGGCCGCCGCCTGGGACTCGGTCCGGCGGCAACTGACACCGAACGCGCCGCGATTCCGCTATGCGGTGCGATTGTCGATCGCGCTGCTGGCAGGCTATGCCGTGATGCATCTTTATCATGCAGAACAAGGCTACTGGATCCTGCTGACCACCGCCTTCGTCTGCCAGCCCAGTTACGGCGCCACCCGCCGCCGGCAATGGGAACGCATCGGCGGTACCCTGGCCGGTCTGCTGCTGGGCTGGGCCCTGCTGACCCTGTTTCCGCAGCGGCCGATGCAGCTGGCCTTGTTCGTGCTGACAGGCCCCTTGTTCTTCGCGACCCGCCGAAGCCACTATGCCGCGGCCACCGGCGCCGCCACCATGATGGTGATGCTGTGTTTCAACCAGACCGGCAGCGGCTTCGCGGTGATCATGCCCCGTCTGATCGACACTGTGCTGGGCGTCAGCCTGGGCTGGCTGGCGATGCGCTGGATTCTTCCTGACTGGCAGATGCGGCGACTGAATCTGGTGCTGGCCCGCTCACTGCGCAGCGACAGCCGCTATCTTCGCGAAGTCATCACCCAGTACACCTCGGGCGAGGTCGATGACATCGCCTACCGCAGCAGCCGCGACGAGGCCCTGGCTGCCGATGCGGCCCTGAGCTCGGCCCTGGCCAATATGCTGAAGGAACCCGACGGGCGTCAGCACAATACCGAGATCATGCTGCGGTTCCTGACCTGCTCGCATACCTTGCTGGGCCATCTCTCGGCACTGGGCGTCCATCGCCAGATGCTGGACAGCCGCCGCACACCGGCCGCACGTCACAGCTACCAGTTGATCGAACAGACGACCGCCCGACTGAGCCAGAGCTGGGAGCAGATTGCCAGTCACCTGGAAAGCCCGAATCCCGACCGTGCCTTGCCGCGATGCGATGAGCGGCAGCTGATCGGGCAACTGGAAAACGGGGCCTGCGATCGCTGCGGCGACGACAGCCTGCGCCTGGTCCAGGGTCTGCTGGCCCAATTGCTGGGCCAGCTGGATGCGCTGCGCGAGTTGAGCGTCCATGCCCTGCATCGACCCGTGCCGCTGGGCCGGGTCATCGACGAGCCCGTGGACAGCTGAGCCGGAATACCTCTTGCCCTGTCATACCATGATGAAGATCCTCTTCCATCCAGGCCGTACCCGCCCGCTGCGTCGTCACGGCCTGCCGATCTCATCCCCCGCCACCGATCCGTCGATCCGGGCCCGGACGACCTGAGGAAGCCGAACTTGGACGTCACTTTTGAATTTTTCGCCGCCATGGAGCGGCAACTGGGCCAGTCCCGACTGGCCTTGGAACTGCCCGCGCACACCACGGACATCGGCGCCGCCCTGAATGCACTCAAGCAGGCAAGGCCTGCCCTGGCCGACGCCATCGAGCGCTGCGCCTGCGTGAGCGGCGATACCATCGTCAAACGCAGCCACCCCATCCCTGCAGACCGGATCATCGGCCTGCTGCCCCCTGTTGCCGGAGGTTGAGAGCCATGCATTCCGAAGATACCGCGGCCAGGATCTGTGCCGAACCCTTCCCCATCGAGCCGCTGCTGGCGCTTGACCGCTACCCCGAGTGCGGCGGCCTGGCCAGCTTCGTCGGTACCGTTCGCAATCACCATGACAATCGCCAGGTCGAGGCCCTTTGCTATACCGCGCATGCCCCGGTCTGCGAAAAACTGATTCGCGAAATCGAGGCGGAAACCCGCGCACGTTTCGGCGTACCTTATCTGCAGGTCCGCCACCGGGTCGGTCGCCTTGCCATCGGCGATGTCGCCATCGTCTGTGTCGCCCGTGCCGCGCATCGTGCAGAAGCCTTCGCCGCCTGTCGCCATGCAGTGGACGAGGTCAAGCATCGCGCACCGATCTGGAAGGAGGAATTCTACGGTGACGGCAGCAGCCGCTTCGTCGAAGGCTGCTGCATACGGGAAGATGATGAACCCGCGCATGACCATTCGGCACACGCGCATCACGCCACGCCGTCCGCTGAATTGCCATGATCGGTCTGCCAAGATCGATGCCGTTGTCCTACCCGGAAAATCCATGAAAGATGTAAGCCTCAAGCCCGATTCCCTGCGCCAGGCCGAAGCCGTCGCCGTACTGCACGCTCCCGCCGAGTGCATCGAGCGCCTGCGCAGCGGGGATACCGAAAAAGGCGATCCGCTGAAAACCGCGCGGGTGGCCGGCATTCTCGCCGCCAAGCGCTGCGATGAACTGATCCCGCTGTGCCATCCGCTGCCGATCTATCGTGCCGATGTCGATTTCGAACTGGCCGCTGACCGGGTGGCTGTCCGCGCCACGGTGCTGACCATCGGAGCCACTGGTGTGGAGATGGAAGCACTGCTGGCCGCCAATCTGGCGGCTCTCACGATTTACGACATGCTCAAGCCTTATTGCGAACCGGAACAGCTGTGGATTTCCGATTCGCGTCTGCTGGAGAAACAGGGCGGCAAATCGCATTTCGTACGGCATCTGAGCCGGCCCCGCCGCGCCAGCGTGATCGTGCTTTCTGATCGTGTCGCCGCCGGCGAAAAGGCCGATACCGCCGGAGTGGCCGCTGGCAACATCCTTGAGCAGGCGGGCTTCGAACCTGTCGGCTGCCGTGTTTTGCCGGACAATGCCGATGCCTTGCGTCAGGCTCTGCAGGCCGATCGCGAACAAGGCATCGAGCTGATTCTGACCGTCGGCGGCACCGGCCTCGGGCCCCGGGACATCACCGTTGATGCCGTGCAGCCCATGCTGGACAAGGAAATTCCCGGTCTGATGGAAACCGCCCGCGGCTTCGGCCAGCGCCGAACGCCTTACGCCATGCTGTCACGCGGGATCGCCGGACTCAGCGGCAACTCGCTGATCATCACCCTGCCCGGAAGTCGTCGCGCGGTGGAGGAGTCGATGGCCGCCCTGCTCCCCGGCATCGTGCACCTGATCGATGTCCATGCAGGCGCGGATCACCCGGGTGGCTATGCCGCCTGAGGCGCCAGGACCCATGACGACCATGACCCCGCCCCTGCTGCCACCCGACTGGCCGATGTTCGGGGTCAAGCACGACCTGCTGCCGTTCCTGCAGGAATGTCTGCGACGCGACCAACGTGTCGTGCTGGCCTCGCTGATCTGGATCCAGGGCAGTTCACCACGCCCCTTGGGCAGCGAGATGGCGATTGCCGAATCCGGCGACATGGCCGGTTATGTCTCCGGCGGCTGCGTCGAGGCCGCTGTCGCCCTGGAAGCCATGGCCGTATTCGCTGACGGTCACCCGCGATTGCTGGACTACGGTGCAGGCAGTCCGGTCCTGGATCTGCAACTGAGTTGCGGCGGCCGCATCCATCTGTGGCTGCGCCTGCTGCAAGATCCGGCCGGCTATGTCGAGACCTGGCAAGACGCGCGCCAGCAGCGCCGGATCTTCCAGGTCGATACCGACCTGACCTCGGGTCATATGCAATGGCAGTCGACCTGCACCGTGCAGGCCGGAGCAAACCCCGGTCACTTCCGGCAATGCCACCGCCCCCCGATCCGGCTGGTGGCCGTCGGTCACGACCCGGTGACCCTCGCCCTGCTGCAGCTGGCAGGTCAGCTGGAAATGGAAACCTGGCTGCTGCGACCTGACGGCCCGGCCGCAGCACCGCCCTTCGTGCTGGATCGCTACCTGCCGCAACCGCTGCAACAAGCCATCGGGCAGATCGAGCTGGATCAGGACACGGCGGTCTATACCCTGACCCATGACGGCAGCATTGATCATGCCGTGCTGAGCTGGGCACTACGCTCGGAAGCCTTCTGCGTCGGTGTGCTGGGCGCCCGCCACAAGCGCGACCAGCGTCTGCAGGCCCTGCAGGCCGACGGCCTGCCGCCAGACCGGCTGGCACGGCTGCAGGCCCCGGCCGGCCTGCCATTGGGCGGACAAAGCCCGATGGCGATCGCACTCGCCATCGTCGCCGAAATCACCCAGCAATGGCATCAACGCGCCGCCGATGTCCCGGCCCGCTGATTCGCCGCCAGCCATCGCGCTGCTGGCTGCCGGCGGCAGTAGGCGACTGGGTCGCCCCAAACAACTGCTGACCCTGGGCGGCACCACCCTGGTCCGGCATTTCGCCAGGCTGGCGCTGCAATTGCCGGCAGCCCGGCGGTTGATCGTGATCGGTGGCGGCGGCGACGAGGTGGCGCACGAGTTGCGCGACCTGGACCTTGAAATCATCGCCAATCCCGACTGGTCCAGCGGCATGGGCAGCTCGGTGCGCCGTCTGGTGGAAGCCCTGGGCGACCATCCGGGCCCCTGTCTGTTCACCACCATCGATCAGCCGGCGCTTGACCTGCAGCATCTGCAGAGGCTGCTGGCCGCCGCCCGCGGCCATCCGGACAAGGACATCGCCAGCGGCTACCACGGCCTGGCTGGCGTGCCGGCCGTGCTCAGACGCCCGACATGGCTGCAGGGGCGAAATCTGGACGGTGACACCGGGCTGCGCCGACTGCTGCGCGGTCCGGACGTCGGCCTGCAAGTGCTGCCTGCACCGCAGTTGGCCCTGGATGTCGATACACCTGAAAACTTGCACCAGGCCATCCGGCATGGTTGGCTGGACCCCTTGCCTGAATCCTGACGAGATCACATACGATGCATTCCATCGAGGACGCCTTTCTAAGCTACGCGACCCACTGCCGGCCACTGGCCACCGAATCGGTACCGCTGCCTGCGGCCCTCGGCCGGGTGCTGGCCGCCCCTGCCCAGGCACGGACCGATCTGCCCGCGTTCACCCAAAGCGCACTCGACGGGTACGCACTGGCTTATGCCAGCCTCGCTCAGGCGGATCAGGGATTGCAGCTGGATGCTGCCGTGGCCGCCGCCGGTGTCGGCCCGGGCACCCAGGTCGCCCCCGGTCATGCGGTGCGCATTTTCACCGGCGGCATGCTGCCGCCCGGCACCGATACCATCGCCCGCCAGGAAATCGTGCGCAACGAGGCCGGCCGCATCCACCTCGACGCTCCGCTCCGGCTTGGCGAGGGCGTACGACGACAAGCCGACGAGGTCAAGGCAGGCCAGACGCTTGCACAAGCCGGCCAGGTCCTGGATGCCGGACTGCTGGCGGCGCTGGCGATGGCCGGCGTGACGAGCCTGGAAGTCCATCGCAAACCCCGCATCGCCCTGCTGGTCAGCGGCGACGAAGTCGTGCCTTTCGGCCAGGCGCTCCGCCCCGGTCAGGTGCATGACGCCAACGGTGCCCTGCTGCAGGCCTGGTTTGCCGAACGCGGTTATCACGAGGTGTCACTCGAATACCTGCCTGACGACCCTGAAGCGACCCGCCAGCGGATCGCCGCAGGTCTGGCCAGCGCCGACCTCGTGATCACCACCGGCGGCGTCTCGGTGGGCGACAAAGACTACATTCCGGCAGCGGCGGAAGCCCTCGGACTGCAGCCGCATTTCTGGAAGCTGGCCCAGAAACCCGGCAAGCCGTTGTGGTTCGGCAGCGGCGACGCCGGCATGCTGCTGGGCATTCCCGGCAATCCCGGAGCGGTCTGGACCTGTCTGGCCATTCATGTGGTCCATGTCCTGGACCGGATGGAAGGGCGATCCCGGCCGCGCCCCTGCTGGCTCCACGGGACCCTGGCACAGGCGATCCGGGCCGATGCACAGCGCACCCAGTGGCTGCGCGTGCACCAGCACGTCTCGTCATCGGGTCAGGTTCTGCTGGGACCTCTGCCGGCCCAGGAATCGCACATGCTCAGCAATCTGGCCAGCACCAACGCCATCGTCAGGTTACCGCCACGCGACATTATCTACGCGCAGGGCGAAGTCGTGGACTGGATCCCCGTCGACTGATCCGGCGCTACCGGACCACGGTACTGCCCAACCCATACGAGATGGCCGCCGCAAGGCGGCCATGCTTGTTGGAGCCCGTTTTGTTGCGATGCAACAAAATACTGGCATGCACAGCTGAAGGTAGTATCATGCGCCTGCGACCGATTGGCCTGTACCCGCCGATGCCGTCAAACAGACATAACGGCCTTGGTGGCTGCCTGTATTGCCGGGTCACGGTCGAACGACATGCGTCATGCCATGAAACAGTTCAGAACACGATATGCCCCGGCATATCCACGCGGAGATTCCATCGATGCTGAAACGCCTGCTGACCATCGCGGTCGGCCTGATCATTGTCGCCGCCGCCGGATTTGCAATTCTTTCGCACCGTCCGGCGATCGCCCCGATCAGCCCTCCCGCCGCCTCCAGCTTTTCCGCCGATGAAGTCGAGCGCGGACGTCTGGCCACCGCCGCCGGCTTCTGCGTGACCTGCCACACCGCGCCCGGCGGCAAGGAACTGGCTGGCGGCCTGTCATTCAAGACGCCATTCGGCACCTTGTACTCGACCAACATCACCCCTGACCCGGATACCGGCATCGGTCGCTGGTCAGAGGCCGCTTTTGCCCGTGCCATGAGTGAAGGCGTCCGCCGTGACGGCAAGCATCTGTTCCCGGCCTTTCCGTTCGACCATTTCACCAAGGTCAGCGATGCCGACGTACAGGCCATCTATGCCTATCTGATGACACGCCCGGCGGTCCATCAGGAAGCACCGGCCAATACCCTGCCGTTCCCGCTGAACATCCGCGCCTTCGAATGGGGCTGGAAGCTGCTGTCCTTCCGTCCCGGCAAGTTCCAGCCCGATCCGTCCAAGAGTGCCGAGTGGAATCGCGGCGCCTATCTGGCCGAAGGTCTGGGCCACTGCTCTTCCTGCCACTCGCCCCGCAATCTGTGGCAGGCCGAAGAACAGGGTGACCAGCGCTACAACGGCAACATCATCGAAGGCTGGTACGCGCCGCCGCTCAATGCCAGCAATCCGTCCTCGATTCCCTGGACCGAGCAGGAGCTGTATACCTTCCTGAAGACCGGTGCCACCGCCCTGCACGGCTCGGCCGGCGGTTCGATGGGCCACGTCACTCGTCAGCTGGCACAGCTGCCCGACTCGGACGTGCATGCCATTGCCACCTACTATGCCGATCTGGATGGCTCGGCCCAGCGCCATGTCGACACCCAGGCCGTGATCAAGCAGGCCCTTGCCAAATCGGCCTCCGATACAGTTCGCCCGGCAGACCATGGTGCGCAGATTTTCCGCGCCGCCTGTGCATCCTGTCACTACAACGGCGGCGACGAGCCACAGCTGATGCGACCCGAGCTGGCCCTGACCACGGCGCTGAATGCCAACAATCCGAACGACCTGGTGATGGTGGTACTCAACGGTGTCAGCATGCCCGACGGCCTGCCCACCGCGATGATGCCCGGTTTCAAGCATGCCCTGACCGACAAGGACATTGCCGATCTGGCCAACTATCTGCGCCGCAGCCGCACCGACAAGGGTGAATGGGATGATCTCCCTGCCCGTATTGCCGAGCTGCGCAAGCTGTCCACCGAGCCCTGAGCACCGCCTGGTCGCTATACAAGTCTAGGAGCAACAGACTGATGACTGATTTCAAACTCAATGGCCAGACGGTTTCCAGCAACGCCGCGCCCGACACCCCCCTGCTGTGGGTGATCCGCGACGAGCTGAAGCTGACCGGCACCAAATTCGGCTGCGGCGTCAACATGTGCGGCGCCTGCACCGTCCACGTCAATGGCCGTGCCCAGCGCTCCTGCATCACGCCGGTATCGGCCATCGCCGGTGCGCAGATCACCACCATCGAAGGCCTGTCCACCGACGGCAACCACCCCCTGCAGAAAGCCTGGCGCGAAGCCCAGGCTCCGCAGTGCGGCTATTGCCAGTCCGGCCAGATCATGCAGGCCGCCACCCTGTTGCACGATTACCCCAACCCGACCGACGACCAGATCAGCGCCGTCATGAACGGCAGCCTTTGCCGCTGCATGGCTTATGTGCGCATTCGCAAGGCGATCAAGATCGCTGCCGCCGAGATCAATGGCGTGGCCCTGCCGGTGGAGGCTCAACATGATTAAGCTGGGAAGCGAGCAACGCAAAGGCTGGAAAGAACCGACCCTGAGCCGCCGCGGCTTCATCATCGGTGCCGCCAGCGCCGGCTTCATGCTGGCCTTCACCCGGGCCGGCGACGTCTTCGCCGCCGATCCGGACGCCGCCATTGCCCAGGGCGCTTATGAACCCACGATCTGGTACCGGATCGACGGTGAAGGCAATGTGCTGGTCCATATCATCCGGGCCGAGATGGGTCAGCACGTCGGCACCGCGCTGGCGCGGATCCTGGCCGACGAGCTGGAAGCCGACTGGGACAAGGTCAGCATCGAATACGTTCCCACCGCTGCCAAATGGGGCATGATGGTCACCGGCGGCAGCTGGTCGGTATGGCAGACCTACCCGATCTTCAGCCAGGCCGGTGCCGCAGGGCGCCAGGCCATGATCGCGGAAGGCGCCCGTCTGCTCGGCGTCAATCCTGCAGACTGCATTGCCCGCAACGGCGAAGTCCATGCCGGTGGCCGCACCATCAGCTATGGCGATATTGTCAGCAAGGGCAAGCTCAGCCGCAGCTACAGCGCCGATGAACTGGCCAAGATGCCGATCAAGCCCGCCTCCGAGCGGCGCATGATCGGCATCGACACCGGTGCGCTGGATATTCCCGACAAGACCGATGGCAAGGCCAAGTACGGCATTGACATCGAATTCCCCGGCATGGTCCATGCCAGGCCGCGTGTCGCGCCGACCCGCAACGGCTCGCACGTCACCCATGTCGATGACAGCGAAGCCCGCAAGATCCCCGGCTACCGCCAGTACCTGATCATCAATGATCCGACAGGTACCGTGACCGGCTGGGTGCTGGCCATTGCCGACACCTACTGGGCGGCCAATCTCGCGGCTGATGCGCTGAAGATCGACTGGTACAGTGACGATACCCAGCAGGTCTCCGAATCCACCCTGATCGACCATGCCGCCAAACAGATCGCCGATCCGGCCCAGGGCGTGATGGTATTCGACGATCCGGGCGTGGACGAGGCCTTTGCCCATGCCACCGACACCCTGGAACAGAGCTACACCACTTCCAGCGTGCTGCATTTCCAGTTGGAGCCGATGAATGCCATCGCCTTCAGCAAGGACGACGAGTGGCACATCTATACCGGCAACCAGTGGCAGAGCCTGATTCTTCCCACCCTGGCCCAGGCCGTGGGAACCAAGGAAGAAAAGGTCATCATCCACAACCAGCTGCTCGGTGGAGGTTTCGGCCGGCGTCTGAACGGTGACGTCATCATCCCGGCCATGCTGGCTTCCAAGGCGCTGGGCGGCATTCCGGTCAAGGTGCTGCTGATGCGTCCGGATGATGCCCGTTTCGATTCGTTCCGCTCGCCGACCCTGCAGCGAGTGCGGATGGCCTTTGGCACCGATGGTTCGGTGCAGGCCATGCAGCACGATGCCAGCGCCGGCTGGCCGACCCAGGTGATGGCTGCCGCCGCGCTGGCCAAGGGCCTCAATGGCAAGTACGACCCCTTTGCCATCGCCGGTGCCGACAGCTGGTATACCGTCGGATCGCAACGGGTACGGGCCATTTCCAATGATCTGGCCAACCGCGCCTTCCGTCCAGGCTGGCTGCGCTCGGTCAGCCCTGGCTGGACCAGCTGGGCTTCGGAAACCTTTCTCGACGAAGCCGCCCACAAGCTGCAGATCGACCCGGTGGCCTTCCGCCTGAAGTTGCTGGATGGCAAGGGCCGCAATGCAGGTGAAGCCCCCAATTCCACCGGCGGGGCCTTGCGCCAGGCGGCCGTGGTCAAGCGGGTCGCCGAGAAAGCCGGCTGGGGCAGGCCGCTGCCGGCCGATACCGGCCTGGGCATCTGCACCACCTTCGGTCAGGAACGCGGCATGCCGACCTGGATCGCCTGCGTGGCGCGAGTCAAAGTCGATCGCGCCACCGGTTTCGTCAAGGTCGAGAAGCTGGATATCGTGGTGGATGCCGGCACCATCGTGCATCCCAGCGGTGCCGCCGCCCAGATCGAGGGCGGCGCCCTGTGGGGCCTGAGCATGGCCTTGTATGAAGGCACCACCTTCGATCACGGCGAAGTGGCCGATACCAATCTGGACACCTATACCCCGCTGCGGATGGCGGACGTGCCCGATATGGACATCGAGTTCGTGGCCAGCACCGAAGTGCCCACCGGCCTTGGTGAACCCGGCACCACGGTGGTCGCTCCGGCCATCGGAAATGCTATCTTCGCCGCGACCGGCGCCCGTCTGCGGCATCTGCCGATGCGCCAGGCCGACGTACTGAAGGCGCTGAAGGACGTCAAAACGGGCTGAGACAAGCTCGGATATGGCCCCATTGTTCATGCAGAACGGCGGCCGCGAGGCCGCCGTTCTGCATAGTGCCTAGCGCATGATCACAACGTAATCCTTGCAACGATGTGGCCCTGCCATCGGCAGTGCGCAAAATATCGACTGCATGACTCGGGAATTCACGGCGAGCAAAGAAAAGCCGGCGATCGTTCGATCGCCGGCACATCCTTGACCTCTTCAGGGGATGCCAATCAGACCGGCATCCCCTGCCCATGAATTACAGATTGAACCTGTAATCCGCCTGGGCCATGATCTCGCGGCCGTAGGGGTTGTAGTTGTAGGAGTTGTAGTACGGGAAGGAGCTGTAGGTCGGATCCCTGGGCGGCATCTTGTTCATCACATTGTTGACCAACAGCGACAGATCCAGCTTGCGGGTCGGCGAGTAGTTGAGGCTCCAGTTGAAGGTGATCCAGGGCTTCAGATAACCGGCACCCTCGGTACCGTAACCGGCGACCATCGCCGTATAGTTCGGCGTCGCACCGTAGCGATGCCAGTACAAGGTGCTGGACCAGCGCTGATTGAGCGAAGACCAGCTGAGTGCACCGGAGACGATGCTCTTGAATTCCGAGCTGTACAGCGGGTTGGTCAGCTGGTTGATGACTTCGCCGCCCTTGTATTGCTGGTAGTCGTGCTTGAGCATGACGTTGTAATCCAGCTGTACCCCGAAGCGACCGATCGGGCTTCGCGGGAACTGATACTTGACCTCGGAGGTGATCGAATTCGTCGTCTCGTTCGACATATTGACGTAGTACTGGGTGATATTGGTGACCTCGCCCGTCAGCGAATCACGAGTCACCTGCGCAGCGGCAGCAGCGCAATCCGCCGACGTCGAGGACAAGGCACCCAGACGGCACTGCGAATCGGTACGCATCAACTGATCAGCCGACTGCAAGGCAATCTCGTTGCTGATCGAGATATGCAGAAAGTCCGACTGGATGCTCAGACCCTGCACCGGCGCCCACACAAAGCCTGCGGTCCAGGTGCTGGCCGTGGTCGGCTTCAACTTGCTGTTGGCAAGCACCGAACCCTGGACCTGCTCAGTGAAGTCCTGGGCGCAGTTCTTGCCGCCACCCTGAGTCTGGCAAAGATAATAGTCCGTCACATTCTGATAGTTGCCGGTGGGCCCCAGGAACAGGGAAGACATGTCCGGTGCCAGGAAGGCCGTGGAATAATTGCCGCGTAGCAGCAGGCTTTCGAACGGACGGTATTCCAGACCGGCTTTCCAGGTGAACTTGCCATTGCTGGAACCGCTGTCGCCCGAGCCCACCGAGTAGCGGTCATACCGTCCCGACAGATCCAGGGTCACCTGCTTGAGCAGGGGCAGGTTCAATTCAAAGGCGGAGGCCACATGGCCGCGTGTACCCGCGCCTGCAGTTGCCGTCGTGCCCCAGATCTCGCCATCGGTAATCAAGGGGTTCACCGGCTGGGTCCAGCCCTGGCTGCCACCTTCCACCAACCAGGCAAAGCCCGCATCGCCACCCGGCAAGGTGAACAGCTTGTCGGTGGACACGGTGGCCCGGGTGTTGTTGATGAAGGTGCTGGAGAAACCACCCACATTGCGCATAAAGCTCTGGTATTGCGCCGGTGAAAGCGGATTGAAGAAGGTATTGTTGGCGGTGTTGACGATGGGATAGCCACCCGCCGTGTATTGGCCGGTGAAACCCAGCGAGCTCAGGAAGTAGCTGTCGATGGCATCGGCCATACGCTCTGGCGTACTGGTACGGGTCACATCGCCGGAGCGCATGTAGTACAGGTCCCAGTTCCAGTCCGAATCCCCGAAGGTACCATTGGCGCCGATGTCACCCTGGTACATCAGGTCATCCTGACGGCCGACATTACCGTAATAGTTGTTGCCCACTTCCTCGGGTCCAAACACACGCTCGGGATACAGATAATGCCCCGTCGCCTGATCGACGACATAACCGAAATCGGCCGGGCCCCACCACATATAGTTGGAACCCGCGGTCCACTTGGACTTCTGAAAGTCGAGCAGGCCGTCAGCATAGATGCGAACATGATCGTTCACGTCATAACGCAGCTTCAGCATGCCGTTGTAGCTGCGGCTCTGATTGGCCAGAGTCGTATAGCCCAGCACACTGCGCGAACCGCAATAGGTACCGGTATGGCTGGCCACCGAGGAATGTGCCGCCACCGTGGTTCCGCCGAACAAACCGCTCATCGCCGAGCAGCCATCCGCCGGCGAGATATACGTGTAGGGTGATCTGAAGGTGTTGTAGTCCCTGAGGAAAGCCACAGTCACCGGCGTCTTGTTGTACTGGGTCAGACTGCGCTGATACGCCCAGATCGGATCGGAGTTGTCGAACTCCGCCGAGGCCAGGATGCTGAACTTGCCGATGGTCTTGCCGAAGGAAGCCGAGATGCGCTGGCTGGCACCGCCACCAGGGGTATAGCCACCGAAACGGGCCAGAACCTCACCGCCATCCATATGCTGCTTGGTCTTGATATTGACCGTGCCGGCAATAGCCGCCGAACCATAGATCGACGAACCGCCGCCCGGAATGATGTCGATGCTTTCTATCATCGACAGCGGAATGTTGCTGATATTGGTGAAATTGCTGGTGCCGTTGTAGAGCTGGCCAAACTGCGAGATGGGCTTGCCATCAATCAGGGTCAGCGTGTACTCGGGACTCAAGCCATACAGACTCACGGTCTGCGCGCCCTGGGTAAAGCCACCGCTGCTCTGTGGCCCCTGCACCGCACCGGTGGCGAAGACCGAGTTCTGCAGCACTTCAGCCACGCTGTTGAAACCGCGCGCCTGGATATCCTGAGCGGTGATGGTATAGGTCGGTGTAGCTGTCTGGATCTGAGCGCTGTTGATCAGCGTGCCGCTGACATTGACCTGATCCAGGCTACGAGCCTTGGTCTTGGTCACCGGCGCGGCGTCGGTACTCGTACTGTCGGTCGTCTGCGCCTGGGCGCTGGCGAAAGCGGTCGCCAACGCAAAAACGACAGCCAGTGTCATCGGATGTTTCTTCATGCAAATCCCCTGATGGATACGATCCTGCGCTGCATATCCCATGCAACACACCCCTTGATCATCGGGAGATGGCGGAACCCCTTCCCTGCTATCGCTTTGCAACAGCGTGCCATCCCCTTGGTCAACGATTTTTTACGAAGCCGTGGCCGATAGCAAGACCTTGACGATAAATTTTTCGAACAAGGATCGTTCGCGCTGTCATAAGCCCGAAACAGATATTCGCTCGTTCTTGCGATTCAGCATGTTATTGAAATTCTGCCCATGACCCAGCCATGGCCATATATTGTTGCTGCGTACGGTTCGCATGGATTTTCATGACTGGAAGGTGCGGCGATGCACGCCCGATGACCGCATTTACTTGCGACCGGATCTGAAGATTCAAGTCACCTCGCCTGCTACAAAAACAGACGGAAACCGATCAATTTGCAAGCAAAAATAATTTGCCAGTGACCCAGCAAACCAGCAAAGGACATTCAATTCACCGAAAATCTCTGGACCGGATGTCCAGACTCCCCAGCCAGCCGCTGAGATCACGCAGCCGCCAGGCGATCAGGTGACCTACGCCCTCCAGGCTCTGCCAGTCGCCCTCGACCAGCAACAGGCGCGCTTCGAGATAGGCCTGGGGCCAGGCTTCGGCCACGGCCGGGCGTACCATGACATTGGTCAGGCCATGTTCGTCCTCCAGCGTCATGAAGGTCAGGCCGCTGGCCGTCTGAGGGCGCTGGCGCATGGTCACCAGGCCTGCCACCCTCACCCGGCCACGGGCCGTGCGGGCCCTCAGACGACGGGAATCCAGACAGTGCGCCGCCGTCAACCGGGCACGCAACTGGCGCAGGGGATGCGGCCCCAGACTCAGACCGGTACGGGCGTAATCCGCCAGAGTATCTTCACCCTGGGTCGGCAGAGGCAGAACCACTTCGGCCTCGCCGGGACTGCTTGCGCCGAACAGCGGCAATTGCGGCTCGACGCCTGCCACAGCCCATTGCGCGCGGTGGCGATGACCGGCCAGCCCGCGCAAGGCACCCGCATCGGCCAGCAGCTGACGCTGTCGCTGATCCAGGCCGGCGCGAGTGCACAGGTCGACGACATCATGGAATGCCCTGCGTTGTCGCTCGCCTGTCAGTCGACGGGCCATGCCCGGACTGCAGCCCCTGACCTGGCGCAGACCCAGCCGCAAGGCCCAGCGGCCGAGCGGAGCGGCTTCCAGACTGCAATCCCAGTCGCTGTGACGGACGTCCACCGGATACACCGCGATGCCATGTCGGCGGACATCCTGGACGATCTGGCCGGCCGAATAGAAACCCATCGGCTGGCTGTTCAGCAAGGCACAGGCAAAGATCGCCGGGTGGTGGCATTTCAGCCAGGACGAGGCATAGACGATGCCCGCGAAACTGGCGGCATGGCTCTCCGGAAAACCGTAACTGCCGAAGCCCTTGATCTGCTCGAACAGCTGGGCCGCGAAGGCCGCCGTATAACCGCGCGCGAGCATGCCCTCGGTGATCCGGATCCGATGCGGCTCCATCCCGCCATGGCGCTTCCAGGCCGCCATCGAGCGACGGAGCTGGTCGGCCTCGCCCGGCGTGTAACCGGCAGCGACAATGGCGAGCTTCATCACCTGCTCCTGGAACAGCGGCACGCCCAAGGTGCGCTCGAATACCTCCCTGAGGTCTTGTGACGGATAGTCGATGGCCTCCTCGCCCCTTCGACGGCGCAGATAGGGATGCACCATGTCGCCCTGGATAGGTCCGGGCCGCACCAGGGAAACCTGGATCACCAGATCATAGAAACAGGCTGGCCGATGCCTGGGCAGCATGGCCATCTGCGCCCGGCTCTCGATCTGGAACACCCCCAGGGTGTCGGCCCGCTGGATCATGCGATATGTCTCGGCATCCTCCGCCGGCAGGGTAGCCATGCTGAAGTCCAGTCCCTCGTGCCGCTGCAGCAGGTCCAGACTGCGGCGCACGCAACTGAGCATGCCCAGGGCAAGACAGTCGACCTTCAGCATGCCCATCCTGTCGAGATCATCCTTGTCCCATTGGATGATGGTGCGATCCGGCATCGCCGCGTTCTCTACCGGCACTATCTCGTGCAAAGGGGTGTCGGTGATCACGAATCCGCCGACATGCTGGGACAGGTGACGCGGCTTGTCGATCAGCTCGCCGGTCAGTGCGATGATCCGGCGGATCAGAGCGCTGTCCGGATCAAAGCCACGCTCCCTCAGGCCGGCTGCCAGCGCCTCCCCGCCGCTGCGCCAGCCAGCGACCTGGCTCAGCTGATTGACCTGATCCATCGGCAGACCCAGCACCCGTGCCACATCACGTACGGCACTGCGACTGCGGTAGCAGATGACGGTCGCGGCCAGCGCGGCACGTTCGCGTCCGTATTTGCGATAGATGTACTGGATGACCTCTTCGCGACGCTCGTGCTCGAAATCGATATCGATATCCGGGGGCTCCTTCCGCTCTCTGGAGATAAACCGTTCGACCAGCAGCCGGCTGCGTGCGGGATCGACTTCGGTCACCCCCAGGGCATAACAGACCGCGGAATTGGCCGAAGATCCGCGCCCCTGACACAGAATGCCGAGGCTGCGGGCATGACGGACGATATCGTGCACGGTCAGGAAATAGGGCTCGTACTCCAGCTCGCCGATCAGTCCCAGCTCGTGGTCCAGCTGCGCACGCACCGGCGCAGGGATCCCATCCGGCCAGCGCCAGGCCGCCCCGGCGTCAACCAGCTGGCGCAACCATTGGATGGCCGTCTTGCCTTCCGGCACCAGTTCTCTGGGGTAACCGTACTTCAGTTCATTCATCGAAAATCGACAGCGCTGCGCGACCCGCAGGGTTTCCTGCAGCAGTGCGGGCGGATACATACCGGCCAGAGCATCCAGTCGCCGCAGATGCCGCTCCCCATTGCGGAAGAGCCGGTCCGCGACCTGATCGAGCGGCCGTCGGTAGCGAATCGCCGTCATCGTCTGTTGCAGGGGCAGACGTCGGCGTACATGCATGTGCACATCGCCGGCGGCCACGCAAGGCAACCCGAGCCGCCGCCCCAGGGCAAGCAGGTCGGCCAGCCGGCGGTCATCGTCATGCTCCCGCAGCAGCTCGACGGCCAGCCACGACCGGCCATGAAATATCTCGCGCAGCCAGATGCCATCGGCAGCGACCGGCGTATCGGCCGGCAACCACAGGGCCAGCACGCCTTCCAGCCCCTGCTGCAGATCCTCGCGGGACAACTCGTAGCCGCCCTTTCCGCCGGCGCGGCGCCCCCGGCTGATCAAGGCACACAGAGCGCTGTAGCCTTGCCGGTGCTCCGCCAGAAGCACCAGTCGCAAACCATCCTGCAGACGGATTTCAGTCCCCGCGATCAGGCGGATCCCGGTTGATTCGGAGGCCTCCAGAGCACGTACCATCCCGGCCATCGAGCATTCATCGGTGATGGCCAGCGCGGCATAACCGCAGTCCCGGGCCCGCTCGAACAATTCACGTGCCGAGGAGGCGCCGCGCTGAAACGAAAAATCGGACAGGCAATGCAGTTCGGCATAGCCGGTCATGCAAACCAGCCGTGCAGCATCCAGCCCGCCACTTCACCGGCCGGACAAAACGCCCATGCACGCTGTCCCTGTGCCGTCTCGACCAGATAATAATCGCGGCGCACCGCCGCCCCATCCCACCAGCCGGTCTCCAGACGCTCCGGCCCGGCCAGAATCCGCGGCGGCGGCCCATGCCATGGCCGAGGTGCCGGCAACAACCAGGTCGGACGCAGTCGCGATTCCAGCCAGGCCGCATCGCTGGCCGCTACGGCTTGCGAGAACTCGGGACGAGGGTCTCCGGTGGTTCGCCATTGCTGCAGCGAGGCATCTCCGAGCCTGGCACGCAGGCGTTCACGCAAAGCATCGAACGGCATGGCCCGTGCACAGCGCTCGTCAAAAAGGTCACGGCCTTCCGGCACGAACGGAGGCAGATCGGCGGCCATCAGCCGCAGTGCCAGTACCGGTGCGCTCAATTGCACCCGCTCCAGTCGCCCTCGCGCCGCCTCGAACAGCAGATCGGCCTCCCGTGTCGGGGCCAGCAGACCCACCACCACCTCGGTCTGTCCCTGCTGATGCTCCAGCTGCAGACAGAATCGTTGTACGCCGCCATCGCGGCCACGCAGATAGGCCGCCAGATCAGACGTCATCCTCCGCAGCGGAAAGGCCAGGGCGGCGGTGTCTTCCACCTCGTGCGACAACTCGATCCGCCAATCCACCGTGTCCGGAGGGATGTAGCGTGCGAGTGTGTCCGGGCGCTCGCCCAGCAGTGCTTCCAGGGCATCGACCAGCGCTCCGCCAAAGCGTCGCCGCAAGCCCTCGCGTGGCAGGCGTCGCAGCTGGCCCAGCGTACGGATGCCCATGTCAGGCAGGCGCCCGACCGCACGTCCCGGCAAGGCGATCCGCTGCAGCGGTACCCGCTCCAGCGCCTGATACAGAGCGTCCTGATCGGTAATCACGATGCCATCGCGCATGCCCGCCAGCACGTAGGCGGCGAGCGGCGTCGGCGCCACCGCAAGCTGATGTCGAAAACCCAGCCCGGACAACTCCTGGCGCAAACGGGCGGTCATCGCGACAGCATCGCCGAACAATCCGGCGCTGCGACCGGCTTCCAGCACGATGGCTCGTGGCATGAAATGGACGTCCGAGCTGAAGCGATAGGCCACGCCGGCCAGAAAATTCAGCGACTGCAGCTCATCCGCCGCATCATGGATCACCACCTCGAAGTTAGCCAACAAGGCCTTGGCGGTATTCAAGGACTGACCGACGCGCAGCCCAGCCTGTCCGGCAGCCGCATTGACGGCCACCAGCCGGCGGCCATGCACAGACCCGTCGATCAGGACCAGCGCCCCCTCGACCTGGCGCCCTCGCAACACACCATCCAGAGCAAGTTCCGGCAGCCACAGGCAGATCCAGCTGGGAGCCATGCCTCAACGTTCCAGATCCGCAAAGGGCACGGCCTTGCCGGGGGGATTGCCGCCCCGGCACTTGCGGACCCAGATCGCGGATCGGGGGCGCGTCGTCAGCTCAAGCCGCAAGGCCACAGGCGATGCCTGACCGGCATGAAGCGCCGCGCGGAACACGAAGCCCAGGGCCCGACCGGTATCCGCCGCCACCTGCAACCGTCGCAGCGCACGATCATCAGCCTTTCGTGGCCAGCTCACGACGGCCCCGCAGCTGCCCGAGCGCAGGCATTGCTCGGCCACCCACAACACATCAGCCTCATCAGCTTCCACCACATGCAATTGCCCGAGATCCACCCCGCGCTGGCGCCAACCCATCGCGCAGGGCAGATAGGGCGGCGACACCAGCATCACCGGCCGATGGGCCCGGGTCAGTCTTGCCAGAGCAGGCAGGATCAGACGCAGCTCGCCGATGCCGTCCATCGGCAACAGGATTTCCGACACCGAGGCCGACGGCCAGCCATGCGTCGGCAGCACCGCGTCCAGCGCCGCCCAGCCGGTGGGTTGTTCGCTTTCCGTGACGTCTGCGGATTGCCCGCGCCAGACCTCGCGGCGGGCCAACAGCTCGTTCAAGACTGCCCGCGCCACCTTCAGCCGCCCCTAAGCAGACCCGCGAACAGGCCTTCAATCGCGAAATCCTCGCTGGGATCCGGATCGATGGGATGGAACCCGGGACTGTTCGGCAGCAGGCGGATCACCTCGCCCTGCCAGTGCAGACGCTTGATCGTGAAACGATCCCCATCAATACGGGCAGCAACTATCTGCCCATGCCGGGCGACAGGTGTGGCATGGACCCCGACCAAATCGCCATCCAGAATGCCCTCGTCCCGCATGGAGTCACCGACCACCCTGACCAGATAATCCGGCGACAGACGAAACAGCCAGCGCGACACCCGAAGCATCCGCTCGATCCTGGCCTCGGAAAAGATCGGCTCGCCCGCCGCGATGCGGCCGATCAGCGGCAGCTCCATGGTATCGGCATCCATGGGATCGGATTCGCGGACCAGCTGGATGCCCCGTGCCCGGTGCGGCTCGATCAGCAACCGCCCCTTGGCCTCCAGTGCCCGAAGGTGCTTGCGCACGGCACTGACCTGGGCAATGCCCAGCGCGATGCCGATCTCTTCCAGGGTCGGTGCCTGACCATCCTGCTCCAGGCGCTGTCGCACAAAAGCGAGGACATGGGATTGCCGGTGAGTGAGCTGCAATGTCATGCGAACAGATTATCACCACTTGAGGTGAAAACATATGTTGCCACCTCCATCCAGCCAGCTGCCGTGGAGACAATCAAAGCTGGCGACCGCCATCACTTCCGCACATGCCTGTCCAGCCGCGTGCGATCTTCCGCCGCGGCGTTCATCGCCCCATCCCCTGATCCGCCAATGCCCATCTTTGGGGGAGATCGACAACTGCGCTCATATCGGCCGACCATAATCATGGATGCATGATATTTCGGATTGACGGCAATATATTTCGAACCAGCAGTGATTATTTGATCCGATGAAGCCAGCTGGCCGTATTCTCCCCATACCATGGCGCGTCATCCTGATGCAGAGCGTTGACTCACGGCACCGGCGCCCATCTTTGCACCAAGATAGATATCCATAACAAACAGTCACATGAACGACACTTGGAACTTCCGAAGGCTTGATTAATGCTGCTTTGCAACATGGCACTTGCGAGGCGCATACTCATCAAACAACGACATGAAATATGCAAGCACAACTGCATCCGATATACACCCAAGACATCAACAATAATGACCTCCCATAGCCGTAAATCATCCGGCCGAGGCGTCGGCATTCATGTCGCAATCAATATGCAGCGCTGCGATCGATTTTCTTTGTGCCGTGACCGTATCCCCTTCCACCGCTGATCATCACCGGGAGATCCTGTGAAACACGTCAAACTGAAAGGTGCCGAGCTTCTCAACAACCCCAAGTACAACAAGGACACGGCGTTTTCGGCCGCCGAACGCGAAGCCTTCGGCCTGGAAGGTCTGGTACCCCCGGCCATTGATACACTGGAACGCCAGCTGGAACGGGTCGGACATCATCTGGATGCAAAGAGCAGCGATCTGGAGCAGTACATCTATCTGATGAGTCTGGCCGGTCGCAACGAGACCCTGTTCTACAAGACGCTGATGTCGGATCCGGCACGCTTCGTACCCATCGTCTACGATCCCACCGTGGCCTATGCCTGTCTGGCCTTCGGTCACATCTTCCGGCACAGCAGCGGCATGTACCTGACCCGCGACATGAAGGAACGCTATCTGGAAGTGTTCCGCAACTGGCCGGTCAAGGATGTGCGCTTTATCTGCGTATCCACCGGCGGGCGGATCCTGGGGCTGGGCGATATCGGCGCCAACGGCATGGGGATTCCGATCGGCAAACTGCAGTTGTACACCGCCTGCGCGGCGGTGCCACCGGAGTCCCTGCTTCCCGTACTGCTCGATATCGGCACCACCAATGCCCCGCTGCGAGCTGACCCGCTGTATCTGGGGCTGCGCCAGCCCCCGCCGGAAGATGACGAAGTCGACGCCATTGCCGATGCCTTCGTGGCCGCGGCCAACGAAGCCTTCCCCGGCGTATGCATCCACTTCGAGGACTGGAAAGGTGTGGACGCCATGCGTCTGCTGGATCGCTATCGCGACAAGATCCTCTGCTACAACGATGACATCCAGGGCACGGCCAGCGTCGTGATCGCCGGTCTGACCACGGCCATGCAGATCAAGCGAGAGAAGCTCACCGACCAGCGATTCCTGTTCCTGGGCGCCGGCTCGGCCGGGCTGGGCATTTCCAATATGATCGTCTCGGCCCTGGTCCAGCAAGGGCTCAGCGAAGAGGAAGCACGCGAACGAATCTGGCTGATGGATTCCAAGGGTCTGATCGAAAGCGGTCGCCAGGACATCAACCGCTGGAAGCGACGTTTCGCCCATGAAGCCAAGGCCTCCACCAGCCTGCTGGAGGTGGTCAAGACCTTCAAGCCCAGCGTACTGATCGGGGTCAGTACCTGTGGCGGCCTGTTCACCGACGAGGTGATCAAGGAAATGGCGCGTATCAACCAGCAGCCCATCATCTTCCCGCTATCCAACCCCACCGAACGCGCCGAATGCACGCCGGAAGCGGCCTATACCCATAGCGGCGGGCGTGCCCTGTATGCCGCCGGCGTGCAGTTCCCGGACGTCGAATTGCATGGCAAGCGCTTCCACCCCAGTCAGGCAAACAATTTCTACATCTTCCCGGCGGTCAGTCTGGCCGTCTATGCGACCCGGCCCCAGCGCATCACCGATGCCATGTTCATCGCCGCCGCCGCCGCTACCGCTGACCAGGTGGACCAGGCCTCGCGTGACAAGGGCATGCTCTACCCGCTGCAGGCCAATATCCTGGAAACCGAAGTCACCACCGCCGTCCGCGTGGCCGAATTCATCTTCGAACAGGGCCAGGCCAGCGTCGAACGTCCGGTGGATATCCGTGCCTGGATCGAAGGCATGCTGTACAGCCCGGAGTACCGGAACCTGCTGGATTGAAAATCCGGGTGCGCCGGTGCCACACCGGCGCACCCGGCATGCCACCTGGCTGCCTGCATAGGCAGCCCCCTTCCGGGCAGCTTCATCTCTCACCGTCACCGTCATCGTCTCGTGCCGCCGACCATGGACATCATGAATCCTGCCCTCCTGATCACGGCCATCGCGCCCGTCCTGCTGCTGCTGGCCATGGGCTTCGCGGCCGGCAAGACCCGCCACTTCGATCCCGACCAGAACCGCGGGTTCAGCCAGTTCGCCCTGACCTACTCCCTGCCCGTCGCCCTGTTTCTGGGCATGGCCGGCTTCGATCGTCATCTGCTGCTGGCCCAGGGTCCCATCATTCTGGTGATGGTGATCGGTTACTCCGCCTTCTTTGCCGCTGGCTACGGAGTACTGCGCGCCCTGCGTCAAAGCATGATCCGGTCCACCCTACTGGCCTATGCCGTCAGCTCCACGGCTGCGCCGATCTATGGTCTGACGGTGCTTGAACCCATTTATGGAGCGACCATCAGCAGTGGTGTGGTCGGCCTGGCTGCCGTCGTCACCAATCTGGTCCAGGTCTCGGTCGTCGTCTACATGCTGCAAGCCGCCAGCCAGGCTTCCGGTATCGCGGCCACCGGACTGGGCCGATCAGTGTGGAACACGGTTCGCAATCCGCTGGTCTGGGCCCCGGTGCTGGGTGCCTTGCTGTCGCTGGACGGACAGCCGCCGTCGCCGATGCTCACCGCCATCCTCCATCCCCTGGCAGTCTGTGCACCAGGCATCGCCATTTTTGCCTGCGGTCTGGCGCTGGCGGCCTATCCGCTGAAACTGGGTTCGCGCACCGCCATCCTGGGCTCGGTGGTCTGCATCGTGATCCAGCCCGCCGTCTTTTTCGCCGGACTGAAGCTGCTTGACCTGCACGGACCGATGGCACAGGCCACCCTGGTCGCCAGCGCCATGGCCACTTCGACCCCTTCGGCGCTGTTTGCCCAGCAGTACGGGGCGTGTCAGACCGAAACGGCGACCATCATGCTGCTCAGCACACTGGGCATGACGCTTTCCATTCCGCTGGCAGTGCTCGTCAGCCACGCATTGTAGTACGCCACCTCGCCGGCAGTGCCATCTCGGCCGGGGTACCAATCCCGGGCGGTGCCCGCGCCAGAACGGACGGAAACCTGAACCGGATCGACGCGTGACAGCGACGCCCATTGTGTCGTCCCCGGATCGAGCCCATATACTGTCCAAGACATTACCCGGACAATCGAGGCAATGGTACGGATATCAATATCCACGATGGAGTATGGGACCGCGAGGCGCGGTCCTCGCCTGTGGTTGATGATTTCCATGCCAGGCTGCCGTCGGCCAGCCGGGAACACCCAGAGGAAGATCTTGCAATGAAAAAAATCCTGTTTGCTCTGGCGCTGAGCGCCTCCCTGACCGGCGTGGCCATGGCCGAAGCCGATGTCAGTCCCGCGATGGTGAAGCAGGCGCTCGCCTCCGGTGACTATCATCAGGCCGAGCAGGAACTGAACCAGGTCGTCGCCCAGCATCCCGACAGTGCCAAGGCGCATTATGTGCTGGCCCAGGTGCTGGCCAAGGAAGGCAATCTCCAGGGGGCCCGCCAGCAGCTGGCGCAGGCTGCCCAGATCGATCCGGCCATCCACTTCACCAGCCAGGAGCGTTACAACGCCTTCCGGACCGAACTGGGACAAGCCATGGGTGAACTCAGCGGCCATCGTGCCGCCAGCGTCACCAGCTACAGCCAGCCGGCAACCGCCACCGCGCGTCCTGCCGGGGAGGGCCATGGTTTCGGCCTGATCATCGGACTGGTGATCCTGCTGGCCGTGATCGCCCTGATCTGGCGCGCCTTCAACCGGTCCAGCCAGAACCGGGCCACCATTCCGCCCCAGAATTTCAACAACGGCGGTTTCGGCAACAACAACTACGGTTACGGCCAGCCGCCGCAGCCGCCTCCGTACGGTCCCCAGAGCGGTGCCGGCGGTGGTCGCTCGGTGATGGGTCAGGTGGCCAGCACCGCGGCCGGCGTCGCCGGCGGCATGCTGGCGGCCGATGCCATCGAGGGCATGCTGCACCATGGCGGCGAAGCCAATGCCGCCACGCCACCGGCCTTCGGCGGCAACGGCAATTTCGACAATGATCCCTTGCGCAATATCGGCAATTCCAATGTCGACATGGGCAATGACGACAGCAGCTGGGGTGGCGGCGACTCGTCCTTCGACGACGACAACAACAGCTGGTGAAATCGGGCCACTGACTCGAACCCGCCTCTGGAAAGCCCGGGATTCGTCCCGGGCTTTTTTGTGCTGATGCCATCGCACCGGCATGCGGGCCTCAGCCGCAGATCACATCACGGCAGGCCCCGCAGCCCCGGTCACAGGCCTGCTCTGGCCATGATCGACACATAATCCCCCGCCCTGACTCACCCCGCCGCCTCCGGCCGATTGCCGGAGCTCCAGCCGGGCTGCAGCCCGTATCTGACCGGGTCCCTGCGACCGCCCGTCCCAGAGACAGTTTCGGGGCTCAACGTACTCTTTCGCCACCCGACCAGCACCAGGCGCTGCCTGCAGCCCTCTGATCCGGATGCCAGACTCATTTTCTTGCATGTGGTCATTGACGTCGCATGGGTTTACCCTGCCCGCCAACTTCACTCAGGCATCGCGGCCTCGGCCCCGATCGGCACCGCATGATGAACGAACACTCCCTGAAGCTGGCCGGCTATTGGCGGAACTCCCTGGCCGATGCCGACAATGACCGCGGTGCCCTGTCCAGACCTCAGGCGGAAAAGCTGGCCAGATTGCCAGCCGAAGCCATCCGCCAGGGTCAGCTCGAAGCCGATATGGTCCGGCGGCTGTTCGAACGGGAGCCTGACAGCCTGTCCTCGGTGAACCTCAGTCTGCGCCCCTGGATCTATCCGGCGAGATCGGAGCACGGTCAGACCCGCACCGGACGCCCGGCCATCATCACGCCGGTGGTCTGCCGCGTCACCGCCAGCCGTGACGGACGACTCTACCCGTCGGCACGAGCGATGGTACCGAGAGATCTGCTGGAGCCGTTGGAACATGACAGCTTCAGCATCGGCCGGCAGGAAGCCATGGATCACTTCCTGTCCAACCATGCGACGCCGGCCTTTGCCGCTCCCGCGGCCGGGAGCACGGTAGATCCCGAGCAACACCGGCAGCAATGGAGCGACTATCTGGATTTCTGCCAGCAAATGCTGCGCACCGTCAGCCAGAACTGGCCGCCGGAAGATGACGGCTACGATCTGGCCGACTACGGCTATATCTTCAAGCAAGATCAGGCGGAAGGTTTCAACCGCCATATCATCAATCTCTACGATCACTTGCGCGCCGGCCCTCGTGAAGCCCCGTTGTTTGATCGCTATGCCCAGCAGGCCCAGACACCGGATGAGCCTTGCCTTGCGCCCAACAGCCAGTTTGCCAACCGGCTGGCCCACGCCAGCGACCGCTTCGCGCTGGCACCGGCCCAGAGGGACGCGCTGAGCCATCTGCTGGTGGCCGGTCATGGCGACATCCTGGCCGTCAATGGTCCGCCGGGCACCGGCAAGACCACCCTGCTGCTGTCCGCAGTTGCCACCCTGTGGGCCAAGGCCGCCCTGCAAGGTGACGAGCCTCCTGTAATCGTGGCCAGTTCCACCAACAACCAGGCCGTGACCAACATCATCACCGCCTTCGGCAAGGATTTCGCCCGCGGCGACGGCCCGCTGGCCGGGCGCTGGCTGCCGGAGGTCCACAGTTTCGGCGCCTATTTCCCGAAGACGTCGGCCGAGGCCGAAATGACCCGCAGCTACCAGACGCGGAGTTTCTTCAGTCGCCTTGAATCGCAGGAATATCTTGATACGGCCCTGCCCGCCTACATGGCCAAGGCGCGCGCAACATGGGCCGATGCGCCCCCGCGGGAACTCGCCACCGTCCTGCAGCGCCTGCAAGAAGCCATCGGTGCACGCCAGCAACACCTGGCGGCCATCGAACAGGCCTGGGTCCAGCTGGGCTATGTCCGTCATGCCATCGAATCCCAGCTTGGGCCTGATCCGCAGGCCGGCATCGACCGTCTGGAGACCGTGCTCGACCTGCGAGCCGGCGACCTCGCCGCCGCCCGCTCACGCCAGCAGACGTTCCGGCATCATCTGGCCCACGAACCCCTGCTTTATCGCCTGCTGAGCTGGCTGCCCCCGGTGGCCGACAAGCGGCTGCGACTGGCCAGACTCCAGTTCGATGTCGACCAGCCGGGACTGCAGGCTGCCGACAGCCTTGAAGCCATGGAAGCCGCCCTGGCCGGCGCCGTGACCAAAGCGGAAGCAGCCCATCACTCGGCTCTGACCCGGCTGGAACAGGCCAGACAATGGCTGCTGCAGCGGCAGGAGCGATTGACCCGCTGGGGCCAGGCCATCGCGGTGCTTCCACAGTCGACAGATCACCGGCCCGAGGAGGTCAGCCTGGATGACTGCGACCACTGGGCCGATACCACGCTGCGTTTCGAGATCTTCCTGCTGACCAGCCACTACTGGGAAGGTCGCTGGCTGCAGGAAGTCAGCGAAAACCTCACCGACATCGTCAACAGCCGCAGCAAGAACGGCCGCAAGACCCTGGAAAAGAACTGGCGCCGCTGGATGAAACTGGCTCCCTGCGTGGTCGCGACCTTGTTCAGGCTGCCTGGCGAACTGGGCTGCAAACGCCACAACGGCCATGGCTTTGTGGATGATTATGCCCTGGACTTCGCTGACCTGCTGATTGTGGATGAGGCCGGCCAAGTGCTCCCCGAAGTCGCCGGCGCCTCTTTCGCGCTGGCCAGACAGGCCCTGGTGATCGGTGATACCCAGCAGATCGAACCCATCTGGTCGATCCCCCCTGCGATCGACATCGGCAATCTGGTCGCCGCCGGCCTGCGGCCGACCTCCGGCGATCCTGAAGTCTGGTATGAGCGCTTCGGGCAGAGCGGACGCAGCGCGGCCAGCGGCAGCGTGATGGCCATCGCCCAGTCGGTCAGTCGCTACCGTTACGACCCGGAGCTGGCCCGCGGCATGTATCTGTATGAGCACCGGCGCTGCTACGACGACATCATCGATTATTGCAATGCGCTCTGCTACAAGGGCCGTCTGCTGCCAAGGCGTGGCCCTGCGCCCGACGAGGGTCTGCCGCCGCTGGCCTACGTCCATGTCGATGGCTGCTGCGAAACCGGTACGCACGGCAGCCGCCGGAACCGCTTGGAGGCCCAGGCCATCGCCGCCTGGCTGCAGGCGAATGCCGCGCAGCTGCTGGCCCGCTACAAGCTTCCGCTGCATGAAATCGTCGGCGTCATCACGCCCTTCGGTGCACAGACACAGGCCATCGAGCAAGCCTTCACCGCGACGGGAATCTCCGCCGGCAAGGCACCCGGCCAGCTCACGGTCGGTACCGTCCATGCCTTCCAGGGCGGCGAACGACCTGTAATCATCTTTTCAGCCGTCTATTCCAAGCATGCCGACGGCGGCTTCATTGATCGCAACAACAGCATGCTGAACGTCGCCGTATCCCGCGCCAAGGACAGTTTTATTGTGTTTGGCGATATGGATCTGTTCAGCGCGATGCCGGCGTCCACGCCACGCGGCATGCTGATGGAACACCTGGCCGCCGTACCCGGCAGCGAGCTGGATTTCGAGGTGCCGGCCCGGCAGGATCTGCAGACCACCCGTACCGGCCTCAGCCATCTGCACGAGGCAGCTGAGCACGACGACTTCCTGCGGAGGGTCCTGCAGGAAGCCCGTCGCGAAATCCAGATCGTCACACCATGGATGCGACTGCAATGGATCCGTCATGACCATGGCCTGGAATACATGGCCGATGCCGTGGCACGCGGCGTACAGCTGCAGATCTATACCGACCGCTATCTCAACCGGGGAGTCAGCCGGAATCACCCCGAAGGTGATCCGGCGGCTGTCGAAGCCTTTCACCAGGCCATCGAGGCGCTGGAGGCCTGCCAGATCGAGGTCTGCCAGGTGGGCAAGGTCCACAGCAAGCTGCTGATGGCCGATGACGACCTGCTGTGCGTGGGTTCGTTCAACTGGCTCAGCGCGCAACGTGCAGGTGATCATGTCCGCCACGAGACCTCGATGGTCTATCGCGGCCCCGACGTGGGGCCCGAGCTGACCGTCAATCGCCACAGCCTGCAGCAGCGTCTGGTGCAGGTGTCGGCCTGATCATGCCTCCAATGCCGGTCATATCGCCCGGCAATCGGCAGATACTCCGACAGCAGACGGGGCATCGCTAGCAAACGAGCTGCGGCCCCAAGGCCTCTGGGCGGCCATCATCCTGTGCGTCGCACTGGTAGCCGCTGGTTTATCCACTGGGTTGATGTTCGGTCCGCCTGGCCGTCCACTGCTGATGACAATGGCGGTCCTGGCGGCCATCATCGGCCTCTTGCTGATCTGCCGTCGGCTGATTGCAAAAGGCCTGGGCTGTTTCGACCAAGGCATCATCTACATGGTCGGCAAGATCAAAGGCATCTTCCATCTGATCGGCAAGAGCAAATTCATCACCTCCGTGATCATCAAGTTCATGGGCCGACGAACCGCCACAGACGACTCTGCGATGGCTAGTGCTGCTGAACTGGACAAGACGAACACATTCGTCAACACCGCCCTGCTGATCGGACGCTGTGCCAATTACCTCCGCATGCTCTTCATTTCCGGAATCCTGATTTATGCCTTTTACCTCTTTTTCAAGTGATGCAGCCATTCGACCAGTCTGGATCCGACTGGCAATCCTGATCGGGCTCGGTCTGGCCGGCGAACCAGGCCTCGTTCTGGCAGACACCCCGGCCAGCTGCCCCGCGAGCTTCGCACCGACGGCATCCCGCGACAGCAAACAGGCACTGGCCGCACAACTGGCCAAAGCTCCCCCTTGCCAATTGATCCAGGGCGTTCCCAAGACATCGCTGGCCTCGCTGTGGCAGATGCTGACCAATGGCGAAAGCACTGGCGGCAAGCGCTTTGACACTCCACCGCCTGCCGGTACGCCGGATGGCAGCTACTACGCCCCCCAAGGCACGACCATCCGCTTCGACTTCAGCAGCCTCCAGGCGCAAGGGTTGCAGCGCTTCGTGCTGGCCGATGGCGGACGAGTGCTGATGAACATCAGCCCGGTACCATCCGTGCAACAGATCGCAGGCCTGCGACCAGGACATGCCTATCACTGGAAACTTGGCGGAAGACACAGCAGCTGGCATGGCGACTTCCAGTTGATGGACCCGGAAGATGCCCGGGAGGTAACGCAACGCCTCCAGCGGATTACCGCCAGCTCGCAGCCGGAAAGTGTCAAGCAGTTCTATCGTGCCGCCGTTTTTGACGATGAAGGGCTTTATGCCAATCGCGACCAGATTCTGACCCAGCTGAGGAACGGTCAATGAAACACCCCGCCAGGTTGCTCGTTTGCGGATGCCTGCTCCTCAGTCTGCTCCCTGCCGCAAGGCTGATGGCCCAGACGACGTCGCCATCCGATCCCGGGCAACCGGCCGTTGCTGCATCCACCGAACATCCGGGACATTTCGGCCTGTTCCACAGCATGTGGAAGCATGTGAAGAAAATCGATCATTTGCTGCCAGGTGAGCATGTGGCAACAACGAGCGCCGCTGCCACACCGGATGGCAGCCACCCGGCAGACTCGATTCAAATCACCCATGTCGGCCCGATCGAAGACATCACCAATACCGGCGGTCTTTCGGAAGAAATCGTTGATCAGAAATGCAAGGTCCTGATCGCCCCGGTGGGTACCATGGGAAGTGCCGGTTCACTGGCACTGCTGACGGGCAAGGTAGCCCTGAACAACCGGTTTCATATCGGCCCCCATATGTCGATAGCCACGGTCGTGGAAGAAGCCTCGGCCCGACTGAACTGGCTGCCTGCACCTGCAGAACGCGACATTGGCAAGGCATTGCTCAAACACAACCAGGACATGGTACTGCCCCGTACCGGGCGGCTGGGCCGAATCGCCTACGCTCATGCGGAACAGACTTTGAAAGACGTCCAGATGGCCGCCGGAGACACATCACCTTATCACTTCTCGATCTATGTACTGAAGGAGTCTGGAAAAAATGCCAGTTCGCTGCCTGGCGGCATCATCGAGCTGGACAGTGACCTGGTCGGCCGCGACTGGGATCCGACCATTGCCTATTTCCGGGTCGCCCACGAGATGTCTCATATCCTTCAACGGCACGAAACGGAAAGCTACCAGGCCTTGCTTGCCGATTCCGCCACATCGATCGCCAGCCTGAAAGACATCATGTCGCGTGATCCGTCACAATTCAAAACCATTTTTGCCTATGCCCACCATCTGCAAAGCACCCGCCTCGACTTCAGCGGAGGCCAGGAACTCCAGGCCGATGCCTGCGCGGTAAGGCTGATGCACAAGCAATATGCCGACCCTGTACGGTTCACCCAGGCCATGACGGATGTCGAATCCAGTCTGGGACCCGTGCTGGATGGAGCAGTCCCGGAAACGAAGACCGATATGGTGACGGTGGTGCAGTCGCTGATCCATGGTCCTTATGAACGACATCCAGGCACGCGCGAACGGCTGGCCAATCTGCGGGCCATGGCTGTTGCGCCCTGATGACCCGGCCGACAGATGGATATGCACCATCGAGGCGTTGAAAACACCACCTGTCATCCTGAGCCTCGAGTATCCAGGCGAAACCCGTCACCGGGAACACGATCGCACGCCTGTTTGTCAGGGCCGGACGGCAGTACCTGATCGCAGGGCCCTTTGGGGAACCTCGAAAAACCTCACCAGGCACTGCTACCGGCATCATTGAATCAATGGGTTGCATAAAGCTGGATGCGAGGATTCGGAGTTAATAAAGGTTCCCTTTGCGGATCAGACGGCCTGCGGTTCGGCAACGATGGATCGGCCATGGATATTGACGTCAGGACCGTCGGAATGACGAAGCCGCTCGCCCTCTAGACAAAAAGATGCCCCCGTTGCAGCGGATCACCCTGCAGCAGCAGGCGCACCCTGTCCAGCGCCAGACTGGCATTGTCCCTTGCACATCCCATCGGAAGACGCAAGGCTTCAACGGGCGATGACCCCGCTGGCGCGAGGCCGTAACGCTCAGTTGTTCCAGCGAGCGGATAAACAAGCGTGCGCTCCAAGGGGCGGGCAAGGGCAGCCACACATGCAACCCCAAGGGCCCGCACAGGCATCGAGCGGAAGCGGACCGCGGGCCAGCGCCAGCCTGGACCGGCATTCACACCGGGTGGCCGCCACTATGGCTCGGCCATGCCACTCCGTATCCATTGCTCAGAGAGGCCGTAAAGCAGGGGTGATCCCCCCATGCCAGCCGCGCCCAGATGATCGATCACGGCATCGGCCGCCATCGGGTCGGGCGCCATTACCAGCGCGGGGCGCAGGCTCGACCACAGACATTTCGGGAGCGAGGAGATGTAGTAGGCCTTCAGATCCGAGATGCATGCGGCGACGGCAGATGCCTGTCGGGCGGGTATCCCGTGCACGTCACCAGGAGAGCACGACTTCGCAACCATCGGGCGATCAGACTCGCCCCCTCGCACCAGGCCGATGGCAGCGATTCCAAGGGGGGATACTGCAACGCCGGGTCACCGGCAGCCGGATCTCGCATCAGCACTTGAAGCTGTATCGACAACGCTGCGCACGCCGAAATCATCGCCTGCTTGTCACCGGATGTTCGCGTAAGCCTCCGCAAGATATCGACACCCGCTTTCAAGCCTTGCCGGCATCTTCCGGGAACAGTCTGTCGTCATCCAGCCGAGGGAATCTTCCATGTCATGGATCTACAACCGACGCAACGGTCAACTGGAACACAATGGCCGTGCCTACAGCGGCTCACCCACCGAGCCGGTGGCGGAGCCTGCCCTCCATCCGTCACCACACGACGGCCATCCGGCGCTGCCATCCGGTCGGTATCGGATCGGCTCCCCGTTTACCCATGCCCGTACCGGCGCATTCACCTTGGGACTGACGCCATCAGTGACCAATCACGGCGCGCATCGCCACAGCTACCTGATCCACGGACCGCATCCCGGCCACCCCGCCGATGCAGCTCATGGCAGTCTGGTCCTGCCCTTGTCGCTGCGCCGACTGATATGGACCAGCGGTGATCGTTCACTGGAAGTGGTCACCTGACAACACTGCATTGGACCACTCCTGCGTCGATCCTTGACCCGCATGGACGAAGTTGCACTTTTCATCCGTGCGGTCCGGGTCAATTCCGTGTCCACGCACACACCGAAAGCCTGCGGGCAAATCCACCTCCGGGAAGCGGCCACCCGTAGGAGGAGGGTGTCCACGCAGGTCAGACCCGCCACGATGCATGATCAGACGGTAGCGCCTCAGCCTGCAGCAGCCAGGCGCCGTCCTGCGTGGCGTGACTCAAGGTGCTGCCGCCATCGTGACGAGAGCCATGTCAGCCACCGGCTCGACCCAGGCCACGGCATCATGGGGATGCAGGCTTTCAAGATGGCGGACCTGGACCCTGACCTGTCGATACCCGTCAAGAGCGGAGGCGATGTCCCGCGCCGCATCTTCGACGAACATCAGATGCCGACCGTTTCTGGCCGCAAACTCCTGCTCGTCGGCCCGCTTGACGGCGGTCTGCAAAGGCGTGCCCACGGCGGCCTCGACACGATCGACAAGCTCCAGGGCACCCAGATGCCCGCCCGCCGCCAATTCGACGGCGACACGGGCTTCGCTGCGCTGGCTGTGCGGCGTAGCGGAGGTCGCATGGTTCTGCAGCCAGTCCGCGACCTTGGCTGGCGGAACATGGGAATGCCCCTGAAATGCCCGCAGAAAATCCGCCCCGATCAACTGGCGTGACAATGCCGCCGAGCAAGGGCAGGTCGAGGCATAGCCCACGATGACCTCCAGCCGCCCCCGAAACACGCCCTGGATCAGGCTGGCCTCCACTTGCAGCGGATAGGCTTTCCAGCCGGCAAGACCTTGGGTCACCAGCGCAGGGCGTTCGACCAGCAGCTCCAGTTTCAGGCGCAGACGGGCACTGCGACTGCCACAATCCGCATGGCTTTCGATCAACGCAGCAAGCAGGCGGCTCAGCACCGCTTTCGACAAGGCCGGACCACCTGTCAAGCCACCCAGCCGATGATGCAGCCGGGACATGTGAATGCCCTTGACCTGCGGCCGAGGCAGATCGACCTGAACATCGGCGCGAGCATGCACCCTGGCGGCTGCACCCGTTTCGGCCAGCGTAATGGGCAGATCGATCCCCTGCATACCGACCCAGGCCAGCGCACGAGGCGCTGACGGGCATTCGGTGGCCGAGATATCAGGGAGCCGACTTTTCATGGGAGTTCCTTGGGCCAGTCGGCGAAAGCGTGGGGCCAGGTCATCCACACCTGCGGGCCTTCCCGCATTTCCTGATCAGTCAACAAGCAGACATCCAGCCGCGCCCTCAGATCCGCCTCGTTCATATCCATGCCGATCAGCACCAGTTCCTGACGGGCATCACCGACCTGATCATCCCAGCGGGAACGGATAAGTTGTACGGTGTCCGGATCTTCGGGCCAGCGCTCGGGCGGTATTGCGGCCCACCAATAACCTGCCGGCCCGTGCCGGGCAACCGCACCGGCCTGCGACCAGTTGCCGGCCACGGCTGGATGGGTGGCCAGCCAGAAGAAACCTTTGGATCGCACCACGCCCGGCCACTCATCCCGCACCAGTTCCGCAAAACGTCGCGGATGAAAGGGACGTCTGGCCCGATAGACAAAACTGGCCATCCCATAGGTCTCGGTTTCGGGCACATGCGTGCCGCGCAGCTCCTGCAGCCACCCCGGTGCTCTTGCCGCCGCCTCGAAATCGAACAGCCCGGTACCCAGCACGCGGTCAAGCGCCAACCTGCCAAACTCGGCAACCTCGATATGCGCCCGCGGGTTCAGACGCTGCAAGATGGCCATCAGTCGCTGCCGCTCGACAGGCTCGACCAGATCAATCTTGTTCAGCACGATCACATCGCAGAACTCGATCTGCTCGATCAACAAGTCGACGACCGTGCGCTGGTCCTGCTCACCCATTGATTCGCCACGAGCCTGCAGACTGTCCCGTGAGCTGTAATCACGGAGGAAATTGAAGGCATCCACCACGGTCACCATGGTATCGAGTCTGGCGACATCATTGAGACAGCGACCGTCCTCACCCGCGAAGGTGAAGGTTTCCGCCACCGGAAGCGGCTCGGAAATTCCGGTCGATTCGATCACCAGATGATCAAAGCGCCCCTCCTCCGCCAGCCGTCCCACCTCCAGCAACAGGTCCTCGCGCAGAGTGCAGCAGATGCAGCCATTGCTCATTTCCACCAGCTTCTCATCGGTCCGCGACAGCTCGGCGCCTCCCTCACGGACCAGCGTCGCGTCGATATTGACCTCGCTCATGTCGTTGACGATCACCGCTACTCGGCGGCCGTCGCGATTGTTCAGAATATGATTCAGCAAGGTGGTCTTGCCCGCGCCCAGAAATCCGGAAAGCACGGTAACCGGCAGAGGAGGCTTGGTGGTCGAGGCTGATGGATCGGCTTTCATAAAGGCTCAATGCTCCGGTTCACTTTCAAAAAATACGGCTCGCTATCAGTCCTGGCCCTGCCTGTCGGGATCACAGCCACGACAAATTCCGTGCAGCTCGATCACCGGGCGCTGCAGCTTGAAGTCCTGGCCATCCATCCACTGCCTCAGGTCGCGCCCCAGATCGGCCCGCGCGGATTCCTCGACCCGCCCGCAGTGATCACAAATGGCATAGGCCTTGAAATCACCGGCGTCGCATCCGTCCTCACGGCAGGCAACGTACGCGTTCAGGCTTTCGAGTCGATGGACCAGGCCTTGGCGCGCCAGTTTTTCCAGCGCCCGATACACCTGGGTCGGCGCATTGAAACCATCCGTCCGCAGATGCTCCAGCAAGGCATAGGCGCTCATCGGACCCTCCGCCTGCTGCAACAAGCTCCATACCCGCTGCTGATGAACAGTCAAAGACATGGCAATCCCAGGCCTCGTGCATGCCCTATTGAATGTTATGTTATAACATCTCAAAATGAATTGCCAAGATGGCAGCCGGCCGTCAGCAACCGCCATGGGAGACACGCCGTGGCCATGTTCTGCGCCACAGCCGGCGGACATCCGGTGCACCGGACTCCAGGACTGTCAGGCCCGGACCCCATCGCCGGGAGGCACGGATCCTGATTGCCCGCCCGTACGGCGAAGCGGCCCTTGATTGTCAATGCGGATGTGCAACAGCTCGTCAGGACACTGTTCAGGCACCTCCAGCAGATCACGACGCCGGACATGCACCCGCCTATCCCCGACCTCTTCTTCGAACGGGCGGAACAACAGATACGAACTGATGGTCGTACCGAAGACCGCCACCACTGCCTTCAGCCAGATCGGATGATGCAGTCGCAACATGCCGGCGATGCTGCGCACGGTAGTCCGCCCGATCCTGGCGCTGATGATCTGGATCGAGGCCTGGACGGCCCTGCCATGGAACCGTCGTCGCCGCCGACCTCCGACTCAGGCGCGGTCGTTGTCGCGCCGAGTCCTCCACCGCAGTCATGCAGGGCGGTGCCACCTGCAGAGCCGGACGGCCACCGCGGCCCCTGCCCGCAACCAATTCTCGGCACACGGCCTGGTATTCGGGGCCATGGCGGCCAGATCATCCTGATGCCAGCGGAGCAATCCCCGGGTCCCGTGGTGCCAACACGGATGCCTTGCCATGATCGGTTTGTTCAAACCGCTGTCGAACGTGGCGGTGATTCAAGGCGAGCCGATCACCCTTGCGTAGAGCCGCATATCCCTATGGAGCATGGTCGTGGCCTGAATTGCCGATGGTCCGATGGCCGCCCGGACCAAACGCGGATCTCCATGGAGACATCATGCATCTATACAACAGCGAAATGGAGCACGACATAGGCATCATCGGTTTTCCATCATTGGATCCGGACCCTGAATGCGCGTGCCTCGCCCCGTCCCGGCTTCAGTCATCAAAAGCCGGCACCCCCAGCACCTCGATCACATGGTCAAGAAAGCAGGTGATCCGCGCCGCCAGCGCCGTATTGCGGTAGTACACGGCGTGGATGGCCTGACGCTGCTCGAAGGTCTCATCGGCCAGAACCTGTACCAGCCGGCCATCACGACGATCATCCCGTGTCATGAAATCGGAAAGACAGACAAGACCCAAACCGGCCAGCGCCATCTGTCGCAAGGTCTCGCCGCTGGAACTGGCCAGCTCAGGACATACCGTCAACCCCGCCCCGCCCGCAGGGCCGAGCGGCCAGTCGTTGAGTGTCGCCGGCTGATTGAAGCCCAGCAGGACATGCCTCTGCAGATCCGCGGCAGTGCCCGGAAGGCCCCGGCGCCGCAGATAATCCGGGCTGGCCAGCACCCGCAGCCGGCTGCTGCCGATGGGACGGGCATGCAAGGTGGAATCCTTCAGCGCGCCGATACGAAAGGCGATATCCGTCCGCTTCTCGATCAGGTCGACGATGCCTTCGTTGGAATTCAATTCGAGAACGACAGCCGGGTAGCGCTCGCGGAAACCGGCCAGCAGAGGCACCAGCACATGCAGCATGAACGGAGTGGCTGCATCCACCCGCAAGCGGCCTACAGGCCGCATGCGTCGTGCGGCCATCTGCTCTTCGGCGGCATCCACCGCGGCCAGAATGTCCCGCGCCTGTGGCAGCAGCTCCGTACCTTCCTCGGTGAGTTCCAGTCGGCGCGTGGTACGGCGCAGCAGACTGGTCTGCAGCTTCTCCTCCAGTCGGGCCAGGGTCCGGCTGGTGGCTGAAACGGTCAAGTCCAGCCGCTCGGAGGCCGCCGTGATCGAACCGGCCTCCACCACCGCCACAAAGGCCTGCAATTCATCCAGCGAGGTTTTCATTTCTTGATATTTTTTCAAAAGACCATGACTTATAAACCGCTTATTCCGCAAAGACAAAGCCGGCAGACTGGCCAGCCTACCCCATAGCCGGATCGCTCCATGCCTCTTGCCCTGCTGGCCCTGACCCTGGCCGCTTTTGCCATCGGCACCACCGAATTCGTGATTGTCGGCCTGATTCCCACCATCGCCGGCGACCTGCATGTCAGCCTGCCTTCGGCCGGCCTGCTGGTCAGCGTCTATGCTCTGGCCGTCGCCATCGGCGCACCGCTGCTGTCGGCACTGACCAGCAGATGGCCACGCAAGGCCCTGCTGATCGGTCTGATGGGCCTGTTCACGCTCGGCAATCTGGTCGCCTGGCAGGCGCCCGGCTATGCCAGTCTGGTGATGGCCCGGATCCTGACCGGACTGGCCCACGGCGTGTTCTTCTCGGTCGGCTCGGTCGTGGCGACCCAGCTGGTGCCACGCGAAAAGGCCGCCCGCGCCATGGCCACCATGTTCAGCGGCATGACCGTGGCCTTTGTGCTGGGCATTCCGCTGGGCACCTGGATCGGCCAGCACTTCGGCTGGCATGCCAGCTTTCTGGTGGTCGCCGTCTTCGGTCTGATCGCGCTGCTCGGTGCCATGGCGCTGGTGCCGGCCGATATCGAGCAGCCGCCAGCGGCCCCTTGGAACCGGCAATGGCAGGTCTTGCTGCAGCCCGATCTGCTGCGGGTCTACGCCATGACGGCCATTGGCTACGGCGGCTCACTGATCGCTTTCACTTATCTGGCCTCGATATTGCAGCAGATGGCCGGCTTCGCCCCGAAACAGCTCGGCCCGGTCCTGATGGCCTATGGCATCTCGGTAGCTGTCGGCAATCTCTGGGGCGGACGCCTGACCGACAGGCACGGCCCGATCATCGCCCTGGCCATCCTGTTCGGCCTGCTGAGCCTGGTGCTGGTGACGCTTGGCCTGACCATGCACAGCAAGCCCCTGCTGGTCATGACCGTGCTGGCTTGGGGTGCCGTCGCCTTCGGCAATGTGCCGGCGCTGCAGGTACTGGTCTTGCGCCAGGCCGAGCGAACCGTGCCCGATGCGGTCGATCTCGCGGCCGGCTTCAATATTTCGGCCTTCAATCTCGGGGTGGCCGGCGGCGCCTGGATCGGTGCCGAAGTGGTCACCCGGATCGGACTGGCTGCCACGCCCTGGATCGCCGCCGCCTTTACCCTCATCGCCCTGGCACTGACCGGCTGGTCGGCACGCTACGACAGTCTGCCGCTCCGCACCACCGGCTGATACTCCGGCTTGAATCTCTCTGACAGGACGTGTCCATGAACCTCCCTATCTTCGGCCTCGGCACCTTTCGCCTGACCGGCCCGCAAGTGATCGACTCGGTACGCCTGGCGCTGGCACTGGGTTATCGCGCCATCGACACGGCGCAGATCTACGGCAACGAGGCCGAGATCGGCCAGGCCATCAACGAAAGTGGCCTCCCCGCCGAGCAAGTGTTTCTGACCACCAAGATCTGGACCGCGAACTATGCCGCTGATCGACTGGTGCCCAGCCTGCGCGAAAGCCTGGACAAACTGCGTCGTGATCAGGTCGATCTGTGCCTGATTCACTGGCCGGCACCCGGGCAAGCCATTCAGCCCGCTGAATATCTGGATGCCCTGGCCGAAGCGCAAGCGCTTGGCCTGGCCCGCCGGATCGGACTCTCCAACTTCAATATCGCCGGAACCCGCGATGCCATTGAACGGCTTGGCCCGGGGATCATCGCCTGCAACCAGATCGAGCTGAGCCCCTATCTGCAGAACCGGGCGCTGGTCGATTTCCTTCGCTCGCAGCACATTGCGGTCACCTCCTATATGACGCTGGCCTACGGCAAGGTGCTGGCCGATCCCTTACTGCAAGGCATCGCCGACAAACATCAGGCCTCGGTGGCGCAAGTCGCGTTGGCCTGGGCCATGCAGCTGGGCCATGCCGTGATCCCATCCTCGACCCGCCGCGAACATCTGGCCGCCAATCTGCTGGCCCGGGACCTGTCGCTGGACAGCGAAGACATGAACGCCATCGCCGGCCTGGATCGCGGCGGACGCGAAGTCGATCCGGAAGGCCTGGCTCCGGTTTGGGATTGATCGCCCTGCAGCCCGCCCCCACTCCCCCATTATCATCAAGCGCCGGCACGGCGCCGATTCACGGAGATGACTGATGTCACAGATTCAAGATCCGCTGTTCCAGCCCTGGCAACTGGGCTCGCTGACACTGCCCAACCGCATCGTGATGCCGCCCATGACCCGCTCCCGGGCCAGCCAGCCGGGCGACGTCCCCAATCCGTTGATGGCCGAATACTATGCCCAGCGGGCCAGCGCCGGCCTGATCATCAGCGAAGGCACCTGGATCGCACCCATGGGCAAGGGCTATGCCTGGACGCCAGGCCTGTGCAGCCCCGAGCAAATCGCTGGCTGGCGACAGGTCACCGACGCCGTGCATCAGGCCGACGGGCGCATCTTCGCCCAGCTCTGGCATGTCGGTCGCCTCAGCCATACCAGCCTGCTGGGCGGCCAGTCTCCGGTGTCCTCCTCGCCCATCCAGGCCGAAGGCGTCAAAGTGTTTGTGGCTGGCGATGATGGTGCCCCGGGTTTTGTCCAGGCTTCGATGCCGCGCGCCCTGAGCATCGAGGATATCCAGGCGGTGGTCGCCGAGTACCGTCTGGCCGCGCGTCACGCACTCGAGGCCGGCTTCGACGGGGTCGAACTGCATGCCGCCAACGGCTATCTCGTCAATCAGTTTATCGACTCCCATGCCAATCAGCGGACCGATGCCTATGGCGGATCGCTGGAAAACCGCCTGCGTTTTCTGGGCGAAGTCACCCAGGCCCTGATCGAAGGCACCGGTGATGCCGGACGGGTCGGCATCCGGCTGGCACCGCTGACGACCTTAAACGGCTGCGTCGATGCCGATCCGGAAACCACGTATCTGGAAGCCGCCCGCCAGCTGGGCATCGCCGGAGTCGCCTATATCCATATCGCCGAAGCCGACTGGGAAGATGCCCCGCTGATGCCGACGGCCTTCAAGCAGCGTCTACGCCAGCTGTTTCCAGGCACCATGATCTACGCCGGTCAATACACCGCCGAGCGGGCCCGCACCGCCATCGAGGAAGGCTGGGCCGATCTGATCGGCTTCGGTCGACCCTTCGTCGCCAATCCCGATCTGCCGGCACGCCTGCGCCAGGGTGCCCCGCTGAACCAGCCGGATCGAGAAACCCTGTTCGGCGGCGGAGCCCACGGCCTGACCGACTATCCAACGCTGGACTGAAGTCCGCAGGCTGACGCCTTTCAGGCGGAATCCCCCTGCCGCCTGGAAGCATCGACCACGTCCGGTCAGATCGTCACCACGGTTTTCGGCTCCAGGAAGGCATCGATACCCGCAGCGCCGAACTCGCGCCCCACCCCCGATTGCTTGACGCCACCAAAGGGCGCCATCAAATCGGGAGCGATGCGATTGATCAGCACCGAGCCGACCTGTAGTTGCCCGGCCATCCGACGTGCCCGCTCGGCCTGTGCGGAAAACACATAGGCCTGCAAGCCGTAAGGTGAATCATTGGCGATACGCACCGCGTCCTGATCATCGTCATAGGCGATCAGGCACAACACCGGACCGAAGATTTCCTGCCGGGCAATGTCCATGTCATTGGCGACATCGGCAAATACCGTGGGCCGGACAAACCAGCCGTGCTCCAGCCCTGCCGGATGGCCTTCCCCGCCAATCAGCAGTCGAGCGCCTTCGGCCTGGCCCCGGCGAATAAACTGCTGGACCCGCTCGTACTGTGCCTGACTGGCCAGCGGGCCGAGCCCGGTCGCCGGGTCCCGCGGATTCCCGACCACCAGCCCGTCCACGATATGGCGCACTTGTTCCTCTATTTCATCCAGCCGTGAACGCGGCACCAGCAGCCGGCTGCCGGCGACACAAGCCTGTCCGTTGTTCATGAAGGCGACGGCTATCGCCATCGGCAGAGCCGTCGCCAGATCAGCATCATCCAGCACGATAGTGGCCGACTTGCCACCGAGTGCCAGGCTGACCCGTTTCATCGTCTCCACGCCGGCGCGGGCAATCAGCTTGCCAGTCGCCGTGGATCCGGTGAACGAGACCTTGGACACGGCCGGATGCGTACACAACGCCTGCCCCACCTGAGTGCCTGAACCGCTGACGATATTGAAAATGCCCGGCGGCAGGCCCGCCTCATGCAAGGCCACGGCCACAGCCTGGGTCTGCCAGGGGCTGAATTCGCTGGGCTTGATCACGCTGGCGCAACCGGCTGCCAGCGCCGAAGCCAGCTTGCTGCACATCGTGCCCGCGATGCTGTTCCAGGGCACCAGCAGGGCCGACACGCCGACCGGCTCCATCCAGACCTCGGTGCTCCCTTGCGTGCGTCGAAACGGATGATCGCGCAGAAGATCCGCCGCATGGCCGAAACAATCCGAGGCATAGCGCCCGACCCAAGACGCCCGTGCCAAGGGTGCGCCGTATTCCTCGATGACCGACTCCCGGATAGCCGCCTCGTGCGACAGGACCGAGGCCTGCAGGCTTCGCAGCATCTCGATCCGCCGCGCGCGATCTTGCAAGGCCGGCTCGCGCTGCGCCCTTGCGGCGGCCTGGACGGCCAAGTCCACTTCCTCGGGCCCGGCCATCATGACTTCCGCCATCGGTGCACCGGTGACCGGGTGCAGTATCACTTGCAGCTCGCCTCCGTGCACCGGAACAAAGGCAGCATCGATATAGGCGCTGCGGTAGATTGGCCATGACATGTCTGTCCCTCGCTGTCGTGATGGGGAAAGCCACACTCTAGATCCCGCCCATTGCCTTGTTAATATCAACAATTATTGATGATTTGATTGGAAAATCAGAACAATGCACAAGAGCGGACTGGTCGAACTCGATGCGGTGCTGGCGGTGGCCCGGCGCCGGAGCTTCCGTGCCGCCGCCCTGGATCTGGATATGGCGGCTTCGGCGGTAAGCCAGGCGATTGCCGGGCTGGAACGACGACTCGGCAGCCGCCTGTTCCATCGGACCACCCGCAGCGTGGCCCTTACCGAAGCCGGCCGGCACTTCGTGCAGCAGATCCAGCCGGCGGTGCGGCAGATCCGGCAGGCATTTATCGATACGGAATCCCGACATCAAGCGCCCAGCGGAACCCTGCGCATCAACAGCTCGCTGGGCGCCGCACTGATGGCCTTCCAGCCGATTCTGCTGGAATATCTGAGTCGCTATCCAGACATGCACCTCGACATCGTCACCGAAGGACGGAAACTCGATATTGTCGCCGAGGGATATGATGCCGGCCTGCGCGACAGTGCCTCGGTGCCGCAAGACATGATCCGGGTCGCCATCGATCATGAAATTCCGATGGTGGTGGTCGCCTCGCCGACCTATCTGCATGCCCATGGTCGCCCGCTCGCCCCTGAACAGCTGTCGACACACAACTGCATTCGCGCCCGGATGCCTGATGGGGCCCCATCAGCATGGGACTTCTGCAAGGATGGCCGTGCCTACCGGCTGGAAGTGCCTGGCCGACTGACCCTCGACACGCCGATCCTGATGCGGGAAGCGGCCCGGGCCGGCATGGGTCTGGCCCAACTGGCCCGCGCCCATGTCGCCGATGACCTGGCCTCCGGCCGGCTCGTGGCCGTGCTGCATGACCAGGTACCGGCCTACCCGGGACTCAGCCTTTACTACCCTGGGCATCGCCATGTTCCGGCCGGACTGCGGGCCCTGGTCGAGCTGATCCATGAAAGACGGGGCACCAACGACAGCAGACCGGCTGCAGGCGACAAGAGCCGCCCAGCATCCGACTGAGTCCATGCCGGCCGGACGCAGCGTGCATAAGCATCGAGCGACCAGACCGGCATGCATCGCGGTCCGCATCAGCGGCAGCTTCAGACATACTGCAACACAGGCTGGCCGGTTTGCCCGGAACTGGACCTCGAAGCAGGCTCCCGCGTCCAGTAGGCAGCGGCATCGACCCGGGCCGAGAGCACCGCACCGGCAAGATCCTGACGAATCGCGCTGACCAGCGTCATCTCACCAGCCAGAAAAATCTGCCCCGTCCCCACTGGCAGGCACAGGCCGGCAAGGGTTTCCCTCAGCCGTCCCTCGGGTGCCGGCTCGCGGTCTCTGGCCAGCCAGTGGACCTCGGTACCGTCCGGATAGCCAAGTGCCTGGATATCATCCACCGTAGGCACTTCAATGACGACACACGTTGGTCGGCCATCCTCAGGCAGGAATTCCAGGATGCTGGCGATCGCCGGCAAAGCCGTCTCGTCGCCCGCCAGCAAATACCAGTCGGCCGCCGGATCCAGCTGATAACCGCCATCAGCGCCCCCCAGATAGGCCACATCCCCGACCACGGCGCGTCTGGCCCATGCCGCTACCGGGCCGGCATCGGCATGCAGCACGAAATCAACCACCACCACACCCCAGCCGCGGTAGGCACCACGAATGGTGTAGGCCCGCTGGACCAGGCCGGATCCTGACACATCCGGGATCCCTACCTTCAACCATTGGGCCGGCAAGCTTACCGCAAGGCTGGCAAGCGTCTCGCCCTCGAAAACGATACGCCGGAGATGCGGCCCCAGCTGCAGGACTTCATCCACGACCACGCGATGTGGCATCGGCGATACGGCCATGGCAGCTTCCTCAAGTTCGATCATCACAGCTCCTGCAAAGACAAAGAAGACGCCGACCGGCCTGCATCTCGCGGCCGAAAGCCGGCGGCGATCTGTCCTTGGCGCATACAGGATGCTGGTGGCTGAGGATCAAGGCCGACTGACCGGCCATCGACACGATGGCCGGATCGGCAAATCCACTTTAAGCGCGGCCACCGCTGTCGTCATTGCATAATTTGGTCGGCTTATTGTCCAATACGGACAAATCTCGAACCCGCAGACAACCGCATGACCACGGTGACTTTCCGCCTCTCGCAACACCCATCGGAAGACACGGTGGTCTATGACCACCCGATGCTGGTCGCCGAGGTCGACAGCATTCCTCGTCCGGTGGCAGCCAAATTGTCGACCCGGATCAGCAAGCATTGGGAACGCGCCACGCATCATCATCGCAAGGCTCAGCTGCTGTATTCAGTCCGTGGCTTGCTGCGCTGCCAGATTGCCGACGGCATCTGGATCGTGCCCCCTCAGTGCGCCATCTGGATCCCAGGCGACCTGCCGCATTCCGTGCGTGGCTCGGGTGAGACCGAATGTTACTGTCTGTTTGTCGAACCCGATGCCTTGCCCGGTTTGCCGCGGCAATGCTGCACCTTGAGCGTATCGCCGCTGCTGCGGGAATTGCTGACCAAGGCCGCCGGCTTTGATGAACTTTATCCCCGCCATGGCAAGGAGGACCGTCTGGTGGCGACCTTGCTGGACGAGCTGGCAGAAGCCCCGGTGGAACATCTGCACCTGCCGATCCCCCGTGACGCGCGCCTGCGACGCCTGAGCGACCTGCTGCTGGCCGACCCGGCCGACAAACAGGCCGCCAGTGCCTGGGCCAGTCGAGTCGGCATGAGCGAACGCCATATGAGCCGACTGCTGAGTCAGGAAATCGGCATGAGCTTCGGCCAGTGGCGCAGGCAGTTGCATATCACCTTGGCGGTGCAGCATCTGACCCGCGGCCTCAGTGTCCAGGCCGTCGCAATGGCGCTGGGCTACGAGAACGCCAGCGGCTTTGTGACCATGTTCCGCAAGGCCGTCGGCCAGTCACCGGGGCGCTACCTGTCCGGGCGGCACGCAGCCGCCGGTCGCGGTGAAAACGTACCGGCAAACGTGCCGATCAGCGTTCCGGAGTAAGCCAGGACGACACAGCGCGGCATGGGCGCCTGCGCTGTGCACCGACTTCAGTGCATGCCAGTGCCTGCACTTTCGCCCTGATAGAAAGCCAGCTTGGAGGTGTGGCCGACCCCTGGATTGAAGCAGTTGCAGGGATCCAGGTTACGGTAATGCCCGCTCAGCGCCGGCTTGGCCACATACAGATGCCCGACATTGTGTTCGGCGGGATATTCTGCCCCGCGTTCGTCGAGCAGCTTCCACATCTTGTGCTCGATCGCCATGCAGTCATGGCCCTTTTCCACGATGTAATCCTGATGGAAAACATGGCAGAGAAAGTGGCCGTAATACAGCTTGCGCATGATCGGCTGCTCGATGTCAGGCGGCAGGGTCTCCTGCCACTGGCGCGCGTTGCGGGGCAGCGCGATATCCAGCGCCAGAATGTCTTCCACCGTGCTCGAATGCACCGCCCGATAGCGGTTGGCCGCGCCGGCAGCGGCAAAACGGTGCAGAAAGGCCTTGGCTCCTTCATCCGGCGTGCATTCGAAAAACCCGCCCGTGGCCTGGCTGAAATAACGCCGCAGAAAGACCCGGGCTTCCTCGGTACCCTCGGCTGACACCTTGAGCAGCAGGTGATGATCGTACTTCTTGTTGAACTCGCGCATCCGCCGCGGCAGATGTTTTGGAAACAGATGGCTGGCCGCCTGCAGCAAACGGTCCGTCAGGTGTTTGGGCAGAAACGGGATCCGCTCGAAAATGGCGTCGCATTTCGCCTTCAGGGCAAACATAGCCGGCAGGCGCGAGGTGCCCAGATGATGGATCATTAGGAAGGTGTCCTTGCCGTATTGCTCGGCAATCTCGAACGCATCGCGATGCAGGTATTCACCGGAAATCGGCAAATGCCTGAAGTTCGCCAGCACCTCACGCCGGATATCGGTCAGCTCGTCGGCGCTGTTGGTTCCGATATAGAACACCTGCGCGTTTTTCTGGATCGGAAAGGTATCGAGCCGTACGGCGAAGACCATGACCTTGCCCGCCGAGCCCGATGATTCATACAACCGGCCGGGGTCGGCATTGAAGCGAGCCGGCGTGGGTTCATCGACCTTGCGTACATGCTCGACATAATCATGGTCATGACCGGCACCCGCATCGTGACGGATATCACGCTCCGGCAGCTGCCCCTTGTCGAGGCGTGACAGCACTTCCTCCTCGCTGCCGGCCAGATCCACCCCGAGATGATTGACCAGATGCAGATCACCTTTGGCATCGACCTGGGCGAACACCGACATCTGGGTATAGGCCGGGCCACGCTGCACCAGCGCACCGCCGGAATTGTTGCAGATCCCGCCAAACACCGAGGCGCCGATGCAACTGGACCCGATCACCGAATGGGGCTCGCGGCCGACCGGACGCAAGGCCTGTTCCAGCTGGTCCAGGGTCGCCCCGGGCAGACAGACGACCTGCTTGCCACCATCGATCAGATAGATCTTCTTGATGCGCAAGGTACTGACGATCACGATGTCGCGATCATAGTCATCGCCGTCCGGGGTCGATCCCCCGGTAAGACCCGTATTCGAAGCCTGCGAAATGACAATGACATTGGCCTCGATGCATGCCTTCAGCACCCGCCATTGCTCCACCAGGGTGGCAGGGCGCACCACGGCCAGCGCCTTGCCGGTACCGAACCGGATGCCGGTGCGGTACCTACGGGTCTGGCTCTCCGCGGTCAGTACATGATCGCGGCCGACAATCGCCTGCAGATCGGATACCAGACGGCCTGGCGTCACGCCGCCATGCAACGAAGCGGCGGAAACCCTCGAGGAAACGGCAGACATCGACAACTCCTTGAAATGGACGGGCATGGGTAGCGGAAAGGCAGCCAGCCACAGCAGGTCAGCCACAGCCCTTTGCCGTCGCCTGCGACCTGCGGCGCACAGTTTAATAAGCGCCGGCCCATACAATCAAAGATCAGCAACACGAGACCTCGATATCGAAATAGTATGGAATTCTCAGAACGTTCCCTGCAATCATCGTGCCGCCCTGATCCATCACGAGAGCCGAAGTCCATGGAATTTCGTCAACTCCGCTATTTTCTGGCCGTCGCCGAGCACCTCCACTTCACCCTGGCCGCCGAGCGGCTCGGCATCGCCCAGCCGCCGCTGAGCCATCAGATCATGAAGCTCGAGCGCGAAATCGGCACCCGGCTGTTTATCCGCCACCCTCGCCGAGTCGAGCTGACCGAAGCCGGCCGCATCTTCAAGGAACGGGCCCGCCGCGTACTGGATGAGGCTGAAGATGCGCTCGAACATGTCAGAAAGGCCGCTCGCGGTGAAAGCGGCCAGATTTCGATCGGCTTCGCGGGTTCGACCGTATTCCACCCGGCCGTGGCCACCACCTTGCGGCGATTTCGCCAGCAGTATCCTCAGGTCATGATCAAGACCGAGGAAAGCAACAGCACCGCCTTGCTGGACAAAGTCATCGACGAGCAGGTCGACTGCGCCCTTATCCGCCTGCCCCTGCATTGCCGCGACCTGCGGGTCGAGCCGCTGGTGGATGAAGACATGATCGCGGTACTGCCGTCGGGACATGCACTGGGACGCCGGCGCCAGCTGAAACTTGAACAACTGGCTACCGAGAGCTTTATCCTGTTTCCGCGCGCCATCGGACCGGATCTTTACGACTCCATCATCAGCGCCTGCCGCGCCGCCGGTTTCTCGCCTCGTGTGGAAATGGAGTCTCCGCAGATATCGTCAACCATCAATATGGTGGCCGCCGGCTTCGGTGTCACCATCATCCCTGCCTCGATACGCCAGCTGCTGGCCACCGGCATCAGTTATCACCCGTTGGCCAAACCGCCCCTGAAAACGGCCATCGCCCTGATTTCGCGGCCAAGAGAACCCTCGGTCATCGTCCAGCACTTTCTGCAGAGCCTGCGCGAAGTCGCTGCCGAATCGGCTGCGGTGGCGAAACCACAAATCCTTGCCGCCCGGCATCCATCGCGAGGGCAGTAGAGGCAGACTGCCGACTTGACGGGACAATCGATAGTGCAACTGTCAGCAGGTCACCTGCGGCAGCCTTCCAGGCGCGGTCATCCCCCCCCGGCCGACAGATGTCATGACTTCCATGCCTGATCCGAAGCGTATCAAGAAACAGGCAGCCTCGATCATCCGGAATGTTCTCTGACACGCCATCCATCACCGCTGTCGACGCCCCCACCATCAAGGTCCGGTATGACGGCCAAGGCCCGGTGTCGTCGGTGCAGATATTTTTGCTACGTAACGGATATATTATTGCGACCGCGCCTTCCGTAACGCCGAGACCCTGACATGGAATCCTTGCCACGGACAATCTTGCCGAACTGGCCCTCCATCCTGGCAGCATGCATGACTTCAACGTACTGCCTGCCGATCTGACCGCCATCGGCAAGCAGGCCTCGGCCGATGCTCTGCAGGGCCAAGTCTCCGCACGCACGGCGCAAGCGCCGACCGGCTGGATATCAACCGCCGGCAACCGCCATCACCACGCCACCGGCTGGCCGAATCGATCCAGATAGGCCAAGCCGCGCTGTCCACGGCGGGCGATCAATACATCCACGATATCCGGAATCGTCTCTTCCAGGCTGAAGGGTGCCTGCGGGCCACCCAGTCCGGTACGGATCCAGCCGGGAGCCAGCAGCAACAGGGCCGGCCCGGCATCGCCCTGCCGGGCCGCATAACTGCGCATGGCCTGATTCAGAGCCGCCTTGCTGCTGCGATACAGCTCCCGCCGGCCCTGGACATTGTTGCCGATGCTGCCCTGGCCTGATGACATCACGCCGATCACCCCGTCGGCCGGCACCCGTAACCGAAAAGCCTCGATCACCCGCATCGGCCCCAGCACATTGGTCAGCATCACTTTCTGGAAAGCATCCATATCCACTTCGCCCAGGGCCTGATCGGGCAGATCGTTAGTTGTCCCCGCATTGACGAAAACCACATCCAGACGGCGATCCGACATGGCGCCTGCCAATATCTTGATGGACTCCGAGCTGGTGATATCAAGCGACTGGATCTCGAGGCTCTCCGGATGCCGTGCAGCCAATTCAAGCAATGCCGCAGGGCTGGGCTGCCGTGCCGTTGCCACAACCTGCCAGCCCCGACGCAGCAGCTCCTGGCTGATCGCCAAGCCGATGCCGCGCGAAGCTCCGATCAGCAAAGCGGTCGGCTTCGTCCGTTGCGGCTGTTCTTCCGTCATGTCAATCACCTGATCCGCCATATCCGGCATCCAGTCTGCCGCCCGCACAGACGCCGTACCAGACGCACCTGGTGCAATCATGACTTGCGCACGACGCCCATGACTGAGGGTCGCTGACGGCTTCAGGTCAGACCAACGTGCACCGGCCACCACATCATCAGCTTGCAGCATCGTTGGCTGGGCGCATCGGAGACTGGATCCGTGTACGAGTACCACCACGGCACCGCCACAGCGACATTCGCACTGCCAGCCATGCCCCGGAGCGACAGGCGGGTGAAGACATCACATTCACGAAGGCGCTGGATGAGGTCTATGCCTGCGCCCGCGCGAATCATCCAGCGCACTCGTCGGACGGCACGCAAAACTGGGCGCCCATCGAAGTGTCACCCTCAACCCTGGGTGTGACGGCGTTCTGGAGGTCTTCACCAAGATCATAGTTCAACGGCCACATAAATCAGGCGACAAGTATCCTGGCACGCACCGGACCGGATCGACAGATGTGCCAGCCAGCAAGCCCTTGACGTGCGGCACGGGCCAAGGCGCGACGCCCATGGTCAGCTGCCGTCCAAGCCGCTTGCTGATGCCCAGACAGCGCCGATTTCCTGAGCAACATCACCATGCCTCTGCCGCGCCAGATCATGGCCACCTGGATCACGACCAAGTCGTGATTTGTATTCAGACACTTCACATTGGCAACGCCAGCATGGTTTGCACATCACTGTTGCCCATCATGAAATCAGCGCCAAGCCGACAACGACATCTCCGTCAGCCTGAAAGATGAGGCCCGATGCACGGCCAGCGCAATGGACAAGACCACAGCATTCAGTCGGCCATGCCGACAGCATCGACACAGCAACCGTTTCTGTTTGCCGAAACAAATGATCGCAGGCGCAACCCGACCAGCCTCTGCCCTACCGAAATACAAGCACCGCCGATCAGTCCTCATCGGGATCACCCCATCGGCCACGTAGTGACCTGAGCCATCACCTTACCCGTACAGATTCGGACGGATCATGACCGCCTTGCAGCTGCCCTGCACCATCTTCCAGACCCAGCACCGGATGAATGATTACGGCGCCAGAGATATGCGCTGCGGAGATCTGACCGCAGAACAGCTCAAGCGCCAGTTTCATCTGGAGAAGATCTCGATCCAGGTCGATCCCTACACGCTGAAGAAATTACGATCTTCCAGCCCCCTGCAATATGCCCTTGATGACTTCTACAGAAATGAAGAAACCATCACGGCAGAACAATGCGCCCGATTGCTGTTCGACGAATTCCGCCGCGAATCCCATGCCTTCGCCTTCTACGGTCCCTATCGGCACCTGATCATTGGAATGATCAACCATATGCAATACGGAAATGGCGCCCCTTTCAAGCGTCCATTGCTCGATACGGCCACAAGGGAGCAGATCCTCCATAACACGACATCCAACAGCTCCTTGCTTAATATCCAGGCGACACTCAAGAACAACATCGACTGGAAACAAGCAATCTATCATGAAGAAAAGAAATGGATGCTGACCAAGGCCGTAAAAGATTCTCGACTTCCAAAATTCACACATCTCAAACATTACATCAATGGACTAGGGATATCGGTACACGACACATGGTCAACATGCATCACCCTTGAAGACCTCGCCGTCCACAAAAACACCTATTATGCCACCTTGCATTACAGGATCCAGGATCACTTTGGCCTCGACGAGGCAGACATTTCAGGGCCGATACTATCCAGACTGGCGATATTTCGCATCTGGTTTGTACTTCAACATTATCAGAGATTCGGATTCAAGCCATACATCACAAGTATGGATGCCAAGCTGGAAATAAGCGAGGCATCGAAATGAAGTCCAAATCAAAAAAAATGATATGCACAGCCATCTCAAGCCTTGCCCTTGCCACTATCTATCTTGCATGGCTTGAGTGGCGACCTGTTCTCATCATCGTCAATCATCAATATCGAAGCTATAGCGATATACTCGTGATGAATATGCCGCTGACGGATACTGCAAAGATAAAATGGTGGCAAAAACACAAGCTTGAACTGAAGCGACTGTACAACATACCCCAACCTGAACCCGATGGATGGTACGTAGTCAACTTCTGGCTGTTCCATGATGGTTACAAGGAAGATGATGGTTACGACCGCCTGTGTTTTGATGACATGAAGACCAAGGCGCACTGCATCGACAAGGATCGCGTCTTCTCCGTGCAATGGAGCCAAAACCAAGGCACCGAACTTACCGTTCATGACGGCTATTACTTGTATGATAAAAATGGTCGACTTCGAAAATTCAAATTCGAACCCCTTTGAACTACCGGCACCCGGCCGGCACAAATTCCACGTGCAACCCCCTCATGCTCGATCGCGGCCATATCCAAGATCTACACCTGCCACCAGCCAAGAAAACCAGGCCGTCATTGTGATTGAGCGCCATAACGGTGCCAGCTTGTGCATCATTGCCCGGCGGATTCAGCGCTCCGCCACCACCAGTCGCGAACTGACTCGATCAGGCTGGGCATCAAAGACCGCCTGCTGACGCGATGGAAGCGAGAGGCCGAGACGACTGGCCAAAGATTTGGCTTCAAACCTTTCATGACCAATAGCGACGTCACCGTTGAAATAAACGGAGCAGCCCGTGAAACCCGGCCATAGAATTTTCCTGTCGATATGTATAGCGACCGTGTAATGACCCACTGAAAAGCTGCTCAGGTGTTACTTTCCCCGAAGGAGACACCGATGAGCGAAATGATGGACGAAGAGATCAAGCGCTGGACCGCCCGGCGCAAGTCGGCATTGGTCCTTGAGATCATCCAGGGCAAGACGACGGTGGCCGCGGCCAGCCGGCAGTTCGACCTGACCCTGGCGGAGATTGAAAGCTGGGTGGAGGACGGCAAGCGCGGCATGGAGAACGCGCTGCGGGCCAAGCCAGAGGATGTACGCGAGCAGTACGAGCGGCAGTTGAAGGATTTGCAGGAAGCCTACGGCGAGGCCATGCTGGAGATCCGCGCCCGAAAAAAGCTGGCATCCCTGCTGGGAAAGGACGAGAGCTGATGCACTCGGTCCAGCAGGATTTGAAAGCCGAGGGTATCACTGTCCCGATGACCAAGCTGTGCCAATGGTTCGGCGTGGCCCGTCGCACGACGTATTACAAGCCGACCAGGTCAGCGGCCAAGGTGAAGCCGGAGCTGGCCGAGCCGATCAAGGCGATGATCGAGGCCGAGCCGTCATTCGGTTATCGCACGGTCGCCGCGTTGCTTGGCATGAACAAGAATACGGTGCAGCGGATCTTCCAGCTAAAAGGCTGGCAGGTGCGCAAGCGAGCGCTCGGCCAACGCCCGCGCATCGAGGCCAAGGTATCGCGTGCCGAGAAGCCGGATCAACGCTGGGCGACCGACCTGTGTCGCGTCTGGGGTGGCAAGGACGGCTGGCTCAGCTTGGCGCTGGTGATCGACTGCAGTACCCGTCAGCTGCTGGGTTGGCACCTGTCACGGACCGGAAAGGCCAGCACAGCCTCGGCGGCCCTGGAGCAGGCGCTCATCACGCGCTACGGCACGCTGGGACGAGTGCGGGAGCCGTTCTTGCTGCGCTCCGATAACGGTTTGGTCTTCACCAGCCGTGACTACACGCGACTGGTGCGCAGTTACGGCTTGAAGCAGGAGTTCATCACCCCGCACTGCCCTCAGCAGAACGGGATGGTCGAAAGAGTGATCCGCACGCTGAAGGAGCAATGCGTGCATCGGCATCGCTTTGAGAGCCAGGTCCATGCCCTGCGAGTGATCGCCGACTGGATCGCCTTTTACAACCAACAACGCCCGCATCAGGCACTGAAGATGATGACCCCGGATGAGGCCTACGCCGCTACATTAACCGCATGACCTGCGCAGAAACCGGTGGGTCATTACAGTACTGACTCACCCAGCTATGCCCGAACATCGTGGCCATCCGAACCCAGAAAGCGTCGATCATCGACTGCGAGGCCTTGGGCAGCTGGCTGTGCTTCTGCTGAGGCTTCGGCCTGCTTGCGGATTGCGATGGCGGCCTCGACGCGTTCGACCGCGCTGAGCTTACTGCCGCCACTGCGGCCTGCTGGATGGTTTGCATGGGCTGATCCTTGGGTGACGGGCTTGGGGCCCTCGGCATGGCGATTACGGGCGGTTGTGATGGCGTAGGCGAACGGCTTGGCCTTGTTGCGGAACTCCGCAGCTGTGGCTGCCAGCGTTTCCGGGGTGATGCCCTCGGCCAGAGCGGCGAGGAGATCCGGATGCTGAGGGTTCACGTCGGAGCAGCCGGCCTTGCGCATCAGCCGGCAGGCTCGAGCGGCTTCGGTGATCGTTGGGCCGTCGTCGCTTGAATCGCTCGCGCTCGTGCCCGCGTCTATCTCTCTCTCTTGGTTATTGGTTACTGGTTTATGGATACCCGTGTCTTCACATGTGACAGGTTGTGACGTCACATCGTCTGTCACGGGACTTGTCACACCTGTCACGCGTGACAACATCTCCCGAAGCTGTGACATGGGCGTATCAAATCCCGCTGTCACACCGTGACGCTCGAGCTCAGCAAAGAGATCCGCGCGGCGCTGCCTGGACTTCTTCTGGCGTTCTCGCTCGTTTGCTTTCTTGCTTTGTCGATCCGGTTCGCCTGCGCGGTAGGACGCAATAATCGAGTCGGCACGATGCTGCCGCCAGAAGCCGTCTACCTGGACGAAGAACTCCTCGAGGATCGCGTCGACCGCAGCCTTCTCTTCTTCAGTGCGGGCACCAACAAGTCGATATGCCCTGCCCTCTGGAATGCCTTCCTCGGACGAGTAGTAGCGATCCAGCAGCAGCGTGTAGACGCCATGCTCGAGGATCGTCAGATGGCGGGTGTCCCGGGCGTAATCGCCCAGGTGGCGCTCGTAGTAGTTCATTGCCTCCGCACCTTCCGCGCGATCGCGGCGACAAGGCGAACCACGATGTCCTGGACAAGGTGTCCGGCGTGGCTGGTGTCCTTGGACTCGCTGTGTGTGATCACGCCATCGGCCAAGGACTCGCGGACGGTGCCTGCAAGCCCGCCGCTGCGCTCGACCAGCTCCAGCACCAGGGCGGTCACGTCATCCTCTTTCTGCTGGGCAACTTGGTCCAGCGGCGTCAGGGCAAAGCCATGGCTGGCAGCCAGCGCGTGCAGGATGCGCACATCGCCGGTGATGCCCATGAGGCGATCAGCCTCCGCCAAGGTCAGGTGGTTGCGGTCATAAGTCGGATTGACCTTGTGGCGAAGGATGCCGGCTTGCAGACCCAGCCGCAGGGCAAGGGTCTCGGCGCCACCGGGATAGTCATGCACCGTGGCATGGGCAGCATCAACGACGTTCATACGGAAGGGTCTCAAAAAGATGGAGCATCGGTTTTGCTGTACTGGCAAGATGGCAACTCACCACCTTCGCCACTTGTGACCTGCTCATGGATTTCGCTTCGATCACCGGCCTCGCCTCCTCGACGATCTCGACAATCACTGGCGCCAAGGATCTGATCAGCGCTGCCGTCGACATGCGGGACGCTGCGAAACAGAGCGCGGAGCTCGTCAAGGCCAATGACCTTTTGCTCAAGGCCCAGCAGAGTCTCCTCACGTACACCGGCCAGCTCATGGAGCTGCAGGGCAAGTACCTCGATGCCTGTGAGGAATTGCGAAAACTGCGAGAAGCCGAAGCGGACCGTGGTCGCTATACGCTCTTCGAGGTCAGCCCCGGGGCTTTCGCTTATCGCGCATATGCCACCCCACGACTCAGCACAGCTGGCGAGCCATTGCCGCCGGAGCCCGAGCATTACGTCTGTCAGCCGTGCTATGACCGCGGGATCAAGTCCGTCTTGCAACGCTTCAACCACTACGGGTCGATCTATCTTCGGTGCTCCATCTGCAAGCAGGACTTGCCCACCGGCCGTACAGAGCCTTTCGGAGGTATTTGATTGCTTCACGCAGCCACCACCTGCCCCGGGCTGGCGGGCCTCGGAGGTGAGATGATCGACTTCACAGACATTCCAGTCAGCTTCGAGACTGCCTGGACGTGCTGATACGGGACTCGGCGCCATTGAGAAACAGCCTGACTGCTGATCCCGCAGCAACGAGCGACTTTTGCCGGGCCGCCGGCCCGCTTGATGATGTCTTTGATGTCCATAAAGCTAAGGTAAGTCATGCTTACCTTTATTGGCAAGAGATACTTCCGTGCGCCTTGTAAATTTCCCTTACATACTCGCCCCATGAGCGATCAACTTTGGAAACGAATCAAGGAGGCCAGGACGGCAGCCAAGCTGACTCAGCAGGCTGTTGCTGACGCCTTTGGGATTGATCGAGTCGCCGTCTCTCTCTGGGAAAGTTCAAGTGATGCCCGGCGAACGAGGCCAGATATCGGCCGGCTAAGGGAGCTGGCCAAAATTACTGGCGTGAAGATGGAGTGGCTGCTAGGTGCGGATGGAGATCCAATCGGATCCACCCATCTCGTCTCACGAGATGAGACAGACCCGGCGTATGTTCGATTCCCTCTCCTTGAGGGTTACGCAGGCATGGGGCCTGGAACATTCATCAGCGACTACCCCGAAGTGGTCAAAGACCTCCGCGTCTCCCGCGAGTGGGTCTCGCAGAAGATGCCAGGCATCCCCCATGACGTGATCCGCGTGATCACCGGTCGCGGCGACAGCATGCGCGGGCAGTACAACGATGGGGATCTGATCTTTGTCGACACACGTGTGAAAAGCTTCGATCAGGACAGCGCGTACTGTTTCCGCTGGGCCGGCCGCGTGCAGGTGAAGCGCCTGCAGCTCATCAAGCCCGGGATCGTCCGCATCCTCAGCAAGAACCCCGACTATGAGTCGATCGATGCTGAGGTCGAGGAGATCGAGATCGGCGGGCGAGCCATTGCGGCTTGGACCTTGAGGGAATTTTGATATGGCAATTGAAAAGAGGCTTTATCAGCAAAGCCACTATATTGGATACAGTGCTAGTAAATAAAATACACTTACTAAAAATCAACAATTCAATATCCGCACCACCAACATATAAAGCACCAATCCAAGGCAATAAGAAATGAATGTCAACTATTTTGGTTATTACCTTCACGACCACAAAACCAACAAAGACTACCAGATTGATCTATCAGACCTATTTGACTCAATATCAAATAACAAATACCCAGATATAAATAGCAACCTCTACTATAATGGAGATCGAATATACCCACTCCCCTATCTTGGATCAACATACCTGCTAATTCAATCAAGAGACAATGAGTTAATAAAATTTATTGAAAGGGCAACATTGAAACATGAAGATCTATCGACCAAGCTAGGCACGGCGAATTCAGTCGGAATGGCAAGCTACGTTAAGTTCGAGCCTAATTGGATAGCAATAGTTAGCAAGGTTTTGTCGCCAAGGATTCAGGCGCTATCCCATATAATTAATCACTTTATTAGATGCCTAGGTAGTGACTTAGAATTTAAGCTCGCCGCATTTAATGATAAGGTGTCAAAAAAAGATATTGTCAAATTAAATCATGTTAGCTCAATATCCATTGGATTGAACGCCTCCAGCTCGTTAACCAGTAAGTTGGTCGGCACACTTTTAGGCAACGGGTATCCAGCCACCTCTGATATCGGAGGCATAGAAATCAGACTGAAGCCATCGTCGTCTAAATCAAATTTGAAGAAAGACCTTCAAAATATAGCCATTAATATACCAGACTCTGATATCGATGAATTAGATGCTCGCGGCAAAATTGAGGCGACTGACAGAATGAGGGATCTATATATTCATGGCTCTGGTGGACTTAAAGATTTCATCAGGCCTAGATACGAACATGAAATACCTTCATCTATTACTAAAGCTGCGTCACTAAACACGGCCCTACAAGCAAAAATAAAGGAGTTTAGTGGTGACCCGAATTACATCAAAACTAGCGATCCCCATGCTATTGGCCTTAACTGGTAATTCCCTAGCGCTACTTTTGTACATCCTATCCTTTACCAAAAAAGGTGGCGCACTACTCATCACCCTTGGAAAAAACTCCGATAATTTTGCAGCAATGTCCGCCAGTGCAGAATTCTCCATGCTTGGCTTTCTATCTGCAGTAATGGCCTTATTTAGCATCATAGGACAATCGGAAGCACTCAGGCGTTACCGTATTAACGGCTACTTATCCAGCCTCTTGATCACATTCTCCTTCGCGCTACTTGAGACTGCGATCGCCTTCACATCATCGCTAATCCTATTCTTTAAGCCAGTCAGTAATATATTCATCACGATTGCTTTCATTGCCCTAGTCGGATCATTCGGAATGATGTGTGTCACCTTGATACCATGCATAGGCCTTCAAATAAGAGCATCGAGCGAAGAATGAGGAGCCTCATACTCCTAGAAAACAATCTTAAATTCACGACTTATCAATCAAGGCCATTATTCACTTATTCACAAGACCCAAGCATTGCCATGTGATTATTTCCCACAAGTAAATACCCAATTCCATCCAACTCCAAGAAGCCACCGCCAAGTTCTTCGATCGCTACATCGCCAAGGATCTCAACCTGTCCCCAACATGGTCAGATCCAAAGAATACGGATGGGGCAAGCGGGCCAGCCCCGAACTATGACCGAAGTGGTTGCTATGCCCTGCTCTCCGGCGATGAAGTGATTTACATCGGCCTGGGACGCTCTTGGAAAAAGGGGCGCTACAAAGAGCACGCAATTGGCGTGCGTCTGAGCGCTCATGTCCTGCTCGTCGACAAGGCCACAAACACCTACATCACGCGAGAAAAGTGGCGCGCGCTGGGTGTCGATTCCCTCATCACCATCGGCTTCCCTCACGAGATGTTTTTCCTTGCATCGGCGCTTGAGGACTATCTGATCAATGAGCTGAAGCCTGAAGGTAATGGGGTTGGGAAAGGGCGATGAAACTTCTAGCTTATTCGACCAGAGCTGTAACCACATCAAGTCGTGGGCGAGTGAGGGGTACACCTCAGCCAGACTGATCAATCACCCCTTAGGCGACACAGTACCTCACAAAAAAGACACAAAGACGAGTTGTATTTAACAATTTGATCACCCCCCTTCAAGAGGAAAGCCTTACCTCACCACCCTAATTAAGATGCATCTATCACCAAACTCAGGATTAAATATCATGTCGGAAAACAATAAATCCACTGCATTCAACGACAAGTACTATGAAGAACATTTCAACCTAGAATTCCTTCCTAAGAAATGCATGCTATGCCAATCAGGATCATTAAATAGAAAAGGCCACCTCATACCAAAATTTATATCAACCCAGATAAAGAAGAAGCTTGATATACCCACACTTCGCTACAGTACAGTAACCGACCAAGGATTGATTAACGAGGGCAGGCATCGGCAAGACACGCTGGCATTACAGTTTCTGTGTGATAATTGTGAGAATAGGCTCGGACTGGCTGAAAGTGCCTTTTCGAACAGTCAATTTCGCCCACGTCTTGAAGGCGCCCAAATTCCGGATATGGATCGATTAACTCATGACTTCATAACATCTATCGCATGGAAATATGCGACCTTCAATAGCTTCAAGAAAGTTGGAAGCAACTCTCTTTCAAGAATAGAGCCTGAGATCGAAAAAGCGAGAAAATATTTAGCAGGAGAACAAGAAAGCAATCCTTTTGATATATACTTCATAAACTTGGAGCGCGTGAGTGAGGTAATGGAGAATACAGACTCAAACAGATTTCTCTACAACATAACTCTCCGCGATCGAGAAATAAATCCAATCCAACTGATTGGAGACACTTGGTTTCCCGGCACCTCGTCAGGAATTCCAATAATAACAGTTAGGCTAGGACCGCTATGCTACATTATAGCTCCAAGCGGTCACTTGCATCTACTCAGATGCATGCCTGAAGAAAGGCCATCGCCACACAACATAGTGGAATTGGAGGTGACGCAAGATATTATCAACCTGCTTATATCGCTAGAAGGAGGATTTATTGATGGCATCCCATCAAGAATAAACAATCCAGCCATGGAGTATGAGATGAGATGAGATGCAAACTTCTCAATCTCCACAGAGGCCGCATATCACTAGCGACATAATATTCAGCACGCCTGACTTGATGACATCATCAATAAAATTCCTACTCCCAAGTTTTTTTCATACACTACCCCACGTCTAGATCCGCCCCAAGCCTCAGGGTGGTCCTCGGCTCATCGTAGTCGCCCGTCTCTGAGTCCACAGTCTGGGCAAAGACCAAGACAGCGGCCTACTCTTCTTCCAGCCTGTAAGCCCTGCGCACCGCCGCATCCTCCGCCGTCTTCGGTATGGGGGTTCGGCGAGCAGCTGACCGCGTTGCCCTGTAACCCACGTCTGCACCACATAGATCGTTTCTTTGGCCATAGCTCCTCCTGGTGAAGGAAGCATGGGCCGTGCGCGCCTCTCGGTCGGCACAAACATAACCATATGCTGAACAATTGTAGGATTACCTTACCCCCCACACGTAAGTTTTACTTGCCTTTAAGTGTAAGTATGGCTTACCTTTATCCCGCGCCGCAGCGAACCGCTGACCAACGGCCTGGGATCTTCCACAACCTAGCGGGCACCCGAGGATGGCATCGCCATGCGGAGGGCCCAGGGTCTGACCAGCCCGGATATCGGTCGCCGTGCGCCTTCGCAGAGGGCGCATTGGCATGGCGGTTGGCGCTTGCGCTGACCGAGGCGCTGAACACTCGGAACCCTCCGTGAGACATGTGGAATGGCCTGTAACGGGGCCGGCCAGCCGCCATCCCAATTCGTCACCCTGCCCGCTCGGGCTATCTCGCGCTTTTCCGCGCACCTTCCACTGGAACCACAACATGAGCATTTCTACTCGCATCTATCGCGTCGTCGTCAACGAGGGCGGCGATGACGAAAGCACGCACCTGGTGCGCGCAAACACCCCTGACAACGCTGTAAAGCATGTGCTGACGAAGCAGATCAGCGCGAACGTCGCCACCCAGGACGAGCTGGTCGAATTGGCCAGCCAGGGTGTCGCCGTTGAGACGGCAATCGTCCATGATAGGCCGGGCAAGCCGGGCCGTCCGAAGCAGAAGGCGGCGTAAGCAACACCCTGCAGGATGCAGGCGTAAAAACCGTGCGAGGCCGGCGCAATACCCGGCCACTCATTCCCCACCGATGCGGCCTATCCCGCATCGATCCGCGACTCAGCTGGCAGCCGTGCCGGCTTTTTTTGTGCCTGGAGAAAGTCATGCACTTCAAATCTGCTCAATACCGGCTGCTGGCAAGCATGCCTCAGTACCTCGACTACACCATGGGCCAGCTCGCCGCTCTGTGCACTGTGAACCCGAAATTCCCGCTGATTGCCGGGGGTATCCAGTGAGGTCGACTACCCAGTCTTTCATCCGCCGGCGCTTCAGGGGCTTCACCCTCTATATCTCGGCCACGGCCATCAGCGGAACCCACGATGTGCGCTTCAACACCGGCGCCGGCGAGTTCACCCTCCAGATGACACCGGACGATATCGAAGGCGTGCAGTCGGTCCTCGAGCAGGCACACACCCTGATCGATGCGAACCTGCCGGGCCGCTGTCGATCCTGCGCAGGAACTGGTGAATATGGTGTAGGAATCGGCATTCCTCGCGACTGCCCGGCCTGCTCGGGAACTGGCCTCAAATCGCGTCAGCAGGTGGCGGCATGACCGACAACGACAAGACGCTGCGGGATGAGTTTGAGGAGCGCGCCAAGCGCTTATTTCTTCCAATCGAAAGGAACAGATTCGATCAATACCGGGATACCCGCACTCAGCATATGTGGTGGGGGTGTCAGGCCGCCCACGCCAAATACGCCCCGCGATGGCTGCCGATTGATGAGGAGGTTAAAGATGGCAATCCCCTCCTAGGCCTACGAGTACAGGACGATGCTGTCTGCCTCGCCTACTGGAATGATGAATCTTTTTACAACGTCTGGACTGGGGAGAAGGTCATTCTTACTCACTATCTTCCAATCCCTGGTGCGTCGGAGGTGGTGGCATGACCACCTACCTTCAGCCGCCGGGCATGTTCTGCGATCGAGCCGGCGAGAAAAGGGCTGACGAAGAGGAGGCCATCGAAAGGCAAGTTGCCTCTGACCTCTCCGATCCAGACGTCGCCGAGGAATGGCTGATGAGTTCGATCGACCGCTTCGACGACACCAAGGCAGCCGCCCAGGCACTGGCCCGGGGCGACCTGCACTCGTTCCATAACATCTTCGCCCACTGGGTGCAGGCGCAGACCGAACTGCGCTTTGAGCAGAAGCTCCGCGGCTTCCACTGATTCAAATCCCCTCCCTTTTGATTGTGCTGGCTCAGGCCGGCAGGAGATCCCCATGTCTGAAATATCCGTGGCCAGAGCACAGAACCTGGCACAAATTGAGCGTGTAAATGCGCTACTTCCCACCTCGATCGGTGAGGCCATGCAACTCGCCGAGTTCATGGCTAAGTCGGATCTCCTGCCTCCGCACCTAAAAGGCCGACAGGGCGACTGCCTGCTGGTGGTAATGCAAGCTCAACGCTGGGGTATGGACGCCTTATCAGTGGCCCAATGCACGTCAGTTGTTCATGGACGCCTCTGCTACGAGGGCAAGCTGGTTGCGGCAGCCCTGTACTCACAGAAAGCCATCGATGGCCGCCTCCACTATGAAATCAGCGGCCATGGGCAGGACGCCTCCATCGTTGTAACTGGAACACCTCGTGGAACTGGTCAGACTCAATCAGTGTCAGGCTCCGTCCGCAAGTGGCGAACGATCACGATGAAGAAACAGGATGGCGCCCCTCCCAAGCGGGTCGACAATGCCTGGGACACAATCCCGGAAGACATGCTGGTCTACCGCGGAACGCGGCAATGGGCGCGACGCTATGCGCCTGAGGTGATGCTCGGGGTGCAGACGCCCGATGAAGTTGACGATACACCCATGCAGACCACTGTGATCCACAGCACGGCTGCATCCTCTCCTGCCATTGAACCGTTGATTCCTTATCCGGAAGAAGAGTTCAGCAAGAACTTCGACACCTGGCTCGGACGCATCCAGTGCGGCCGGAACTCCGCCGAAGAGGTGATCGCCAAGCTGCAGACCAAATACACCCTGACGCCCGGTCAGCTGGGCGCCATCCGTGACCTCGAAACCACCGAGGCGGAGGTAGTCGAATGAAGATCGTGAAGCTCACCCAGGGCACGCCGGAATGGCATGCCCACCGCGCCCGTCACTTCAACGCCAGCGAGGCCGGCGTGATGCTGGGCATTTTCCCTGGCGTGAAACGCAGCGACCTGATCAAGGTCCGCGCCACCGGCATCGAAGAGGAGATCTCCACCTTCGTGCAGAAGATCTTCGATGACGGTCATCGCTTCGAGGCACTGTGCCGGCCGCTGGCCGAGCTGGTGATCAGCGAGGACCTTTTCCCCTGCGTCGGAGAGGATGGCAAGCTGTCGGCCAGCTTCGACGGCCTGACGATGATGGAAGATGTGGCCTGGGAGCATAAAACGCTCAACTCGGTGCTGCGCAAGGCATTGCCGGAGGCGGCCCATACCGGTGGCACGATTCCGCTGCACGGCGAGGATGTCACCCTGCCGGCGCACTACTGCGCACAGATGGAGCAGCAGATGCTTGTCTCCGGTGCCGATCGTACGCTGTTCATGGCATCAGTCTGGGATGGCGACACGATGGTCGAGAGCCGGGCCTGCTGGTATCACTCCGACCCCGAACTGCGCGCACGCATCGTTGCAGGCTGGGCCCAGCTCGAGCAGGACATCGCGGCCTTCACCTTGGAGCCGGAAGAAGCTGTCGTCGTAGGCAAGGCACCCGACCAGTTGCCCGGCCTGCACATCGAGGTCACCGGCATGGTGACTGCCTCGAATCTGGAAGCGTTCAAATCTCAGGCGATGGCGGTGCTTGGCGGGATCAACCGGGACCTGCAGACCGATGAAGACTTCGCCAATGCGGAAAAAGCAGTCACCTGGGCGAAGGGCGTAGAAGATCGCATCGATGCGGCCAAGGCCAATGCGCTCGCCCAGACCGAAACCATCGACACCCTCTTCCGCACCCTGGACGACGTGAAGGAGGAGACCCGGCGTATCCGCCTCGAGCTCGACAAGATGGTGAAGGCTCGCAAGGTCTCCATCCGGGACGAGATCGTCGACGCCGGCATCCGTGCAGCAAGAGCCCACTACGATCAGCTGGACTCGAGCCTGGGCGAGTATGCCATCCGTCCCGATCACGCCACGTTTGCCGTGATCGGTGCATCGATCAAGGGCAAGCGATCGATCAGCAGCATGCGGGACGCAGTCAGTACGGCCGTGGCCGACATCAAGATCGCTGCGAGCCAGTTTGCCGAAGTCATCCGCGCCAACATCAGCATCCTGAAAAATCAACATCAGCACCAGTCACTGTTTGCCGATCGGGTGATGCTTGCACAAACCAAGTCGCCTGAAGATCTCCGCAACTTGGTCGCGGCTCGTATCGGCGAGTTCGAACGGCAGGAGACTGAGCGACTGGAGCGGCAGCGCGAGCAGATCCGCAAGGAAGAAGCCGAGAAGCTGGCCCGCGAGCAGGAGGCGGCCAAGGTGGTGGACGAGACTCCGCCGGCATCTGCAAAAGTCGTCCAGTCCGCACCTCAGGCGCAGAGCCACTTTGCGGCATCAACGGACGAGATCCCAGCCAAGGCCGAAAAAGTCGCCCAACCGGCAGGCCCTGCCAAGACCATCAAGCTGGGCGACATCAACGCCTTGATCGCACCGCTTTCGATCACTGCAGACGGACTGGCGCAGCTTGGCTTCAACCCTGCAAGCATCGATCGCACCGCCAAGCTGTACCGAGAGGACCAGGTCCTCGAAATGTTGAGGGCCATGATGGCGCGGATCAAGGATGTCGGCCTGGCAATGTCGGAACGCAAAGCGGCCTGACCATGGCAACCGACAACTCCCTTCCCACCATCGACATGTTCCAGCCGCTCGACGGCTGGTTCGACTGGCGATCCGGCCGTATGCGAGTGCTTGTCCGAGAAGGCGAGCCACGCATGCGCTGCGGAAAGATGGCCTGCGGCCACGATTCACCATGGGCCCCTGAGTTTTCCAAACCGTGGGGCACCTTCCCGGATCTGCCCGAAACAGTGGCCGAGAAAATGGCCGCCTGAGGACGAAGCATGAAATCACTCGGAAATATCAGCCGTGGCGCAGAAGCCGCGGCAAAACAAATCAGCAAGAACGCCCTGGAGCATGGACGTGTCGCGATCTTCATCGATGAGACAGGCGATGTTGCCTTCGTCCCGCATTACGATCGCCAATATGGCGCGGCGCTGGCGACTCTTTCCAAGCAGCTCGTCGGAATTTATGAGGGCAACGCCTCAGGCACCGGTGTGTGCCACCCGACGCAGTCGGTCTATGCCATCTCCAAATCGGACCTTGAGCATTGGATGGGGTTTATCAGTATCCCGGCCGGTGTGTGCGCGATGACTGAACAGAGGGCTGCAGCATGAGCGCTGCTGAAAATATTGATCCGGCCGAAGGCCACCTGTGGGGTTATGAGGACTGCGCCAGGTATATCGGCGTGGCCCGGTGGACCTTCGTCAACCGAATCAGCAAAGAGCCGGACTTCCCGCGCCCGGCCATCGAGCTGTCGAGAAAGATCCGGCGATGGCTCCCCGAAGACGTGAAGGACTGGGCCTATCGCTCCCGCCGCCGGAACCGGCGTTAACCCAGCTTGGCCGCCATATCCGTGGCGGACTCCCGGTAATAGATCAACAGGCTTTTGATGTCCCTGTGACCGATGACCCGGGCGAGCTGCAGCACATCCAGCTTCTTGCTCAGGCGCCAAATGCCTTCCGCACGCGTGTCATGGAAGTGCAGATCCTCGACGGCCGCCCTATCCCGGTACTTTCGCCAAATTGCATCCCGCTGCGCATCATTCATGCCGAAGCATGGCTGATCGCCATCCCTTGGTAACGCCTGCAGTATCTCGGCGGCAAACGTGGACAGAGGAACGTCCCGTTTGTCGCCGTTTTTCGTTATGGGGATATGCACATAACGCTTATCGAGGTGAACGTGATTCCAGGTCAGCCCGACAATCTCGCCTGACCGCATCGCCGTCTCGATGGCAAACAGAAAACACAGGCCGACGCGGTTGGCCAAGCTTTCGGCTCGCAGCTCATAACCGACACCGAAGGCCTGGCGGACGCACTCAATCTCATCATCCGTAAGCCGGCGCTTGCGGCTCTCTGGTGACTTGGGAGCTGCAAATCCTTCGAACGGGTTATGGGTCATCCAGCCCCATTCCTCTCGGCACCGCCGAAACAGGCCCCGCAGCTCGTTCATCTCTCGCCGGACCGATGCCTCGGAGACCTCTTGCAGCCTGGCATCCCGGTAACGAATCAGGTGATCTTTGCTCACCTCGGGTATCCGCACCTCGGCAATGGGATCCAGCATCAGGCGCTTCACGCGAGCGATATCCCCCCGTGATTTGCCGGCATTCACATGCTCGTCGAGCAGGCGCTTGAGGGCATCTTCCACCAGCATCTTCTGCGCAGGTGCCTGCTTGCCCTCAGCCTCTTGGCGAAGGGACCAGCGCTGCGCTTCGGTCTTGGTGGAAAACGACTTGCTGACGCGCTGGCCATGAACCATGACCTGGGCTCGCCAGTTTGTGCCGCGCTTTGTGATGGATGCCATGTCGCCTCGCTGCTGGTGCAATCTCTGGTGCAAAAGTGGTGCACTAGGGTGCAACTTACGGCAATTTCTGGCAACTAAAACGAGAAAGGCCACCCCTTGCGGAGTGGCCTAACTCGTCGTTTTCTAGCGTTTTTGCAATGATTTGCAATGTATCGCTAGTTGGTATTGGTGCCAAGAGGGGCATCGAAAACCGCATAGAAATGCGGACTATCAATGCCAAAAGAAAAATATGCCCCCCAAAAATGCCCCCAGACCGGCCGCGCTTGAATGAGACAGCATGGGACAACCGGGCCATCTGGCGAGGATATCCACCCGTCGCCACTGTAGAAATTGACCCGATCTGATTGGTGCCCCTTTAGGGCACTCGATCTGGTGCAGAATGTCGCAGGTTGAGGGGGGGGTAAAAGTGCGGAGGTTATTACTTTTTCGGTGTTCCAGGTGTTCCACCCCTCCTAAACCCGCATGGTTAAGCCATTTCTCAGGCAAAAAAATGGAACACCTCCAAAAACGGCAGGTGTTCCAGGTGTTCCACTTTTGTCGGCGAGGATCAGCGGCGATCAGCCCTCTGCGGAGAAAACAGCCGCGCCCTCAAGGACATAGAACCGCCCCTTGCTCAGACCCCGCACACGCACGGATTGCGAGGCCTTGCCATCCTTGCCCGGCTGCAGCCATCCCGCGGCGATCAGCGTCTGTGCCGCCGCCTTCGGGTTGAAGCCCCGCACCAGCTCCTCGAAGGCCTCCGGCATGACCAGGTACTGCTCGCGCCGATCCTCGGCGCCCGGCTCACCGACCTGCAACTTGCGACGAAAGCCGACACGATGTGCCACCGGCCGGCGCTCGTTATCGTGGTCCTCCGGTTCGAAGCGGCTATCGCCATGCGCCTCGATGAAGGCCTTCACCTGAGACAGCAGCGCCGCCCGCTCGGCATCGGCAGGGCCGCCGCGGTCAGCCAGCCACTGGCGAAAACAGATCCGGATTGCTTGCGCTGCCTCGCCCTCGGGCCAGCCGGTGATGCCGTAGGCCGTCGCCAGCTCGCCGGCGGCGCCGATCAGGGCAAAGCGCCGGGCCACGCGCCGGACTTGCCCGCCGGCATCTTCGGGCACCAGGTCCGCCAGCATGTCGGTCATGCTCGCCTCAATGCGTCGACGCGATGCACGCTGGTCCGCCGTCAGCTGCTCGAGAAAGGACAGCAGCGGATGCCCGTAGTGTGTCGCCGCGGCCCGCTTCAACTGCTCGGCCACCGCGCTGGCGCTGCTGCCCACCGGCACCGACTCGAACATGCCATGCCCCATACCGGCATCCGCTGCCACGTCGATCACTCGCACCTCATGGCCAGCCCGACGCCGGCCGCCCGACTCCACCATCAGATCGCCCATGCTGACCTCACCCGAGGACAGAAACGCCGTGCGCCATGTCGCCACCGGCCGGGCTCGGCCACTGCGATCTGATCGCCCTTTGCCCTGCCCGTTGGCCAGCATATAGGCGACCCTGCTGGCGTCCTTCGGCTCCAACTGGCCCAGCTCATCCAGCGGCAGCATCAGGTCGTTGTGCAGGGTCGCCACGCCCTCGAGCGCGTTGTCGGTCTGCCGCCATGTTCGCATGTAGGCCGGCGGACCATAGACGGACGATGCCACCAGCACGGCAGTCGTCTTGCCGGTGCTGCTCGAGCCCCGCAGATGCACGCCGCCACCGTCCATGCCGGCCAGATCCAGGCACGGTGCAGAGAAAGCCATGGAGACCGCCAACACCAGGCGGCTATGCCCGATGCAAACCTTGGCCACGCTATCGGTCCAGCCCTCGAGCGTGCCGCCGGTGGCGACTTGCGCCGCACCCGGTGCCGTGGTCTGGAAGATAACCGCCTCAGCTGCTGTCGGGCCAAAGGTGCGATCAGGCAGCGCAAACACCTCACCATGCCAGCCGGTGCGGCTCACGCTCCGCGCCTTCTGAGTGGGGTTGGCCTGGGCGATGTAGTCCATCAGCAGCTTGCGGGCGTGCTGGGAATTGGCGATCACCAGACCTTGCCCCAGCAGCTCTGCCCGCAGCTCCGCGCCATCGGTGGCCAGCATGGCGCAGGGCATCGCCCAGCGGTGCGCCTTGCCGTCCCGATCCGTGAAGGCCAGCAAGCGCCCCCATTCTCCGCCATCGGCATTGCGTGTCTCGGCCTCGACATACAGAGGCGCGCAGATCCACGTCGCCGGCTTGTCGCTGTGCGGGTCGCTGAAATAGACCCCGTGGCGTCGGCCTTTGCCACGCTCGACCACTTCAAAGCCGGGCCCGGCCGGCGGTTCGGCATTGCTCACCACCAGGGCGAGCGGCGGCAGCGACTCGGCCGCTTCAATCGTGGAGCTGGACATGATTTTTGACCTCGATAGATTCGGGCGTGCCGCCTTGCGCGGCCAGGGTGGTGGCGTAGTCGTTGAAGTCGCCGGGAATGGGTGGCACGGCCAGCGCCGCACCGATGGCACAGGCCGCTTGTGTCGCCGCCTGCACACCGGGATTGCTGCCATCCGGCTTGGCATCGTTGTCCGCGCAGATCGTGATTGGCAGATCCGGGTAGCGATCGCGCATCACCAGCGCTACCGCCAGCAGGTTGCCGGCACTGAAAGCGACCGCCACCGCCTGGCCGGTGCTGGCGTGCAGACTCTTGGCCGTGGCCACGCCCTCAGCGATCAACAGTCCGTCGCGGACCTTGCCCAGCAGGCAATAGGCGCCGCGGACCATGCCGCCGGGCAAAAACCGCTTGTCACCGTCGCCGCGGATACGCTGCAGGTTGACCAGGCGGCCCTCGGCATCGTGCATCGGCACCAGCAGCTTGCCGCCAGCTTCCCGCAGCCCGTCAGCCGTCACGCCTTTACGTTGCAGGTAGGGATGCCGCGGACTGGCCGGGCTGGCGCGCTGCCACTCATCGAACGCACTGCCGGCGGCACGCCGCTGGCGGTGACGTTGCTCGGCATCGCGTGCGGCGCGGGCCTGCTCGATGGCGATACGCTGGCGCTCCAGCTCGTCGGCCGTCATGGTGCGGCCGGACTGGCCCAGCACCACAGTATGCTGCCCGCCTTTGCGCCAGCTCCCGAACACCGCGACAGGTCGCTCCGTATCAACATACACCACGGCCCAGCCATTGCGCTTGTCGCGCCGGTCGCCTTCATCGTGGAACCTGCACAGCACGCCATCCAGGCGCAGCCGGGTCGGATCGGTCGGCGTGATGCCGTGCTGGCGCATCGCGGCCACCAGGTCGGCCAAGAGATTGCCGGTGTAGCGGCTCATGCCAACACCTCCCCAGCGATCACCCTGGCCATGTCGGCCACCGTGGATGGATTGAAATGGAACTCGCCCGGGTCGTCGTTGAGTTTGATCTGCTGCCAATCGCTCACGTCATGAGGCCAGCTGGTCAGCACCCGACTGGCCGAGCCCTGGGACCGATTCAAGGCGGCCATGCGCTCGGCCGCGGCGCGATCGGTGGCCCAGACATTGCACAGATACAGGATCGACACGCCCGGCAGCGGCGACGGCAGGCCCGCCAATGATCGATGATCTGCCGCGCGCACCATGTCGGCATATTCCCGGGACAGCCGGCCGACCTGCGATGTACGGATATCGCCCATGATCGAAACCACGAAGTAACGTTTCATCGCGGCACCTCCCCGCCGGCAGCTGCCGCCCGCAAGGCTTGGTTCTCTGCCATCAGCTGGCGAACGGTCGCCCGCAGCTCGGTGCGCTCGTCGTCGTAGTTGGCACCGGCTTCGACAAGCAGGCGCTGCATCTGCCCGTAGACAGTCCGCTGATCGGTCATGGTGGCCAGGGTCTGAAACTCGGCCCGAGCATCATCCGCAGTCAGGCTGGCACGCTTGGCCAGGATCGCAGACCGGAACGATGCTTCATCCAGCACGGTCCACAACTTCACGAACACGTCGCGCAGGCCGCGATAGGTCGGGGTGTTCAACGGGTCAAAGCCCGGCACGGTAACGGCGCTCATCGCAGCACCTCCACCGCCATAAAAGCGCAGGTGGACAGCACAACGCCGGCAACGAACGCAGCGAAGATATCCAGATCCGTGCTGCTGACATGCAGCCAGCCAGAAGGCCGGAAGGAAAAACGAGACGTGTGGGAGATGGTGCAGGTGCGTGCAGACGCACCCTGGGCATGATGTGCCATGGTGGGGTTCCTTGAGAGATTGGAACCGCCGCGCACAGTCGCCAAACCATGGGCGGCGGGATGCAACGGGTTGGCGAACCGGTACTCAAGGAACCCGGCAGGCCCGTAGGCCTCCCATTGCACCCCGCCATAAGCTGGGCATGACGCAACAAAAAAGCGCCGAGTTGGCGCGTTGCGCCTCGAGTAAGTCGGGTCGCCAAACCCGGCCCCGGATTGTGCCGGGACGTGCGAATGGTGCGCGCTGGCGCATGCGATGGTCAAGCGATTTTGCATGGCTGATTCCTGATTTCAGGCAAGCCGCCCCCGTCCGGCCCGGAAACTCCATGGCCGGTGGGCACGGTATGGGCTGGGGGAGTTACGCCGCTTCGGGCGTGCTGGATGCGATGCGCAGGGTGTAGATGGCCACGCGGGGATGCTTGCGGCCCTGGTCGTCGGTCATGGCTTGGAGCCGTGTGTCGATCAGATGGCCGGCTTCGCGCAGCTCCTTGATCCGTGCGCCTGGCATCATGATGTTGAGGTGTCGGCGGGCGTACATGGTGCTGACTGGCCCGAATCGCAGCGCCTGCAACATCCGGTGGCGCTGGGCCGCCGTGCTGGTATCATCAATGCGCGAGATTGATGCGATGGGGCTTGCCTTCGGGTGAGCCTTTTTCGTGTCCGGCGCCCGCTGGATCTCCGTCACCAGGCGCATGCCGCCTGTCTGGCCAGCCGTCCCCGGCAGTGCGCGATGACTGGCGGCCAGATCCATCAGCCGCTGCTTGCGGTCCTCGTAGGGGATGCCCTGCCCCAGCAGCATGATGTTGAGCCCTTCCAGCCTCCCGACCAGATCCAGCTCGGCCATCGTCATCTGGTCGCGGTCGCGCCCGGCAAACTTGCCCGTCACCACCCAATTGATCAGCTTTGCCTCATTCATGTAGTGATGGGGCTCCGTTTCCTTGCCCTGGGCAGCGCGTACCGTCTGCAGCATGGCCGCCTGGATCTTGTGGCTGCTGGCGGCGACATGGCGCTGCCGGCGCCAATCATCCGTGCGATGCGTCGATGCCTCGTAGGCGTTGATGACGCGCAGGTAGAAGGCAGGACTGACCCACGTCGCATAGGCGATGGCCAGCTGCTTGATGACATAGGTGCCGATGCGCTGCTTGGAGGCAATAGGCGTAATTCCGCCTTTTTCGATTTCAGCGACCAGATCCTGGGTCTGCTGATTCTCGAGCCAATACTTGGGGCGGTGCCGCTGTTCGCCGCCGGCAGCTTGATGCAGATCGTTGAGGCAGTAACGGCCGGCCTTGTCCATCCGGATCGATGTGCTTGCGATCGACAGGCCATCCATCAGGCGGCCTCCCTCGAGGCGGCGATGCGCTGGGCGATCCAGGCCTGTACCTCAGCCTCAGACCAGGCCGTGCAGGCCGGACTCAGCTTGATGCTGGCGGGAAAGGTGCCGGCAGCCATGTGCCGGTAGATGGAGGCGCGCTTGAGGCCGGTGGTGCGCTCCACCTCGGCAATACGGATCAGGCGGGCGACAGGGGCTTGCTGCGATACCAGATGAGACATGATGAGTTTTCCTTCACCGCCTGGGGCGACGGTGTTGGATGCTCATTCTGGTCATCGGCAGATCGAGAAAAATACCAATGCCTGCAGACTACACAGTCAGCAGGCAAACTGTGCTGCCTGCTCAGCAGACAACACACTTTCAAATAGCCAGTACAGTCACTGGCCATCCCATTCCGCTACCCAGCGGGCCACGGTTCGAGGATCGGCTATCACCGGGTATTGCTTCACAACGTCTCTACAGAATGCGGCTGTTGAGCGATAACTCACTGCGCCACCTCGCCACTCGGCCCACGCAGATCGCACCAAAGGCTTAACCTCGGCATGCGGGCTCGACTCATGCCTTGCCTTTGAACCACTTTTGGCAACTGCAGTTCGGGATTGCTTAACGGCATGTACATCGCAGCGCTGGCTCAGTATGGCATCTGCATAAAACCTGGCCTCAATCACGTAATTCCATGCCTCTGTGGAGTTTCCGAAACGATCTGATCTCAATGCATAGATGCAGCGCATCAAGGAAATCACTCCGTAGTGAATAGGTCCTTCAGGCTGCTCACTCTCCGGCATTGCCAGAACTTTCTCATGGTATTTGTCCAGACCGGCAGCCGTGACCCCCTGACAACAGACATCAACCAATTTGCTCAGCAATTCACGCTGAAAACTTTCATCGTCATCATAAAAACCAAGATCAATCAATGACCCAGCAACAGATTCAATGATCTGGTACGCATGACCTGATGGCGTCATGTGCTTGCAAGGTTCAGTAGAACAGCCGCTCATTTCTCGCGCACCCACTGCCGCGCCCTGAAAGGTGCCGCGCCAGCCTGGCAGGGTGTCCAGACGTTCGGGGATCAGCCTAGGCGCGGTGGCACTAGTCTAGCGCGTCGTGGGACGATATGGGACGGCATGGGACTGTATGCTAGGGTTGGCCATCCAACAGGCTGGTGTGCTGCCGAAAATGACCATGACCGATCACCTATCTAGGTTTTCTGTAACGCTCTCCGATGGCACGGATATGACACCACAGCTTCAGCGTTTTGCTGAAATCATAGGATTGGATCGTATCGCACCTGAGCGTTACAGCCTGTTGCTACTGCTTGGCTTGTACGGGGCCAAAGAATCAGGAAAACAAAATCCATTTAAAATCATTCAAGAAATAAAGGCATTAGAAGACCCTCAAATAGCGAGCAATCTAAAACCTGCCACTCAGTTCAAGCACCCCCCACTCAAGGGGCTATGGCACAAGCACTATCTTCAAGACGGGATCGCATCTATGGCGCTAAACCTTCGAAAAGGAATGGATAGATATAAGTTGCCATGGGTTGAGCAACGGATAGCCGAAGCCAAGGCTGCCAATGAAAAGCGCTTCTTTTCAATGGAGGACGCCGCACACATTGCGCGAGATGCAGTCTCAGATAATTGGAAGAGGCTCACTAGAGACTCTGTCCTTACTGGCGAATGGCTCATCTATGCGAGATATCAGAATGCAAACTACTACCTGTGTCTAGGCAAGCATCAAAACGATGACGCGGAATTAAGAAGGCAAATCGATGCCATCTGCTTACATGAATTTCCCTTCCTATCTCAAATATTAGATCAAACTGCCAATTGATCCAGACATAGCTTGTCAACAATACTACCAGCGGCCCCGTACAGGACAACGATGAAAGCTGCCATTGACCGTGCCGAGGCAGCGCGACGCTGAGGCCTGGCCACTGATAGACTGCCCATGACGTATGGGTATGTCCCTGCTCATGCGCCACGGCGGATATGTCCGGGGTGATGACCGGAGCCAGCAACACGCCCCCGTAGGCCGGCCAGCCTCGGGGGTTTTTCGTTTACAAGCGCGGGAGTCTGCCCGCCGCCGAACGCACCGGATGACGATGCGAATCGATAACCGATCCAATTACGGAATATCCCGTAGTTGGCCAGGTCACTGGCTCGTCGTGGAATCGATGCAGTGAGCTTGGCCCAGACCACTCATCTGAGCAAACAGCGCCGGTCAGCCACTGCCCGCAGAGTCATGTGCGCATCGATGCCTGGCAGTCGCTTGGGCAGCAGATCCGCGGGGCGTTTTGAGCCTGATCGGAAGGCGGGTTTTGGGGACTTGGCCGTGATATGTCACCCCGTAACGCGCGCGTGCGCGCGAGGGACGCCCCTGAAGCCAGTCACAGCAACGGTTTGCGGGCATTGTGACCTGCCGACATGGTGATGCCCCGGTAACGTCCAGAACGCGGCGCTCAGGCAGTTGCCAGAGTGGCGCCGGCGATATGTCAGCCCACTACGCGTGCGTGCGCGGGGATGGCGCCCAGGCAGACCACCTCACCGGACAGCAGGCATTCCGAGCTGGGCCAGCAGGACCGATCAAGGCGAGGATCTGGGGTGGGTGATGGGGCTGAAACGGTGATATGTCACTCCAAAAAAACGCGTGCGCGCGAGGACGGGAAAATCGCCCTGTCTGGCGAGCTGTCTGCGCCGGCCAGCCAGCGATCGGGGCACACGCCGCCGGCAACAGCCTGGGCCCGAGCCCATCCGCAGATCCGCCCCCATCCATTCAGGCCCAGCCACCCCAGCACCACCAGGACGGCCGCGCTGCAGCTGGCCAGCAGCTCCGATCCACGCAGCACACCCGCCAAGCCTCTGTCGATCGATACGCCGGCACGCTCAAATCGGCGGGTCCCTCCTTCAGCTGGTCGCACAGCATGGCGCACAGAACGCCCGCCACGCCCCGCGCGGCATCTGAGCCATGGCAGTGCATGCCTGTCGCTGCAGGACGGCCCACAGGCGCGGCCAGAGTGATCGACGGATCAGCGCCGCAGGCAGCGGGCCCAGCGATCGCCAGCACCAGCACATGCGGAGTTTCTGGACCACTACGCACGCGCACGCGAGCCGGCTGCCCTGGGACCATTTCCGTGACGTCACGAAAAAGCCCCGCCTGCCGGTCACGCTCTGTCACGGGATCGTCACGGTCCCGGCTGCTGCCGGGCACCGCATGTCACGCCAATGTCACGGCCTGTCACGCTCCATCAGAGCCAATGCTCGCCGGCGGTCACAAGCCATCCTGCTTGCACGCCGACCTGTTCTGCCCAGGCTGGCCGCGACCTATCCGCCTCACGCACCGGCGCGCGACGCGCACCGCTTGAGATGTCCCGATCCGGCCAAGTGGTATGGTCGCAAACCAGCGTCGCGGGAACCGGCCCAAACTGGCCGATCACAGGCAGCTGGCGCGATCCAGCACCAACATTCCGTGACCAACATCACAATAAAAGCCAATTTCAGCCCAAAGTGGAACACCTGGAACACCTTGGAACACGTCAGGTGTTCCAAAGTGTGACGCTCATAAATGGCTCAACGGTGCGACCTCCCAGCCACTGGAACACCTGGAACACCTGGAACACCGCAAAAGTGATAAGGGTCAGGAAAATCTCTCCGAAACTGCCGGCGACGCGAGCACAGATGCAATACCACTTTTGCCGGATCAGCCCGCCTTGCTCTTGAAGGCCACCACCGTGCCGCCAGCCTTGAGACTGTCCAGGTAATCCGCCCACGCCTGCATCATCTTCTGACGTTCGGGCAGGTACTGTGCCTGGCTGGTATAGGCATCGCGCACCTTGTTCGATTCGGCATGGGCCAGCTGGCGCTCGATGGCGTCGGCGTTCCAGCCCATCTCGTTGAGCCGGGTTGCCGCCATGGAGCGGAAGCCATGAGCCGTCATCGTGGCCTTGTCGTAGCCCAGGGCACGCAGGGCTGTGTTGACGGTGTTCTCGGACATGGGCCGGCTGTCGGTCCGAAGGCCTGAAAACACATAGCGGGCATGGCCGGTCAACCCATGCAGATCCCGTAAGATGGCCAGCGCCTGCTCGGACAGTGGCACCAGGTGCGGCGCACCCATCTTCATCTTCTCGCCCGGGATGCGCCACATCGCGCCATCCAGATCCATCTCGGCCCACTCCGCTTTGCGCAACTCACCAGGGCGAACGAACAGCAGGGCCGACAGCAGCAGCGCGCAGCGCACCGTGAAGGTGCCGGCAAACCCATCCATGGCACGCATCAGGCCACCGATCTGCACCGGATCTGTGATGGCGGCATGGTGGCGATTGCGTGTGGTCTTCAGCGCGCCGCGCAGGCTGGCCATGGGATCGGCTTCGCACAGCCCCTCGATGATGGCGTAACGGAATACCTGCCCAGCCTTGATCTTGGATCGGCGTGCCGTCTCAAGCAGTCCCTTGTCTTCAGTCTCCCTCAGCGCCGCCAGCAGCTCCCGCGGGGTGATATCCGCAATGGGTCGCTGACCGATGGATGGGAACAGATATTCCTCGAGCAGCCATTGATTCTTGTTGGCGGTTACCTCGGCCACGTCCTGGCGGGCGAGCCACTGCCGGGCAACTTGCTCGAAGGTCACGGCACCGCCAGCCTCGGCGGTCGCCTCTTGCTTGGCCTCCTTGCGAGCCGCACCCGGATCAATGCCATCCGCCAGCAGCCGGCGGGCATCCTCCCTGCGCTTGCGGGCATCCGCCAAACTGATCCCGGGATAGACGCCAAGTGCCAGCCGTTTCTCTTTGCCGCCAAATCGATACTTCAGCCGCCAGTATCGGGAGCCATTGGGCATGACCTCGAGATACATGCCACCCCCATCGGGCAGCCGGTAGCTTTTGTCACGGGGAGCGGCCTTGCGGGCGGCAGTGTCGGTCAATGGCATTGGGGGCATCTCCGCCACCAGCCTGGGGGCACAAGTCCTGCGGCTGGGGGCATAAAGCCCAGCTGGACCGCATCAAGACCCGACAGCCGCCAAGCCTTGGCAGGCCTGGGTTTGCGGGGCATCAGCGAACGTCGCTGGGGGCATCTCGGGATCGAGGTAGGGGGCATTGAGCCCTTGTGCCCCCAAATATGCCCCCACAAAGCCTGCGCTTCAATGGGATTGTATGGGACAACATGAGACGAGCAGGCAAGAAAAAACCCGCTAAGTAGCGGGTTTCAAAGGAAATTCAGGACTATATGGGACGTCCTGATATTGGTATGTGGTGCCCAAGAGGGGACTCGAACCCCTACGACTTGCGTCGCTACCACCTCAAGGTAGTGCGTCTACCAATTCCGCCACCTGGGCTTGAAACTTGTGTCAGTGCGTTGCCGAGGAACCCGTAGCGGCCGGTACGGCGCCGTTGCCCGCGGGCTGGCTGGCAGCCGGCACGGAGGCCGCTGTCGGTGCAGCGGACATCAGGCTGCTGTCAGAAGCCTGACCTGCGCCGTGACGGCTCAGATACATGCCCATGCCGAGACTCATCAGAAAGAATGCCGTGGCCAGCACGCCGGTGGCGCGGGTCAGGAAATTCGACGAACCACGGGCACCGAACACAGTCGCCGATGCTCCGCCTCCAAAGCCAGAGCCGGCTTCTGCACCCGCACCGCGCTGCATGAGGATCAGCACGATCATGGACGCTGCGATCAAGATGTAGAACACGCTGAAGATAGCGAACATTGCGAACCTGATTCCTAACGCTTGTCTTGTCTCCCCGCCGCCTGACAGATACTGGCGAATTCTTCGGCATTCAATGAAGCGCCACCGACGAGCCCGCCATCAACATCCGGCTGGGCGAAAAGCTCAGCGGCGTTGACTGCCTTGACGCTGCCGCCATAAAGCAGCCGGGTCAGAGGGGAGATATTAGCATCCTTTTTCCGGATTTGGCTACGGATAAATGCATGGACTTGCTGTGCCTGCTCCGGGGTGGCACTGAGACCACTGCCAATGGCCCAGACCGGTTCGTAAGCAATCACTGCCGAAACAAAAGCTTCGATGGGATTGTGATCCAGAACGGCGGCCAATTGGCGCTCGATCACTTCCAGTGTACGGCCCGCCACATGATCGGCATGCGTCTCCCCGACGCAGAGCACGGGCTTCAAGCCAGCTTGGCGAGCCGCCGAGAACTTGCGACCGACGTCATGATCGCTTTCTCGGAAGTCGGCCCGACGTTCCGAATGTCCGACGATGGCCCAGCCGGCACCGCAATCCGCGACCATGGCGGCCGAAATTTCGCCGGTATAGGCGCCCTCCCCGGCATGGATGCTGACATCCTGGGCACCGACACCGACCGCCCCGCCCGCAGCCAAGACCTGCACCGCTTCGCGCAAGTAAAGCGAGGGAGGAAACACTACCACGTCGACATCCTGAGGCTTGGCTGCCGCGGTGGCCGCGCACAGCTCCCGAGTCAGGGCCTGACTGCCATGCATCTTCCAATTACCCGCGACAAGTTTCTTACGCATCGTGCGCCCACAGCCCGGTAAATATGCGAAGTTAACGTGGCAGACCCGCTTCGGGCAAGCTTTTAACCTGCCAAAATGCTTGTATCGATCTAATTGGTATGCCCATCAACCACTTTTCCATCAAGGAGTTGGCGATGCCGGCACTACGCCCTTCAACGCTGATCACCGGCGCTTCAGCCGGGATCGGCGAGGCCTTCGCCCGGGCCCTGGCGGCTCGTGGCCACGACCTGATCCTGACGGCTCGGCGAGGCTCGCGACTTGAAACCCTGGCGGCCGAGTTGCGTGCGGCCCATGACTGCCAGGCCACGGTACTGGTTGCCGATCTGGCAGACCCCGGCGCCCCCTAGCAGCTGGAAGCCGCGCTGCGGGCCCGCAAGTTGCAGGTCGACTGGCTGATCAACAATGCAGGCTATGGTCTGCCCGGGCATTACCAGCAGCCGGACTGGAGCGAACATGCCGCCTTTCTGCAAGTCATGGTGATCGCCCCCAGTGAGCTGGCCTGGAGATTGCTGCCGGGCATGCGCGCGCGCGGCCATGGCCGCATCCTCAATGTCGCTTCGCTGGCCGGCTTCGCGCCGGGCACCGCGGGACATACCCAGTACGCTGCGGCGAAGGCTTTCATGATCAAGTTCTCGCAGTCGCTTGCGCAGGAAAATCGCGCGCAGGGCCTCACGGTCTGCGCACTGTGTCCAGGCTTCACCCGCTCCGAGTTCCACGATGTCACCGGCACGCGCGCATTGATGAACCGGATGCCTGACTTTATGTGGCAAAGCGCCGAAGCCGTTGTGGCCGAGGCACTGGAGGCATTGGACCGTGGTGAGTCGGTACGCGTGACGGGGCGAGTCAACCGACTGATCAAGGCGGCGCTGAAGTTGCTGCCGGACCGGATGGCTGAGCGCCTGGCATCCGGCCAGGCCGGACGCTATCGGGCCCCGCCCCCGACCATGTGATGACCGGCGGAATCCGTGTCGGCTCAAGTGCAGATCGGCAAATGCCTGCCGCCGGCCATCCCTGACCGGCCACCCTGACCGGCCGCGCCGTCCAGCCACAGGCAGACATGACGATGTCGCAGCGAGTCCCAGCCCAGAGAAATGATGGCCTCTCAACCGGAATGTCTGGCCATCGATTGAGGATGAGCCTGGTCGTGGATCTGGAAATACCGAGGAGCCAGTGCCCATTCGACATCATGAATCATGGGACTGGCCGACAATCGTGTCTTGCATGACCCGGTCACCCGCCAGATGCTGCAGCAACAACGCGCATAGGGATTGCGCCGAGCCAGGCAACGTCATCGGCAACAAGGCCATCGCGATGACTCAGGGCCGCCTGAGGCGGCCCGGCGCCATGGGTCATGCTCGGGAAACAGGCAAGGCCCGAGTCATGGCCTACCGGGATGTCCTGGGCAATCGCATGATCCAGGCACGGCTGACGGGTCGGATCATGCGCTGGCCGGCTCAGGCGATCAGCTTGATTTCCCGCAGCCGTTGCATCAGATAGTCATGCGCGGTGATGGACTCAGGATAGCGGTTCGGGTTGTCGGCGGTGATGGTCTGCGGCAGCGGATCGAGTACCACGTCGGGATTCGGATGCAGGAAGAAAGGCACCGAATAGCGCGACTGGCGACCCGCTTCTCCCGGCGGATTCACCACCCTGTGGGTGGTCGAGGGGTAGACATGATTGGTCAGCCGCTGCAGCATGTCGCCGATATTGACCACGATGGCATCACCCTGGGTGGTGATCGGCAGCCATTCGCCATCACGCCCCAGCACCTCCAGACCGGCAGCGCTGGCACCGACCAGCAAGGTGATCAGGTTGATGTCCTCGTGGGCGCCGGCGCGAACATTCGGCACCTCGCCTTCCGGCAGCGGCGGATAATGCAGCGGACGCAGGATGGAGTTGCCGAACTGGACCTTGTCCTCGAAAAAGTCGATGGGCAGTTCGATATGCAGAGCCAGGGCCTGCAGCACCCGCCGCCCCAGCTGATCCAGTGCCTGGTACAGGCCGTAGCCGTATTCGCGCAGCGCAGGCACTTCGGGCGGCCAGATATTGGGCGGCATCCGTTCGGCATAGACATGGCCGCGGTCAATCTCGCGACCGATATGCCAGAACTCCTTCAGATCGGGATGGCGACTGTCCTTGGCCGTCTCCACCTTGAAGGGAGTATAGCCGCGCGCACCACCGGCACCGCTGAGGTGGTATTGCCGCTTGACGGCATCCGGCAAGGCAAACAAGGCCTGGAAGGCCTGATAGGCGCCATCGATCAGTGCTGGATCGATGCCGTGACCGCGAATGCCGCAGAAGCCGAATTCACGATAGGCCGCACCGAGCTCGGCCACGAAGGCCTCGCGGTCGGTGTCGAAACGGCGGATATCCAGAGTGGGAACGTGCTTCATGGGGCATCCGTGGTCAACAGGGAAGAAACATGCTCGGCGGCGGCATCCTGTACCGCCTCGGCCAGCCGATGGGCAAGCCGCTCGACTTCGTCGGCATCGGCCGCCTCGATGGTGACCCGTACCAGCGGCTCGGTGCCGGAGGCACGCAACACCACCCGTCCGCGACCGGCCAGTTCGGCCTCGACCAAGGCACAGGCGTTCTGCACGATGTCGGAATCCAGAGCTTCGCGGGCGCCCTCGACCCGCACGTTCAGCATCAACTGGGGCAGCTTGGTCAGTCCGCCGCGGGCGGCCGCCAGATCCTTGCCCTCCCCCACCAGCGCCTCCAGTACCGCCAGCGCGGCAACGATGCCGTCGCCAGTGGTGGCACGATCCAGACACAGGACATGGCCGGAGGTCTCGCCGCCCAGCACGCTGCCATGGGCCTTCATCTGTTGCAGCACGTAACGATCACCAACCTGGGCGCGCAGCAGCTCGATGCCCTCTTCGCGCAAGGCCAGCTGCAATCCGAAATTGCTCATCAGGGTGCCGACCACCGGCCCGTGCAGTTGACCCAGACGCTGCCAGTGGCGGGCCAGCACATAAAGAATGTCGTCGCCGTCGGCCAGCATGCCATGGCGATCCACCAGCTGGACCCGGTCACCATCCCCATCGAAGGCAATGCCCAGATCGGCACCGGCATCGAGCACCGCCCGCTGCAAGGCCTCGGGATGGGTCGAGCCGACGCCGTTGTTGATATTGAAACCGTCGGGGTGGTCGCCGATGGTGATGACATCGGCTCCGAGTTCCCGGAACACTTTGGGCGCAACCTGATAGGTCGCGCCATGAGCGCAGTCCAACACCAGTTTCAGGCCGCGCAGACTGAAGTCCTCGGCGACGGTGGCCTTGCAGAATTCGGCATAACGGGCAACCGCATCGTCGATACGCACGGCCTTGCCCAGCTGCTCCGAAGCGACCGTGGCAAAGTCGGCATCGACTTCGGCCTCGATCTCCAGCTCCAGCGCGTCGGACAGCTTTTCGCCGGCCGCCGAGAAGAACTTGATGCCGTTGTCATGGTGCGGATTGTGCGAGGCGCTGATGACAATGCCGGCATCGGCCCGCAGCGAGCGGGTCAGAAAAGCCACCGCCGGTGTCGGCATCGGTCCAAGCAGACGCACATCCACGCCGGCGGCGACCAGTCCGGCCTCCAGCGCGGACTCGAACATGTAGCCGGACACGCGGGTGTCCTTGCCGATCACCACCACCGGCTTTTGCCGGCCGCCATGACGGGCCAGCACGATGCCGGCGGCGCGTCCAAGGCGCAACATGAAATCGGCCGAAATAGGCCATTGTCCGACCAGACCGCGAATGCCGTCGGTACCAAAGTATTTGCGTGAAGTCATGATTTCATTCTACTCGTCGTCCCTGATCGCGCAGCGTGCGCGGATCAATCATCATCCGGCCACACCGGTGCGGCCGGCCGGGTCGAAACACTGGCTGCGGCGCGATCATGTCCGGCTACCGCTGCCCACACCGCCAGCGCATCCACGGTTTCGGCCACGTCATGAACCCGGATCCAGCGTGCACCACGCTGCGCAGCGATCAGTGCCGCCGCCACCGAAGCCGCCGCCCGTTGCGCGGGCGCCGCACGACCGGTCACCGCACCCAGCACGGATTTGCGTGAAAGACCGACATACAGACCACCCGCCATATCCTGAAATTGCTGCAAATGGCTCAGCAACTGCAGATTGTGCTCCACCGACTTGCCGAAACCGAAGCCTGGATCGACCAGTACCTTGCGCTTGTCGATGCCAGCAAACTCGCATGCCAGCAGTCGCTCGGCCAGAAAGCGCTGCACTTCACCAACCACATCGCTGTAATCCGGAGCCTGCTGCATGGTGCCGGGCTCGCCCTGCATGTGCATGATGCATACCGGCAGGCCCAGGTCGGCGACGGCCTCCAAAGCGCCTTCGCGGCGCAAGGCATAGATGTCGTTGATCATGCCGACGCCCGCCGCAGCCGCGGCGCGCATCACCTCGGGCTTGTGGGTATCGATCGCCAATGGCAGGGAGCAGCGCGCGGCCAGGGCCTCGATCACCGGAATCACCCGGGAAAGCTCTTCATCCAGCGAAACCGCCGGTGCACCCGGACGGGTCGACTCGCCGCCGATGTCCAGCATGCCGGCGCCAGCCTCGGCCAGAGCCAGTCCATGGGCCACGGCCTTGTCCAGGGAATCGAAGCGCCCACCATCCGAGAACGAATCCGGCGTGACATTGACGATGCCGACCACGCAAGGGCGATCCAGCACCACCACGCGGCCACCGCAATCCATCGAGGGGCTGTTGTCCCAGGCCGGATCGCTCACAGCGACTGGCCGCCCAGCACACCCATGAAGCTTCGGTAGTACTTCAGCTCGTCGATGGAGTCACGGATATCGGACAAGGCGGTGTGGGCCGAGGTCTTGCGAATGCCGGCCGCCACCTCGGGAGCCCAGCGTCGCGCCAGTTCCTTGACCGTGGAGACATCCAGATTTCGGTAATGGAAGAAGCGCTCAAGTCGCGGCATCTGCCGATGCAGGAAACGACGATCCTGGCAGATCGAGTTGCCGCACATCGGCGAAGCGCCGGAACTCAGCCATTCCCGCAGAAATTCCAGGGTGGCCTGCTCGGCTTCGGCATGGCCGGTAGTGGAGTCCAGCACCTGCTGCCACAGTCCGGAACGACTGTGCTGCCCGACATTCCAGGCATCCATGGCCTCCAGTCGTGCCAGCTCGTGACTGATCGCAAACACCGGACCCTCGGCAAGGATATTCAGCTCCTTGTCAGTGACAATGGTGGCAATTTCCAGAATGGAGTCGTTGTCGGTATCCAGACCGGTCATTTCCAGGTCGATCCAGATCAGGTTGTCGTCATTGTGCGAGCGCATTCAGTCCTCCGGGCAGCCCGTCATTCTAAACCAGCTTGACCCTCGAGCACTCATCGCTTGACGGATTCAGGAGCGAACCGACAGCCCGGGCCGACAAGACCGGTCACTACAGCCGGCTACAGTACGGCGAGACACTCGCCGACTTGTTCGCGAGCAGATCAGCCAGCTGCGTCCATGGGCTACGGAGCGGACACCGCCACCGCCAGGCGCCGGTGCCATCATGCATCGTGCAGGCAGGCCCGCCCGAACAGTACCAGCAAGGTGCCCGTCCAGTGTCGATGCGGGCCGACAGCCTGTCAGACGGGCCCCCTCATCGATCACGCAGGGGATCAACGCCTCGTCAAGAAAACGGCACAGCAGCAGATCAGCCTGCGCCATCCTGGTCGCCACTCGTTCAGTCCCGCTGCTGGATGCCAGCCCGGACAGCGGCAGAGTGGTCACGAAAGCCCTCATCAGACACCACTCCTGGCACCATTGAATCCATGAGTTGCATAAATCCACATGCGAGAGTCACGGGTTGACAAAGGTTCCCGGGACCGCAATCGCAAGACGCAGGCCAGCATCTGCCGCAAATCGGCAAAGACATGGCGAGTGCCGCCACCACTGGCCGGGCAAGCCATCGATGTGTCGCGCCCCGGAAAATCCGGCAGCAGAGGTTGGTGGCGCCGGCAGACAGGCCCGCGTCTGACGGCTGCCATCAAGGCCGATGGAAGCACCTCCGCCCGCAGCGGATGAAGGAAGCCGGCAGTCATGCCATCATTCCGGCATGACTGAGCCGACTTTCTTCTGGCACGACTACGAGACGTTCGGTGCCGACCCCAGGCGTGACCGCCCTGTGCAGTTCGCCGGTATCCGCACCGACATGGAGCTGAACATCATCGAAGAACCGGTGATGTTCTACGGCCTGCCGCCGAAGGACATGCCGCCGCATCCCGAGGCCTGCCTGATCACCCGGATCACGCCGCAGCTGGCGGCACGCGAAGGCATCCGTGAAGCCGAATTCGCTGCGCGGGTGCAGGAACAGCTGGGCCGGCCCGGAACCTGCGGCGTCGGCTACAACTCGTTGCGCTTCGATGACGAAGTCACCCGGCAACTGCTTTATCGCAATTTCTTCGATCCATATGCCCGCGAATGGGAGCATGGCAATGCGCGCTGGGATCTGATCGATCTGGTCCGGATGTGCGAGGCACTGCGACCCGACGGGATTCAGTGGCCGAGCCGCGAAGACGGCGCGCCCAGCTTCAAGCTGGAGCAGCTGGCAACAGCCAATGCACTGGAACAGGCGCAGGCCCATGACGCGCTGTCGGACGTGCGGGCGCTGATCGGGTTGGCGCAGCTGATCCGCCAGCGGCAACCTCGATTGTGGGACTGGTATTACCAGCTGCGCCGCAAACAACAGGTCCAGTCACTGCTGGATCCGATCGCGATGACGCCGCTGGTCCATATCTCGTCACGTTATCCCGCAAGTCGTCACTGTCTGGCCATCATCGTGCCGTTGGCCGAGCACCCCTCCCGCCCGGGCGAGATGATCATCTACGACCTAGACCATGATCCGGATGATTGGCTGGCACTGGATGCCCAGAGCATTGCCGACCGCGTCTTTGTCGCCCGCGCCGATCTTCCCGAGGGCATCGAGCGCGTGCCGCTGCGCACCTTGCGCAGCAATCGCGCACCGGCGCTGGCACCCATGTCGGTGTTGCGGCCGGTCGATCTCGAGCGACTGCAGTTGAATCCGGACATCCAGCTCGCCCATCTGGAGAAGCTGCGCCGGGCCCCGGACCTCGTCAGCAAGGTCCGCGACATTTTCGGCCATGCCTCGGACTTCCCGCCAGCCGGCGATCCCGAACTGGCCCTCTATGACGGTTTCGCCGCACGCGCAGACAAGCCCTTGCTGGTCAAGGTCCGTACCAGTCCGCCGGAGGCACTGGCCGGACTGGCCTCCGCATTCAAGGATCCGCGCTATCCCGAATTGCTGTTCCGTTACCGGGCCCGCAACTGGCCGGAAACGCTTTCCGCCGAGGAAACGGCCCGCTGGAGGGCTTTCCTTCAGGACCGACTGAGCGGACGCAGCCCCACGGTCGAGCTCAGCCTGGCCGAGTATTTCCAGCGGATCGCAAGCTTGCGCGAGGAGCGTACCGCCCCTGCCGATCAACTGCTGCTGGATCAGCTGCAGGTCTGGGGCGAGTCCCTGGGCGAAGACCTATCCCTGCCGATTGCCTGACCGATTGATTGAGAAGATACATGGCCACACCGTATTTCAGCCCCGCCAGTTTCCAGTTCCTCAGCCGTCTGGAACGCCACAATCAGCGCGAGTGGTTCCACCAGCACAAGGACGAGTATGAGCGCCATCTCCGCGAGCCGTTCCAGCGCCTGATCGTGGATCTGCAGGTACCCTTGGCCGCGATCAGTCCACATTTCCGTGCCGATCCACGCAAGGTAGGCGGCTCGCTGTTCCGGATTCACCGCGATACCCGCTACGCCCATGACAAGGATCCCTACAAAACCTGGCAGGGCGCACGCTTTTTCCATGAGCGCCATCGCCAGATTCAGGCGCCGTCCTTTTATGTACAGTTGCAACCCGGCGACTGCTTTGCCGGCGCCGGCATCTGGAGCCCCGAACCGCCAACCTTGAAGTCTCTGCGTGAATTCATCGCCGACAATCCGGCGGCCTGGAAGCGGGCCACCCACAACGTGGATTTCAGACAGCGCTTTGTGTTCTGGGGTGAATCATTGAAACGCCCGCCGCGCGGCTATGACCCGGACCATGAGCTGATCGAGGATCTCAAGCGCAAGCATTTCGCGGCCGGCCGCGAATTTGACGAGTCGCTGGCCTGCTCCGCAGAGCTGTTGCCCTGGCTCATCGAGCAGTACCAGGCTCTGGCGCCGATGGTGGATTATCTTTGCGCCGCCCGCGAACTGGATTTCTGAACGCGCTGCAGGCCGGTCGCGCTCGACCGCCTCCGCCCCAACCGATCGGCACCGAGAGACTTCTGAAAGATCTTGCAGATACCGAATTTTTCCTGATGCCGCGCCCCTGGATGCACGCGGGCGAAAAGCCACCCGCCCACCGCAGGAAAAAATCGCTTTCCACCAGGTGCAGCCGGCAAACCGGGGTCTTGGCGCGCCGATGAGCATCCCATGCCTCGACAAAGGCGATAGGCCCTCGCGCCAAAGTACGCAACACAAGGCCGGGCTGACAGCCCGGCCTTGAATCGCGATAGATCAGCGCTCGAAATCGCGCCGGCGGCTACAGGCCAGATACACGGCCGTCACCAGGCCGAGCACCGCCACCCCGATCACGTAGTTCGCCGCCGCCATCGGGCCATAGATCTTGCTGAGCGAGGCAATCAGGGGCGGTGTCACAGCACCTGACAAGGCATAGGCCAGATTGTAGGCAAAGGCGATGCCTGAGTAACGGATCGCCGCGGGAAAGGCCGCCACCATCACGGCCGGTACCACGCCGACCACGCCCACCGAAAGACCCGTCAAGGCATACAGCAGCAGAAAATGCTGACCACCCGCCTGCAGGTCCAGAAACAGCCATTTGCTCATCACGATCAACGCGACCAGAAACAGGGCCATGGTCAAGGGGCGTCCCAGGCGATCAACGAACCAGCCCGAGACCAGGGTGCCTACCATCAGGCAGGCCGCCGCCAGACTGCTGCCGGTGAAAGCCTCGGCCGCCGGCAGATGGAAAGCTGTCTGAACCAGGGTCGGCGTCATCAGGATCAGTACCACGATGGCCGCCGTCAGCAACCAGGTGACCAGCATGCTGATGGCGATGCCCCGCCCATGTCCGACCACGACCTGCTTGAGCGGCAGTCCTTCGGACAATTCACGATTGGCGCGCATGGCCTCGAACACCGGCGTCTCGCTCAGCCAGCGCCGCATCCAGACACTGAGCAGGCCGAATACGCCCCCCAGCAGAAACGGAATGCGCCAGGCATAGCGATGAATGTCGCCATTGCTGAAATGGTGACTGATCCAGGCGGCCATCAAGGAGCCCATCAGAATGCCGGCCGTGATGCCGCAGGTCAGACTGGAGAGTCCGAACCCGACGCTGCGGCGCGGCGCATGCTCGGCCACGAAGACCCAGGCGCCAGGCATCTCGCCGCCGATGGCCACGCCCTGAAGCACCCTGAGCAGCAGCAGCAGCAGCGGTGCCACCACCCCGGCACGGGCGTAGTCAGGCAACAAGCCGATGCACAAGGTGGGCAGCGCCATCAGCAGCACGCTGAGCGAAAACATCCGCTTGCGCCCAAGGCGGTCACCGAAATGAGCCATCGCCACGCCTCCCAGCGGACGAGCAAGATAGCCTGCGGCAAAGATGCCGAATACCTGGAACTGCGCCAGCCAGGGCGACATGCCGGCGGGAAAGAACAACTGGCCCAGCACCTTGGTGAAAAACACGAATACCACGAAATCGTAAAACTCGAGAGCACCACCAAGCGCCGACAGGATCAGGGTCTTTGCGTCATTTCGTGCCAAGTCATGGGGCACGGCCGGAGAACCTACAGCACTCATCGGATATACAAACCTGCTCAATGTTCAAATCGTCCGGACCGACCCTGACAGGGCCTCCCTGCGGTCCGGCATGGGGATGAAGCGACCCGCCGGTTCGGCGGATCGATGGCGGGCGACATCTACCGCCAGCCGTCCGAACAGCCACTTTACACAAAAGCTAAATAAAATGTTATAAACGCCGGCCGACCTTTTTTATCGACCGGCACGCCATGGCATCAACCCGCTCCTTCCCCGCCCCTCGTACCGCGCTGTGCGGCGCCCTGCTTGTCGCCTCGGCCATGCCTGTCCATGCAGTGGATTTCCAGCTTGATGGCGACGAGATCAAAGGGGTATGGAAGTCGCGCGTCGTCGCCGGCACCGGCATCCGCACCAGCGGACGCTCCCGACACCTGATCGGCAAGGGTTTCAATTCGGAAGGCAAGCCCAAGGGAGGCGATGGCGCCGACACGGCCGACGACGGCAACCTGAACTACGGCAAAGGCGATGTCTACAGCAGCCTGTTCAAGATCGTCAGCAGTCTGGACATGTCCTGGCACCAGTTCGGCTTCGATGTCAGTGCCCGCACCTGGTATGACGCTACCCAGAAAAACCACGAAGTGCCTCAGGGCAATTCAGCCAGCGGCTTTGCCGCCGATCAGCCGCTGAGCGATCACGGTTTCGACCGGTCGAACAAGTTTTCCGGTTTCATGCTGCTCAATGCCTATCTGTACGGCCATTTCGATCTGGGTGGCAGCAACGGTCTGGATCTGCGGCTGGGGCGCCAGACGGTGCGCTGGGGCGAGGACATGTTTGTGCAGAACCTCAACCAGATCAATCCGATCGACTACACCACCCTGCACCGTCCCGGCACCGATGCTGCCACAGAAGCCCAGTTGCCGGTGGAAATGCTGTGGGGCAAGTGGTCAGTCAACGATGACCTCAGTGTCGAAATGTTTTACCAGTGGAAATGGCGCCCCTCGGAATATGACCCCTGCGGTACTTTTTTCAGCAGTACCGACCTGGGCATCGACCAGAGCTGCAGCGGAATCCAGAGCAATGCCTATTACCCGCTCAATGCCTACTCCAAGGGCGCGGGCACCTGGCTGAGCGACGGCTACATGAACTCGATCGGCGCCATCCTTCCGGGTGGGCGACGCATCCAGGGCCGCAACAGCGGGCAATGGGGCCTGGCCACCCATTACACCTGGGAAGCCGCGCATACCACCTTTGGCGGCTACTACATGAATATCAATTCGCGCAGCCCCCTGCTGGATGCGACGACGGAGAATCCGGCCACCCAGAACAACAGTGTCATCGCCAAACTGGAAGCTGCCGGCGTGCCTGCCGCCTATGCGGCCTTGTCAGCCAAGCTCTCCAGCATCACTGAATTCTGGGAATTCCCCAACGACATCCATATCGCCGGCCTCTCGGCGGTAACCACGATCAACAAGTGGCGCCTCGCCGGCGAAGCGTCCTATACGAGCAACCTGCCCGTGCAGCTCAATACCGCGGACATGTTCGCCGCGCTGACACGCGACGGCGGCCCCATCGGCAACCGGATGGCCAACCTGAGTCCCGGTGATACCTTGCGCGGCTATGACCGCTTCGACAAGACCCAGGTCCAGTTCAATTTCAAGCGAAGCTTCGGGCGAATCCTGGGCGCTGACAGCAGCATGGCCATGGGCGAACTGGTCTGGACCCATACCAATCTGCCCCCTCTGTCCCAAGCACGTTATGGTCGTGGATTTGCCTGGGGCTATTCTCCGCAGTATTCCGACGGCACCTGTTCGGCGGTACAGAATCCGCAGGGCTGCCTGGCCAAGGGCTATTTCACCCGCCAAGCCTGGGCCTATCGCCTTCGCGGCCAGCTGAACTACAGCCTGCCGGGCCACTGGACCTTGTCACCGAGCCTGCAGTGGGGACAGGACATGCACGGCTATTCGCCTGACTACCAACTGGTCCAGGGCCGCAAACTGATCGTTCTGGGTCTGGCCGCCAGCCACCGCCGGTACTCGATCGCCGTCAACTACAGCAACTGGCTCGGCAATGATCCCTACGACACCTTGATCGATCACGACTTCGTCAGCGTGGCCTTCAGCGCCAACTTCTGAGCCACCTGCCCTGGGCGAGCAAATCGCGGATACTCCTGCGACAGCCATGCATTTTCACGGCCGCGCGGATCCATCGGCTGAGGATCCGTCCGGCCAGACCGGTCGGCGCGCCTGAAGGCCGGCGGCCCGACCGGCGGGGCGGCCACTGTCCGCGGCGTGGCATCCAAAACCAAGACCGGCATGCGTCCGACTCCTGCGGCCTGCGTGCCGCCATGGCCCCTGATCGGGCACTCGCCGCGACGTCCCTGATCACCATCCACGACGAAGCCAGCGACAGCTTTTCCGGGGTGCGCATGCCCGGCTGCACGCCGGCGTCGGCCGGCATGCCCACCGGATCAGTCCGCAGCGATCAGCCGCGCGACCGGTCCTTGAACAGCATGCCGACGCCGACCACGATCAGGATCAGCGGCCACCAGGTGCTCAGCAATTGCCCGATATGCAGGTCGAATCCGAAATTGCGCAGCAGAAACAGGATTCCGACCACGACAAGAACGATACCGGCGGCACTGGGTTTCATGAACGCTACTCTTCAGGGGAACGATGCCCAGTCTGCGGACCCGGACCTGAATCCGTCAATGGCAGGTTGCGATCATGGACGCGAACATCCTCTGTGCGGCAGCCGGCACCCGCAGCGACATCCATGCGGCGACGTACAGGCTGACTGCGCAGCACATTGCAATTCCTTTATTCGCGTACCCCAGGGCATGCCGCTGTCCAGTCGGCATCGGCCCGGCAGGCATCCACCGCGCGCAACGTTCGGCGACGGCCCGCAAACCATCTCGGCGATTCAGGCCGCCCCGAAATCATAGGCCAGCACCTGACCGATGGCTTCGGCTCCGGCTACATGCATCAGCAGACGCTCGATACCCAGCGCCACCCCTGCGCAGTCCGGCATGGCGGCCAAGGTGTCCAGCAAGCGCTGATCGACAGGCACCTCGGGCTGACCACGCCGGCGACGCAGTGCATTGTCGCGCTCGAAACGGGCCGCCTGCTCCTGCGGATCATTCAGCTCGTGATAGCCGTTGGCCAGCTCTCTGCGCCCGAGATACAGCTCGAAACGCTCGGCCAGAGGGGGCGCACCGGACCGGACCCTGGCCAGCGCGCATTGGCTGGCCGGGAAATCATGTACCACCAGAATGCCGTGCGGATCCATCCAAGGCTCGATGCAATGGGTCATCAGCAGATCCAGCCAGTCATCGCGGAGCAGCCCCTCCGGATCGATGCCGAATGACGCCAGCGGCGCCTGCAACTCGGATTCGGAGGCCTCCCAGGGATCCAGGTCCAGCACCTCGCGATACAAGTCGCGATAGCTGTACCGCCGCACTGTTGTCTGCCGGCCTTCGGCCTGCAGCAGGTGCTGCACCAGCTCAACCGTCTCATCGATCAATCGAAGATGATCCCAGCCCACGCGATACCACTCCAGCATGGTGAATTCGGGATTGTGGCGACGACCGGACTCGCCGTTGCGAAAGACCCGGCCCAGCTCGTAGCAGTCGCCAAAGCCTTCCGCCAGCAGACGCTTCAGCGGGAACTCCGGCGAGGTCCGCAGCCAACGCTCGCGGCGCCCCGCGCCGACAGGCCCCTCGAAACGGGTGACAAAGCTCTGGATGTTCGGGTCGGTATTGCCGGCCTCGGACAGGATCGGGGTTTCCACCTCGACGACCTGCCGCGCCGCAAAAAACTCACGCAGACGCGCATAGACACGCGCCCGCAGACGCATGGCCTGATGACGATCCGCCATCATCGGATGCACCACCTTCATGCCGATACGCCCTGCTCGGAGAGAAAGGCCTGCAACCGGGCCTCGTCCCAGATCTCGAGGCCCAGTTCGGTGGCCTTGTCCAGCTTGGAGCCGGCCGCCTCGCCTGCCACCACCACGGAGGTCTTTTTCGAGACGGAGCCGGACACCTTGGCGCCGAAGGCTTCGAGCCTTTCCCGTGCCTGATCCCTGGACATGGAGTGCAGCGTACCCGTCAGCACGAAACTCATGCCATCCAGGGGCAGGCTTGCCACCTTGGCCGATGCCGGAATCGCCGCCAGCAGGGCGTGCATCGCCTGCTCCGCCTGCTGCAAGGCTTCCAGACCGCCCCGATCGGCCAGCCGCGTTTCCAGCGCCTTGGCCGCTGCCGCAGGCACGCCTGCCGTCAGCCAGTGGTTGTAGCCACCGGCCTGGATCGCCTCCAGACTGGAAAAATGCCGAACCAGCAGCTCTACGCTCTTCGGCCCAAGCTTGGCGATGCCCGCGCCATTCAACAAGGCCGAAAGACCCAGACGCTCACGCAGGCGCGGATCCGGCGTCGTTTCGTCGTTGAAGCGGATACCCGCGGCCAGCAGACGGTCAACCACCTGCTGATTGCCTTCCTGCTGGAAGAATCCGGCGATCGAGCGCGCCACCTCGGTGCCGATATCCGGCAGCAGACGCAATATCGCCTCGGGTTGGGTCCGGATACGCTCCAGGCTGCCCAGCCAATCGGCCAGAGTCTTCGCCGTGTTGCTGCCGATATGCATGATTCCGAGCGCGAACAGGAAGCGCGACAGACTGGTATGACGACTGCCGTCGATACCGGCCAGCAGATTCTCGGCCCAACGGGTCGCGATCTTGCCGCTCCTGACCGTTTCAGGCGTGCTGCCGTCGCGCTCGTCGGCTCGCCGCTTCATGTCCAGCAGATCCTGCAGCTGCAGATGGTAAAGATCGGCCGGCGTCTTGACGTAATCGAATTCCACCAGCGCATCGACGAAACGCTCGCCCAGACCTTCGATATCCATGGCGCGTCGCGAGGCGAAATGGATCAGCGCCTCCTTGCGCTGCGCCGGGCAGAACAGGCCGCCACTGCAGCGCCAGGCTGCCGCGCCGTCTTCCCGCAGCAGCGCCGAACCGCAGACCGGGCAGTGGCGAGGCATGGCCCAGACCTGGGTATCGGCCACGCGCTGCTCGGGAATGACCCGCACCACCTCGGGAATCACGTCCCCGGCGCGACGCACGATGACGCTGTCACCGACGCGCACATCCAGTCGCGCCACCTGGTCGGCATTGTGCAAGGTGGCATTGGTGACCACCACCCCACCGACCGAGACCGGCTCCAGCCGCGCCACCGGTGTCGCTGCGCCGGTGCGACCGATCTGGATCTCGATGGCCAGTACCCGGGTGCTCTGCTCCTGGGCCGGGAACTTGTGGGCGATAGCCCAGCGAGGCGCACGGGCCACGAAGCCCATGGCCTGCTGGCCGGCATAATCGTCCAGCTTGTAGACCACGCCATCGATATCGTAAGGCAGCTGATCCCGTTCGGCACCGATCCGCCGGAAATAGGCCAGCAGCCCCTCGAAGCCCTTGGCCGTGGCGACTTCGGGCGACACCGGAAAACCCCATTCACGCAGCTGCTGCAAGGTCGCCGAATGAGTGGCCGGCAGATCGCCGTCCTCGACCTGACCCACCGCATAGGCGAAAAAGCTCAACCGACGACGCGCGGTCACCGCGGGGTCCAGCTGCCGCAGTGAACCGGCGGCACCATTGCGGGGATTGGCAAGCGGCTTTTCACCACGCTCCAGGGCAGCCGCGTTGAACTGGTCGAAATCCTTGCGCAGCATCACCACTTCGCCACGCACTTCCAGCCGCCTGGGCCAGCCTTCGCCGCGCAGTTTCAGGGGAATCGAGCGGATGGTGCGCAGATTGGCGGTGACATCCTCGCCGGTCTCGCCATCGCCACGAGTGGCGCCGCCGACGAATTGCCCATCGACATAGCGCAGGCTGATGGCCAGCCCATCCAGCTTGGGCTCCACCGAAAACACTGGCTGCGAGCGGTCCAGCGCGGACTCGACACGACGGACGAAATCGGCCACTTCGACATAGCGCTCACGATCGGTATCACCCTCCTGCTCGAAAGCATTGTTGAGCGACAGCATCGGCACCGCATGACGGACTTCGGCGAAACCGCCGATCAGCTTGCTGCCGACGCGCTGTGACGGCGAATCGGCAGTCACCCACTCGGGATGAACGCGCTCGATCGCTTCAAGCTCACGCAGCAGCCGATCATAGTCAGCATCGGGCAGGGTCGGATCATCGAGCACGTAGTAACGATGGCTGGCATCGTCCAGCTGCTGGCGCAAAGCGATCAGTCGCTGCTGCAAGACCTGCGGATCGGCAGATCCAGGCTCGGTGGTGACGGGGGCGTTGGGCATGAAATCGGGGGAAGCTGTCGTCATGGCGGCAGTTTACACCGAGGCCCCGGATTCCTTCCCTGACCTCGGCCGCAACAACCCGCCGCAGCCGGACTTCACCAGCTCGGCCGCAAAGACCAGTGCAAGCTCGCCATCAACGGACAGAAAGTAGATCCGCCAGCCGGAACCAGGCCGTCGAGGATAGCTTCTGCCATGACGGAAGACGTCGGACCGGACCGGACGACATGCTCCCGGCAGGATCGCAACACCGGCTGCCGCATCGGTACAGTCCCGGATATCCGCCAATGATGCGTAGACTGGCGCACGAAGCCGGCTCGAGCCAGGCATCGGCATGGCCTTCAGCGACCAGCCATCCCGGCCTGATCGACACAGGTTATGATAGACGACCATGCCGGCTTCACCCTCCCCCGCCTTTCAGACCGCCACCGAGTCGCCGTCGCTGCCCGATGCCGCCCTGCGACGCCTGCTGTGGCTGATTGCCGCCGGTTTTTTCATGCAGTCGCTGGATACCACCATCGTCAATACCGCCGTGCCCGCGATGGCCGAGGCGCTGAAGGTGTCGCCACTGGATATGCGCGGGGCGCTGACCAGTTATGTGCTGACGCTGGCGATTTTCATACCCGCCAGTCCCTGGCTGTGCAACCACTTCGGTACTCGCCAGGTGTTTGCCGGCGCGCTGGCAATCTTCAGCCTGGGCTCGTTGCTGTGCGGCTGCGCCACCAGCCTGACCGGGCTGATACTGGCACGTATCGTGCAGGGTCTGGGCGGCGCGGCACTGATGCCGGTGGGACGTTACGTGCTGGCGCGGACCGTGGATCGCAAGGATTTCGTGCGGTCGATGAGCATGGTCGCCACCGTCGGCCTGCTGGGCTCGGTCATCGGCCCCTTGCTGGGCGGCCTGCTGGTGCAATTCGCCCATTGGCGATGGATCTTTCTGATCAATATCCCGGTAGGCATGGCCGGCTATTGGCTGAACCGGCGGGCGATGCCGGATTATCGAGGGGATCGCGGCGAGCGTTTTGATCTTTCGGGCTTTGTACTGTTCGCCTCGGCCTCGGCCTTGCTGCTGTATGCCTCGGAACAGCTGACCGACCATCGTGCCAGTGCCACGGCCTTGTCGGCCAGCCTGCTCACTGCCCTGCTTTGCGGCACGCTGTATGTCTGGCACGGCCGGCGCATCGAGCACCCAGTCGCCGATCTGCGCCTGCTGAAGCTGCCTACGGTGCGGATCTCGCTGGCCGGCAATCTGTTTACCCGGCTGGGGGTATCCGGCATGTATCTTCTGGTGGTTATTTATCTGCAGGTCGGCTGCGGCTGGAGCCCGCTGCAGGCCGGCCTGATGATGCTGCCCCAGGCCGCCGGTTCGATCGCCGCCAAATGGATGGTCGCTCCGCTGCTGGACCGGCTGGGCTATCGCCGGCTGCTGACCGGCAATGCCTTGTGCGTGGTGCTGATCCTGCTCGGCTTCGGCCTGCTGGGATCAAGCACCTCGGCCTGGGTGATCGGCAGCCTGATGTTCGTCTATGGCGCCTTCATGGGCGTGCAGTACACCTCGATGAACACCTTGATCTACGTCGACCTGGATCGCCGACACGCCGCAATGGCCTCTTCGATGGCCTCGACGGCCCAGTATCTGTCGATGAGCTTCGGCATTGCGGCAGCCTCGGTACTGATGAGCCTGTATCTGCCGGGCGCCGCCGCGGCAGCCTATGTGGTGGCCTTTCACTGGACGGTACTGACGCTGGCGGCACTGACCCTACTCTCGGCCGGCATTTTCAGACAACTTGCCGCACCTGGAGTGAGCCTCCCCTTGCGCGGACGCTGATCAGGCCTCGGCCAATACGGCCCTCCCCGGCTGCCTCCAATTTCAGGCTTCGTCACCATCCAGCGCCTGCGATGGCGCAGCCGGGACGGACTTGCGGCGGCGGGCGCGGAAAAAATCGCGCAACATGACGCTGGCCTCATCGGCCAGCAAGCCACCCTCCACCACGATGCGATGATTGTGCCGGTCCGAGCCCAGCAGATCGAAGACGCTGCCGGCCGCACCCGTCTTGGGATCGGCGGCGGCATAGACCACCCGTGCCAGCCGCGCGTGCACCATCGCCATCGCGCACATCGCGCAAGGCTCCAGCGTCACATACAAGGTGGCGTCATTGAAACGATGATTGCCTACTGCCTCGCCGGCCGCCCGCAGGGCCTGGATTTCGGCATGCGCCGTAGGATCATGCAGGATGATGTTGCGGTTCCAGCCCATGCCCAGCAGCTGTCCGTCCCGCACCAGCACCGCGCCGACCGGCACTTCCTGCTCGGCATCGCGGGCATGCTCGGCCAGGGCCAGTGCGCGACGCATCCAGGCCTGATCATCAGCCGTCCAGGCCGGAGCCGTCACCTGCAAGGGCTCATGCATCGCGCCATTCCAGGCCGCGTCGCGCCATCCGCCGCAGGGATGCATCCCAGTCCGGCTCGGCCATCACGGCCTCAGCCTGGAACCAGCGCAAGGCCAACGATTCCTCGTTGCCCCGCACTTCTGCCCCAGCTGGAGCCGTGACCCGATAGCGCACGTCATAGTGCCAATGCCCGGCCTCCGTGCCGCGAGCAGGAATCCAGTGCCGGTCCAGATCGAAGATCCGCGATTCGACCTGCAAGCCCTGCAGCCCGGTCTCCTCGGTAGCCTCGCGCAAGGCTACGGCCCGCAGATCGGAATCCCCATCGGCATGTCCACCCGGCTGCAGCCAGCGATCCAGCTTGCGATGATGCATCAACAGCACCTGTTCGCCATCGGCATGCTGCAGCCAGGCCGAGCCGGTGAAATGCGCAGCGGCGTGCTCGCGCAGAAAAGCCTGCGGCGTCTCGCGCAGGAATTCAAGAAAGATGTCCGCCAGACCGGCCTGCGCAGGGCAGGCCTTGCGAAAGGCGACCAGCTGGTCTTCGAGTGTATCTGGGTGCAATGGGTACATGGCTTGCGGCGCTTTGGTGCAAAGCCCTCATGATAGTCGGTTTGGACTTGTACCACTTCAGTCGCTCAGCTATGGTTCATGGCTACCGCACCTATAGAGTGTGGATGTGCGCTGCCATCCGGCCGACGCCGTAGTCGTTTCTTAACGGGAGGGGAAAATGTTGAAGCGCTTGTTCGCGACGCACGCGATCGGGTCCTCGGCAGATCACGGGGCTGCCCCCGCCGGTGAGGGGACGACGTCCCTGAAGCGTGTGCTGACGGCGCGCCATCTGATCACCTTGGGCATCGGTGCCGTCATCGGCGCCGGCATTTTCGTGATCACCGGCCAGGCGGCCGCCGAACACGCCGGCCCTGCTCTGGTCCTCAGCTTTATTGTCGCCGGCATTGCCTGTGCGTTGTCCGCGCTCTGCTATGCCGAGTTCGCAGCGATGATTCCGGTTTCCGGCGGTGCCTATGCCTACGCCTATGCCACCCTGGGCGAAATCGTCGCCTGGTTCATCGGCTGGAATCTGGTGCTGGAATACCTCTTCGCCGTGGCCAGCGTCGCTGCCGGCTGGTCAGGTTATTTCAATGAATGCCTGGGCATCATCGGCCATTGGCTGCATATCTCACTGGCCTTGCCGGGTTATCTGTCGCAGGCCCCGCTGACCTTCGTCAACGGCCATCATCTTGAAACCACCGGCGCCTGGCTGAATCTGCCGGCAGTCCTCATTGTCACGGCGCTGACCGCGCTGTGCTATGCCGGCATCACCCAGTCATCCCTGGTCAACAGCATCATCGTGTCGATCAAACTGCTGGTGATCGCCCTGTTCCTGATCTTTTCGCTGCGCTATATCAACACCGCCAACTGGCACCCGTTCATCCCCCCCTCCCAAGGTCCGGGCCAGTTCGGCGTCGGCGGCATTTTCCGCGCCGCGGTGCTGGTGTTCTTCTCCTATATCGGTTTCGATGCGGTCTCCACCGCCGCCGGGGAAGCACGCAATCCGCAGCGCGACCTGCCGATCGGCATTCTCGGTTCGCTGGTGATCTGCACCGTGCTGTATATCGCCATGTCACTGACCCTGACCGGGATCGCGCCGTATCTGAGCCTCAATACCGCCCAGCCGGTCGCCACCGCGCTGGAAGCGCACCCCGAACTGCTGTGGTTGCGGGCCGTCGTGTCCTTCGGCGCTCTGGCAGGCCTCAGCTCGGTGATCCTGGTGATGCTGCTGGGAACCTCGCGCATCTTCTTCAGCATGTCGCAGGATGGCCTGCTGCCGCGCGCCATGAGCAAGGTGCATCCGCGCTACCGCACCCCCCATGTCGCGACCTTGGTCGGCGGCATCGTCGCGGCCGTCACCGCCGGCCTGTTTCCGGTCAGCATTCTGGGCGAACTGGTCTCGATGGGCACCCTGCTGGCCTTCGCCACCGTCTGCATCGGCGTGCTTGTTCTGCGCTATACCCGTCCCGACCTGCCCCGCAGCTTCCGGGTGCCGGCCGTATGGCTGGTCAGCACGCTGGGCGCGCTGATCTGCCTGTACCTGTTCTGGCAATCGTTCAGGGCCAACTGGCCGCTGATGCTGGGCTGGACCCTGGCCGGCCTGCTGATCTATGCCATTTACGGCTATCGCCACAGCCGACTGCAGCACGCATCCCACTGAACCGGCCCACCCGGCGCGTACGCCACCAGGAAGATCCGAACACATGCTCGACAAGCTGTTTGCCATCCGTGGCGTCGATATCCAGAACCAGGAAAATGCCAACAGCGGCTTGAAGCGCATTCTGGGGCCATGGGCACTGACCGCGCTGGGCGTCGGCTCGATCATCGGCACCGGCATCTTCGTGATGACCGGGCAGGCCGCCGCCGAACATGCCGGGCCGGCCATCGTGCTGTCCTTTCTGCTGGCCGGCTGCATCTGCGGCTTCTCGGCACTGTGCTATGCCGAGTTCTCCTCGATGATACCGGTGGCCGGCAGCGCCTACTCCTACGCCTACGCCACCATGGGCGAACTGGCCGCCTGGTTCATCGGCTGGAATCTGGTGCTGGAGTACGGCATCTCGATATCGGCCGTAGCCGTCAGCTGGAGCTCCTACTTTCTCAGCTTCATGCAGCATTTCGGCCTGGGCCTCCCCTCCCAGCTGGCCAATTCGCCCATCGTGTTCAGCCAGGGCCATCTGGCCCTGACCGGCGCCTGGTTCAATCTGCCCGCCGTGCTGGTGGTGCTGCTGCTGACCGGCGTCTGCTATGTCGGCATCCGCGAGGCCGCCTGGCTGAACAATGCCATCGTGGCGCTCAAGGTCGGCGTGGTACTGCTGGTGATCCTCGTCGGCTGGCATTTCGTCAACAGCGCCAACTGGCATCCATTCATCCCGCCACGGTCAGGGGATCATTACGGCTGGACCGGCGTCTTTCGCGGCGCCTCGGTGATCTTTTTCGCCTATGTGGGCTTCGATGCGGTGACCACCGCCTCGATGGAGGCAAAGAATCCGACCCGAGACATGCCCTTCGGCATCATGGCCTCGCTGATCATCTGCACCCTGCTGTATATCGCGATGTCCGGCGTGCTGACCGGCATGGAAAGCTATACCCGCCTGGGCACCGATGCGCCGGTGGTCACGGCCCTGCTGCGCCACCCCGCCCTGGGCTGGCTGCGGATCGTGGTCGAAATCGGCGCAATCGCCGGCCTGGCTTCGGTGATCCTGGTGATGATCGTCAGCCAGGCGCGGATATTCTTCATCACCGCCCGTGACGGCCTGCTGCCCCCGATATTCGCCAGGATCCATCCGCGCTACCGCACGCCGCATCTGAACACCCTGATCACCGGCGTCGTCGCCGCACTGATAGGCGGCCTGTTTCCACTGGACATCCTGGGCGACCTGATGTCGATGGGTACCATCATGGGCTTTATGGCGGTCTGCCTGGGGATCCTGATCCTGCGCCGGACACGCCCCGACCTGCATCGCCCGTTCCGGGTGCCTTGCGCGCCGGTAGTCTGCACGATCGGCGTGCTGTCCACCTTCGGCCTGCTGCTGACCATGGGCCTGCGCAACTGGCTGCTGCTGGGCGCCTGGACCGCCATCGGCCTGCTGATCTACTTCGGTTACGGCTTCCGTCACAGCAAGTTGCGCGACCAGAGCCAGAGCTGAACGCGCCGGAGGCATTCCCTCCGGCATTTTGCCGCCACGCGTCAGGCGACTTGTCGAAAAACGCCCGGGCATGACCTGCCCGGGCGCGTACCCGATCCCAGATGAAATCCCCTGGGCAAGTCACCCCGCCCGCAATGACGGGATACCTGCCCCAGACATCCCGCCGGGCTGACGAAATCCAGGCGGACTCTATCTCGATACGGCGCCGGCAAGCATCGATCAGCACGCCCTTCCGGCAAGGATCGCGGGCCGCCGGACCGACCTGCCCACACGGCGACATATGCCTGACCTGCAGCCGCTCCTCACGTGCGGCCATTCAATAAAGAAACAGGCGACCGGAGCGTAGATCCCATGAAATCAAGAAAAGCCAAGGCATGAAAAACGCCGGGCAAGCCCGGCGTTTTTTATCGCGGCAGATGACAGGGAGACTCAGCGCTTGCGCTTCTTCAGCTCGCGAATCATCCGCTGGCGTTTGCGCATCTGACCTTCAGTCAGCACGTTCTTCTTGCCGGCATAGGGATTGTCGCTTTCACGGAAGTCGATCCGCACCGGCGTGCCCTGCAGCTTGAAGCGGGCCCTGAAGAAATTCTCCAGATAGCGTCGATAGGACGGCGCGATATGCTTGGTCCGAGTGCCATGCAGCACGATGGTGGGCGGGTTGAGGCCGCCGGGATGCGCAAAGCGCAGCTTGGGGGCATGACCGCGCACCAGTGGCGGCTGATAGCTTTCGTAGGCCTTTTCCAGGGCCCGGGTCAGCTCCGAGGTATTGAGCTCCTTGGTTGCCGCCGCGTGTGCCTGGACCACGGCACGCATCAGCTCGCGCATGCCCGAGCCGTGCAACGCCGAAATAAAGACGATCTTGGCCCAGTCGACAAAGGCAAGCCGGCGCGCCAGGGCCTGCTGGCACTGGTCGCGCTGATAGGCGTCCATGCCATCCCATTTGTTGAGCGCAATGACCAGTGCCCGGCCCTGTTCAACCGTGTGACCGATCAAGGTCAAATCCTGATCGGCCAGGTTTTCACGGGCATCGACCAGCATCACCACCACCTGGGCCGCCTCGATGGACTGCAGGGTCTTGATAACGCTGAACTTCTCGACCGCATCCTCGACCTTGGAACGACGCCGCACGCCAGCCGTGTCGATCAGGGTGAATTGCTTGCCGTCACGCTCCAGGGTGACCTTGATCGGATCGCGGGTGGTACCGGCGACATCCGAGACGATCAGGCGATCCTCGCCCAGCAAACGGTTGACCAGGGTCGACTTGCCCGCATTGGGACGACCGACGATGGCCACCCGGATACCGGGGTCGGCAATCTCCTCCCCGCCGTCATCGGCATAGGCATCGGCCGGCAGCAAGGGAAAGACATCGGCCAGCAGCAGATCGCTGCCGCGGCCATGGGCGGCGGCCAGCGGCACGGTGGCCGCCACGCCGAAGGCCGAAAACTCGGCCATCACGGTGTCCAGATCCAGACCGTCGGTCTTGTTGACACCGACGATGAGCGGCTTGCCGCTGCGTCGCAGCTCGCTGATGATGGTGCGATCCTGCGGCAGCAGACCGTCACGGGCATCGACGACAAAAACCACGACCTGGGATTCTTCGATCGCCAGCCGCACCTGACGGGCCGACAGGCCGTCCAGCCCGTCCTCGGAACCGGACAGGCCGCCGGTATCGATCACCATCAGCGGACGGGCCGCATCAAGCCGACACACGCCGTAGTGACGGTCACGGGTAACGCCAGGAAGATCAGCCACCAGGGCATCCCGACTTCGCGTCAGCACATTGAAAAGAGTCGATTTACCGACGTTGGGGCGCCCAACAAGGGCGATGACGGGAAGCATGACGGTGTGGCTGTTCCTGGTAACGATCAAGGCGTCTTGGGCAGACGATAAGCGGCAATGTGCCCGGCGATGTCCTCGACATAGACCATGTCACCGACGACCAGAGGCTGCGACCGGATCGCCTTCTTGGACAGGCGCTCCCTGGCGGCCAGACTTCCGTCGCTGGTCTTCAACCAGTGCACATAGCCTTGGAAATCTCCGACCACCGTGTAGTCACCCTGCACGGCCGGGGCACTGAGCCAACGATATTTGAGGGCATTGGAACGCCACATGTCGGTGCCGCCGGCCTTGTCGAAGGCCCACACCTCGGAGTCATCGTTGACCGCATAGAGCATGTTGTTGCTGACCACGGGCGTGGTCGCGGAAGAGAAGGCACGGCTCCACAGCGGCCGGCCGGAAGGACCATCCACCGCCGAGAGATTGCCATGGTAGGCACTGGCATAAAGGGTGGTGCCATCCAGCACCACATCGCCGTCGGCGTCATCGAGCCGGTCGATGTCGGTGCGACCTTCGCCGCTGGCCAGCAGCTGCTCCCACAGCTTCTCGCCATTGTCGAGACGCAGCGAAATCAACTTGCCGTCGTCAGTCCCCATGAAGACCACGCCATTGACGGCCAGCAAGGCGCCATTGCCACGCAGGCTCAGGACCGGCACATTGCCGCCGTCGTTGGCCCACTGACGGGCTCCGGTTTCACGATTCAGGCTGTAGACACGACCATCCTCGGTACGCACGACCACCTGATCGCCGACGATGGCCGGCGGAGACAGGACTTCGGCCGCCAGCTCGGCATGCCAGCGCTCGTCACCGGTCTTGGCATCCAGGCCATAGACATGGCCATCGAGGGTTCCGACCACCAGCAGATCGCCGGAAACCACCGGCCCACCGGAGTAATAGGCGTCCGGCCAGCGAGTGGCCTTCCTGCCCAGCCACAGCAGGCGGCTGCGCATGCGCGTCGAGCGCTCCCACAGTGTCTTGCCGCTGACAGCGTCCAGCGCCGCGATATGACCGTCGGTACTGGCTACATACAAACGCCCGTCAGCATAGGCCGGCCTCAGTCGGACACCGGTCAGGCCCGCGCCCTTGCCGATGCGCGCATCCCATACCTGCTTGACCTGCACGCTGGCTTTGAAGTCCTTGGCCAGCGGTGTCGGCGGATGGATGTTTTCCTTCTTGTAGGAATGGCAACCGGCCAAGGCCAATGTCGCCAGCAACATAACAGGCAAAAAACGTTTCATGCACCCTGCTTCCCGGCTGACGCCAGATCATCTAATTTCATCTGAATGACATTGCGCTGAGGCACCTCGGGATCCAGCGCAGCCAGCGAAGCCTGGTAAGCCTTGCGGGCTTCCTCGGTCCGCCCCAGTTTGACCAGGGCATCACCACGGAGTTCCTCGCTGCGGCCAGCCCAGGCCGGCGCATCCACGCCCTTCAATTGCGCCAGCGCCTCGTCAGCTTTGCCTTGCGCCAGCAGCAGCTGGGCAATCCTGAGGCCGATCAATGGCTTGATCGCATCATCTTTGGTATGCGCCCCGGCCCAGCGCAACTGGGTCATGGCCGGATCGTACTGCTTGGCGGAGGCTTGCTCCTGAGCCAGCTGCAAGGCAGCGAACACTGCATAGGCGCTGCCGGCATAGTGCTGGCTCAGCGCGGCACCGTAAACCTGGGCCGCGGCGCCCTGTCCGGCCTGCCTGGCTTCGACCAGCTGCTCATAGACCCGTGAGGCCTGGCTGGCATTGGCCTGTTGATGGCGACGCCACTGCGCCATGCCGATGATGATCACCACCGCGATGACCAGCCCGGCCAGGATGGCCGCCGCATTGCTGCGCAGCCACTGACGAACGCGTTCGCCCTGCTCCAGATCGTCGTAAGCTTCAAACGCCATGAAAAATCCGTACCTTGTCTATGAATTCACGCCCCGGAAGCTTGCTCCCCGATTGGGCGCCCATCACCCGCCGTGCATGCGATGCGGGACAGACTGCGCTGGATGCACAGTAATGGACAAGCATACCCCAAAGGTCCGCCCCCAGGGGCGTCGCCCACTTAAAATCCGGCGGCGTTTGCGGACGCACCCTGCACGGCCACCCGGAACCGGGCCACATTCGCATGCCGATAGGTGTCAAGCGCCACCGGCTGGCCGTCCAGCGTCACCGTGGCTCCACTGGCATTGCCTATCCGGACCAGCAGCCCCTGGTCGCTGCGGAAAGTCCGCTGGCTGTCGGCAGGCAACAAGCCATATTCAAGACGCTTGCCATCGACCGAGGTAACCTCGACCCAACTGGCCTGGGCCAGGCCCAGGGTCAGGGTCAGGCTGTGACTGCCTGCACCGACCTCGGCGGTACCGACGCCCGCGGCCGCGACTGGCGCCGCCGGGGCTGCCGCAGCCCGCTCATCGAGACCCGGCATCATGGAAGCCATCAGTGGCTGAGCGGGGGCCGAAGCCGCCGGGGCCGCGCCGGGAACTCCCGCCACGACCGACGGCGCATTGAGCGGCATCGGAGACCTGGCCGCACCGCCCTCGATTTCGGCCAAGCCGCTTGCACTGGACACCGGCTCACCGGTGGTGGCTGCTGAGCTGGCTACCGGCGCTGCATCGAGCGGGTCCAGATGACTGATATTGTGATCCAGCGCGCCACTGACACCCAGCCAGACCACCGGCACCACGATCACCGCAGTGAACATCACATAGGTAGCGGCGCGCGCATAACGCTCCAGCAGATGCCGGGAGCGGGAAATGCCGCCGGTCGAAACCAGCTGTGGCTGTGCCGTCCGCACTTCCGGCAAGCTCGCGCGAATCGATTCTTCGGACCAGCCCAGCAGCCGACCGTAATTGCTGATGTAGCTGCGCAGATAGATCGCGTAGTCGATGCCCAGGTGCTCATCGGCCTCCAGCTTGCGCAATACGCCCCGCGGCAGATGCAAGGCCTCGGCGCAATGGTCGATGGTCCAGCCCTTGGCCTGGCGCGCTGCGGCCAGGCGCTGCCCGAGCGAGCTGACGGCCGGATCGGACATGACAGGCGAAGGCGCGACGTCCGTGGGCGAGGCGGAATCCGAAGCATTGCAGGGCGGGATGGAATTCATGGCTGAGCGGCAAGGTCAAGGGAGTGAGCCTGCGGAGAGGCGGGATACAACGTCCGCAAACGGGACGCGTAGCCTTTGGCCAGATCCGCATGGCCTAGCTTTAACTCGATCAGGTAACCAAGGTGCAACATGTCCGGGTCGGGTCGACCCAACCCATCCAGACGCTGCAGAAACGCCTCCGCACGCAGCGGATCATTTCCTTTATAAAACAGTTGGGCCAGGTGATACAACGCATAGGCATTCGCCGGGTCGGTCTCCAAGGCATGCCTGAAGTCCGCCTCGGCGGCCTGCGGCGCCCCCAGCTCGGTGTCGCAGATGCCGCGATTGGTCCATGCTACCGCCGGCGTGCGGTAGAACGGATCGGCCAGGGCGGCATACAGATAGGGCAACCCCTCGGCCGGCCGGTTGATCCGGCACAGGAAGGCACCCAGATTGTTGTTCAGATCGCCCTTGCCCGGCTGCATCCGCAGGGCCGCGCGATAATGGGCCTCGGCTTCGGGCATCCGGCCGATACGCTCGTAGACCACGGCAATCACGGTATGCGCCGGCACGTAGTTCGGATCGAAACCCAGAGCGATCTTCAACTTGTCCAGCGCCCCTTCCAGATCGCCCTGGGCCATATAACGCTGACCCAGTTCGGTATGGATCCGCGCGCCATTCTCGGCACTGTCGGAAGCCGTCGGCACCTTCAGGCCGTTGTCACGACTGGTATGGGTGACGCAGCCCCCCAGGCCCGCCAAGGCAAGAAACAGACAGATGATCCGCAGATCAATCCGCATGCGCCAGCTCCTGGCTGCGCAGAAATTCAGCCTGGCGGCGGGTGCGGTCCAGCACCTGCCCCTTGAGCTGACCGCAGGCCGCATCGATGTCATCGCCGCGGGTACGGCGCAACATGGTCAGCACGCCGGCATTCAGCAGCTGGGTCTGGAAATCACGGATGGTCTCGGGCTCGGAACGCTCGTAGCGGGTGCCCGGAAACGGATTGAAGGGAATCAGATTGACCTTGCACTGCGGCAGCTTTCGCATCAGCTTGATCAGCTGACGAGCATGCAAAGGCTGATCATTGATGCCCTTCATCAAGGTGTATTCGAAGGTAATCGATGTGCGCGGTCGTCTCGCCAGCCAGCGCTGGCAGCAGGCGACCAGTTCATCGATCGGATAGCGCTTGTTGAGCGGGACCAGCTCGGTCCGCAGCTCATCATTGGCCGCATGCAGGGAGACTGCCAGCGACACATCCATCGCATCGGACAGCTTGTCGATCATCGGCACCATGCCGGCGGTGGACAAGGTCACGCGCTTGGAGGCCAGCCCGAAACCGAGATCATCGCGCATCAGGCTCATCGCCTTGATGACGTTGTCGAAATTGGCCAACGGCTCACCCATGCCCATCATCACCACATTGGTGATGCGGCGACGCTGATGGGTGTAGTTGCCCAGCTGCTTGGCCGCCACCCAGACCTGCCCGATGATTTCGGCCGTCGAGAGGTTGCGGTTGAAGCCCTGGGTCGCCGTGGAACAGAACTGGCAGTTCAAGGCGCAGCCCACCTGCGAGGACACGCACAGCGTGCCGCGGGTCGGTTCGGGGATGTAGACGGTCTCGATGGCATTGCCACCATCCATGCCCAGCAGCCACTTGTGGGTGCCGTCCACGGCGCCCTTGTCGAACAGAGTGGCCGGGGGTCCGACATAGCAGACCTCCGACAACTTGGCACGCAACGCCTTGCCGACGTCCGTCATCTGTTCGAAATCGGAGACCAGGTGATGGTACATCCACTTCATCACCTGCTCTGCCCGATACGGCTTCTCGCCGAGCTGCGCGAAATAATCGCGCAGACCCTGGCGATCGAAGTCGAGCAGATTGACTTTTTCGACCTGACTCACGTGCTCTACCTCAGCGGGAGTGGATTTCCGTACCCGCGAAGAAGTACGCAATCTCATTCGCGGCGGTTTCGGCGGCATCCGAACCATGCACGGCATTGGCGTCGATGGAATCGGCGAAGTCGGCGCGAATGGTGCCGGCGGCCGCATCCTTCGGGTTGGTGGCGCCCATCAGCTCACGGTTCTTCAGAATCGCGCCCTCGCCTTCCAGCACCTGGATGGCGACCGGACCGGAGATCATGAAGTCAACCAGTGCCTTGAAGAAGGGACGCTCGGCGTGCACGGCATAGAAGCCTTCGGCTTCGGCACGAGACAGCTGGGTCAGCTTGGAAGCGACGATCTTCAGGCCGGCCTGCTCGAAGCGGCTGTAGATCTGGCCGATCACGTTCTTGGCGACAGCGTCGGGTTTGATAATGGAAAGGGTGCGCTCGAGCGCCATAACTAACTCCACGATACAGAAAGGTACAGAAATCCCGCCATGCCCGCCGGCATGACACCACAGCGTGCATGAGGGGGAGATTAAGGGTCGGGAAAGTTTGACAGATTACGCGCAATCCGCAAGCAACAGCGACAATTGAAACAACTGTTTGACTCGTCAACAGGCCGGGCGTAGTCTTAAACGAACGTTTGAAACTTGCCGAGCAGCACCCGATTTCATGGACTCCACGCCCCCTATTCCGACCAAACAGCGCATCCTGGCCGCCGCCGAAGAGCTGTTTGCTCAACACGGCTTCGACGGGGCTTCGCTGCGTCAGGTCACGGCCAGCGCAGGCGTCAACCTGGCCGCCGTCAATTACCATTTCGGCTCGAAAAGCCAGCTGATCGAGGAAATCTTCCGGCACCGCCTGGATGATATCAACGGCCGTCGTCTGCTGGCCCTGCACAAGATCGCCGGCAAGCCCGAGACCGTGCTGGAGGACGTGATCGCCGCCTACGTCAGGCCGGCCGTGGAGCTGTCAGGCGAGGGCGAGGGCTCGGTGTTCATGCGTGTCATGGCCAGGGCCTATGCCGAGCATGACGATACCCTGCGACGCTTCCTGTCCGAAAACTACGGGCATGTGATGCGCCAGTTCGTGGCTGAATTCGGGCGCCTGCTGCCCGAGCTGGGCAAGGAAGACCTGTATTGGCGGATCGACCTGATGACGGGCGCGCTGACCCACGCGATGTCCGGCTTCGGCATGATCCAGCGCAAGAGCGACATTCCGGAACGTCAGCATCGCGAGAAGATCGTCGAGCAGTTGCTGCGTTTCACGGCATCCGGCCTGCGACATCCCTGAGCCCTCGCTGGAAAGGGGCAGGTCAGGCCTTATCATCCCTTCGTATCAGTCGGAGAATGCAATGTCCGCAATACCGTTACGTGTCCGCAAGGCTGCGGTGCTGGGTGCAGGCGTGATGGGGGCGCAGATCGCCGCCCACCTGACCAATGCCGGTGTCGAAACCCTCCTGTTCGACCTGAGCGCCAAGGACGGGCCCAAAAGCGGCATTTCGCAGAAGGCCATCGAGCATCTGAAAAAGCTGTCGCCGGCTCCGCTGGCCCTGCCCGAGTTCGCCGGCCTGATCCGCGCGGCCAATTATGACGAAGATCTGGCCCTGCTTCAGGATGTGGATCTGGTGATCGAGGCCATTGCCGAGCGCATGGACTGGAAGCTGGCGCTGTACGAAAAGATCGCGCCGCATGTCAACGACCATGCCATTCTGGCCAGCAATACCTCCGGCCTGTCGATCACCGAGCAGGCCTCGGCCTTGCCCGCCGCGCTGCAGGCGCGTTTCACCGGCGTGCATTTCTTCAATCCGCCGCGCTATATGTATCTGGTCGAGCTGATTCCGACCCCGCATACCGATCCCAAGGTGCTCGAAGGTCTGGAAGCCTTCCTGACCAGCACGGTCGGCAAAGGCGTGATCTATGCCCGCGACACGCCGAACTTTATCGGCAACCGCGTCGGCGTGTTCTCGATGCTGGCCACCATGCAGCACACCCAGCAATTTCAGCTTGGCTTCGACGTGGTCGACGCGCTGACCGGCCCGGCCATCGGCCGCCCCAAGAGCGCCACCTACCGCACCGCGGACGTGGTCGGCCTGGATACCATGGCCCATGTCATCAAGACCCTGGAGTCGCTCAAGGACGATCCGTGGTACGCCAGCTACCAAGTGCCGGTATGGCTGCAGGCCCTGATCGACAAGGGCGCCCTGGGCCAGAAGACCGGTGCAGGCTTCTACCGCAAGCTGGGCAAGGACATCCAGGTGATCGACCTGGCCAGCCAGGACTACCGTCCGTCCGGCCAGGGCGCTTCCGACGAAGTCGCCGCCATTCTGGCGATACGGGACCCGGCCGAGAAGTTCGCCAAGCTGCACGCCTCCAGCGATCCGCAGGCCCGGTTCCTGTGGGCCACCTTCCGGGATCTGTTCCATTACTGCGCCTGGCATCTGGGCGATATCGCCGATACCGCGCGGGATGTGGATCTGGCGATCCGCTGGGGCTACGGCTGGAAACAAGGTCCGTTCGAAATCTGGCAGGCCGCCGGCTGGAAGCAGATCGCGACCTGGATCGAAGCCGATATCGCCGCCGGCAAGACCCTGGCCAGCGTACCTCTGCCGACCTGGGTCAGCGATGGCCGCGACGGCGTCTACACCGGCCAGGGCGCCTGGAGTGCCGCCGATCAGGCCTACAAGCCGCGCTCGACCCATCCGGTCTATGCGCGCCAGCTGTTCCCCGATCCGGTCCTCGGTGAAACGGCGGATCGCGGCCAGACCGTCTGGGAAAATGACGGCGTGCGGTTGTGGACCCTGGGCGACGACGGCATCGGCATCCTGTCGTTCAAGACCAAGATGAACACCTTCAACGACCATGTCCTGAACGGCATCCAGCAGGCCATCGATGTAGCCGAGCAGCAGCTCAAGGCCATGGTGATCTGGCAGACCGGCGAACCCTTCTCGGCCGGCGCCGATCTCAAGGGTGCCCTGGGACTGCTGAAGGCCGACAATTTCGAAGCCTTTGAATCGCTGGTGGCCAACTTCCAGCGCACCACGATGCGGGTCAAGCATGCGCTGATCCCGGTGGTTTCGGCCGTACGCGGCCTGGCCCTGGGTGGTGGCTGCGAACTGCAGATGCACTCGGCCCGCACCGTGGCCGCCCTGGAAAGCTATATCGGCCTGGTCGAGGCCGGCGTCGGCCTGCTGCCGGCCGGATCCGGCCTGAAGGAGTTCGCCCTGCGGGCGGCCCGCCAGTTCCCGGAAGATCCCTTCGAAGGCCTCAAGCGGGTCTTCGAGACCGTGGCCATGGCCAAGGTCTCGGCCAGCGCTTTCGAGGCAAAACAACTGGGCCTGCTGCGTGACAGCGACATCATCGTGCTCAACAGCTTCGAGCTGTTGCATGTGGCCAAACAGACCGCCGGCGCCCTGGCCGAGAGCGGCTGGCGTCCGCCCCTGCCCGCCCATGCCATTCCGGTCGCCGGCGCCACGGGCTGGGCCAATTTCAAGGCCCAGCTGGTGAACATGCAGGCCGGCTATTTCGTTTCGGAACATGACGCCGAGATCGCCGGACGGATTGCCGACGTGCTGTGCGGCGGCCCCATCGAAAAAGGCTCGCTGGTCGATGAAGCCTGGCTTCTGGCACTGGAGCGCAAGCACTTCGTGGCGCTTGGCCGCACCGAAAAGACCCAGGCCCGCATCGCCCACACCCTGACCACCGGCAAGCCGCTGCGGAACTGATGGCGTCCCGTGCGCGCCGCCCAGGTCGCGGCGCGCCGGACCCTCTTCGTCAAACGACAAAGGATTTGGATCATGAGCAAGCAAGTCCAGGACGCCTATATCGTCGCCGCCACCCGGACTCCGGTCGGCAAGGCACCGCGTGGCGTGTTTCGTCATACCCGGCCAGATGATCTTCTGGCCCACGTCATCCGCCAGGTCATCGCCCAGGCGCCCGGCATCGATCCGGCCCTGATCGGTGATGCCATCATCGGCTGCGCCATGCCCGAGGCCGAGCAAGGCATGAACATCGCCCGCATCGGCGTGCTGCTGGCCGGCCTGCCCGATGCCGTGCCCGGCGTCACCGTCAATCGCTTCTGTTCTTCCGGGCTGCAGGCCGTGGCGATGGCGGCGGACCGGATCCGTCTGGGCGAGGCCGATCTGATGCTGGCCGGCGGCACCGAGAGCATGAGTGCGGTACCGATGATGGGCAACAAGGTGGCGATGAACCCGTCCATCTTCAGCAACGAACATGTCGGCATCGCCTACGGCATGGGCATCACCGCCGAAAACGTCGCCAAACATTGGAAAATCAGTCGCGAAGCCCAGGACCGGTTCGCGGCCGCCAGCCACGACAAGGCCCTCGCCGCCATCGCTGCCGGCGAGTTCAAGGACGAAATCAGCCCCTATGCCTTGAACAACCATTTCCCCGATCTGGCCAGCGGCCGGATCATCGAGGACAGTCGTCTGGTCGACACCGATGAAGGCCCGCGTGCCGGCAGCTCGGCCGAGGTGCTGGGCAAGCTGCGCACTGTATTCCGCAACGGCCAGTTCGGCGGCTCGGTCACCGCCGGCAACTCCTCGCAGACCTCGGATGGCGCGGCCGCGATCCTGCTGGCCAGCGAAAGCGCGATCAAGCGTTACAACCTGCAGCCACTGGCCCGCTTCGTCGGCTATGCCGTGGCCGGTGTGCCGCCGGAAGTCATGGGCATCGGCCCCAAGGAGGCGATTCCCCGCGTGCTGAAACAGGTCGATCTGAGCCAGGATCAGCTGGACTGGATCGAGCTGAACGAGGCCTTTGCGGCCCAGTCACTGGCGGTCATCCAGGATCTGGGCCTGGATCCGGGCAAGGTCAACCCGCTGGGCGGCGCCATCGCACTCGGCCACCCGCTGGGCGCGACCGGCGCCATCCGCACGGCCACGCTCGTGCACGGCCTGCGTCGACGCAGGCAGAAGTACGGCATGGTGACCATGTGCATCGGCACAGGCATGGGTGCCGCCGGGGTTTTCGAAGCGCTCTGAAGTGCCACGGCCGGAGCGCAACGCGCTCCGGCCGTGATCTTCCAGCTGCCGCCCCCGACTTCAGCGCGGGCCGAGCTCGCCCAGCAGCTGCTCGATCCGGCCGTCCTTTTCAGTCCACAGCGCATTCATCCAGGCCTGGAAACGCTCGCGGTAGGCCTGATCTCCCTGATAGTCACCCACCATATCCTGTGGCAAGGGGTGCTCGCGGATGTCGACGCATACCGTGCCGACCCGCCCGGCAATCATGTCGTGCATGCCGCCAACCCCGTCGGGATAAACGATGGTGATGTCCAGAATGCTGTGCAATACATCGCCCATGGCACTCAGCACGAAGGCGGTACCGCCAGCCTTGGGGCGCAGCAGATGGCGATAAGGCGACTGCTGCTGGTCATGCTTGGCTTGGGTAAAGCGGGTACCTTCGGCGAAATTCATGATCGCGGAAGGAATCCTGCGAAAACGCTCGCAAGCCTTGCGGGTAATCTCCATGTCACGCCCCTTAAGCTCCGGCCGCCTGGCCAGCACCGCCGGCGAATAACGCCGCATGAACGGAAAATCCAGCGCCCACCAGGCCTGGCCCAGCAAGGGGACCCATATCAGCTGCTGCTTCAGAAAGAAGCGCATAAAAGGTATTTTCCGATTCAGGGCATACTGCAGCGCGGGAATGTCGACCCAGCTCTGGTGATTGCAAAGCAACAGATAGTTCCGGTCCGGCCGCAAATCCTGCGGCAGCCGAATCCGCCAGTCGATGCGGGTGAAGATCCCGAACATCACATTGTTGACATGCAGCCAGCTCTCGGCGATCGCCGCCAGCCCTCTCGAACACAGATCACGCCAGGACTGCAAGGGCACTACGATCTTGGCCAGGGTCAGGACCGCCATCAGCAGAATATGCACGACGGTGTTGAACGCGATCAGCAAATAGACCAGGGGAATTCGCAGCCAAGCAGGCAACTGGGCGAACATGAAGCTTCCGTCATGACCAGGGCGCTCAAGGATACACCAGCTGCCTCTTGCCAGGGCTGTCGGCAGACGCGCGCCGGGTCACGGCCCGGATCAGCGCCCGGCAAGAGGCATGATCCGGGCTCGCTCGGCCATCAGAGCAGCAGCTTGCGCACCTTCTGCAGAGCCGCCACGAAGATATCCACTTCTTCGGGCGTATTGTAGAAGGCCAGCGAGGCGCGCAGCGTGGCCGGCACGCCGTAATAGGCCATCAGCGGATGCGCGCAGTGATGGCCCGAACGCACCGCAATGCCTTCCAGGTCCAGCAAGGTAGCCAGATCGGTCGCCTGTGCGCCTTCGACAAGGAAGGAAAGCACCGGCTCCTTGTCCGCGGCCTCGCCGAACAGGCGCAGACCGGGCACTTCGCGCAGGCGCTCCGTGGCATAGGCCAGCAGCTCGGACTCCCACAAGCGAATGGCATCGAAGCCCAGACGTTCGTAATAGTCAATGGCGGCCGTCACGCCGGCAAACCCGGCGATATTGGGCGTGCCAGCCTCGAAGCGATGCGGCGGATCGGCAAAGGTCGTACCCTCGAAGCTGACTTCACGGATCATCTCGCCACCACCGAAGAATGGCGGCATCGCCTGCAGATGCTCTTTGCGGGCCCACAGCAGGCCTGTACCGGTCGGCGCCAGCATCTTGTGACCGGTAACCGCGTAGAAATCGCAGCCCAGCGACTGCACATCCACTGGCCGGTGCGGCACCGCCTGGGAGCCGTCGACCAGCAGCGGAATCCCCCGACGGCGGCATTCACGGGCCAGCTCGCGCACCGGATTGACCGTACCCAGCACATTGGAGACATGTCCCACCGCCGCCAGCTTGACCTCTGGACCCAGCAGGGCAATGAAAGCCTCGACATCGAGCTCGCCGGCCGCATTGATCGGCGCCGCCTTGACGGTGGCGCCGCTGCGCTGGGCGACAATCTGCCAGGGCACGATATTGGCGTGATGTTCCATCACGGTGGTGACAATGACATCGCCAGGCCTGAGGCGCGGCAGCAGGAAACTGTAAGCCACCAGATTGATCGACTGGGTGGTCCCCGAGGTCAGCACCAGCTCCTGACTGGAGGAGGCATTGATAAAGCGCGCCAATCGATCGCGCGCACCCTCATAGGCGGCAGTGGCTTCCTCGCCCAGCTCGTGCACGGCACGGGCCACATTGGCATTGTGCAAACGGTAATGCTCGTCAACGGCCTCGATCACCGAAGCCGGCTTCTGACTGGTGTTGGCATTGTCGAAATATACCAGTGGCTTGCCGTGGACTTCACGCTGCAGCAAGGGGAAGTCGGCACGGACCCGATCAATATCGAAACGATCGGCGGCTATCTTGAATCGTGCGTTCATGGGCAGTCTCTACCTCGAATGACCTTGGACAGGCGGACAGGATCAGTCCGCCTCCTGGGGCAGCTGGGCCAGCAGCAAGCCGGACACATGCTGATGAAGCGCCGGATCCGGCACCTGGTCCAGCACTTCCTGGCAGAATGCCGCCATCAGCAGACGACGGGCCTGCTCCAGTGAAATGCCTCGCGAGCGCAGGTAGAACAGAGCCCGTTCGTCCAGCTGGCCGACCGTGGCACCATGCGCCGCCTTGACCTCGTCCGCGTAGATTTCCAGTTCGGGCTTGCTGTCGATCTCGGCTTGAGCTGACAGCAGCAGATTCTTGTTGGCCAGCGAGGCATCGGTTCCGTCCGCCCCTTCGGCCACCACGATGGCGCCACGGAAGACTACCCTCGAGCGCTCGTCGGCGACACCGCGCCAGATCGCATCGGAACGACTGCCCTTCGCCGCATGACGGATCTGCAGCTGGGTATCGATATGCTGGCGGCCACGTGCCACGACAACGCCTCGCGAATCGAACGAAGCCTCGTCACCCGCCACCTCGGCCTGCAGCTCGTGACGAACCAGGCCGCCGCCCAGTTCCAGACCGTACCAGGCGGCATGGGCGTGGGAGGCCAGCTGAAAGCGGGTATGCCGGAACAGCGGCGCCGATACGGCGGCCTGTTGCAGCACCACCAGCTGAAGCTGCCCTCGGGCAGCCACTTGATGCAGGCTGCTGACAGTCGCCAGATGCTGCTGGGCGCCGGCACTGAGATGCTGTTCGACCAGCTGCAACTGGGCCCCCTCTTCCACCTGGACCAGATGGCGCAAATGCCAGGCCTGATCTTCGGAAGCAGGGGTTGCAATATGGACCAGCCGCACCGGCGACTCGATCACAGCCCCGGCGGCAACACGCAGGCGCACGCCCTCGCGTGCCGCCCCCGCATTCAGTCGGCGCATGATATCGGCGGCTGCCAGTGACTCGCCTTCCCACAGCGCCTTCAGCTCATCGCCACGCCCCTCGGCCAGCACGGCGGATACGGGCTCCAGCGTCAGTCCTTCGGGCAGGCCGTCCAGCATCGACAGATCGGCCCGAAACACGCCGTTGACAAAGACCAGGCTCGGCCCTTCCAGCCCGGGAATCTGCCACAGCGCGGCGTCCATCGGACGGCTGGCGGCCTCGGCATCATGGCTGGCAAAACGGCGCTGGGCCAGCGCGCGCAAGGAGGTATATTTCCAGGCCTCGCTACGCGGACCCGGCATGCCGTCCTCGATCAAGGACTGGCGATACTGCTGCCGCAAAGCGATCAGCCAGGCCGGCTCCGCCGCCAGCGGGAGGTCGGCGCCGGCCAGCTGCGAGGCAAGCAGTGGCGCGGACTGTGCCTGACTCATGCCTTTGCCTCCGCACCCACCTTGGCGGCCAGCTCGGGATGGCGTTCGGCGATCCATGCATAGCCGTGCTCTTCAAGCTTCAAGGCCAGACTCTTGTCGCCGCTTTCCACGATGCGGCCATCGGCCAGCACATGCACGAAATCGGGAACGATGTAATCCAGCAGGCGCTGGTAATGGGTGACCATCAGGAACGAGCGGGCGGGGTCGCGCAAGGCGTTCACACCACCGGCCACCTGCTTGAGCGCATCGATGTCCAGACCCGAATCGGTCTCGTCCAGGATCGCCAGCTTCGGCTCCAGCACGGCCATCTGGAAGATCTCGTTGCGCTTCTTCTCGCCACCGGAAAAGCCTTCGTTGACGGCGCGGTGCAGCAGTTCGTCCGAAATCTGCATGATTTTCAGCTTTTCGCGCACCAGCTTCAGAAAGCGCATCGAATCCAGCTCGTCCTCGCCACGATACTTGCGCTGGGCATTGAGCGCTGCGCGCAGGAAATAGGTGTTGTTGACGCCGGGAATCTCGACCGGGTACTGCAAGGCCAGAAAAACGCCCTCGGCGGCACGCGCTTCCGGATCCAGCGCCAGCAGATCCTTGCCCTCGAAGATCACCGAGCCAGCCGTCACCTCGTAACCATCCCGCCCCGACAACACATTGCCCAGGGTGGACTTGCCGGCACCGTTGGGCCCCATGATCGCGTGAACCTCACCGGGATTCACAGTGAGGTTCAGACCCTTGAGGATCTCCTTGCCTTCGACGCGGGCATGCAGGTTTTCGATTTTCAGCATTGTCATAATTCAACCAGTTCGATCTGACGGCGCCGGCGGCACCGGACCAGGGAGGGAGAGGCCCGCCGAACCGGTCACGGAACGGCGAAGGCCTGTTGCAGAGCTTGGCAGCAGAGGGTGCGCCGGCCACCGGATCGCGCCGGCGGTCGGCGCGTGCTCCGGTCGGATCGGGATCAGCCCACCGCACCTTCCAGCGAGACTTCCAGCAGCTTCTTGGCCTCGACCGCGAATTCCATCGGCAGCTCCTTGAAGACCTGCTTGCAGAAACCGTCGACGATCATCGATACCGCATCTTCCTCGCTGATGCCGCGCGAGCGGCAGTAGAACAGCTGGTCATCGGAGATCTTGGAGGTCGTGGCTTCATGCTCCACCGTCGCGCCCGGATGCTTCACCTCGATATAGGGGAAGGTATGGGCGCCGCAACGCTTGCCGATCAGCAGCGAGTCGCACTGGGTGTAGTTGCGGGCACCGTCGGCGCCCTTCTCCACCTTGACCAGACCGCGATAGCTGTTCTGGCTGCGACCGGCACTGATGCCCTTGGCAATGATCTTGGAGCGCGTGCCCTTGCCGATATGGATCATCTTGGTGCCGGTATCGGCCTGCTGGTAGTGATGGGTCAAGGCCACCGAATGGAATTCACCCACCGAGCGGTCGCCCTTCAGCACGCAGCTGGGATACTTCCAGGTGACGGCCGAACCCGTCTCCACCTGGGTCCAGCTGATCTTGGAGTCGGCGCCGCGGCATTCACCACGCTTGGTCACGAAATTGTAGATGCCGCCGACGCCGTTCTCGTCACCGGGATACCAGTTCTGCACCGTGGAATACTTGATGTTGGCACGCTCCAGCGCCACCAGCTCGACCACCGCCGCATGCAGCTGGTTCTCGTCGCGCATCGGCGCGGTGCAGCCTTCCAGATAGGAAACGCTGGCATCATCCTCGCAGATGATGAGCGTGCGCTCGAACTGACCGGTATTGACCGCATTGATGCGGAAATACGTCGACAGCTCCATCGGGCAACGCACGCCCTTGGGCACGAACACGAAGCTGCCATCGGAAAACACCGCGGCATTGAGAGCGGCGAAATAATTGTCGCCGACCGGCACCACACTGCCCAGATATTCGCGGACCAGCTCGGGGTGCTCGCGCATCGCCTCGCTGATCGAGCAGAAGATCACGCCGGCCTCGGCCAGCTCCTTGCGGAAGGTGGTCCCGACAGAGACCGAATCGAATACGGCGTCCACCGCCACCCCGGCCAGACGGGCCCGCTCGTGCAGGGGAACACCCAGCTTCTCGTAGGTTTCAAGCAGCTTGGGATCGACCTCGTCCAACGACTTGGGACCTTCCTTGGGCGCCGAGTAATAACTGATGGCCTGATAATCGATGGGCTCGATCTTCAGCTTGGCCCAGTCCGGCACCGGCATGGTCAACCAGTGCCGATACGCGGCCAGCCGCCATTCGGTCATCCAGTCCGGCTCCTGCTTGAGTGCCGACAGACGACGGATGATATCTTCGGACAGCCCCGGGGGCAGACTCTCGCTTTCGATGTCGGTAACGAAACCGGCCGCATAGCGTCGGCCCAATGCTTCGACGACCTCGGCATTTTCCGGCAATACCGCCAGGTTTTCGCTGCTATCAGTGATCATGGGATGGATACTTCCTCACCGGCCCGATGCCAGGGCCTGTCGTTCTGGATTGACGTCGAATTCGCCCCGCGAAGGCGGAAGCGGCGCCGCCGCGGTGGGCGGGCGCAACATGTCTGAAAGACGGATCGAGCGCAGCGCGCCGGCCAGCACATCGCTGACCTGACGCCAACTGCCGCGTACGCCGCAACTGGATTCAAGATCGCAGCGGCGGTCGGCCAGACTGCAGTCGGTCACCCCGATCGGGCCTTCCATCGCCACCACGATCTCGGCCAGCGAAATCTGCTGGGCCGGCCGCGCCAGGCGGTAACCACCGTTGACGCCGCGAAATGACTCCACCAGCCCGGCCTGGCTCAGCACCTTCAGCAGCTTGCTGACGGTGGGCAGTTCCAGATGGGCGATGTCGGCCAGCTGGACCGCACGCAGCACTTCCCTGGGACGCTCTGCCATGCAGGTCATCACCAGGGTGGCGTAATCGGTCAGTCGGCTGACTTTCAGCATGGAGACAAGGCCGTGCGGCTAAACTGGACTAAAATGGTACTGATTTGAGCTCGCCAACGCAACCGCCCCGCCGCAGCCCGCTTGCCCGGGGACACACGTGGTGCGCTCCACCTGCCGCAGGCACACAGAGGGGCGTTGCCGGCAACCAGTGCAACGGGCTCAGCCCTTGCACCATGCCGGGGCGAGCGCAGCCGATGGTGCGCCCTGCCTGCCGGCAGCCCCTGCCATTGACGTGCCTCGCCGCGACTGGCACAACATGTGCTTTGTCGTACTCAAGCATCAGCTGAACCAGGGGAACAACGCAATGAAGTGGATCACCGCGATCATCAAGCCTTTCACACTCGACGATGTGCGCGAGGCCTTGGGCGAAGCCGGCATCAACGGCATGACGGTGACCGAAGTCAAAGGCTTCGGACGGCAGCACGGCCATACCGAGCTGTATCGGGGTGCGGAATATGTGGTCGACTTCCTGCCCAAGCTGAAGATCGAAATCGCCGCTACCGACGAGCAGGCCGAGCGCGCCATCGAGGCGATCAGCACGGCGGCGCGTACCGGCAAGGTCGGCGACGGCAAGATTTTCGTGATCGATCTGGAACAGGCGATCCGGATCCGGACCCAGGAGATCGACGCCGATGCGCTGTAAATCCGCACTGATCCCGCTTCTCGCTGGCCTCGGCGCCAGTGGCCCGCTGCTGGCCCAGTCCACGCCGGCCGCAGCGCTTGACCATGGCGATACCGCATGGATGCTGACCTCGTCCATGCTGGTTCTGTTGATGACCATTCCGGGCCTGGCCCTGTTCTACGGCGGAATGGTCCGCGCCAAGAATCTGCTGTCGGTACTGATGCAGTGCTTTTCGATTGTGGCGCTGGTCAGCGTGCTGTGGGTGCTCTATGGCTATTCGGTAGCATTCAGCACCGTCGGCATGACCACCGAACATGTCAATCTGCATGCCATCGTGGGCGGTCTGGACCGGGTCTTTCTGGCCGGACTGACCCCGGACAGTCTGTACAACACGATTCCCGAAAGCGTGTTCGTGATGTTCCAGATGACGTTCGCGATCATCACCCCGGCGCTGATCATCGGCGCCTTCGCCGAGCGCATGAAGTTCAGCGCCCTGCTGTGGTTCACCGCCTTGTGGGTCACCGTTGTCTACCTGCCGATGGCGCACATGGTCTGGAGCGGACCGGGCTCGCTGCTGGGCGATATGGGCGTGATCGATTTCGCCGGCGGCACCGTGGTGCACATCAATGCAGGCATCGCCGGTCTGGTGGCCTGCCTGATGATCGGCAAACGCCGAGGTTATCCGACCACGGCCATGCCTCCCCACAATCTGGGCTATACCGTGATCGGTGCCAGCATGCTGTGGCTGGGCTGGTTCGGCTTCAATGCCGGTTCGGCCGCCGCCGCCAACGGCAGTGCAGGCATGGCCATGCTGGTCACCCAGGTCGCCACTGCGGCGGCAGCCATCGGCTGGACGGCGGCGGAATGGATGGTACACAAGCGTGCCAGCGTGCTGGGCATCGTGTCGGGCGCCGTGGCCGGACTGGTTGCGGTGACGCCGGCGGCCGGAACGGCAGGCCCAGGCGGCGCCCTGGTGCTGGGACTGGTCACCGGCGTGATCTGCTATTTCACCGCGACCCGCCTGAAGTACAAATTGGGCTATGACGACACCCTGGATGTGTTCGGCGTCCACGCCGTGGCCGGCATCGTCGGAGCCTTGCTGACCGGCCCGCTGGCGGCGCCGGCACTGGGCGGCTTCGGCACCGTTGCCGACCTGGGCGGCCAGCTGTGGATCCAGGCCAAGGGCGTCGGCTTTACCGTGCTATGGTCCGGCGTGCTGACCTGGCTCATCCTGTTACTGCTGGACAAGACCCTCGGCCTGCGCGTCAGCACCGAGCAGGAGCAGATCGGACTGGACCTGGCCGAGCACGAAGAGCGCGCCTACAACCTGTAAGCGCCCGATCCGGGTGACGCCATGCACGGCATGGCGTCACCCGGAATACAAGACAGCTCACAGACGACCGTCGACGGCCTCGACAGGCCAGACCGATTTGACGTCGAACACCACCGCGCCAGGCTTTCCCAGAGCCCGGATCTGCTCCGGCGACCAGGCAATGAACTGCCGATGCGCCACCGCCAGCAGAATGGCATCGTAATGCCCTGCCGGTGGCTGGGACACCAGATGGATCCTGTATTCGTCGCCAGCCGCTTTTGCATCCACCCAGGGATCATGCACATCCACCCTCGCGTGCGAGGACTCCAGCTCGCGGATGATGTCGATCACCCGCGTGTTGCGCAGATCCGGGCAGTTTTCCTTGAAGGCAAAACCCAGCACCAGAATCCGCGCATCCACGATATGCAGGCGACGCTCGCTCATCAGGCGGATCAACCGATCAGCCACATAGCTGCCCATCCGGCTGTTGATCCGGCGCGCGGCCAGAATCAGTTCCGGGTAATAGCCGATCACCTCGGCCTTGTGGGTCAGATAATACGGATCGACACTGATGCAATGCCCGCCGACCAGCCCGGGCTTGAAGGGCAGGAAATTCCACTTGGTGCCCGCCGCCGCCAGAACCTCGGCGGTATCGATGCCCAGTCGATGAAAGATCAGGGCCAGCTCGTTGACCAGGGCGATATTCACATCCCGCTGGATATTCTCGATGACCTTGGCCGCTTCCGCGACCCGGATCGAGGAGGCCAGATGGGTTCCGGCCGTGATGATGCGCCGATACAGCGCATCCACCCGTGCCGCCGCCTCGGGGGTCGAGCCCGAAGTCAGCTTGACGATGGCCGTCACCGGCCGGGCATGCTCCCCCGGATTGATGCGTTCCGGACTGTAGCCGCAGAAAAAGTCCCGGTTGAAACGCAGTCCCGAACCGGCTTCCAACAAAGGCACACAGACTTCTTCTGTGGTGCCGGGATAGACCGTGGACTCGAATACCACCAGATCACCGGCAGCCAGCAGCGGGGCCAGCATGCGGCAGGCACTGACCAGCGGCTGCAGATCAGGACGCTGGGCTTCGTCGATCGGGGTCGGTACCGTCACGATATAGGTATCGCAGGCACGCAGATCCTCCAGTTCCGCCGTCAATTGCAGCTGGCCGGCAGCAGCGAGTGCCTCGGCACTGAGCTCAAGGGTGGCATCGCACCCCTCGCGCAGGGCCTGCACCCGGTCGCGATTCAAATCGAAGCCTGTCGTCGGCAGCTGTCGCCCAAAAGCCACCGCCAGAGGCAGCCCCACATAGCCCAGACCGACAACGCCAACATGTTGCGAGGAAGAAAGCGACATTCCGGTCCCTGACCCGAAAAAAAGCAAGCCTACACCCAGCGCGTCGACGCTCCTATCCCCCGCCCGACAGGGATGTCGGAACACATCAGCCACCTCCTCGCCACACGTCATGGCACGAATGCGGTTAGCATGCAGCTTCAGCCTGTACGACATCCCCGGGAACCATGCCACATATCAATGATCGCGCCAGCCAGCGTCTGGAGTGGGCGCGCCGGATCACCGGCAAGCACGCCATCACGCTCTGTCCCGCCTCGGCCGATGCCAGCTTTCGCAGCTACTGGCGCATCGACGGCATCCCGTCAGGCCGGCTGCTGATGGATTCCCCTCCGGAGCTGGAAGATCCCCTGCCCTGGCTGAATATCGGGCGTCGCCTCAGCGATGCCGGCCTGCATGTCCCTGCAGTCTACGAAGCCGATCTCGAGCAGGGTCTGCTGCTGATCGAGGATCTGGGCGACCGGCTGTATCTTGGCGAATTGAATGACGACAGTGCGGACGATCTTTACGGCGACGCCATGCAGGCCCTGCTCCGCATGCAGACCGCCGTCGATGCCACCGGCCTCACGCTCTATGACACGGCCTTTCTGCAACGGGAAATGGATCTGCTGCCGGAATGGTATCTGGGCCGCCATCTGGGCCTGGATCCCGAGCCCTGGCAAGAGGCCCTGCAAACGGTATTCCAGGTCCTGACGGACAATGCGGCGGAACAGCCGCAGGGATTCGTGCACCGCGACTACCACAGTCGCAACCTGCTGCTCAGCGACGCCGGCAATCCGGCCATCATCGACTTCCAGGGTGCCTTGCTGGGTCCGCTGACCTACGATCTGGCCTCCCTGCTGCGCGATTGCTATATCCGCTGGCCCGATCAACAGGTCGAAGGCTGGGTCGAGGCCTACCGTCGTCAGCTGATAGCCTGCGGGCGCTTGCAGGAAGATGTCGCCCCTGCACGCTTTCTGCGCTGGTTCGACCTGACCGGCCTGCAACGGCACCTGAAAGTGCTGGGCCTGTTCTGCCGGCTGGCCTGGCGCGACGGCAAGCACGGTTACCTTGCCGACCTGCCACTGGTACTGGACTATGTGCGGCATGTCGCGGCCCGTTATCCCGAGCTGCAAGCCCTCAGCCGGCTGCCGGCAGCGACTGCCCGAACCGAAGCGCCGGGGGCATGAAGCAGGCCCTGCTGTTTGCCGCCGGCCTGGGCAGCCGCCTGCGGCCACTGACCTCCCAGACCCCCAAGCCCCTGCTTTGCGCGGGCGGCAAGCCACTCATCGTCTGGCATCTGGAAAAACTGGCAGCTGCCGGTATCGAGGAGGTGCTGATCAACACCTCCCATCTGGCCGAGCAATTCGAGCCAGCATTGGGCGACGGCAGGCGCTGGGGCTTGCGGATCCGCTATCTGCACGAAGGCCCGCAGCCACTGGAGACTGGCGGCGGCATGCGCAATGCCTTGCCATGGCTGGGCAAGGCGCCTTTTCTGGCGATCGCCGCCGATATCTGGAGCGATATCGACTATGCCTCCATCCGCATGCCCGACGCGGCGCTCGCCCATCTGCTGATGGTGGCCAATCCGGACTGGCACCCGCAAGGCGACTTCCAGTTGCTGGACGGCTGGGTCCAGTGGCCCGGACACGAACCCCGGCTGACGTTCTCCAGCATCGGCCTGTATCGCCGAGCATTTATCGAGACCCATGCCGAAGGCTGCTTCAAGCTGCTGCCCTTGTATCAGGCCGCCGCCGCACAAGGACGTCTGAGCGGCCAGCAGCACCATGGCCGCTGGCACAATATCGGTACCCGCGAGCAACTGCAGGCACTGGATCAGGCACTGGGTGTAACCGGCACCTGATTCCGTCGACTCACCTCAGACCACTTCCTTCAGGTACTGCCGCACCTCGGGAGCCAGCTTGGGATCGTTCAGCGCCATATGCACCGTGGCGCGGACCAGTCCGGCCTTGTTGCCGCAATCGAACCGGGTGCCCTGAAAACGATACGCCAGCATCTTGCCCTTGTTCTGCAGCAGGGCTTCCAGCGCGTCGGTCAGCTGGATCTCGCCGCCAGCACCGGGCTGGGTGGTTTCCAGATAATGGAAGATGGTCGAGGGCAACACATAGCGACCGACCACGGCCAGATTGGACGGAGCATCCTCGGGCCTGGGCTTTTCCACCATATGGCTGATGCGGGCACTGCGCTCATCGATAGGGGCAGCATCGACCACGCCGTACTTGTCGGTTTCCTCGCGCGGAACCTCTTCCACCGCGATAACGCCGGCATGCTCACGTTCGGCCAGATCCGCCATCTGGCCCAGGGCGCCACGCCCCTCATTCCAGATCAGATCGTCCGGCAGAATCACGCCGAAGGACTCGTCACCGACCACCGGCTTGGCGCACAGCACCGCATGGCCCAGGCCCCGCGCTTCCGGCTGGGTCACGAAGATGGCACGCACATGGCTGGGCAAGGTGCCCTGGACCAGGGCCAGCAGTTCGGCCTTGCCCTTCTCCTCGAGCTTGGCCTCCAGCTCGTAGGCCTTGTCGAAATAGTCGGCAATGGAGTGCTTGTAGCGGTTGGTGACGAAGATCAGGGTATCGGCACCCGCATCGACGGCTTCATCGACGGCATACTGGATCAGCGGCCGATCCAGTACCGGCAGCATTTCCTTGGCCACCACCTTGGTCGCCGGCAGAAACCGGGTGCCGAGTCCGGCGACGGGAAACACCACTTTGCGTAGACGCTTGCTCACTCACACTCTCCTGAATTTTTCGGATGCAGGACAACGACGGTATCCACCGAGGTGGCTTGTCCCCACTGATACGTCGGCAGCAGCACCGAAACGCTCTGCCGTATCGCGGCTTCATCATACGATGCCACGGCATCGGCCGCACGCCCGAACTGTCTCAACAATAAACCCCAGCTGACTTTGCGGTGCTGTGCCAGGAAGATCTTGGCATGGGTGGTGGCGGCGTAATTTTCCTGGGGATGGAACAACTCCTCGAACAGCTTCTCTCCCGGACGCAGGCCGGTATAGACGATGGGTATCTCGCTACCCGGTTTCTTGCCGGCCAGACGGATCATCTGCAAGGCCAGCTCCCTGATCTTCACGGGCTCTCCCATGTCCAGCGCAAAGATCTCACCGCCCTGCCCCTGGGCAGCGCCCTGCAAGATCAGCTGGCAGGCCTCGGGAATCGTCATGAAATATCGGGTCATATCGGGATGCGTGACCGTCACCGGCCCCCCGTGGCGGATCTGCTCGCGAAACAAGGGCACCACCGAGCCCGCCGAATCCAGCACATTGCCGAAGCGCACCGTCACAAAACGTGTCGCTGAACGAGCATCCAGGTTCTGGCACCAGATTTCGGCCAGGCGCTTGCAGGCTCCCATCACGCTGGTGGGATTGACCGCCTTGTCCGTGGAGATCAGCACGAAGGTCTCCACCCCGGTCTCATCGGCAAGCATCGCAAGGTTCTGGGTCGACATCACATTGTTGCGATAGGCCGTCCGCAGCTGGGTCTGCAGCATCGGCACATGCTTGTAGGCCGCGGCATGAAACACCAGCCGGGGCCGGAAATCTCCGAACAACCGGTGCATGGCCGGCAGATCCCCGCAATCGGCAAGCACCGACTGCAGCTCCAGTGCGGGGAAATCCTGCCGCAACTCCTTGTCAATGGCATAGAGATTGAATTCACTCTGCTCGACAATGGTCAGTGAACGCACACCAAGCTGACACAGCTGTCGACACAGCTCGGCACCGATGGAGCCCCCGCCGCCGGTGACCAGTACCCGCTGGCCACTGAGATGCCCCGCCAGCCACACCCGATCCAGCTGCACGCTGTCACGGCCCAGCAGATCCTCGATCCTGACCTCCTGGATCTCCCCCGGACTGGCGCGACCGGCGACGATATCGCCCAGACCCGGCATCGTGCGACAAGGCAGCCCGGTGCGCTCGCAGTGGCCCACAATCCGCCGCAGAGTCGGCCCGTCGGCATCGGGCATCGCGATCAGCAACATGCCGGCCGCCGCGTCCGCCGCCAGCTCGGGCAGCTGCTGCAGTGCCCCCAGCACGGGAATGCCGCCGATGCTGGCACCACGCAACCGCGCCTGATCATCCACGAAACCGACCACCCGGTAGCGGGCATCGCGGCGCAGATCCCGCGCCAGAGCTTCCGCCGGATCACCGGCGCCTATGACCAGTACCCGCACCACCTGTTCCGACATCCGCTGCCGACGGTCCTTCCAGGCTCGGTAACCGAGCCGTGGCACGCCCAGCAGACCGGCGAGGATCAGCGGATAGATGAAGATCACCGAGCGAGGCACTCCGCTGAGCCGGGAGTAGGCAAACAAGGCCACGCCGATGACCAGCCCTCCGATACCCACGGCACGCAGGATGTTCCACAGGTCTGGCAGGCTGGCGAAACGCCAGATGCCGCGATACAAGCCCAGGCGATTGAAGACCAGCCCCTGTACCGACAACACGATCAGCCACTCGCCCGGGCTGAAATGCGCCACGGCATCGGGCGTCAATGCAAAACGCAGCAGATTGGCCAGATACCAGGCCAGCCCGGCCATCACCAGATCGTGAACCATCACCGCCATGCGCGGCGGAATCCGTCGACACCAGCGAGCGACGAAGTGGCCTTGCGCTTCCCTGCCCGGTCTGCTCACGAAATCTCCCGCTGGCGCCGCTGGCGCAGGCTTCGGATCTTACACCCCAGCCAGACCAGCATGGCGAGCAGATACACCGCAAGGCAGGCCGGCGGACCCAGCGGTACAGGTCCCCGATGCCATACCAGCCAGCCACCGATCAGACTGTCCCAGAGCAGATAAGCCAGCGTGACACGGGCATGACCATGCCCCAGCCGCACCTGCCATTGATAGAGGTGCTCGCGATGCGCCTGGGTCCAGCGCCGCCCCCGCCACATCCGCTGCAGCAGGGTCAGGCTGGCATCGACCACAAAGCTGCTGCCCAGCGCCAGAACGGCCCACAGCAGCGACGGCCTGCAAACCACCAGAGCCAGCGCCAGCACGGCGACCAGCAGACCGCAACCGCCGCTGCCCGCATCGCCCATGAAAATGCGGGCCGGCGCCCAGTTGAAACCGAGAAATCCTGCGCAGACGGCTGCCAGAAGCGCCGCCAGCGCCGCGACCGAAGGCAGTCCGACAGCGTCCGCCAGCACGGCCAGCACCAGACCCGTGATCAGACAATGACCGGCCAGCAAGCCATCGATGCCATCCATGAAATTGTGCAGATTGATGCTCCAGACCCCGCAAGGGACCACCAGCAGCAGCCACCACAAGGAATCATGGGCACCGGCCAGCAGGGCACCGCCGGCCAGCGTGACGGCGGCCAGATGCACCAGCAGCCGCACCGCCACGCCACGTGGCGCCAGATCATCCCAGGCACCGATCAGGGCCACGGAGGCCAGCGCGCAGGTCACAGCCGCGCTCAGCCCGCGCCCCCAACCGATCCAGGGCAGCCACAGCAGCAGCACCAGCATCATCCCGATACCGCCGCCGCGCGGCGTCGCCTGCCGATGCGAGCGACGATGCCCGGGCAGATCCAGCACACCGCGTCGTCGGGCCCAGATCAGCATCCACCCGACCGCCGCCCAGGACATCACCGCCGCCAGCCAGATCCAGCGTACCGGCAGCGCCGGAATACTCATTCGTTGGCCACGCCCATGATGGGCCGGATGGTCGACCAGCTCTTGCAGCCGGGACACTGCCAGTGATGGGCCTTGGCACCGAAACCGCAGCGTGTGCAGCGATACATCATCTGACCTTCCAGCAACTTGCGCATCAGATCATTGAGTATCGTGAAATTGGCCATGGCCTCGCCATCAAGCCGCTCCATGCTGGCATCGATCAGGGCCATCAACCCGCGAACCGTCGGCCTGGCCTGCAATTGCCGGGTCAGAAAAGCCTGCGCCGCCGCCTCGCCTTCCTGCTGCCGGTACAGATCCACCCGGGCCAGCACCAGGGAAATGCCCTGATAGCGCTGCAGCAGACCATCATAGAACCGGGCCGCCGCGACATGGTCCTGCTGGTGCGCATAGGCGGACTGCAAAGGCGGCAGGACCTGCGGCACGAACGCGAGATCCACGCTGATGGCCTGTTCATAGGCCTTGATGGCCGCCGCATACTTCTGCTCGGAAGCATCCATCACCGCCGAGGCCAGCAAGGCCCGGATACAGTTCGCATCATTGTCGAACGCCTGGCGCAGATGGTCGCGCGCCGCCTCCACATGGCCTTGCAGTCGATACTGATCGGCCAGTTCGCAATGGAATTGCGCGATCAGTACCGCCTCGCTTTCGCCGGTGGCCTTTTCCAGCAATCGGGCCTGTTCGATGGCCTTGTTCCAGTCACGCTCATGCTGGTAGATGCCGATCAGCTGACGCAGAGCGGACGGCGCATGGGCCTGCAAGGCAACCAGATCGGAAAACAGCGACTCGGCCCTGTCCAGCAAGCCGGCGCGCATATAGTCATCGCCCAGCTCCATCAGACCCAGGGTCTTGATGTCGTTCGACAGTCCTGGCCGCGAGACCAGATGCTGGTGCAGACGAATCGCCCGATCCACTTCACCGCGACGGCGAAACAGACTGCCCAGCGCAAGGTGGGTCTCGACCGCGTCGCGGTTGTATTCGGCCAGGCGCAGAAAAACCTCGATGGCCTTGTCCTGCTCTTCATTCAGCAGATAGTTCAGACCTCGGAAGTAGTCGGATGACAGCTCGTCGGACCGCCCCGCCAACTGACCGCCCCCCCGGCGCAGCGCACACCACCAGCCGGCCGCGAACGCCAGCGGCAACAACAGCAGCACGACCACCCCATTCATGCCTCGGCAGGCGCCGCCGGCCTGCGGGACTTGCGGCGGGCATGGGTGCCCAGCCACGCAGTCAAGCCCCCGCCCACCCAGCCCAGCGCCAACGCCGACAGCAAGGCCGCGCCCAACGGCAGATGCAGCTGCACCACCGCCAGGTCAATGCCGACGGTCGACGCGTTCAGGGCTCCCAGGACAATGCCCGCCAGGGCGAAACAGAGCAGGATCAAAATGACTGGAAATCGCATGGTCCGACTTTACTCCATTAGACCGGAGCAGCCCAATCGCTGCCGGCACGATACGGCGGATGCATCGGCATTCCGCCACCTGTTCCCTTGCCGGCCTACCGAGCTCATGCGCTCACATGATGCTTCAGACTCGGCGCCGGCTTGGCTATGCTACCCCATGGGCAGGGCAACCGGCGCAGCCGCACTCCCGACTCCACCCATCCCGCCCCGGTGCTGGCATCCGCTGCGCCAGCCCGTTACTCTGCCGCCCTCGCGGCAGTGTCCGCTCAACGTTGCATGAGTCCAGCAAAGTCATGAAAGCTTCTGACGCCAAGAAAGGCCTGGTTGTAGAACACGAGGGCGGCATCTACCAGATCCGCGATATCGAACGCAGTTCACCTACGGCACGTGGTGGCAATATCACCTACCGTTTCACGTTGTATTCGATCCCCGGTGGCCGCAAGCTGGATCTCAGCATGCGCGCCGACGACGATCTCAGGGACATCGAGCTGACTCGCCGCGAGGCCGGCTTCTCCTATATGGACGGTGAAGTATTCGTATTCATGGACAGCGAGGACTTCACCCAGTACCTGCTGGGGCCGGAAGTGGTCGGTGAACAGGCAGGCTTCATCGCCGAAGGTGTCGAAGGCTATTACGTCCAGCTGATCGAGGACGCACCGGTGGCCCTGCAGGTCCCGACCAGCGTACGCCTCGAGGTGGTCGATACCGCACCCGAACTGAAAGGTGCCAGTGCCACCAAGCGAACCAAGCCAGCGCGCCTTGCCACCGGTTTCGAGGTCCAGGTGCCCGAGTACATCAGCAATGGCGAGCAGGTCTGGATCAATACCTTGACGGGCGAGTTCGCGGGCCGCGCCTGAGCCTGCCGGATTCCGCCCAGTGACCACGGCCGGCTATTCCTTTCCACGCAATGCGGTCGACGTGCTGCTGCAGACGCGGCGACCGGATGTGCCCTGGCGGGTAGTGCTGCGCAATGCCGCGGCCTTCGGTCTGCCACTGGCTCTGGGCTTCGCCACCGATCACCCGCTGGCAGGACTGGGTATCGCCGCCGGCGCACTGGACATCATGTTTTCGGACCAGCCGGGCCCCTACCGGCAGCGGCTGGCCTTGCTGCTGCTGGCCTCCACGGCTGCGGGCCTGTCCGCCCTGCTGGGTGCCAGCATCGGCGCAGCCTTCCTGCCGATGCTGCTGACCACGCTGGTGATGGGTTTCGGCGCCGGCCTGCTGGTGGTCTTCGGCCCGGATATCAGCCGTCTCGGCATGACCAGCGTGATCCTGCTGGTGGTCACGGCCGCGACGCCCGTGTCGGTCCGACATGCCGCTTCCGGTGCCGGCCTGATCTTTCTGGGCGGCCTGCTGCTGACCTGTCTTTCGATCGCCAGCTGGCCGCTGCAACGCTACCGGCCCGAACGTCTGGCGCTGGCGACCATCTTCCGTGGTCTGGCCGGTCTCGCCGAGCACCCGGCCGACGACAGTCGCGACGACGTGGCGCTGAGTGACGAGATGAATGCGGTCCAGCAGACCTTGTTCGGTCGCCATCATGACCGTGGCCGGGCGATGGAGGCTTTCCGGACCCTGATCGAACAGGCCGAGCGGATCCGCATCGAACTGGTCGCCATCGAATTGCTGCACCACGACCCGGTCCGCGAAACCCATTACCGCCGCAGCATCGCCGCCGTGCTGGAGGCCATTGCCGCGGCGCTGGAGGCCGGCGCCCCGCCTGACCAGGCCCTGCAGCTGCTGCAGTCGATCCGGGCCGAAGAGCAGTGGCTGCTGGCTCACGAGCCCGCCGGACTGATGGTCCACATCCGGGCACTCAACAGCCAGCTCACTGCCGCCGTGCGCAATGCCAACTGGGCCGGTGCGCGAGGGGAGCTGCGCGCCCAGGCCGACCAGCAGCGCCTGCCGCAGGATTTGCGCACGGATGGCGTCTGGGCCACGCTGCGAGCCAGCCTGCATCTGGATTCGATCGCCCTGCGTCATGCGATCCGCTACTCCCTGCTGCTGGGTCTGGCGGTCGTCGCCAGCCATGTCCTGGCGATGCCGCATGGCTACTGGCTGCCGATGACGGTCGCGATCGTGCTGCGGGCCGATTTCGCCGCCACTTTCCGATTCGGCCTGCTGCGTGTGGTCGGTACCTTGCTGGGTCTGGTGCTGACCACCTTGCTGCTGCACGTCACGCCGGACGAAACCACGGCCCATGTCGCCATGGCCATTGTGCTGTGCATGGCCTTCCGCTATCTGGCCACCGTCCATTACGGCGTGGCCGTCGCCACCCTGACCGGCGTGGTGGTGATCATGCTGGACATGGCCGGCATCGCCCCCACCGCCGCCATCGCCGACCGGGTCGACAATACCCTGCTGGGCAGCGGCATGGCCCTGCTGGGCTATCTGCTATGGCCGACCTGGGAGCGAACCCAGACCCGCCATGCCCTGGCCGAAATGCTGCGCGGCTATGTCGCCTATCTGCAAGGACTCGGACGCCAGGCCGAATCCGACGCGATCCGCGACCTGCGCATCGCGGTGCGGATCGCGCGCGGCAATGCCCGCGCTTCGCTGGAACGACTGCGCAGCGAACCGGGCACCCCCGAACAGCTGCAGACCGTGTGCACCGGGCTGCTCGCCCAGGGCAACCGGCTGGCCCGGGCCCTGATGACGTTCGAAGCCATTCAGCAAGACCATCGACTGCCTACCGACGCGACCTGCTGGCAGAGTTTCATCCAATGGTATGCCAGCCAGCTTCAAGCCCTGGCGCTGGCCGTGGAGGTCGGCGAAACCTTTCAGCTCGCGCCCCGCCCCGCCTCCGCCGACATCACCGGACAGGCCATCGGCAGCCTGCCCGTGGCGGCCACCGAACGCCTGGTCGAAACGCTGGATGCGCTGATCAAGACCTGGAACCGTGGCCGCTCCAGCGCCGCTGCCGACGCCGGATCACCGGCGCCCTGAACCCACGACACGAGGAACCGGCATGTCCGAGTATCGATCCGACCCCGCCTGGGCCGCCGCAGCCGACGCGGCAGACCCGCTGCGACACTGTCGCGACGCCTTTCTGATCCCGCCGCACGGCGCGTCCGACAGTCATTATTTCTGCGGCCATTCGCTGGGCCTGCAGCCACGCCAGACCGCTGCCGAGCTGCAGCAGGAACTGCAGGACTGGGCCAGCCTCGGCGTCGAAGGCCATTTCAAGGGCCGGCGCCCCTGGCTGGACTATCACCGCCGCCTGACCCGACCGCTGGCCGGACTGGTCGGTGCCCGCGACGACGAAGTGGTGGCGATGAACAGCCTCAGCGTCAACCTGCACCTGCTGATGGTGAGCTTCTACCGGCCGACGGCGGAACGCCCTGCGATCCTGATCGAAGCCGGCGCCTTCCCTTCGGACCGCTACGCGGTGGAATCGCAGATCCGCTTTCATGGACTGGATCCGGCCAAGGCCTTGATCGAGCTGCACCCCGATCAGGCCGATGGCAGCTTCTCCGACCAGGCCATTTGCGAGGCTTTTGCCGAACACGGTCCGAAACTGGCCTTGGCCTTGCTGCCCGCCGTGCAATACCGGACCGGCCAGGCCTTTCCGCTGGCCGATATCAGTCGCTGGGCCCATGCACAGGGCTGTCTGGTCGGCTTTGACCTCGCCCATGCGGTCGGCAACCTCGACCTGCAGCTGCATGCCAGCGAGGTCGACTTCGCGGTGTGGTGCAGCTACAAATATCTGAATGCCGGCCCTGGCTCGATCGGAGGCGCCTTTGTCCATCAGCGTCACGCCCAGACAGACCGGCCCCGTTTTGCCGGCTGGTGGGGCCAGCAACAGGCCACTCGCTTCCAGATGGGTGACCGCTTCGAAGCGACACCCGGTGCCGAAGGCTGGCAGCTGTCCAACCCTCCGATCTTCGCGATGGCACCGCTGCTGGCCTCGCTTGAGCTGTTCCAGGCAGTAGGCATGACCGCTCTGCGCGAAAAATCGATACGTCTGACGGGCTATCTGGAGTGGCTGATCGATACCGAACTGGCCGACGTGGTGCAGGTCCTCACCCCCCGCGACCCGCGACGCCGCGGCGCGCAGCTGTCCCTGCGCGTGCTGGGCGGCCGCGATCAGGGCCGGGCCCTGTTCGAGCACCTGTCCGATGGCGGCATCATCGGCGACTGGCGCGAACCGGATGTGATCCGGCTCTCGCCCGTCCCGCTGTACAACCGTTATGCCGACTGCCGCGCGGCCGTCGATGCCATGGCGCAATGGCGGGCCATGCGGCGCTGAGTTGTCTCAGTGAATGGAAAACTGCTGCTCGAAACCGGCAATCCGCAGCATGTTGCGGATGGCCGGCGCCGCATTGACCAGGTGGATGTCGGCACGGTCGCCTCCCGCCTTTTCCCGCAGCAGCAGCAACATGCCCAAGGCGGCACTGTCGATGTCCCTGACCGACGCCAGGTCGATCACGTACGATCGACTGACATGGTCGCCGGCCAGGCAGGCCGCATAGAATTCGCGATGCAGCGGAAAATCGAAATGCTCGCCGATATGAAGGGTGGTGCAATCGTTCTGGGCGTCGTAACTGGAAATAAGCTGGGTCATGAGTGATCTCAGAACAAATCAATGTCGCCGGCGTCCATCGAGGTCTGCAAAGCAGGCCCCCGCCCCCTGAGACGCGTCTTCTCGCGCTGCGCCTCGAGCCGCTCGCGCATCCGGCGCAGCTCTTCCTCGGCCTTGGCCGCCGGGGCACCGGACTTGATCAGATCGACGATTTCGTGACTGCAATCCCCGGCCACCTGCTGGATGTCGATCAGACGGCTGCGCGTCTGGTCGATCAGCTGCCGCAGGATGTCCTCGAATTGCAGCGAGCGAACCGTGGTCGATACATCACGGGCCAGTCCACGACTGATGTCGGCCACTTCGCCTGCCGCCTTGTTGACATAGGCATCGGATTCACGGACCCGGATGATCATGCTGTCGATGTCGCCCTTGGTATTCAAGGCCATGCTCATATCCTGAGCCGCCATGGAACCGACCAGATCGCGGACCTGATCCATCACCTTGCGGGAACGCTCGACGTGAACCCCGATCTTCTCGTTGAACTGGTTGGAATGACCCGCCAGATTGCGGATCTCGGCCGCCACTACCGCAAAGCCCCGCCCGGCCTCCCCGGCCCGCGCCGCCTCGATGGAGGCATTGAGGGCCAGCAGGTTGGTCTCGTCGGCCATGGTGTCCACGTTCTTCAGCAACTCGAACACCGCGTCCAGCTCCTTGGACATGTCGTCGATGCGATAGACCGCGCGCAGACTTTCCTCGGAGAGCCGCACCACCATGTCGACGAAATGCTGCAGCAGCTCGCCGGTCTTGGTGATGAAGGTCTGGGTGGAAAGACCATCCTCGCCGCCGCTGGCACCCAGCACGCCTTCAAGCAGGCTTTGCTGCTGAGTGGTCTTGCGCGAGAAACCGTCAAAGCCACCGCCCAGCTCGGCCACCGCGTCATGCAGGACATCCAGCGCCTGATACAGCTCGCGGGAAGCCTCCGACAATTCGTTGACCACCACTTCGCGCATTTCACTGAGCGCCTGACTGGCCAGTTCGATCGAAATCGGCGTGCCGGGCTCAGCCAGCCTGGACTCCGCGACCGGTGCCGGCACGGCCACCGCCAGGCGGGCCGCCGCCACCGGCGCGGAGGCCGGAACCGGCGCCGCCAGCCGCATGCGCAAGGCCAGGATCAGCCAGATCACGGTCAAGCCGATCACGGCGACCGGACCGGCCATGGGAACAGACCAGCCCAGGGTCAGCAGCAGCGCCAGCATACCGGCGGCCAGACCCGTTCCCATCACGATTTTCCTATCCATTCTCAGCCCTGCCCTCGTACTGCATCTGACGCCTTGGCGAATGTGTGCGGCCCCATCGAGGCCACCAGCGCCAGCAAACGTGCCGCCATCTGATCAATGGATACCAATTCCGAAGCCGCCTGCATCTTCCAGGCGGAACCGGGCATGCCCCAGACCACCGAACTGGCCTGGTCCTGTGCCACCGTCAACGCACCGGCCTCGCGCATCTCCAGCAGGCCGCGCGCCCCGTCGTCACCCATCCCGGTCAACAGCGCACCGACCGCACGGTCCCCGGTGCACATCGCCACCGAACGGAACATCACATCCACGCTGGGCTTGTGCCGGCCGACGGCCGGGCCGTCGTGCAAACGGCATACCAACCGAGCTCCGTCACGGATCACGATCAGGTGGCGATCACCCGGCGCGACATAGGCGTGACCGGGCATCAGATGCTGACCGTCCTCGGCCTGGACCACCCGCATCGGAGAGCAGCGATCGAGCCGGGCTGCGAAGGGTGCGCTGAAGGCCGCCGGAATATGCTGGGTGATCACGATCGGCGGCGCATCCGGCGGCATCGATTCCAATACGACGCGGATCGCTTCGGTACCGCCGGTGGAAGCTCCGATCGCGATCACCGGACTGTCGCCGGGAATGCCGCTGAAGGAAGGACGCTTCGGCAGCACCGCATCCGCGCTCAGCTTCGGCGGCGGTGCCGCCAAGGTGCTGGCACGCGGCCTGGATCCCGCCGCGGCATGGATTTTCGCCGCCAGCTGCGGCGCCAGCACGGTCAGCGTCTCGGACAGATCGTGGTGCGGCTTCTCGAAGAAATCCACCGCGCCCAGCTCCAGCGCGCGCAAGGTGGTATCCGCGCCATCGCTGGTCAGCGATGAAACCATCACCACCGGCAAGGGATGCAGCCGCATCAGATTTTCGAGAAAGGTCAGCCCGTCCATGCCGGGCATTTCGACATCGAGGGTCAATACCTCAGGGGCCAGGCGCTTGATCTTGTCACGCGCAATATAGGGATCGGAAGCGGTGCCGACGACTTCGATGGCGGGATCCTGCTCCAGCATCATGGTCAGCAATTTGCGGACCAGGGCCGAATCATCGATCACCAGCACTTTGATCTTGCGGGCGGGGTCGTGACTATTCATGAATGAAAAAGCTCAATCGGTCCTTGCAACGGATCGGACATCAGGCGCACGCCATAGGCCTGCTCGGTTTCTACAATATCCGGCTTCTGCGTCATCGGCAGACGCCGGACCTGGACGCGTCCAGTATCGGGATAAAAGCGAATATGGCGCGCACAATGCTCGCCCACGTCCTCGGCCGCAACTCTCAAACCCTCCACGGCGAGATAATGATGGGCGAAACTGATGTTCCGCTCACCAACCAGCAGCCGTCCGGCAATCACCCGGGCACCGCCAAACAGCTTGACCTGCAGGCGCTGGCGTTGCGCCCCGGCCTTGAACAGTTCGTTGAGCAGATGTTCCATCGCATCCACGCCGTAACGCGCGGCACGACCGGCCTCGCCCCAGCGCAGACCGCCATTGGCACCCGGCAGCATGAAATGATTCATACCGCCAATGCCGAGCGCTGGATCATAGGCACAGGCCGAAATGCAGGAACCGAGCAATGTCGAAATCAGTTCTCCGGTGTCGGACGTGACATAGCACTGACCTGGCTGCAACTTGACCACCGTGCGGCCCACGGCCGGATCAAAAAAACGGACGAGGTCTGCATCTGCCGAAACGGAACTTGTCGACGAGGGTTGCGGGGTCATGCCGATGCATCCGGGCGTCGTCGGTAAATGGTGCGCCCGATCAAGTCGAAATCATCCGACAGACCTGCCATTGACTCGGAATGTCCCAAAAAGACATATCCCTGAGCCGCCAGCTGATGGCTGAATCGCGAAAACAGCCTGCGCTTGCCTTCGCGATCAAAGTAAATCACTACATTGCGGCAGAATATCGCGTCAAACCGACCCTGCATCGGCCACTCGTCCAGGAGATTAAGAGCCTGGAAACGGATCCATTCATGCAGCTCGGGACGGACCCGCACCTCCCCCTCATGCGCCCCCGTGCCGCGCATGAACCAGCGACTTCGGAATTCGGAAGGGATGTCGACAAGCTGATCTGCCCGGTAAATACCGGCGCGGGCGACGTCCAGAGCCTCCACCGACAGATCAGTCGCCAGAATCAGCGCATCCGCCGGCCGCCCGTGCTCGCGCACGGCCTGCTCCAGAATCATCGCCAAAGTATAGGCCTCTTCGCCCGTGGCGCAGCCGGCGGACCATATCCTGATCCGGCCGGAAGCCTGCAGACAACGCGGCAGCAGCTCGCGAGCCAGATAGTCGAAATGATGCGGCTCCCGGAAGAAGCGAGTCACATTCGTGCTGACCGCGCTGAGCAAGGCATCCATTTCCGGTTCGGGATTCTCGCGCACGCGTTCGCAATAATCCGCAAAACTGGCCAGACCCAATTGCCGCAGCCGCCGCTGCAGACGCCCCTGCACCAGCCGTTGCTTATGGTCACCCAAGCTAATCCCGCTGCGGGCATGGATCAGATCCCGCAGGAAACGATAATCCGTATCCGACAGTTGCTGTCCATGTTCCGCAGCCGTGGTGGGGACCCAGGCCATCGACTCAGAATTCCTTCCAGATCGCGTCGGAATCGCCCGCGGCTGCCGGCGCCGGCGCATGGGTCGGCGCCGGCTTCGCCGGCACGGCGGCGCTGGCAGGCACTGCCGGTCCTGCCGAGGGGGATGCAACCGTCCGGGCACCGGCGCTGCCGTTGACGCGGAAAAAGGCCATCTGCTGGGCCAGATCGGTGGCCTGCTCCTGCATCATCCGTGCCGAAGCCGCTGTTTCTTCGACCAGGGCGGCATTCTGCTGGGTCGAATCATCCATCTGGGTGACCGCGCTGTTGACCTGATCGATGCCGGCAGACTGCTCATAGCTTGCCGCGGCAATCTCGGCGACGATGTCACTGACCTTGCGCACGCTCTCCACGATCTCGCCGAGGACCTTGCCGTTTTCCTCGGCCATGTTGCCGACCACGTCGACGCGCTCCATGCTGTCGCTGATCAACGCCTTGATTTCCTTGGCCGCCTCGGCGCTGCGCTGCGCCAGATTGCGTACTTCGGAGGCCACCACCGCAAACCCCCGGCCCTGATCACCGGCTCGCGCCGCTTCGACCGCGGCATTGAGTGACAGCAGATTGGTCTGGAACGCGATTTCATCGATCAGGCCGACGATATCGGCAATCCGGCGACTGGACTTGCGCAGATCGGTCATCGCCCCGCCCGTGCGGGCAATGCCTTCGTTGCCGCGTTCGGCCAGATCCCGGGTCGCCTTGACCAGCTGATTGGCATGACTGGCGTTTTCGGCATTCTGCTTGACGGTGGAAGTCATCTCTTCCATCGATGCCGCAGTTTCCTCCAGGCTGGCGGCCTGATCCTGGGTACGCTTGGCCAGATCATCGCTGCCACGGGCGATCTCGTCCGAAGCCCCCCGTACCAGGTCGGCACTCTGGCGCACCTGACCGACGATCATGCTCAGCCGCTCGTCCATCGCCTTGAAGGCACCCAGCAGCACGCCCAGTTCATCCTGGCTCTCGACATGCAGGGCATGACCGAGATCGCCTTTCGAGATGGCATTGGCCACCGTCACCGTATGATGCAGCGCCCGCACGATGGAGCGGATCACGACCGTTACCACCACGGCGGCCAGCAACAGACCCAGCACCAGGGCGACCAGAGTCACCAGCCGGACCAGCTTGAGACGATGCACCTGGGCGGTATAGAGCGATTCCACGGTGTCGCGCTGATCATTGATCACGCGACGCAGATTGCTCTGGAAAATCGCCAGCATCGGCAGCGCATCGTTGTAGATGCTGTCGCGAATGCCGTCCTGCCCTTGTTGCATGCCGTCAATAACCTGATGCATCGAATCGATCAGGTCATGCTCGGAACCGCGCAGTGCAGTCCAGTCCTTGCGCTCGGTCGACGACCAGATGGCTGATCCCTTTTCCACCTGAGCCAGACCATGATCGGCTGCCGTGATACTTGTCTCGACATCATGCAGCTTCTGTTGCAGGACATGCTTGTCATCGGCGTGATAATCCGCCTCGCCGAGGCTGAGAAAACTGTTCATCAGAGCCCGGGCCGCCTCGTCCAGTTCCCGCAAGGGCACCAGCTGCTCATTGTACAGCCGGCCGGTATCATCGCTGGCCCGGCTCATGCCTCCCAGACCGATATAGGCGCCGACGATCAGCATCACGCCCAGCAACGAAAAAAGGCTGATCAACTTGGCCTTGATGGAAACACTGAACCACTTGCTGAAGAATCGGGAAGATTTCACGTTGTCTACTCGCATTTCCATAATCAGGCCACCACATCCGCCGCGGCCGGCAGCGCCGCGTTCAATGACTCCATGTCATCGGGCTTCATCAGCTTCTCGATATCCAGCAGCAGCACCATCCGATCATCCTGACGCACCAGACCGCGCAGATATCGGGTGTCGATGACCGCCCCCATATCCGGCACCGGCTGGATCTGGTCTGAGCCGATGCTGACGACGTCCGAGACGTTGTCGACCACGATGCCGAAATTCCTCTCGTTGATGGCGACAATGATCGTCACCGCGTTCTTGTCGCGCTCGACCACCGGCAGGCCGAAGCGGATGCGCATGTCCAGCACCGGCACGATCGCGCCGCGCAGATTGATCACGCCAAGGACGTAGTCAGGCGCCTGCGGAATGCGCGTCACCGGACTCCAGCCGCGAATTTCGCGGACCGAGAGGATGTCGATGCCGTATTCCTCATCGGCGAGATTGAAGGTCAGGTGCTGCACAGCCGCACTGGTTTGAACATCATTCATGGGGTTTCACCGCAGAGTCCGGCACGGAGGCCGGAGAAAATCGCCACCCGCCGTGGCACAACATAATTACTGGCCGACATGGTGCGCCTCCCGCGCCATGGAGCGCAGCCCGTCCACATCGATGATCAAGGCCACCGAGCCGTCACCCAGTACGGTCGCGCCTTGCAGACCGGCTACCCGCTGATAATGGGTTTCCAATGACTTGACCACCGCCTGCTGCTGGCCCAGCAATTCATCGACCACGATGCCCATGCGGCCAGCCTCGCATTCGACCACGACGACCACGCCGGAACGCGCATCCACCGTGGACTCGCAGCGGAATACGCTGGCCAGACGCACCAGCGGCAGATAGCTGTCGCGGAAATTGAACAGCTCACTACCGCCGGGCAGAACCCTCAGTTCGTGGCCGGCCAGGGGCACCGACTCGACAATCGCCACCAGCGGCAGGATGTAGCGCTCGCCCGCGACCCGCGCCACCAGCCCCTCGATGATCGCCAGTGTCAGCGGCAACACGATGGTGAAGGCACTGCCCTTGCCGGTCTGGCTGCGGACCTTGACCACGCCGCCCAGCGCGGCCACGTTCTTGCGGACCACATCCATGCCCACACCGCGACCGGACAGATCCGTGGCGTGGGCTACGGTGGAAAAACCGGGCTGGAAAATCAGCTCGTCGATGGCGGCGTCGCTCAGGCCCTCGCCACTGCTGATGATGCCTCGCTCCAGCGCCTTGGCCAGAATCGCCGGACGATTCAGGCCCGCTCCGTCATCGGATATCTCCACCACCACATTGCCGCCCCGATGGAAGGCCTCCAGCTGCAGCAGACCGGTTTCGTCCTTGCCTGCCGCCAGCCTGCGCTCGGGCGTCTCCAGGCCATGGTCGATGGCATTGCGGACCAGGTGGGTCAAGGGATCGCCGATCTTCTCCATCACCGTCTTGTCGACCTCGGTGTGTTCGCCGACCAGCTGCAGGCGGACCTTCTTGCCCAGCTTGGCTTCCAGATCATGCACCACCCGAGGAAAACGCTGGAACACCTGGCCGATGGGCAGCATCCGGATGCCCATGACCATGTCCTGCAGGTCCCGGGTATGTCGTGCCAGCGCCGCCAGCCCGGCCATCAGCGCAGGATGGGATCGACTCGACAATTCCTGCCTCGACTCCTGCAGCATGGCCTGGGTGATGACCAGCTCCCCGACCATGTCGATCAAGGCATCGACCTTGGCGATATCGACACGGATCGAACCCGATTCACCTCGCGGACCCGAAGACTGGCGCGACTCGGCCGACGCAGGAGCCGCGGCAGGGCGGGGCTGGCGGCGCTCGACCAGCTCCTCGATGGTGACTTCGCAGTCACCATCCAGCCACTCGAACACCTCATCAACCGCATCGCGACCGGCACCGTACAGCTCAAGATCCCAGCCCAGAAAGGCTTCGTCCACGGCCAGACCCTCGAGACCGGGCCAGGACTCCAAGGGCAACGGCAACACCCGGACCACCTGCAACCGGCCCAGACCCTGCAGCTCCTTGAAAATGCGCACACTGTCGTTGCCGCCCTTGTACATGGCCGGCTTGGGCAGAAACTTGATACGCCACTGGCGACAAGCCTCTGGCGCAGCCACGGAGGCGGCAGCAACGGCCGCCGTCGCGCCGGGAATCGGCGCTCCGCCTTGTGCATAAGCGGCCAGTTCGGCTTTCAGGGCGTCGCTGTCGGCGTCAGCAGCCACCTGACCGGCTCCGACACGATCGAACATGTGCCTCAGCGTATCCACGCAACGCAGAAACAGATCGATCAAGGCCGGATCGGCTACCCGATGACCGTTGCGTACCTCGTCCAGCAAGGATTCGGCGATATGGGTGAATGCGGCAATATCGGCAAAGCCGAAAGTCGCCGCACCGCCCTTGATCGAATGGGCCGCTCGAAAAATGGTGTTGACCAGCTCCGGATCGGCGCCCTGCTCGCCGAGGGCGAGCAACGCCGTCTCCATGGCATCAAGTCCCTCAAGACTCTCATCAAAAAAGGCTTGATGGAATTGACTCAGGTCAACTGTCGACATGGCTGTCAGCCGAGCACGCGCTGGATGGTGGCCAGCAGCTTTTCCGGATCGAACGGCTTCACCAGCCAGCCTGTCGCGCCGGCGGCCTTGCCTTCCATCTTCTTGTCGGTGTGCGACTCGGTGGTCAGCACCAGAATGGGCACACCGGTGTAAGCCGGCAGCTGGCGCAGCTCGCGGACCAGGGTGATGCCGTCCATGACCGGCATATTGACATCCGCCAGCACCAGATCGAAAGCCGCCAGCTTGGCCTGATCCAGGGCCAGCTGCCCGTTTTCGGCCTCGACCACCTCGTGCCCCGCGCCACGCAAAGTGAAAGCCACCATGCTGCGCATCGAAGCCGAATCGTCCACTGCCAGTATCTTTGCCATCAGTTTTCTACCTGTTCAAATAGTTCCGGCCGACGCATCGGCCGGCCACGCCAAAAGGGTATCCAGTCCCAGCCGGGCGCCACTCTCTTGCAACAGCGGGGGCCGCGCCGACCAATGGATCGTGATCTGCCGACGCAGGCATTGCTGCACGAACACGGCCAGCAACTGCAGCCCGAGCGTATCGATATGGGTGATACCGGACGCATCCAGATCGAATCCGGTCGAAGCCGAATCCAGAGCCTTCAGCAAGCAGACCCGGTGGGGTTCCAGTCGCCCGATCCGCCAATCACCGCTCAAGACCAGAGGGGTCGATGATCCAAGGCCGGTCGCGCCCATGGCCGTCACCAGACTCGGGCAGCGACCACGGCGGCCCGATAGGAAGCCATGTCGGAGGAATAGCGGAACATGCGACCCATGCTGAACGAAGCCGAATCTCCCGGCGCCAGATTGGTGGTGCCACCGGGCCATCCCATGCGGCTCTGTATCGAGTTTCCGCTGCTGTCCAACGCCTCGATCTTGATCTGCGCGGCCGCGGCCGAGCCGCAGTGATTGACCAAATGCCCGGTAATGACCATGGGTCGACCCACCTGAGTGGTCTCGACCTTGAGCCCCTCGATGCTGAAATCCTTGGCCGTGCAATCGGCGAATGCAGGGCCGGCGGCCATACTGCACAACAACATCCCGGACAGGGTCAGTTTCATAAAGCAGCTCTCACAAATTGAAGGCGTCATCGACGCACGCTAAGTCCCAACAGGCTCATATCGGCTTCGCCGGAACGAACTTAAGCGCAAATTCAGCCTTTCCCACGGCCAATTTCATGTATTGTGAGACACTGCACGATCAGGCCGGAACTGCGTCGCATCAAGCCTTGCCAAGAGTGGACGACCCCCCGCGCTGCCTGGACAGGCCTTTGGGACCGTAGACCTCGGCCTCGGCCCCACTGGAGCCCGCCATCTGGTTCAACATCGTCAATGCCTGCCTGACCTGCCGCAGACGCCGGGACACGATTTCGCCATTCTCGTGATTGAGATCCCGCCCGATGGCCAGCTGCTGCAGCAACGGCTGCCATCCATCGATTTCCGCCATGCCTTCCTGAGGATCCAGATCAGCTGCCCGCAACATCAGCACCCGCTCGGCATCCAGCTCGTCGAGCCTGACCAGGGTGCGGGATTTCAGAGCGCTGGCTTCATTGAGCGCATCGCTGTCGTATCGATCCAGCGCTTCGCGCTCGGCACGCAGCACGACACACATCTCTTCGACCACCACCGCCATCTCGGCGACCAAAGCAGTCAGGCCGGGAATGATATCGTCCATTGCATCACTCCCCGATCCGTCAGTCACCAGCCAGTGAACTGTCCAGCTGCGTCAACTTGGCAGCAATGCTTTGCGCATCCACCGTATAACTGCCATCGGCAATCTGTTGCCGCAGGGCCTGCACCTTGGCGGTGTTGACCGGCATGTCGCCGGTTTGCAGACTGGCCTCAGCCACGGCACGAGCCTGTGGCGTCAGCTCGAAGCGATCCGCGTCGGTCGACATGCGCGCGCCACCGGCAGCATTCGTCGAGGCATTGTCAGCCTGCGCCCTGCCTGCTGCCGATGCCGGCGAATATCCCGGTATCGATCCCGGCTTGATTGAAGTGACCATGACCTTTGTCCCGTTGCGGCTTGTTGCTCTGGTAGCTCTTATCGGCCACCACCGGGGAAACTTTACCCCTGAATGGCAGGTTGCGTGACATAGCGCCACATCGGTACTGACAGCGACCGCCCTGACTCAAGGCAAGACCTGCGCCACACCCTGGGCCATCACGACGGCCTCTACGACCTTGCCCGACGAGCTGTTGCGCACACGGACCCGATCCCCCTGATCACCGCCGGACAACGCCATCGCGGCAACCTGCACCACCAATCCATCGAAACGGCTCTGCAAGAGCACCTGGTCACCCGTCCTGATCAACTCGTGATGCATCAGCATCGATGGCGTCAAGACCACACCTGCACCCAGTGGCCGTCCCACATAGCGCTGCCCGAGAATCGATGCGTCAGTAATGTAACCATAACCCAGCAGGGTCAGATCCCTCCGCTCGAATCGTGCCGTGTCCGCATTGATCGCATCCAGCCGGGCCAGCGGCCGGGAAGTCACCAATACAGGCTGGTATACATGCCACAACACTACCCGATGCGTCACCCAGCCCGGCACGTCATGACACTGGAATCGAACTTCCATCCGCGGCGCCAGCCTGGAGGTGACTACCTGCCTATCCAGTACGCCACGGCATGTCCGCGCCATACCGGCGACGGCCGCACTCCCGAAACCGGTGAACTCCGGATCAGCCCCGGGCGGAGCCACCGACCGGACCGCGCGCTGCGCCAGCTGATCCAAATCCGCTCCCATGCATGCCCCGGCGAGACCCAGCAAGCCGCACAGAAGCCATCGTCCCATCATGCCGCGCCGCGCATCACGCCCATGACCTGGGTCACCGCCGCCTGCAGACGACTTCGCACGCCAGCGACGGCGGCCTCGGCCGCCTCTCGACGCCCCTCCTGCAGAGACTTCTGGTACTCGGCAGACACCACCAGGTAATCGTTCAACAGCTGCCGAACCTGAGTCAGTCCCGGCTCGCCCAGGCTGGCACCACACTTGGCCAGGAGCCGCTCAACCGGCCGGCAGTCGAACCAGGTCCTTTCGATCCGCTGCGGCGCCGCATCCGCCGCCAGCAAGGCATATTGCAGACCGCGCAAGGCGGCATACAGCGCCGGCACCGCCGAAGGACCACCCGCATCCAGACTCTGCAAGGCCTGAGTGCGGCCCTGCATGGCCTGCACCAGAATCGTCTCCTGCTGCCGCTCGAGATCTTCCAGCCCCTGATGCACGGCCGCCATCGAGCGGGCAGCTTCAGCCAGGCCGCCACGCCACCGCGAAGCCCCCGCATCCAGCTGTTGCATGCCTTGATCCAGCCGTCCCCACAAGCTGTCGGCGGCATCCAGCTGCTGACTCAGCGAGGTCAGTCCCTGTGACGTGCGATCCAGGCCTGACAGGCAATCCGCCACGGCATGCTCCAGATCACCGGCATACTGGGCCACCGACTTGGTCGCGACCTCGATCTCGCCGGTGGAGGCTGTCGTCTTTTCAGCCAGCAACTTGACCTCGTCAGCCACGACCGCGAAGCCGCGCCCGGCCTCGCCGGCACGCGCCGCCTCGATCGCGGCATTCAAGGCCACCAGATTGGTGCGATGCGCAATCTCCTGGATGGCCGAAGTCAACCGACCGATTTTCTCGAAAAAGGCACTGAACTGATTATGGGTATGCGCCATGGAGGCGAGGGCACCGCGCAGCAGTTGCAGTGTTCCATCCAGCTCCGACGCACGGCCCGTCATGCGTCCGCGCACCTGCATGGCTTCACCGACACAGCTGTGCACCTCGGCCAGAGAGCCGGTCAGCTGCTCACCATCCCGCGTCAAATCTCCAACGCCGGACTGCACCCCTTCCAGCCGATCCAGCTGTTGACGCTGACGCACGCCCAGCGTCAATGCGCCGTCCAGTACCTCGTCCTGACGCTCGACCAGATCCACCACGACACGCTGCGCCATATCCTGCGCATCGACCGTCGGCACCGGCGCAGCAACGGCAGCCGCCACCGGAGCAGGAGGCAAGACAGGCGGCACCGCCTGCATCTGCGCCACCAATACGCCCATGCTGCGCGCCAGCCGCTTGTCGTGCTGAATCAGACGCTGCGCTTCCATGGCATTGCCCGCGGCAATGGCCTGCGCCAAGGTGGCCACGCGATCACTATTCAACCAACCCATCTGTCTATGCTCCCGAAGGCATGGCAACCGCCCCGCCCGCATGTCGAAAAAATCCCTGCGTACACTGCAAGAAACGTGCCCGAAAACCGACCGCCTGCCTCGCAACACCCCTCTGTCGAGCAGGCCTAAAGCCTGGCGCGAGTCGGCCGATACAGTCCCTGTTTTCTGAATCACGGCCGTACCCGCATGATCGCAGCGCCCGCTTCACGCACCGAACCCTTCACCCAGCTGGCTGGCTACAACCGGCTGGCTCTGCTGACGTTCCGGCTGGGCGACAATGTCCGCTTCGGCATCAATATCCTGAAGACGCGTGAAGTGCTGCGCCTGCCCGAACTGGAGCGCCTGCCCGGCATGCACCCTTTGGTCGCGGGTGGCTGCAACTACCGCGGCGAAGAGATTGCGGTGATCGACCTTGCCAGCGCAATGTCTTATCCGCCGCTGACGGGCCAGGACAGCGCTCATTTGATGGTTACTGAATTCAATCGCAGCCGGCAGGGCTTCATCATCGGCCAGCCGGACCGCATCATCCATTGCAAGGGAACCGAGCTGACCCAGCCCAACAGCGTCCTGACTTATGGCGGGCGCGTCAATGCCTTGACGCATGTCGACAACCATATTGTGGCCATCATCGATGTCGAACAGATCCTGGCCAGTATTGAACCGGCCTCCGAAGAAATTCCGCACTCCATTCCGACTATTGCCCAGGCCACGAATGCCACCCCCTTGCCGTCACGCCATAGGGTACTGGTCGTCGATGACTCTGCCGTGGCCCGCCGCCAGATCACCCGTCTGCTGGACCAGCTCAACCTTGACTATATGACAGCCAATGACGGCGCCCAGGCCCTGTCCCTGCTGGAGGATCGCAGCGCACAGCCCGATCCGGAACACGGCCCCGCCGGCTTCGACCTGGTGATCTCGGATATTGAAATGCCGCAGATGGATGGCTACACCCTCTCCCGCAAGATCCGCGAGACCGCCAGCCTGCGAACCCTGCCGATTCTGCTGCACAGCTCGCTCAGCGGCGTATTCAACGACCAGCAGGCCACCAGTGCCGGCGCCGATCGCTTTCTCGCCAAATTCGACCCGGGCGAACTCAGCCAGACCGTACAGGACATGCTCCGCAAGCACTGAGCCTTGATCACCGACGTTATTTTGGCGAGATCAGAAAGCTTCAAGAAAATATCCTTTGCAATCCGAGGGATATGACTTGGCACATTCCATGCTTGGTGATGTTCAGGCTTCCACGAGATTCCTGAATGGACGGTTCGATCAGCTCCCTCAGCTCACCTTTCGGCATGCATGGCGACGCGCTCAGTCTGTGGGAGCGACGCACCACGGTGCTGGCCAACAACCTGGCCAACGCCAATACGCCGGGCTACCAGGCCCGCGACCTGGATTTCCGCAGCGTGCTCGGTGCCGCCACCGGCCAGAGCCAGGAGCTGCCACTGACCGTGACCAGCAGCAACGATATCGGCAACCAGCCGGCGTCGGTCAGCCAAGCCGAGCTGCTGTACCGGCAGCCGATGCAGCCCAGCATGGACGGCAATACCGTGGACACCCAGATGGAGGACTCGGCCTACGCGGAAAATACCGTGCATTACCAGGCCAGCCTCAGCTTTATCAATGCCCAAGTGCAATTGCTGAAAACCGCCATCACGGGGAGCAACTGATGTCGATGCTGTCCATTTTCCAGATTTCGGGCTCCGGCATGGCAGCCGAATCGCTGCGGCTGAACACCACCGCCAGCAATCTCGCCAATGCCGACACGGTCAGCAACAGCCCCGATACGGCTTACCGCGCCAAGGAACCCTTGTTCGCCACGATCAAGAAGGCCGTCACCGAAGCGGGCGGCTTTCCGGATACGGATGCCGATGCCGCCTCGGCCGGCGTGCGTTCGCTGGGCATTTCCGAAAGCAACCAGCCCATCAGCAGCCGCTACGAGCCGGACAACCCGCTGGCCGACGAGAGCGGTTTTGTCTATGGCAGCAACGTCAACCCGATCGACGAACTGGTCAACATGATTTCCGCCTCCCGCTCCTACCAGAGCAACGTCGAAGTCATGAACAATGCCAAGAGTCTGATGTTGAAAACCCTCACCCTCGGCCAGTAAACACAGGGCACCCCCTTGACGACGTCCATCACCAGCAGCACCTCGACCAGCTCAACCAGTTCGCTCAGCAGCGCCATCAGCTCCAGCGCCACGCTCAGCCAAAGTGACTTCCTGACTCTGCTGACCACCCAGCTGAAATACCAGGATCCGACCAAGCCGGTGGACAATACGCAGTTCGTGTCGGAAATGGCCCAGTTCAGCCAGCTGTCGGCCACCAACAACATCAACTCGACCGTGTCGGCCCTCTCATCCAGTCTGCAGACCTCGCAGGCCCTGAGCTCGACCAGTCTGGTGGGGCAGTACGTGATGGCCCCTAGCAGCAGCCTGACCTATACCTCGGGCACTCCGGCCGTGGGCGCCATCGACATGACCGCTGCCGGCACCGTCAATGTCGCCATCAAGGATTCCAGCGGCAATACCGTAGCCTCGGTCCCGGTCACCGCCACCAGCAGCGGCCTCACCGAATTCAAATGGGACGGTACCGACAGTTCGGGCCAGGCTCTGGCCTCGGGCACCTACACCATGAGCGCCATGAGCGGCACTACCGCCTTGAGCACCTATGCCGCCGGCCAGGTCGTCAGCGTCAATCCGTCGACCAGCAGCGGCAGTTCCACCACGCTCGATGTAGATGGCGTGGGCGAGGTCGCGCTAGCAAAGATTTCCAGAATCTACTGAGCCCCGGCCCGCCGGCATCCTTCATTCCAAGATTTCGAGGTAGACAGACATGGGCCTGAATACGGCATTGAGTGGCATTCTCGGCGCGCAGTCCGATCTGAATGTGATCTCCAACAATATCGCCAACACCAATACCACCGGCTTCAAAGCCTCACGTGCGGAGTTCGGCGATATTTTCTCCTCGACGGCCTACAACCTGTCGACGGTGGGCGTGGGCAGCGGCACTCGACTGACGGATACCGCCCAGCTGTTCAACCAGGGCGATATCGAGTCGACAGGCAACAGTCTCGATGTCGCCATCGACGGCAACGGTTTTTTTACTCTGAATACCGGCAATGGCTACGCCTATACCCGTGCCGGCAATTTTCACACCAATTCCAGCGGTGACGTGATCAATGCCGAGGGTTACAACCTGCAAGTCTATGCGCCGGGCGCCACGGAAGGCACCTTCGACACCAGTCATCTGATCAATCTGTCGATCCCCACCTCGGAGGGTGCCGCCCAGGCGACCACCAGCGCCAAGATCGTGGCCAATCTCCCCTCGGGAGCCACCACGCCCACGACGACCCCGTTCAGTGCCAGCGACTCCACCAGCTACAACAACACCACCACCTTCACGGCCTACGACTCGCAGGGCCAGACCCATGCCGTCACGATGTACTACGTCAAAACCGGCACCAACAGCTGGCAGGCCCATGCCGTGGTCGACGGCACCGACGTCACGCCCTCGAGCGGCCTTGATCTGACGTTCGACAGCAATGGCCAGCTGTCGAGCCCCAGCTCAGGCAAGCTCGCTCTGGCAACATACACGCCCAGCAACGGCGCCAGCCCGGTCAACATCACCCTGGACATGTCCGGCAGCACCCAGTACGGCACGTCCTACAGCGCGGGCACCGTCTCTCAGGACGGCTATCAGGCCGGCACTCTGGCCTCGATCGACATCGGCAGCGATGGCATCGTCACCGCCAATTACTCGAATGGCCAGGACACCCAGGTCGGTCAGCTGGCCATGGCCAATTTCACCAACGAACAAGGCCTGGCCCAGGTCGGCAACACCAACTGGAAGGCCACGTCCACCTCGGGCCAGGCCATCATGGGCACCGCCAATTCCGGGCAGTTCGGTGACTTGCAGTCCGGCTCACTGGAAAGCTCGACCACCGCCGACACCACGTCCCAGCTGGTGGCGATGATCCAGGCCCAGCAGGCTTACCAGGCCAACGCCCAGGTGCTGAGCACCACCAACACGCTGACCAGCACCCTGATGTCGGCCATCTCGCGCTAAGGCAGGCCATGGATCGCTCTCTCTATATCTCGATGACCGGCGCCGCGCAGCTGACCCGGATGCAGGACGAGGTGGCCAGCAATCTGGCCAATGCCTCGACCACCGGTTTCAAGAGCGAGCTGAGCGCCATGACGGCCATACCCGTGCTCGGAGATGGCGAAGCCAGCCGCGCCAACGTGGTCGCCAAGGGACTCGGCCAGGACTTCAGCGAAGGTCCGCAGATCTCCACGGGCCGTGACCTGGACGTTTCCATCAAAGGCAGCGGCTGGCTGGCCGTGCAGTCGCCCGATGGCAGCGAAGGCTATACCCGGGCCGGTGATCTGCAGATCACCAGCGACGGCCTGCTGACCGATGCCAAGGGCAATCCCGTGGTCAGCGCCACCGGCGGCACCATCACCCTGCCGCAAAGCCATCGCATCACCATTGGCCAGGATGGCACCTTGTCGGCGGTTTCGCTCGGCCAGGACCCCAACTCGGTCGGCCAGCTGGGTCAGCTGAAACTGGTCAATCCGGATCGCAGCCAGCTGGTCAAGCAGTCGGACGGGCTGATGCACATGCAGAACGGCACCCAGGCCGCCATGGATCCCGGCGTGACCGTGGAGGCCGGCAGCCTGGAAGGCAGCAATGTCAATCCGTCCACCGCACTGGTTTCGATGATCTCGATCTCACGCCAGTTCGACATGCAGATGCAATCCATCAAGAATGCCGACAGCAATGAGCAGTCGACGCAAGCCCTGCTGCAAAACAGTTAACCATCCCAAGGCCCCATTGCCATGCTCTCATCCCTGTGGATCGCCAAAACCGGTCTGAATGCCCAGCAGACCCAGATGGATGTCATTTCCAACAATATCGCCAACGCCAGCACCACCGGCTTCAAGTCATCGCGTGCGACGTTTCAGGATCTGATCTACCAGAACAAAGGTCAGCCCGGTGCCCAGACTACCCAGCAGACCCAGTCGCCTTCCGGCCTGATGCTGGGCACCGGCGTGAAGATCTCGGGCACTGAAAAGCTGTTCACCCAAGGCAGCGTGGAGCAGACCGGCAATTCGCTGGATGTCGCCATCCAGGGTCAGGGCTTTCTGCAGGTGACCCTGCCCGACGGCACCCTGGCCTATACTCGCGATGGCTCGCTGCAGATGGACCAGAACGGTCAGCTGGTCACGTCGGACGGCTACCCCATTTCGCCCTCGATCACGGTACCGGCCAATACCACCAGCATCACCATCGGTACCGACGGCACCGTGTCCGCGACCTCCAACGGCTCCAGTCAGGCCGCCCAGATCGGCAGCCTGCAGACCGCGACCTTCATCAATCCTGCCGGCCTGCAGCCGATGGGCCAGAACCTGTATCTGGAAACGATTTCCAGTGGCGCGCCGCAGACCGGCCAGCCCGGACTGAACGGCCTGGGCACCCTGCTGCAGGGCTCGCTGGAATCATCGAACGTGAACGTGGTGCAGGAAATGGTCAGCATGATCGAAACCCAGCGCACCTATGAAATGAACTCGAAGGTCATCAGCGCCGACGACGACATGCTGCAGAATCTGACGACCAACCTGTAAGCCGATCATGTCCAGGTCCGTATCACTCTCTGTTGCTTCCCTGTTGCTTCTGTGTCTTGGCGGCTGCGCCGCACTGGCCCCGTCCGTGCGCGAAGATCCTCGTTTCGGACCGACCGATCCGGATGTTGCCGCTGCTCCGCCTACCGATGGCGCCATTTATCATGGCAGCAACTCGGACATGGAACTGTTCACCGACGCACGTGCGCACCGGATCGGCGACATCCTGACCATCACCCTCAACGAGAGCACGGCGGCGACCAAGCAGGCCACCACCACCACCAGCAAGACCAATTCCGACAATATGAACGGCCCGACCGTGAACGGCGTGACCTATCCCGCCTCGGGAGGCGCTTTGCTTGGCGTCGGCAGCAAGCATGCCTTTGCCGGTGCCGGCACCAGCACCCAGAGCAATGACCTGACCGGCGAAATCACCGTCACCGTGGCCAAGCGTCTCAGCAATGGCAACCTGCTGGTCATCGGCGAGAAATGGCTGACCATCAACCAGGGTCAGGAGCTGATCCGTATATCAGGTATCGTGCGGCCGGTGGATATCGCCCAGGACAATACCGTCGAATCCTATCGCGTCGCCGATGCCCGGATCACTTACGCCGGACGTGGCGCGGTGGCCGACAGCAATACCCAGGGCTGGCTCAGCCGCTTCTTCAACTCGCGCTGGGCCCCGTACTGATGCGCGCCACCGGATGTTTCAGAGGCGCCCTGGTGCTGCTGACCTGCCTGGCGACGGGTATCGCGCATGCCGAACGCATCACCGACATTGCACAGGTGGCCGGCTCGCGCAGCAACCAGCTGGTCGGCTACGGTCTGGCCGTCGGCCTGGACAACTCGGGTGACCAGACCACCCAGGTGCCGTTCACGACGCAAAGCATCACCAATATGCTGCAGCAGTTCGGCATCAATATCCCGGCCAACATGGTCAATCGCACCCAGCTGCGCAATTCCGCGGCAGTCATGGTCACCGCTGAGCTGCCCCCCTTTGCCAAACCCGGCCAGGCCATCGATGTCACGGTGGCCTCTATCGGCAATGCCCGCAGCCTGCGCGGCGGCGAGCTGCTGCTGACCCCCTTGCACGGCGCCGATGGCGAGGTTTACGCCATGGCCCAGGGCAGCGTCGCCATCGGCGGCATCAATGGCCAGGGTGCCAGCGGCAGCAGCGTACAGATCAATATCTCCAACAGCGGCCGGATTCCGGCCGGTGCCACGGTGGAACGCGCCGTGCCCACCATGTTGTCCAATGGCGGCATGGTGCGGCTGAATCTGTATTCGCCGAACTTCGAAACCGCCGCACGGGTCGCCAATGCCATCAATGCGCAGCTGGGACGCGGCACCGCCGTGGCCCAGGATGCGGCCACCATCGTGGTCCGCGCTCCAGCGGATCCCGGTCAGACAGTGGCTTACCTGGCCACCATCGAAGCCATCAATGTCACGCCGGCCGATGCACCCGCCAAGGTCATCGTGAACTCGCGGACCGGTACGGTGGTGATCAATTCCACCGTGCAGGTCAGCCCGGCAGCGGTCTCCCACGGATCGATCACGGTCACCATCAGCGAAAACCCGCAGGTCAGCCAGCCCGGCGCGTTTTCGGGCGGACAGACCGCCATCGTGCCGCAAAGCAGCGTCGATATTTCCGAAAACGGTGCCCACATGTTCCGCTTCGGCCCCGGCGTCGATCTGAACCAGATCGTGCGGGCCGTGAACGAGGTCGGCGCCACGCCCAGCGATCTGATTTCCATTCTGCAGGCCCTGAAGGAAGCCGGCGCACTGCATGCGCAGTTGATCGTGATCTGATGAACACTTCCCCGAGAGGATGACTGGATGACGGATGCCTCCATTGGCCACAGCCTGTCGACCTGGACTGATCTCAGCGGGTTTGCCTCCCTGCGCCAGCAGGCCGGACAGGACAGCAAGAGCGCGCTGCCGGCCGTCGCCCGCCAGTTCGAGGCAATGTTTACCCAGATGATGCTGAAGTCGATGCGGGATGCCACCCCTTCGGACCCGGAGTTCGACTCGCAGGCGACCGACACCTGGCGCGATCTCTACGATCAGCAGCTGTCCTTGAACCTGACCCAGCACGGCAAGGGCCTGGGCATTGCCGAGATGCTGGTGCGCCAGTTGGGCGGACAGACAGGCGGGACGGACAGCGATAGCCCCGACCACGCCACAGGCGGCACTGACAAGACGCAGACCGCCCATGGCCTGCCCGACGCCCATGCGACCGCAGCCCCCGTCGATGACTGGTCGAATCGCGTGATCCATGTCGCCGACCATCTGCTGCAGCAAGGCGGCAAGACCATCGAACGATGGATGCCAGCCTCGGCAACCGAGTTCGTCAAGGAACTGGCGCCCCATGCCATGGCCGCCGCCAGAAAACTGGGGCTTTCCTTCCGCCTGCTGCTGGCCCAGGCAGCGCTGGAGTCCCACTGGGGCCGCAATATTCCGGCCGATCATGCCAAGGGCAGCAGCTTCAATCTGTTCGGCATCAAGGCCGGCGGCAGCTGGGGTGGCGAGCGTGTCAATGTGCCTACGCTGGAATATGAAGGCGGCGTGGCCGTTCGCAAGGTCGCCCAGTTCCGGGCCTATGCCTCGGCCAAGGACTCGTTCGACGACTACGCCCATCTGATTGCCAGCGATCCGCGCTATGCCAGCGTCAAGGGACATGGTGACGATGCCCTGTCCTTTGCCAGCGGACTGGTCAACGGCGGCTATGCGACAGACCCCGAGTACGCGGCCAAGGTGATGGCCATCGCCAACAGTCCGATGATGCGCGAGGCCCTGCAAAGCCTCAAGAATTCAACGTCGACGCCGATACAGTCGGCAGCGCCTGAAGAGAATTGATATGTCCAACCTGTTGAGCATCGCCATTTCCGGCTTGAATGCGGCCAAAGCCGGCCTCGCGGCCACCAGCAACAACCTCGCCAATGTCGACACCACCGGTTACAGCCGGCAGAGCGTGCAGCAAAGCGAGAGTTCGGTGGTGACCCGTGGCGACGGCTATGCCATGGGTTCCGGCGTCACGGTCAGCGGCGTCACCCGCGCCAGCAACCCCTATCTGACCGCCGCGGTATGGAGCACCAACAGCGCCTCCCAGTCGGCCTCGACCTACAACGATCTGGCGACCACGCTGAACAACGCTCTCAGTGGCAGCGGCAGTCTGCAGACTTCGCTGGACAGTCTCTTCAGCGGCTTCACCAGCGTCTCCAGCGCCGTTTCGGATACCTCCGTGCGGCAGACCGTACTGGGGGATGCAACCGCCGCGGCGACCAACTACAACACGCTGGCCAGCCAGTTCGCGGCGCAGCAGAAATCGGTGAACCAGCAGATCGGGGATACCGTCACCAGCATCAACAGCCTGACCTCGCAGATCGCGACCCTCAACACCGCCATCACCGGTGGCAACGGGACCACCTCCAGCGGCGGCTCCAACGCCCTGCTCGACCAGCGCGATGCCTTGGTCACCCAGCTGGCCGGTTATGTCGGCATCAGTGCCCAGACCCAGAGCGATGGCAGCATCAGCGTATATACCCAGTCCGGCCAGGCGCTGGTCGCAGGCAGCCAGGCCAATGCGCTGGGCACCGCCGGCAATGCCTACGACGCCACCCAGACCGAAGTCACCGACAGCAACGGCAGCGTCATCAGCAGCCAGATCAGTGGCGGCAGCCTTGGCGGCCTGATCAGCTATCGCGACAATGTACTCAGCACCAGCGAGAACATGCTGGGTCTCAGCGCCCTGGGCCTGGCCAGCAGCGTCAACAGCCAGCAGGCGGCTGGTCTGGATCTGAACGGCAAACAAGGTGCCGCGATTTTCAGCACCGCCGCCCCCTCGGTCGCCGCCTCTTCGGCCAATACCGGCGACGCCACCGTATCGGCCAGCATCAGCAATACCAGCGCGCTGACCACCTCCAATTACATTCTGCGTCGTCAGGACGGCGCGTGGAGCCTCAGCACCACCGGCGGCCAGTCGGTCAGCCTCACCACCAACAGCGATGGCACCCTTTCCGCCGCCGGCATGACCTTCACCGTCAGCGGCACGGCCAAAGACGGGGACAGCTACCAGATCAAGCCGACCGCCGATGCTGCCAGCAGCCTCTCGGTCAGCATGACCGATCCGGCCGGTATCGCCGCCGCGGCCGCCGTGGTCGCCACCGCGAGCAGCAGCAATACCGGCGCGACGACCGTCAAGAGCCTGACCGTCACCGACAGCAGCCAGAACGGCCTGCTCGACAGTGCCAGCGTCAAGTTCACCTCGGCCACGGATTATGAGGTGCTGGATGCCAGCAACAATGTGCTCAGCAGCGGCACCTACGACGCCAGCAAGGGCATCAGCGCCAACGGCTGGACTCTGAGCCTCAGTGGCAACCCGGCCGCCGGCGACAGCTTCAGCGTTTCGGCCAACACCAAGGGCCTCAGCGACAACACCAATGCCTTGAAGCTGGCCGCGCTGTCCGACAGCAAGACGCTGGGCAATGGAAGCAGCTCGATCATCGACTCGGCAACCCAGCTGACCAGCTATATCGGGACCATCGGCAGCCAGGCCTCGACCAACAACACTACCCAGTCGGCGCTGTACACCAATGCCGTGGCGGCGCAGCAAAGCGTTTCCGGTGTCAGCGAGGACGAGGAGGCCAGCAATCTGGTCAAGTTCCAGCAGGCCTATCAGGCCTCGGCTCAGGCGATCTCGACCGCCCAGTCCATTTTCTCCAGCCTGCTTTCCGCCATCCGGAGCTGATCCCATGCGCATTTCCACCAGCTGGATGTACCAGCAGTCCGTCAGCCAGATGCAGGCCGAGCAGAGCGCGGTCAACGCTGCTCGCAATTCGGTCAGTACCGGCAAGGCCGTCAGCGTCGCCTCGGACAATCCGGTCGCCGCGACCCAGATCGTGTCCATCAGCCACCTGATGGCCAGCCAGGACAATTACGTCAGCGGCATCAACAGTGCCACCACCAGCCTGTCGCTGGAGCAGTCGACCTTGTCCAGCATCAGCAACCTGCTGAACCAGGCCAACAGCATCGCCATCCAGTCAGGCAACGGCGCCTTGTCATCCTCCGATCGCAGCGCCATGGCCACCCAGCTCAGCCAGGTCCTGACCCAGTTGCAGCAGTCGGCCAATACCACCGATACGGCCGGCAATTACCTGTTTGCCGGCACCGCCGCCGGCCAGCCCTTCGTCTCCAATGACGATGGCAGCATCAGCTACCAGGGCACGGACAACACCCAGATGGCGGCCGTGGGCTCCGGCCTGCAGGTCGCGACCGGTGATGCCGGCAGCAAGGTATTCATGAATATTCCGGCCGGCAATGGCAGCTTCGTCGCCAGCTCCGACTCAGCCAATACCGGAACCCTGATTGTCGGCAGTACCTCGGTCACCGATACCAGTGCCTACAACGCCGCCGTCAGCAGCGATGGCGGCAATTACAAGATCAGCTTCGACGGCGAAGGCACCTGGACCGCAACCTCCACCAGCGGCAGCGATGCCGGCAAGACGGTGGCCACCGGCTCATACACGGCAGGCGATACGTCGGGCAATGAGTCGATCAGCTTCAACGGCATGCAGATCGGCATCACCGGCACGCCGACGGCCGGCGACAGCGTGGAAGTGACATCAGGCGCCAAACAGGATGTGTTCACCACCTTGCAGAACATGGTCACCGCGCTGAACGACAGCAGTCTCAGCAGCACCCAGCTGACCAATACCATGAACCGCCAGCTGGAATCCCTGCAACAGGCGACCAGCCAGGTCACCACCACCGAGACCAGTGTCGGCAGCCGGTTGAGCATGCTGCAGACCCAGTCCTCCAACTACTCCGATCTCAGCGTCACCTACAAGACGGCGCTGTCCGGTTTCCAGGATGCCGACATGTACCAGGCCCTGAGCTCGCTGTCGCTGCACACCACGGCACTGCAGGCCTCCGAACAAGCCTTTGCCAAGGTCTCTCAGCTCAGCCTGTTCGACTATATCAAGTAAGTCTCCGCTCCACTTCAAGGCCGGCGCAAGCCGGCCATGGCGCCGTGTTTTGACCAGTCATTCCGAATCCGCCAAAGCTTGTCGCCAACCGGCACAAGCCGTCTCCCCGCCGGCCGGAGGCTTCGAGCCGCAGGGCCTGGCCCGGTTGCTGCGCCGCAGCTTCCAGGGCGAAGATCTTCGCGGCTATGCCCAGACCTTGATTGCGGCTGCCGGCCAGTCCGATGATCCGTATCTGCTGCTTGAGCTCAGCCTGTGCCTCTTGCTCTGCTACCAGCCCGAATCGGCCTTGGCCGTGCTGCGGCAAGCCATCGGCCAGCAGCAGGTATACCAGCTGCAGCGCCAGGCCGGAGCCAAGGGCCTGCGCCTGCTGGTAATCAAGACGGCAGGTGATCTGATGGCCAACACGCCGTTGGAATGCATTCTGGAAGACCAACCCGTCGATGCCGACGTGGTCTATGTCGACGCGCAGCATCCCCTGCCCCGGGATCTGCCCGAACATGATCTGGTCTTTGTCGCCATTGCCGAAGCCGATCCGCATCTGGCCATCCTGCAACGCCTGCAACAGGATCTGACGAACTGGCCACGGCCGGTGCTGAATGTTCCGCAGGCGATTCCCGGCCTGGCCCGGCCGCTGGCCAGCCAGGCTCTGGCCGATATTCCCGGCCTGCGCATGCCCAAGGTAGGCCGTATCGGACGTGAAGCCTTGCAGGCCATGGCGGACGGTCAGGGCCCCGAGGCCGTATCCACGGAGGGCTTGTGCCCGTCCTTTCCATGGATCCTGCGCCCGCAAGGCACTCATGCCGGCCAGGGCCTGGAACGCATCGCCGATACCTCAGCCCTGGCGGTCTATCTGCAGCGGCAGCCCGCACATGACTTCTTTCTGGCGCCCTTTGTCGACTACGCCTCCGCCGATGGCCTGTTCCGCAAATATCGCATCGTGATGGTCGATGGCCGGGCATGGCCCTGCCATATGGGCGTGTCCGAACACTGGATGGTGCACTACCCCTATCCGGAGATGATCGAACATCCCCAGCGGCGTGACGAGGAAGCCCGCTTCTTCGCCGGATTCGACCAGGATTTCGGCAAGCGACATGGCAAGGCCCTGACCGCCATCTATCAGCGTCTGGGACTGGACTATGTCGGCTTCGATTGTGCCGAGACCGCCGACGGCGAACTGCTGATCTTCGAGGTCGCCAATGCCCTGGTGATCCATGCCATGGACAGGCGCGACCTGTTCCCCTACAAGGTCCCGCAGATGCAGCAGGTCTTTGCCCACTTCGCCGCCATGCTGCAAGGCCGGGCCGGCACCGTATCGAGTTGAGCCCATGAGCACCGTCCAGCTGTCCGCCAATGATCTGAACTTCTCCGGCGGCCCCGGCGCCCTGCCCCATGAGGTCTTGTTGCAGGCCCAGCAAGCCATGATCGCCTTGCCCGAAACCGGCCTGTCGGTGCTGGGCATGAGCCATCGCTCGGCCTGGTTTCGCGAGCTGCTGGACGAAGCCGAACAGCATATCCGCGACCTGCTGAATCTCGAAGACCGCTATGCGGTGCTGTTTCTGCAAGGCGGCAGCAGCCTGCAGTTCTCGATGATTCCCGCCAATTTCGCCCATGGCGCCAAACGGCCCACCGAATTCGTCGCCTCCGGCTACTGGAGCGGCAAGGCCATCGGCGAAGCCGCCTGCGCTGCACCGGTCAAGGTACTGTGGGATGGCGGGGCGGACGGCTATCACCGACTGCCGGACTTCGAGGAACTGGCGTGGAATCCTCAGGCCCCGTTTTTCCACTACGTAAGCAACGAGACGGTCGAAGGCCTGCAATTCCACCAGACGCCCCGCATGGAAGGCGCCACCGTGATCAGCGACATGTCCTCGGACTTTCTGTCGCGCCCCATCGATGCCGGCCGCTACGCCATGATCTATGCCCACGCCCAGAAAAACCTGGGTCCGGCCGGCGTTACCGTCGCCATCCTGGATACAGCCTTGCTGGATCGGATACCTGATGGCCTGCCGCCGATGCTGGATTACCGCACCCATGTGCGGCATCGCTCGATCTACAACACCCCACCGGTGTTTTCACTGTATGCATTGACCTTGATCTGCCGCTGGCTGCGCCAGGATATCGGCGGCCTCGATGCCATGGAGGCGATCAACAGCCTCAAGGCCGGCCGTCTGTACCAATGCCTGGACGACATGGGTGGACTGGTGATTCCGCAGGCCGAACGCGACTTCCGCTCGCAAATGAATGTCGCCTTCCGCTTCCGCGACACAAGACTCGATGCTCTGTGCCTGCAGGAGGCGGCCGACGCCGGCTTCTCGGGCCTGGGCGGCCATCGCTCCATCGGCGGCCTGCGCGCATCGATCTACAACGCCGTACTGCCTGCCGCCGTAGAATTGCTGGCCGAGTTTCTGGAGGATTTCGCCCGGCGGCATGGCTGAACCCGCCGGCCGCAGCGGCCGCGGCTTGTCACGTTGCCAGATGGAAGAAGGGCGGCCTTGGGCCGCCCTTCTTCCATGTCAATCCGGCAACCAGGCGTCTCGCCATTCAACCAGATTCTGGCCGGTCAAAGTCCAGTCGCGCATCACGGCATCCCGCAAGGCATCACCCATGGCCGCCGTGGCATCCAGATCCGCCACATGCATGCGGATCGCCGCCACCCAGTCCTTGAAGCGATTCTTGACCCGGGTTACCGGCAAGTCACCGCGATAGGTGATCAGATCACTGCAGACCACCGGAAAACCGCAGGCACCATACTCCAGCAAGCGCAGATTGCTCTTGCAGTGGTTGAACAGATTGTCTTCCAGGGGAGCCACCGCCAGATCCAGATTCAATGAGGCGAGCTTCGCCGGATACTGCTCGATCGGCACGCCAGTATGGAATTCTTTCACGTACGGCTTCAACTTGTCCGGACACATCCCGAAGAACACCCAGTCGACTTCATCGGCCAGCTCACGGACCACATCGGCAATCAGTTCCAGGTCACCGGTATGGCTGGAACCACCGCCCCAGCCGACCCGCGGCTTGGCGCCCGCTCGCCGTTCGGCTTTAAGTCCAGACCACCAGTCCGTCGGCAGACGATTCAACACCACCCGGATATCGTCATGCATGTCGGCAAACTGCTCGGCCAACACCTGAGTCGACACCACGAAGCGATCCGTCATCGCCACCGCCTGTCGCAGCTGCTTGCGCAGATCCTTGGGCATAGCTCCGCGATGAACCGACTTCATCGGCAGATTGAACATGTAATCGTCCAGCTCGTAGACCTTGAAGGCATCCGAGAAGCGCAGATAGCGGCGCAGGGCTTCGCGCTGCGCATCCGTATGCTGGCGCTGCAGGATGATCGCATCGGTCTCGAAGCGTGCCAAGGTAACCGGAAGCAACAGCGCCTCGGTGACGGTACCCTCCAGCACCTCTTCCCGATGCATCGCGGCAAAGGGCTGACGTACCCGGTAGTGCCCGCAGCCGGTACGATCCGCCGGATGACAGACCACTCGCGGCTGCACCTTGGTCACCAAGGGCTGCCAGGCGATGTGCCTATACGGATCAAGCTCGAAACCATGGCCTGACAAGGACAGATTCCGGTTGTAGGCCGGGTCGGCCGCCATCCACGGCAGCCAGCGCCGATACATCACCTCCTGCTCGGCCCGGAAGCGCGCGCGCTTGGCCGCCTGCTGACCCTCATCCAGCTGGCGCTGGCTGACGCTGCCATGGTGCATGACATGGGCATGCGGCGTCCATACGATCAGATAGCCTGCCTGCTGCACTTTCAGGCACAGATCGATATCGTTGTAGGAGACGGTGAGATCGGCGGCATCAAGACCGCCGACCTGATGGTAGATCTCGGCACGGATCATCATGCAGGCAGCCGTTACGGCCGAATACTGCTGATCGAATTTCAACCGCTGCATATAGCCACCAGCCGAGGCCGGGGAGCCGATAAAGGGATGGCCCGCCACCCGGTCCAGGCCCATCACGACACCGGCATGCTGCACGCGTCCGTCAGGATAATAGAGCTTGGCGCCGACAATGCCGACTTCCGGTCGCTGGGCGTGATGCAGCATCGCCTCCAGCCAGCCGGGTTCAAGCATGGCGGTGTCGTTGTTCAGCAACAACAGATAGTCGCCGCGTGCCTGCAGGGCGGCCTGGTTGTTCATCGCCGAATAATTGAAGACGCCGGGATGGCGCAGCACACGGATCTGCTCGCCAGGCAAAGCGTCGAGGCCATCCAGATAGCGACAGGCATCGGGATCGTCGCTGCCATTGTCCACCACTAGCAGCTCGAAATGCGGATAAGCCGTCTGGGCCAGCAGGCTGTCGATCAAGGCCGCCAGCAAGGGCAACTGGTTGCGGGTAGGAATGATGATGGAAACCAGCGGCCGCTCGGCATGCAGGTATCTGACGCGTGTACTGCCGGCCAAGGGGCCGGGCATCAATTCATGGGCGACACCAAGCCGCTGCAGATGGCGGCCGATGAGCTGAGGCCAATGCATGGCCAATAACGGTGACTTCAACCAGGCATCGAAGGAGGTCTGCGCACTGTACAGGGCCTCCGCGATGTGCCCGATGGCCGCCGGCCCATGCTGCTCGGCCAGGCGCAACAACAGCTCGGCCGGAGCCGCCGCCTCCAGCGCCGGATCGGGGCCGCCCAGCTCCAGCCAGGCGCTGCGCCGGAACACCAGGCCCCGCCCAACGTAGGCATAGCCACGCAGCAGGTCGAGATTGAAGTCCGGCTTGAAGATCGGTTCGATGCGCTGTCCTGCCACAATCCGGTCTTCATCCATATAGCAGGCCTGCAACCCGGTCAGCGCTGTGACGCGATCGGCGACGATCCAGGCCGTAGCCACATCCAGCTGGTCTCCGATGTCGAGCAGGAAGATCCAGTCCGCCGGCGAAGCCGTCACCACCGCCAGGCAGTCCTCGCCAAAACCTTCCGCCACTGTCGCCAGCACCTTGATGCCGCCCGGATAATCGGTCGCCTGCAGCGACAACAGGCTGCGCTGCAAGGCCGCCGTGTCGCTGTCATCACCCATCAGCATTACCGCCAAGCGTGGCAGCCCCGCCCCCTGCTCAAGCCGTCGCCGCAGCACGCTGACCACCGCCGGCCGCAAGTGCATCTCGCTCAACTGGGCCGTATAGGCCGGCAGCGGCGTCTCCGTGGGGGCAACCTCCGTCCCGGCACCGGCCCCATAGCCGGTGAGGCGATGAATGCGTGCGGTCGATGCCAGCCAAAGCGCTGGCATATCCCTGTCCAGCAAGGCAGCCAACCAGCGGACCTTGTCCATGGGCGAGGCCGCCGGCATCAACCGGTGCAAGGCGGAATCGGAGGCCAGCTGCCACAGCCCAAGACAGATCACCAGCCGCAGATCGACCGGCACCCGGTAGCACCACTCGCCATCCAACCGCTGCAACCGGCCCTCGGCATCTTCGTGGACATGGGCAGGCAAGGCATCGAACCATTGGCCGTCCAGCAGGCCCTGGTCATCGGCCTGATCATGCAGGAAACCCGCCCAGCGCCGCAGCGCCGAAACAAAGGACTCCAGCCTGCCCAGGCGTGCCATCTCGCGCAGCCGGCACAGCCAGCGTCGAGCGGCGGGCACCCCGACGGCCACTTCTGCATGAAACTGCAGATCGGGTCCCAGTTGCGCTTGCACCTCGGAAACCGGGGCCATAAAGTGGATGGAGCGCACCCACCCCCCCGTCATGCCATCGCTGCGCCATTGCTGCACTCGCCGCATCACGGCCTGGCTTGCGGGCACGGATACCAGACCCTGCAGAACCTTGAGCGCCTCAGGGCATGTGCCCCAGACACTGAGGCTGGCCGCTATCTGGCTGTCGCTGGACGATGGCAGGAAAACGGCTGTTTCCGCCTGCAGCAGCGACCTTGCCTTGCTTGCCAGCAAAACCTGCGGGGCCTGCCAGTCCGGCATGACCTGAAAGTCCAGCACCGGCTGCAGCGGCCCTGCAGTCACTGCCGGAGCGGTATTCCCGCCATGACCCACTCTCAGCATCACGCCGTCGGCATGCAGCAGGCGCGCCAACCCGGCAGACCGTGCCGCCTCATCTGCTGCCGGTGCTTGATTGCAACAATATGCGCCGTCATTCATCACGATCAAGGCATAGTCCAGATCGCCATCCAGCGTCGACCAGGCACACCGGGCCAGACGGATCCCCGGCTCAGCCGGCAGCAGATGCTGCAGTGTCCGCACCTGCGCCGTACGCGCTTCCACCAGATCCAGTTGGTAGCCTGCAGCCAGAACCGCCTGCGCCAGTTTTGGCGGGGTGTCTCCCAGCAGCAAGGCACGAGGCTGCGCATGCGCCTCCGCCAGAACTTTGAGCAACAGAATCAAGGCTTCCAGCCCATGCAAGGCCTGTGGCCCCGAAGCGCCATGTGTCGTCCAAGGCTGCAATGCCTCGCTCAAAGTCTGCCCGCACTGCCGGCGCAAGGCCTGAGCAAGCGTATCCCGCATGGGTGCAGGTATCACCGCGGACCACTCCGCCGCCGGCTGCCCGGCCGACCGCAGCATCGCTCCGCACACGGCATTCGGCCAGACGGCGGCCTGCAGACCGCTTGCCGAAGCCGCCTGATCGTCCACTCCTGCCGCCGTTGACGCCTGGCCCCAACCGGAAAGCATCTCCAGCCCGGCATCTGTTGCATTCATTGCGGCCAGCCGCAGCAGCGACACGCTTGCCGCCGGATCATCACTATCCATCTCGCCCAACTGGATCTGACCGATATCGGCAGCGACAGCGTCCAGCACCTCGATCAGAGCGCCACCGCCGACGGCATACACATATTGTGTCGCAGCCTGACACAGCAGCCAATCCGCCCTGCCCTGCATGCGCCGGCAGGCATGCGCCCAGGCCGCCTCGACCGTCAACGCCTCGGGCCAGGGGCAAGGGCGGGTGTGCGCCGGTGGCAGCTCCCTCCAGGCCTCCGGCATCTCGCGCAGATACAGCAGGACCTGCTCGACTCCACAGGCATGCTGATAGTCCAGCCAAGCCTCCAGAGTATCGTCCACTTGATCAACTACGGCGCAGGCAACGATCGAATACTTCATGGCACTCCAGGCACGGATTCAGTGTCAACAAAATGTGGATGCAAGCATCGCGCCCCACTTGCAAGCACAGCCCATGCCAGTCGCGGACCAAACGAGCGAATCCGAAGCTGGCCGGGCCGCCCGCCGCAAGCCGCCGGCAAGCCGTTCCGGACTTCGCGGTGACCCGCCCTGCGGACAGGTCAGCCTTATCGCACGCCGAGCAACGAAACCCGACACGAAAGGGCTAAAGTTTTTCCGGGCAGCGCCGAAACAGGAATCAAGGCGGGCGCAGTCGCATCATGCAGCACGACCGCCGGGTAAGCCTTTGTGCTTGTCTACAACGCCATCGACCCGGTAGGAGATACCCATGGCCCTCGTAATCAATACCAATGTCTCGTCGCTGACCGCGCAGAGCAATCTGAACAAGACCCAGAGCATGCTGTCCAAGGCCACCGAAGCGCTGTCTTCGGGCCTGAAGATCAACAGCGCCGCCGACGATGCCGCCGGCTATGCGATCTCCCAGCGGTTCACCACCCAGATCGGTGGCCTGAACCAGGCCAATTCCAATGCCAGCGATGCCATCTCGCTGGCCCAGACCGCCGAATCGGCGCTGTCGCAGATCACCTCCAATCTGCAGGCCGTGCGTGATCTGGCCGTGCAGTCAGCCAACGGCACTTATACCTCCAGCGACCGCAGCGCGATCAATACCACCGTGCAGCAGTACCTGTCGGAAGTGACCCGTATCGCCAATCAGACCAGCTTCAACGGTCAGAATGTACTGAATGGATCGACCTCGGACATCACCTTCCAGGTGGGTGCCAATGTGGGTCAGACCATCACCGTCGATCTGGGCTCCGGCGTCCGTGCCGACCAGCTGGGTGGCAACGTTGCCGAGGCCAGCACCAACAGCTTGGCCAGCGCCTTTACCAATGCAACCGGTGGTACATCTACCGTAGACATGAGCAAGATCAGCATCGATGGCGTAGCACTTTCCGGTACGGCCAGCAGCGCCCAGGACGTTGTGGATGCAATCAACTCGACCGACTTTACCGCGACCGCTGCCAATAGCGGCACACTACCGAGCGGCGCCACGATCTCGGCTTCGCTGAATGCCAGTGGCGGCATCGACATCTTCCAGTCGGGTGGCGGCACGGTCGATGTCAAGGACACCGGCTCACTGGATACCAACAGCCTTGCTGCCGGCGCGACCAGCGGAACCGGTGGCACCATCACTGCCGGCACCACCTTGTCGGTTCTGGGTGATGGTTCCGCTACAGCCGAGGTCAGTGGCGCCGCATCAGGGTCACTCTCCGGCGGCAATGTATTGACGGTCAGTTCCGCCAACGAACTGATTGCCCGCATTGACCAAGCCCTCAGCACTGTGTCGACCTTCTCCAGCAACCTGGGCGCGATCCAGAACCGGTTCCAGTCCACCATCTCGACGCTGACCGCGCAGTCGGACAATCTGACCAGCGCCCAGTCGACGATCCAGGATGCGAACTTCGCTTCCGAGACTGCCGATCTCAGCAAGGCGAATGTGTTGCAGCAGGCAGGCATCTCGGTGCTGGCCACGGCCAACTCGCAGCCGCAGCAGATCCTCAAGCTGCTGCAGTAACAGCGCAGGTGAATATCGAAATATCCTTCCGCGGATGATTCGATAGACCCGGGCGGCGGTACGCAGGTACCGCCGCCTTTGATGCAGGCCGGCACGCCGTTTTTCTTGCAGCCGGCATCTCGTGATACAACACCCCCATTCCGACGGGCGCCCGACCATGACCACGACTTCCAGCACCTCCAGCACCTCCTCGCTCAGCTCCCTGCTCAGCGCGCTGTCCGGTACTTCGTCCACCTCATCGAGCACGGGCAGCTCGTCCAGCGGCACCACTTCGACGTCGGGCGCCACGGTCAGCATTCCCGGCCTGGGCACCGGCCTGGATGTCAGCAGCATCGTTACCGCCCTGGTCAACGCCGAGAAGGCGCCCAAGCAGGCACAGATCGACAGCCAGACCAGCCTGATCAACACCCAGGTATCCGGCCTCAATACCCTGCAGTCCGCACTGGAGTCCCTGCAGTCCGCCGTCAGCGAGCTGACCGCCAGCGGCAGCTACGACACCTTCGATGCCACCTTGTCAGGCACTGATATGGGCTCGGCCACCGCGACCAGTGGTGCGGCGGCCGGCTCCTATGCCCTGCAGATCAGCCAGCTGGCCACGGCTCAGAGCCGCACCAGCGATGCGGTGGCCTCGGGCACCAGCATCGGCAGCGGCAGTCTCAGCTTTACCGTCGGCAGCAAGTCGGTCAGCATCTCGGTCAGCGACGGGGACTCCTTGTCCGATATCGCCAGCGCCATCAATGGCTCGGCCGGCAATCCAGGCATTACTGCCACCGTGGTCAACGGTACCGACGGCGCCCACCTGATGGTGACCTCGACCCAGACCGGCACCAGCAACGGTTTCAGCGTCAGCGCCGGCTCCGGCAGCAGCGACACCCTGAGTGCGCTCGCTACCCAGCTGGATACGGCGGGCAGCAACGAAGCCCAAGATGCCAAGCTGACAGTCAACGGCGTCGCGGTCGACAGCGCCACCAATACGGTCTCCGGCGCAATCCAGGGGGTCAGCCTGAGTCTGACCACCACCGGCTCGACCACCCTCAACGTCAAGGTCGACAATTCCACGACCACCCAGGCCGTGCAGGACTTCGTCACCGCCTACAACAGCTATGCCAGCACCATGAGCTCGCTGTCCGCTTATGATGCGACCAGCAAGACATCGGGCCCGCTGCTGGGCAATCCCGTACTCAACACCATCCGCAACCAGGTCAATTCGATCATGTCGGGCCTGGTATCGAACAACAGTCTGGGCTCACTGGCCCAGGTCGGGGTGACCCGCGACGGTGACGGCAATCTGACCCTGGATACCAGCAAGCTGACCGCCGCTTTGAACAGCAATCCGACCCAGGTCAAGGATCTGTTCGCCGGCACCAACGGCTATGGCACCAAGCTGACCACAGCCCTGACCAGCTTCACCGCCAGCAACGGCATCATCGCCAACCAGCAGACCTCGCTGCAGAGTCAGCTGACCTCGCTGAGCTCGCAGCAGACGGCTCTGGACAAGCGCATGGCGGTCTACCAGAGCCAGCTCAGCACTGAATACACCAATCTCAGCACCTTGATGTCCTCGCTCAACCAGACCAGCAATTATCTGACCCAGTTGAGCGATCAGCAGAACAAGAGCTCTTCCTGACGAGTCGCACGATCATGGCCTTCAACCCCCGCAATGGCGCCGCCGCGTATCAGCAACAGCGCGCGGCAGGCAGCATCGAAGATGCCGATCCGCATCGGCTGACCGGCTTGCTGTTCGACGGCTTCGTGGACTGCATCAACCGTGCCCGCGGCCATATGGGGCGCGGCGAGATTCCGGAAAAAGGCCGTCAGATCACCCGCGCCATCGCCATGGCCGAGGAGCTGCAACGGGCCCTGGATCCTTCGGTGAAGGCCAGCCCGCTTCCCGAACGTCTCGGCGCGTTGTATACCTATATCCAGCGGCGCCTGCTGGAGGCCAATCTGCACAATGATCCGGCGGCACTGGACGAATGTCTGCGCCTGATCCAGCCGATTCGCGAAGCCTGGGCAACCATCAGACCGCAGTATCTGGCCGAGAGGCAGCAAAGCACGGAGCAAGGCGCTTGACCGATCAGCCCACGTCCCCATTGGACCAGCTGCAGCAACTCAGCGAACTGATGCAGTCGGCGGCCAATCTGCATGACTGGCCCAGGGTGATCATGCTCAACGAGCGCCGCAACACCATTCTGCAGCGACTGACCAATATCGATGACGAGCACCGCCCGCAGTTGCTGGCCCTTGTGGAAACACACAACCAGCTTGTCCACCACGTCAACCGGATCCAGGACTCGCTGACCCGCCAGCAGGCCTATCTCGGCATCAGCCGGCGTGGCGTCAGTCGCTATCTTGCCGTCGAACAGGCGGGCCAGCCGTGAGCCAGGCCTCCGGCTTGAACTGGCAACGCTTCAGTGATCAGATCAGCCTGGAAACCCAGCTGCGCTTGCAGCTGGAGGTCCTGCCCCATGATTTCGCCCCTGCCAGCGGCCAGATGCAGCTCAATGCCAGCCTGCTGGAAACCCTGCTGGCCTTGGACAAGCCCAAGCGCCCACTGCTGGTCGATGACGAGCGCAATGACTATTCAGGCGAACTGCAGCTGATCTCGGCCCGGCTGGACCTGGTGATGGCCATGCTGGGCCGGATCTCGCCATCCGTGGAAGCCAGCCGGCACCCGCTGCGACTCAACGCTTGTGGCGCCTTGCTGGACCCTGCCCTCACCGGATCCGGGGAAACTGAATTACCGCGACGCCTGCTGCGCCTGTACTTCGAGCATTGTCCCACGGTCCCCCTGGAGCTCAGTGGCACACTTGACCCCGCCCACCCCGGCTTTGTCGGCTTAGATACCCTGTCCCCGGCAGTCCATGATGCCTTGGAGCGGCTGGTATTCATGCATCATCGCCGCCAGGTTGCCGCCTCGCGCGGCAAGTGAGCGATCTGCCGGCCAGCCAGCCGCTTAAGCCCGCCGGCACGTCCCCGGATATGATCCAGTCCCCAGAAACACGACCTGCGGCCAAAATCCGGACATCTGTCAAAAAATCATGCATCCAAAGATATGCCAACCAGGGCTTGCCGCCAAATAAATGGCAATACAAGGCCCGCTCCCTTCATGCTGCAGGTGCAGACTTCGCATCTTTTTGCGGAAAAACGAAAGCTTCCCCGCTCTCCCGATCAATGAGGCGAGACACTTCACCGCAGCCAGAAACCCCGGCAGAGCACTACATTGCCATCGCGGAAATACCCGGCGACCTCGCTTTTTGATCCGAAGAAAATTCAGACTCAACGCCTCGCCGCAAGACATTTGCGATACACATCACAAAACGAAGCATTGCCGTCAATTGTTCTGCCAAATCACATTTTTTTGACGTAACCTGACCTGAATGACTCGTTCACTCATTGACGTTCCGGGGAATCAGCTTGCAACTACTGAATGCGCTCATCATCGAGTCAGATGAAACCCGGCGCCGCTCGATCCATGCGGTCCTCGGTTTTCTTGGCTATCACAGCACGATGCACCCGGATGATCCGGCGGCAGAAGCTGTTGATGACTGCCGGCTGATCTATCTCGGCGCGCACCGTGCCAATGCAGGTCTGAGCCAATGGCTGGACAAGCTGGCTCGACAGGCATCCCCGCCGCTTGTCCTGCTCGATCAGAACGAAGCCCATGGCACAAGCCTCCCTCCTGCCCTGCTGCAGGATGCCATCGTGGTGGGCTACCCTCTTCGCTCCGAAGATCTGACCATGCTGCTGCATCAGCAGCAGATCAGTCAGTGGCGGCAAGAGCGAAGTGGCCGCAGTGAATCTGCGCCGAGACGGCGGCTGGTCGGAGAGTCCGCCGCCATGCGTGAAATCAATCGCCTGATCCGCCAGGTCGCGCCCTTTGATGCCAGCGTGCTGATTCTCGGCAACTCCGGAACCGGCAAGGAACTGGTGGCGCAAACCCTTCATGATATGTCGCCACGCAGGCAGCAGCCCTTTGTGGCCATCAACTGTGGCGCCATTCCCGCCGAATTGCTGGAAAGCGAGCTGTTCGGCCATGAGAAAGGCGCCTTCACCGGTGCGATCAGCAGCCGCAAGGGTCGGTTCGAGCTGGCCGAGGGCGGCACCCTGTTTCTGGATGAAATCGGCGACATGAGCCTGCCCATGCAGGTCAAGCTGCTGCGGGTCCTGCAGGAACGTGTTTATGAACGGGTCGGCGGCAACCGCCCCCTGCACTGCAATGTCCGCATCGTGGCGGCCACGCATCGCAATCTGGAACAATCGATTGCCGACGGTCAGTTCCGCGAGGATCTGTTCTACCGCCTGAACGTGTTCCCACTGGAAATGCCCCCACTCAGCCAACGACTGGATGACCTGCCGTTGCTGATCGAGGAATTCAACCTGAATCTGTCCCGTCGCGGATTGAGGCCGGTGAAACTGTGCGATGACGCGCTGCAGGCCCTGAGCCGATACAGCTGGCCGGGCAATGTCCGCGAGCTGTCCAATCTGGTGGAGCGGCTCGCCATTCTGTTTCCGCGCCAGGCGGTTTGCCGGCGTGACCTGCCCGCCCCCTATCACAGCCCGGACGGCTCCGAGTCCGACTCTGCAACCGGCATGGCCGCCCCGAGCACCTGGTCCAGAGCGGAGGCAGGCAAGGATATCTGGCCTTCCGGGCGATTGCCGGAAGAAGGCATCGACCTGAAAGACCACTTGGCCGACATTGAGCTGAGGCTGATCCGTCAAGCACTTGACGCGTCGGACGGCATTGTCGCCCGCGCCGCCAAATTGCTGTCCGTGCAGCGCACGACTCTGGTGGAAAAACTGCGCAAATACGGTATCGGCAACTACAGCCAGCTGGCGGGCTGATGCAGCTACGTACGCTAGCCGACATGGCATGAATCATGCTTGAATCAGGTGATGGCTACCGGCCGATGCCGCCAGCTGAGCCTCTGATGATGCAAGGGAACCCCAAATGATTTCACCGATTTCCATACTGAATCACCTGAGCCAGCTCACCTCACAGGTGAGTGACACCGCCGCCACCGCGACCGGTATCGCCACCCAGGCAGCAGTGGCCAAGACGCCCATGGATTTTGCCAGCGTGCTGAAGGAATCGCTGGAAAAGGTCAATGCCACTCAGGTCCATGCCACTCAGCTCAGCAATGCCTTCGAGCGCGGTGACCCGTCAGTGGACCTAGGCCAGACCGTGATTGCCGGCCAGAAAGCCAGTCTGGCCTTCAGCGCCACCACCCAGGTGCGCAATGATCTGACCGATGCCTACAAGCAGATCATGAACATGTCCATCTGACACTCGCCCCGACACACTCACTGTTTCCACCGTCACTGATTCGAGATCGCTTTATTCATGGCAGACAACGCCGTCGCCGAAACGCCTCCCAAACCTGCCGCCCGGTTTGACTCCATACGAAGCGTTCTCGCAACGCCGCTGGCACGCCAGCTCCTGACACTGTTCGGCATCGCCGCGGCCGTGGCCATCGGCCTGTGGGTGGTGATGTGGTCGCGCTCCCCCGAATACGGCCTGCTCTATGGCGGGCTGGAACAGCGTGATGCCGCGGCGGTGGTGCAGTCGTTGCAGGCGGCTGGCACGCCTTATCATCTGAGCCCCGATGGCAGCAGCATCATGGTGCCGGCGGCCCAGCTCGCCCAGGTCAAGCTGAAACTGGCCTCCCAGGGCCTGCCGCAGGCGCACCCCAGCGTGGATCAGAGCGGCAACGACTCCCTGTTCGGCATCAGCGATTTCGCCGAGCACAATCGCTATCAACATCAGCTGGAAGCCGATCTGGCCTCCACCATCGCCAGCCTGCATGCCGTCCGCTCGGCCCGCGTCCATCTGGCCCTGCCCAAACCCTCGGCGTTTATCCGCGACAACCATCCGGCCAGTGCGTCCGTGGTGCTGTCACTGTATTCCGGCAATCAACTGGACAATGGTCAGGTCGCCGCCATCGTGCACCTGGTCGCTTCCAGCGTACCGGAGCTCGATCCTCGCCAGGTATCGGTCGTCAGCAGCGACGGGCAGTTGCTGACCAACAACGATCCGGAAAGCAGCGCCGCGATCGGTGACGCCCGGCTGCGACTGGCGACCCGCATCGAGAATATCTATGCCCAGCACATCGAAGATATTCTCAGCCCGCTGGTCGGCTCAGGACACGTCCAGGCCCAGGTCTCGGTAGATGTCGATCTGCGTCGCACCGAGCAGGCCAGCGAAGCCTTTGGCCATGACAAGTCCGCCCTGCGCAGCGAGCAGGTCAGCAGCTCCAATCGCACCGGCGCCGATGACCAAGGCGGGGTCCCGGGTGCGCTCAGCAACCAGCCGCCGAATGCCACTCCGCAGCCGACCATGGCGCGACCGGCCAATGGTGCCGGCAACCCGGCCCTGAACCGGGCCAACGCCAATGCGACCGCCAATACCAGCCGCCCCTCTACCGAAAACAGCAACAGTGCCACCCGCAATTACGAGATCGACCGCACCGTCAGCCACAGTACGGATCCGGCCGGCCAGGTCACCCGCGTCACCGTGGCCGTGGTCGTGGATGAAAAGCAGTCGGTCGATGCCAAGGGCAAACCCAAGGTGATCAATTACACCCCGGCCGAGCTGGAGCGGATGACCAACCTGGTCAAGAACGCCATCGGCTTCGAGGCCAATCGCGGCGACAGCGTCAGCGTGGTCGATGCCCGCTTCGATGCGTCCCATGACACTGCCGGCTACGATCGTCCGCCCTTCTGGGAACGTCCCGGCGTGCTGGACCTTGGCAAGCAGGCGCTTGGCGTGATCCTGGTGCTGGCACTGGGCTTCGGCCTTTTGCGCCCCATGCTGCGCAATGCGATCAAGGGGCCGCAGTCCGCCGAAGCCCTGGCCGCCTTGCCGGCGGGAGCCCCGGGCACCGCTCTGGCCACGGTGGATGGCGACGCCCTGGACGATGCCCCGCGTGAAGGCAAGGCCGAACTGGCCAACCAGTCGCGACTGGCTTATGAAGAGAAGATTACTGCCGCCCAGCGCATGGCCGCCGAAAACCCCAAGCAGGCCGCCCAAATCGTAAAGAACTGGATTGAAGAAGACGGTGGCTGATCCCAAGCGCACAACCCCATCCCCGACTGACGGCACCCAGCGTGCCGCCATTCTGCTGCTGTCGCTGGGCGAGGAAACCGCCGGCGAAATTCTCAAGCACCTGGACGCACGCGATGTACAGGCCGTCGGCTCGGCCATGGCAACCATGAAGGGCCTGCAACGTGATCAGGTCATCACCGTACTGGATCGCTTCGCCAGCGAACTGGGTCAGCATGCTTCGCTGGCCGTGGGCACCGACGAATACATCAAGCGCATGTTGGTCAGTGCGCTCGGCGAAAACCGGGCCGGTAGCCTGATCGACCGCATCTTGCTGGGCCGCAACAGCAAGGGTCTGGAATCGCTGCGCTGGATGGAAAGCCGCGCGATCGCCGAGCTGATCGCCCTGGAACATCCGCAGATCATCGCCCTGGTGCTGGCCCATCTCGACACCGCCCAAGCGGCCGAGGTCATCGGCTACCTGCCCCAGCGCACCCGCGGCGACGTGGTGATGCGCATCGCCACCCTGGACGGCGTCCAGCCGCATGCCCTGCATGAGCTGGACGAGGTCATGGAGCGCCAGTTCTCGGGCAATGCCAAGAAACTGAAGTCGTCGTATCTGGGCGGCCTTAAGTCCGCCGCCGACCTGCTCAACGCGATGGAGACCTCGCGCGAGGTGGAACTGATGAAGTCCATCCGCGAAGCGGACCCGGCCCTGGGTGAGCGCATCGAGGAATACATGTTCGTGTTCGAGGACCTGGCCGAGCTGGATGATCGCGGCATGCAGGAATTGATGCGCGAAGTGCCCTCGGCCCGGCTCGTGGTGGCGCTGAAAGGCGCCGCACCGGCCATTCGCGACAAGTTTTTCTCCAACATGTCCCGCCGTGCGGCCGACATGTTGCGCGAGGATCTGGAGGTGAAGGGCCCGGTGCGTCTCAGCGAGGTCGATGCCGCCCAGAAGGAAATCCTGGTCATCGCCAAGCGCCTGATCGACGAAGGCAAGATCGCGCTCAAGGATGGCGGCGATGACTTCGTCGGATGAATAGCGGCCGCCCTCCCACCACGCTGGCCGAGGTCATGCAGCACCGTACCGGCACGGATGCGCAGCGCTGGACCGGCCCCGATTTTTTCGAGTCCGCCACCCCGGACCGGAAAGAGCCTGCTGCTCCGCCTCCGCCACCGCCCGGTCCCACCGTGGCCGAGCTGGAAGCCATCGAGGCCCAGGCCCGCGATGCCGGCTACCAGGCCGGCCTGGATCAGGGCCGGCAGGCCGCCGCCGAGGAACTGGCCGAACAACGCCGTCAGCTCGAGAAGGTTTTCTCGGCGCTGGCCCGTCCGCTGGACAGTCTGGACCAGCAGGTCGAGACTGAACTCGCCGAGCTGGCCCTGCATATTGCCCGCCAGGTGGTCTATCGCAGCATCGAGCTGAATCCGGAACACATCACTGAAACCGTGAAGACGGCGCTGGCCTCCTTGCCGCTGGCCAGCCGCCACATCAAGGTGCGCCTGCAGCCGGACGATGCCGCGCTGTTGAACGCCGCCCCGGACGCCGCGGATGACCGTGGCTGGCAGGTCATTGCCGACCCCGCCCTGCAGCGTGGCGATGTGCTGGTCGATGCCGAGATGTCGCATCTGGATGCCCGGGTGGAAACCCGGCTGAGCCGTCTCGCCGAAACCGTGCTGGCCGGAGCGGCCCCGACTGCCCATGGATGACGAAAGCTTCCGGCAGTGGAACCAGGCCAGACAGGCTCGCTGGCGTCAGAGCCTGCTGGCCAGCCGAGTCCAGGTCGATCACGCCTTGCCGCCTCAGGCCGAGGGCCGACTGCGACGGGTGGTCGGCCTGGCCCTGGAAGCCGAAGGCTGCGAAGCTCCCATCGGCGCGCGGTGCATGGTTGATGGCAGTGAAGGCAGCGTCGAAACCGAAGTCGTCGGCTTCAACAATGGCCGCCTGTTTCTGATGCCGACCGATACCATGCATGGGGTGCTGCCCAATGCCCGCGTCCGACCCTTCACCACGCGTGCCGGCTCGCCGGTGGGCGATCGCCTGATCGGCCGCGTCATCGATGCCAATGGCGACCCGCTGGATGACCAAGGCCCCTTGCTGACCACCGAGCGCGCCAGTTCGCGCCGGGCGCCGATCAATCCGATGCAGCGCCAGCCGATCACGGCGCCACTGGATGTGGGCGTACGTTCGATCAATGCTCTGCTTTCGGTCGGTCGCGGCCAGCGCATGGGTCTGTTCGCCGGTTCCGGTGTCGGCAAATCCACCCTGCTGGGGATGATGACCCGCTACACTTCGGCCGACATCGTCGTGGTCGGCCTGATCGGCGAGCGCGGCCGCGAGGTCAAGGAATTCGTCGACTACACCCTGGGCACCGAAGGGCGCGAACGGGCGGTGATCGTCGCCGCCCCCGCCGATGCCCCGCCCCTGAACCGCCTGCGCGGTGCCCGCCTGGCGACCACCATCGCCGAGCATTTCAGAGACAAGGGCAAGCATGTCCTGCTGCTGATGGACTCGCTGACCCGCTATGCCCAGGCCCAGCGCGAGATCGCCCTCGCCATCGGCGAACCGCCCGCCACCCGCGGTTATCCGCCTTCGGTGTTCGCGATGCTGCCCGCCCTGGTCGAGCGCGCCGGCAACGGCCTCGAAGGTCAGGGCTCGATCACCGCCTTCTATACCGTACTGACCGAAGGCGACGACTACCGCGGCGATCCGGTCGCCGATGCCGCCCGCGCCATCCTGGACGGTCATATCGTGCTGTCCCGCGATCTGGCCGAGGCCGGGCATTATCCGGCCATCGATATCGAAGCCTCGATCAGCCGCGTCATGCCGCAGATCGTCGATGCCGGACAGATGGCTCTGGCACGACGGTTCCGTCAGATTTACGCCAGTTATCAGCAGCAACGCGATCTGATCGCAGTCGGCGCCTACCAGAAAGGCAGTGACCCGCGCACCGACGAGGCCATCGCCTTGTGGCCGCGACTGGTCACCTTTCTGCAGCAGGACACCGAGCAGCCGGTGCATCTCGACGAGGCCAGAAACAGCCTGCAAACCCTGCTGGCCGGTCTGGGATGAGTCGCCGCAGCGAGCGTATTCTGAAGCTGGTCGAATTGGCGCAACGCCGCGCCGATCTGGCGGCAAGGCGTCTGGGCGAACACCAGCAGCGCCAGCGGCAGGCCGGCACCGTCCGGGAGGAGCTGGCGAACTTCCGCTCGCTCTACGGCGAACAGCGCAGCCGCCCCGGACAGGTCATGACCGCAGGCGCGCTGTGGAACAGCCACCAGTTCCTGGGCCGCATCGATGACGCACTCGGCCAACAGCAACAGGATCTGGAGCGCCAGGCGCGCCAGGCGGAGCAGCTGCGACAACAATGGCTGGCTGCCCGTCAGCGCGCCGATGCCCTCAAGCTGGTCGCCAGCCAGCTTGAAAAGGCCGATACCCAGCGCCAGCTGAATTCGGAGCAGCAGCTGGCCGACGAAATGAGCTCGCTGCGCTTCGGGCGCCCATCGCATGACTGAACGCAGCCCTTCGACTGGCATGGTTCATGCTTGCGATTCCTGTAGTCAGGCTGTGCCCTGGACGCCCTTTCTGCTGCCCGGAAACCCGCATGACCGTCATTGCAACCAGCTTGAGCTACACCAGCCTCGCCAACGGTTCAAGCCATGGCGGAGGGAGCAACAGCGCAACCGGCTTCGGCGCCCTGCTCAAACAGATGCAGCCGCCAGCCTCGGCATCAGGCACTGCGCAAGACACGCCATCGGCGCAGAACGGATCATCGAACGCCGCCACGGCCAGCAACGCATCCACCCAGACATCGAACGCCAGCCCGTCGCAAACGGCAGCCTCCAGCGCGAAACACCTTCCCGCCCACTCAGGCAGGCACTCGCTGGAGCAAGCCCGCAACCTGTCCGCCGCCTCCAGCAGCCCGGACGCGACGAGCAAGGATTCAAGCCCTCCGAGTACGCCTCAGGCTTCCGCGTCTGCCGATGCCGGAACGGTGTCCCGCGCAGAAGCCGACACGCCCTCGAAACAGGACGCCACAACGACCGCCAGCCCCGATGCCAGCGCCCTTGCCGTGCTGATGCAGTGGTCCGGGCCGTCCGGGAATACTGCATCACCGACAGCTGGTACCACCGACTCCGCTGATCAGACCCAGGTGGCCGTCACTGCCAGCGGCAAGAGCAGCCTGCCCGCATTAGGCACCATGCAGGACTTGCCGACCTCCGCCCAGGACAGCAGCGGTACTGGATCTGGCGATACCGGCCATCTTGCCAGCACACTGCAAACATCGACCACCATCCCGGCCGTTGACCAGGGCCAGATCGCCCCTCATACCTCGCAGGCCTCCCAGGCCATGACCGCCGACACGCAAGCCGCCACCACGGACTTCGCGGCACGACTGGCCGCCAGCCCTCAGGAGGACGGCAAAAGCGCATCCGGCATGGATGCAAGCCTGGCTTCGATACAGGCAGCCACCCAGGTGACCAGCCAGGGTGGCGCGGGAACCTCGCCCGCCGCTCCCGTCGCCACGACCTCGGCCGCAAGCACCGTGACAGTCCAGATGGACAGTCCGGCCTTCGCTTCCCAGCTGAGCCAGCATATCGGCGCGCTGGTGAAGCAGGACCTGCAACAGGCTCGCATCCAGGTCAGCCCTCAGGGCATGGGACCGATCGACATCAAACTGCAAGTCAGCAACGGGGTGGTGGACGTGAATTTCGCGGTCCAGCATCCTGCCACGGTTCATGCCATCCAGCAGACGTTGCCGCAGCTGGACAGTCTGATGAGCGCTCAGGGCCTGCAACTGGGTCAGGCCCAGGTCGGGCAGCAGTCTGCAGGGCAGACCTACGGTCAGGATGCCTCGGACCAGCCGTCGAACGACCGCTCCCCCGGGACAATGGCGGTGGATGCCGGCACGGCGGAAGCATCGACGCCGGTCATGCTGATCCAGCGGACCGGTCGAAGCCTGATCGACCACTTCGTCTGAGACGGCAATTCCTCGTCAATAAAATGACGAGACCGGAGGTGGCGCCAAGCCGTCGACGCCATGTCGCCAACCGCCGTAAGGAATAGCGCCCGGATCGAACGCCAGGGCTGGCATGGCATTTGCTTGATGACTGGGGTCACCCCGCTGTTCGCGCCGCCTACCCAGGATCATCATGTCAGCTCCGGAACCCTCCGTCGCACCGCCCGTCGCCAAATCCAAGATCTCGCTGCTCAATATCATTCTGGTGATTCTGATGGTGGTGATTCTGGCCATGCTGGGCCTGGTCTACCGTGCGCTGCAGAACAACAATCATGCCCGACCTGCCGTTGCGCAGCAGGCCGCGCCCGCCGCCGACCCGGCCTATCTGCCACTGGACCCTCCGTTTATCGTGAACTTCCAGGAGCAGGACGGTCTGCACCTGCTGCAGGTCGGCATCAGCCTGATGTCCCATGACGCGGCCACCATCGCCGCGGCCAAGAGCGCCAATACGGTGATCCGCAACGACTTGCTGCTGATGCTCAGTGACCAGGATTTCAATACCCTCAGTGGCGCGCAGGGCAAGCTGCAATTGCAGCAGCACGCCCTGGACGTGGTGCGCAAGGCAGTGCCCGCCGCCGCCGGGCACAAGGGCATCGAAGCGGTGTACTTCACCAGCTTCGTGATGCAGTAATTCCTACCAGTCATTGATCGGTCACCCAAGCACCCATGGATATCCTGTCCCAAGACGAAATTGACGCCCTGCTGGATGGCGTCGACAAAGGCCAGGTCGACACGGCCCCGCCCGAGCCGCCACCGCCCGGCGTCGCCCAGTCCTATGACTTCACCCAGCAGGATCGCATCGTGCGCGGGCGCCTGCCCACGCTGGAAATGATCAACGACCGCTTTGCCCGCTATTTCCGCTCAGGCATGTTCAACGTGCTGCGCAAGACCAGCGAGGTCTCGGTGCTGGGCGTCAAGATGGTGAAATTCGCCGAGTATGTGCACGGCCTGGCCGTGCCGACCAATATCAATCTGATCAAGGCCAAGCCCTTGCGCGGGACGGCTCTGATCGTGGCCGAACCGCGGCTGATCTTCAGCATCATCGACAATTTCTTCGGGGGTGACGGTCGTTACCATGCCCGCATCGAGGGCCGTGACTTCACGCCGACCGAGAACCGGGTGATCCAGATCGTGCTGGCCGAGGCCTTCACCGCCCTGACCAAGGCCTGGGAACCGGTGATGAAAATGGACTTCGAGTTTCTCAACTCCGAAGTCAATCCGCAGTTCGCGCAGATCGTCAGTCCGACCGAAACGGTGGTCGTCTGCCGCTTCCATGTCGAAGTCGACGGCGGCGGCGGCGAACTGCATCTGACCATGCCCTATGCCATGATCGAGCCGATCCGCGTCTTGCTGGACGCCGGCGTGCAAAGCGACCGTGCCGATCAGGATGAACGCTGGATCCGCAGTCTGCGCAGCGAGGTGCTGGATGCCGAAGTGCATCTCAGCGGCCTGCTGACCGAGGTCCAGCTGACCCTGCGCGAATTCATGCATTTGCGCCCTGGCGACATTCTGCCGATCACTTCGGCCGAACACACCACCGTCTTCGTCGAAGACATTCCGGTGTTCAGCGCCCGCTACGGCCAGGCCCATGGCCAGGCCGCCCTGAATATTGAAACCCGCTTCAAAGCAATCGCCGACTATGATGACGGCGAGCTGCCTTGAGGCCCCAGGCAGACCACTGAACCATGAGCGACACCAATCCCCCCGCCCCCGAAAACGGCTTCACCCCGGCCGCCCCCAAGGCTGTCGATGCCCAGTCGCAACTGATGGACGAGGTCAGCGGCGAAGTCAATCTGGATGTGATCCTGGACGTGCCGGTCACCATTTCGATGGAAGTCGGCCAGACCAAGATCAGCATCCGCAATCTGCTGCAGCTCAACCAGGGCTCGGTGGTCGAACTGGACCGCACGGCCGGCGAGCCGCTGGATGTGCGGGTCAACGGCACCCTGGTGGCCCACGGTGAAGTCGTGGTCATCAACGAAAAATTCGGCATCCGTCTGACCGACGTGGTCAGCCCGGCCGAACGGGTCAAGAAACTGCGATGATGGCGCTGGCCTGGCCGCCTTCGCCTGCCGTCGCGCACTCGGTGGCGGCGCCGGCTCTCGCGCCGCTGTCAGGCACAGCCCTGGGCGCTGACGTGCTGCGGATGGCCGCCAGTCTGGCGGCCGTGGTCGCCCTGATCCTGTTGCTGGGCTGGCTGACCCGGCGCCTGCAGCAGGCCAGTGCCTTGCGCGCCGGTGGTCCCGCGCGCCGCTTGCGGCAACTGGAAACACTGAACATCGGGCTGAAAGAACGCGTGGTGCTGGTACGTGTCGATCATCAGGACATCCTGCTGGGCTCGTCCCCGCAAGGATTGCGGACCCTGCATGTGCTGCCGGCGGTGGATCCGGCCGCCGAGCCGCCGCCCCCGGCGCCGACGCCGGCCCCGGGCGGATTTGATGCCGTGTTGAAACGCTGGATGCGACCGCGATGAAGACCTGGCTGATCAGCCTGGCTCTGTTGCTGTGTCTGCTGCTGCCGGGCAGCGATGTGTGGGCACAGAACCTGCCGCCCTTCCCGCAGATGCCGCTGGGCTCGGGGCTGCCTGCCGTGACCGTCCAGACCGGTCCGCACGGCGAGCAGACCTGGACCCTGTCCATGCAGCTGCTGGCCCTGATGACGGTGCTGACCCTGCTGCCGGCCCTGATCCTGATGATGACCTCGTTCACCCGGATCATCATCGTGCTGTCTTTTCTGCGCCAGGCGCTGGGCACCAACCAGACGCCGTCCAACCAGATCCTGCTGGGACTGGCGCTGTTCCTGACCCTGTTCATCATGACCCCGGTGCTGGACCAGTCCTATACCCAGGGCTTCAAGCCCTACATGGCCGGCACCCTCAGCGCCGAGCAGGCCATGCCGCTGGCCCTGGCGCCCTTCAAGCATTTCATGGTCGAACAGACCCGTGATCCGGACCTGCAGCTGTTCAGCAAGCTGGCGCATCAAGGGCCTTATGCCGCCAACGCGGACATTCCCTTGCGCGTACTGGTGCCGTCCTTTGTGACCAGCGAGCTGAAAACGGCTTTCGAGATGAGCTTTCTGCTCTATATCCCGTTTCTTATCATCGACCTCATCGTGGCCAGTGTGCTGATGTCGATGGGCATGATGATGCTGTCACCGACCCTGATCTCGCTGCCCTTCAAGATCCTGCTGTTCGTGCTGGTCGATGGCTGGTCGCTGCTGCTGGGCACCCTGGCCGGCAGTTTCTACACATGACGCCGGAGTCCATCGTCGCCCTCGGCCAGCATGCCCTGTTTCTGGGACTGCTGATCTGCAGCCCGATCCTGCTGGCCATTCTGCTGGTCGGCCTGCTGGTCGGCATGTTCCAGGCCGCGACCCAGATCAACGAAACCACGTTGAGCTTTATTCCGAAGATCATCGTGGTCGCGCTGGTGATGCTGTTCACAGGGCCGTGGATGCTGCGGCTGATGATGGACTTCACCCAGCAACTGATCAGCAGTCTGCCGACCTTGGTGCGCTGAACGAAGATGCACTGGGACCTCAGCCAGATCGATCGCTGGATGGCCTTGCTGCTGTGGCCCATGAGCCGGGTCACCGGGCTGATGCTGACTGCACCGATCTTCAGCGCCAGCGGCCTCCCCTCCCTGGTCCGCATCGTGATCGCGATGGCCCTGACTCTGGCCATCATTCCGGCCGAAGCACCCATGCCTGCGCTGGACATCCTCAGCTGGGCAAGCCTTCTGGTGATCGTCCAGCAGCTGATCATCGGCCTGCTGATGGGCATGACCCTGAAGCTGGTGTTCGAAGCCGTCAGCTATGGCGGTCAGCTGATCGCCAACGCCATGGGACTGGGCTTCGCCTCCGTGATCGACCCCACCCAGGGGGGTGATACGCCCCTGATCGGACAGTTCCAGACCGTCATGGTCAGTCTGTTGTTTCTGGCCATGAACGGACATCTTGCCCTGATCGGGATGCTGGCCGACAGCATGCGGAGCCTTCCACCCTCGCGACTGTCGGCCACGATGAGCTGGGAGCTGCTCAGCTTCGCCTCGATCGTGTTCAGCGGTGCCGTGAGGGTCGCCCTGACCGCCATCATCGCGCTGCTGATCACCAATATCGGCTTCGGCGTGATCAGCCGGGCGGCTCCGGCCATGAACATGTTCGCACTGGGTTTCCCGATCAGCATTACCTTGGGACTGACGGTCTTCTGGCTGTCCCAGCGTGCCTTGCCGGGCATCTTCAGCAGCCTTTGCGATCAGGCCGATGCCGTCCTGCATCACTTGATCGGAGCCTGACGATGGCCGATGGCGAGGACAAGGAGGATCGCACCGAAGAACCTTCTGAAAAACATCTTCAGGAGGCGCGCGACCGTGGTGAAGTTCCGCACTCCCACGACTTGTCGGCGGCCATCCTGCTGCTGGCCGGCGCCGCCACCCTGAGCCTGACCCAATCCTTCATGACCGACCGCTTGCTGGCCATGATGCGTCGCGGACTGCAGATCAGACGGGGTGAATGGCAGCATCCGGACACCTTGCTGCATGCCCTCGCCGCCGCCGTCGCCGATATGGCCCTGGTGCTGCTGCCGGTACTGGCCGCGACCTGGCTGGCCTGTTTTGGCGCCCCTCTGCTGCTGGGCGGCCTGCATATTTCCAAAGAGGCGCTGCAGTTCAAGCCCGAACGACTGGATCCGATCAGCGGCATCGGCCGGCTGTTCGCCCTGCGCAGCCTGGTGGAACTGGGCAAGGCCTTGCTCAAAGTGGTATTGATCGGCGGCGTGCTGGTACTGGTGCTGTGGAGCATGCGCGATACCCTGCTGATCCTTGGCCGCGGTGCCGACACCAGCTCGATCGGTCATGGTCTGCGGCTGGTATCGCAATCCTGGATCGGCTTCGTGGCGGCGCTGGCCGGCATCGCCGGCATCGATCTGCTGTGGCAGCGCTACGATTACGCCCGCAAGCAGCGGATGACCAAGCAGCAGGTCAAGGACGAGCAAAAGGAAACCGAAGGCAGCCCTGAAATGCGCGGCCACATCCGTCGTCTGCAGATGCAGATGGCCCGGCGCCGGATGATGGAGGACGTGCCCAAGGCCAGCGTGGTCGTGGTCAATCCCGAACATTTCGCCGTGGCCTTGTTTTATCAGGACAGCGGCATGCGCTCGCCCAAGGTCCTGGCCAAGGGCGTCGAGCTGATCGCCGGGCAGATCCGCGAGATCGCCGATGAGCACCGGATTCCGCTGGTGCGGGCGCCCGCCCTGGCCCGTGCGCTTTACCACACCACCAAGGTCGGCGCCGAAATACCGGCGGCGCTGTATCTGGCGGTGGCCCAGCTGCTGGCTTATGTCATGCACCTGAAACAGGCCGTCGATACCGGTCAGACGCCGCCGCCGCCGCCCGATCCGGAAGTCGACCCCCACTTGCTAGGACCCTATCAACAATGAACGCACGACTACTGCAGGCCGTGCGCACCTGGGGCCGTCGAGGCCTGGTAGCGCCGCTGGCGATGCTGATCATTCTGGCGATGATCATGCTGCCTCTGCCGGCCTTTATGCTGGACATCCTGTTCAGCTTCAATATCGCCTTGTCGTTGGTGATCCTGCTGGCCGTGGTCTATGTGCTGCGACCGCTGGAATTCGCGGCCTTTCCGACGGTGGTGCTGATGGCCACCCTGCTGCGGCTCGCCCTCAATATCGCCTCCACCCGCGTCGTGCTGCTGCATGGCCACGGCGGACCCGGTGCCGCCGGCAAGGTGATCGAGGCTTTCGGCGAATTCGTGATCGGCGGCAACTTCGCGGTCGGCCTGGTCGTGTTCGCGATTCTGACCATCATCAACTTCGTGGTGATCACCAAGGGTGCCACCCGCGTCTCGGAAGTGACGGCCCGCTTTACCCTGGATGCCATGCCCGGCAAGCAGATGGCCATCGACGCCGACCTCAATGCCGGCCTGCTGACCCAGGAGCAAGCTCGCACCCGCCGCGAGGAGGTCCGCCAGGAAGCGGACTTCTACGGCTCGATGGACGGCGCCTCCAAATTTGTCCGCGGCGACGCCACCGCCGGCATCCTGATCCTGCTGATCAATATCATTGGCGGCTTCTTCGTCGGCGTGCTGCAACACCATCTGGCGGTCAGCGAGGCAGCCCGCACCTATACGCTGCTGACCATCGGTGATGGCCTGGTCGCTCAGATTCCCGGCCTGCTGCTGTCGATCGCCACCGCCATCATCGTGACCCGCGTGTCGCAGTCCCAGGACATGGGCCAGCAATTGCTGACCCAGCTGCTGGGCCAGCCCAAGGCCTTGTACGTGACGGGCGTGGTGCTGTGCGTGATGGGGCTGATTCCGGGCATGCCCAATATCGCCTTCCTGTTGCTGGGCGGACTCTGCGGCGGCGGCGCCTGGCTGCTGGAGCGCCGGCGCGAGCTGGAGGCCGAGGCCGAAGCCAAGGCCAAGACCGAGCAGACCGCCAAGCCTCCGGCCGAGCGACCGGAGCTGGGCTGGGAGGATGTCAGCCAGGTCGACCTGATCAGCCTGGAAGTCGGTTACCGGCTGGTCGGACTGGTCAACAAGAACCAGGATGGCGACCTGCTGAACCGGGTCAAGTCGGTGCGCCGCAAGCTCTCCCAGGAGCTCGGCTTTCTGCTGCCGGCTGTGCATATCCGGGACAATCTGGACTTCAATGCCAATACCTATCGCATCTCGCTGCAAGGCGTGCCGATGGGCGAGGCGGAAATCCACGTCGACCGCCTGCTGGCCATCAATCCCGGCCAGGTCCACGGCAGCTTGAACGGCATCCAGGGCAAGGACCCGGCCTTCGGACTGGAGGCCACCTGGATCGAACCCTCGACCCGCGACCACGCCCAGATGCTGGGCTATACCGTCGTCGATCCGTCGACCGTGATCGCTACCCACCTTTCCAATATCCTGCAAAGTCATGCCAGCGAACTGCTGGGCCACCAGGAAGTCCAGCAATTGCTCGATCGCCTCGCCAGCACCACTCCCAAACTGGTCGAGGAGCTGGTGCCCAAGAAGCTGCCCCTGGTCGTGGTGGTCAAGGTCTTGCAGAACCTGCTGAGCGAGCAGATCCCGATCCGGAACATGCGCGGCATCGTCGAATGTTTGGCGGAGTATGCCGGGCAGAGCCAAGATCCCGCCGCTCTCAGCGCGATGGTCCGTGTCGCGCTGGGCCGCCAGATCACCCAGGACATGGTCGGAATCGGTCAGGAGCTGCCGGTGATCACCTTGGCACCGGACTTGGAACAAATCTTGCTGCAGTCCATGCAGGGTCCGGGCGCGACCGGGCCCTCGGTCGAACCGGGTCTGGCCGAGCGCTTGCAGAACAATGTGGTCGAAGCCAGTCGTCGGCAGGAAATGGCGGGCGAACCGGCGATCTTGCTGGTGGCGCCCAGTCTGCGGCCCTGGCTGTCCAGATTTGTCCGCAATCTGGCGCCGGGCCTGCATGTACTGGCTTACAACGAAGTGCCCGACGATCGCAAGATAAAGCTGGTGACGGCGGTGGGACGATGAAAACGAGGCATCCATGAAAATCAAGCGTTTCATCGCCGCCGACATGCGCATGGCCATGCGGGCCGTACGCGAAGAGCAAGGTCCGGATGCGGTGATCCTGTCGACCCGCAACCTCGATGACGGCATCGAGGTGATCGCGGCCACCGACTATGACGAGGCCCTGGTCAAGGAAGCCGCCGGCCGCCTGTTTCCGGCCCCTGCCCCGGCTTCGCGCAAACCGGCCCGACCATCGGACGACAGTCCCTTCACGCTCGACGATACCGAGGCGCAAGGCAACGAATTCATTGCGGTCCAGCGCGAACTTTCCGATCTGCGCAAGATACTCGAGGGCCAGATCGCCAGTCTGGCCTGGAATGAGCTGGGACGGCGCAAGCCCCAGCACGTGCAGGCCCTGCGCGAGCTCAGCCAGCACGGCATCGAGCCGGATATCGCGATGGCCCTGGTCGATGAACTGCCGCCGGACATGAGTGCCGAGCAGGCCCGCTACCTGCCCTTGGGACTGATTTCCAACCGCCTGCTGCTGAGCGGCCGGCGGCTGACCGATATCGGCGGCGTGCTCGCCCTGGTCGGCAATACCGGGGTAGGCAAGACCACCACCATCGCCAAGCTGGCCGCCCACTTCGTGTTGCAGCACGGAGCCGACGGCGTGGCCTTGATCGGCACCGACAATTACCGGATCGGCGCCGGTGCCCAGCTGGGACATTACGGCAAATTGCTCGGCGTCCGCGTTCATCACGTCCATGACGCCGGACAGTTGCAGGCACTGCTGCAGGATATGTCGGGATACGCGGCAGTACTGATCGATACCGCAGGCATGTCCAGTACCGATCCACGTTTGCGCGACCAGATGGCAATTCTGGAGCCCAGTCGCCACCTGCTGCGAACCTGTCTGGTGCTGGCGGCCAATACTCAGGCTTCTGCCCAGGAAGAAGCCATCCACGCCTACCAGCCGCTGCATCCGGCAAGCTGCATTCTGACCAAGCTGGACGAGTCACCCTCGATCGGAAGTACCCTGTCCGTGCTGCTGCGGCACCGACTGCCTCTGGACTACATCACCCAGGGGCAGCGAGTGCCGGAAGACATCATCGTGCCGCAGGCCCATCATCTGATCCATCACACGATCCGCCGCGGCAAGGTGGCCGCTCCCAGCGAACTGGACGACCTGAAGCTGGCCGACCGCTATCGCCTTCATTCCCATCCGGCAGGTTAGTCGCACCATGGATCAGGCACACGGTCTGAAACAACTGTTGCTGGAGCGCCGTCTCGGTGCCCACGCCGAACGACCGCCCCGCGTGATCGCCATCGGCGGCGGCAAGGGCGGCATCGGCAAGACCAGCATCACCGTCAATCTCGGCATCGCGCTCAGTCAGCGCGGCAGGCGGGTGATGGTGCTCGATGCCGACCTCGGCCTGGCCAATGTGGATGTGCTGCTGGGTCTGAATCCACGCTGGACGCTGCTGGATCTGCTGGATGGCCGTTGTCCGATCGAGGACCTGGCAGTGGCCGGGCCGGAAGGCCTGGAAGTGATTTTCTCCTGCTCCGGCAACCGGCGGATGACCCATCTCGACATCACTGAACGGGCCGCGATCGTGCGTGCCTTCGACGAGCTCGATCCCTGGCCGGACTATCTGCTGGTGGATGTCGCTGCGGGCCTGAGTGATGACGTGCTGATGTTCTGTGCGGCGGCTGACGAGGTGATCATGGTCGCCTGCGACGACCCTTCTTCGATGACCGACGCTTATGCCACGATGAAAATCCTGACCATGGATTGCGGGGTCAAGGACTTCCAGCTGCTGACCAACATGATGCCGCCGACCAGTGACGGCAGCCGGATCCACGAACGCCTGCTGCGCGTTTCATCGAGCTATCTCAATACCTCCGTCAACCATCTCGGCAATATTCCGATGGACGACTATATGCGGCGGGCCGCGCGATCACAGAAGCCGCTGATCTGCGACTGGCCGGGATCGCCCGCCGCGCTGGCCATTCGCGCACTGGCCGAAGCCGTCGAGCGACTGCCTACGAGATCCGACATGGGTCGCCCCATTCGTTTTTTCCTGCGCCAGCATGCAATGGGCTCCTTTGCCTGATGGTCAAGTCCTATGCCAGCGCGGAATACAGTGCCGCCCAGAAAATGCCGGCCGACGAGCTGGTGCGTCAGTACGCGCCTCTGGTGCGCCGTATCGCCTATCACCTGCGCGGACGACTGCCAGCCAGCATCGATACCGGCGACCTGATCCAGGCCGGCATGATCGGCCTGCTGGAGGCTGCTCGCCACTATGTCGCAGGACGAGAGGCCAGCTTCGAGACCTTTGCCGGCATCCGTATCCGCGGCGCCATGATCGACGAGCTGCGCAAGACCGACTGGACACCTCGCTCGGTCCATCGCAAGCTGCGTGAAATGGCGCTCGCGATCCAGCAGATCGAAAACGAGACGGGTGGCGATGCGGGCGACCAGGCCATCATGCAGCGCATGGGCATCGATCCAGCCGAATATGCCAAACTGCTGGTCGATGCCACTTCTACCCGCGTACTCAGCCTCAACATGTCGCGTGAAGACAATGAGGCCGAAGAGCTGCAGATACCCGACGAGGTCACCGCCGAACCGGTCAGCCAGCTTGAAAGCCAGCGCATGCTGACCGATCTGGGAGAGGCCATCGCCGCGCTGCCCGAACGCGAGAAACTGGTGATGTCCCTGTACTACGACGAAGAGCTCAACCTCAAGGAGGTGGGCGAAGTTCTTGGCGTCAGCGAGTCGCGGGTCTGCCAGATCCACGGCAAGGCCTTGCTGCGACTTCGTTCCCGACTGTCGGAATGGCGCCAATGAACCGCAGCTGCATCCCACCCCACAACTTGCATACCATAGACCGCCAGATATCATCGCGGAGTGATAGTCATTGAGTACCAACCTGAAAATCCTGATCGTCGACGACTTCTCGACGATGCGTCGCATCATCCGCAATCTTTTGCTGGAGCTCGGCTATCCCAATACCGGCATCCAGGAGGCCGATGACGGCAGCACGGCCCTGCCGCTGCTGAAATCACAGAGTTTCGATCTGCTGATCACCGACTGGAACATGCCGATCATGACCGGCATCGACCTTCTGCGGGAGGTCCGCAACACCCCGTCGCTGAAAACCTTGCCTGTTCTGATGGTCACGGCGGAAAACAGCCGCGAGCAGATCATCGATGCCGCCAAGGCCGGCGTGAACGGCTACATCATCAAGCCCTTCACGGCAGTGACGCTCAAGGAAAAGCTCGACAAGATCTTCGAACGCATCGCGGCCCAGGGGAGCTGAGATCGCATGAACGACACCGCGAACCCACCAGCCGGCTTTCATCCCCTGCCCGTCGAATTGTGCGCACTGCTGCGCGCCGACGATCAGGCCAGTTTCGATGCCGCACTGGATCAATTGCTGCGCAATCGCGAGCAGTCCATCTTTCGCGCACTGGGCACGCTGGCCCGTGACCTGCACGATGCCATCAAGCGTCTGACCCAGGACATTCCGACCGAAGCCGGACAGGCGGCCAGTCTGGAAAGCGCGCGCCATCGCCTGCAGGAAGTGCTGGACATGGGTTCCAAAGCCGCCCACCAGAGCCTTACCATGGTCGAGGAACTGCGGCCCCAGGCTCAGGCGCTGACCGCAGCGGCCGAAGCCCGACTGGCGGCCAGGCCGTCGGAGGCTGCCGATCTCGCCCTGGCCAGCCAGGCCGGCACGTTCGGCCAGGCTTGCCAACAGGCCTTCAGCACGATGATCGTCGAGCAGAGCTGGCAGGATCTGGCCGGCCAACGGGTCAAGCAGGTCGATGCCTTTATCGGCCGCGTCGACATCGCGATGCGCGAGCTGGTGCAATTGACCGGCAGCCTGTCCGGTGCCCAGCCTCCCGATACCACACAGCGCGTCGCCGATCAGGATGACGTGGACCGCATGCTGGCCGAATTCGGATTCTGAGCCATGAGCGCAAGCGACGACGCCGAACTGCTGGACGCCTTCCTCACCGAGGCGGGCGAGCTGGTGGAACAGCTGGGTGATCAGCTGATGGCACTGGAGTCGGATCCACGCGATCACGACACCTTGAATGCCGTGTTCCGCACCTTTCATACCGTGAAAGGCGGTGCCGGCTTTCTGTCGATCAAACCTCTGGTCGAGCTGTGTCATACCGCCGAAAATCTGCTCAACCAGGCCCGCAATGCCAAGTTCGTGCTGAGTCCGGAGCAGATCGAACAGCTGTTCAAGACCAGTGACGTCGTCACCGCGATGCTGGATGCAGTACGCGCCGGCCAGCCGGCCGAGCCGGCTCCGGCCGATCTGCTGGCCGGACTGGAATTGCCGTCGGCCGAAGCCGCGCCAAGTCCCGCGGCGCCACCGATAGCCAGCGAAACGACCCCTCCGCTCCCGAGCTCGCCAGCCCCCGCCGACATCGTTGCCGCGCCCAGCGCTTCAGCAACGGCGACGACCGAGAGCGGCAGCATCAGCGACGACGAATTCGAAGCCTTGCTGGACCAGCTGTATGGCACGGGTCATGCCCCAGGCAGTACCGAGCCTGATCTGCAGGCTGTGGCGGAATCGGCGGCTTCGGCGGCTCCTGCGCCGGTGGCCCCCAGTGCAGACAAGACGGCCCCTTCGATGACGCCTGCGGCGGCCGACCCCGCAGCCCCGGTCGCCCCCGTCCCTGCACCCGTCCCGGTCGCCAGACCAGCGACTGCCGATACGGCCGCGGCCAAACCGGCCGCGGCCGTCGAACACACCATCCGCATCGACACCGCCCGACTGGACAGTCTGATCAATCAGGCCGGCGAACTGGTACTGGTCCGCAACCGGCTGGCCAATACCGCATCGCATATTCACGACACCACCCTGGAACGGGTCGTCAATGAATTCGACCGGGTACTGAACGCACTGCAAGGCAGCGTCATGCTGCTGCGCATGCAGCCGGTCAGCCGCTTGTTCCAGCGTGTTCCACGGCAGTTGCGGGATCTCAGTCACCAGCTGGGCAAACAGGTCCGGCTGCAGGTCGAAGGCGAAGAAACCAATCTCGATCGCAGCCTGGTCGATGCCCTCGCCGATCCTCTGGTCCATCTGCTGCGCAATGCCGTGGATCACGGCATCGAGACCCCTGAAGTCCGTGCCGCCGCCGGCAAGCCGCCGGAAGGCACCATCGAACTCAGCGCCGGCCAGCAGGGCGAGCGCATCGTCATCACCATTCGCGACGATGGCAAGGGCATGGATCCGGAGCTGCTGCGGCGCAAGGCGGTGGAGAAAGGTGTCGTCGATGCCGACCGTGCCGCACGCCTGAGCGAACAGGAATGCTACGAGCTGGTCTTCCAGGCCGGCTTCAGTACCCGTGACACGGTCTCCGAGGTCTCGGGGCGCGGCGTCGGCATGGACGTGGTCAAGACCCGCATCATCGAACTGGGCGGCACCCTGGCCATCCACTCGGAATTGGGCGTCGGCACCCGTATCACCTTGAGCCTGCCGCTGACCCTGGCCATCCTGCAGGTAATGATGGTGCAGATCGGCTCGCGTCTGCTGGCCTTGACCTTGTCCAATGTCAGCGAAGTCTTCGAGCTGGATCCCGAGCAGGTCAGCATGCTGGATGGCCGTGCGGTGATCGCCAACCATGGCACGGCGTTGCCGCTGTGCGATCTTTCCGATTGGCTCGAGACAGGCTCCGGCCAGGAGCTGCTGACCACCGTGGTCGTGGTCCAGATCGCCCATCAACGCCTGGGCGTGATGGTCGACCGGGTACTGGGCCGCGAAGAAGTCATGATCAAGCCGCTGAGCGGCCCCCTGCGACAACTGGCCGGACTGGCCGGCGCCACCATCACCGGCGACGGGCGAATCGCTCTGGTCCTCGATATCGGCAATATCGCCAATCATCATCTGCATCACGTACCACCCTACAAGGTCAAGCACTGAATGGATCTGCTCAGCATCATCGGCGCCATCCTCGCCGTCGCCGTCATTCTTGTCGGCACCGTTCTCAAAGGCAGCTCGATCTCGGCGCTGTGGAATCCCGCCGCTGTCGTCATCGTCTTTTTCGGCACCACCGCGGCCGTGATGGTCCAGACCCGCGGTGCGGTCCTCAAGCGTGCCATGAAAATCGTCGGCCAGGTCTTCAAGCCAGGCAATACGGATGTCCGCGATCTGATCAGCCGCATCGTCGGCTGGAGTGAACTGGCCCGCCGTCAGGGCCTGCTGGGCCTGGAAGCCAATATCGAAAGCGAGACCGACGAATTCGCCCGCAAAGGCCTGCAGCTGCTGGTCGACGGTACCGAACCGGCCGTATTGCGCGATATGCTGGAATCGCAGATCTATATCCAGGAACAAGCCGATCTGGCCGCCGCCAAGGTCTTTGAAAGCGCCGGCATCTATTCCCCGACCATGGGCATCATCGGCGCCGTGATGGGTCTGATGGCGGTGATGCAGAATCTCGCCGATCCCTCCAAGCTGGGACACGGCATCGCCGCCGCCTTCGTCGCCACCATCTATGGCGTGGCCCTGGCCAACCTGTTCATGCTGCCGATGTTCAACAAGCTCAAGAGCCTGATCCAGCAGCGCCAGCAACATCATGAGCTGCTGATCGAAGGTCTGGTCGCCATCGCCAATGGCGACAATCCCCGCCTGATCGAAAGCAAGCTGCAGGGTTTCATCGTATGAAGCGCCAGCATCACGAAGAACATGCCAACCATGAGGCCTGGGCTATCCCCTACGCCGACCTGCTGACCCTGCTGCTGGCCCTTTTCGTCGTGATGTATGCCGTCTCGGTCGTCAATACGGGCAAGTACAAGGTCATGTCCGAATCGATGTACGAGGCGTTCAACGGCACGCCTCGCAACATTGTGATGATCGCGCCACCCAAGGATCAGGGCCACGACAATTCGCAGCAGATTCCAACCCTTAACCTGCCGCGCCCGATGGTCACCGCGCCGCCCATCACGCCGCTGAAGGTCAACCGGGTCAATCCGATCAAGATGTCGCCGTACAATTCACTGTACCCGATTCCCTTGCACAGTCTTACCGATATAGCCGAGAAGGTTCGTCGTTCGGTCCAGCCCCTGATCGACAAGAAGCTGATCATTGTCCGCAAGGTGCAGAACTGGCTGGAAATCGAGATCCGTTCGGACATCCTATATCCCAGCGGCCGCGCATCCCTGTCTCCGACGGCCGACAGCACCCTGACCAAGCTCGCCCAGGTCCTGTCGGGCTTCGACAATGCCCTGAGGATCGAAGGCTATACCGACAACATGCCGATCGATACCAGCATCTATCCATCCAACTGGGAGCTTTCGGCTGCCCGTTCCGCCAGCGTCGCCCGTCTGTTCGCGGCCAATGGCGTCAGCCCGGAACGCATGAGCATACTCGGCTGGGGCGAATACCACCCCAATGCCGACAACTCCACCGCGGCAGGACGCAACCTCAACCGCCGGGTGGTCATCGTGGTGCTCAGTGATCCCGGCACTCGCGCGTCGAACCTTCAAAATGCATTGGCAGGCGGTGAAGCCCCGCCACAGACCCCGACGGCACCTCCGACCGCACCAGCGGCTTCGATCCGCAAGGATCCGCGGCCAGCGGGCAAAAAAACCGCCGACGGCACGATCGGCACCCACAGCGATGCCCACTCCCACAACGAGCGCGGGATGAAGCAAGAACCGTCCACGGCAACCGCCACGCCCTCGACCACAAGCCAGCCGGCCAGGTCAGACACCACGATCCGCATCAAGGCCACGCTGCAGATGCCTGCCGCGGCCACCACCGGAGTCAGGAACTGATGGCGACCCTGCCTGGTGACGCAGGTTGGCTTGATGTCATCCTGGGCGAACAGCACTATGCCCTGCCCTTGCAGCAGGTACAGGAGGTGATCCGCGAAGCGGACATCACCCCGGTCCCGGGTGCTGCCAGGGCCATCATCGGCGTGATCCACCTGCGTGGCGATATCATCACGATTATCGATATGCGCGAGCGGCTGGGGCTTCCGCCGCATCCCGACGGCCCGAAAGGTCCATCCAGTCGCCGACTGGTCATCGTGCATGACGGCACGGACCTTGTCGGGGTCCGCGTCGATGATGTCGGTGCGGTGCTGAATCTCGAGGCCGATGCCCGCCAGCCGCTGCCGGAAGGCCGTCCGCAACGCGACAGTGATCCGGTGATGGCCGCCGTCCCCGCAGCGGACGGCTTCATCGCGCTGATCGACCCGCAACGACTGTGCCAGATCACGGTTACGGAAACCAGCAAACCATGAACCTCCAGCCACTTCTGCTCGCCGCCATGGCGCTGCTGACCTGCATCTCGATCATCGTGCTGATTCTCAATCTGGTCGCATGGCGCCAGAGTCGGCAATTGCTGGACCGTCTCGCCGAACAGCCCGCCGGGCCACCGGCCGAGACCGCAGGCCATCATCAGATCAATGACATGCCGGTGTCCTTGCTGGTCAGTACCCTCAACCGACTCGAGCGCCGCCTGATCCAGTTGGAAGAAAGCCTGAAGGAACGGCCCGCTTCTAGACCGTCACCGGCACCGGCCTTCAACCCGGACCCGGAAACCGATCCGCGTTACGATCGGGCGCAGCAGTTGATCCAGGCATCCCAGAGTGCGGAGCAGGTGGCACGGGGTTCGGGACTCACCTTGTACGAGGCCGAGCTGCTGCTGCGCATCCATCGCGGCCAGTAGCCGGCCGAGCCGGGATCAGGCATCCACCGGATGCCGGGTCTGGCCGGTACCCTGCACCACATAACGCTCGATGGTCAGCGATTCGGCCCCCATGGGGCCGTAGGCATGCAGGCGGGTGGTCGAGATGCCGATTTCGGCGCCGAGACCCAGCTCGCCACCGTCGGAGAAGCGCGAAGACGCGTTCACCATCACCACCGCCGAGCGCAAGCCGGCGATAAAGCGCTCGATCGATACCGGGTTCCGGCTCGCGATGACCTCGGTATGGTCCGAGCCATGGCGCCGGATATGTTCGATCGCCGCATCGACACCTTCGACGACACGAATCGCGATGATCAGGTCCAGATATTCGGCGGCATAATCCGCCTCGGTCGCCTCTTCCAGCACCGGCACCAGCGCTCGGCTGGCGACATCGCCGCGCATGCGCACCCCGCGCGCCTGCAGTGCCGCCGCCGCCTTCGGCAGGAATTCAGGCGCCACCCGGGCATCCACCAACAAGGTTTCCAGCGCGTTGCACACTCCGGGCCGGGAGGTCTTGCCATCGATCAGCAGATCCAGGGCCAGCCTCTGGTCGGCATCGGCATCGACAAACAGATGGCAGACGCCCTTGTAATGCTTGATCACCGGCACCCGCGCATGTTCGGCCACGAAACGGATCAGGCCTTCACCACCCCGCGGTATCGCCAGATCGACGATATCCACCAGCTGCAGCAGCTCCAGCATCGTCTCCCGACGCAGGTCCTCGATCAGGAGGATCGCCTGCGGATCCAATCCCTGCGCCTGCAGCGCCTGGCCCAGTGCAAGGGCGATGGCCGTATTGGAGTGCACGGCCTCCGAGCCACCGCGAAGGATCACCCCGTTGCCCGCATACAGGCACAAGGCCGCCGCATCGGCGGTGACGTTCGGCCGGGCTTCGTAAATCATCGCGATCACCCCCAGCGGCACCCGTTGGCGCTCGATGCGCAAGCCATCGGCTCGCTGTTCACGGCGGGTGACCTGACCGACCGGATCTTCCAGACTGGCCACATGCCGCACCGCCGCCGCGATGGCCTGCAAGCGCTCAGGATCCAGCCGCAGCCGGTCCAGCATCGCCCCGGCCGTGCCTTTGGCCATCGCTGCCTGCATATCACTGGCATTGGCCTGCAGGATGTCGCCCTGCCGAAACAGCAACTGGTCAGCCATGGCGTGCAGCAGTCGCCGCTTCGCAGCCGTATCCAGCGCCGCCATGGTCCTTGAAGCCTGCACGCAGGCCAGCGCCTGCTCCCTGAGAATGCTCATCACCATGCTCCCGCCAACAGCCTGTCCAGCACCACCAGGTCATCCCGATGAATCACTTCGGTGCCGTGGCTGTAACCCAGGACCCGCTCGATGTCGCGACTGTGCTGACCGGCCAGACAACGGACCTCCGCGGCACCGTACTGACACAGACCCTGCCCGAGCAACAGTCCATCGGCAGTATATACCGCCACCATATCACCGCGCCGGAACTCACCATCCACCTGCACGATCCCGCCCGGCAGCAGCGAAGCCCGGCGATCGCTCAAGGCATGCCGGGCCCCTTCGTCAATACGGATGCCGCCGGCCACGGCAGGCAGATGACGCAGCCAGTGCTTGCGGGCATGCAGACGCTGTTCGGCCGTCGCATGGAACCAGGTGCCATGCAGCTCGCCGTGCCCGAGGGCCGCCACGGTCGCGGCCGAGCGGCCATCAAACAGGGCGGTGGGAATGCCGCGCCCGGCGGCCGTGACTGCTGCCTTCAACTTGGTGCGCATGCCGCCGGTCCCGACCACGCTGCCGCTGCCGCCGGCCATGGCCATGATCTCCGGGGTCACCTGCGATACCTGCCGGATCGGGGTGGCGGCCGCATCGATCCTGGGATCGCCGGTATACAAGGCATCGATGTCCGAGGCGATCAGCAGCACATCGGCTTCGATCAGACTGGCCACGATCGCTGCCAGATTGTCGTTGTCACCCAGCTTGAGCTCGTCGACCGCGACCGTGTCGTTTTCGTTGACCACAGCCAGCACATCCAGTGCCAGCAACTCGCGCAGAGTCGCCCGCGCGTTCAGGTAACGGCGACGATGGCGGATATCGTCATGGCTCAGCAAGACCTGGGCCACCGGCCGCGCCGAAAGCCTGCGCCACATCTCCAGCACGGGCACCTGACCCATGGCCGCCAGGGCCTGTCGCGCGGCCAGCCCACCCCCGGTCGCCTTCAGCGCATGTTGCCGCAGTACCGCGCGGCCCGCGGCGACGGCACCCGAGGAGACCAGCACGACCTCTCGACCTTGATCGACGCTGTGCTGGACAAAAGCCGCCAGCGGGCCGGCATGGCGGTCATCCAGGCCACCACCTTCGGCCGCCAGCAGATTGCTGCCGACCTTGAGTACCGCACGGCGCCAGACCGGTATCCGGAATGGCGGCAAGGACGCGGCAGAAGACATGGCAGGCTCCTCGATCAATCCCGGACGTCCGGGTGCTCAAGCATACGCGACGATACGGCGGCAGGCATCACTCAGCCGCTCAAGGCCGCCAGGCGCTCCCTCAACACCTGCAGGCGCAGATCGGCCGCCGCACCGGCCGAAACCCGACTGGCCAGGCTGGCCTCGGGCGTCCGCCCGGCACCGGCACTGGCCGCCGCCTCGCCCGCCGCACGGTAGGCATCGCGGAATGGCACTCCGGCCGCCGCCTGCTCGATGGCGACATCGGTGGCATACATTGCCGGCTCGATCGCCGCCCGCATGGCCGCTTCGTTCCAGGTCAGCTTCGACAGCAGTTCCGGCACCAGTTCCAGCGCCATCAGACCATGGCTGACGCCACGTACAAGAGCGCCCTTGGAGAACTGCAGATCACGCTGGTAACCGCTGGGCAGAGACAACAGCTGCTCGATCTCGGTGCGGGCGGCGGCTACCGGGGCATAGCTGGCACGGAGCAGCTCGACCACATCGGGGTTGCGCTTGTTGGGCATGATCGAGCTGCCGGTGGTGTACTCGGCCGGCAGATGCACGAAATCGAACTCCGCGGTCGTGAACAGGGACAGATCCCAGGCCAGTCGGCGCAGGTCCAGCATTGCCGAACACAAGGCTTCCAATGCCGCCATCTCGAATTTTCCGCGCGAGAGCTGGGCATAGATCGGAGACAGCTGCATGCGCTGGAAGCCGAGCCGGCCCGTGGTGTGATCGCGATCCAGCGGCAGATTGACGCCGTAGCCCGCGGCCGTTCCCAACGGGTTGGCATCGATCCAGGCCGCGGTATGCGCCGCGCGCTCGGCATTGTCGATAAAGCCCTCGGCAAAACCGGCAAACCACATCGGCGTGGACGACACCACCGCGCGCTGCAAATGGGTATAACCCGGCAAGGGCAGTGTCTCGGTGGCGGCACGCTGCAGAGCGACTTCGGCGATCTGCCGGCACAGGCTGGCCAGATACTGCAGCCGTTCCTTCAGCCACAATCGGGTGGCGACCAGAATCTGGTCGTTGCGACTGCGGCCGGTATGCACCCGCCGGCCGGCGTCGCCAAGACGTTCGGTCAGACGCGCCTCGATCGCGGAGTGGCCGTCTTCATAACGCTCGTCCAGCACAAAGTGCCCTTCCCGGAAGTCGGCGGCGAGCTGCTCAAGTTCGCGCTTGAGCGCTTCGGCCTCTTCGGCGCTGACCACGCCGATATGGGCGAGACCCTCCACATGGGCCTGACTGGCCGTGATGTCATGCAGCAGAAATTCGCGATCCAGGCGCACATCTTCGCCGGCCAGGAAATCCATGATACGGGCGTTGGTCGCCACCCCGGCTTTCTGCCAAAGCAATTGGGACATTAGTCGATACTCTGTGTGAAACGTGATTCGGGGCCGGCGGCATAACGGCAATAGGCCGTGTTCTCGGCATGGACCGGCCCACCGGGCGGCGCGGCGCGGTAACGGCCCCAATGCTGCAGCAGTTCGTGCAGCACCGGACTGGCCGCTGCCCAGGCCGCTTCGAAGGTAGCCGGATCGCTGTGTTCCATGGTGATGCTGGCCAGAGGCGTGACACCGGGAGGCGGCATGCTGTAATTGGACGCTGCCCGCGCGATCATCACCCGTCCCAGATCGACCCGATGCATGGCCTGCAGGCGATTGAGCGCCTCCATCATGCCGGAGTCTTCCATCTCGGTCATCACGAATTGACCATGTCCACCGGTCCACAACTTCACCCAGTCATTGGCGAACCGGTTCATCAGCTGGCCATGCCAGAAATAATCGCTGGCAAAGCTGTCGCCCTGCAGCACAAAAGGCGGGCGCTGGGCATTGGGATAGCCCTTCCACGCCTGGCGGATCACCGCCATCCCTTCCGTATCGGGCAGCTTCGCACGCTCGCGGCTGATGCCGAACGCCCAGCGGCTGAGACTGGCATTGAGCGGATAGCAGTCAGGTACGGGCGGCTGCGCGGGCAGCTTGCCCGGCCCGGCCGTGCCTTCGGCAAAGAAGCCCGTTGACCAGGTCGCTGGCGCTTCGCGCGGATCGATCATCCGCGAAACATCATTGATCGCGTAACGGGCCCAGGCCACCGAACCGATCGAGGCATCTTCCGGGTCGACACCGGCGATGCCGTTGATGATCCAGTAGGCATGGCTGAGATCAAAACGCGGATCCAGGCCCAGGGCCATCAGCGAGGCGCCGGCATTGACCAGGGTCATGCCGCTGACCACCCCCAGCACGTCGTGCGAGGCATTGCTGCGCAAGGAGTGCACGCCGCCGGGAAACGGCAGCACCTGATCCAGGTGTTCGTGCTCGACCCAGGGCTGGAACTCGCCCGGCCGGTCACCGGTATCGGCGCCCAGTTCGAAGGTGGTGACGATCACCACCTTGATCGGCCACGGCTTCTGCACCGATGCCGTCGGGAGCGTTCCGGCGCGGGATGCAACCCATGCCTGCCCGGCGGCCAGCGCCACGGCAGCAGCCAGTTTCAGGACGGGCTTCATGCCACCGGTCCTGCCATCGGAATTGCCGTATATTCGTCCAGACCGATAGCACGATTGATGTTCTGGATCGCCTGACTGGCCGCCCCCTTCAGCAAGTTGTCCAGGGTCGCAACCACCACGACCCGGCGACCATCGGCCGAGACCGCAAAACCGCCGATTTCGACCTCATGCCGGTGTGCGATACGGCTGACCCACGGTGCTTCGTCAACCACCTGCACCAGAGACTCCGCATCGTAAGCCGAACGATAGCGCAGCAGGACCTGGTCGCGGCTGATCGGCTTGCTGACATAGAGATTGGTGGTCACCGTCAGGCCCCTGAAATGGGGGGCAACATGCGGCATGAATTCCACCGGCAGGCCCAGATGGCGCGAAGCCTCCTTCTCGTGCATATGACCGGTCAAGGCATACGGCATCAGGTTGTCGCGCAGCTTGTCCGGGTCATTGCGATCCGAAGGGGTGGTACCTGCACCGGAATAGCCGGACACGCCGAAACATACCGGCGGAGCCGCCAGCAGATCCTTCAGCGGGGCGATCGAGAGCTGGATAGCCGTGGCATAGCAACCGGGATTGCTGATCCGTTTTTCGCCCCGCCAGCGGTTCCGATACAGCTCGGGCAGGCCGTAATACCAGCGATCGTCGAAGCGGTAATCCGCCGACAGATCGACGATCAGCGTATCCGGAGCCCTGGCCTCGATCGCCGCCACAAAGGGCTCCGCCTTCTGATTGGGAAGGGCCAGAATCACGATGTCGGCGCCCTTGGCCGCCACCTCCCCGGGGCTCAGGCTTTCATAGCGCAGCTCGCCCTGCCAGGCCGGATTGTGCGCCCGCAGCAGTTCGCCGGCCAGTTCACGGGAGGAGACAAAGCTCAACTCCAGCGCCGGATGGCCGGCAATCAGCCGGATCAGTTCGCTGCCGGTATGTCCGCGCGCACCGACAATGCCAATGCTTTTTCCCATGCGCCTATCTCTGTTCCTGAATGAATTGTAGATGCTGCTTTACGGCCGGCCATTCCGAGGCAATGATGGAGAAAACCACCGTATCCCTCAGACTTCCATCCGGCAATCGGCTGTGGTTTCTCAGAATGCCGTCCTGTCTGGCCCCCAGTCTGGCGATCGCCGCGCGCGAGCGCTGGTTCAACCAGTGGGTGCGAAACTCCACCGCGATGCAATCCAGCTGTTCGAACGCATGCCGGAGCAGCAGGTATTTGCTTTCGGTATTGACCCCGGTGCGCTGGGCCGAGGCCGCATACCAGGTATAGCCGATTTCCAGTCGCCGGTTGACGGCATCGGCATGGCAATAGCGCGTGGTACCGACGATGGCTCCGCTGGCCATCGAGCGTACCGCAAAGGCCTGCGCCTGCCCGTCCGAGGTCGCATGCAACGCGGCCTGCAAATAGGCCTCCACGGCATCGGGCGCCGGCGCGCTGGTATACCACAACCGATGCAGCTCGCCATCGGCCACGGCAAGGCGCAAGCCTTCGGCGTGAGCTTGCGCCAAGGGCTCGAGTCGCACGTGATGCCCTTGCAGCGCAGGCACCTGCAGACAGCGATCGCTCATCGCTCAGTCCTTCAAGGACAGCGGCCGCTGTTCGCAATGGCGCACGCAGCGCTCGATCTCGGCAAAGCCGGGCATACCGAACCAGAACACTTTCCAGCCCCCCAGCTTGTAGCAGCCGTCGGACTCGGCATAGTAGAAATGATTGACCGGATTGCCATTGCGTGAACGCCAGAACAGTCGGGGATTCTCCTCGCGCATGATCTGCCAGACCGCCCGCCCCAGGCCTTCGCCCTGGGCATCATCGAGCACCGCGAACTTGTCCAGATAGCTGTCACCTTCCTCGTTGGTCAACACCATCGCGGCACGGTAATTCTCGCTGACATAAAGCCGATGCAGCCGGGTCTTCTCGAAATAGCCGTCCACCAGCTCGCGGCCGAAACTGGACTCGATCAGCTGCTGCAGACGCGGCTGGTCGACACCGTCCCAGCTGTCGAAACGCAGTACTTTCTCGCCGCGGCGCACCATGGTGCCGGAGCCCTTGTGGGTGAACAGCTCCTTGGCAAGCTCCGCGGGCTTGGTGATCGATACCGAGGAGGTCAGTGGCAGATGCTCGAGCAGGTCGGCGATCTGCTCGATCTTGACCCGCATGCCGCCATGGATCCAGGGCTGCGCTTTCAGATGTTCGAATTCGGTGCTGAGATTGATGGAGTCGATCAGCTTGCCGTCGTTGTCCAGCAACCCGCCGGTGCCGGTCAGGAAGATGATCTTGTAGGGCTGCAGCAATCGCACCAGCTCATTGGCGGCAAAGTCCGCATTGATATTGAGAATCTGGCCTTCCTCGGTCTCACCCAGACTGGCAATCACCGGAATCGAACCGGCATGCAGACTGGCGTCGATCGGCGCCAGATTGATGCCCGTCACCTTGCCGACCAGGCCATAGACATCGCGGTCCAGATATTCAGCCGTGAACACCCCGGATGGCACCGACGTTGCACGCGTGTCCATCGACTGCAAGGCTTCGACCAGACGCAGATTCTGCTGCTGGAACACCTTGCGGACCACGGCCAGAGCCTTGGGACTGGTGACCCGCAGGCCGTCCACGGTCTGCTTCTGGATGCCGACGGCCTCCAGCTCCTGATCCAGCTGCGGACCTGCGCCATGCAGCACGATCGGGGTCAGCCCGACCTGCTGCAGAAAGGACAGCGACGAAGTCAGTGCCGGCAGATCATCCCGCAACACCGCCCCGCCGACCTTGACCACCGCGAAACGCTTGGCGTCCAGCTGCGAGAAGCGCTTGAGATACTGCTGGATCTCCTTGGCACTGCCCATGCTGGACAACAGCCGGACGATGGTCTTGCGGGTATGTATCGAAGCTTCGGCGTTCACTTGGAGGTCTTCTCGACAAGGCGAAAAATGGTCTGGGCGTAGTCGTCCAGCTGCTGCAGCGCCACCCACTCGTCGGCGGTATGGGCCTGTGCGATATGACCGGGGCCATACACGAACGAGGTGTAGCCGGCCGCCGAGAACAAGGCGGCCTCGGTCCAGAAGTCGACGGCATGGCCGACCGGAATCTGCAGCTGCTCCGCCAGATCCCGCGCCGCCAGGCGCCGGGTTTCTGCGGTCGTCGGATCGCCGGCCGGCAGCGACAGACCGCGGAAGGTCTCGGTATAGCTGACCGGCGCCGGCTCGACCAGCGTCCGGAAGTGCTCCAGCAGCGCGTTGATATCCATCGACGGCAGCGGCCGGAAGCCGAACTTCAATTCCGTCGAGGGAGCAATCATGTTCGGCTTGATGCCGCCTTCGACCCGGCCGATATTGAATCGCAGCCCGGTCAAGCCGCCGAAGCGCTGTTCGGCCTGGCCCTCGACATAGTCCAGCGCCGCGCCGCCCCAGCGGATCGCCTGATGCAAGGCACTGTCGCTGGCCGTCTGGTGACCCGAGGCATGACCGGCACGGCCGGCGAACTGCATCACCACCGCATGGATGCCGCGATGGGCCAATACCGCCTGACAAGCCGTCGGCTCGGCCACGATCACGGCCTTGTAGTCGGGCTTGTCGGCCAGAAAGCCGGCTATGCAGCGCGCATCATTGGCTTCCTCATCGGTAGACAACAGCAAGGCCATATCGCCCTTGCTGGCCTGGGCTACGGCGACCAGGGCCGCGGCCGCCCCCTTGATATCGCAGGCACCCAGACCGACGGCCTTGTCGCCCTCGATACGCAGCTCCAGCGGATCAGCGCTCCAGTGCGGCGAGTCCGGCACGGTATCCAGATGCACGTTGAACAGATGCTCCGGCCGGCCCCGCACCGCGTAAAAGGTCACCGCGCCCGCGCCATAGTCGGTCACCTTGATCTCGAAATCCGGCAGCTGGGCGCGCAGATAGTCGAAGATGCCGTCGGTACCGATTTCACGCGGCGGATTGCGGGTATCGTAGCCGACCAGCTTGCGCAGATGGGCCAGAGTGGATTCAAGTAATGGGTTCATAAGTGTGTGTGGACCTGTAGACGTCCGGATCGAATTTTTCCATCAGACGGGAAGGATGCTGCGGAACCGAAAAACCGAAGGCGGCATAAAGTCCGCGCGCCGAGCTGCTGGCCAGGCTGAAACGCGTCAACCCCTGCAGCTGCGGATGGCTGATCACGGCGTCGAGCATGGCCCGGATGCTTCCGGCCACGCTCGTCAGACACCACGAAAACATCGCGCAACCCGACGAAAGTTGCATCGTCGCACCCTCGGGCAAAGCCTGACGGCCGGCCATCCTGCCATACACTGGAGCATAGCGAGTTTTCAATGGCGCGCTCCAGCACGGGCCGAGGCATGCCCCGGCTCCGTGCGGTCTGCCCTGGCAGGAACGCATGGATCAAGTCCAGGTCCAGTTCTGCCGGGTCGGTGCTGATCCGCCGTGCCTCACTCATCAGTCCTGCTTGTTGACCTCGGCCCACAGGGTGCTGCTCATGCCGAACAGCTTGATAAAGCCCTCCGCCTCCTCCACGCCCCAGTCCGCCGACTGGGCATAGGTGGCGCCCTTGGCATTGAGGATGTGCGGCGAACTGACAGCCACGGCCGAGACCTGGGCGCCCTGGGTTTCCAGCAGCACTTCACCGCTGACCTGACTCTGCGAGGAGGCCAGGAAGGCTTCCAGATTGCTCTTCAGCGGATCATGGTAGAAACCTTCATAGACAAGCTCCACCCACTTGCGGGCCACGTCCGGCTTGAAGCGGTTCTGCTGCTTGGTCAACACGGTGTCTTCCAGCGCCCGGTGAGCGGCCAGCAACGAGATCAGGCCCGGAGCCTCATAGATGATACGGCCCTTGAGTCCGATCACGGTGTCACCGGTATACAGGCCGCGACCGACGCCATAGGGCGCAAACAGATGATTCAGCTTCGCCAGCAACAGATGGCCCGGCAGACGTTCGCCATCCAGACTGACGGCCTCGCCCTGCTCGAAACCGATCCGCACCCGCAGTGCTTCGGCCGGCCATTCGGCCCGCGGCGCGCACCAGCCGCGGGCTTCCGGCTTGGGCGCCTCCCAGCGGTCGATCTCGCCACCGGACATGGTCAGGCCCAGCAGATTCTCGTTGATGGTGTAGCTCTTCTGCTTGTCGCGCACCCCGAAGCCACGCTCGTCCAGATACGCCTGTTCATAGGCACGGGTCTGGGTGTGTTCCTTCTGGATCTCGCGGATCGGTGCGACGATTTCATAATCGCCCTGGGCCTTGACCGCCAGATCGAACCGGACCTGGTCGTTGCCCATGCCGGTGCAACCATGGGCAATGGCGCGGCAGCCCAGTTCCCTGGCCCGGGCCAGCGCGGCGTCAACGATCAGGTAACGATCGGACACCAGCAGCGGATACTGGCCCTGATACCCTTCGCCAGCCCAGACGAAGGGCTTGACGAAGCCTTCCCAGATGGCCGGACCGCCATCGACGGTGACGTGACTGGCGACACCCAGCTCGCGGGCACGCCCCTCGATATAGGCCCGCTCCTCGGCGTCAACGCCGCCGGTGTCGGCGAATACGGTATGCACGGCCCAGCCCTGCTCCTGCAGGTAAGGCACGCAGAAGCTGGTATCAAGGCCACCGGAAAAGGCGAGGACGATATCTTTGGTCATGGCTCGTGGGTCCTGGAGTTCAAAAGGAATCAATGGTGGTTTGCGCTTCGACGCGCACCGGAAAATTGACGGAATGGGCAATGAAACACAGCTTCTGCGCCTCGCGATGGAGGGCCTCGGCCTGCTCCGGGTCCGACCCCGGAGCCAGTCGCAGCAAGGGGTGCAGGCAGACTTCGACAAAACGGCCCGACTCGCCGTCGACGCGCAGTCGGCCGCTGGCCTGATCGCGATAATCCCTGATCCGCAGGCCTTCGCGAGCGGCCAGATAAAGATAGGACAGCATATGGCAGCTGGCCAGGGCGGCCAGCAGAAGGTCTTCCGGATTGTGGCGGGAGGCATCGCCATGGAACAGCCGGTCCGCCGAAACCTCAAGCACCGGCTTGCCGGCGACATGGATCCGATGGTTGCGATCGTAACGCTGCAGACGATCAGATGCCTCCGATCCCGTCTCGGTCCAGATCAGTTCCAGAGCGTAATCCCGCATCATGCGGGGCAACCCGTGCCGGGCGGCATCGCTGCCGCCGTGATCCACTCAGCCAGAACCCCATCCACCGGGTCCGCACGGTGTCTCAGCCCTGCAACAATATCCATCCGTGTCTGAGGCGGCTTGTTCTGGCTCAACTTGAACTTGGCTTCGACGCGTTCGATGCGGATCTCGATACCGACCACTGCCGTCGCCAGTTTCGAAACAAAATCGGACGGCGCCTCGTCCAACGACCAGGGCTGGGCCTGCCTGGCCTCCTGCCGGTCACTCTGGCGCCTCAGCACATCCAGCACCCAGTCCGTGTCGTCATGGATCTGAAGCTGCCCGTGCACATGGACCACGGCATAATTCCATGTGGGCACGACCCGACCGTGCAGGGATTTCTCCGGATACCAGCCCGGCGTCACATAGGCCTGCGGCCCCTGGAACACCGCGACGATCGGAAGGCCGGCCATGCCGTGCAGTTCGTTGCCGCGGGCAACATGCCCCTGCAAGACCTCGCCCTGCCGCAGCAGAGGCAGATGGTTGATGACCAGCCCCTGCGCCGAAGTCACCGCCAGCATCGCCAGCGGGAAATCCGCCAGCAATCGCTCGACAAACTCGGGACGCAACTCCTTGAACGACGGGGGCTGGTACATGCAGCCGCCTCAGCCCTGACCGATCAGGGCGGCCATCACCGCCTTCTGCACATGCAGGCGGTTCTCGGCTTCGTCGATGGCGATGCAGGCAGGTGAATCCATCACCGCATCGGTCGCCTTCACATTGCGCCGCAGCGGCAGGCAATGACTGAACACGGCCTGATTGGTCAGGGCCATCTTGGCTTCGTCGACAATGAAATGCTTGCTGGCCTCGCGGATTGCCTTTTCACCCTCCCACTGCCCGAAGAATGGCAGCGCGCCCCAGCTCTTGGCATAGACCACGTCCGCGCCGCGATAGGCTGCCTCGATATCGTGTGATACCTGCAGCGAACCGCCGTTCTGGCGGGCATTTTCCTCGCCATAGGCCATATAGCGTTCGTCCAGCACGAAGTCCGGGGAAGGACACAGCAAGGTCACGTCCATGCCCAGCTTGGTCGCGATCAGCAAGGCCGAATTGGCCACCGCCGTGTTCAGCGGCTTGGGGTGGTAGGTCCAGGTCAGCACATATTTCTTGTTCTGCAGATCGCCAAGATGCTCACGCAACGCCATGGCATGGGCAAGCTCCTGACAGGGATGAGTGATCGTTTCCATATTGATCACAGGCACCGTGGCATAGCGGGCAAATGCCTTCAGCACACGGTCCTCGCGATCCACCGCCCAGTCCTGGAACTTCGGAAAGGCCCGCACCGCGATCAGGTCGGCGTAACGGGAAAGGACCTGGGCGACTTCGGCGATATGCTCTTCGGTGTCTCCATCCATGACCGTGCCGACCTCGAATTCGATCGGCCAGGCATCCTTGCCCGGCGCCAGCACCACGGCATGCCCGCCGAGCTGGAAGGCTCCCAGCTCGAAGCTGGTCCGGGTCCGCATCGAGGGGTTGAAAAACAGCAGGGCAACCGCCTTGCCGGCCAGTTGCCGCCCTTGCGGAGACCGCTTGAACTCGGCGGCCTGGTCCAACAGCTCGTCGATTTCGCGGCGACTGTAGTCTTGGGTGGTCAAAAAATGGCGAATAGTCATGAATGGCCCTTGTCGATGATGCTCGCACTTCTGGCAAGAGGTGCGACCGAAAACAAAAAAACCCGGCGATCGGCCGGGTTTTCATGTTTATGCAGCAAAACTTACGCGTGCAAAAAGCTACCCGGCGACATGAGGGCCCAGCGGTCGGCGCGCACGCGAAGTCATCCCGGAGGCCATGCGGGCTCCAGTCAGAACGGTGGCGGTATAGACGGCTTCGGACATCATCACTCCCAAGTAATGTCTTGCATCATGACCGGAATCGGACGCCGGCGCAAGCCTCGGCGTCGACAATTCCATCAAGAGCCGGCGATCAACCGGCCGGGCCTACGCTGACCCGGATACGCAGGCGCTCGCCGGGATCGTAACTGAGCCGGCTGACATAGACATCGCCATGATAACGATACTGCACGTCATAGCCGATGATCTGCTGCTGTCCGACCGTGGCGGTCTGCCGGCAGGTGGTCTGGGTGGTCTGGTATTGCCCGCCACTCTGCCCGCCCAGCTTGTTGCCGGCCACACCGCCGCCGACCGCTCCCACCACCGTGGCCAGGCTTCGACCGCCGCCATGACCGATGGTATTGCCCAGTACGCCGCCCACGACCGCGCCCAGCACCGTGCCGATGCCGCTGTGTCCCGGCTTCTGCTCGACCACGGTCTGGTTGTAGCAGGTCTGGGCGGGAACCTGGACCGTGCCATAGACCGGATCCACCCGCAGCACATCGGCCCAGGCGAAATGCGCGGCCGAATCAGCCTCCATCTCGGTGCCTGAAGGCGGCCCCGGGCCATTCATATCCTGAGCCGCCGCCGACAGGGACAGCATGGCCCCCAGCGCGAACACCCCGATTGACTTGATCATAGACTTTACCCTGACAATCTCACTGACGCTCAGACGCGCCCTGCGCCTATTGCATCAAACTCACGCTGAATCGGTGCTTAGAGCGTGATGAAGAAACACGCGCGTCCGAGGACTTGTTAATATATACGGTCCGCCGGATGCCTGGCCGCCGGATCCCCTGGAACGAGTTCTATGCCGATCACGCTTTACAACAGTCTGACCCGGACCAACGATGCGTTTGTCCCTCTCGATCCGCAACGGGTGACCATGTACCTGTGCGGACCCACGGTCTACAACTACGTCCATATCGGCAACGCCCGCGGGCCTGTCGTCTTCGACGTCCTGGTCCGACTGCTGCGGAAAACCTACCCCAAGGTGGTTTTTGCGCGCAACATCACCGATGTGGACGACAAGATCAATGCCGCCGCCGCCCTGCAGCAGGTACCGATCCAGGTCATCACCGACCGCTTCGCCCAGGCCTACCGGCAGGATATGGCCGCACTGGGTGTCATGCCGCCGGATATCGAACCCTGTGCCACCGACCATATCCAGACCATCATCGAGATGATCGGACAGCTGCTGGCGAACGGCCATGCCTATGCCGCCGAGGGTCACGTGCTGTTCGACGTGCCCAGTTACAAGGACTACGGACGACTGTCCGGGCGCGACACCGAGGAAATGATCGCCGGCGCCCGCGTCGAAGTCGCGCCCTACAAGCGCCACCCCACCGATTTCGTGCTGTGGAAGCCCTCCAGCGATGATCTTCCCGGCTGGGACAGCCCCTGGGGCCGCGGCCGACCCGGCTGGCATATCGAATGCTCGGCGATGACGGCCGCCCACCTGGGCGAGACCATCGATATCCATGCCGGTGGCGTCGACCTGCAGTTTCCGCATCACGAAAACGAGATCGCCCAGTCCAGCTGCGCTCATGGTGGCAAGCTGTTCGCACGCTGGTGGCTGCACAACGGCCTGCTCAGCTTCGAAGGGCGCAAGATGTCCAAGTCGCTGGGCAATGTGCTGCTGGTGCATGAGCTGGTGCAGCGGTATCCGCCCGAAGCCCTGCGCCTGATGCTGCTGCGCGGCCATTACCGGCAGCCGCTGGACTGGTCCGAGCATGCCATCACCCAGGCCATCCAGACGCTGGATGGCTGGTATCGCGTGCTGCGTGACGGCCCTTGCCTGCCGGACGGTCAGGAGCAGCCGATCGCCGCCGCCGTCGAAGCGGCACTCGCCGATGACCTGAATACTCCTCTGGCCCTGGCCGAGCTCTCGGCTCTGGCCGATCTGGCCCGTACCGAGGCCAGTGTCGAAGCCACTGCGACCCTGCGTGGCTCGGCGGCCCTGCTGGGTCTGCTGCAGCAGGATCCCGAGGACTGGTTCAAGCAGGGACAGGCGGATGCCGTGGACGAGACCCGCATCGAGGCCTTGCTGACCGAACGACGTGAAGCCCGCGCCAACCGCGATTTCGCCCGAGCCGATGCCATCCGTGACGAACTCACGACCATGGGTATCGCGATCGAGGATGGTGCGCAACAAACCCGCTGGAGTGTAATCAAGGCATGACCGAGCCGCTGGAACCCACCGCCGCCGCCGCCCAGGAGGCGATCGCCGATGAATTCGCCCTGTTCGGCGACTGGAGCGAGCGCTATCAGTATCTGATCGATCTGGGCAAGCAACTGCGCCCTCTGGACGAGGCCGACAAGACCGAGAGCTACCGCATCATCGGCTGCCAGTCCCGGGTCTGGCTGGTACCCTCGGGCACCGCCGAACGCTTGCATTTCGAGGCCGGCAGTGATTCGGCCATTGTCTCCGGCCTGATCGCTCTGGTACTGCGCGTCTATTCGGACCGGCCGGCCAGCGAGATCCTCTCCACCGAACCGGACTTCATTCAGGCCATCGGGCTGGCCAGGCACTTGTCACCGACCCGCTCCAACGGCTTGGCCGCGATGCTGGTCAAACTGAAGGCCTATGCGGCCAGCCTGGCCGGTACCGCACCCGCCTGATTCCGTCATGTGATGCCCAGCAGCTGATGTGCCGGGGCATCCGGACCGGCTAGGCGGTCGAGTGCGTCACCTCCCCCGCTGCCGACACGCATCGTCCCCGAACGGCCTATCACCGATCGGTCTACAACCAGCGCCCATCCCCGGCCGGCATGAGCCGGGGGCTGGCCGTTTTTCGTCGATTCCTGGTCAGACCGGCTCAGACCGGCCTCCAGTCAAGTTCAAGGCAAGATTGCATGCAGCACTGCTCGACCCCGCTCCGACCCCGTTCCGCCCGCAAAAACTGGTTGCCGCCGATGGCCGGCCTGCTGCTGAGTCTGGTCATCAGCTCACCGGCCCATGCCGCCTTTGAAGCCTGTCGCGCCCTTTTCCCCCATCACCATGTGCCTGCCGTACCGGCCGGCCGGTTCGGCAAGACCCGGGACCTGTGTTTCGACGACTTCGCGGTACTGTACTCACCGACAAGCCGTACGCCCGTCTACGGCGTCGAACGTCTGAACAAGCACGCGCTGCTCGACCACCAGAAGCGCACCAACCGCTTTTACGAGGAAGCCCGGCTCCGACCCGGCGAACGCTCCAGCCTGGCCGACTACCGGGCCACGCTCGGCATCCAGCATTTCGACCGCGGCCATATCGTGCCGGCGGGAGATCGCAGCACGGAAGCCGGCATGGCCCAGAGCTTTTCGCTGGCCAATATGACGCCGCAATACCCCTCGTTCAATCGTCGCACCTGGGCCGGCGTCGAGCGTGCCACCCGCAAGTATGTGATGCGTGCCAAGGGCGATGTCTACGTGTTCACCGGACCCTATTACGGCTCGCACCCGCAAAAACTGGGTCCGGACCAAGTCTGGATTCCCGACTATGTCTACAAGCTGGTGTATGACCCGACCACCGGCCGCTCCTGGGCCTTCTGGCTGCCGAACCTGCAGCAGGTGCGGATGCAGCCGCCCATTTCCTATCAGGAACTGGTCCGTCGCACCGGCATCCACTTTCTGGACTGAGTACCGCCGGGATTTGCAGCGACCCGGCAATCCTGCAAGCCCCCCCGAAGTTTCTCGTTGTGGATGTCCAGACTTCGGGAAGGCTTGCAGTCGCACTCCAAGGATCAATCAGTTGATCGCCTCGCCCAGCACTTCGACGATCCGGTCGGCGATGTACTGGACGTGGGTCTCCAGCGCGAAATGCCCGGTATCCAGCAGCTCCACGACGGCATTCGGGTTGTCCCGCTGGTAGGCCTCGGCTCCCGCTGGGATAAAGAAAGGATCACCCTTGCCCCAGATAGCCAAGGTCGGCAGCTTGGTGGTTCGGAAGAACTGCTGGAATGCAGGATAGAGCTTCAGATTGTTCTGATAATCATAGAACAGATCGAGCTGGATCTCTTTGTTGGCCGGCCGCTCTAGCAGCAGTGCATCGAGATAGTACGACTCAGGGGCAATCTGGCCAGGATCACCTACCCCCTCCACATACTGCCAGCGGGTCCCCTCCAGATTCAGAATTGCATCGCTGATGGCTTGCCGGCTTTCCGGCAGGCCATCTTCCCAGTACTTGCGGATCGGCGCCCAGGCCTCACCCAGGCCTTCCAGGTAAGCATTGCCGTTCTGGGAAATGATCGCACTGACACGCTCCGGATGTGCAAGAGCCAAGCGCAGACCCGTCGGCGCACCGTAGTCGAAGAAGTACATGGCGTAGCGCTTGAGGCCCAGCTTCTCGACGAAATCGCCGATCGTCCTGCCGATCGCATCGAAGGTGTATACATACTCTCGCTCGGCCGGGACTTCGGTGAAGCCAAAGCCAGGCAAATCTGGAGCAATGATCCGATAACGGGATGCCAGCAGAGGGATCAGATCACGAAACTGGTGCGATGAGCTCGGGAAGCCGTGCAAAAGAAGGAGCACAGGAGCGTCAGGCGCACCGGCCTCTCGATAGAAGACACGGACGCCATCAGCTGCGGCGAATTTGAACGCGACATGGGTGTGCTTGGACGGGGTCATTGCTCCGGCTCCTGTAACTTTCATATAGAGTTTTAGGGGTTACAATGACCCATTCTGCACGACATCTGTAACTAGTCAAACTATTTTTATGGGTTACCATGGCCATGGACACCCAATGGAGCCCATATGCCCGCCCCTGATCCTGCAGCGAACCTTCCGGCGCCTTACATGCTGGCAGACCATCCGGCGCTCGACCTGCTCAATACGGTAATGATGGTGGACGGACGAAAGACGGACCTTTTGAACAGTGATGAGCAAGCCAGCACATGGCTGGCTCAAGCTGGTTTTGGTCCGGCATCTTTACCATCGGCGAAAGGCGGAGTGCTGCTATCCAAGCTCCGCACCCTGCGGGAGGCGGTTGAGGTCCTCGTGCATGCACGGCGCGAGGAGCGCGGCGCCGACCCTTCGGTGCTCAACAGTTTCTTGCGTCATGCCGTACCGCAGTTGACATGGGGTGCACACCAACCTGAGCTGGACCGTTTTCATCACCACGATGAAGCCGGCCGCCAGCTCGCAAGGCTGGCGTACTCAGCAGCAGAGTTGCTGGCAGAGGGTGATTTCCGTCTTGTAAGGCAATGCGAGAGCCCGGACTGTTCACTCATGTTCTATGACCGAACCAAATCCCACAAACGACGCTGGTGCAGCATGGCCTTGTGCGGGAACCGTCACAAGGTGGCTGAGTTCCGAAAACGCCGCCAAGGCCAAACGGGATGAATCAGCTTGTCAGCAGCAGGCCTCGCAACGATTTGTAGGCCGGAGTAAAGCCGGGGCGTTGTTGCCAGCACGCCGAATCAGCTGGAGGCGGATTCAACCACCAACGCCTGCTCGGATCGGCCGGCTATACCACGCCGGCAAAGGCCGGAGCAAACGACGACCCCAAATTCGCTGGACAGGCGGCCAAAGATCTGGACGCACAGGAGAACGATCTGCGCACGGGGAGCGCGAGCTGCCTCACCACACGATGTATCGCTTCCCGAAGGATGTCGGCACTCATCTGCGATTCGGCATACATCTTCTTGAGCCGCCGGTATTCCTCCTTCAGCTCCTTCATGTGTCCCATCAGATATCCCACCGTACTTGGATCGCTGCCTGTGGAAGGTGGCCGGGCTGATGCCGTGCTGCCGGACAAGCGTCAGGCACGATCAGACCAGATATCGCCGCCAGATATCCAGGGGCCGGCCGGCATGGCTGGCCCTGGCCTCCCATTGAAAGCCGGCACGTCCCGCCAGCCGAGCCGAGACGATGTGGTCGGGATCCATGATTGCACTCAGTACACCGCCCGGCCAGCGCAGCTGCGCCCAGTCCAGTGCCGCCTGCAAGGCTTCCAGCGCATAGCCCCGTCCCTGCATCGCCGGCCGCAGCGCCCAGCCGGCCTCTGGCACGATACACATCGGCGGCTGCAGCGCCCTTCGATAATCGAAGAAACCCAGCTCGCCCACGTAATGACCACTGGAGCGCTCGATGATGGTCCACGAGCCATAGCCCATGACCTGCCAATGACCGATCTGCATCAGCAGTCGCCGCCATACGGCTTCGGCCTCCATCACCTGACCGCCGATGCAATGCACCACCTGCGGATCCGACCACAGCTCAAGGCTGGTCGAGAAATCATCCGTGTTGACCGGCCGCAAGAGCAGCCGCGCAGTCTGAAGAGAACGGTTCATGCCCCCTCCTTGGCACGGCGCTCAAGGCCGTCAAAGTTCAGCGGCAAGCGTCGATCGCCTGCGCCAGCCGCTCCACGCCGATGACTTCCAGATCACCCAGCTTGCCCGATTTGGGTGCATTGGCCTTGGGCACGATGGCGCGCCGAAAGCCATGGGTCATCGCCTCCTTCAGACGCTCCTCGCCATTGGGCACCGGCCGGATCTCGCCGGACAGGCCGACCTCCCCGAAAGCCACCGTGTGCTCGGGCATGGGCCGGTCGCGCAGGCTGGACAGCACCGCCAGCAGCACCGGCAAATCGGCGGCGGTTTCCTGCACCCGGATGCCGCCGACCACATTGACGAAGACGTCCTGGTCATAGGCCGCCACCCCGCCATGGCGATGCAGCACCGCCAGCAGCATCGCCAGCCGGTTCTGCTCCAGGCCAAGGGTCACGCGACGCGGATTGCCCAGCGATGACTGGTCGACCAGAGCCTGCACCTCGACCAGCAGCGGCCGGGTGCCTTCGCGGGTGACCATCACCACACTGCCCGGCGTCGGCCCCTGATGGGTGGACAGGAAGATCGCCGAGGGATTGGCGACCTCGCGCAGGCCCTTGTCCGACATCGCGAACACGCCCATCTCGTTGACCGCGCCAAAACGGTTCTTGAAGGCGCGCAGGATCCGGAAGCGGCTACCGGGATCGCCCTCGAAGTACAGGACGGCATCGACCATGTGCTCAAGTACGCGCGGCCCGGCGATGCCGCCCTCCTTGGTGACATGGCCGACCAGGAATACGGCCGTGCCGGTCTCCTTGGCGAAGCGGGTCAACTGGGCCGCCGACTCGCGGACCTGGCTGACCGAGCCGGGCGCCGCCGTCAGGGTCTCGGTCCAGATGGTCTGGATCGAGTCCACGATCAGGACCTTGGGCCGGGCTTCGGCCGTCTGCTCCAGAATCCGCTCGATGCAGGTTTCCGCCAAGGCGGCCAGCGGCCCCAGCGGCAGGCCCAGGCGCTGGGCCCGCGCGGCCACCTGGCCCAACGATTCCTCGCCAGTGACATACAGACCGGCCACGCCGGCCCCCACCTCGCCCAGCATCTGCAGCAGCAGGGTGGATTTGCCGATACCGGGATCACCGCCGATCAGGACCACCGAACCTTCGACCAGACCGCCACCCAGCACCCGGTTCAACTCACCGATGCCGACGCTGATCCGCTGCTCTACCGCGGTGGCCACTTCGGCCAGGGGCGTGGGCCGGGCGCGCTGGCTGGCGCCACCGGCATAACCGCTGCGGCGACCGGCCGCCGCATTGGGCCGGCTCGGGCCCAGGCTGATTTCACTCAAGGTGTTCCAGGCACCGCATTCAGGGCACTGGCCCTGCCACTTGCTGGACTCACCCCCACACTCACTGCATACGTAGGCTGTTTTCGCCTTGGCCACGACTCACCCTGCAACACTCGACTGGATTCAGGCCGCAGTTTCGCATGGGTCTGTCTCAGAGGACGAGACAAGCTGCTGCAGAATCGGATCCAGCAGCCCCGGGAACACCTGCTCCAGATCTTCGCGACGCAACCGGTTCTGATGCGTGGTGCCCTGGATCCGGGTCTCGACCAGACCCGCCTCCCGCAGGATTCTGAAATGGTGGGACATGCTGGACTTGGGACGCCCGCCATCCAGCGCGGCACAGCTGGCCGACTCGACGCCGGCCAGCTTGCGCACGATGTCCAGCCGTGTGGAGTCGCTCAAGGCGTAGAACAACCGCTCCAGCGTGAAGGCCTCGATGACGGGATGTTTGTAGGAACGCATGGACAGATGATAATCGAAGCCGCACTATATCCATAGTTCGCGTATTATCGAACTACAATTTTCCTCAACGCCATGGAGTCGAGCATGTCTGCCTTGTTCCAACCCTTGAAGCTCAAGGACATCACCCTGCGCAACCGCATCGCGGTGCCGCCGATGTGCCAGTACATGGCCCATGACGGCCTCGTCAATGACTGGCATCTCAGCCACCTGGCCGGTCTGGCCCGCGGTGGCGCCGGTCTGGTCGTGGTCGAGGCCACCGCCGTGGCCCCGGAAGGCCGGATCACCCCGCATTGCGCCGGACTGTGGACCGACGAACAAGCCCAGGCCTTTGTGCCCGCGGTCAAGGCCATCAAGGCCGCCGGCTCGGTTCCCGGCATCCAGATCGCCCACGCCGGTCGCAAGGCCAGCGCCAATATCCCCTGGGAAGGCGACGACCACATCCCCGAAGGGGACCCGCGCGGATGGCCGACGCTCGCCCCGTCGGCCATCGCCTTCGGCGGCAACCTGCCCAAGGTTCCCAAGGCCATGAGTCTGGAAGACATCAAGCGCGTACAGCAGGACTTCGTGGCCGCCGCCAAACGTGCTCTGGACGCCGGTTTCGAATGGCTGGAACTGCATTTCGCTCATGGCTATCTCGCCCAGAGCTTCTTCTCGGCCCATTCCAACCAGCGCACGGATGCTTACGGCGGCAGCGCGGCGAATCGCCACCGCTTTCTGCTGGAGACTCTGGCCGCGGTGCGTGAAGTCTGGCCGGAGCATCTGCCGCTGACCGCCCGTTTCGGGGTGCTGGAATATGACGGCCGGGATGAGGCGACGCTGGCAGATTCCATCGAGCTGGCCCGCCAGTTCAAACAAGGCGGTCTGGATCTGCTGAGTGTCAGCGTCGGCTTCACCATCCCCGAAACGCATATCCCCTGGGGGCCGGGCATGCTGCTGCCGATTGCCGAGCGGGTCCGTCGCGAATCCGGTCTGCCGGTATCCTCGGCCTGGAATATCGATACCCCGGAACTGACCGAGGAAGCCATTGCCAACGGCCAGCTGGATCAGGTGCTGGTCGGTCGCGCGCATCTGGCGGATCCGCACTGGCCTTACAAGGCCGCCAAAGCCCTGGGTATCGACAAGCCCTCCTGGGTGCTGCCGGCGCCTTATGCCCACTGGCTGGAACGCTATCGTCAAGGCTGAGTCGATGGCCGTCTCTGCCGCTCCGAGGGGATCGGCAGAGACGCCTGCCTCGCCGGACCCGGCCCATGACGAAAGTCCAGGCTGCCGCCCGGTCCTCTGGACCGGCCAGGTCCTTCGAGTGGATGATGACGGACTCGCCCGGGGTGGCCGCTTGCGGCCGATCCCTGCCCGCAAGCACTTGCCCAGGTCCCGCCCAAGCCATGACTGAACTGCCCAAAGCCTTGCTGACCAAGGCCACCATCCAGGCCATGCCCGCCACACGCCGCGTTCACGACCTGAATCCGAATGCCGTTCGCGATGTCCGCCGACTGGGCGAGGCCACCGGCCTCAGTCGACTCGGTGTCAATCTCGTCACGCTGCAGGACGGCCATGAATCGTCCGAATATCATCGCCATCACTACGAAGAGGAAGCCGTCCAGGTGCTTTCGGGCCAAGGCATCGCCACCCTCGACGAGACGGAGCATCCCATCGCCGCAGGTGATTTTCTGGGGTTTCCGGCCGGAGGCCCGGCCCATGTGATCCGCCAGCAAGGCAACGAGCCACTGGTCTTGCTGGTCATCGGACAGCGCCTGGAACACGACGTCTGCGATTATCCACGCCTTGGCCAGCGCCTGTATGTGGCCGGAGAGATGGAGGCTTTCGTCGCCCTGCCGGCCCCGCCGGTTTCTGCTCCCTGACTCGCCAGCCGAACATGGATGGTCCGGCCGGCCGGCTCAGCTGATCAGGCCGCGCCCACAGTAGTCGTCATCCAGAATAATGCGTGTCGTCACCCCGCCTCGCTGCCCCAGATGAGCCAGGATCAGACGGGTATAAAGCGCATCGGCCACCTCGGGGGGTACGGTGAATCCGGGATGGAGCTGCTGGCGCAGTGCCACCGCCTCTGCCACGAAGGCCATGCAACCCCGCTGCAACTCGGTACGGATCGCCCGGGACTGGCACTCCTCGGCACTGAGGGACTTGAACTCCCGCGCCAGATCACCGCTGTCGCCCAATACATATTTGCGGACCTGGGCATCATCCGAGCTCAGCAGCTTCTCCAGCTCGAAACTGTCACTGAGCATGCGGGAACCGGCGGACACAGGCTCGCCCTCGTCCACAAAACAGCCCCGTGCCCGCACGCTGGCCGGCAGACCCTTGCCGATGGCATCGGAAGTCGCCATGTAATAGCCGTCCACCGGTCCGCTGCCCAGCCGGTTCAAAGCCTTCTGGATGGTGCCCGAATAACCGACGTCCACCACCGCCGCATGCTGCGCCGACACCAGCCCCTGCTGTTCCAGATAACTCAGCAAGGCAGCCTTTTCCTGCGCGGCCTCCACCTGCATGTCGGGAAACAGCTCCCGCAGCAACGGCTCGATACGCCGGACATCGCGGGCCTGCACTTCCAGCGGCCTGCCCGCCCGCCAGATCCCCCGTCGATGGATGTCATCCCAGCGCTCACCGCTCAGTCTGAGACCATAGCGTTCATACAGAAAACTGGCCGCAGGTCCCGAATGGAAGACCTCCCGGGCAATCGCCAGTGCATCCTCGAAAGTCTCCAGCGTCGGCACGTTCACGGCACGCCGCGACACCTGCAGATAATGACTGCGCGGTGCCTCCCGCCGTCCGGCGCTCCAGGCATCGTAGACCTGCTTGATCAGCTGCCCTTCGCGGGCCAGAAAATAGAGATCCTCGATGCCGTCCTGGCGTGCCTGCTCCAGCACCCAGTCACAGAACGACACCAGCACCGGCCCCACGATATTGAATCCTGTACGGAAAGCGTCACCACCCAGCAGATCTGCATCTTCGGCATGGAAGTCCGCGATCTTGTTCAAATGGCGCCGCACCAGCAGGCCAGCCGTCAGCTCGCGATTCAGGGCCTGACCGGGTGCGCCCTCTTCCAGCCGCTGCAGGCTCTTGATCCAGCCACGGTAATCGGGAAGACAGCGCGCCAGATCCCGGGCCTTCAGCACATGCAGCACCTGAGCACCGAAGCGGTCTACCGGAATCTGCAGATCGGAGCGCTCGTTGTCGCCAACCATCAGCACCTGGTCACCGCGAACGGCTTCCTCAGCCAGCATCAGATCGTACAGCCGGCCATCGTCCTTGCGCACGCCTCGCTCACCGGAGAGATACAGCTGCTGCCAGCCACTGATATCGTGTCTGGCCAGCATGGTCTCGATCACCGACCGCTCCAGAAACATGTCGCTGATCAAAATAACCCGGCGCCCCGCTGCCACCGCCCGCCGCAACAGCGCCACCACCTCGGTACGCGGCGATACCGAGGCGATCTCGACCGCCTCCTCTTCGGCGCGGATCCGCGCCAGCCGATGCTCATCGCAAGCCGACAGCCGCTGGAACTGCCGGTAGATCTCCGTCAAGCCTACATCCCGTCCGGCCAGCTGGCGCGCCTGCGCTTCGGCGGGACCGCGGCAGCGGCTGAACACATCTCCGTCCTCGCGGCCCAGCCGGAGGGCAATCAGTTGCTTGGTATGATCGGCCTCAAGCAAAGGGCGAACCAGCAAGGTGTCGAAGATATCAAACGCCACCAATCGCAGGCCGGCATCCTGCTCGATCCGGTCGAACGTCGCGGAGGAACGGGCCAGATATTGCTGATCGACCCGGAAGGGTGACCAGGAGGGATGCACTTCGTCGGCGATGATGCAGGTCCGGTAACCGCGTGCCGTCGGCACCCACCCCAGCAGACGCTCCAGTGCATGGGCCGTGGTGCCGTCGGTCTGGCCCTGCTCCGGCGGAAAATCCTCCAGCCCCAGCTGCAGCTCGAACAAAGGACGCAGGCTCTCGCCTCTGGCCCAGAACATGGAGCCGGCCGGAAAATCGAAGTAATCCGACGGCATCGCGACGCCCAGCCGACTGCACAGCCGGGCGCCCTGATCGCGGTTCGCCAGCCAGCTGAAGGCGTAATAAGGCACCGACACATGGGTCTGCGGATAAATCATGCCCAGTCCGGGATCTCGCTGGAACAGGCCGAAGATCCGCCTCACGTTTTCCGGCGAACCCAGCAGGCCCTGCAGCAGATATTCGCGCCAGCCCTGGGTCGCACCGCCGTTGTAAAGCGACTTCTTGCTCTGGATATGACCGATGAAATCGTAACCGGCCAGAACCGCGCCGAACTCCACCAGCATCGGGGCGATATCGCGACCGCGGTTGGCGACCACCGAGACCTTCAGCTGCCGCACCTTGGCCAAGGCGCCGAAGTCCTTGCTGCAGCGCCCGGCCAGTTCATCGGTCGGTACCGAGACATACAAGTCGAACGGGTAAGGCATGGCTTGCAGCTGGCCGAGGAACTCCCCCAGCAGGTCGGCGTAGAACAGGTGACAATGCAGTGCAATACGCCCCGGCGCCTGCACCGGGCCGTCCGCAGCCTCGCTCAGGACCGTCAGGCCCGAGTCAGCGGGGTCCGGCATGTCCGCCCACTGCCGCTGAAACGAAGGATGGTGCCGGAACCAGCTTGGCCGCAACCGGAAGGCGAATTGCAGCAAAAGTCCGCGCCAGCGCAAGGGCGTGCGGTAGTAAAGCCGCCTGAGGCCCCGCCGGACGAGCCACTTCAAACCTTGGTGGCGAGCGCCTTCAGCGCCAGCCGACTCGCCGCCCCGCAATGCTCCCATAGCGTCCTGACTCTGGTAATGACTGCTGCCATGCAGGCCCTGGCCGGAATCTCCACGAGCCAAGTCCCGCCGAATCCGGAGGCCACCACCCGCGCAGGCTTCGATGCCAAGCCTTTGTCGCTGCAGCATATCACCCCCCACGAGCACCATGCCATGCCGGCGGGCCGGAGGCTCACCCCCCCACCCACAGCATCCAGCCATCGGGCGTAGCCACCCGACGGGTAGCAATGCCATAGACAGCACTGACCTGCGCGGCGCTCAGCACCTCGTCCGGATGACCGGCCGCCACCTGCCGTCCTTGCTGCAGCAGCACGACCTGGTCGGCGTAGCGAGCTGCCAGCGAGAGATCATGAATCGCCGCGATCACGCCGTAACCTTGGCAGGCCAAGGCCTGCAGGCGGCGCATCAAGGCATGCTGGTGGGCGATGTCCAGCGCTGCTTCAGGTTCGTCCAGCAACAGCCAGGCCGGCCCCTCGGGCGCGCCCCAGATCTGGGCCAGCACGCGGGCCAGCTGGACCCGCTTCTGCTCGCCCCCGGACAGTTCGGGGTACAGCCGCCCGACAAAAGTTTCGGCCTGGGCAGCCTGCATCGCCCGCTCCACGATCTGCCGGTTGCGGGATGCATCATCCCGACCTCGATACGGGCTGCGGCCCAGCATCACCACCTGTTCGGCATGGAATGCGAATTCCATCCGGCTGTGCTGGTTCAGCAAGGCCCGGCGCCTTGCCAGCTGCACAGGCAACCAGTCCGGCAAGGCCATCCCGTCCAGACTGACCTGTCCTTCGGTCGGCTCGATCAGACCGGCCAGCACGCCGAGCAGGCTGCTTTTGCCGGCACCGTTGGGCCCGGTCAGCACGGTCAGTTGTCCCGGCCGCAGCGTCAGCCGTATATCCTGCAGGACCACCCGGTGACCGCGTCGCAGCGCTACCGCCTCGGCCTGCAGCCATCCCGAGACAGCCGAGGCGGAGGCCGCCCGACAAATCGAAGCCACTGGGTTCACAAGCCTGCCCCCTGTCGTCTGGCCCTGAACAGCAGCCACAAGAAAAACGGTGCCCCCAGCAGCGCGGTCAGGATGCCAACCGGCAACTCGGCCGGCGCCACCATGCAGCGCGCCACCGTATCGGCACCGATCAACAGGCTGGCGCCGGCCAGCGCCGAGGCCGGCAGCAACGGGCGGTGATCCGGCCCGACCAGCATCCGCATCACATGCGGCACCAGCAATCCGACAAATCCGATCACCCCGCAGCAAGCCACGGCCGTACCGGTGGCCAGCGCCACCAGCGCGATCAGCTCGGCCCGCAGCCGGCGGGGCGCGAATCCCAGCAGCTGGGCATCAGCCTCGCCCAGCAACAAGGCATTCAAGGCCGCAGCCCTGCGCGGCAGCAGCCATACCGCCACCAGCTCCAACGGCAGCACCAGCCGGACATGGCGCCAATCGGCACTGGACAGACTGCCCAAGGTCCAGAAACTGAGGTCACGCAACTGCTTTTCATCGGCCAGATAGGTCAGCAGTCCCACCCCCGCCATCGCCATCGCATTGATCGCGACGCCGGCCAGCAGCAGCCCGGAGACGCCACTCAAGCCACGCCCCAGGGCATACACCAGCATGGTGGCCAGCATCGCACCTGCAAAAGCGGCCAGCGAGACCCCGGACATCGCCAGCAACGGAAACGCGGCCAGCGCCGCCCCACCGAGCACGATCATGCCGATGGCGCCCAGCGCCGCGCCGGCCGAGATACCGACCAGCCCCGGCTCCACCAGCGGGTTGCGAAACAGCCCCTGCATCGCGGCGCCGCTGGTCGCCAGACCCGCACCGACCGCCGCGGCCAACAATACTCTCGGCAGCCGCAAACCCAGCACGATGCCATCCATGGGCTCCGGCACCGCGCCACCGAGTCCGCGCAGCAGCGCACCGACCACTTCGCCGGGGCTCAGCCACATCGCCCCGCAACCGATACCGGCCACCAGCGTGGCCAGCAGCAGCACCAGCAAGGCAGCCAGTCGGCCACGGCCGGTACGGCGACGCATGCGAGTACCCAGCGCAGATGCCGGGATGCTCACGGCACCACGGCCGCCAACCGCTGCTGCAGATCCAGCTCACGCTCGGCGTTGCGCGGTCCGAAACCCAGCAAGGCCTGTCCGTCGACCATGATCAGCTGATGCTTGCGGGCCGCCGGCGTATCCGCGATGCCGGGCAGGCTCAGCACCGCCTCGGCACTGCTGTCTGCACGCTCGCTCATCAACAGGATGACCTCCGGTGCCAGCGCGGCCAGCGCCTCGGCAGACAAAGGCTTGTAGCCCTTGAAGCCGACCGCCACGTTCCGGCCACCGGCCAGCCGGATGGCCGCATCGGCGGCCGTATCCTGCCCTGCCGCCAAGGTACCGGCCGTGCCGGCCGACATCAGGAACAGCACACCCGGATGCCGTGTCATGGCTTCGGTCTTGCCGGCCAGCTGCCGGTATTGTCCGTCCAGCCGGCCGGCCAGTCTGGCGGCGCCCTGGTCGCGCTCCAGCCAATGCCCTGCGCTGCGGACCTTGGCCAGCACGGCCTGCGGATCTCGTGCTTCGGGCAGGATCCGCACCTTGACACCGGCATCCTGCAGCTGGCGGATCACGACCGGCGGCCCGGCATCGTGGGTCGCCAGAATCAGCCCGGGCCGCAAGGCCAGAATGCCCTCGGCGGCCAGCTGTCGCACATAGCCTACCTGAGCCAGCTTGCCGGCCTCCGCCGGCCAGGTGCTGGTCAGATCGACACCGACCAGTTCCGATTGCGCCTGCAGGGCATAGACGATCTCGGTGACATCCCCGCCCAGCGAGATCACCCGCTGCGGATCGGCCGCGGCGGCGGACATCGCCAGCGATGCCAGCAGCAAGGTCGCCAGAGCGCACAACCTCCGGCGCATCATGCGGCCTCCTCGACATGATCCGGCAGGCTGTCCGCCAGCGATCGCCAGCCGGCCAGTTCGGGCAGGCCCGGCTTGCGGTAGCCAAAGACCTGCACGATCAGTCGCCCGTCATTGTCGTAGAGTTCCAGCGAGGTGACTTCGCCTTCCGGGCCGGGTTTGCGGACCTGCCAGCTGCTGGCGACATGGTCCTCCCGCAGATGCAGGTTGAAGTCATCATCCAGCACGTTCAGCCACGGCCCCATCCGCTGTATGCGCCGGACCGGACCGGCATGGATCTGCACCACCCCGGGCGAGCCGACAAAGACCATCAGCCCCAGGCCACTGGCCGCCGCCGACTCCAGCACCCGGCCGATGCTTTCATTGGCCAGCCGTCGTGCCATCGGCGTTCCGACCAGTCGCAAGGCTTGCAGACGCCCCAGCTTGTGACGCCTCAACAAGCCGACAAACTGGTGCGGATCACGCAGCTCACGCCAGTCGGCCTGCAACTGCGGCACATCGATGGCATGGTCATCCTGCTGCTGCAGATAACTTTCGGCGACCGGTCGCAGTTCCGGCGAAGCCACCTGCAGAGGCGCCGTGAACTGGACAACCAACTGCAGCCAGGCCTCCATGTCGGTGTCTTCGGTAGCGTAGATCTTGTGCACGGCCCGGCCGTCGGCATCGAAGACCTGCAGACTGTGCAACAGGCCGGCCCGTCCCTGTTCGGTCACGGCATAGGCGTGAATCCAGTGCTTCAGCAGCAGGCGCAGGTCAATCGCGTCATTCAGAACCAGCCCCATCGACTGGGTGATGCTGATATGTGCGAAGCAGCCCTTTTTTTCATGCACGCAGCTTTCATTGCGGGTCAGCACCATCACCCGCCCCAGCCTCTCCAGACCATGGATGAGGGCCGACCAGGAAGGACTCAGACAGGTCACATCTTCGCCGCAACGACAGGCTACCAGCTCGGCCTCGCTGACATGCAGCCGGGCCGCCAGTTCGCGCGCGCGCAAGGCCGGCTCGGCTTCGCGCAGCGCTTGCGCACGCTGACGCAGCAGCAGCGGATCAGCCACGGGGCTCGCCATCGGGATGGCGGGGGAATCTTGATGGATGGAAGGATTCATGATGGGGTGCGCTCCTCAGAAAACAATGCGGGCAGTCATGCTGAAAGTCCGGCCAGGCATGCTCAGGCGATCCACCGGCACGCCATTGGCGCCGGCATCGTTCAGACCGTTGCCTGAAACCAGCCCACCCAGCGTGCCGCCATTGAGATTGCCCCAGTCCCAATACTTGCGGTCGGCCAGATTGCTGATGCCCGCATACAGCTCCACATGCTGGTCCGGGGAATAATGGGCATACAGATCCAGGGTGGCGTAACCGGGAGGCCGGTAGGTGCTGGCCTGATCCAGGCGGTTGTGCCGCCTTACCGCCGTGGCGGTGAACTCGGCGCCCCAGTGGCGGGCGTCATAGGTGACGCCCGCCACCAGCTTGGCCGGGTCAACGGTATTGAGGGGGGTGTAGCCGCTCTGGCCCGGCTGGATCAGACGGCCTGTGGCCACGGCCGCGCTGCCGCGGACCGCCCAGCCTTCCAGCGCCTCGCTGAAATATCCCAGCCGCAGACTGCCGCTGGCCTCGGCGCCCTTGATATACGCCTTGCGGGCGTTCACCGCCTGATAGAACATGTTGAGGAAAGCGCCCTGGGATATCTGATAGGCCCAGGCCGGGACCTTGTCGTCAGCCAGCGGATAGCCGGACCAGATGAAATTGCGGTAGCGGTCGTAGTAGCCGCCGGCACTGAACCAGCCCATGTCGCCCTTGCCGCGAATGCCGATTTCCACATTGCGGCTGGTTTCCGAGCGCAGATCGGCATTGGGCAGGTAGGCGATATTGATGCCGGCCACCGGCTGCTCGTTCCAGGCACCCGAGACCTCGCTGTACAACGGCGGCCGGAAACCGTGCGAATAGTCCAGATAGGCACTGAAAACATCATTGATATGCCACAGCACGCCGAATTTCGGCGAAGCATGGGTCTCGATATAGCTGGCAGCCACATAATCGCCGTTGTACTTGCGATACATCGCGTCATCGGACGGCTGATACTCGTAGTGGTCCAGACGCAGGCCCGGCGTGACGACGAGACGGCCGTCCATAAAGCTCAGTTCATCCTGGCCGAAGAGCGAATACCTGCGGGTGGAACTGGTCGGTATCAGATGCAGCGGATACGAGCCGGGAAGAAAGTCCTTGCCGCTGCCGGTGGCGCCGGTGAGCGTGTTGACGCCGTAGCCCGTCACATTCGCCGAATCGAAGGTGGCCGACACTTCGGCACCGTAACTGATCAGCTGACTGACCGCCTCGCCATCACCCAGAGCCTTGACGGCCACCAGCTTGCCGCCCAGCACGCGTTCGTTGGTCGGGGTGTTGTCATAAAAGCGCTGCACTACCCCGCTGCGGGTTTCGGTGCGGGTATGCGCCTTGCTCTGCTGCCAGTACGCGTCCCATTTCAGGGTATCGGCCAGCACGCCATCCAGATGGGGAAACCACTGGCCGACACTGGCCCGCAGTCGTCGATTGTCGTCCTGCGACTGGTAATAGGGAACGCTGGCGGTGATATTGGACAAGCCATCGGTGCGCGTCCGCCGGTCATTGCCTTCCACCGTATAACGATCCACCCGGCCGCTGTCGGCGGTGTGCACGTATTTCATCAGAAAGCTGGTCTGATGATAGGTCATCGGATCCACCCGCGTGCGACGGGCGCCGACACCGCCGACCGTGCCCATGCTGGAGGCCTCATGGCCATCGGTGTGATTCATGATCACCATCAAGGCATCACGGGCATTGCCGCCGGCCACGGTACCGGATGTGCCGAAGCTGCGGTCCGAACCGTCATAGGTTTCCTTCAGCGCCGCATACACCGGTTTGCCGGCTTGCAGGTAGTCACCCGGATCCTTGGTCACCATCGCTACCGTGCCGCCGAGGGCATCGGACCCGTACAAGGCCGACGCCGGACCGCGGATGATCTTCACGCTCTGCATGTCATCCAGATCCATGTAGTCGCGCCCCGTGCGGAAACTTCCGCCGGCGACATTGGCCCCGAACGAGGCCGGCATCGGAATGTCATCGACCAGCATGGCCGAGCGATTGCCCGACAGGCCGCGGATATTGAAGCTGTCCAGCCCGAAACGGCCGGCCGTGCCGATGACCGAAACTCCGGGCTCGTACCGGATCAGCTCACGGATATTGGTGACCAGATGGCGGTCCATCTGCTCGCGGGTAATCACCGAGATGGTGCCCGGCGCGTCGAGCTGGATCGAACCGCCGAGATTGCCGACGACATTGACGCCCGGCAGCGAGTGAACCTGGGCCGGGACGGGCTTCTGCCCGTCACGCGCGAGGCCGGAATCGTGACGGTCAGCCGTGCGCTGGGCCGAGACCGCCACGGGAAACAAGGCCGCGCCCAACAGCAGGGCCAGCGGTTTCAAACGAATCATGCGCGAACATCCTTTGCCTGGAATGGAATCGTCCAAAGCTGGCAAAGATGTTCCTCATGGAATCATCGGGCTGGCTGATCTGTCATTGACGGGAGGCACCGCCCAAGGCCGCGCCCGTTCCCCCGCGAGACCTTGCTGTCTCGCCGCAAATGCGAATATATCTCATTTGCGGCAAAAAAACAGCCGCGTCCGTCTGCCCGCGATCGGGAACAGGCTCAGCCGCCGCCGGCCGTGATCTCCCGCGCCAGCACCGAGTAGATGTCAGGCGCCAGCGACTGGGATACATTGAAGCGCAGATAGCTGTCGGCATCGGCCGCCTGGCTGAAGCTGCCCCCCGGTGCCAGCATCACCCCGGAGGCCAGTGCCCGGCGGGCCAGATCGCTCGCACTGATGCCCTGCGGCAGCCGGCACCACAGGAACATCCCTCCACGCGGCTCGGCCCAGGGCACGATGCCCAGCTCGCCCAATTGACGAATGGTATGGGTCATGGCCTCGGCCAGGCGCTTGCGCAGACCCTCCATATGCCGGCGGTAGGCCCCGCTACGCAACAGCTGCAGCAGCATCTCGGCGGAGAAGTGCCCGGACTCGAAGGCCGTCGCCAGCTTCAGGTCAACCAGTCCGGCCACCTCCTTCACCCCGGCCGCGATGTAACCGCAGCGTACCGAGGCCGACAAGGTCTTGGAAAAACTGCCGGTATGGATCACACGCTGCAGACCGTCCAGCGCCGCCAGCCTGGGCGCCGGCCGCCATTCGAAATCGGCCAGCACATCGTCCTCGATGATCCACATCTCGTGCTGCTGCGCCAGTTGCAGCAGGCGATGCGCCACCTCGAAACTCAGGGCGGCCCCCGTCGGATTCTGCAGACCCGAATTGGTGATGTACAACCGCGGCCGATGTCTGGACAGGCATTGCTCGAAAGCGGCCAGATCCGGCCCGTTCGGGGTATAAGGCACGCTGACCACGCTGGCGCGATGCGCCCGCAACATCGCATGAAAACTGAAATAGCAGGGATCGTCCACCAGCACCGTATCGCCCGGCTCCAGCAGATAACGGCACAGCAGATCCACCGCCTGGGTGCCTGATTCGGTCAACAGCAATTGCTCGGGACCAGCACTGATGCCCCGCTCGCCGATGCGACGGCACAGCAGCTGGCGCAAGGCCGGCAATCCCTGCGGCGTACCATAGGCAGTCAGCGGCGCCAGCGGCTGCCTCGCCATCGCCCGCAAGGCCCGCCGGATATCCTGATCCGGCATCCAGTCCGCAGGCAGCCAGCCACAGCCCGGCTTGTGCATGGCCTCACCGGATTCCAGTGCCTGCCTCGCCACCCAGACCGGATCACTGACATGCGAGCGGCGATCACCGGCATCATTCAGCGACAAGGGCACCAGCCGGTCACTGACATAAAAGCCGGAGCCGCGCCGCGCCTCGATCACACCTTCGGCCACCAGCCGGTCATAAGCATCCACCACCGTGGACACCGACACGCCGTGCATCTGCGCGCAGGCACGTACCGAAGGCAGTCGCGCCCCCGCCGCCAGGCTGCGGCTGGCAATCCGGTCCCGCATGTCCTGCATCACGCTTTCAGTGCGGCTGCCCCGGCGTGCGGCGGCTGTCGGATACGTCACGGCCACCTCTGTACCGGCTGATCTGTATCGGTGATTATACCTGTACAGTTCACTGAAATTGTATGGGTCTGTACCTGCCGCCTTGGCAGCAGACCGGGCATGGTATTCTCACAGACCCATACCGCCCGCGCGGACTGGCCTTCTCCACCTCAAGACAGTGACTGGATTCATGAGCAGCATCACCACTTCCACCACCGACTCCCGCCCGACCCTGCGTCTGAAGCTCGGCCTCGCCGAAATGCTGAAAGGCGGCGTCATCATGGACGTCTGCAACGTCGAACAGGCCGTGATCGCCGAAAAGGCCGGCGCCACCGCCGTGATGGCGCTGGAGCGCGTTCCGGCCCAGATCCGCGCCCAGGGCGGCGTGGCCCGGATGGCCAATCCGAAGCTGATCAAGGAGATCATGGCGGTCACCTCGATTCCGGTGATGGCCAAGGCCCGCATCGGCCACTTCGCCGAAGCCCAGGTCCTGCAGCACCTCGGTGTCGACTTCATCGACGAAAGCGAAGTGCTGACCATGGCCGACGAAGTCAACCATATCGACAAGCATGCCTTCGAGACCCCCTTCGTCTGCGGCGCCCGCGATCTGGGCGAAGCCCTGCGTCGCATCGCCGAAGGCGCGGCGATGATCCGCACCAAGGGTGAAGCCGGTACCGGCGACGTCGTTCACGCCGTCAAGCACATGCGCCAGATCATGCGCGACATCCGCCAGCTGCAGTCGATGAGCCGCGACGAGCTGTATGTCGCCGCCCGCGACCACCGCGCACCCTACGAGCTGGTTGCCCTGGTCGCCGAACTGGGCAAGCTGCCGGTGCCGAACTTCTCCGCCGGCGGCATCGCCACCCCGGCCGATGCGGCCCTGATGCGTCAGCTGGGCGCCGAAGCCGTGTTTGTCGGTTCCGGCATCTTCATGACCGATGGCAGCACCTTTGCCAGCGCCGAGGAAGCCGAAGCCCGCGCCCGCGCCATTGTCCGCGCCTGCACCCATTATGACGATCCGGCCGTGGTCGCCGAATGCAGCGAAGCGGTCACCGGTGCCATGCGCGGTCTGGCTGTGACCAGCCTGGAGCCCACCGAGCTGATGCAGGCTCGCAGCTGGTGAGTGCCCGCCGGCTTGGCGTCCTGACACTTCAGGGCGCCTATGCCGCCCATGCCCAGGTCCTGGAGCGCCTCGGCGCCCAGGTCCGGCCGGTCCGTCTGCCCGCCGACTTCGAGGGGCTGGACGGGCTGGTGATACCGGGCGGTGAATCGACCACGATGCTGCGACTGCTGGAGCGTGACGAGATGTTTGCCGCGCTGCAGAACTATGCCCGTCACAAGCCCTGCCTGGGCACCTGTGCCGGCGCGATTCTGCTGGCCCACCAGGTCAGTCCGGCCCAGGCCAGCCTGGATATTCTGGATATCGACGTGCAGCGCAACGGCTACGGCCGCCAGCTGGATTCGGCCATCATCAGCGGTCCGACCGCCCTGCCGGGTGGCCCGCTGGAAATGGTGTTTATCCGTGCGCCCCGCTTCACCCGCATCGGCAAGGATGTCGAAGTGCTGGCCGAGCGGGACGGCGAGGCCGTGCTGGTCCGTCAGGGCCGTCATCTGGCCGCCAGCTTCCATCCGGAGCTGGGCGAGGATCCTCGCGTGCATCAGGCCTTTCTGGACGGACTCTGAGTCAGGGCTGTCTCGTAACGGAAAACGACAAGGCCGCCCATGGGTGGCCTTGTCGTTTCAGATCCGATAGGCATCCGGATGCGGCCAGCGCGGCAACCCGCCCTGCCCTGAACGCGGATGGAAGTCCGGCGAGGGATACCGACAGCTGCATGGCCCCGGCCACCAGCCGCTTGCGCTGATCGAGCCGATGCCCTGCATCAAGCTTTCCGCCCCCTTCAGCAACCGCAGCACCGTCACCAGACCGGACACTGGCATGCCTCCCGGGCACTGAAGACCGGCAGAGTCAACCACGCGAACCACGTACCGCTCGCGTGGCGGCCGGCTGCCGCCTGCCCTTGATCACCTGTTCCCCGGCCCCGGGCCGCAACCACAGGCTGTCGACCACCCCCAGCAGCGAGACGCCGGCCACCACCAGAAACGCGATATGGAAGGCCGCTACCGAATGGCTCCCCGAAGTCAAGGCACTGCCCAGACGCCACCCCATCCCGCCCAAGGCCACGCCCAGGCCCATGGCCAGCTGGAACACCGTCGAAAACAGTGTATTGGCCGCGGTCATGGCCGGCTTTTCCACATCGGCAAAGGCGATACTGTTGAGTGCGGTGAACTGCATGGATCGCGCCATGCCGCCGAAAAACAGTACGGCACAGATCAGCCACAGCGGCGTCGCTGCCGTGAACAGAGCACAGACCGCGATCAGCAGACCGTTCAACAGCCCATTGCCCAGCAGCACCGGACGGAACCCCCAGCGCCGCATCACCGGTGTGGTCATGGGCTTCATCAGCAGATTGCCGGCGAACACCGCCATCAGTACCATGCCTGCCGACTCGGGCCGGTAGCCGAAGCCCAGCTGCAGCATCAACGGCACCAGGAAGGGAATGGCCCCGATGCTCATCCGGAACAAGGAGCCACCGACCAGGGCGGTGGCAAAGGTCGGAATCCGCAACGCGGCCAGCTCGAAGACCGGTGCCGAGGTCCGGCCAAGATGCCGCCAGGCAAGCGCCAGCAGGATCACGCCGAGGGCCAGCAAGCTCATCACCGATGGCATTGACGCCCCTTGTCGTGACAGCCATTCACCGGCCAGCATCAGACAGAGCAGCCCACCGCCGCACATCAGGAAACCGGGCCAGTCGAATCGGCGGCCGCCTTCCGGCTGCAAGCGTGGCACCCAGCGCAACGCCAGCCCCAGGGCTATCGCGCCCAGCGGCAGGTTCAACAGGAAATTCCAGCGCCAGTCACCATGTCCCGCGATCAATCCGCCCAAGGGCGGGCCCAGCACCGGGGCGATCAGCGCCGGCCAGGTCAATATCGCAATGGCCTTGACCAGCCCCTCTTTCGGCGTCTCGCGCAACACCAGCAAGCGTCCGACCGGCACCATCATCGCCCCTCCCATGCCCTGCATGACCCGGGCCAGCACAAAGGACCAAAGACCGGTGGCAAGCCCGCACAGCAGCGATGCGACAGTGAACACCGCGATCGCCAGCGCGAAGATGCGCCTGGGGCCGAAACGCTGTGCGGCCCAGCCACTGACCGGAATGAACACGCCCAGGGTCAGCAGATAGGCGGAAACCCCGACATTGAGATCCACCGGCGCCACCCCGAAGCTGGCCGCCATCGCCGGAATGGCCGGCATGATGATGGTGGCATCGAGGTTTTCCATGAAATAGGTGCCCGCCACCAGCAGGGCCAGCACGGTACGGGATACACCGGACTTCATGGATCCACCTTGGCCGCGCCGTCGTCGGTACGTACTGCCGCGCGGGCACACAGACCGGACAAGCGGCCGGCGGCATATTCATGCCCGCCGCTCAAGGTATCAGACGCCGGCGACGCATGGCGTCCAGATGTGCCAGCAATACCTCGTCCGAGCGCCGGACCATGCCTTGGAATCCGGCCTGCCGCGCCTTGGTGACATCGAAAATCGCATCGGTCTGCACATGGAAGATGAAGTCGCCGAAGCCGCCCGGTCCGAGTCGATGCAGATCCGGCTCGACCAGTGCGTGCCGGACGGCCAGACTTCGCCACTGCGAGGCAAGGGCACGCAGCCGCTGATCCAGCGAGATGGGCTGCGGCTCGCCGATGTCCAGGCCAAACCAGTCCGCCAGCTTCGGCCAGACATGAGCCCAGCGGAAGACATCGCCATTGGTAATATTGAAGGCCCCGTCAGCTCCGGTTTCGACGGCCCATACGGCCGCCTCGCCGAGCACCTCGGCGCCGGTGATATTCACCAGCACATCGCGATAGGCCGCGGCCGGGCCCGGAAACTGCATGGCCGTCCCGGTCGCCTTGCACAAGCTGCCGTAGACACCGATGAGATGGCCGAGATTCATCGCCGAACCCAGGGAATGTCCAATGACGATATCCGGGCGCAGCGCCGTCCAGCGGATGCCCTCGCGCTCAAGTGAACGGGCGAAATCCTCGTGCCGGAAATAGAGATTCGGCGGGAAGTGGCGGCTGTCGTCCTCGCGAGCCGGCGTCTTGTAGACGCCGAGATGGGCACCGTAGACCTTGCCGCCCTGGATAAAGATCAGTCGCTGCAAGGAGGCGCCGGCCTGCAGCAGTGCCTTCACCAGATGCTCCAGCATCGCCGCGTTGAGATCCGCTTCCGCACCCGGGTCGGGATCCGGCTGCAAGGCGGCATAAAACAGGTGACTGACGCGTTTCAAGTCCCGGGCATGGACCTCCAGACTGGCCGGCTCCGCCAGATCCGCCTGCAGATGCCGCACGCCGGCAGGTCCGCGTGCCGCCCGACCCAGCGTCGATACTTCCCAGCCAGCCGCCTGGCAGGCCTGGACTGCCGCCAGCCCGACCACGCCGCTGGCGCCGGCGATCAATACATGCTCGTCGCTCATGATGGCCTCCATCCTGTTTCGCCAAGTATATCGACGCATCTGAACCACCATAAGCGCTTGCAGGCGAAGCTTTCCTCCAGCGGCTCCGGGTCATCGGCAGGCTCGCCCGCCTCGGCCTGCCGATCGATGTCGCCAACCAAGGCAAGCCGGACCAGGACGGCCCGTCATGGGCGAACGACGACCGCTCGGCCGTCATCTTCTCCGACGATGGCCAGAAACTGGCGCACGGTGGGAGTCTCCCTGTCCTGATGCCAGACCAGCCACAACTCGCTGTTGACGGGCGGTTTCAATACGCGCGCCACCACGCTGCGGCTGGCACGCAAGGCGGCATGATCCGGCACGATGCCGATCCCCTCGCCCGAAGCCACCAGACCCAGCACACTGCCCACCGTGGTCACCCGCCAGCTGACCTGCAGTTCGACACCTGACTGCTGCGCCAGCTCGCGAACCATCGGCGTGATGCCGATCGTCTGGTCATCTTCGGCATAGTCCACCAGCACATGCGCGGCCAGCTGGCTAAGGTGGATACCTCGTGATCCCGCCAGAACATGGCCACGCGGCATCACCACCACCAGCTTCTGGCTGGAGTGCACCCGATGACGGAGATAAGCTGGCAGTTTCAACGGCGCGCGCAACAAGACCAGATCCAGATCACCGGCAGCCAGGGCTTCCAGCAGACGACGGCCGCCAGCCTCGCGCAACCTCATGTCCACGCCTGGAAAGCGTTTGCGCATGGCTTTCAACTGGCCGGCCAGCGGACGCACGAACATGGCCGAACCGACATGGCCGATCGCCAGCCGGCCCATCTCGCCCCGGGCGATACGACCGACCCGCTCCAGCATGTCGTGATGGGCCTGCAGCAGAGCCCGTGCCTCGATCAGCAACTGCTGGCCGGCCTCGGTCAGATCGATGGCGCGGCGGCGGCGATGGAACAGCCGAAACCCCAGCGCCTGCTCCAGGCCCTGGATCTGCTCGCTCAGGGATGGCTGGCTGATACCCAGCCGTTCTGCCGCACGCGCCATGTGCATGGTGTCGCAGACGATAGAGAAGGTATGGATCTTTCTCAGAGAAACCGATATCAGCGACGGCCTGTTCATAGGCTGGATCCTATCAATTGACCCGGGTTTCCGCCATCGATTCCGGCAACGGCTGACTGCATAGTGGCTCGGTCACCGACCATCCCCGGCGCCCTCGGCGCCAGCCACCGGGCCATGCCGACACGCTGGGTCCGGGAAGGAGTTCAGCATGAGCACCGCATCCCCCACCCTGCCCGTCACGGATCTGCGCTCGGCCATCGCCCGCCTGCAGACCTTTGCCGACGAATATATCGAAACCGATGTCACCGTCGATCCGGAAGCCGAGCTTTCCGGTGTCTATCGCCACGTGGGGGCCGCCGGCACGGTACAACGGCCCACCCGTCGCGGGCCCGCCATGATGTTCAACAGCATCAAGGGCCACCCGGACTTTCGCGTGCTGATCGGCCTGCTGTGCTCCCGTCAACGGGTGGCACGCCTGCTGGACGTGCCGGCACAGGCACTGGGGCAGCATCTTCTGCAGGCCGTCCAGCACGCCGTAGCGCCCAGGCTGATCGAGGATGCACAACCCGCTTGCCAGCAAGTCGTGCATCGGGCCGAGGATCCGGGCTTCGATCTGCGACGTCTGCTGCCTGCGCCTACCAATACGCCGGAAGATGCCGGTCCGTATTTCACCATGGGCCTGGCCTATGCCGCCGATCCCGAGACCGGTGCGCACGATGTCACGATCCATCGCCTGTGCGTCCAGGGCAAGGACGAGATTTCGATGTATTTTGTCCCCGGCCGTCATCTGGATCAGTTCCGGATCAAGGCCGAACAGGCCGGCAAGGCCTTGCCGATCACCATTTCCATCGGTGTCGATCCGGCGATCGAGATCGCCACCTGCTTCGAACCGCCGACGACTCCGCTGGGCTTCGATGAACTGTCCATTGCCGGAGGCCTGCGCGGCAAGGCCGTGGAACTGGTGAGAGCCGTTTCCGTCGACGCCCGCGCCATCGCCCATGCCGAAGTGGTGATCGAGGGCGAGCTGGTTCCCGACTACCGCGTCAAGGAAGATCAGAACACCGGCACCGGCAAGGCCATGCCCGAATTCCCCGGCTATACCGGCGAGGCCAAGCCGGCCGTGCCGGTCATCAAGGTCAAGGCGGTCCCCCATCGCCATCAACCCATTCTGCAGACCTGCATCGGGTCATCGGATGAACATACCAATCTGGCCGGCATTCCCACCGAGGCCAGCATTCTGGGGATGACCGAAAAGGCCTTGCCCGGATTTGTGCTGAATGTGCATTGCCCTTCACCGGGGACCGGCAAATACATGGCCGTACTGCAGGTCAGGAAACGTTCGGCCAATGACGAAGGACGCCAGCGTCAGGCTGCCTTGCTTGCTTTTGCCGCCTTTTCCGAACTCAAGCATGTCTTTCTGGTGGACGAGGATGTCGATCCCTTCGATCTCTCCGACGTGATCTGGGCGATGACGACCCGCTATCAGGCCGATGTCGATACCATCATGATTCCAGGGGTACGCTGCCACCCGCTGGATCCCTCCCAGGACCCTGCATTCAGCCCCAGCATCCGCGGCCATGGCATCAGCTGCAAGACGATTTACGATTGCACCGTGCCCTTCGACCTGAAAGACCGGTTCCAGCGCTCCCGGTTCATGGATGTGGATGTCGCCCGCTTTGTGCCGGGATTCCGGGACTGATGGCCGACAGTCCGTCCAGACCCAGGGTCATCGTCGGCATCAGTGGGGCCAGCGGGTTCCAGTACGGCGTCAAGGTGCTGCAGTTGCTGCGGGACATGCAGGTGGAGACCCATCTGGTCATGTCGCGCGCCGCCGGCCTGACCCGTCAGCACGAAACCGGCTGGGACCGCGGCAGCGTCGAGGCACTGGCCGATATCTGCCATCCCTCCGGTGCCGTGGACGCCCCCATCGCCAGCGGATCGTTCCTGACCCAGGGCATGATCGTGGCCCCCTGCTCGATGCGGACCCTGGCCGCCATCGCCAACGGCATCAGCGACAGCCTGCTGACCCGGGCCGCCGATGTGTGCCTGAAAGAACGTCGCCGACTGGTCTTGATGGCCAGGGAAACACCCCTGCATCTTGGCCATCTTCGGCATATGGCTGCGGTGACAGAGTATGGCGCCATGGTCTTCCCGCCCGTGCCGGCCATGTATGCCATGCCCGAATCCATCGATGCCATGATCACCCACAGTGCGGCCCGCGCCATCAGCCTGCTGGGTCTGCAGCATCCCGCCATGCCGCGCTGGGGCGGCGACCCGGAACTGCCATCCGGCTGACATCACGAACAGCCACTCACGCTCAATCCGCCCAGGAGTCGATTCGAAGATGCAACCCTTGTTTCTCAATACCATTTTGCTGGGCGGAACCACCGCCGAAAAGATCGAGGCCGCTGCCGCTGCCGGCTTCGACCAGATCGAACTCTGGCGCCAGGATGTCGAGCAGGCCGACGGCGATGCCGCAGCCGTCGCCGGTCGCCTGCAGCAGGCCCGCCTGGGACTGACCGACTACCAGGTCCTGCTGGATTTCGATGGCGCGCCTGACGGCAAACGCGAGGCCAAGCGGGCTGAAGCCATCGCCATGCTCGATACCGCCGTCACCGTGGGTGCCGGGACCCTGCTGGTGCCCGCCTCCACCGACTATGCCTGTCGCCCGGAGCGCGTGGTCGAGGACATGCGCTGGCTGGCCCGCGAGGCCGCGAACCGGGGGCTGAACGTAGCCCATGAAGGAATGGCCTGGAGCACGGTGCATCACAGCCTGCCGGCGGTCTGGCAGGTGGTGCAGGAGGTCGACGAACCCAATCTCGGACTGGTAGTCGATGCCTTCCATATCTTCGTCCGTGACAGCACCGCCGCCGACCTGGACGGCATTCCCCTGGACCGGATCTTCCTGGTCCAGCTTTCGGATCTCAATATCGAAGCCAGTCCGGGCACGGTGGTGGACATCGCCCGCCATCATCGCCTGCTGCCTGGCCAGGGCCATTTCCCCATCCATTCCCTGATGGACAAGTTGCAGGGATATCACGGCCCGATCGGTCTGGAAGTCTTCAATGACGACATGAAGTCACGTCGTCCGGCCGAAGTCGCCGTCGAAGCCATGGCGGCACTCAGAAAAGTGCTGCCACAGGCAGCGGAGGCCACCTGAATCATGGCTGCAGCCATGTCCGCGCCGGCCAGCGGCCAATCACCGGGCCATCCCGTCCTGCTCGGCATGCTCGGCGTCAGTCTGGTCGCCCTGAATCTGCGTACGGCGGTGGTCTCGCTTTCGCCACTGTACGACTTCATGCGCCGGAGCTTTGCCGTCAGCCACTCGGCCCAGGGCATCATGGGCACGCTGCCGGTACTGTGCTTCGCCGCGTTCGGCCTCTTCGGTCCGCGCATCGGCCGGACCATCGGCCTCGAGCGGGGCATGGTGCTGGCCCTGCTGATGATCGCCGCCGGCGAGGTGCTGCGCGCCGCATTCAGCCCATCCATCGGCGTCTTCGGCCTGATCTCGGTGCTGGCCCTGGGTGGCATCGGTCTGGGCAACGTGCTGCTGCCGCCAGCCATCAAGGAGTTGTTTCCCGATCATGTCGGTGCCTTGACCAGCCTGTATCTTGTGCTGGTAGCCGTCAGTGCCGCCGCGCCGCCGATGCTGGCCGTTCCGCTGGCGCATGCCTTCGGCTGGCGGCTCGCGATCGGAAGCTGGGCCTTGCTGGCGATTGTCGCAGCGCTGCCCTGGCTGCTGATTGCGCGCCGCAGCCACACACCACATGAGGCCGGCCCCGCTGCCAGCACCTTGCAAGCCTGCCGCTGGCCAACCGCCTGGGCCATCACCGCCCTGTTTGCTGTCGGAGCCCTGGCCATGTATGCGCTGATTGCCTGGATGCCCCGCCTGCTGACCGAGCAAGCCGGCGTCGATGCCGCCACGGCCGGGACCATGCTGGCCATCTACAATCTGATCGGGTTTCCGCACAGTCTGGTCGTGCCGATGATTCTGGAGAAGGACCGCCATCCGGGCTGGGTCATCCTGTTCGCGACCACCTGTCTGTGCTGCGGCGTGCTCGGCCTCGGCTTTGTGCCGAGCGCATCCTGGCTCTGGATTTTCCCCGCAGGGCTGGGCGCCATGTTCATTCCCATCGGCCTGACCCTGGTCAATCTGCGCAGTCGGACCAAGGAAGGCACGGCGTCGCTGAGCAGCTTCGTGCAAAGCGCCGGCTATCTGATTTCGGCCAGCGGCCCCCTGCTGTTTGGCTGGCTGAACCAGCTCAGCGGCGGTTGGCGAGTGCCCTGCCTGTTTCTTGCCGCCTGCGGCATCGTGGCCGGCGCGGCCGGCATGATCGCCATTCGCCCCGTTTTTATCGAGGATGCAAGGTGAATATCAAGCACCTGGCGCACGATCATCTCCTCGGGATTCCGGTCGAGATGCTCGACTATCTCGAGCAACAACATGTACTGTCGCTTGCCGTCTGCGTGAACCAGCAAGTCTGGGCGGCGTCGGTATTCTATGCACTGGATCGACGCGAAGGCCTCCTGATCTTCCTTACTGATCCCGACACCCGGCATGGCATGGGAGCGGCCCTGCAGCCCCTTGTCGCCGGCACCGTCAGCGATCAATCGCTCGATATCGCCAGCTTGCAGGGCCTGCAGCTGACCGGCATCGCCACCGCCGTGGAAGACGCCGACACCTGCCGGGAGTTGCGGACGATCTATGACCTGCGCTTTCCTTTTGCCGAGGGCAGAACCTCGACCCTGTGGCAGCTTCGGCCGGACTATCTGAAGCTGACCGACAACCGTCGTGGTTTCGGTCACAAGATCGACTGGTCACGACGTCCGCCCGGCAACACTCCGTAGATCAGGCGAGCCGGAAATCACCTTCGCTGCGAACCGCTCACGCCGACATCCTGGCCCGATCCGTGGCCACTGAGCCCCTCACCTGCAGGAGTCATTGATGCCCTCCCCAAGTCCGTCACCCGAGTCCGTACAGACCGGCAAAAGTCTGCCCACCGCTCCGGTTCGTTTCAGACAGGCCACACCGATCGATATCCGCGGATTGCGGATCGGGCACGGCCGTCCAGCCATCATCGTGCCAACGACCGCCGACCATGTCGCCGGCCTGCTGGCCGAAATCGAGCGCATCCGCAACGAACCCGCCGCCGGCATGATCGAGTGGCGGATCGACTACCTGACGGATGCCTGTGATGCTGCAAGCCTGATGCCGCTGTGCGAGAGTGTCCGCCGCCATGCAGGGAACAAGCCTGTACTGCTGACTTTCCGCACCGCGGCCGAAGGTGGCGCCCGCGCCATCAGCGACAAGGAGTACGCCCGGCTGTATCACAGCCTTATCGAGGCCGGCGGCATGGATCTGATCGATATCGAGATGTTCCGCGATGCCGAAACCGTCCGCTCGCTGGTGAGCGCAGCCCATGCACAAGACATCAAGGTGGTGATGTCCAGCCATGATTTCCACAGCACGCCTGCGGCCAACGAAATCGTGAGCAGGCTGCGGGCGCAGGACGCCTGCGGTGCAGATATCCTGAAGATCGCCGTGATGCCGCGACATACCGGTGATGTGCTGGAGCTGTTGCAGGCGGCACGGACCCTCCGCGAGGACTATTCCGACAAGCCCATGCTGCTGATGTCCATGGGTGGACTGGGCGCCATCACTCGCCTGGCCGGCGAGGTCTTCGGCAGCGATCTTAGCTTTGGCTGTCTGGGTGCCGCCTCGGCGCCCGGCCAGATCGAGGTGACATCCATGCACCAGGTCCTGGATATCATCCATCAGTCCATGCAGGGTATCGACTGAGATCCGGACCCTCAGCCCGACGGGAAACAAGGCAGGTCCGAGCGGAGATCCGCCCCGTTCCAGATCGGGGCCGGCAAGACCGAAGCCCCTCCGGACCCGGTCAAGAGTCGAAGGCACCATCCGCAACACGGCCCGCAGCCACCCTTGATGCAGCAGCTCCTGCATCAAGGGGTTCCCGCAGCATATCGATGCGGAACATGTCGTTGCGAAGCAGACCGCGCCGGACAGATTTGCCCTGAATCAGATCATTCAGGGCGGGCTGTTCTAGATCACGCTGAGATCGTGTGCATCACGCCAGGAGGCCTCGGACATCGATGCCCGCCGCTGCCGCTTGGCATAGCCCAGCTCGATCATTCTGGACACCAGCCGTTCGATCTCCACCGGCTTTGAGAACAGATAGCCCTGGAATTTCTGCATGCCCATCGCCCGCAATTCGATGAACTGGTCGCGGTCCTCGACACCTTCGGCAATCAGCGATACGCCCATCAGGCGGCAGTAATAGACAATGGTCTTGATCAGGGCAAAGTCCTTGACGCTGGTGCGGTAGGAAGTGCAGATGCTCATGTCGAGCTTGATGGCACGCAGATCAAAATGGCGAATCGGAAAGGTGGTGCTGTAGACCGAGAGAAAATCATCCAGGGTGAACTCGTAGCCCAGTCTGGAAATTTTCCGCGTCGCCAGCTCCAGCCGCTCATTGGTCGCGAAATCGATGCTTTCCGAGATCTCGAAAACGATGGCGCAGCGCGAACGGATCAGCGTCCTGGCCCGTGCCTTCAACAAGGGGAACACGGCAGGGTTCAGCAGGTCATGCTCGCTGATGTTGATGGCAATCGTCACGTCCCGGATACCCATGTGGATGATCCGCTCCGCCGCATCCAGCGAGGCCTGCAGAATGGCGAAATAGGAATCCCGTTCACGGATGTTTTTCATGAACCGTCCGGCAGCCACCACCCCCAGCCCGGGATAATTCAGCCGCAACAGCAGCTCGATGCCGGCCACCAAGCCATCAGCCCCCACGACCGGCTGGGCCACATTGAAAACCTGCCCCGCCTGGAAGCACGCCATCAGATCCTCATCGGAAAACCAGCTCTCGATCTGGTCCAGCGGCCGCACCTTGTCCACTACCTTGAGCATTGTCATCACACCCCGCCTCCCGGCGGCCTCCACTGCAAGCCATTGACCATCGCGGCAGTAGTCGGCGGCAGACCGCCCCTGTCGAGACTCCCCTCAGAACTCATCGAACGCGAGGGACATGTGGCAGGCCGCAGGTCGTGGAGACCCGGTTGCGGCGTTCAACCCTGATCCATCTCAATGCGATGTACTTCACCATCCGCCGTGCGGAACCGGCTTTGACCTTTTCAACCAAGGCGGTTTGGAGGCAGTATAGTCCGGATATACTGAATGACGACACAAGATAAACGTGACGCACATCACGAATATGCCGTCGCCGAAGGGTTTGTCTGCCGCGGCTGCATCATGTGCAGGGCGATCATCGAAGCAAGGGTCCGCATGGCGACCGATGGCAGACCGCAATGGCCTCCGCCGACTCGACCAAGGCTTCGGCCGCCTTGTGGCAAGCCGGGGTCTGGCCAGCTGCCTCACGGATCGGAGCGGTGACGGCAAAGCCATCCGGTCTGCCATGCCAGCCCGCACGCATCGAACCCGCGACCGATGCCACGGCCGCCCCATGTGCACCGGTGCCGCCTCATGCAGCGACGCCATTCCAAACGTACCAAGCCGCCCACCTGGCCGCCTCGGAAAGCATCGCTCCGGCGCGGCGATCCGCCATACGCCGGATGCCTGGCCCGGCTCCGGACACGAAAACGCCGACCGCAAGGGTCGGCGTTTTCGCACATCTGCCGTCGCCAGACGACAGCCTGCCGAAATTACTCGGCAGCGGCAGCAGCGGCAGCAGCCTTGGCCGAAGCCTTGGCAGCCGCGGCAGCGGCGATGTCTTCCTTGATGCGAGCCGCCTTGCCTTCCAGGCCACGCAGATAGTACAGCTTGGCGCCGCGGACCTTGCCCTTGCGCTTCACTTCCACCGAGTCGATGGCAAAGCTGTTGGACTGGAACACGCGCTCAACGCCGGTACCGTGGGAAATCTTGCGGACCGTAAAGGCCGAATGCAGACCGCGGTTGCGCTTGGCAATCACGACGCCTTCGAAGGCCTGCACGCGTTCGCGATTGCCTTCCTTCACTTTCACATTGACCACCACGGTATCGCCAGGGCCGAAATCCGGCAGCTGGCGGGTGATCTGCTCGGCTTCGAACTGTTCGATAATCTTGTTCATGGCACACCCGTCAATTTTTAAGTGCTGCGACCTGCAGGGCCTCAGCGTGTAGCCGCGTACTCGCGGCGGAATTCATCCAGCAACGCTCTGGATTCTTTGTCCAGGGAACGTCGCGCCAAAAGGTCCGGTCGCCGCAGCCAGGTCCGTCCCAGAGCCTGCTTGAGGCGCCAACGGCGAATCGCCGCATGGTCGCCCGACAGCAACACCGCCGGTACGTCTCCGAATGCGTCCTGCACCGGCCGACTATAGTGGGGACAATCGAGCAGGCCATCCGAAAACGAGTCCTGCTGTGCCGACTGGGCATCGTTCAACGCCCCATCCTGAAGTCTGCCTATCGCGTCGATCATGACCGCGGCAGCCAGTTCGCCTCCGGAGAGCACATAGTCGCCGATGGAGATTTCCTCGTCGACCTCGTGCGTCAGCAAACGCTCATCCACACCTTCATAACGCCCGCACAACAAGGTCAATCGCGGCATCGCTGCCAGACGGGAAACCCTGTCCTGCGTCAGACGTGCGCCCTGCGGACTCAGATAGACCACATGCGCAGGCCCAGCTTCAACCTCTCGTACGGCCTGCAAGGTCCGCCGCAACGGCTCGATCAGCAGCACCATGCCGGGACCGCCCCCGAAGGTGCGGTGATCCACGGTACGGTGAGGATCGTCGGTAAAATCGCGCGGATTCCAGGTTTCCACCTGCAGCAGCTTGCGCTGCTGGGCCCGCCCGACCACACCTACTGCGGCCGACTGGCGCACGAAGTCAGGGAACAACGTTATGACATCAATGCGCATTCACAGTCCTCGGAACCTGAACAACGACGCCCGCAGGCTTCAGAATTCAGGATCCCAATCCACCACCATGCGCCCGCCAGACAAATCCACCGAACGCACATACTCGCCCTGGACGAAGGGAATCAGCCGCTCACGCGTGCCGTCCTTCACGACCACCACATCATTGGCACCGGTGCCGAACAGGTGACTGACCCGTCCCAAACCGATTCCATCGATGGTCACGACCTCAAGTCCTTCAAGGTCAACCCAGTAATACTCATCTTTGCCGGGTGGGGGCAGCGCCGAGCGGTCCACGAAAATATCAAGTCCCACCAGCGCTTCCGCCTGATCCCGATCGTCGATACCAGAAACCTTGGCCACCAGGCCCTTGCCCTGGGCGCGCCCGACAGCACCTGTCACTGCGCGCTCCGCCTTGCCTTCGGCATTCAGCCACCAGCTGGCGTACTCGAAAATGCGGGTCCGGGGGTCAGTCCATGACTCGATCTTGAGCCAGCCCTGCACACCGTACAACCCGACGATGCGCCCGACGAGGACGCGTCGTCCGGCTTCACTCATCAGGCAGCCTGCTTGCCGGCTTCCTTCACCAGAGCCGCGACCTTGTCGGTCAGCTGCGCGCCCTTGCCAACCCATTCCTTGACGCGGTCGACGTTCAGTTCTAGACGCTTGTCGTTGCCCGAGGCCACCGGGTTGTAATAACCCAGGTTCTCGATGCTGCGGCCGTCGCGCTTGTTGCGCTGATCGGTCACGACCACGTGATAGAACGGACGACCCTTGGCGCCGCCGCGCGAAAGACGAATCTTAACCATATCGAAAAACTCCAGAATTGCCGTATCAGCGGCAGCCGCACGGACACCGTGCGCGGTAAATCCGGCATTTTAGCTGAATGACGAAAAAAAGAAAGAGGCCAAGCTGAATATTCAGGGCCGGATCCACACCGCCGCACCCTCCGGGCTCCGGAGCGGTGCGTCAGCCATAACCACATGAACTCTGGCTATTTCAGTGCCGGAAGATCGCGTGACTATGGTGGGTGACCATGAGTTTAGCACGCCACTCCCGATTGGCACTGGTTTTGGCAACGTTTGCTTGCCTCGTCAACGCCTGCAGCCAGCAGCATGACATGACCCCGCCTGCGTCGGCTGATACCGGGGCCGTGACGGTCGGCTATCAGACCTTGATCGATCCGGGCAAGGTGCCTCAGGCCGATGCCCGGCTGCGCCAGGCGCTGGGCGGCCAGGTGCAGTGGCAGCTGTTCAGCAGCGGCCCGGCCGTGGTGGCGGCCCTGGCGTCCGGTGCGATCCAGATCGGCCATATCGGCTCGGTGCCGCTGGCCACCGCCCTGTCCCGTCATCTGCCGATCATCGTCTTCATGATCTCCTCGCAGACCCGGGGGGCCGAGGCGCTGGTGGTGCGGCCATCCATCACGGCGCCCGATCAGCTGAAAGGACGTCTGATCGCAACCCCCTTCGGCAGTACGGCACATTACAGCCTGTTGAACGCCTTGCTGCATTGGGGCATTCCCGCCAACCAGGTCCGGCTGGTGAATCTCAATCCGGGGGATATCGCGGCCGCCTGGCGGCGAGGCGATATCGATGGCGCCTATGTCTGGTCACCGGCACTGAGTCTGCTGCAGCAAAATGGGCGGACCCTCGCCGATTCCAGCCAGGTCGCCCGCTGGGGCGCACCGACTTTCAATGTCTGGGTCGTCCGCACCGAATACGCCAGGGACCACCCCGCCTCCCTGCGCCGTTTTGTCGAGGTGCTCCAACAGGACTATGTAGCCTACAACCGCAACCCGCCAGGTTGGGCACGCGCCCATGCGGAGCAGATCAGCCGGCTGACCGGCGTGCCGGCCACCGAGGTACCCGCCATGCTGGCGGGCTCCATCTATCCGGAGCTTCGGCAGCAGGCTTCGAAGGCGTTGCTTGCCGGCGGCGCCGCGTCGCAGACGGCGGCCACCGCCCGCTTTCTGCAGCAGCAGAACGTGATCCAGAACACCCTGACGGATTACCGCCCCGGCTTCAGTGCGGCCTATCTCGGCAATGCCTCCGCCCCGGCGTCCGGCGCCGTCGAATCTCCAGCCTCCCGTCCGGAATCACCATGAGTCAATTGACTGCGCGAGATCTGCATCTTGCCTACGGCCCCGCGGCACAGCGGCAACCGGTGCTGCAGAATCTGGACCTGAGCCTGGGGCCCGACGAGATCCTGGTGCTGCTGGGCCCGTCAGGCTGTGGCAAGACCAGCCTGCTGCACGTGCTGGCCGGGCTGCAGGCACCGGATGCTGGCGAGATCCGTATCGATGGACAAGCAACGACCACGTCGGACGGGCGTCGTGGCGTGGTGTTCCAGGAACATGCCCTGCTGCCATGGCTGAATGCCGCCGACAACCTGACCCTGGGCCTGCGCCTGCGCGGTCTGGGCCGCCACCAACGACGCCAGGCCGCTGAAGACTGGCTGGCCAGGATCGGCATGGCCGACCTGGGGCGCCGCCGGATCGACGCACTTTCCGGCGGCCAGCGACAACGCCTGGGCCTGGCTCGTGCACTGGCCACGGAGCCCGATTTCCTGCTGCTGGACGAACCCTTCGCCGCACTGGATGCCATCACCCGCGAGCGCATGCAGGTCTTGCTGCTGGATCTGGCCCGTCGCAGCCATCAAGGGCTGCTGCTGATCACCCACAGTGTGGAAGAGGCCTTGTTCCTGGCCAGCGAGCTCTGGCTGCTGGAAGGCCCTCCGCTGCTGGTCCGGCGGCGAATGAGCCTGGATTTCTCGCAGCGCCACGTGGCAGGCGAGCCGGTTCGTGACATCGTCACCGATCCCCGGTTCCAGGCCCTGAGCCAGGAATTGCTGCAAGCCATGCCCGCCCCGTCAGGTCGCTCCTCCGGCAGGGCCGCATGATCCGCGACTCAGCCACCTTGTCGCCCGCCGCTTCAGCGCCCTCCCATCGACGTCTGGGCGCCGCCGGCCTGCTCGGTCTGCTGCTGACCTGGTGGCTCATCACGGCCGCCGGCTGGGTCGAGCCCTTGTTCCTGCCTTCGCCCGGACAGGTGCTCGCCGCCCTGTGGCGGCTGCACAGGCAAGGGTATATGGGCAGCAGTCTGGGCAGCCATGTACTGGCCAGCCTGCAGCGGCTCCTGGCCGCCCTGCTCGCCAGCCTGGCCAGCGCCCTGACCCTGGGTCTGGCCATGGGGCTGCTGCCACGACTGCGAGCCGTGATCGACCCCTGGGTAGAACTGGTGCGCCCCCTGCCGCCGCTGGCCTACCTGCCATTGATCGTGATCTGGTTCGGCATCGGCGAGCCGGCCAAGATCCTGCTGATCTATCTTTCGATGTTTCCGCCCCTGCTGGTCGCCACCATCAGCGGCGTCACCCGGATCGAGCCGGCCCGTTTGCAAGCGGTACGCAGCCTGGGGGCCAACCGCTGGCAGCTGATCCGCTGGGTCATCCTGCCTGGCGCTGCACCCCCGTTGCTGACCGGGCTGCGGATCTCGCTGGGCATCGGCTGGTCCTGCCTTGTCGCTGCCGAGCTGGTCGCCACCAGTCGCGGCCTGGGCTTCATGATCCAGTCTGCGGCCCAGTTTCTGGCCACCGACATCGTACTGGCCGGCATCGTGCTGATCGCCGTATTTGCCCTGGGCGGTGAATGGGGGCTGCGCTGGCTGCAGCACCGCTATATCCACTGGAACTGAATCACCGTTGCCAACCCCTTCATGCCCCGTCATGCGCAAGGAAGCCGCCCGTGAGCTACGACATTTCCCTGTTGAGTCCCACCCTCGGCGCCGTGATCACGGGCCTCGATCTGGGTGCAGAACTTGACGGCATCCCTCTGGGCCGGATCCAGGCCGATCTCGACCGGCATCGCGTGCTGTTTTTCCGGGAGCAGTCATTGACGCCGACGAAGCAACGCGATCTGGCCGCCGCCTTCGGCCCTTTGCACCGGCACCCCATCTATCCGCACAGCGAAGGCCTGCCGGAGGTGCTGGTGCTGGATACCCTGCAGGATGATCTGCGCGACAACGCCGTCTGGCACAGCGACGTCAGCTTTCTGCCCGCACCCGCCGCCATGGCCGTGCTCCATGCCGACATCGTGCCTGACGTGGGTGGCGATACCCTGTGGTCCTGCCAGCATGCCGCCTGGCAAGCACTGTCTGCACCGTTGCAGCGATGGCTGGGCGGATTGCAGGCCATCCATCGTCTGGACCAGTCCTTCCCGCCCCAGCGCTTTGGCGATACCCCGGAACGCCGGGCTCGCCGCGAAAAAGCCCTGGCCCAGCACCCGCCCGTCAGCCATCCCGTCGTGCGCCGACATCCGCGCACCGGCGAGGCCTCGCTTTATGTCAACGAAGGCTTTACTGCCGAAATCGAAGGCTTGGCGCCCGCAGAAAGCCGGGCCTTGCTGCAACTCCTGTTCCAGCACAGCCAGCGGCCCGAATTCCAGATCCGCTGGTCATGGCGACCCGGCGATGTCGCGATCTGGGACAACCGCAACACCTTGCACTACGCCTGCGATGATTATCGGCCGCAACATCGACGGATGCGGCGCGCCACCATCCTGGGGGAACCGCCGCTGGCCATGGCCTCGCAAGACCGGGCACGCTCGGCAACACCGGCCTGACCCGCATGGTGCACTCGCCGGACCCGCCACCCACGCAGTCACCCGTCGCGCCGGACCCCCGATGCCGACTTTCCAGTTGCCTGGCATTGAAACGACAAGACCCCGCCGAGGCGGGGCCTTGTCTGCAGCTTGCCTGACCGTGAACCGGTCCCGACGGTGAACTCGACCGGCCATGTCGCCACAGCCGAGCGAGGCCGGACTCAGCCGCCCATCGGCGGGAAGCCGCCACCCATGCCGCCCATGCCCTTCATGGCGCCGCGCATCTGCCGCAGCAAGCCCTTGCTGCCGCCCTTGGACAGCTTGCTCATCATCTTTTCCATCTGCATGTACTGCTTCAGCAGACGATTCACGTCGGCCGGCAAGGTCCCGGAGCCGCGTGCGACACGGGCACGACGCGAGCCGTTCAGCAGATCGGGATGGCGGCGCTCCTTCTTGGTCATCGAACCGATGATGGCCACCATCTTGTGGATTTCCTTGTCATTGACCTTGGACTTGACGTTGTCCGGCAGGCTGGCCATGCCAGGCAGCTTGTCCATCAGTCCGGCCAGGCCACCCATCTGGGTCATCTGCTGCAGCTGGTCACGCATGTCGTTCAGGTCAAAGCGCTTGCCCTTGATGACCTTCTCGGCCAGCTTCTGGGCCTTCTCGTGATCGACCTTGCGCTCGACTTCCTCGACCAGCGACAGCACATCGCCCATGCCCAGAATCCGCTGGGCGACACGATCGGGGTGGAACGGCTCCAGCGCATCGGTCTTCTCGCCGGCACCCAGAAACTTGATCGGCCGGCCGGTGATATAGCGCACCGACAAGGCGGCACCGCCACGGGCATCGCCATCCGTCTTGGTCAGCACCACGCCGGTCAGCGACAGCGCATCGGAAAATGCCTTGGCGGTGGTGGCGGCATCCTGGCCGGTCATCGAATCGACCACGAACAGGGTTTCCACCGGATTGATCGCGGCATGAATGGCCTTGATCTCGGCCATCATCGCCTCGTCGACATGCAGACGGCCGGCCGTATCGACCAGCAGCACATCGGCGACTTCGCGCCTGGCGGCCTGAACGGCGGCCTTGGCAATCTCGACCGGATCCTGTCCCGCCTCGGAGGGGAAGAAGCTCACCTTCACCTGTTCGGCCAAGGTCTGCAGCTGGGCAATTGCGGCCGGGCGATACACGTCGCAGCTGACCACCATCACCTTCTTGTGCTTGCGCTCGGTCAGGAAGCGGGCCAGTTTGGCCACCGTGGTGGTCTTGCCCGCACCCTGCAGGCCGGCCATCAACACCACGACCGGCGGCGCGGCGGCCAGATTCAGCTCGGTATTGGCCGTACCCATCACCGCCGTCAGCTCGTCGCTGACCACCTTGACCAGGGCCTGGCCCGGGCTGAGGCTCTTGATCACATCCTGGCCCACGGCCCGGACCTTGACCCGCTGGATCAGGGCCTGCACCACCGGCAGAGCCACATCGGCCTCCAGCAGGGCGATCCGTACTTCGCGCAGGCTTTCGCGGATATTTTCTTCGGTCAGGCGGCCGCGGCCGCGCAGGCGGTCAACAGTGGCGGACAGGCGCTGGCTCAATGATTCAAACATAGCGGATCGGGTTCATCGTACGGGAAACTCCAAGTATATCAGTCGCCAGCGTTTCGCGTGTTCTCGCTCGCCGCCGGAACAGGCCCCGGCGGATGGGCCATGTACGATGTACGTGATCAGCCGGAGAGGGCCTGGCCGTTGCCGGAAGTTGATGAACACGATACGGACCAGGACGGAATCTCCAGTGCCGTCGTTCCCTTGGGCCGCAGCAGGATCGCCTTTGCCATCAACCCGTATCAGGGCCGGCCGCCAGTCGACAGCTTGCGACGGCCATGCCGGCGGGGCCGCATATCCCTTGCTTTCGCGCAAGCACCACGACGGAGGCTTTGGCCGTTCGCGTCAACCGTGGGCCCGGCAACAGACGCTCAATCATGCGCTGATCACATGAAGATCACGCGCCTTGGCCCTCAGGTCAAACAGGCTCGGTCCTGCCTGCCCGGCAGCGTCGAAGGCCCCGCAATCCATCCGATACGGGATAGCCATACTCCGTGATCGTCGCCCCAAGCCAGGCCGCTGCCATCCATCATTACTGGCGCACATCCACGATGTCCTGGCCGGCTGATGCACGCCTGAAACCTCTTGCCTGCGGTGCACCGATGCAAAATCCGCTTTCGCCCCAACGCAACAGGCCCGGGATTGCCACGACGATAGCCCGGGCTTTCGCCGCCTCCGGGAAAAGCCTGGGCCTGTCCGCCAGATACGCGGCATCGCGTCACTATCTGATGTTTCTGGGCTTGATCGTGGCCGCCAACTGGCTGCTCGATCGCGTCTTTGATCATTTCCATTTCAATGACCGGAGCGGCTTTGTCGGCAGCTTTTTTACCATTGCCTGCGGGGCCATGTATTTCCGTCCCGGATGCAAGCCGGCAAGACCGCTGACATGCCTGGTCCAGCTAACCCTGGCGGCCCTGCTGGCCAATCTGATCGACTACGCCTCCATCTATGCCGTCTACATGATCAAGCTCTACCACATCAAGATGACGCTTGCCCCGCAGGTACTGCAATTGCTCCCCGCCACCCGGGATATCACCTATGCCGCCTTGTCCGAAGCCATGGGCGGAGGGCCGATCCGCTTCCTGATCATGGCCTGCCTTTCCGCGCCCTTGTGGGAGGAATTGATCCGAGGCCTGGTCTACAAGGCCGCCCAGCCCTGGATGGCACCCGGCATGGCCTTCGGCCTGGCGCTGCTGCCGTCGCTTCTGACCCATGTCCGGCTCCCCTGCTTCACCATCGGCTTTCATATGGCCATGGGATATCTGCTGATGTGGAATTACTCCTGGCTTGAAAGAGCCGTCATCCACTCCCTGTGCAATCTCCTCAGCATCGCGAATCTGCTCTGGCTTGGTCTGCTTGCCGTCGATGTCGATTTCCATCTGAGTCTGCCCCGTTTCTTATCCGCCGTGGCCGTTCTGGTACTCAGCTGCATCGCACTTGCCCGCCTGGCTAGGCGCAAACCCTTCCGGAGGATCATGATTTGAACGGCCAAACAGGAGCCATCACCATGGAAAACCAAGATACCACCGCCGCGGGAACCACCGTACTGCAAGCGGATGGCGGAGCAAGCATTCGCATCGAGAATGATGAGAGAGTGATATCCGCAAGATCAGCGCCCCCGAATCCAGCTCTGTCATATCAAGTGTAGGCCCCATCCACTACGAAGGACCCGCCAAAGACTTTGCCGCCGGCTGGGAAGGCCTGCAAACATCCATCAAGGCCTTGGGCATCCATCTCTTGCAAGGACTGGAGCTGGTTATCGCCGGCATAGCCTGCGCCATTGATATCGGTACGATCTGCTCTCAAGCCAGCGATACAGTGGATTTCACCATGTCATTGAGCGCCGTCAGAAAAGCCAAAGCCAGCGCGGAACAGCCGCCCCCGCCCAACCCTCCCGTCGAGATACCCGCTGGTGGCGGTGGCCATGGCGGCGGCGGCACTGTCGTTGTCGGGCCCTTGCAACCCGCAGGTCCACCGAGTCACGACAGGGATAAATGACCGCAGACCCCTTCAATCGGACAACGCCGCCATCACTGGCAGCCCGAGTCCCGACAGAACAGGCCCCGGCTATCGCCTCGCCTTGACGAGCAAGTCGTGTTAGGAGCTGAGGGGTAGCGAGTCCCGGCGCTGCCCGCCAGCCCTTGCTGCACGAGGATCCGGGGATCCGGATACCGCAACGTGCAGCGCGATCCGGCCCGATCGGCCGCATGCCGACTGGAAACCCGGCAGTCCATACAAGCTCTTCCGCCACCAGCGTCCCGCGGTGGGCATTCCGCCACCCCGGGATCCGCGCTGACGGCGGTGGATACATGCTTTGGGCATATCGCCATCACCAAGACTTATGAGTACATACCTCGACGCGTGCTAGCTTGCCTGTTCGCAGGGGATGTCGGCACGCATCCCGATAAGGTATGGAACACGGGGGAAGTCATCTATGGGGTCTATCGAGAGCATGCATGTCTCAACATCTGCAGGCTCGCGGAGGGTCTGTCCCGCTCTTCGTCTATTGCCGGGCCTGAGCCTGCTCGGTCTGTGCCTGCAGCTGCCGGCACAAGATCTGCAGTTCAAGCAAAGCACGCATTCCGACAAACAGATCTTTGCCGCGGCACGCGGTACGGAGGACGCCAGCGCCAAGGTTGCCGCACTGCAAAGCTTTGTCCGCGCTTATCCGCAAAGCCACTTGGTCGAGCGCGCGCAATGGGAAGTCTTCAGCACGCTGGTCAAGCGCCTGCCGCAGCGGCTGCCGGCTATCCAGTCCCAGGCCAGGCTGCTGATCAGCCACGCCGATGCAGGCCTGGACAGCATCGAGACCCGCGCCGAGATCGCCGACAGCCTGGCCAACGCCGGCGTGGATCTGACTGACGCCGAGTCATGGGCCAGCTCGGCAGCCGCAAGCTTGACCGAAGCCCGGTGGCAGCAATGGCAGCGCGACCAGCATCAGGCGCCTGCCGACGCGGCGGCACAGGCAGAATCCGGCCGCCAGTTCCATGAATCCCGGGCCGAAGTCCTGGCTGCGCTGGCCAATGTGCAATGGCATCAGGGCAAGGTCCAGGCCACCGCAGCCACCTTGCGGGAAGCCGCCGCGCTGGACCCTGACTCGGACGAGGTCAATGCCTTGAGCGGCGAAGTCGCCTACGCCGCACATCAACCGGCCGTCGCGCTGGATGCCTATGAACGCGCCCAGCTTGCCGGCGAGCTGCAGCCCCTCCAGCACGAGCACTTCCTTGCCGCCTATCGCGACACCCATGATGGCCGTCTTGACGGCCTGGAGCAGGCACTGGATGCGCGCTATGCGACCAGCTACCCCTTGCCTATTCCCCGCCAGCCAGCACCCTCCGAAAAAGGCAACCGCACCGTACTGGTCGAATTGTATACCGGTGCCGGCTGCCCGCCTTGCACGGCCGCCGATCTGGCCCTGGAAGGCGTGCAGAACAATGCCCCCCGAAAGCAGGTCGTGGTGCTGGCCTTCGACCAGCATATTCCGCGGCCGGACCCGCTGGCCACCCCGCAAACCGTGGCGCGAGCCAAGTGGTACGGGATCCTCGGCACTCCGACCTTCTATGTCGACGGCCGCCAGGCCGATGTCGATGGCGGTGGTCGCAGCCATGCGCTGGCGACTTATCAGGCCTTGTCCAGGTCGATCCAGCAACAACTGAGCACGCCGGCCCCGCTCGCCCTCACAGCCCAGGCCACCCAGAATGCCGAGGGCAAGGTCCAGGTGCAGATCCGGCAAACCGCAAGCTCGCAAGACCAGCTGCTGCCACCGGCCGACCTGCACGTGGCCCTGGTCGAGGATCATGTGCGTTACAGCGGCCAGAACGGGATACGCTTCCACGAAGCCCTGGTCCGTGCATTGAGCCATGCCGACGGCACGGCCACCGCAAGCCGGGCCAGTTTCGATATCCCTGCCCTGGAACGGCAGCAGCGCACCTACCTGGATGCCTATGAGCAGCACAATGATCGCTATGGCCCGATCCAGTTCCTCAACAAGGACATCCCTCTGGATCCACGGCATCTGGCTGTGGTCGTGTTCGCCCAGGACCCCGTGACCAAGATGGTGGCACAGGCCCGCTACATCCCCCTGACGCCGCCGGCAGGAACCTGAGCCCATGCGCCCCCTCTTGCACGCCGCACTCTGCATCGGCTTCGCGACCAGCCCGACCCTGTTGCAAGCCAGCAGTACAGACCCCGAGCCGGTACGCTGGACCACCAGCCCGACCCAGGTCCCGGTCAGTGCCGGGCAGACCGTCAACGTCATCCTGCATGCCGATATTCAAGCCGGCTGGCATCTCTATGCCCTCAACGAACCCGATGGCGGACCCCATGCCACGGAAATCGGAGTAGCACAGGGCGATATACCCGACCTGCTCAGCGTCAGCGAGAATCCACCGGTCGAGCGCTATGACAGGGTCATGGCCCGACGCCTGCGTTTTCATCTGGATCGTGCCGACTTCAAGCTGCAACTCAGCCTCCCCGCCGACAGTCCCACCGGTCCGCACACCGTGCACTTGCTGGCCCGTTTTCAGGCCTGCAGCGACAAGCTGTGTCTCCCCCCGCGAACCCGAAGCGTCACCACCGTGCTGACGGTCCAGGCCATCTGAAGGCGACTGAAAGCGAAAGCAGGCCACGGCGGCGGCTGCAGCAAGGCAAATGATACGGGGCAGGCAGAGCCGGCTCCCATCGCTTGCACGGCAAGCGGCCTCTTGCCTGCCTTCCGCCATCGGAGCCAGCGGCCAGCCGCCCCGTCTGGCGCCGCGGGCCAACACAGCAAACCAGATGGTTCAGCAGGCCGCGAGCACAATCCATGGCGAATAGCGGAGCTCGGCAGCACAGGCTTGCGCCATCAAGGGGGCCGTGCGAGCAGGCCTCCGCGTCGCAGCCCGGCCTGCGCCGTTCCCGGCCGTGTCCCGGTGTGCGAAACTCACGCCATGATCGTGCATTTCTATACTCCGCTCGCCATCCTCTGCTACCTGATCGCCACCGGTCTGCTGGTACGCCCCCTGCTGAACGCCGGCCCGCCGCTGACCAAACCGGCCATGGCCGCGGCACTGGTGGCCGTGCTGCTGCAACTGGCCGTGTCGCTGGGCCTGCATCGCGGCGCGCTGGATCTGCATTTCTTCGCGGCCTTGGGTCTGGTCGCCGGCACCATGTCGGCACTCACGGTCCTGGTGAACATGGCCCGCCCTGTCGCGGCCCTGGGCGTGATCGTATTTCCGTTGACGGCGATCCTGCTGGGCACCGATGTGTATCTGGCGCCTGCCACCACGCCGTTGCAGATCGACTGGCAGATCAAGCTGCATGTCACCATTGCCCTGCTGGCCTTTGGCGTGCTGCTGATTGCCGCTCTGCTGGCGATTTTTCTGTCGATGCAGGAGCGCGCCTTGCGGCGACACCGCTTCAATGGCTGGCTGCGGGTACTGCCACCACTGACCCTGACCGAGGGGCTGCTGTTCAAGCTGATCGGGGCCGGCTTCGTGTTGCTGACTGCCACCCTGATCACCGGCGCCCTGTTCGTCGACAACCTGTTCGGCCAGCATCTGGTCCACAAGACGATCCTGTCGATTCTGGCCTGGCTGGTGTTCGGCGCCCTGCTGTTCGGTCGCTGGCGCTACGGTTGGCGGGGCCGGCCGGCGGTCAATCTGACGCTGATCGGGATGGGCATGCTGATGCTGGCTTTTCTGGGCAGCAAACTGGTGCTTGAACTGATTCTTCACCGGGTCAACTGATCACCCCGGCTTGATCGCCGCCGCCTGAAGATAACCTGTCTTGAACCGTCTGCTTGAAGCTTCCCGCAGGAAGCCAAGGAATCCCCTCCTGTGAGTGCAGTTGTCGATTACCTCCTGACCTTGTCCTGTCCGGACCGCCCCGGCATCGTCGCCGCCGTGACAGGTGCTCTGGCTGCCGCCTCCGGCGACATTCTGGAAGCCCAGCAGTTCGGCGATCGCGAGACTGGCAGATTCTTTTTGCGGATCGCCTTCCAGGCCCCGGAGCGCGATCAGGCCGGGTGGACACAGATCCTGGCCACGGTGACCCGCCGCTTTGAGCTGCAATGGGCCTTGCGACCCCGACATGCCTGCCGCCGCGTACTGCTGCTGGTCTCGAAGTTCGACCACTGCCTGGCTGACCTGCTGTATCGCTGGCGCATCGGTGAACTGGCAATGGAGCCGGTGGGCATTGTCTCCAATCACCCCCGCGAAACCTATCCACATCTGGATTTTGACGGCATTCCCTTCCACTACCTGCCGGTCGGCGTGGATGGCAAGGCGGCCCAGGAGGCCCGGCTGTGGCAGCTGATCGAGTCCAGTGGCACCGAGCTGGTGGTGCTGGCCCGCTATATGCAGATTCTCTCCGATGAACTGGCCGAAAAACTGCAGGGACGCTGCATCAATATCCATCACTCCTTCCTGCCCGGCTTCAAGGGCGCCCGTCCCTATCATCAGGCCCACCGGCGAGGGGTGAAGCTGATCGGCGCCACCGCCCACTTCGTGACCGCCGACCTGGACGAAGGCCCGATCATCGAGCAGGACATCGAGCGAATCACGCATCTTGATACGCCGGAGGACATGATCCGGATCGGACGCGATATCGAACGCCGCGTACTGGCGCGCGCTTTGCGCCTGTACCTGGACGACCGGGTCCTGATCGATGGTCACAAGACGGTGGTGTTCACCTGAGCTGAGCCGACTTTCACGGAGGAAGCCATGAAGCTGATCGGAATGCTGGATTCGCCCTATGTCCGCCGCACGGCGATCTCGCTGCGCCGGCTGGGCATTGCTTTCGAACACCAGTCGCTTTCGGTGTTCCGCGATGTGGAGGCTTTTCGCCTGATCAATCCGGTGATCAAGGCACCGACCTTGGTCCTGGATGACGGCACGGTGCTGTGCGATTCCAGTCTGATCATCGATTACGCCGAAACCCTCACCGGCCACAGCCTGCTGCCGCTGGCGGCACCGGCCCGGGCCCGCGCACTGAGACAGGTCGGGCTGGCCTTGCTGGTCTGCGAAAAGACGGTGCAGTGGATCCATGAAACCCGGCAGCGCCCGATCGAGGCACAGTTCGAGCCCTGGCGGGAACGAGTGCTGGCGCAACTGCGGGCTGGCCTGCAGGCACTGCAGACCGAGATGGAAAACCAGCCCGATCAAACCTGGCTGGCCGGTCCCGAGCCTGGCCAGGCCGATATCAGCCTGAGTGTGGCCTGGACCTTCCTGCAGCATGTGCAGGCACTTCCGGGCGCTGAGACGACGCGGGCCTATCCGGCCATCGCCGCACAGGCCGCCCGCGCCGAGCAGCGCCCTGAATTCAAGGCTTTCCCCCTGAACTGAACACCGTGCCGCCCTGCTGCCACGATGCGGCAGCAGGATGGTCGCAGCGGATTCAGTCGCCCATCTGCTTCTGCAGATGCTCGCGACGTTCCTGCGCATCCAGCGACAAGGTCGCGATCGGACGCGCATCCAGACGCTCCAGACCGATTTCCTCGTCAGTTTCTTCGCAGAACCCGTACCGGCCTTCCTCGATCCGGCGCAGGGCCTTGTCGATCTTGGAAATCAGCTTGCGGTAGCGGTCACGGGTGCGCAGTTCCAGCGAGTTCTCGGTCTCCCGGGTAGCCCGCTCGGCCTCGTCACCGACATCGCGCACTTCGTCACGCAGGTTTTCCATCGTCTGCCGTGACTCCTCCACCAGCTGGTCACGCCAATCGCGCAGCTTGTTGCGGAAATAGGCCAGATGACGGGGATTCATGTACTCCTCGTCGTTCCGCGGGCGGTAACCAGCGGGCAGCTCAATCGTGGTGGTCGACGGCAAGGCATAACGGCCGTCTTCGCGGGTCACGCCGTTTTCGAGAGTCGCTTCTTTACTGTTCATCGGTAACGTCAAAGGCTTGTTTGAGGTGGATAGTACAGGGCTGGCGACGGATGTCACCAACTCCGCAACGGGGGGCTCCGGCGGCAATGCCGCGGCATGGATCTGCTGTTGGTGACCTGTACCCGTCGCGGAGGGCTTCGGCGCCGCCCGCTTCGAACCGGTCTTGGTGGGAGTGGCACTGGATCTGGATCGAGACGGGGCAGGCTCCGGCTTGATGGCTGCAGTCTTGCGGCTTCCGGCCTTGTCGGCTCCGGCCGCAGGCTTCCCCGCCCCGGTCCTGGCAGCCCGTTTTGCAACCGAGGGCGCGAGCGGCTTGTCCGTCGCGCCGGCTTTCCCAACGACATCAGTCGTCTTTGCCATATCCATGTACCTAATCGGCCCGGCAGCCCAGCGTTATAACTGATGTCGTATGGCCCAGCAACCATCTTTCTGTGATAATCAGCTGTCCGGCCCCTCTGGGCCGGGCCATCTGCCGCCACAAACGGAGCCCCGGCCCTCCCGTGACCCGCATCCTGATCTGGCTGCTGAAAGGCTACAAGCGCTGGCTGAGTCCCTTGCTGGGACAGCGTTGCCGCTTTCATCCCAGCTGCTCCCAATATGCCCAGACCGCGATTGCCCGGTTTGGCCCCATGCGTGGCTGCATCCTCACCGGCTGGCGCCTGCTGCGCTGCCAGCCGCTCTGCGAGGGTGGCCATGACCCCGTTCCCGAACGCTTCCACTTGCGTGGTTGCCGCACCCGAGAGATGACCGATGCCCAATGACTGGCTGATCAAAAACGCCGAACTGATCAACGAAGGCCGCCGTTTTCAGGCCGACCTGCGCGTTCGTGACGGTCGCATCGACAAGATCGCTGCCGACATCACCGCCCTGCCCGGCGAGCAGGTCATCGACGCCAGCGGCCTGTGGCTGCTGCCCGGCATGATCGACGATCAGGTGCATTTCCGTGAACCGGGCCTGACCCAGAAAGCCGACATCGCCCATGAATCCCGCGCCTGCGCGGCCGGCGGCATCACCAGCTACATGGAAATGCCCAATACCCGTCCGCCGGCCCTGGACCGCGAAACCCTGGAAGCGAAGTACAGCCGCGCGGCCGAAGTGTCGGCGGTCAATTACGCCTTCTACATGGGCGCCAGCAATGACAACCTGGAGGCGATCAAGAATCTCGATCCGAAGGCGGCACCGGGCGTGAAGGTATTTATGGGTGCCTCCACCGGCAATATGCTGGTCGACGATCCCGAGGTGCTGGACGGCATTTTCAAGCATGCGCCGACGCCGATCATCACCCACTGCGAAGACACGCCGATGATCGACGCGCTGCATCAGGCGGCGCGCGAAAAATACGGCGAGGCGATTCCGGCCCGCGAGCATCCGCTGATCCGTTCGCGCGAGGCCTGCATCAAGTCGACCCGGCTGGCCCTGGAGCTGGCACGGCGCCACGACAGCCGGCTGCACGTGCTGCACATCTCCACCGCCGACGAACTGGCCTTGTTCGAGCCCGGTCCGCTGGAGGGCAAGCGGATCACGGCCGAGACCTGCGTGCATTTCCTGCATTTCAGCAGCGATGATTACGAGCGCCTGGGCTTTCTGATCAAGTGCAATCCGGCGATCAAGGATGCCGCCGATCGCGATGCCATCGTCCGCGCTCTGGCCGAGGGCCGCATCGACGTGCTGGCCACCGATCACGCGCCGCATCTTCTTGCCGAGAAGGAGCAGGTCTATGACAAGGCTCCCTCTGGCCTGCCGCTGGTGCAGTTCGCCTTGCAGGCCGCGCTGCAGCAGGTCTTTGCCGGGCATCTCAGCCTGGAACGGGTGGTCGAGGCGGTCAGCCATGCCCCGGCGACCTTGTTCGATGTCGACCGACGCGGCTTTCTTCGCGAAGGCTATGCCGCCGACCTGGTGCTGGTCGATCCCCGCAAGCCGCATCGGGTGACCCGCGAGGAAGTGCTGTCCAAGTGCGCCTGGTCACCGTTCGAAGGCACCCGTTTCGATGCCTCCATCGTCTCGACCTTCGTCAATGGCCAGCGGGTCTGGGACGGCCGTCAGATCGCCCCCGACGTGCGCGGTCAGCGGCTGCAGTTCGACCGCTGAGCCACGCAGGACTGGTCCGGACTCAGCCGGCCGGCGGCGATGCCGCCACCAGCTGGGCCCGGATCAGACGCAGTCTGGCCTTGACCCGGGCCTCATCCGCCGGCCCCAGCCGTATCATCAGCTTCTGGCCGGCGGACAGGTCCTGCAATTGCGGATTCGCATAACGATACAACGGCGCCGCACTGGTCAGGGCCACGGGATCCGTCACATTGGGTGCCGCCAGCAGGTGATCGATCACGGCGACCAGACGGTCGTTGAAATAGGCATGCGGATAGCCCAGGTCGCGATAAGCCTGCTGGAACAAGCTGTAATGCTGCAGATACCAGGCCACCACGGCATGCGGATCAGCCTGCTCCAGCAACCGCAGATAACGCTCGTAACGCCTGGCATTGGCCGGACTGATGACCGGACCGGTCGGTGTCTGCTGGACCTGGAAGCTGCCCTGGGGCACGCGCAGGGGCAGGCTGAACAAGGGTACCATCTGGCGGGGCAAGGCATCGACGGTACTGACACAGCGCTGGACCAGATCGCCACTGACCAGCAGGCTGTCCAGCAGGGATCCGGTGAACAAGGCCCGCAGACTGCCCAGCGTCTCTTCCGGCCCGGGATGGGCCAGCGGAATCAGCGGCTGGGCACTGCTGGCGGCCGCGGCAGGCGCCTGCGCCACGGGATGCTCGACGGCGGGTGCCGGCGCGGAACCCGGGACGGCGACGGCGGTCGATGTGGTAGCCGCTGCGGGATCGGCAGCCGCCGGGTGCAGCTTGCGCCAGATCAGCAAACTTCCCGCGATCACCACCACCACGGCCAGAATCACCAGCCAGGGTCCCGTCGACTTGTTGCGTCTTGCGTATTGCGATGCCATCTCACACCTTGTGCGTGAGCAGGTACCCCGGACGTCGCCTCCGGTCAGCCGATACGGGGGCCTGCCATTGAAATCAGTCCCCACTCTAACGGATTCACGGTGCCAGCGGGGCCCGGATTCGAACGCTCAAACCGAAGGCGCCGCGCCCGGCGGCTCCAGGGCCAGCTTCGCCAGCCGGTCCAGCTCCTCTTCGAGGAAGCCGGCCTCGACACGGGCCGGGCGATTGAAGGGCCCCCGCAGCTGGGTCCCCATATGCTGGCGCACCAGTCCGAGAAAGGTTTCGATCGGCTCCCGGCCTTCCAGATCGCAGGCATGGCGGAACCAACGGGTCCCTGCCTTCACGTGGGCGACCTCCTCGCGCAAGATGACTTCCAGCACCGCCACCGTGTCATCGTCACCCACCGCCTGCAGGCGAGTGATCATGCCGGGCGTCACATCCAGTCCGCGCGCTTCCAGCACGCGAGGCACCAGCGCCATCCGTGCCAGCAGGCTGTCGGCTGTACGGCAGGCCATCTCCCACAGACCGTTGTGGGCATCGAACTGGCCATAGTCCGAGCCCATCGCCCGCAGCCGCTGGCGCACCATCACGAAATGGCGCGCCTCGTCGTCGGCGCAATCGATCCAGTCCTGATAGAACGCCGGCGGCATGCCACGGAATCGGTACAAGGCATCCAGTGCCAGATCCACTGCGTTCAGCTCGATATGCGCCACGGCATGCACCAGTGCCTGCCGCCCTTGCAAGGTGCCCAGGCCGCGCTGGGCCAGGGTCCGCGGCGAGACCAGTCGCGGCAGCGCGGGACGCCCGGGCGCCGGCATCGGCTCCGCCGCCGGCGCATCGAGGTCAGCGAGATGCAACTGGCCCGCCATCCAGGCTCGACGAAGCGCCTGCGTCAGCCGGATCTTCTCGTCCGGGTCGCAGGCCTGCAGGCCCTGCAGAGCACAGGCCTGCAGCTGGTCCGGAATCAGCCCGCTCACACGCTGCGACGGGCAGCCTTGGCACTGTCCGAACGCGCCTGCTCGATCTGGCGCAGATAGCTGTCGTCGAGACCGGTCACATATTCACCGGAGAAGCAGGAAGTATCGAAGTGCTTCAGATCTTCGTTGCCATCCTGCACGGCCCAGACCAGATCCTTCAGATCCTGATAGATCAGCCAGTCAGCGCCCAGGTACTGCTCGATCTCGGGTACGGTGCGCCCGGCGGCCACCAGTTCGGAGACCGCCGGCATATCGATGCCGTAGACATTGGGGTAGCACACCGGCGGTGCCGCCGAAGCAAAGAACACCTTGCGTGCGCCCGCCTCGCGCGCCATCTGGATGATCTGCTTGGAAGTGGTGCCGCGGACAATGGAGTCATCCACCAGCAACACGTTCTTGCGCCGAAACTCCAGGCTGACCGGATTCAGCTTGCGGCGCACCGACTTCACCCGTTCTTCCTGGCCGGGCATGATGAAAGTACGGCCGACATAGCGGTTCTTGACGAAACCCTCGCGAAACGGCACGCCCAGTGCCTCGGCCAACGCACTGGCGGCCGTGCGCGACGTGTCGGGAATCGGAATCACCGCCTCGATGCCGTGGTCGGGGCGCTCGCGCAGGATCTTTTCGGCCAGCTTCTCGCCCATCCGCAGACGGGCCTTGTAGACCGACACGTCCTCGATCATGGAGTCGGGACGGGCCAGATAGACATATTCGAAAATGCAGGGGCTGTGCACTTCGCCCTCGGCGCAGCGACGCGAGAACAGCTGGCCATCGCGGGTGATCAGTACGGCCTCGCCCGGCTCGATGTCGCGCACCCGCTTGAAGCCCAGCACGTCGAAGGCCACCGATTCGGAAGCCACCGCATATTCCTTGCCGGTCGCGGTCTCGCGTTCGCCCAGTACCAGCGGACGGATCCCGTTCGGATCGCGGAACGCCAGCAGGCCATAGCCCAGCACCAGGGTGACGCAGGCGTAGCCGCCGCGAGCCCGCTTGAAGACCCGTGTCACCGCGTCGAACACCTGATCGGGACTGACCGCCATGCTGCTGCGCACCTGCAACTCATGAGCCAGCACGTTCAGCAGCACCTCCGAGTCGGAGTCGGTATTGATGTGACGCAGGTCGTCCTCGAACATCTCCCTGCGCAGGGACTCGGTATTGACCAGGTTGCCGTTGTGGGCGAAGGCCAGGCCATAGGGCGAATTCACGTAGAACGGCTGGGCCTCGGCCGAACCTTCCGAGCCGGCCGTGGGATAGCGGCAATGGCCGATGCCGATATTGCCGCGCAGGGCGCTCATCGACTCCTGGTTGAACACGTCGCGGACCAGACCCTTGCCCTTGTGCAAGCGCAACCGGGCGCCATCCTCGGTCGCGATGCCGGCGGCATCCTGGCCGCGATGCTGCAGCACGGTCAAGGCGTCATACAACGCCGAAGCCACCTGGCTGGTACCCACAATACCAATGATTCCACACATGAGCTTTACCTGTTCTATGTCGCAACCGAAGGCGAAAGAAAGGCCTCCGGTGAAGAAGTGGCTGCCGGCGGCGCAGGCCTGCGCTCCGGAACAGATGTTGGCGCGGCAGGCCAATGCCGCAGCAGACGGGCCGGATTCAACTGTTGATAAATATCGGCGGGCAGCTGCGAACTCAAGCGGGCAGCCACATTTTCAAAGCGAGGCAGCAATTGCGACTGCTGCCACCAGGGATCACGGGCGAAGGCGGTAAAGCCAAGCAGGAAGACCGTCAAAGTCACCAGCAGCACGCCCCGCACCAGCCCGAAGACCATCCCGAGCAAACGGTCAGTGCCGGCCAGCCCGGTGCTCTCGATCAAACGGTCCAGCACGAACCGCAGCAAGGCTCCGGCCACCAGCACCGCAACGAAACACAGCAGATAACCACTGATGATCCGCGCCGAAGGCAGGTCGAGGGAGGCCGGCAGCCTGGCCGCGACCATGGGGCCGTAATGCCAGGCCAGCCAGGTCGCCACCATCCAGATGCCCAGCGCCATGATTTCGGAGACCAGTCCACGCCACAGTCCCACCAGCACGGACAGCAGCAGGACAGCCAGAATCAGCTCATCGGTCCAGTTCATGGAGAGTATCGGTGGTTCCGGGCCAGACAGGGCGGCGGAGAGCGGCACCATGCACCCGGCCCTCCGTAAAGTCCGACATGATACCGCGACTCCTGCCCGAACGGGGCTGCGGTATCAGGGCGCGCTGACGATATTGCCGCTGATGCCCAGCTTGCCACGGATTGCCTCGCGGACACGGCTCGCATCGGCGCGCTGAGTCTGCGGACCGGCACGTACGCGCCACAGCCGCTTGCCGGAGACCGCCACCGAGTCTACATAGGCATCGAAACCATTGGCACGCAGGCGATCACGCAAGGCATTGGCATCGGCCTGGGTGCCCATCGCGGCCAGCTGCACTGCCCAGCCGCCGGCGCGACCTGCCGCCGGGGTCGCCGCCGCTGCCCTGGGTGCGACAGCCGCGGCATCACCCGCCTGGTTGCTGGCCCCGGACTGCAGTCGGGCCGGCACACCCGGCACGCTCTGCACGATTTTCAGTCTGGCTGCCTCGGCGGCAGCGCGGCTCTCGAAGGGACCGGCCGTCACCAGCGCCAGGGTCCGCCCGGACTGCGTGATCGGTCGAGCCTGCGCCGGATAACCCAGCGCCTGCACCCGGGCAATCAGATTGCGGGCGCTGGCCGACGATCCATAGGCACTCAGATTCAGGCTGTAATGGCCATGCGCCGCCTGCGCCGTCGGGGCAGCCGCACGCGGCGCAGCAGCGGATGGCGCAGGCGTCGGTGCCGCCCTCACGGGCGCGACAGGCGCCGGAGCCGGATGGCGACGACGATCCGGTATCACCGGCTCGCTGCCCTGCCCGGTTTCCACATCGGCCGGACTACGCGACTGGATATCCACCCGGGCCAGATCACCGCCCCCCTTGTGCGCGATCACCGGCTCGTTGGCCGCAGGCTGGGCCGCTGACGACGAGACCTGCGCCGCCGGCGCCTGGGTTGCTGCCGGCGGCGTCTGAACCGCCGGCGTGCTGACGGCGCCCGCCGGCGCCGGCGGTGCATTCGAGGTCAGGTCCATGGTGCGGGTCTGCATATCCGCCGAAGGCTCGGCCGGAATATCCAGACTCACATTCTTGTCGCCTCCCGGCGGCGTAGGATTGCTGGAAAAGAACATCGGCACAAATATCACGGCCAAGGCAATCAGTACCGCAGCTCCCAGCAGTCGCGTTTTCAAATCAGGCTCCCAAGCGGCTTGGCCATGAACAGAGCGCTGATTATAGCGGTCCCGCCGGCAACGCCAAGCGCAGCAAACCGCCACCATTCATCCTGCATCGACGCCGGCAAGCGCCATGACGATGGATGACGAGGGGGCCACCCCGCTCCGGTCCTCGCGCGCCCGTTCCCATGCGACGGCAGGGGCGGCCGCTTGCACACGTGGCGCCGGCTGGCCAGACAGGCCCGGCCGGGGCCACATCGGCCTCAGCCGTCGTCCGGAAACAGCTCCAGCACCTGACTGGCCACATGAAACGACCCCAGCGCCAACAACAGCTCGTCCTCGCGCCGCGCGGCCGCGGCGCGCGCGCCCGCCAGTGCCGCGGCCAGATCGGGATAGATCGAATAGCCCGCCTGCGGTGCGCTTCGGTGCAGCGCCTCGGCCAGGGCAATGGCAGGGAGCCCACGCGGCGTCACCCCATCCAGACCGATCAGATGCCAATGATCGATCCGGGCATCCAGCGCGGCAATCACGCCCCCGACATCCTTGTCCGCCAGGGCGCCATAAACGGCCTGTACCGGAGCGGCCCCTCGCCGGACCAGCCAGTCCGCCAGCGATGCGGCCGCCTGCGGATTGTGCGCCACATCCAGGTACAGCTGCGGACCCGGCTCGCCCATGTCCACCGGCTGCAGCCGGGCCTGGATCCGGACGCTGGCCAGGGCGCGGGCCAGCGCGGCCGGCACCAGCCACGGCGGCGACTGCGGCCGGGCCTGGTCGCGGACTCGCAGGGCCGCGATCGCCGTCGCCGCGTTGTCCCGCTGCACCGGCGCCAGCAGGGCCGGAGACGGCAGGTCAAGAACGTGGTCGGTGCCGAACCACCAGCGCCAGCCATCGTCCAGCGGGCGTGCACCAAAATCGAGATCGATGCGCCACACTTCGGCACCGGCCTCGGCCGCTGCCTGCAGCAAGCCCTGCGGCGGCTGATGATCGCCGATCAGCAACGGTCGCCCGGCACGGGCGATGCCGGCCTTCTCGCGGCCGATGCTGTCGCGGTCAGCCCCCAGCCAATCCATATGATCCAGATCGACGGTGGTGACGACGGCGATGTCGGCATCCACGATATTGATGGCGTCGAGCCGCCCGCCCAGACCGACCTCCAGCACCGCCACGTCCAGCCCGGCGCGCGCCAGCAGATCCAGTGCCGCCAGCGTGCCGAACTCGAAATAGGTCAGCGGCAGCCCCGCGCGGGCATGTTCGATCCTCTCGAAGGCGGCCACCAGCTCGGCATCGCCAACCTCCCGGCCATCGATACGGATCCGCTCGTTGTAGCGGATCAGATGCGGCGAGGTATAAGTCCCCACCCGCTGCCCGCTGGTGCGCAACATGGCATCCAGCAACGCCACGGTCGAACCTTTGCCATTGGTGCCTCCCACCGTGATGACTTCGGCCGCCGGACGCGGACGACCCATCCGCTGCCAGACCTCGCGGACACGCCCCAGACCCAGCTCGATACTGTTGGGATGGGTTTGCTGCTGGTAATCCAGCCATTCTGACAAGGTATGGGGCATATCGAATCCGCAGCTGCCTGCCGGCTCGGTCAGCGCCGGCGAAGGATAAAGACCGGAGCGTACGGCCCAGGCCGTTCGCTTGATGGAAGTAGCCGGGCTCGGAAGGGTGCAGGCCGGCCGCGAGGAGGCACGGGACTCAGCGCCAATCGACCCGGATGATGCTGCGCCCCAGCGCCTTTTCGATCTTTTTGCAGACCTGCGGGGTGCCATTGACCACCACGGCCTTGTCCGCCAGCTTCAACATAGGCACATCGTAGGCCGAATCGGTATAGGCCATGGCCGAGCGACGAATACCGGAGGCCGCCAGCGACTCGACCTTCAAAGCCGAAAAATTGTGACGCAAGGTGGTCATGCCCAGCCAACCCGGACGCAACTGCGAAGCCAGTATCTGCAACCCTTCCAGACCCAGCTCGTCCAGGATGCCGGTGACCAGATGCTCTTCGCAGCCGGTAACCACCACGACCTGATCACCACCGACCTGATGCCGCCGCAGCGTCGCCAGCCCCTCCCGGCAGAACAGGCCGGGACGCCGCACCAGCTCGGCGGCGAACACCCGAGCGACCCGTCGGTAGGCCTCCGGGTCCAGACCCAGCAAGCCGAAGCGGATCAGACCGTGAATCGCACGGCGCCGCGAAAACATCGCCGTCAGCAGCAGCAAGGGCGAACAGCCGATTACCAGCGCCCGGCGCCACCAGGCCTTCGCGTAGAAATGACGAACCAGCAGCGTGAAGGCGTCACCATGAATCAGCACCCCGTCGAAATCGAACAGGATGATGCGCGCGCCCATGCCCGGGGCCTCCGGCGTATCCGCCACCTCGCTGTGCATGATCAGAGCTGGCCGAACAACCGCTGCAGTTCACTGCCCGGATCCGGCGCGCGCATGAAGGCCTCGCCGACCAGAAAGGCATGCACCCCTTCAAGCCGCATGCGGGCGACATCTTCCGGTGTATGGATGCCGGACTCGGTGACCAGGATCCGCTCATCGTCCACCTGATCGCGCAGCATCAGCGTCGTGTCCAGCGAAGTTTCAAAAGTGCGCAGATTGCGATTGTTGATGCCCAGCAAAGGTACGGGCAGCTGCAGCGCCCGCTCCAGCTCGGCCTGATCATGCACTTCGCACAACACGTCCAGATCCAGCTCGGCGGCCAGCAACGCCAGCTCCATCAGCTTCTCATCATCCAGAGCAGCCACGATCAGCAAAATGCAATCAGCACCCAGCACCCGCGATTCATAGACCTGGTAGGGGTCGATCACGAAGTCCTTGCGCAGGATCGGCAGCTCGCAGGCGGCCCTGGCCTGGCGCAGATAGGCATCACTGCCCTGAAAAAAATCCACATCCGTCAGTACCGACAGACAGCAGGCGCCGCCTTCTTCATAACTGCGCGCAATGGCCGCCGGATCGAAATCCGGCCGGATCACACCCTTGCTGGGGCTGGCCTTCTTGACCTCGGCGATCACGGCCGGGCGGCCGTGGTGGATGCGGGACTCCATCGCGGCCGCAAAGCCGCGGGTCAACGGCAGATGCGGTATGCGGGCTGCCAGATCGGCCAGCGGCAGACGCTCGTGGCGCTCGGCCACCTCCTCCACCTTGCGGGCCAGAATACGTTCAAGAATATCGCTCATCGTGCCGTCCCGCCCGCCAATTCGCGGGTCGCAGAAACAAAGTCACGCATTTTCGCACGAGCCGAGCCATCCGCAATCACCCTGGCAGCGATATCGACACCTTCAAGCATCGAATCGGCCCGCCCGGCCACATAGATCGCGGCTCCGGCATTGAGACAGACGATGTCGCGGGCAGGCCCCGACTGGTTGTCCAGCGCCGACTGCAGCATGGCCAGCGACTCCTCCGCCGACTCCACCCGCAAGGCGTCCATCCGGCCCCATTCGATACCGAAGTCGACCGGCGCGATTTCGTACTCGTGAATCCGGCCGTCTTTCAACTCGCCCACCAGGGTCCGTGCCCCGATGGAAATCTCGTCCAGTCCATCGCTGCCCCAGACCACCATCGCCCTTTGCGCCCCCAGCGACTGCAGTACCCGGGCCTGGATACCGACCAGGTCAGGATGGAACACGCCGTGCAGAATCGCCGGCGCATCGGCCGGATTGGTCAGCGGCCCCAGAATATTGAAGAGGCTGCGCACGCCCAGTTCGCGCCGCACAGGCGCCACCACCTTCATGGCCGGATGGTGATTGGGGGCGTACATGAAGCCGATACCCGTCTGCCGCATGCTTTGTGCCACCTGCTCGGGACTCAGGTCAATCACCACCCCCAGCGCCTGCAGCACATCGGCACTGCCCGAGGTCGACGATACGCTGCGTCCGCCATGTTTGGCGACGCAGGCGCCGGCGGCGGCGGCCACGAACATCGAGGCGGTGGAAATATTGAACGTGCAGGCACCGTCACCGCCGGTGCCGACGATATCCACCATATGCTCGCGGATCGAGACCCCGTCCGCCCCGACCTGCGGCAGCGGCACCTTGGCGGCCAGCTCACGCATGACCATCGCCGCGCCGGTGATTTCGCCGATGCTCTCCTTCTTGACCCGCAGCCCTGCGATCAGGGCCGCCACCATCACCTGACTGACTTCGCCCGTCATGATCTGGCGCATCAGCGAGACCATCTCGTCCTGGAAGATTTCCCGATGCTCGATCACCCGCTGCAGGGCGGCACGCGGCGTGATATGCAGCTCGTTCATGCCGACGGCTCCCGTGGCAGGCCCAGGAAGTTGCGCAGCATGTCGTGACCGTGCTGGGTCAGAATCGACTCGGGGTGGAACTGCACACCCTCCACCGGCAGGCTGCGATGGCGCAGGCCCATGATCTCGTCCAGCGAGCCATCCGGATGCTCGGTCCATGCCGTCACTTCCAGACAGTCGGGCAAGGAAGCCTGCTCGACCACCAGGGAATGGTAGCGCGTGGCCTCGAAGGGATCCGGCAGCCCTGCAAACACGCCCTGATCCCGATGAAAAACCGGCGAGACCTTGCCGTGCATGATCTGCTTGGCGCGGATCACCTTGCCGCCGAAGGCCTGACCGATGGCCTGATGCCCCAGACAGACACCGAACACCGGAATCTCTCCCGCCAGTCCGCGCAGCACATCCAGCGACACGCCGGCCTCGTCGGGGGTGCCGGGTCCTGGCGAGATCATGATGTGATCGGGTGCCAGCGCGCGAATCTCGTCCACCGACATGGCGTCGTTGCGAACCACCTGCACCTGCTGGCCCAGCTCGCCCAGATACTGGACCAGATTGAAAGTGAACGAATCATAGTTGTCGATCATCAACACTTTATTCGACATAATTGCCTGTCCAGTAAGGAAAATAGCCGCTGTACTTCAATTCTGTCCCCGCATCGGCACCCGCCCGTCAGTGGACTCGACGGTCTTGGCAGTGCCGGTACGAGAAGCGGCCAAGAGCGGGCACGAGCCGGCTTCGTCCTTTGACGACACCTGCTGGCCGGACTGAAAGATTGAGTGCATGGATGGAGACTCCTTGGAAAATCCGGGAGCCGCCTGGCCGGGGAATCGATCTGCGAATGACATCCTGTCCACCGGGTCGGGCGGCAAGATGCGGCGCAAGCCGCGACGTCTGGCCGCTTCCTAGAAGAAGCGCCACCAACGGACGAGGCAAAAGCTTGCGAAAGGGATCATGAAACGGCCTGTTCTGCATATGGATCGGCGCCGCCATCTACCTTGGGTAGACTGACCGTGCCGATGCCGACCGATTCTAACCACTGCGGCGTGCGGGTGTCGATAGCCCGGCCGGTGGCGAAGCGCCGCGCGAAGACCAGGCGCCGGCTCAGCCCACACCGATCTGCCAAAACCCGTCGCCTGGCGATGGCCCCTTTCCGGGCGACCCTACCTGCGCCCATCAGGACATCAGCGTCGATCGTCCGGGGGATCATCGATGCAGCCCGGCAGACCTCCATGCACGCGCTCTGCCCGCCAGCGATCCGCATTCGACATGACAACCCGCAGTGCATCCACGACATGGTAGCTGCCCCCGAACAACGCTCCGGGCGCCGCCAGCGCACGGTCGACCAGACAGACATCCAGTTGCCTGCCATGGCGTGCAACCACCCCGACTGACATCAGCCATGACCGGTCCTCAAGCTCCAGATCGGCCCCGTCCGCCTTCCAGGTGATGCGTGTGAATCCGTAATCCGCGAAGTGATGCCTGCCAGGTTCGCGGCGCGGCCCGATGGAGTTGGGAAAGCTGGTCACATCCAGATGCCGTACCAGTGCCCGCACATCCTCTGACGGCGCCTGGATCGCCCATGCGGGTGCACCAAGCAGCAGCCAACCCATGTTCCACCATGCTTTTTTTCCGTAACGACATGCGCATGCTCTCCGGTTTTACGGCGTTGCGGAACAGCTTTCTGCCATACCAAGCCAGGCTCTCGACATCGGACACCGATGACCAGAAACCACCGCGCCCTGACCATCGATTGATTGTCACCTTCAAGGGGACAGTGTTTGGCAGTTTGCCCGCTTTCCATCATCGATGTCGTCCGCCAAGATGACAACCACAGCCCGCCGGTCATGACGAGCTTCAGGCCAGACCAACGCACCTGAAGCCGGCATGACCAGGTGGCGGCCTGCAAGACCGCAAGATCCCGTCTGCGGCTTGTCAGGCCACAGATGCACGACTTAGCGTGTAACGGCTCGCGTAGTTCCAGACCCCGGCCCAAGGGCCATCGCGGTTTCACTTGAAGAGGATCACCGACATGTCCAGCATCACCACCAAAGATGGCACCCGCATCGCCTACAAGGACTGGGGCAAGGGCCAGCCCATCCTGTTTTCGCATGGCTGGCCGCTGGCCGGCGACGCCTGGGATGCCCAGATGCTGTTTTTCGCCCAGCATGGCTACCGGGTGATTGCCCATGACCGGCGCGGTCACGGACTTTCCGACCAGCCCTGGGAAGGCAACAACATGGACCAGTACGCCGATGATCTGGCCGAGCTGATCGAAAAGCTGGATCTGAAGGACCTGATCCTGATCGGCCATTCCACCGGCGGCGGTGAAATCGCCCATTACGTAGGCCGTCATGGCAGTGCGCGGGTGGCCAAGCTGGTGCTGGTCGGCGCGGTACCGCCGCTGATGCTGAAAACCGCCGACAATCCGGAAGGCACGCCGCTGGAAGTGTTTGACGATATCCGCAAGAACACCGCCCACGGTCGTTCGGAATTTTTCCGCAATCTGGCCATTCCCTTCTACGGATTCAACCGTGACGGTGCCAGCGTGATCGAAGGGCTGCGTGAAAGCTTCTGGCGGCTCGGCATGCTCGGCGGCATCAAGGCCGAATACGACTGCATCCATGAGTTCTCGGAAGTCGATTACACCGCTGACCTGAAGAAGATCGACAAGCCGACCCTGGTCATCCATGGCGACGATGACCAGATCGTGCCGATCGCCGCCTCGGGTGAAAAAACCGCCAGGATCGTCGCCGACGCGACCCTCAAGGTCTACCCGGGTGCGCCGCATGGCCTGGCCCAGACCCATGTCGAGCAGTTCAACCGGGATGTGCTGGCCTTTATCAAGGGCTGAGCCTGCGGGTCAGGCTCCTTCGCCCGGAACAAGAGGTCGCCGCAGGCGACCTCTTGTTCGGTTGTCTGGCCGGGCATGTCGAAGCCACTGACAGCCGGGAACCCGCTCAGAACTGGTAATTGAAATTGACGATGCCGGTACGGCCGGCCGCCACTGTCGCATAATGCGCGGCATAGGCCTTGTCGAAATAATACTTGTTGGTCAGATTCTGGATATTGACCTGCACACTGAGATTTCGATTGACCGCATAGCTGGCCATCAAGTCCAGCCGGGTATAGCCGGGCACCCATTTGGTATTGGCGATATCCCCCCAGACCTTGGACATGACATAGGCACCGCCACCAATGGTCAGGGCCGGAGTCACGGCGTAAGTCGTCCACAGCGTGAAGCTGTTGCGGGGCGTATTGGTCATCTGCTTGCCCTTGTTGCCGGCATTGGCCACGCCCGGGCCGGGCTCGACCAGCTTGCTCTTCAGATAACTGTAGCCGCCGAACACATTCCAATGATCGGTCAGTCGCCCGTTGAAGCCCAGCTCGACACCATCGACCCGATACTTGCCGGCATTGATCTGGTCACTTCCGCGCCCTGCGGTATTCACCCTCGCATTGCTTTTTTCGGTACGGAAGACATCGCCGGTCAGCGTCAGCCGGCGATCCAGCAGATCCCATTTGGTGCCGACTTCCAGATTGCGGCTGCTCTCGGGTTTCAAGTCATCATTGGTCAGGGCCAGACCGTCCGCGCCATTGCCCGCATCCACACCCGGCGGATTGGATGAAGTCCCCCAGTTGGCATAGATACTGCCCGTTTCGACCGGCTTGAAGACCAGCCCGGTCTGGTAATTCATGAAACTGGCATGATTGCGTGCCTGGCTGACCGCACCGCTGGCACTGGTATGCGACACGGAGCGAGTACGGAAATCATCGTAGCGCGCACCCAGATTCAATGCCCACATCGGCCCGAACTCCATGGTATCGAACAGCCACAGCGATCGGGTGCGGGTGGAAAGGCTGACCGGGTTCAGTCCCTTGGCAAGTTCACCCTGCCAGGGGTCGTTCGGGTTCGGAGAGATCACCGGCGCACACCAGTAATCGGCCGCCGCCCCCTGACCGATGGCGCAGGCGCCGTTGGCCAATGCGCCGGTATAGGACGGCGAGATACGGTAGGACGAGCGCGAGGTGTTTTCGTTGCTCAGCTCGTAACCGGCCGCCATCGAATGATGGATGCCGCCCGTGTCGAACTGCCCGGTCAGGTCCGACTGATTGGTCAGGTTCGTGGTCGAACTGCTGCGGGTATTGGCCCGCCGCCAGACGCCGCCATTGACCAAGAAGTTGCCTTGACTGTCATCCGGCTGGGTCCAGACATAATCATTGGCAAAGCGCGAGAACACGGTGGAATTGCGCAACACCCAGCCGCTGTCGAAACTGTGTTTGTAGATGATGCTGCCCAGATCGGTCTTCTGGCGCTGGAAGTCGCGATCGTTCAGTCCGTAATAGGTATTGTGCGGCACCCGGATCGGCTTGCCATTGCCATTGAGGGAGGCATTCGGACTGCTGGCGGCAAACGGATTGTTGTAGGGAATGCCGCTGTCGGGCTGATCATCACTTTGCAGGTGGTAATAGCTGAAGGTAACGCTGTCGGCAGAGTGCAGGCCCAGCGTCAGCGAGGGGGCGATACCCCAGCGCTGATATTCCGGACCGTTGCGATCCGCCGTGTGGTTCTTGTTGCCCATCACCGCCAGGCGAAAGGCCGAGTCCCTGCCGATGCGATGATTCCAATCCACCGTGCCTCGGGTGTAGGCGGCATTGCCGATACCGAGGTTGGCATGCAGAAACTCCGCATCCAACGGCGCCTTGGATACCATATTGATGCCGCCGCCGACCGAACCGCGACCGCCATAGGCCGAACTCGGCCCCTTGATGATCTCGATCTGGTCGATATCGAAGACTTCGCGCTGCTGGCCGGCACTGCTGCGAATGCCATCGACCAGGATCGAGCTCTCGGAATCGAAGCCGCGGATAAAGGGCCGGTCACCATTGGGATTGCCGCCTTCGCCGGCACCGAAGGTGATCCCGGGTACGGTGCGCAGCACATCCTGCAGCGAGGTTGCCTCCGTCTGCTGGATGATCTCCCGAGGAATCACCGTGACGGCTCGCGGCGTATCCAGCAACGAGGCCGTGAACTTGGGTGAACTGGAAGTATAGGTATTGGCCGAAACCCGTACCGACTCCAGAGCATGAGCGCGTCGACGTGAATCATCGGGTGCATCGGCCACCTTGTCGGCGGCCGCGGCATCGACGGCATGCGTCAGCATCGCCACGCCCAGCGTACTGGTCAACAGGCGGGTCGGCGCCAAAGCCTGGGCTGTACTCCATTTCAAATCTGTCATTGCAAGCTCTTCCTTGACTCGGTCGTGGGGGCCACAGTCCGGCATTCGCCAAAGCCTTCCTGCAGGTGCGTCTAAACAATTTGCGCGACAGTAATGCAGATGACAATGATTCGCAATATATATCGACAGCATGAAGGCTTCGAATCCATTTGCTCAATCCACTGTCGCATAAACAGTTTCTTCACGTCCTCGGATCATCTGGCGCCGCCGACAAGCCGGCCGGACTCGCGACCAAGGGCTGGGATCGCAAGAAAACGCATGACACCTGCACGGCTGATATCAATGCATGGCGGATAAGAGCGGCACCGTGGCGACAGGCCGGGTAAGGGGGGCGGCGGCCCTGAGCGGCAAGGTCTCATATGTTCATGCCGGGCATGGAAACACGCGACGAGCCCCGCCCTTTCGCCATCCGCAACGCGCTTTGCAGGCCGGTCGCCGGGAAGTACCATACCCACCACCGTATTTTCGGAAGCGACCATGCCCCACGCGCCCGCCGAGAAAAAGCGCAGTCTCAACCGGGTGCGCCGCATCCTCGGCCAATGCGATGCACTGGATCGCGCCATCGAGACCGGCATCCGCTGCGGTGAAGTCATGCAGCAGATCGCAGCCATCCGCGGCGCGATCCGCGCTCTCTGATGGCCGAGGTGATGGAGTCGCACCTGCGAGAGCAGTTCGCCACCGATCCAGCATCCACGGAGACGGCGGTCCGCGTCCAGGAGGCCATCGGCCTGACTCACCCGCCGGATATCGGATCCGTTGTACTTCCCCTCCCCCCTTGCAACAGGAACATCCCATGGAGCGAGTTTCCCGACAGGCCTGCTTCGGCGGCTGGCAAGACGTGTATCGATTTGACTCGAAGTCGCTGGCCGGCAGTGCCACGGTCGGCGTCTATCTGCCGCCGCAGGCCGAGCAGCGCAAGCTTCCGGTGCTGTACTGGCTGTCCGGTCTGACCTGCACCGAACAGAACTTCATCAGCAAGGCCGGCGCCCAGCGCTATGCCGCCGAGCATGGCGTGATCCTCGTCGCGCCTGACACCAGCCCCCGCGGCGATCAGGTGGCCGATGCCGACCGCTATGATCTGGGTCAGGGCGCAGGATTTTATCTCAATGCCACCCGCCAACCCTGGGCTGCGCATTACCGCATGTACGACTTTGTCGTCGAGGAATTGCCTGGCTGGATCGAAAGCCACTTCCCGGCCTCCGACCGGCGCGCCATCAGCGGCCACTCGATGGGTGGTCATGGGGCGCTGGTCATCGCCCTGCGCAATCAGTCCCGCTATCGCAGCGTGTCGGCCTTTGCCCCCATCGTCGCGCCGACGCAGGTGCCCTGGGGCGAACTCGCCTTCAGCACCTATCTGGGCGAGGATCGTCTGAGCTGGCAGGACTATGACGCCACGGCCCTGCTGACGCGTCTCGGCTGGCGCCACGGCAGCATACTGATCGACCAGGGTGAGGCCGATGATTTTCTGGACAGCCAGCTGCAGCCGCAGCGCTTGCGGGAGGCCGCTGCCGCCGTGAACGCTCCACTGCATCTGCGGCTGCAGCCCGGCTACGATCACAGCTACTACTTCATTGCCAGCTTTGTCGGCGAGCATATCGCCCACCACGCGGCGGCCCTGCAGGATTGAGCCGGGCCCGGCGGCCACAACGCCGGAATCTGCGATGAGCCTGGATCTCTTCACTGCCACCCATGCCGATGCCGGCGAACAGATCGGGGCTGGCACCTGGTTGTTTCGCCAGCGGGCGCTGCCCGAGGTCGCGGCCTTGGCGGGGGGCTTGCGGCTGATTCTGGCACAAGCCCCCTGGCGACATCTGATCACCCCCGGCGGTCACCGCATGGCGGTAGCGATGACCAATTGCGGAACGCTGGGCTGGCATTCGGATGAAGCTGGCTATCGCTATCAGCCCGTCGATCCACTCAGCGGCCATCCCTGGCCGGCGATGCCGCCGGCGTTTGCCGAGCTGGCCCGCCAGGCAGCCGCCCTGGCCGGCTATCCTGACTTCCATCCCGATGCCTGCCTGATCAACCGGTATCGCCCCGGCGCCGGCCTCAGCCTGCACCAGGACCGCAACGAACAGGATCACGGGCAACCCGTGGTCTCCGTTTCGCTGGGCATGGAGGCCCGTTTTCTGTGGGGTGGCCTGCAGCGTGGGCAGACCGCCTTGAAACTGCCGCTTTATCATGGCGACATTCTGGTCTGGGGAGGACCCGACCGGCTGCGCTTTCATGGCATCGCCCCCTTGCAGGGCCCGCCCCACCCCGAATGGGGGCTCAAACGAATCAATCTGACCTTTCGCCGCGCCCGTTGAATCGCCCGGCGACGGGCATCCAGCCGCGCCAGACACCATGCGCCCGAGTCGGATGCGCGGCGGCGGCGCCCGCATGAAAAAACCGCCGCCCGACACAGATCGGACGGCGGCTTCCTCAGGTAACGCCGGTCAAAGAGAAACCGGTGACATTATCCCTGGTGACGATGCTGCAGCCACTGGCTCACCGCCGGCAGCCGCTGCTGGCGCAGGGTGATGCCGTACTGGATGCTCTCAATGGCCGAATCGACACTGCGGCGGGAGCCGCTGGCCATGTACTTGGCGGCAAAGGCCTGCAGCTTGTCGATCATCGCCGGGTCGGTCGATGCCGTGGCCAGTCGCGGATAAAAGGCCGCCGCGGCGCTGCCGTCGATCATGCCATCCAGCTGCGACTTGTGCTGCAGGGCGAAATCGTAGGCCAGCTCCGGATGCTGCCAGGACACCATCGAGACCATGCCGGCACTGTTGGTGGCGCCCGGCTCGTCGGTCAGCGCCAGTTGCAGCGCCTGTTTCGCCAGACCTTCGTCTTCGCTGCTGGCCAGCAGGCGATACAGACGATCACGGATCAGCGGCGTGGTTTCCGCACGCGCCTGGGCATGCATCTGCTGCCACTGGGCCGCATCGGCGTGCTCGGCCACCACCGCCAGCACCGTCTTGCGCAACGCCGCCGGCAGTGCCGCCGGATCCTTGATCTGGGCCGCATAGAGGCGACGGGCCTCGGCCAGCACACCGGGCTCACCCATGCTGCCCAGCACCGCGATCAGCTGGGTCCGCAGCAAGGTTTCCGGCGCCAGCTCACCAGCCTTCACAGTCCAGCCCAGTCGATCAAGCTGCGGCTTCAGCTTGGCCATGGCATATGCCCGCAGGACGGCACGCTCGGCAGGCTGGCCCTTGTAGTCATTGTCCAAGGCCGACAGGTGGCCGGCGATATTGGCCCAGACCTGCGGGTCTGCACCGGCCGGCGTGGCATCGACCAGATCCAGATATTCACTGACAGGCGCCCGCCCGGCCATGCCCAGTGCCCAGGTGTCCCCCATCAGACCGAGCTGGTCGATCGGCGCCACGTCCGCGAAATGCCGGCGAATCGCTGCCAGACCGGCGGGGGTATACAGGCTGCGGTAGTAACCGGCTTCACCGGCATTGATCAGAATCGCCCCGCAGCCCGGTACGCGAACGCTGGCCTCGCCCCGGTCCACCAGCAGATGCTGGGTCTTGCCGCCCAGCGGCTGGACCGTGACCGGAACATCCCAGTGCAGCGGCTTCTTGTCAGGGCGATCACGCGTGAACTCCCTTTGTTTCAGCTGCAAGGTCGTCACCCCGTTCAGGCATTCCTGCGAGGTCACCTCGATCATCGGAATGCCCGGCTGCAAGGTAAAGCCGTGCGCGACGGCCGTCACCGGCTTGCCGCCGGCCGTGGACTCCACCGCCTTCCACAAATCATCGGAGACCGCATTGCCATGCTCGTGGGCTTGCAGATAGCGGTGCACGCCCTGCCGCCAGGCTTGCGGGCCAACATAGTTCTCCAGCATCCGGATCACCGCTTCGCCCTTGCTGTAGGTGATGGTGTCGAAGGCTTCCCCGGCCTGCTCCACCGTGGCGATATGCTGGATGATGGGATGAGTGCTGGCGATCGCGTCGCGGGACATAGCACCCTCGCGGACGCCGACAGCCTGGAGATTGGTGTGCCATTCCGGATGCAGCTGCGCCATGGTGCGATTTTCCATCCATGAAGCAAAACCTTCGTTCAGCCACAGATCGTCCCACCAGCGCATGGTGACCAGATCGCCGAACCACTGATGGGCCATCTCGTGGGCGGCCGTGCTGAACACGGCTTCCTTGTCGCCTTGGGTCGAGAAGGAGGGATCCAGCAACAGGAAGTATTCGAAGGTGAAAATGGCGCCCCAGTTTTCCATGGCACCGAAGAACTGGCTGCTGCCCGGCGAGGCGATATTGTCCAGCTTGGGCAAGGGATATTTGATGCCGAAGTACTGGTTGTATTCATGCAGGATGGACTTGGCAGACTGCAGGGCGAAACCGGCCTGGTCCACCTTGCCCTGCTGGGTGATCACTCCGATCTGGGTGCCGTCGGACTGGGTCGTCGCACGCTGGAAGTCGCCCAGACCGAAGAACAGCAGATAGCTGGACATCTTCGGCGTGGTTCCGAAATGCACGCTGGCCAGATGGCCATCCAGCTTGCGGCCGGTCGCCACCGGCATATTGCTGACCGCCATTTCGCCCTGCGGCACGATCGCGGTCAGATCAAAGGTCGCCTTGTAGGCCGGCTCGTCCCAGGACGGCATGAAACGGCGGGCATCGGAATTCTCGAACTGGGTGTACAGCGCCTGGCGCTTGCCATGGGTGCTGACATAGTTGATCACGAACAGGCCGTTCGGCTGGGTATTGATCTTGCCGCTGTAATCCAGTGCCAGGCGATAATGCCCGGCTGCCAGTGCCTGCTTGAAATGCACCGTGGCCGTCTGGGCCTGGGCATTCACCGTGACATCGGCCGGCGTTCCAAGCACCTTGCCATTCACGTCCTGCAACTGGGCCTTGGCAAAGCTCAGATCCATGGCATTGAAGGTGATGCTGTCCGTGGGATGGCTGACTTCGATCGAAATCACCGCGCGACCGTCGAAGCTCATCTTGTCCAGATGCGGGGTGATGCTCAGCACGTAATGACTGGGCGTGACACCACGGGGCAGCTGGGTGGTCACCTGGGCCAGCGGGGCAGCAACCGCCGGAACGGTCTGTGCCGATGCCACGAACGGTGTGCCGGCGAGCGCCAGGGCGATGGCAGTAACAAGCTTGAGACGCATGAGTATCCTCGGATCGGTCGAAAGAAACGCCGTGGGCGCAGTACCCACCCACGTCACGCAATCTTTCATCTTGCAACGCATCCCGCCATGCAGGAAGGCCCGAAGGTCATGGCTGCCCGGCCTAGCCCGGCCTAGCCCGGCCCAGCCCAGCTCAATCAAGCCACGCGGCGACCTCCCCGCAAGGCCGTTCGATCTTCAGACTGAACAGATCATCGGCCCGGGTGCGGCCCTGATTGATGGCCACGACCGGCAACCCCAGCCGCGCCGCCTCGCGGACCAGTCGATAGCCTGAATACACCATCAGGGACGAACCGATCACCAGCACCGCATCCGCTTCGGTCAGCGATGCCAAGGCCTGGGCTGGCCGCTCGGCCGGCAGGGCTTCGCCAAAGAACACCACATCGGGTTTCAGGATGCCGCCGCAATGCTCGCAATCCGGCACCCGGAAATCCATCGGACCGACAGACTGCCAGTCCATATCTCCGTCCGGAGCGCGACGCAAAGAGTCGGTGTCGGCGATATGCCCCGCCTGCTCCAGACGTGACTGCAGGGCTTCGCGCCCACTGATGGCTCCACAGCCCAGGCAACGCACGCGATCCAGACGTCCATGCAGATCCAGCACCTGAGGACTGCCGGCCCGCTGGTGCAGGCCATCGACATTCTGGGTGACCAGCAAGCTCAGCCGACCGGCCCGTCCGGCCCGGGCCAGGGCATGATGCATGGCAGTGGGCTGTGCCGCGGCAAATCGTGGCCAACCCAGTCGACTGCGGATCCAGTAGCGTTGTCTGACCGTCGGCGAACGGGTGAAATCCTGCCAGGTCACCGGCGGAGGATGCTGCCAGGCGCCCTGCTGATCGCGATAGCAGGGAATCCCGGCCTCGGTACTGCAGCCTGCGCCGCTCAACACCCACCAGCGACGATGGCGCCGCCACAGGCTCTGCCAGGAGGCTTTCAAGGACTCCTGACCGGCCGCTGAGGCGGCGACATCAGAGCCAGCCTCCACCATCACACGGCCGGTGCCGCGCAACTGGCCAGTACCCCAAGCACCTGCACATAGACCGAACCCTGGGCCGAAACGGTCAATACCCGTCCCGGCACCGCGGCCGTGCTTTGGCCGTTGCCGCTGCTGCCCGTCCGCCCGCAGAACTCGAACCCCGTGGCTGCCCCGCCCACCACCTGCCCTTGCGGTCCGAAACTGATCGGCGTCGTCAACGCAGCCATGGCCGAGACATGGCTTTCGCCCTGCCCGACCCGCAGCAGGGTCATGGTGCCCCCCGTCGCATATACCTTGTTCGGGGCACCCGGCGTCGTGTAGATCAGCCAGCCCTGACTGTAATCATTGCCACCGGAGCAGGCGGCAGCGCTGCCGCCGCTGGGGCAGATCGAGACGCTGTACTGACGCAGCACAGCCTCGGTCCGGGCATAGGCCAGGGCCCCTTGCAAGGATCCTACCGCACTCTGCAGCTGATGCCGACGCAGGGTCGTATAGAAATTGGGTACGGCAATCATCGCCAGAATGGCCATCACCGCCACGGTCACCATCAGTTCGATCAGGGTAAAACCCTGTACCGACCGTGCCGGGCGAATCGCCCCTGCCACCATTACCAGCAACTGCCATTGGTCGTGGTACCGGCAGCCGTTCTGGCACCGGTATCGCTGACTGACAGCGCACCGCAGCCGTCGGTGGCCTGAGGCCCGCCACTGACCGGCGTAGCGGTGGCCTTGAAGTTGCTGCTGGTCGCGCTTGCCAGCGCCACCGAATAATACTGGTGGGCCGAATACAGCGGGCTGGCCGTGAAACCGACCGTGCTCAGGCTGCCGTAGCTGTTGTACGTCGCGTAATAACGCTCCTCCGCACCCGCCACCTGCATCAGGATCTGCTGGGCATCGCTGCGCCGCGCCCGCTGCATGTAACGACTGTAGTTGGGAATCGCGATCGCGGCCAGAATCGCGACAATGGCCACCACCACCATCAACTCGATCAGAGTGAAGCCATGCTCGCGGCGAAAATCATCAGTTTTCATAGTTGTTGAGGATACGCCAGGAACGGCGGCGACGCGTCGCTCCGTTGATGGATACCGTACTTGTCGTCGTGCCACTGGTGGTGGTGCCTGGAAAATACACCGTACCTCCGGAACCGGTGGCCCCGCTCAAGGATCCGGCACTGGCGGCACCGGAAATATGACTCCCTGCCGCGGTGAAACCTGATGCCAGGCCCGTGCCGCTGAAATTGTTGCCCAGGGCGGCAGTACCGGTGGTGGCATCGAGCTCGAGGATGGAGCCACCCAACGCCGTGGTGCATGGATCGCTGGTCGCAGGAATCAAGGTGGTGAACACCACGGCATCGGTAGACAGTTGCAGATAGGGATTGACCACCACCCGTTCGCCAGCCGTCTGATTCAGCAATACATACCAACCACCGGCCGTCGCAGGCACGGCATTGCTGCTGACACCGATCACTCCGGTACTGCTGGTACTCAGGGTCTGCTGTACCAGACTGGGCAGCGTCCATGCAGTGGCCGTGGAGTTTCCCGGATCGCGCACGGCGACGATGCCCTGCACGGTGGTATCTGCAGTATCGGCCGTACTGAGAAAACGTCCCGTACCGAAAATCACCATGAAATAGGATGAGGTCGGATCGGCGACCAGACGTGGCTGGGTGGTGATCGATTGCGCGGCCACCGTGGTCGGTGCGTAAATCCGGCTGACTCCCGCCGTCTGGCTGGTGGAGGACAGGTTGGCCGAGGAGAAATCGAAACGCCATAAATTGCCGGCCAGATCGCCTGCAAAACCGACATCGGCCACCTGATCACCGTTGTAGTCTCCGAGCACGACAGTGGACAAGCCATAGCTGGTCACCCCCGATGGCGTACGTATCTCCTTGATCAAGGCTCCCGTCTGGGCATTGAGCACAAACAGCGAACTGTAGGTATTGCTGGCCGCCGCCGCCGTGCTGTTGTCAGGGAAGTAACCGCCAGGCACCAGCACCACCCACAGCCCATTGGCCAGACGGCCTATGGTAGGGGTACCAAAGGTATAGCCCAGATTGGCTGGCGCGCCATTGCTCGCTGTGCTGCTGCTGTTGAATTCCCAGAGGATTTTGCCGGCCACGGCCGAGGTACTGGTCATTGCGGCGGGATCAGTCACGTCAATGGCGTAGATGCCCCGTCCGCCGTAACGCAGGCCACCGACAAGAATGGTATGCCAGCCCTTGCTGCTGCCATTGCTGCCGGATGCGGAGAAGAACACATCGCCCTGTACCGGCGTGCCGTCCACCGTCGGTGTAAAACTGTAACTGTTGAGCTTGGTCTGCGCCGGGAGATTGGCATAGACGCTGCTGGGCAGAAAGCCCCACAACTCACGGCCTGGAGATCCGCCGGAAGTACGCGCATCGAAGGCATGCAACATGCCGTCATTGGCCGCCGCATACAGCACCCCTTGGCGCGACGCATAGGTCGAGACAAAATTCGAATAGGCGTAGCTGCTACTGCTCGCCAATGCCAAGGCTTCGGGTGAGCCACTGGGAAACGTATTGCTCAGTCCTGCACTGGGCGCACCGACATAGACCGGCTGGGCGTTGAAGATCGGCCCCAGCAAACTTGTCCTCGACCGGAACAAGGTTCCCTCGCTGCTGCGCACGCCACTGAGCCAGCTCACCCGCGCAGAACCGTTGCCGTCGCTGCTGCCGCCGCTGCCGTCCGGGGAATTGAGTATCGCCTGCTCGCTCGAACTGAGACCGGACCAGTTGAAGGCGATGCCGGTACCGGCCCCTGGCCCGGAGGTGGTTACCAGCACGCGCGGATCGGAAGTCAGATCACGTTTGGTCAGCAAGGAGCCGGCCTCCCACAGATTGGCCCCAATCACTCCGGTGGCGCCTACGGACTCCGCAGCCAACGTACCGGTCCAGGAGGTGGTGTTGTAACCGGCCAGATAAGCCACGGAATTGCTCGTCAAGGTCTGGGCGTTCAGACTGACATTGAGTGAGGAGCTGCTGCTGGCGATCACTGAAGCCAGAATCGTGCTTAGCGAGTTGTACAGCGTGGTCGGGTCGGAGGCGCTGAAATAGCCACCACGGGAATTGAGCGCGGCATGCCAGGTATCATCGATATTGGTGGCTCCACCGGCCGTAGTCGGTGTCGGCCAGGCCTGCTGCCCCGTACGCAAGGCAAGCAGGGTCGCCGCATTGTTCGTCAAGGTCCCCGTGGCTCCCAAGGTAACCATGTACTGTGAAATATGCTGCCAGGTGGCCGGATCATTCGCGGGATTGAAATAGACCTCCCGATTGGATCCTGGACTGGTGCTGCTCACACTGGCAGTGCTCGCCGTGACCCCCGTGGTGAGATCCGGGTAATAAGCCGGCACATTGTTTTGAGGCAGCAGGTCCGGTCGAAGATTGGTGGCCCAGCCGCTGAAAGCAATATTGGCCAGCGAGGCCGGAAAACTTGATGACTCATTCCAGTAGACGGCGCTTGTCTGCTGCCCGACGGTGTAGGCCGTATTGTCTGGCAAAGTCGTCGAAGTCGAGTCCCGCACGGTCGGTGTCGATGGCGAATCAGCATTCCAATAGCCATCGGTCACCAGCATGTTGAAATTCTTGCGGCAAGCCAGCTCGGTCGGGGTGCTGGTACTGTCATTCCACAATGGTGCCGCACCTCGAGTCGCATTCGACGTGGCACTGAGCTTCTGGCCATAGAATTTGGCCACGGTCTGCAAGGCCACTCGGGTCGGCGTGCTGCCGCTGGCCGGTACGCCATAGACCCAGTTCATGAACTTGCTGCGCCAGCAGCTGTCGCTGCTGATGGTGGTGGAACTGCAGCCAGTTGATGCATTGACCAGCGGCAGAATGCCGCTGGGAGCGCTGCTGCCCAACAAGGTGAGCGGGCCGTAGGCCAGGCCCTGGTACTGGCCGGCACTGGTGTTGTAGGCACTGCTTGCCGTCTGGCTCTGCAGGGTCTGCCAACCGACGCGCACCGCACTGTCACCCAATGAGCCGAAGACCCGCCCGATACCACCGCGGGCCATCAGATTGCGGGTGCGATAATAGCTGTACCAGATTGCGAAATTGGCCTTCACGGCATCCGAGGCATTGGCCAGCGAATGATAGGTGCAATTGGATGTAGAACTGCAGCTGTAATAAAAGCCACCCGGATCGGTGGTGGTGGTGGTGGTGGTCGTCGTACCCGTGGTGGTATACGAACAAATAAGAAAACTGCAGCTTATTGTGGTGGTCGTGGTGGTGCCGTTGTTGGTAAAGGTGCCCTCAGGAGGGCAGTCTGAACTGAAGAAACCCCTGTAGCACGAGCCACTCTTGGGCTGCAATGCAACAGTACTGGTGACGGTTACCGTGCCACGCAAGCTGGCTGGAATATCCAGCTGGGAACAGACTCCGTTACTGGTGTTGTACCAGCCACCGGGCTCATTTGCATCGCGCGGACAAGGCGAATTGCCGGCATAGACATTGCTGAGATAGCCAGTATAAAAACTGGTGCTGAGGTTCTGGTAAGCCGGCGTCAGATAACTGCCATTGTTCGGGCTCCAGCAACCGGCACTGACCAGGCTGGCGCAGTAACCATCACGAGGGGCATGAGTATAGGTCGGCACGACCATTGTCCCGCCCGGTGGTGGTGGCGGTACGGTATAGGTGATATCGGGATTGAAATACAGCGGATTGTAACTGGACGAATAATAAAAGGACTGGTTGTATTCGCCGTCCATCGAGTCGGGAATCGAGGTCGAATTCATCGAACCCGAATCATCGAAGGTCACCACGATATTGGGTGCCACTCGCGTCGTCACACTGGGCGGCGTGCTGCTGATGGTCACCGTATTGGCCAGCAACGCGCTCCCACTGAACATGGCCAGCACCAAGGCGACCAGCACTTGTGCGGAAAGGCGACACACCCCGGCAAAAGAACTCATGGCGCCCTCAACTCAGACCGCAGGATTCAAGCACGGTAGCGGCAAACGTCGACTCCACCACCCGGATAATATTCGGATTGCCGCCCGTGGCACGCGCCGTGATCCGGTACATATAGGCCATGCCGGTACTGGCGCCCGATTGTCCGACCTCGACCGCCTGGCTGGCCCCCTGACCCGGCAGGCGATCCGGCCCCAGATATTCGATGATATAGACGGGATTGTAGGCCAAGGCATTGACGCCGCCGACACTGGTATAGTCCATCGGACGATAACTGGTGCCGCCGGTGGTAAACCAGCCGGTGGCATGCCGAAAATTCAGCACGGTGCTGCCAACTGTTCTGCTGGAGTCATAACAGGGAACCGCGTTGCCTTGGAACAACTGCCATTCGGCACCGCGCAAGGCCGTCTCGGCACTCCATTGCGCCTGCATGGCACTGCGCATGGCCCCGGCCATCCGTTCCTGCAGCAAGGAGCGCCCTGAAGCGACCAGCGCCATCAGGGTCAGCAGCAGCAGAAAGACCAGTGCGACCACCAGCACGACGCCTTGCTGCTCCCGTCTTGAACGCGGCAGGCCGTTTCGAGTCATGGATTGACATTCCGCAAGGCTACCGTGGTGGAAAAGGCACGCCGTATCATCGGCACCGGAAAACCCTGACTGCTCGGCGTGATGGCATGCGCCGATGGTGCCATCAGGGCAGTCCCATCCGGCAGATAGACATAATTCTGCAGACTGGCAGGCAGCGAATAGAGCGGTGACTCCCCGTCCATCAGGATATTGATCCGGATGCTCTGCACGAATCGCCACAGGCAACCCGGCGTGGTGGCCAGCGGATAACGCTCCACGGCCGGGCAGGTACTGACACTGTCGACCTGGAGCGCCGTCATGTATTGCATCTTGCCCTGACTGTTGATCACTCCGTAACTGAAATCGAGTCGCTCGATGCCGCGGATGACTTCGGCGCCCGAAGAGTCACCGTTCAATCTTCTCATCAAAGCTCCGGTGGTATGACCATTGCCGTCACTGACCACCTGCAGATAATAGGTAACGTTCACGAGGTCCTGATTGAGATCGAACAATCGCGGCGCCAGCCCTGAAGGCGTGGTGATGCCTGGATAATCGATGCCTACCGAAAATCCGTTGCCGTTCAGCGTGCCCCTGAATACCTGCGCGGCATTGCAGTCGGCCAGCATCATGATATGCCCGCCCATCAGAGTGTCTGTCTCGGTACTCTGCGGAACGATCACGATCGACGTGACGTAGTTGCCGGTGGTCACGACCTTGCTGGAGTTCCCGTCAATCGCCCAGCCGCCATTGCTGTTGAGATAGCGCAGCGTCAAAACGTCGGAGCCTATCACCCGGTTGCCTACGTTGGTGCCGAACGGCGGAAGTCCGGTCCCCCCTGCGGCAGGATCCACGGGGCTGCAGGAGCCCGGACCGCAATCATAACCTCGCATGTACAGGAACGACGGCCAGCTGTAAGGCGCCGCCGGCACGGCCGGATAGGCATTGGCGGAACTGCCCCCGAAAGGCGTGGTCAGATCCTTCAATACGCTCGAGATATCACTGACATAAACCTGTGGCGTGCGCAGATAGGCATCCATTTTCAGACCGCTGGCGGTCGCCACACTGGCCCCGCCGACGCTGGCGCAATACTGGGCATTGCCCATGCTGAGATCTTCGCTCAGGCGCGAGAGGGCAAACCGGCCATCTTCCTGCAAGGTGGCCTGCAAGGCCTGCTGCCGGCTGTTCCCGGAGGTGGACAGAAACACGCTGATGATCCCTCCGGTCAGCAACAGGCCCAGCAGCATGGCCACCATCAGCTCGATCAGACTTAAGCCCGACTGTCGGTACTGAAACCTGAATGGGATCACGGCTGGAAATTCCAGACAAAAGTTTGAGTCGCCGCCGAGCTGTGGCTGGTGTCGCCATTGGCACGCTCGGTCCAGCTGATGCTCATGCTGCAATTGCCGCCATAGGGCGGACGCTCATTCAGCGAAGCACTGTCGGGACTGGCTCCGGCCGTGGCCGCATCACAGGCAATGCTTGCTGCCGCAGAGGGAAGTCCCGCAGCCAGCTCCTGACTCCAGTACTGACCGTCCTGCTGAGCCAATTGCGCAGGCGTGCAGGTACTGCTGCTGCAACTGGCACTGCCGCCTGAGCTCAAGGGATAACTGCCGTTGTAGTTGCCGCCCCAGACACCGGCCGGATTTGCCCGCATGCGATTGCTCATGCCTTGGGCCAATACCGAAGCCTGGGTACGCAGATAGGCCGTCTGGGTCGAGCGCAGGGACACGATGATCAGGGCCGCCAGACCGAGCAGGCCGATACCGAAGACCAGCACGGCAACCAGCACTTCGATCAGAGAAACCCCGCGCTGTATGCCACGACTGCCGAATCTGACTCCCCTTCGTGCATTCATTGCCAGCCGATCTCCCCGGGCGGCCAGGATGAAAGCCGCTGCACTGACTCACCGATAAAGGTCCGGAACGGCACGTCCCGGACCCGGAAAGCTTACATCCCGCCCGGAGCACCCGGGGCGCCGCCGCCACCACCGGCACTCATGCCGCTGCCCTGGCTGGATTCGGCATGCACCGGAGCATGATAGTCCTCCAGTTGGCGGGCCTTGGTGCCGACCGGATCGACGCGGCGCAGCTGGCCGCCGTCGTCGTAATAACCGGTGAAATGGTAATCCAGTACCAAGCGGGCCAGATATTCCAGATGGCGCTTGCGGATCTTCGAATCATCGCTGCGCTCCAGCAGCACCGACTTGGGCAGCTGGCCCTGCTCTTTCAGATACGCGAAATGGCTGCCCAGATCCAGAGCCGACAGCACCGCGCCATCCAGCTCGAACTGGTTGTTCTTGTAGGCCTGGATGGTCAGGTCGAACTGATCCTTCATCGTCGAGGTCAGCACCTGAGGCTTTTTGCCGCCGAAATGGCAACCGGCCAACAACAGGGTGCTCAGCACCAGCAGCGCGGGCATGCAGCGCGCCAGCATCTTGGTAATTCGGGACATGCGTGAATCTCCTGACAATCCATGACTTGATGGGGTAAATCACTCCGCCAGCCAGCAGGCAGAGGTTTGCATTGCTGCGCCTAGACGGAACGTCGGCCGCTGCCGGTCCGTGATGAACAGCGGCCGGAAACAGTCGGACCCAAGGCGACGATGATGTTGAAAAATAGCGGAGTGCCGGGCAAAGCGCCAGCGAAGGCCTCGAGCTCAGCCCTCCGGTGCGTTCTGCACCACCACCGAGCCCAGCCCCAGGGCCTTGTTGCGCGGCTGCGCCGCCAGCCGCGCTGCTGCACGACGCGCGATCTGACGGTAATGCCCGGCCAGATCCGAATCCGGCAGCGCCGCGACCACCGGCGCACCGTCATCCGCCTGCTTGCGGATGCGGATATCCAGCGGCAAGGCGCCCAGATAGGGCACGGCATAGTCCTCGGCCATCTGCCGACCACCGCCGGCACCGAAGATCGCCTCCTCGTGACCGCAGTTGGAGCAGATATGGGTCGCCATGTTCTCGACCACCCCCAGCACCGGCACGCCGACCTTCTCGAACATCTTGTAGGCCTTGCGGGCATCCAGCAAGGCAATGTCCTGGGGCGTGGTGACCACCACCGCACCGGCCACCGGCACCTTCTGCGACAGGGTCAGCTGGATGTCGCCGGTGCCCGGCGGCAGGTCCATGATCAGATAATCCAGCTGCTCCCAGCGGCTGTCGTTCAACAGCTGCATCATGGCCTGGGTTACCATCGGACCACGCCAGATCATCGGCGTGTCTTCCTCGATCAGAAAACCGATCGACATGATCTGCAGGCCGTGCGCCTGCTTGGGCACGATGGTCTTGCCATCAGGCGAGTCGGGCTTGCCTTCCACGCCGAACATCCGCGGCTGGCTGGGACCGTAGATATCGGCATCCAGAATCCCGACACGGGCCCCTTCGGCCTGCAAGGCGAGTGCCAGATTCGCCGACACCGTCGACTTGCCGACGCCGCCCTTGCCCGAAGCCACCACGATAATGTTCTTGACCCCGCCCAGCGGAGCCAGCGCCTGCTGCACGCGGTGGCTGTAGATGCGGCTGTGGATCGACACGGCGGCGGCCTCGATCTCCGGCTGCGCCTGCAGATGCGTCTGCACCAGGGCGGCCAGCTCCGCGCGAGCACCATCATCCAGCGGGTAACCCAGCGCCAGGTCCACCGATACCTTGCGACCGTCCACGCCGACGGCACGCACGGCCCCGCCCAGCGGCGTGTCGCCGTAGGGATCGGCCAGGGACGCCAGGCATTGGCGTACGGAGGTCTCGCTTGTCTCGATCATGCGTATCCGAAGATGCAACTGTAGGCAAGCGCATAGTATGCCATCGACAAGGCCGGGGACGGGACCGACAATGTCGCATTGCAACTTGACCGCCTGCCGCGGCCGGCGGAATCTGTCCACCATACCGATCCGTATGGAGCCTGTATGACACGTCTGATCTCCTCCGCCCTGGCCGCCGCGCTGTTGCTGGCCGGCACCGCCCATGCCGCACAGCACGACAGCCCGGTAGGTACCTGGCAAACCATTGACGATGAAACCGGCCAACCACGCTCCATCGTCGAAATCACCGAGCACGACGGCCAGCTGCAAGGTCAGGTCAAACAGCTGCTGAATCTCACGCCGGCCGAGATCAAGGCTGACGGCGAGCACCCGCACTGCACCCGCTGCGACGGCGACAAGCATGACCAGCCCATCGAGGGCATGGTGATCATGTGGGGCGTCCGTCAGGATGGTGACGACTGGGATGGCGGCCATGTGCTGGACCCCAAGAAAGGCAAGACCTACAAGGTCAAGCTGCATCTTGAAGAGGGTGGTGAAAAACTGACGGTGCGCGGTTATATCGGCTTTTCGCTGCTGGGCCGCAGCCAGACCTGGGTCCGCAAGGACGCGGCCGGCTGAACGCCCGCGCAGGCGGGTGATCTGACCCGGGTCCGCTTGGAGATGGGCGCACCGATAAACCATCAAAGCCTTCAGGACGATGGCGACCGGACACCCAGGCCGACCCGCCAGAGAAATCCGGCCGGGACACCCTTGCGGACAGGCCCGCGCGCCGCATGCCACGACGAGTACGACCGTCATGGCATAATGGCCCGTCCTGTCCCATGCACGGTCCCCCATGTCTCGCCGAATTCTCGTCACCAATGCCCTGCCCTATGCCAATGGCCCGCTGCACCTCGGCCACATGCTGGGTTACATGCAGGCGGACATGTGGGTACGGGCGCAACGGCTTTGCGGCCATGACGTGACCTATGTGGCGGCCGACGACGCCCATGGCACGCCGATCATGCTGGCGGCGGAAAAGGCCGGACTCAGCCCCGAAGACTTCATTGCCGGCGTGCTGGCCAGTCACGAGGCCGATTTCGCCGATTTCAGCTTCAGCTACGATCATTACCACAGCACGCACACGCCGGAAAACCAGGTGCTGGCCAGCACCATCTATCTGCGTCTGAAGCAGGCCGGCTATATCGCGACGCGGTCGATCCAGCAGCTGTTCGATCCGGAACGGCAGATGTTCCTGCCCGACCGCTACATCAAGGGCACCTGCCCCAAATGCGGCACGCCGGACCAGTACGGCGACAACTGCGAGCACTGCGGCGCGACCTACGCCCCCACCGACCTGATCAACCCTTACTCGGTAGTGTCCGGCGCCACTCCGGTACTGCGCGAATCCGAGCATTATTTCTTCGAACTGTCGAAATTCCATGACCTGCTGGACGACTGGTTCGGCGGCAAGCTGACCGGTGGCCCGGTCGCCAACAGCGGCGTCATCGCCAAGCTGCGCGAATGGCTGGATCTGGGCCTGAAGGACTGGGACATTTCCCGCGACGCCCCCTACTTCGGCTTTCCGATACCCGAGGCGCCGGGCAAGTTCTTCTATGTCTGGCTGGATGCCCCCATCGGCTATCTGGCCAGCTTCCTTGCGCTGTGCCGCCAGCGCGGCATGAACTTCGACGATTACATGGATGCCGGCAGCGATACCGAGCTGCACCATTTCATCGGCAAGGACATCATCAATTTCCATGGCCTGTTCTGGCCGGCCACCCTGCACGGCGCCTGCATGCGCGTGCCCACGGCCTTGCATGTCAACGGCTATCTGACTGTCAACGGCGCCAAGATGTCGAAGTCGCGCGGCACTTTTATCCAGGCCCGGACCTATCTGCAATCAGGTCTGCATCCGGAAGTGCTGCGCTACTACTTCGCTACCATGCTCAGCGATACGCCGGTCGATGTCGACCTGGATCTGAAAGCCTTCGAGGAACGGGTCAACTCCCATCTGGTCGGCAAGTGGGCCAATATCGCCAGCCGTACCGCGGGCTTTGTGCACACCCATTTCCAGGGGCGGCTGGCCGATCGGCTGGCGGCCCCCGAGGCCGCGCTGTGGCAGCAACTGCTGGCCCAATACGGCGACATCGGGCAGTTGTACCGCGACGACCAGTTCGCCGAGGTCACCCGCCGCTTCATCGCCATCGCCGATCTGGTCAACGCCTATATCGCCGAGCAGATGCCCTGGAAGCAGGCCAAGGATCCGGATCAGCGCGAAGCGCTGCACCAGACCTGCACCTTCGCGCTGTCGGCCTTCCATCTGCTGAGCGCTCTGCTGAAGCCGATCCTGCCGAAGACCGTCGCCCTGGCCGAGCAGTTTCTGGACCGATCGATCACCCATTTCGACGATGTTCTCCAGCCGCTGCTGGGGCACACCGTGCAAGCCTTCCAGCCCCTGCTGGGACGGATTGATCCAAAACAGATCGAAGCCATGGTCGAAGCCTCCAGGAGCTCGATCGGCTCCGCGCCGGACGAACCGGCCCCGGCCGCCAAGGCGACCGGCACCATATCTACATCCTCATCCACCAAGAAGACTGTCACCGTGAACGCAAGCACCAGCCCCGAAACCCCGACCGCCCCCGAAACCCCGATCATCGGCATCGACGACTTCGCCAAGCTGGACCTGCGGATCGGAAAGGTCCTGGTCTGCGAGCTGGTGGAAGGCTCGGACAAGCTGCTGCGCTTCGAACTTGATGCCGGCCCGCTGGGCAAGCGCCAGATCTTCTCCGGCATCCGCGCCGCTTATCCGCAGCCGGAACGTCTGGTCGGCCGCTCGGTGGTCTTCGTGGCCAATCTGGCGCCCCGCAAGATGCGCTTCGGCATCTCCGAAGGCATGATCCTGTCGGCCGGTGACGGCGGCAGCGACCTGTTCCTGCTCGACGCCGACAACGGCGCCGCGGCCGGGGCCACCGTCCGCTGAACGCAGCGAAGGAGATCGCATGATGGCATTCCTGTCCATGGTCGGTGTCGGCCTGATCGGTCTCCTTCCCCTGGCCAATCCCCTGACCAGCGTCATCGTGCTGCTGGGCATCGGCTCCCATCTCGAGCCGGCCGAACGCAACCGGCAGGTACTGCAGGCCTCGGTCTACGTATTCCTGATCCTGCTGATCTCGTTCTATGCCGGCCAGGCCATCCTCAACCTGTTCGCGATATCCCTGCCCGGACTGCGCATCGCCGGCGGCCTGATCGTCGGCCATATCGGCTTCCAGATGCTGTTTCCCAAGGACGCTCTGGACAGCGGCACGCCCCGTCAAGGTGGCAGCCAGAGCATCGCCTTCGTGCCGCTGGCAATGCCGACCACGGCCGGCCCCGGCACCATCGCCTTTATCATCAGTGCCTCCGCCACCGTGCCCGCGCATGTCCCCACCTGGATGTTCCAGAGTGCTGCGGTGACCTCGTTCGCACTGACCGGACTGATCTGCTGGCTGGTGCTGCGGGCGGCGAACCCCATCATGCGCATGCTTGGCCACAGCGGTATCGATGCCATTTCGCGCCTGATGGGCTTTATCCTGGTATGCATGGGCGTGCAGTTCGTGATCAACGGCATCGAACAGGTCTATCACGGCCTGCAAGGCTGAGCAGCTACACGCCCCATGCCCATATCCAGTCACGTGCCCAGCGTCAGCCAGATCGATGCCTTGCTGCCCCAGACCCAGTGCGGTCAGTGCGGCTTCAAAGGCTGCCGCCCCTATGCCGAAGCTCTTGCCGAAGGCCGCACCGCCATCAACCGCTGTCCGCCGGGTGGCACCGAAGGCATCGCCCGCCTGGCCGAGCTGCTGGACCAGCCACCGCTGCCGCTGGACCCTGCCTGCGGTCATGAGCACCCGCGCCAGCTGGCGCGCATCGTGGAGGCCGACTGCATCGGCTGCACCAAATGCATCCAGGCCTGCCCGGTCGATGCCATCCTGGGCACCGCCAAGGCCATGCACACTGTCATCAGCGATCTCTGCACCGGCTGCGAGCTGTGCGTTCCAGCCTGCCCGGTGGACTGCATCAGCCTGGAAGCCATGCCGGCCGCCCAGCTCGACCAGGCCCACGCCGATCAGGCACGACACCGGTTTCAGCGTCTGCAGCAGCGCCAGGCCGCCGAAGCCGCCCGCCGTGAACAAGAACTGCAGGCCCGCAAGAACGAGGTCGCCAGCGCCGGACTCAGTCCGGTGCAAGCCGCGCTGGCCCGCCGCAAGGCCCGTGAACAAGGTTCCTCCTCCGCATGAAGCGTCAAGACGTCATCGAACTGTTCAGCCGCCTGCGGGAACTGGACCCGCACCCCACCACCGAACTGGAGTACGGCACGCCCTTCCAGTTGCTGGTCGCGGTCACGCTCTCTGCCCAGTCCACCGATGTCGGCGTCAACAAGGTCACTCGCCGGCTGTTTCCCGTCGCGCCCACCCCGCAGGCCATGGCCGCTCTGGGCGAAGACGGCATCAGACCCTATATCGCCAGCCTGGGCCTTTTCAATGGCAAGGCCCGCAACGTCGCCGCCCTGAGCCAGATCATCGTCGAGCAGCACGACGGCGAAGTACCCGCAGATCGCAAGGCCCTGGAAGCCTTGCCCGGTGTGGGCCGCAAAACGGCCAACGTGGTCCTCAATACGGCCTTCGGGGTGCCTGCCATTGCCGTGGACACCCATATCTTCCGGATCTCCAACCGGACCGGACTGGCACCGGGCAAGGACGTCAATGCGGTCGAGGCCAAGCTTGAAAAAGTGGTGCCCGCCGAGTTCAAGCAGGATGCCCACCACTGGCTGATCCTGCACGGCCGCTATGTCTGCAAGGCCCGCAAGCCGGACTGCCCGCAATGCGTGATCAGCGACCTCTGCCGCTGCAAAAGCAAGACGCCGGCTGCGCACTGAAGCCGGTCCGCACCGATACGGACAGCACGCTGCAACCGCATGTCGCAATTGCGGATCATTCGCACTTGCACTAATGTCGCGACTTTGCCACGCCATGCCCGCCATCCAGTCCGGGCCCGCCTCAATGGATAACGACGCCCATGCAGTTGCACATCCCCCAGGTCCTGACAGCCGATCAGCTCGGGCACTTCCAGACCAGACTCGACCAGGCGGACTGGCAGGACGGCCGCATCACCGCCGGTTACCAGTCCGCCCAGGCCAAGCAGAACCGGCAATTGCGTGAAAGCGATCCACTGGCCATCGAACTGGGGGGCATCGTCGAAGCCGCCGTGCTCGGACACCCCACCTTCTTCTCGGCGGCCCTGCCGCGACACATCTATCCCCCGCTGTTCAACCGCTACGGTATCGGCGAACAATTCGATTATCACGTCGACAATGCCGTGCGCTACGATCGCCGCCGTCAACCGCCACTGCCGGTACGCACCGATCTCTCGTGCACACTGTTTCTCAGCGAACCGGACAGCTACGACGGCGGCGGCCTGGTGATCCGCGATCGCTACGGCACCCATACGGTCAAACTGCCGGCCGGCGACCTGCTGCTGTATCCCGCCACAAGCCTGCACAAGGTCGAACCGGTCACCCGCGGCGCGCGGACCGCCTGTTTTTTCTGGCTGCAGAGCATGGTACGCCAGGACAGTCAGCGCGAGCTGCTGTTCGAGCTCGATGTGAATATCCAGACCCTGACCGCGCAAGACCATGCCGATCCGGCCGTGCTGCTGAATCTGACCGGGATCTATCACAATCTGCTGCGACAGTGGGTCGGCGAATGAGCCGCCCCATGGCCGAAGCCGCCGAGAAGGCGCCGAATATCGGCGCCCCCGACTTTGATCCTCGCCATGTCGAGTCGCTGCTGAGCACCTCACCGACCGCCGCCGCGGCCTATCTTCAGGCACATGCCAAACGAGGCGAGCCGGCCGCCCAGACCTTGCTGGCCCAGCTCTGTCTGGATGGTCATGGCCTGCCACGCTCCGCGGAGGAAGCCCGCTACTGGTTTGCCCGCGCTGCCCATGAGGGTCAGCCCATGGCCATGAACATGCTCGGCCGCTGCCATGAGAACGGCTGGGGCGGTCCCGTGGACAATCTGCTGGCCGCGATCTGGTTCAAGCGTGCGGCCGAAGCCGGGCTGGACTGGGGTCTTTACAACTATGCGCACTGCCTGGCCCATGGTCGTGGCGTGCCGCGCGATCCGCCGGCAGCATTGGCCACCTTCGCCCGCGCCGTCGAACTGGGTCATGGCCGGGCCATGCATTTCCTGGGGCAATATTACGAGCACGGCTGGGTGGTCCCGATGGACCGCGCCCGCGCTTTCGACCTGTATCGTCGGGCGGCCGCTACCGGTGATTACCGGGGACTCGCCAGCTGGGCCTCGGTACTGGTCGAACAAGGCCGACCCGAGGATGCCCTGCCCTTGCTGCAAAAAGCCCTGGATCAGGCGCCCAAGGCCTATCGCGCCGAATTGCTGCGCCAGCTGCAAGGCTCGGGCGAACCTCGATTGCAGGCCCTGGCCCGGCAGACAGTGTCCGGCATGGAGAATCCTGCCCGGTCCTGAGCGGCACAGCCCCGGAAACCCGAACGACCACTCGCCGCCACGGGTGCGCACGACACCCTCCTGGCCCCTCCCCGCCATCACGCGCCACGCGATATCCGGCAAGGACCGCCGTGATCACCCGATACCATTACGCCCGCGCCTCAGGGCCCTGAGGTGCGGCGCGAGGCGGCAGGACGCGCGATGGCATACATGTCCCAGCTGATCTGCTTCAGCAGCGCCTGCCTGTCATCTCCCTGCACATACAGATCGAAATGACTGCGTCCCGGCAGAAAGCGGATATCGCTGCGCGCCCCCAGACCATCCAGCACGTGTTTCAGTCGATGTGCGGCACCGTCGAGGTAAAAGGTATCGGCCGTACCGACATAAAGATGGATCTTGCCATCCAGGTCAGGCTTCAGGGCCGGCCATTCATGCGCCAGACGCCAGGCGATATCGTAGTGATCCCGCCAGTAGCGGATCACTGCCGGATCCACGGCGCCGGTATAGCGGTTGAACATCGGCATCGGCCGGCCATTCGCGCCACGTGGCGAGAACACCCACTCGAAGGAAGCCATCTGTCCGCCATATGGACCCAGCACCTGCTCCAGCTTCGCAAATTGTTCAAAGGTGGCCTGCACCTGGCCATGATCGCGCACCAGCGGCCAGGCACTGCCATCGGTGCGGACATAGACATTGGCATGGGGTGCGTACAGATCCGGTCCGGTGAAATCATGGAAATCACTGGGGTCGGGCGAGGTCGACCAGGTGCCCCCGAAAATCTGCGGGTAACGCGTCTGCAACCACAGGGTGGCCCAGCCGCCGGACGAGTGACCGTTGAGGAACCGCCCGCTGGCACGGGCATCCATCCGGTAATCCCGCTCCAGCGAGGGTATCAGCTCCGTGGTCAAGGCCTGCCCCCAGGGCCCGTTGTTGACCGAATCGGCAAACTCGTGGGTGCCGGTCGGACTGGATTCATCCAGCGCCACCCAGATCATCGGCGGCATCGAACCGTCGCGCATCGCCGCATAGATCCTGGCGAGTACCGGCACCGCATGCGCGTTGTCGCCGCCGAAGCCTTGGGTGTAATACACCGTGGGATAGGACTGATGGCCATCCTCGTAGCCGGGCGGCGTCAGCACCCAGCCGCGCATGTCGATCCGCCGGCCCCAGAAACCGGTCAACAGAGGGCTCTGGAAATCGACCAGATGGGTGTGAGGCCGGGCCGCATCCAGCGCCGCCTGAATGTCCGGCGAGACTGTACCCGGATGCCAGGGATCCTTGGCGGGTACGACATGATCCAGCACCAGATCCTCCGGATGCTGCATCGGCAAATGGATCCTGACTACTTTGCTCAGCAGATCACCCGCGCTGCGTCCGCGATAATTGTAGTCGCGGTTCACATCCAGCACGGCCTGCACGTAGTAATCGCCTTGCGGCAGGTTGGAATAACGACTGGGAAACGCCAGATCGTCGCCATCGATCACGACACTGCGGTGCTGGCCCAGCCAGGCCACATTGCGGGCCGCCACAGTAACCTTGCTCGCGGCCAGGGGATTCACATCCACGGCTGTCACCGGAGCGCCGCCGCTCTGCTCCGCTTCGGCGACCTGCACACTCTCGGCAAACACCAGCAGACGGCCGGAAGCCGGTCCCGTGCCGGCGGTCTCCATATGTACCCGGAACAGGCTCGTGCCCGTAGGCAGAGCTTCCGGCTCGGCGCCGCAACCCGCCAACCCGCAGGTCAGCAGCAGAGCGGCGATCGCACGACCGAAATCAGTCCTCAAAGCCATCTCCTTGTCCATGTGCAGGCCTCGCATCCTCAGACCGGCTCGCCTGACGATCAGTGAGCAACTGCTGGCTGACGCTGCAGCCGCAGATCCTGGAAGTCGAAACTGAAGTCGGTGCGGGCCGATACCGGATGCATCCGCGCCGAAATCACCTTGCCGTCCTCGTCCAGACTGAAGTCCACGAAGGCATCGGCATTCAGGCTCCGATCGTCCCAGTGCACCACGAAGCTGTCGTGCTGCCAGGGCTCGAGTGTGCCGACCAGCAAGGGCGTCTTGCTGAAGCTCAGCCGCAGCTGCCCCTTGATCCGCCGGATCACCACATCACCGTACCAGCGATCGTGATAGGTCCCCACGTAGCCCTCCAGGGGCAGCGACGGCGGCGCCTGCCGCGACCGGGCCGCCTGATGACGGGCGACCTCACTGTCAGCCGTGCCGGCGGCCTTGTCGGCCGCTGCCGCATAGGCCGCCGTCCAGTCGATGCCGGAGCGACCCATATAGGCATCGAGAATGGTCATGGTGACCGCATTGAAGGCCGCACCGGATTCCTGGTTGGTCAGCACGGCCACACCGAGGTCCAGACCCGGCACCAGGGTGATCCGCGAGACCATGCCGGGCCAGCCGCCGGTATGCCAGACCAGGCGCTGGCCCTGGTAATCGGACAGGAAGAAACCTTCGCCATAGCCAAGGTAGTTCGGCCTAGCCGCCTCCAGCTGCGACACGGAAGCCGGCGGTACCGGGATCGGCGTCAGCATCGTCCACATCTGGTCGCGACTGGCCGTGCTGAACAGATGCCGCCCGGACGGCAAGGCACCGCCTGCCAGCAGGATATTCATCCAGCGCGCCATGTCGTCGGCATTGGAGTACAGGCTGCCCGCCCCGAGGTTGTTGGCCCAGGTCATTTCCGGCACCGTCTGCAACTGGCTGAAATTGGCCAGCGCATGACCGGTGGCGACATCAAGGCCGGCAGGAAGCGTGTGGTCATGCACCAGCGTCTGGTTCATGCCGGCGGGCAACAGGATCTTCTGCCGGACAAAATCGGCATAAGACATGCCGGATACCTTTTCGATGACCAGTGTCGCCACATCAAACAGGATGTTGTCGTAGGCGTAGTGACTGCGGAAACCGGACGTCAGGGGTACATCGCGCAGGTGCTCGACCACCTCCTGCGCGCTGTAGCGGGTCGGCGGCCAGTACAGCAGGTCGCCGGCCCCCAGACTCAAACCGCTGCGATGGGCCAGCAGATCACGGATCCGCATCTCGTGGGTCACGTAGGGATCGGACATCTGGAAGCCCGGCAGGTAGTCGGTGACCCGACCGTCCATGTCCAGCTTGCCCTGCTCGGCCAGCATCTGCAGCGCGGTGGCGGTAAAGGCCTTGGTATTGGAAGCGATCGCGAACAGGGTCTGGCCATCCACTGTGGCAGGCTGACCCAGCCGCCGCACACCATAGCCGCGGGCCAGCACCAGCTTGCCGTCCTTGACGATGGCCACCGCAAGCCCAGGAACCTGGAACTGCTTGCGGACCCGCTCGATGACCGCGGGCAACTGCATCAGTCCTGCAGGTGATTCCGGCTGCACGGCTGCAGCGCCTGCGGACAAGTCCGCCGCCCGTGCCGGACCGCCAATGATCGAACAGGCACCACTCAATGCCATCACAAGGCCAAAGGCCAGCCGCGTCTTCATGCATCACTCCCAAACCGCAATCGACAACGGTAGCATGTGGCCCCGAGAGCGGGAACCATGACCGGCGACAGGGTCCGCCACGGCCTTCAGGTCACGACCTTCCGCTCGTCCGTTGCCCGGATCCGTCCCCATGTCCGTCCGCCTACAACTGCTCGAAGCCTGCGAATTCAGTCAGGAGATCAAGAAAAGCCGCTTTCTGGCCCTGGCCCGCCCGGTACAGCAGCCAGATGCCGCACTGGCCATCATCAAGAGCCTGCACCATGCAGATGCACGACATCACTGCTGGGCCTGGCGCATGGGCGAAGACTACCGCTTCAGCGATGACGGCGAGCCGGGTGGTACCGCCGGGCGCCCCATCCTGCAAGCCATCGACGGCCGCCAGGCCGATCAGCTGGTCGTGGTGGTGATCCGCTGGTTCGGCGGCATCAAACTGGGGACCGGCGGCCTGGTCCGCGCCTATGGCGGTACCGCAGCCGAATGTCTGCGCGAAGCGCGCTATGAACCGATCCGCGCCAGCAGCGCCTGGCAGGTCGATTGCGAGCTGCGCGATCTGGCCCTGCTCAAGGCCAGGCTGCTGCCTCTGGAGGCACGCCTGGGCAAGGAGCACTTCAGCCACCACGGAACCGCCCAGCTGCACTTTCTGGCACCCGATGAACAGCTGCCGGCCATCCGCGAATGCGTGGCCGCCATTACCCGTCGCACCGATGCCTTGCAGCAGTCTGGCGAAGCCCCCTGAAACGCACCAGGCCGGGAGCTTGCGCATCCCGGCCTGGCAGTGGCGGACCCATGATCCGCCCGAGGGGACGGCGAATGGCTACAGTCGGCTCTGGAAGATCTCGACCTTGGTATGCCGGCGCAGGTCGTCGATGTAATTCATCACTTCCTGCGTGCCGTAGGCCTGCGCCATCTGCGCGGCCAGGGCCTTGCGCTGCTGATCGGAGATGCGACTGTCGTCAGCCCCCTGGACCTGGTCCAGGGCGATCAGGGCGGCACTGCCGTCACCCAGATCCACCGAGGCATACACCGGCTTGCCACCGGCCGGACGCGGCAGCGAAAAGGCCTTGTCGATCACCGCCACCGGCAGGCTGGCCGGATTCTCCGGGGATTCACGCAGCACGTTCTTCACGGTCTGGACCTTGCTGCCGACGCTGTCGGCGACCGCCTGGATGTCATCACCCTTCTGCAGCCGCACCAGCAGGGCCTGGGCGGCGGCCTGAGCCGCCGTGTCGGCACGCTGGCTCAGTACGGCCTTGACCACATCCGCACGGACATCGGCCAGTGCGCGCGGCGCCTGCGGCAGGTGCTGGTCGACATGCACGATCACCGAGTGATTGTGGCCCAGCTCGATCAGATTGGAGTTGTTGCCCTGATGCAGCACATCATCCGAGAACGCGGCGGCGATCACCTTCGGGTCAGCCGCAATCCCGGCACCGCCGGCATGACTGAACAGCGGTGTGGTCTGGATCGGCAGATGCAGCGCCTGCGAAGCCGGCCCCAGCGAGGAAGGGTTGGCATTGGTGGCGTCGGTCAGCTTGCCGGCCAGCTCGTTGTACTCGCGGTCAAGATGCTCTTTCTTCCAGCTGTCCACCAGCTGACCACGGACTTCGGCGAAAGGCTTGGCATCACCGCTGCGGACATCACGCAGCCAGATGATGTGGTAACCCTCGTCAGGCGACAGCACCGGCCTGGAAATCTGGCCCTTGCTCATCGAGAAAGCGGTGGCGTCGAAGGCGGCATTGGCCACGCCCTTTTCCAGCCAGCCCAGATCGCCGCCCTGGCTGCGCGAGCCCAGGTCATCGGAATCCTTGCGGGCCCGTTCGGCAAAATTGGCCGGTGTCAGCCCCGCGGCGATACTCTGGGCCTTGGCCAGCGCGGCCTTCTGCTGGGCAGGCGTCGCATTGTGCGGCAGGCTGATCAGGATATGCGACAGTTCGCGCTGCTCGGGCTGCACGAAGCGACTTTTTTCCTTGTCGTACAGGCTGTGCAGATCCGCCTCGGTCGGCTCGCCGGACGCGGCGCCAGAACCCGTGGCGGGCTTGATCTCCACATAGCTCAGCGAGACCTGCTCGGGCCGCATGTAATCGGCCTGATGGGCCTGATACCAGGCCGCGATCTGGCTGTCGCTGACCGTGGTATCCGCAGGATTCTGCCGAGCCAGCAGCAGATAGCGGATATCGCGACGCTGCAGGCGCAGATCCAGAAAGCGCTGGACTTCATCGGGGGTCACCAGAGCCCCTGCCGAGATCGCATTGGGCAGCTGCTGCAGAGCCAGCGAGGTACGCACCTGGTTTTCGAACGTAGCCGGCGCCATGCGCTGGGCAGCCAGCAGGGCGAAATAGGTGTTCTTGTCGAAATGACCGTTCACCTGGAAAGCCGGCAGGCTGGCGATGTAGGCGCTGACGGCGGCATTGGGCACCACCATGCCCAGACTGTCTTCATGCTCGCTCAGCAACTGCTGGTCGACCAGGGCATTGACCACCCGCAACTTGGTGGCGAGCTGATCAAAGATCGCCGGATCGCTCTGCCCGCCCGGCTGGGAGGCCGCATCCTGACGCATCTGGTTGAGGCGATCCTGGTACTGCTGCTGACTGATCTCGTGCTTGCCGACCTTGGCGACAAACGTATCGGTATCCGTCATGAAATACGATTCGATGCCGAAAAATGCAACGGCAAAGACGCAGATACCCAGAACCAGAATCGAAGGCCATCCGTGGAGCTTGTTACGCAACGCCTGCAGCATGTACTTGTACTCGCGCACTGGAGAAGGACACGCCCTGGCGTGTCCAGGAAAAACAAAGGGCGCCGACTGGCGCCCTTGGCATGATGGCGGAGCGGACGGGACTTGAACCCGCGACCTCCGGCGTGACAGGCCAGCATTCTAACCAGCTGAACTACCGCTCCGCAATTTGGTGGGCGCTGTAGGGATCGAACCTACGACCCTCGCCTTGTAAGGGCGACGCTCTACCGCTGAGCTAAGCGCCCCCAGCCCTTGGGCTGAGCTGCTTAGTTTACCGCATCCTTGAGGGCCTTGCCAGCCTTGAATGCGGGAACCTTGGAAGCCTTGATCTTGATGGTTTCATTGGTACGCGGATTGCGACCGGTGCGAGCGGCACGGGTGCGGACCGTAAAGGTACCGAAACCCACCACCGACACATCGTCACCCTTCTTCAGGCTGGCCTTGACCACTTCGAAGAACGCTTCCAGCGCGCGACCGGCATCAGCCTTGGTCAGCTCGGCCGACTCGGCAATGGCATTGATCAGATCGGTTTTGTTCACGGACATCGAAACACTCCCTAATAAAGCAAGTTGGGCGACATCGCGAGGCCTGGCCTGCGACATCGCGGGAATAACAGCAATGGGCGCCACCCGGACGCCGTCAACTATCCACTGTCCAGTCCTGACTGCGCCACGAACCGACTACCGCGGTGAGGCATTTATACCAGCGGCTCACAAGGGCCGCAACACAAGCCGCAGCAAGGGTTTGACCGGAATCGGACCGATTCGCGTCCGATCCGGCGACCTGCGGGACCATCGACAACGTCGATCCGGGGTCCCGGGGCACCGCGAAGCGCCCTCTGCGCACCAGGCATCCCGGCCGAAACCGGGATGCCTGAGGCCCTCAATGGGTGCGCGAAGCATTCTCCGGCACATCCTCCAGCGGCCCGTCCTTGCTGCCTGTCTCGGTCGCAATGGCCGGGTCTTCCTTGCCCGCCGCCGGCACCAGTGGGCGTTCCAGCGCGATGTCGAGCACCTGATCGATCCACTTGACCGGATGGATGGAAAGCGATTGGGTGACATTGGCCGGAATGTCCGCCAGATCCTTCTTGTTCTCTTCCGGAATGATGACCACCGATATGCCACCACGATGGGCGGCCAGCAGTTTCTCCTTCAGGCCGCCGATCGGCAGGACACGACCACGCAGGGTGATCTCGCCGGTCATGGCCACTTCCGAACGCACCGGCACCTTGGTCAGGGCCGAGACCAATGCCGTGCACATCGCGATACCGGCACTGGGACCGTCCTTGGGGGTGGCACCTTCCGGGACATGAATGTGGATGTCCAGCTTCTGGTGGAACTCCGAATCGATGCCGAGATGGTCGGCGCGCGCCCGCACCACCGACAGCGCCGCCTGGATCGACTCCTTCATCACATCACCCAGCTGCCCGGTATTGACGAGGCGGCCCTTGCCCGGCACCACCGAGGCTTCGATCGACAGCAAGTCGCCGCCCACCTGGGTCCAGGCCAGGCCCGTCACCAGACCGACTTCGTTCTGCTGCTCCTTGCGGCCGAAATCGTAACGACGCACGCCCAGATAGTCCTCAAGATTGGAGGAATTCACCTTGATGGCCAGCTTTTTGGATGTCTTGGCGGCTGCAGCCGGCTTCTTGCCCGCCTTGACCGCTTTCGCCGGCGCCGCCTTGGCAGGCTTGACCTGGGCCAGCGTCAGCTCCTTCACCACCTTGCGGCAGATCTTGGAAATTTCGCGCTCCAGATTGCGTACGCCCGACTCGCGGGTGTAATAGCGGACGATGTCGCGCATCGCCTCGATGTCCACCGCCAGTTCTTCGGGCTTCAGGCCGTTGGCCTTCAGCTGCTTGGGCAGCAGATAGCGATTCATGATCGCCAGCTTCTCGTCCTCGGTATAACCCGGAATCCGGATCACTTCCATGCGGTCCAGCAGCGGCCCGGGAATATTCAGCGAATTGGCCGTGGCGACCCACATCACCTCGGACAGGTCCAGGTCGACCTCCAGGTAATGGTCATTGAAGCTGTGGTTCTGCTCCGGATCCAGCACCTCCAGCAGGGCCGAAGAGGGATCGCCACGGAAGTCCATGGCCATCTTGTCGATCTCGTCCAGCACGAACAGCGGATTGCGGCTGCCGACCTTGTTCAGATTCTGCACGATGCGACCCGGCATGGAACCGATATAGGTCCGGCGATGGCCGCGGATCTCGGCCTCGTCCCGCACGCCGCCCAGACTCATGCGCACGAACTGACGGTTGGTGGCCTTGGCGATGGAGCGCCCCAGCGAGGTCTTGCCCACGCCCGGCGGACCGACCAGACACAGAATCGGGCCCTTCATCGACTTCACGCGCTGCTGCACGGCCAGATATTCAAGGATCCGCTCCTTGACCTTTTCCAGACCGAAGTGATCGGCATCCAGCACGTCCTGGGCCAGCTGCAGATCCTTGCGCACCTTGGCCTTCTTCTTCCAGGGCACGCCGATCAGCCAGTCCAGATAATTGCGCACCACAGTGGCTTCGGCCGACATCGGCGACATCTGCTTGAGCTTGTTGAACTCCTGACGCGCCTTGGTCAGCACCGCAGGTGGCATCCCGGCGCCGTCGATCTTTTTCTGCAGCTCCTCGATCTCGTTGCCGCCGTCCTCGCCGTCACCCAGCTCCTTCTGAATGGCCTTCATCTGCTCATTCAGATAATACTCGCGCTGGCTCTTCTCCATCTGCGATTTGACCCGGCCGCGAATCCGCTTCTCGACCTGCTGCAGATCCATCTCGCCATCGACCAGACCAATCAGCAACTCCAGGCGCTGACCGACATCGGCGGTTTCCAGCACCTTCTGCTTTTCGGCAATGCGCACCGACAGATGGGCGCCGATCGAATCGGCGACCCGCGAAGGGTCTTCAATGCCCGACAAGGTGGCCAGCACCTCAGGCGGCAGCTTTCGACTCTGCTTGACCAGCTGCTCGAACAACGAGACCAGGGTCCGCGAGACCACGTCCAGCTCGCGCTCCTTGCTGCTGTAGACCGGCTCGATCACCTGAGCGGTGGCGACCAGCATCTCGCTGTCGTCCTGGTAGTCCTTGATCCGCACACGCGACTGCCCTTCCACCAGCACTTTGACGGTGCCGTCAGGCAGCTTCAGCAGCTGCAACACGCCGGCCAGGGTGCCGACCTCGTACAGATCTTCCGCCGTCGGATCATCGATGTCCGGGCTGCGCTGGGCGACCAGCAGGATCTGGCGATCACCCTCCATGGCGCGCTCCAAAGCGCGCATGGACTTGTCACGGCCCACGAACAGGGGGATCACCATGTGGGGATAGACCACCACATCGCGCAGAGGCAGAACCGGCAAGGCGTCTACGCTGGCGCCGGCGATGACAGGGGAGGAGGCGTTTTTTGCCATCGATAGAATTCTCTCGAAGATGAACCCGCTGACGGGTCAGATCCGGCCAATGCCGGGCTTCTGTAGGCTGAAGTGGAGGCACCGGGCGCCCGAGTCAAGCCGGGAGCTGCAATCAATTGTCTGGTTCCGATACGCGAACGGCCCCGAATGCATCCGGGGCCGTTGCGGAACAACACGATGGCGGGGGCGCGGATCAGGCCGCGTCACCACCCTCGCCGGCGATCCGCTGCTGCGGATTGCCGCGGTAGATCAGATACGGCTCGGACTGGCCATCGATCACCGTTTCGTCAACCACGACCTTGCTGACATGCTCCAGTGACGGCAGCTCGTACATCGTATCCAGCAGCACCTGCTCCAGAATCGTACGCAGACCACGCGCGCCGGTCTTGCGCTTCAGCGCCTTGCGGGCAATGGCCTGCAAAGCCTCCGGGCGGAATTCCAGCTCGGCCTCTTCCATCTCGAACAGGCGCTTGAACTGCTTGGTCACCGCATTCTTCGGCTCGGTCAGGATCTTGACCAGGGCGGCCTCATCCAGCTCGTCCAGCGTCGCTATCACCGGCAGACGACCGACAAATTCCGGAATCAGGCCATAACGTACCAGATCACCCGGCTCCACATCCGCCAGCAACCGCCCCAGATTGGTGGTGCGCTCCTTGCTGCGAACCTCGGCCGAGAAGCCGATGCCGGTGGTCTCGGCACGCTGCTGGATCACCTTGTCCAGGCCGGCAAAGGCGCCACCGACGATGAACAGAATGTTCTTGGTGTCGACCTGCAGGAATTCCTGCTGCGGATGCTTGCGACCACCTTGCGGCGGCACCGAGGCCAAGGTGCCTTCGATCAGCTTCAGCAGCGCCTGCTGCACGCCCTCGCCCGACACGTCGCGGGTGATGGACGGGTTCTCGCTCTTGCGGGAGATCTTGTCGATTTCGTCGATGTAGACGATGCCGGACTGGGCCTTCTCCACGTCGTAGTCGCACTTCTGCAACAACTTCTGGATGATGTTTTCCACGTCCTCGCCGACATAGCCGGCTTCGGTCAGCGTGGTCGCATCGGCGATGGTGAAAGGCACGTTCAGCAGTCGGGCCAGGGTTTCAGCCAACAGCGTCTTGCCCGATCCGGTGGGACCGATCAGGAGGATATTGGACTTGCCCAGCTCGACCTCGTCACTCTTCTGACGCGATTCGATCCGCTTGTAATGGTTGTACACCGCCACGGCCAGCGACTTCTTGGCACGCGTCTGACCGACAACGTACTGGTCGAGCGCGTCCATGATTTCGCGGGGCTTGGGCAGATGGCTGCGCCCGGAGGCTGCCTTTTCTTCCAACTCTTCACGGATGATGTCATTGCACAGCTCCACGCATTCATCGCAGATGAATACCGAAGGGCCGGCAATCAACTTGCGCACTTCATGCTGGCTCTTGCCGCAGAAGGAGCAATAGAGAATCTTTCCGCCGTCGTTGGAACGACTTTGCCGCTCGTCGCTCATGCTTTCAGTCCTGCTGTTTATTCATTTTGTCACGAGAATAGCACAGCGTTCCGTACCTGCATCCAGATACGGAACGCCGTGCCCAGCCCTGGCATGGTTCGCCGATCAGGCCGACTTGACCGTCTCGGTAGCGCGACGGTCCAGGACTTCGTCGATCAGCCCGTATTCCTTGGCTGTCTCGGCGCTCATGAAGCGATCGCGCTCCATGTCCCGTTCGATCTTTTCCAGAGGCTGACCGGTGTGATCCACGTAGATCTGATTCAGCTTGCGACGCAGATAGAGAATCTCCTGCGCCTGAATCTCGATATCCGTAGCCTGGCCGCGGGCACCGCCCGACGGCTGGTGGATCATCACCCGCGAATTGGGCAGCGAGAAACGCTTGCCCTTCGCGCCGGCCATCAGCAGCAGCGAGGCCGCACTGCAGGCCTGACCCACGCACATGGTGCTGACATCGCACTTGATGTACTGCATGGTGTCATAGATCGCCAGCCCGGCGGTGACGACACCGCCCGGACTGTTGATATACAGATGGATGTCCTTGTCCGGGTTTTCCGACTCCAGGAACAGCATCTGCGCGATCAGGACGTTGGCGACCTGATCATTGACCTCGCCCACCAGAAAGATCACCCGCTCCTTGAGCAGGCGCGAGTAGATGTCATAGGAACGCTCGCCGCGGGCGGTCTGTTCCACCACCATCGGGACGAGATTCAAATTGTGGACCGGTTCCATAGACATGGTTTTTCTCCGCTGGATGAACCTGAGTTGTGGCTTCAGCCGCCAACCGGACGCATGATTTCGTCAAAGCTCAGCACGACTTCGCTGGTCTTGGCGTGATCGGCAACCCATTCGGCCACCTGATCTTCCATCACCCGGTTCTGCAGACCAGACATCAGTTGGGGGTCGGAGTTGTAAACTTCAATGACCTTTTCCGGCTCTTCATACGTCGAGGCAATGGCCGCCAGCTGCTCGGCCACCCGACTGCGATCCAGGGTCAGCTGCTGCTTGCGGGCGATTTCGCCGATCAGCAGACCGGCCTGCACGCGCTTGCGGGCAAACCCGACAGCCTGCTCGACCAGTTCCTGCGGCGCCTGCTGGCCGCGCGGAACGCTCTGCTGCGCCATTTCACGGGCTTCGCCCTGGACCAGCCCCTTGGGCACGTCGATGTCGAAACTGTTGGCCAGCGCTTCGGCGACCGAAGACTTCAGACGGGCCAGCAGGGCCGCCTTCAGCTCGCGCTCCAGATTGCCGCGCACTTCCTTGCGGAAGGTCTCCACATCGCCGTCGGCGATCCCGAACAGCTGGATGAAATCGGCATCGACTTCCGGCAGCACCGGCTGCTGGACCTTGATCACGATGAATTCGACCTCGGCCGACTTGCCGGCCAGATCCGCATTGCGGAAGTTTTCCGGAAAACTGATCGATGCCTTGAAGCTGTCGCCGGCGGCGTGACCGGTCAGGGCCTCGTCCATTTCCTTGAACAGGTTGCCGGAACCCAGCACGCTGCCGCCCCGCTCCAGACCCTCGGCCGGGAAGCGGCCGTCAGCGGTGGTGGCGGCGTAGTCGAACAGCACGAAGTCACCTTCCTGCGAAGCGCGCTCGACCTCGTCGAAATGACGACGCTGCATGCGCAGGGTCTCGACCATCTTGTCGATGTCGGCTTCGCTGACTTCGGCGGTCTGGCGGGTCACTTCAAGAGCCGACACATCGATTTCCGGAAATTCCGGCATCACCTCGAAAGTGGCGGTATAGGCGATTTCGCCATTCTCGGCGGCGCCGGTGGTGTCCACCGCGGGGTTGGCGATCGGACGCAGGTTTTCCTTTTCCACGGCCTCGCGCAGGGTGCTGCCGATCAGGTCGGACAGCACTTCGCCACGAACCTGGGCGCCGTAGCGCTGACGGACCACGGTCACCGGCACCTTGCCCGGGCGGAAGCCTTTCAGGCGAACGGTGCGGCTCATTTCCGAGATCCGCGAAGCGACCTGGGTTTCCAGCCGCTCGGCGGGGAATTTGACGGTGAGCTTGCGCTCCAGCTTGTCGACGTTTTCTACCGAAACCTGCATGACCACTCCTGAGATAACCAAGTATGGCGGTGGCCTCTTGGCGAGGAGCCGACGCGCCTGCGCTGCGCCATGGTGCGAAAGGAGGGACTCGAACCCTCACGGAGTTACCCGCCAGAACCTAAATCTGGTGCGTCTACCAATTCCGCCACTTTCGCCCGCATTGGCGCGAGCCAATCCATTGGAAGCGCCGGCACCAGGCCGACGAACCCCCGAAAACAGGCCATTCTACGGGGCCTCGCCGCCGCTGCACAAGCCACGCCGGCCGCCATCCATCCGGTGCCGCCGCGATACCTGCACCGCGACTCAGCCCGGAGCCTCTTCCGCGACCACGAAACCGCCGGTCTGACGTTGCCACAGGCGGGCATACAATCCGCCCCGGTCAATCAGTTCGGCATGACTGCCGCTTTCGATGATCCGGCCCTGCTCCATGACCACCAGACGGTCCATGCGGGCAATCGTCGATAGGCGATGGGCGATCGCGATCACCGTCTTGCCCTCCATCAGACTTTCCAGACTTTCCTGGATCGCCGCCTCCGCATCGGAATCCAGGGCCGAGGTAGCCTCGTCCAGAATCAGTACCGGGGCGTTCTTCAGCAACACCCGAGCAATCGCGATGCGCTGGCGCTGGCCTCCGCTGAGCTTGACCCCGCGCTCGCCGACCAGGGCCTCGTAGCCGCGCCGCCCCTCGCCATCGACCAGCCGGGGAATGAATTCATCGGCCCGCGCCTTGCGGACCGCCTCGGCGATCTCGGCCTCGCTGGCCTCGGGCCGGCCATAAATGAGATTGTCGCGGATCGAGCGATGCAACAGCGAGGTATCCTGGGTCACCACCCCGATCTGGGAGCGCAGGCTGTCCTGCTGCACCCTTGCGACATCCTGATCGTCCACCAGCACCCGCCCCGATTCCAGGTCGTACATCCGCAGCAACAGATTGACCAGGGTCGACTTGCCGGCACCCGACGGCCCGACCAGACCGATCTTCTCTCCGGGCCGGATCACCAGATCCAGTCCCGAGATGACCCCGCCACGCTGGCCGTAATGGAAGTGCACGTCCTCGAACCGGATCGCTCCCCGACTGACCTGTGCCGGCGGCGCACCGGGCATGTCCTGCACAGATCTGGGCTGGGCTATCGTCTGGATACCGTCCTGCACGGTGCCGATATTCTCGAAGATGCCGTTGACCACCCACATGATCCAGCCCGACATGTTGTTGATCCGGATCACCAGGCCGGTGGCCAGCGCGATCGCACCGACCGTGACCTGGCCCCGGCTCCACAGCCACAGCGCCAGCCCCGAGGTGGCGACGATCAGCACCCCGTTGAGCAGATTGATCGTCACGTCCATCGCCGTGGTCAGCCGGGTCATCCGCTGGATCGCCGCCACCTGCCCGTCTATCGCCTCGGCGACATAGGCTTCCTCGCGGCGGGTATGGCCGAACAGCTTCAGGGTCTGGATATTGCTGTAGCCGTCGACAATGCGCCCCATCAGTTTCGAACGCGCTTCCGAGGCCTGCCACGAGCGATGCTTGGTCCGCGGCACGAACCAGGCCAGCGTCGCCACGTACAAGGCCAGCCAGATCAGCAGCGGCAGCATCAGCCAGGCATCGGCATGGGCAAACATCACCAGCGCGCTGCCGGTATAGACCAGCACGTACCAGATCGCATCGACGATCTGCACCGCCGACTCCCGCAGACTGGAGCCGGTCTGCATGATGCGGTTGGCAATGCGGCCGGCAAAATCATTCTGAAAGAACGAAAGGCTCTGTCTGATCACGTAGCGATGATTCTGCCAGCGGATGCGGTTGGTCAGACTCGGCGCGATCGCCTGATTGATCAGCAGGTCATGCAGTCCGATCAGCAGCGGCCGCAGAATCAGCGCGATCAGTCCCATGCCGACCAGCTGCAGGGCATGATCCTGGAAGAAATGCCGTCCCGGATTGCGCGCCAGGTCAACGATCTGCCCCAGAAAACCCAGCAGCGAGACATCGACCAGGGCCGCCGCCAGCCCGACTACGCAGGCGATCAGCAATACCTTCCAGACCTGCTTCAGATAGAAACCGTAGAACCGCCACACTGTCTGCGGCGGCATGCCTTCCTCCGGATCACGGAACGCGTCCACCAACGACTCGAACATTCTGAAAATCATTCATCCCTCCCGCCGATCCATGTCGTGCCAGTGTAGCGGCAGCTCCGCGGCTGCGCCGACACAGGCGGCGTTCATCGTTTTCACATCGGCAGGCACGATACTGCAGCCTGTGCCCATCGACACCGGATATCCGCTTGAGCCTGCATCGTCGCTGTCTTCGCCTGCTTGCACTCCTGTTCTGCGGCCTGCTGCTGGGCAGTACGGCCATGGCCCAGACCGCTCCGGCTACCGCCGCCAGCACGCAGGCCGGCGCACGCGAGACCGAGATCACGCCAGCCTCCGCCGCGACGCGGCTGGCCCAGCAACAGGCAAGGCTCGATGCCATCAGGCAGCGGATCACCCCGCAGTCCAGCGACAGTGATCTCGGTGACCTCTATACCCAGACCAGCCAGCTCAACGACGATGCCGGCGATCTGCTGGCCGCCCTGACGCCCCTGCAGAACCAGTTGCGCTCGGCCCTGGAGGTGCTGGGACCGGCGCCCGCCAAGGGCGCCCCTGCCGAAGCCCCGGAGCTGGCCAAACGCCGCGCGGACCTGAATCGCCGCAAGGCTACGGTCGACACCCAGGTCGCCCAGGTCCAGGACCTCCGCCACAGTCTGAGCACCTTGTCGCGGCAGATCACCAATCAGCGTCGCCGCGTGCTGCGCTCGGAACTGGCACGCCCGACCATCAGCGTGCTGGATCCGGACTTCTGGTCGCCGGCCCTGCACCCGGGCGCGCAGGACCGGCAGCGACTGGGTGACTTTGCCCATGCCTGGGGTCAGGCCCTGACCCAGGCATGGAGCGGGCCGCGCTGGCCTCTGACCAGCCTGCTGGTGCTGGCAGCCATCCTGATCTGGCTGCCCGGCCTGCGCTGGCTGGAAGCGCAGCTGTCCCGGCTGTGCATCCAGCGCCTGCCGGTCGGCCGGCTGCGCCGCAGCGCCCTGGCCATGGCGGTGGCCTTGAGCAGCGTACTGGCCGTAGGTCTGGCCGCCGAACTGCTGTATCTGGCCTTTGCCCGCCAGCTGGCCACAGATGACGGCCTCACCGATTTTGCCCGGACCGTGCGCGGCACGGCGATCGCATGCGCCCTGGTCGCCGGCCTCGGTCGCGCCTTGCTGTCGGTGCACCGCCCCAGCTGGCGGCTGCCGGCGATACCGGATCCCGTGGCCAACGTGCTCGGCATCTACCCGACCTTGATTGCCGTGCTGGCCATGGCCTTCGGCACCCTGGAACAGATCAACTCCGCCGTCGGCACCAGCCTGCCGGTCACCATCTTCGGCAATGGCCTGGTCTCGCTGATTCTAAGCGTGACCTTGCTGACAGCCGTGATACGGGCCCGACGGATCCGCCGACAGCTGAATCCACCGGGCGAATCCTCGACGACCGAACAGGATCGGGTCCATCTGCTGCCGCCCCTGCTGTATCTGGTGGTCATCATCAGTCTGGGCGCCTTGTTGCTGGGCTATATCTCGCTGGCACGCTTCATGGTCTACGAGATGATCTGGTTCTTTATCGTGATCGCCACCGGCTATCTGCTGGACAGGCTGGCCACCGACATCTGCCAGACGCTGATCAATCCGGGCCCCGATGCCGAGCGGCCGTGGCTGTCGCGCCTGACCGGGCTGCCTGACGACTGGCTGGATGCCTCCGGCACCGTGCTGACCGCCATCATCCATGTCACCCTGGTGATGCTGTGCCTGCTGGCCTTGTTCGGCGGTCACTTCGACAATGACCCGGCCACCCTGTTCCGCGGCGCGATGAGCGCACTGGGCGGCGATGCCCTGAAGCAATTCAGGATCATGCCGATGCAGGTTCTGGATTCGCTGCTGGCCCTGATTCTGGGGGGCTATCTGCTGCGGACCCTGCGCCACTGGCTGGAGGGCAGCCTGCTGCCGAAAACCCGGCTGGATACCGGCATGCAGGCTTCGCTGGTCATGCTGGTCACCAATATCGGCTATGTGGTGATCGCCCTGGCTGCCCTGAATGCACTGGGCATCGAATGGGAGCGGCTGGCCTGGATCGTCAGCGCCTTGTCGGTGGGCATCGGCTTCGGCCTGCAGGAAATCGTCAAGAACTTCATTTCCGGACTGATTCTGCTGACCGAGCGGCCCATCCGGGTCGGTGACATGATCAGCATCGCCGGCCCCGTCCAGGGCGATGTGCAGCGCATCAATGTCCGCGCCACGGAAATCCTGCTGTCCGACAAGTCCACGGTGATCGTGCCGAACTCGCAATTGATCTCCGGCAATGTCCGCAACATCACCATGGGTCATGCCCAGGGCCTGGTGACCATTGCCATGACCTTTCCGCTGGATACCGATCCAGCAGCCGTCAAAGCCATCCTGCTGGACTGCTTTGCCCGCGAAACCACCATTGTCGCGCAACCGGCCACCTCGGTCAGCTTCACCGACCTCAATGCCAGCGGCATGACCTTGAGCGTGACAGGCTATGTCGCCAGCCCCCGTCAAATCAGCGCCAGCAAGAGCGCCCTGCTGTTCGAGATCCTGCGCTGCCTGCGCGAGCATGGGATTGCCCTGTCCAGTCCGCAAAGCTTGGTGATCCAGAACAACAGCCCCGCAACGCCGGAACCGGCACGGGCCGATACCGGCGCCGTTCTGCCCGGACCGGCGACCGATCCTTGAAGCCCGGCCTGACCGGCCCAGCAGGCCTAAATCAAAGCCATTCGGATCCATGGTCACAGGCTGGATCGCGTATCACGAGGGCACGAATACCGGCCAAACCCCGCGAACGGGCCGGGAAATGCCATAATCACTGAGTCGCGTGGTCGCAGTCCGCACCCGTCGGTCCGGCCACGCCCGATATCCACTGGAGAAAAGGAGCCAGCACATGCATCTCGGTTTGATCGGACTAGGCAGGATGGGCGGCAACATCGCCAGGCGATTGATGCGCGATGGCCACTCCGTGGCCGTGTATGACGTCGACGCCAAGGCACGCCAGGCGCTGGCTGACGACGGCGCCACCGCCGTCGACTCGCTGGCCGGCTTTCTCGAAGCCCTGCCCGCACCGCGCGCCGTATGGGTGATGGTGCCCGCCGGCGACATCACCGAAAAGACCGTGCAGGAACTGGCCGGCCTGCTGGAAAAAGGCGACACCATCATCGATGGCGGCAACAGCAACTGGCACGACGACGTGCGCCGCGCCAAGCAGCTGTCCGAGCAGGGCCTGCACTATATCGATGTCGGCACCTCCGGCGGCGTCTGGGGCCTGGACCGCGGTTACTGCATGATGATCGGCGGCGACAAGGCCGTGGTGGATCGCCTGGATCCCATCTTCAAGACCCTGGCTCCCGGCATCGGCGATGTCGAAAAGACGCCGAACCGCGAAAAGCACGATCCCCGCGCCGAACTCGGTTATCTGCATACCGGACCGGCCGGCTCCGGCCACTTCGTCAAGATGGTCCACAACGGCATCGAATACGGTCTGATGCAGGCCTATGCCGAAGGCTTCGACGTGATGCGCAACCGCAACCAGGCCAGCCTGCCGGAAGGCGAGCGCTTTGACCTGAACATGGCCGACATCGCCGAAGTCTGGCGCCGCGGCAGCGTGGTCTCGTCCTGGCTGCTGGACCTGTGCTCGATCGCCCTGGCCAAGGATCCGGGCCTGGAAAACTTCTCGGGCTTCGTCAACGACTCCGGCGAAGGCCGCTGGACCATCGAGGCCGCCATCGAGGAAGCCGTGCCGGCCGAAGTGCTGACCGCCGCCCTGTATACCCGCTTCCGTTCGCGGCAGGAACACACCTATGCCGAAAAGATGCTCTCGGCCATGCGCCTGGGCTTCGGCGGCCACGTCGAGGGCAAGCAGTAACGCGGCTCTGACCGTATCTCGATGCACCTTCGGTGAACGACAATCGGCCATTGCGGCCGGTCGTCACTGATCTTCACCGGGAATTAAGCATGGCGGGCCTATTCTCTGAATCGTGGATGTCGTGAGGCATTCCTTTCCCACCCACGATCCAGGGCTTCCCCTCCCTGCCGTGAACAGATGGATCCCCCAAGGCCCGCAGCTTCCCCTCTGCGGGCCTTTTTTTGTTTCACGATGACTCCAGCATCGCATTTCGCTGGACTACGCCAAGGCCCGATACAGCTGGTTTATCCATCACTTAGCCGAGTTCAACCTGGGCCGGTGCTCTCCGAAAATTGGCCGGGCTTCTCCTCGAGTGGCTCCCGTGCGGCTCCTGGAAACCTGGTTTTCCGAGAAGTCGTCATGTTGATGATCAAGCTCACAAATCCGCAGTCGATGCGGCACGCCCACCAGACAAGTCCATCGAACTGCGGGACGCCGTGGTGCCTGGCTTCCTGTGCAAGATCACCCTTGCGGGCCACCAAGTGTTCATGCCCCCTACCGTACCCACGCCGGCGAGCGCCGTCAGCCAGCCCTGGGCCAGTACGGGGAACTAACGGTCGATCAGGCGCGCACGATGGCGCAGGAGTGGCTGGCCGAGGTACGCAAGGGTGGCGACCCCAGCGCGGCCAAGAATGCCGCCCGCAAGGCACCGACCATGAAGGAGTTCTGCCACACCTTCATGGAGGACTACTCCAGGCAGCGCAACAAGCCCAGCACACAACGCGGCTATCAGGGCGTCATCGACCGCTGCATCATCCCGATCATGGGACGGATGAAGGTGCAGGACGTGAAGCACCCGGACGTGGCCGCGCTGATGAAGAAACTGGCCTACAAGCAGGCCGAAGCCAACCGCACCTTCGGCGTGCTGCGCAAGATGTTCAACCTGGCCGAAGTGTGGGGACTGCGCCCGAACGGCACGAATCCGTGCCGCCACGTCCCGACGTACCCGCCCGGCAAGGAAACCCGGCTCATCGTGGACGATGAGCTGGTGCGGATCTTCCGTCACCTGGAACACCTGGAGGCGGAAAAACTGGAAAACTACGTCATCCCGCTGGCGATCCGCCTGCAATTCGAGTTTGCCGCACGGCGCTCCGAAATCTGCCCGCTGGAATGGAGCTGGGTTGATCTGGAGCATCGTCGCGTCGTCTGGCCAGGCAGCAAGACTGGCGGTATCTCCAAGCCCATGAGCGAGGAAGCCTGTCTGCTGCTTTCGACGGTACCGCAGCTGGACGGCTGCCCCTACGTCCCGCCGTCGCCGCCCGCCGTCGCCGAATGACCCGACCCGGCACATGACCCACGGCGAACACTACGGCGGCTGGACGCGCGTGCTCAAGACCGCAGATGTGCCGCACGTTGGCACGCATGGCATCCGCCACCGGGCGACGACCGATATTGCCAAGTCGGGCGTGCCGACCAAGGTGGGCATGAAGCACACAGGTCACAAGACCGTGGCGATGTTTATGCACGATGTTCATACCGAGGACAAGCCAGTGCGGGATGCGGCCGAACTGGTGGCGAGTCGGCGGCTGGCGATTACCGGGACATCCCGCTCTATGGAGGTGACAGCATGACAAGGAAGACGCCCGTGGCAACGCGGAAGCCCGCCGCCTTACCTGCCGGCTACGCTGGCATCCACGGCGGTATCGTGGAACTGCTGGATGCTGCGCGCCAGGCAGCGGCGCGCAGCGTCAACGCACTGATGACAGCCAGCTATTGGGAGATTGGCCGCCGGATCGTCGAGGCCGAGCAGTAAGGCAGACGACGGGCCGGTTACGGCGAGCAGTTGATGGAACGCCTGTCCGCCGACCTGACGGCACGATTCGGGCGCGGGTTCGGTGTCAACAACCTGGAGAGCATGCGGCGTTTCTTCCTCGCATACCCCCAGCCCGAGATTTCCCAGACAGTGTCTGGGAAATTGGGACTGAGTCGCTTGCCGAGAAATCCCAGACACTGTCTCGGAAATTCGACCTCTCCGAACTGGCCCAGGTCTTCACCCTGCCGTGGTCAGCCTATGTCCGGCTGCTGTCGGTCAAAGATGACCATACACGCCAGTTCTACGAGGCCGAGGCGCTGCGCGGCGGCTGGAGCGTGCGCCAGCTTGATCGACAGATCGGCAGCCAGTTTTACGAACGCACGGCCTTGTCCAAGGACAAGGCGGCGATGCTGCTCAAGGGCTCCATGGCCAAGCCCGAAGATGCGGTCACGCCCAACGACGCCATCAAAGACCCGTATGTGCTGGAGTTCCTCGACCTCAAGGACGAGTATTCGGAATCCGACCTGGAAGCGGCCTTGATCCAGCGGCTGGAAGACTTCCTGCTGGAACTGGGTGAAGGCTTCACCTTCGTCGGGCGGCAACGTCGGCTGCGCATCGACCAGACCTGGTATCGGGTCGATCTGCTGTTCTTCCATCGCAAGCTGCGCTGCCTGGTCATCATCGACTTGAAACTGGGCAGCCTGACCCATGCCGATGTGGGGCAGATGCACATGTACTGCAACTATGCCAAGGGGCATTGGGCTTACCCGAACGAGAACCCACCGGCGGGCCTGATCCTGTGCGCCGACAAGAGCCATGCCCTGGCGCGGTATGCGTTGGATGGCTTGCCTACCAAGGTGATGGCAGCGAACTACCGGACGGTACTGCCGGACGCCGAATTGCTGCAAAAAGAACTTGAGAACACGCGGCGTCTGCTCGAATCTCGCGGAGCGCTGTCTCTCAAGGACGACAAGCTGTAGCCGTTCGTCCCGGCGTACCGCCTACCTCTCTAAGGAGATCGACACCCTACTGCGGTAAAAGCTCTGGCCTCCGTTCCTTGATGGCCGCAATGCGGCCTTCAGCGTGGGGCCTAGGCATACCGGAAGCTGCCGCGAACGCCGCATGGCGCGCGAGCTATTAGTCCTTGACGGGAAATTCGCTGGGAAGGCGGTGATGCACGACGACCAGAGACGCACCGGGCTTGAGCCGCAGGTGCACTTCCACGTATTCAGGCGCTCGGCTAGTGGCAGGAACTGAAGCGTCAGCAAGCGCGCGTTCGGCCAGCAGCACGCCCACCATCCTATACCGGTCCCGAAGGCCCGGCACGATCCTCTCTGTATGACACTATACGGCTGTCGGCGGGGAGAACGGCGTCATCGAACGCGGCCTACCGCATGCGTGGGAGCGATGGTCTCGGGCCAAAGCAGAGATCGGTGGACCTGGGCGCCTGCCATGGCTCCATTGCCAACGGCCAGCGACACCGAATGGGGCGCGCGCGCAACGTCACCGCAGGCAAATACGCCAGTCACCGTGGTCTTGCTCTCGGCATCGGTGCGAACCTGGATACCCATGGGCATCTCTTCCAGCGCGCAGCCCATGGCTTCGGCCAGAGAGCCAGAAGGAGAAGTGCGTGTCGCTGTGAACAGGCCGGCAAATCGAAGCAGGCGCCCGTCGGCCATTGCGACATCGGCATGCCCTTCGATTCTGACGATAGGTGATTCCTCGATCGTCACGCCCCGACGTTCCAATGCGGCCCCGTCCTCCTGGCTCAGGTCCACGGCTGCGTTGACGAGCAAGGTCACACTTCCCCAATCGGTCAGCAGTTCGGCCTGGTGGATGGAGATCGGGCTGCAGCCGACGATGCCAATGCGGCCTTGGCCAAGTTCGTAGCCATGACAGTACGGGCAGTGGAAGATCGACTTGCCCCAGCGCTCGGCGAGCCCCTCGACGGCAGGCAACTGGTCGGCAACGCCGGTGGCCAGCAGGATGCGGCGGCCATGGTGCGATCCGCCGTCAGACGTCGCGACCGTGAATTCATCCGCCCGCCCTGTGACGGCTTCGACCCGGCCTTCGAGCCATGTCAGCGTTGGGTAGGCGTCAAGTTGGCGCCGTGCGCTCGCTGCGATCTCGCTGGGCGGCACCCCGTCTTGGCCGAGAAAACCATGTGAATGGCTGGCGAAGCGGTTGCGCCGCTCTCCTGCATCGATCACCAGCACGGCCCGGCGCGCCCGCACCAGTTGCAGGGCCGCTGCCATCCCCGCATAACTCCCGCCGATGACGATAACGTCGTAGTGCATGGTCAACTCCTCTTGTGTCGTGCAGCTGCATGCCGGCGCGCGAAGTCGGCGGCCAGATCAGCAAGGGTGATTTCCGCAAACCGCTTGAGAAGCAGCGCCTCTGCCTCTGCCAACGTGCCTTCGAGCGCGGTATTCACCACCTGCTCGACCAGGCAATCCGGGGCTTCGTTGCGGTTGCCGATGGCAAACATCGCGGGCTCGCCCAGCGCTTCGTGCAACTGCCGCAGGGTGATGGAGCCAAGGTCGGCATGGATGCGCCATCCACCCGCGTGGCCTCGTTCCGAGGTCACGATGCCCGCTTGTCGCAGATAACCCATGGTGCGCCGGACGACGACCGGATTGGTGACCAAGCATTGCGCCAGGGTTTCCGAAGTGACGGGACCCTCCTGCTCGGCCATGTGCAGCAGCGCATGCAGGACGGAGGACAGCCGGCTATCACGATTCATGTAACTAATGATGTTTCGTATTGAGCTGTGTGTCAAGGCAAGACAGTTGCTGAGGTCACCGATCTGGATGGTTGATCCGGGCCTGCACATGCTGCGCACTTGCCGACAGCATGTGCGTGGCCGAGTGGGCGCGGGCGCCGCCGACAGGCTGACCTTTACATGCCAGGCCAGCCTTCAAAGCAATCTCGACGCGCCATGTCGTGCTGCAGGCGCAGGGCGAGGCTGGCAAAGCGCCGACACTGATTCCGTTGGTGGCGATCCCTCGAAGCGGCCCAAGGTAGAGCCAAATCCGTGCCCTATTTGGACTTGCGGCCACCAGACTGTTTTCACCGAACGCCTGACGCCAGCCATCCTTGTCCGCGATCGGCTTGTCCCGGCCCTGGTCTCCGACACCGAACATCCATGCCCCTTGCCTGCGAGCCAGATTGGCAGCGTCTCGGAATCGGGAGTCGAGGCAGACAGCGGCACCGCTGTTCACGCCAGCGCGGCGCCAGCCTGGCCAGCCAGGCAGCAACCATGCTCTTGTCGGCCAAGCCCGCTCCATAGCGCGAATCTACGTGAACCGAAGCCGCCAGACCATCCGAAGCCCCCTCAACATGCCTGCAATTCATACAAACGTTTGAAGTATACTCAAGCGCATGCCGTCGCCCGGACCGGCGTTCGGGCCTATCGCGCCGTCGCGGCCACGGCTGTCGAACGAAGTTCGATCAAGTACGATCAGGACAGCCGACACGTCCTGACCAGCAAAGGAGTGGGTTATGAGTGATCGTTATCTTCGTTTCGTGGAAAGCGGTTTCGGACGCTGGTTCAGCCGCAAGGCCGGGCTGCCCCAACCCGTGCAACTGCTGCGCGCCGCTGCCGGCGAGCCCAGGCTGCCGACCTTGCTGGGCGGCAGCGCTGACAGTCCTCTGCAAGCCAGCCTGAGGGCCCAGCTGGCGGCCATGAATCTGCCGGATGCCCCCTACGCCCCCAAGGTCCACGCACTGGTGTTTGACGCCAGCGGCCTGACATCCGTTGAAGCCCTCGCCGAGCTGTACCGTTTTTTCCACACGCATGTGAAACGGGTCGCCAGCAATGGCCGTATTCTGGTGCTCGGCCTGCCGCCGGAACAGGCCACGGATGAATCCGTCCGGATCGCGCAGCGCGCCCTGGAAGGCTTTGTCCGCTCGGTCGGCAAGGAACTGCGCCGCGGCATCACCGCCCAGCTGCTGTATGTGGACCCGGCCGACCCGGCAGCCATCAACAGCAGCCTGCGGTTCTTCCTGTCCTACCGCTCGGCCTATGTATCAGGACAGGTCGTGCGGATCGGCCCGCCCCCGGCCGCGGCCGTCCCCGCCACCGATCCGGCCCGGCCCCTGCAAGGCAAACGCGCCCTGGTCACCGGCGCTTCGCGCGGCATCGGCAAGTCCATCGCCCAGGTATTGGCCCGCCAGGGCACCGAACTGGTGGCTCTGGATGTGCCTGCGGCCGAAAACGGGCTGCGGGAAATCGCCCATCGTACCGGCGGTCAATACGTGGCGCTCGACATCACCGCCGCCGATGCCGGCGCGCAGCTGCTGAAGCATGGCCCCTTCGATATCGTGGTCCACAATGCCGGCATCACCCGCGACCGGACCTTGGCCAAGATGAGCGAGGCCGAATGGTCCAGCGTCATGGCCGTAAATCTGCTGGCGCCGCAACGCCTGACCGAAGCCTTGCTGCAAGGTGACGGCCTCAAGCCCCAGGCCGCCGTAGTCTGCGTTTCATCGATCTCGGGCATTGCCGGCAATCTGGGCCAGACCAACTACGCCGCCTCCAAGGCCGGCATCATCGGTCTGGTGCAGTCATTGGCTCCACGCCTGGCGGCCATCGGAGGCAGCATCAATGCCGTGGCGCCGGGCTTTATCGAAACCGAGATGACCGCCAAGATTCCGCTGGGCATCCGGGAAGCCGGCCGTCGTCTGAATTCCATGTCGCAGGGCGGCCTGCCCGTCGATGTGGCCGAAACCATCGCCTGGCTGGCCGATCCCGCCTCCCGCGGCGTCAACGGCCAGATCGTCCGCGTCTGCGGCCAAAGCCTGCTCGGAGCCTGATGATGCAGCCCATCCATGCTTTTCCACATCGCGTGCAAGCCGTCGATCTGCCGCTGCCGCGCAAGCAGTTGCTGTGGCGCGCGGTCCGCAGCAGCCGCAAGCATTCCGGGCCGGAGGCCGAGCTGCCGCTGACCGTGCTGGAACAGGCTTCGGCACCGATACGCGCCAGTGAAGTCGCCGATTACGCCCAGGTCTGTCAGCTGCCCTCGACCACCTTGGTACCCTTGACCTATCCGCATATCCTGGCCTTTCCGCTGCAGATGCAATTGCTGATCGAGCCGGACTTCCCCTATGCCGCCGTCGGCCTGGTCCATATCGCCAACACCATACGCCAGCATCGCCCGCTGGCCAGCGGGCAGGCCTTGAAGCTGCAGGTGCAGGCCACTCGCCAGCTGGCCCATCCCAAGGGACAGCTGATCGTGCTGAAGACCGAAGCGGCCCTCGCCGGCGAGCTGGCCTGGGAAAGCGAGAGCGTGTATCTGTCACGCAGCGTGCGCCATCCGCAGGGGCCGGCCTTTCCTTCCGAGCCCGCCAGCAGCGAAACCCTCACCGAGCTTGAGTCATGGACGCTGCCGGCCGATCTGGGCCGGCGATATGCCAAGGTGGCCGGCGACTACAACCCCATCCACCTGTATCCATGGACGGCGCGTCTGTTCGGCTATCCCCGCGCCATCGCCCACGGCATGTGGAGCAAGGCACGTGCGCTGGGAAGCTTGCTGCCCAAGGCCCAGCTGGCCACGGCCGAAGTCAGTGTCCGCTTCAAGACGCCGGCCCTGCTGCCGGGCAAGGCCAGCCTGCTGGCCACGGCCGATCATCAGCATTTCGCGGTCCACCGGGCCGGCACCGAGGTGCCTCATCTCTCCGGCCATCTGCAAGGAGTTGCCACCGTATGAGTTCGCCTTCATTTGCGCCCCCCGCGGCCCGCCGGGTCGCTATTCTGGGCGGCAACCGGATTCCGTTTGCCCGCGCCAATACCGCCTATGCCCAAGCCAGCAATCAGGACATGCTGACCGCCGCGCTGCAAGGCCTGGTGGATCGCTTCAAGCTGAGTGGCGAACGGCTGGGCGAATTCGCCGCCGGTGCCGTGCTCAAGCATTCGCGCGATTTCAATCTGGCCCGCGAAACTCTGATGTCGACCACCCTGTCGCCGGAAACCCCGGCCTACGACATCCAGCAGGCCTGCGGCACCGGCCTGGAAGCGGCCATCCTGGTTGCCAACAAGATCGCCCTCGGCCAGATCGAGGTCGGCATTGCCGGCGGTGTCGACACGGCCTCGGATGCGCCCATCGCCATCAACGAGAAGCTGCGCAAGATCCTGTTGAAAGCCAACCGGGCCCGCGATCTCGGCGGCCGGCTGAAAGCCTTTTCGGCACTGCGTCCCGATATGTTCTTCAAGCCGCAGCTGCCCCGCAACGGCGAGCCGCGCACCGGCCTGTCGATGGGCCAGCACTGCGAATTGATGGCCAAATACTGGGATATCCCGCGTGCCGCCCAGGATGAACTGGCGCTGCGCAGCCACCACAATCTGGCGGCGGCTTACGATCGCGGCTTCTTCGACGACCTGATCACCCCGTTCCGCGACCTGAAGCGCGACAACAATCTGCGGGCGGACAGCACGCTGGAGAAGCTGGCCAGCCTGAAACCCGCCTATGACCGCCAAGCCGGCACGCTGACCGCCGGCAATTCCACGCCGCTGACCGATGGCGCCTCCACCGTGCTGCTGGCCAGCGAGGAGTGGGCCAAGGCCCATGACCTGCCGGTGCTGGCCTGGCTGCGCACCGGCGAAACCGCCGCCGTGGACTTTGCCAGCGGCAAGGAAGGTCTGCTGATGGCACCGGCCTATGCGGTGCCTCGGATGCTGGCTCGGGAAGGCCTGAGCCTGCAGGATTTTGACCTGTACGAGATCCACGAAGCCTTTGCCGCCCAGGTACTGTGCACGCTGAAGGCCTGGGAGTCGCCGGATTTCGCGCGCAACCGGCTGGGCCTGGAGGCGCCGCTGGGCGCGATCGACCAGAGCAAGATGAACATCAACGGCGGCTCGCTGGGTACCGGCCATCCGTTTGCCGCGACCGGCGGACGGATTCTGGCCGGCCTGGCCAAAGAGCTGGCCCAGCGTGGCAGCGGTCGCGGACTGATTTCGATCTGTGCCGCCGGCGGTCTGGGCGTGGTCGCCATCATCGAGCGCTGAGTGCCACCGGCGTCGATCTGATCAGCCCTGCGCCTGCAACGGAGGTCTGCGCCTTCGTTGCAGGTCTGGCCGCGCGGGCCGCCTTGCCTTGGCATCCCTGCCGGGCGGGCACCCGAACATGCGGACATAGTCGCGACTGAACTGCGAAGCGCTGCGGTAGCCGGTGGCATAGGCAGCCACTTCGGCCTTGAGCCACTCTCCCTGCATCAAGCGCCGCGCCTCCAGCAGCCGCAGCTGCTTCTGGTACTGGATCGGAGTCAGGGACGTGACAGCCTTGAACTGCCGATGAAAGGCCGAGGGGCTGAGGCCTGCCACCGCAGCCAGTGCCTGGATGCCCAAAGGCCGGGCGAACTGCAGACGCAACAGATGGATGGCCTGCAGGATGCGTCCTCGCCGCGTATGCGCCAACATCATCGCCGCGATTCCAGGCCCCTGCTCCCCCGCCAGAAGTTCATAGCAGATTTCGCGCAACACCAGCGGCGCCACCACAGGCACAGCCTGAGGCCGATCCAGCAGGCGGACCAGTCGCGTCAGCGAATCCGTCAGCAATGATCCTGCCGAAATGACACGCGCCCCGCCCTCAAAGGCCGGCGATTCACCGGGGGGCACAGGCATCTGCTCCAGAACCTCCTGCAAAATCCGCGGACAGAGCTCCAGCACCAGTCCCAGAAACGGCTGCTGCGGCGTCGCCCTGACAACCTGCCCCACCGAAGGCATCTCCACGGTCACGAGCAAGGCCTCGCCGGCACGATAATGATGCTGCTCGCTGCCGAAGCTGGTCCATTTCTCACCCTGAGCCACCACGCACAGCGCGGGTTTCGCGATGCGATGACTGGGGGTCCGGGCCTGTGCGCTGCGAAGCAACAGCAGCCCGTCAATCGCCGTGGCCAGAAACGGCTGATCCGACAGCCCATCGGCATGGGCCGCAATGGCGGCGACCAGATTGTTCATCTTGCCCTCAATCAAAACCTCGTACCAGTCAGGCAGGAACAGGCAAGAAATGACCAGTTCACGGCACCGAAGACCGAAGAAGATGCCACATAGTGCAAGAACTGCAAACACGAACCGGAGTTCTCATGCCCTCTTCCAACCGAATCGCCCTGGTCACCGGCGGCAGCCGCGGGCTGGGCCGCAATACCTGCGAACAACTTGCCAGGCGTGGTCTGGATGTCATCCTTACCTATCACCGACGCGACGACGAAGCCACGGAGGTGGTATCGCGTCTTCGCGCCCAGGGCCGTCAGGCGGCAGCCCTGCCTCTGGACTGCGGTGACAGCACCTTGTTTTCAGGATTTGCCCAGGCCGTGCAGTCGACGCTGACGGAGTTTGGCGCAAGCCGGTTCGATGTACTGGTCAACAATGCCGGCATCTCTCACCATGCCGCCTTCTCCGATGCCCTGGAGCAAGATCTGGATGCGCTTTATCGGATCCATTTCAAAGGCGTCTATCTGCTGACCCAGCAACTGCTGCCCTTGCTGAGCGATGGCGGCCATATCGTGAACATCTCTTCCGGCCTGACCCGCATCATCTATCCCGGCAGCAGCGCCTATGCCGCCATGAAAGGGGCGGTGGAGATACTCAGCCGGTATCAGGCCAAGGAACTGGGTCCGCGCCGGATCAGGGTCAACGTGGTCGCACCCGGCGCCGTCCAGACCGACTTCAGCGGCGGCATCGTGCGTGACGACCCGGTGGTGAACCGACGCATCTCGGCTGTGACAGCCCTGGGCCGTCCCGGCCTGCCCGAGGATATCGGGCCGATGATCGCCTCTCTGGTCTCCGAGGACAACCGATGGATCAATGCGCAGCGGATCGAGGTCTCCGGCGGCATGGCGATCTGAGCTCGAAGCCCCGCTGGGCGCGATCGATGACAGCAAGATAAACATCAATGGCGGCGCGCTGAGTACCGGCCATCGGTTTGCCGCGACCGGCGGACGGATGCTGGCCGGCCTGGCCAAGGAGCTGGCCCAGCGTGACCGCGGTCGCGGACTGATTTCGATCTGTGCCACCGGTGGTCTGGGCGTGGTCGCCATCGTTGAGCGTTGAGCGGCTGGCGTGGCCGCCACCACGCCGACCATGGACTTGCGACCGGCAGCAGGCCTTCGGGCCCAGCCGACCTCAAGCCTTGGTCAAAATATCCCTTGCCGCAGTTCCTGATTCGGGAATGCTTATGCCCCAGCCGTGTCAGCCGGGACAACGTCGACAACTCGCCCTCAAAAGCTTGCGCCCCCTCAATCGACGCGATGACCATGCTCCCACGGACTTCCATCCAGCTGAATGGTCAGATGCTCAATGAACCGGCGAAGCTTCAACGATACATGCCGCTTGCTCGGAAACACCGCGTAAATGGCCAACTCCGCTGTCGCGTGATCCGGCAACAATTGGCGAAGCAGTCCACGGGCGATATATTCGCCAAACACGAAACTTGGGCCATACGCCACCCCGGCACCGGCCAGCGCTGCCGCCAGCAGCATCTGCATATCGTCTGCGGCGAGCCGGATCGCGCCTTCCAGCCGATGACTCCGGCCGGCCGGATCCGTGATGCTCCAATCCCCCAGAGAGATGGCTTCGGTGAAGGCAAGCCGAGGTGCATGGCGGAGTGTTTCGAGACTGGCAGTTTCACCCAGCCGTGCCAGCAACGCAGGCGCTGCGCAGAACACCATCCGGCATTCAGCAAGTCGCCTCGCGACGAGATCGGAATCGCCCAGACGTCCGATGCGGATGGCCACGTCAATGTCCTCGGCCAGCAGATCGACATAGCGGTCACTTAAAAGAGTTTCCACCGAAACCTCAGGATACTCGGCAAGAAAACTGGCCACCACGGGCCCCAGATGCAGTGCAGCGAAGGTCGTCGGCGCGGCCACCCGCAGCCTTCCTCGCACCTGCTGTTGCGTCTCCTGCGCCTCGCAATTCGCCTCCTCGTAGTCATCAAGCAGTCGCTTGCAGCGCCGGTAGTAAGTCTGCCCCACCTCAGTCAAGGCCAGCCTGCGGGTGCTGCGCTGAAGTAGTCGAGCCTGCAGCTGTGCTTCGATAGCAGACACATGCTTACCCGCCATCGATGGTGACAAGCCATGTCGCCGTGCGGCCGCAACCAGGCTGCCCTCTTCGACAGCCGTGACGAACACGGCCATGCTCTTTAATCGATCCATAACTTTCATCCGATAGCACTGTTATCAGATCTATATCATCAAGAATGGATTATCAATCATGGGGAACGGGTTCAAGCTGATGCGATCGTCAGGCACGGCCTGACAGACACAGCGACCAGGACTTGAAATATGAAAATCACATGCAACGGGATCAATATCCACGTCAACGCACAAGGCGAAAATGGCCAGGCACTGGTCTTTCTGCACTACTGGGGGGGCTCGTCACGTACTTGGAAGCACGTCCAGAGTGTACTCAGTCCGACGTTCCGGACTTTCGCCCTCGATCACCGCGGCTGGGGCGAGTCTGATGCCCCCGCCGAAGGCTATGGACTGACCGAGCTGGCCGATGATGCCATGGGCGTGATCGCCGCTCTGGGCCTGTCGTCTTATGTACTTGTCGGCCATTCAATGGGCGGCAAGGTCGCTCAGCTGATAGCCTCAAGACGCCCTTCAGAGCTTGCCGGGCTTATTTTGATTGCACCCGCTCCGCCATCGCCGATGGCCTTGCCCGAAGCCGCACGTACTGCGATGACCCATGCCTATGACAGCCGTGCCTCGGTGGAAGCCACCCTCGACCAGGTGCTGACGGCCCGGCCGATTTCCAGGGAGGATCGCGAACAAGTCATCTCAGACAGCCTGCGTGCTGCGGCAGCGGCAAAACATGCGTGGCCGATGGCGAGCAGTCAGCAAGATATCAGCAAACAAGTGGAGCACATCGAAGTCCCCACTCTGGTCGTGGCCGGCGAGCTGGATCGCGTCGATCCCCCCGAAATACTGCGCCAAAGCTTACTCGCGCACCTGCCACATGCGGTCATGGAGGTTCTGCCGGGAACCGGACATCTGGCCATGCTGGAAGCGCCTGACGCAGTGGCTGCAGCCATCGAAAACTTCTGCCAACGCCTGCCAGCAGTCGCTTGATGTCCGCCAGCTCCCCCATCCGTTGAGCAATGCCTGCCAAGGACCGGCTCCACTACCCCGGTGCGCCATGCCGGGGAGTACGAAGCGATACGATAGTGCGGAGTCCAGCCGGCAGCAGACCAGGCCCTCGAAGCCTGGTCTGCACGGCATCCAGCACGCCTGCGGAAGTCTCCGCATCGCGGTCGGCCTGCTCCGGATCAGGCGGCCGACGACGGCGCCTGGCCGAATCCTGTCAAGCCGGCCTTGGCCGCCTCGGCCAGCGCGGCGGCGCGTTCAGCGCCCAGATAACGAACCCGCTTGGAAGGCTTCAGATTGGCCAGATCAAGCATCACCAGGCCATCGACGCAACCGGAAAAATCCGGATCCTCGCCGAAATCCAGAAACTGCACGCCTTGCGGATCGACCAGGTCGACATACTGGCGATAAAGCACCGGCAGGGTTACGCCGAGAGCATCGAGGTGGTTCTTCAATTTGCCCAGACCGGCGGCCGGATCCAGTCCGTCCAACGCCTGATTGACGCCCTCTACCACCTCCGGCGACACCACGAATGGCTGTCTGGCCTTGGCCAGGCCGCTGACTCCGAAATAATGGCGATGCGCGGCAGCAATCCATTCGCGCGCCTCGCGCGGCAGACTGACCGACATGCTGACCGGACCGAATACGTAACGGACTTCGGCATGTCGCTGCAGATACAGGCCGATACCCTGCCACAGTTGGTCCAGCGCCCGCGAACGCCAGAAAGCCGGTGCGATGAAGCTGCGGCCCAGCTCCATGCCCTGCTCCAGCCGCGATTCAAGAGCCGGTGAATAATTGAAGAGGCTGGCGCTGTACAGCGCGGAAATTCCACCGCGAGCCAGCAGTTTGCCGCCATGACCGAGTCGATACGAGCCGACGATGCGCAGACTGACCGGGTCCCACAGCAGCAGATGCTCGTAATGCACATCGTAAGCGTCGAGGTCGCGCAGCATGCCGGTGCCCTCGCCGACCCGCCGGAAGGTCAGCTCGCGCAGACGTCCTATTTCGCGCAGAACCACACTGTCGGCGGCACCGGGAAACAGCCACAGCTGCTTGCCGTCCGGCACGGTCGAGAGCTTCTCGCCCTGGGCCATCAGTTCGGCGGCGACCTGATCCGCCCGCTCGGGCAAGGCCAGCGGCGCCTGACCACCGAAGATCAGGCCGCGATGACGGCCGACACGATAGACATGGCGACGCATCAGGCGGGCCGCCCGCAATACCGAGTCACCGGATTTCTGGCGCAGCTCGGCCGCATCGATGGCCCGCCCCACGCTGATGCTGAGTCGACGACTGACCGGCGAAGTCGCTTCGCGCGGCAGCATCGCCGTGCTCAGCGGCTTGGCCAGCAGCGAAAGACCGTAGAACATCGCCGAATTCCGCGCGCCGATATGGATCGGCAGCACCTGCGCCCCCGTCTTGAAGGCAATCCGCGCGAAGCCGTCCGACCAGCGACCGTCGCGAACGCCGCCGGCCCGCATCCGCGAGACCTCGCCGGCCGGGAAGATGATCAGCGCCTGCCCCTGGTCCAGGCAACGATAGATAGCCCGCAGACGCGAGCCCGCCCCCTTGCTGAACACATCCACCGGCAGCAGCAGTCGTTTCAGCGGGGGCACCGCCGCCAGCCAGTCGTTGCCCAGGATCTTCACATCGCGACGCACCGAACCGACCAGCTGCAGCAAGGTCAGGGCATCGCTCATGCCCAGCGGATGATTGGCCACGATCAGCAACGGCCCCTCCACCGGAATGTTTTCCAGCTCGCGCGGATTGACGCGATGACCGACGCCCAGGCATTCCAGCCCGCGATCAACGAAATCAAAACCCTCGGCCGCGCCGCATTCGCGCAGGATGTGATTGAACCTGTCTTCGTCCGCCAGCCGTTCCAGCATCCCCAACACCGGGCGCTTGATACGGGGGTAGCGCGCAAGCCAAGGCATCCGCTCCATCAAGGTCTGTTCCACTTTGAACATGACCGCCTCCTAGAAACTTGCCATCTATCCTTGCCGGCGATTATGACAGCAGGATGATGAAAAAAATCATGAATTACACCATGTTGTCGAAAAAGCCGGCGGCTTACTTCGCCATGTGCAGATAACTCTCCAGCCCGGCCAGGAACATCTGCACCGACAAGGCGATCAGCAGCATGCCCATCACCCGCTCCAGTGCCGTCAGCACACTGCGGCCCAGCCAGCGGAACAGATAGGCCGAAGACAGCAGAATCAGCGCCGTCGCCAGCCAGGCGGCAAACAAGGCCATCGCCCAATCGGCCGTACGACCCGGCTGACTGTCGGTCAGCAGCAACAAGGCCGCCATCGCCGAAGGCCCGGCCACGCCGGGAATGGCCAGCGGCACGATAAAAGGCTCGCCGCCTTCATTCTTGCCGAAAATGCCGCCATCTCCGGCCGGCGGAAACACCATTTTGATACCGATCAGAAACAGCACGATACCGCCGGCGATACTGATCGATTCCTGCTTCAGGCTCAACAGATGCAGAATGTGCTGGCCACCCAGCAGAAACACCAGCAGCACCGCCAGCGCGATCAGCAGTTCACGCACCATCACCGGCACCCGCCGCTCGGCCGGGACATCCTTCAACAAGCCAAGAAAAATCGGAATATTGCCGAGCGGATCCATGATCAAAAACAAAAGGATCCCGGCCGACAACGTCGTCATCTGCGCTTCCATCACTCTCCACCCCTGGCCATCACGTCCTGCGGATGCCGGTCAATCACCAAAACCCGGGACCATCGCCTGCGACGATGGCAGCCCGCCTCTTTCAAGCACCGCGTTCAGACCGTCATCGACAACTCAGGGCACCGCCAGTACATCCGCCATCATCCTGCCCAGCTCGCCGGCCTGATGCAGTTCCTCGATCACGTCGCAGCCCCCCATCAATTCGCCCTGCACGAACAGCTGGGGAAAGGTCGAGAGATTGGAGAAATGCGGCAAAGCCGAGCGGATCTGGGGGTCGGCCTGCACATTGACCGTCTGGAAACGGGCCCCGGTTGCCGTCAGCGCCTGCGCCGCCCGGGCGGAAAAATCGCACATCGGCCATGCCGGCGTCCCCTTCATGAAGAGCACGACGGGATGTTCGACGAGGATGGCTTTGATACGCTCGTTGACGTCCATAGCGGGCCTTCAATCTCCGACCAATCGGAATTGTCGGTATTGTAGCAGCGAGATCACTTCGCTGCCGGGGTGGACCTGCTATCCTAGTCCACTCCCCCCAGCCACCGCTAAGGAGCTGCCATCATGGCGTTTGAACTTCCGCCCCTGCCGTACGAAAAGAATGCGCTTGAGCCGACCATCTCGGCCGAAACCATCGAATTCCATTACGGCAAGCATCATCAGTCGTATGTGACCAATCTCAACAATCTGGTCAAGGGCACCGAATTCGAGAATGCCGACCTGGTCGACGTGATCAAGAAGGCCTCCGGCGGCGTTTTCAACAATGCGGCCCAGATCTGGAACCACACCTTCTACTGGAACTCGCTGAGCCCCAACGGCGGCGGCGCCCCGACCGGCAAGCTGGCCGACGCCATCAACAGCGCCTTCGGCTCGCTGGACAAGTTCAAGGAAGAATTCAGCAAGTCGGCTGCCGGCAACTTCGGCTCCGGCTGGACCTGGCTGGTGCAGCGTCCGGACGGTTCGCTGGCCATCGTCAACACCTCCAATGCCGCCACCCCGCTGACCGGCAGCGACACCCCGCTGCTGACCGTCGACGTGTGGGAGCATGCCTATTACATCGATTACCGCAATGCCCGTCCCAAGTATCTGGAAGAATTCTGGAAGCTGGTGAACTGGGACTTTGCCGCCAAGAACCTGGGCTGATCCCGGCAAGGCAGGGTTTCGACCCGCGAAACGAACACGGCGCCCGAGGGCGCCGTGTTCGTTTGTGCCGTACCTTCGGACCGAATGCCCGATCCGGCAGGCTCAATCCTGCCGCAGCAGCGAAATCGCGGGCTCGGCCTGAGTAGCCCGGCCCAGGATCTGTGCCGCCTGCTCCAATCGCCCTGCCAAGGCCGAGGCCTCTGCCGCACAAACGGTGGCATGCCCCACCTTGCGACCGGCACGCGCGGTCTTGCCATAGTCATGCCAGTGCAGATCCGGCACCGCCAGCGCCGCGCGACGGTCCGGCAACTCGCCGATCCAGTTGAACATCGCGGCCGGTCCCCGCGCTGCGGTCAGCCCCAAGGGCAGACCCAGCACCGCCCGGACATGGTTCTCGAACTGGCTGGTGACGGCACCCTCGATGGTCCAGTGCCCGGAATTGTGCACCCGCGGCGCCATCTCGTTGCCCAGCAGCTGGCCATCACGCACAAACAGCTCCAGCGCGAACACGCCGACATACTGCAGCCGCTCGGCCAAGGTCCGGGCATGCCCCATCGCCTCGGCAATCACGCTGGCATCCACTTGCGGCGCCGGCGCCAGACTGAGGCTCAGCACCCCGTCGACATGCCAGTTGCGGGTCAGCGGCCAGCCACGGAAACCACCCTGACGATCGCGCACGGCAATCACCGAGAGTTCGCGCTCGAAGGGCACGAAGGCTTCCAGGATCAGGCCGACGGTCTCGGCCTGGGCACCCAGCGCCTGCCAGGCCGCCTCGATATCCGCCGGTTCGCGCAAACGGAACTGGCCCTTGCCGTCATAACCCAACCGCCGGGTCTTGAGAATGGCCGGCAAGCCGATCCCGGCCACGGCCGCCTCCAGCTCGTCCCGGCTGGCAATGGCCCGGAACTCCGGCGTCGGCAGGCCGCAGGCGCGGAACAAGGTTTTTTCGGTCAACCGGTCCTGGGCCACCTCCAGCGCCTCGGGCGGCGGATAGACCGGCACCCGTTCGGCCAGCCAGCGCGCCGTGGCCGCCGGCACGTTTTCAAAATCGAAGGTCACTGCATCGACCTGGTCGGCAAAGCGCTGCAAGGCCGCCCAGTCATCCCACTCAGCCTGCTGGGTCATCGCCACATCGGCCGCGCAGCCGCCGGCAGCGGGATCCAGCGCCAAGGTCCGGATACCCAGCGGCGAGGCCGCCTGGGCCAGCATGCGCGCCAACTGGCCACCACCGAGCACGCCCAGCACCATACCCTGCCCGCTCATGCCCGCGGATCCGGATGTGCCAGCACCGATTCGCTCTGCTCACGGCGGAAGGCATCCAGCGCCTCGGCAAGCCGCGGGTCATGCACCGCCAGCATGGCCGCCGCCAGCAGGCCGGCATTGACCGCGCCAGCCCGTCCGATGGCCAGCGTGGCCACCGGAATCCCGGCCGGCATCTGCACGATGGACAGCAACGAGTCCATGCCATTCAGGGCCTTGGACTGCACCGGCACGCCCAGCACCGGCAAGCGGGTCTTGGCGGCCAGCATGCCTGGCAGATGGGCCGCGCCGCCGGCACCGGCGATGATGGCATGCAGACCACGATCCACGGCCGTGGCGGCATACTCGAACAGCCGGTCAGGCGTGCGATGCGCCGAAACGACCTCCACCTCGTGCGGAACGTCCAGTTTGACCAGCACATCAACCGCATGCTGCATGGTCTCCCAGTCCGAACGCGACCCCATCACCACGCCGATGCGCGCTGTGCTGACTATCGAAGACATGGTCTGCCTGTCCAAAAGGGTTTATTGTACGGCATTCAGGCGATCCGGCGCCCCTCTGGCCCGGCCCCTCCCGCTACGCTCGTGTCAGGTTCTATGGATAAGCGATTGCTCGATATTTTGTGTTGCCCGGTCAGCAAGCGCCCGCTGCGCATGGCGACCGCGCGTGAATTGGCCGCACTCAACCAGATGGTCGAACAGGCCAGCCTGGTCACAGTCGCCGATGTCACGGTCACCGAAGCGCTGCGCGAAGCGCTGATCACCACCGATGGACAGCTGGTCTACCGGATTCACGACGGCATCCCGGTGATGCTGCCCGAAGAAGGCATCGGTACCCAGCAGCTGCCTCACGGCAGCATCGACTGAGTTCTCAACGCTTCAGGAAAACCCCATGCACTTCGAGATTGACCCTGAAACCCTGGTCGAACAGATCGATCGGGATGTTCATGCCGCCTTGACCGAAGACCTGGGACCTGGCGACGCCACCGCCAGCCTGGTGCCTTATGAAACCCGGGCCACGGCGCGGCTGCGCTGCCGCGAAGCGGCCGTGATCGCCGGCACCGCGTGGTTCGATGCCTGCTTTCGCCGACTGGATCCGGAAGTCGAGATCGACTGGACCGTCCGGGACGGTGGACAGGTCGAGGCGGACAGCCTGATCTGCACCCTGCGGGGCGATGCCCGCGCCCTGCTGACGGCGGAGCGTTCGGCCCTGAATTTTCTGCAGCTGATGTCCGGCACCGCTACCCGTACCGCCGACTACGCCCGCCTCGTTGCCGGCACCGGCACCCGCCTGCTGGATACCCGCAAGACCGTGCCCGGCCTGCGGATCGCGCAGAAGTACGCCGTGGCCTGCGGCGGCGGCGTCAACCATCGCTTCGGGCTCTACGATGCCATCCTGATCAAGGAAAACCATATCCTGGCCGCGGGAGGCATCGCCGCCGCCGTGAAGAAGGCAAGGCAGCAGCACCCGGCGCTGCCGCTGGAAGTGGAAGTGGAGAACCTCGACGAGCTAGAACAGGCCATTGCGGCAGGCGTCGACCGCATCATGCTGGACAACTTCGAACTGGAACAGATCCGCGCCGCCGTCGCGCATACCGCCGGCCGCGTCCCCCTGGAAGTCTCCGGCAATGCCGAGCGCGAACACTTGCAGGCCATCGCCGAAACCGGCGTGGACTTCATCTCCATCGGCGCCCTGACCAAGCATGTCCGGGCCATCGATTTTTCGCTGCGACTGGACCCGCTGCCGGCGTGACCACGGCGGCGGCCATCAGCCACTTGCAGCCGGTCCGCCCCACCCCCACACTCAAGCCATGAGCAACCTCGCTGATCTGTTGACCCTGCTGATGATGCTGGCTGCCGGCCTGGGCTGGCTGCAACTCAGTCGCGGCCGCGAACTGGCCGCCAACGAGGCACGCCGCCTCTGCCAGCGACACGGCCTGCAGCTGCTGGACGAAACCGTCGGCCTGCGCAGTCTGCGTCTGCGCCGACATGACGGGCGCCTGTCACTGATCCGCGGCTATGCCTTCGATGTCAGCATCGACGGAGCCGACCGCGAGGCCAGTCGACTGTGGATGACCGCAGCCGGCATCCATGGCTACCAGTTGCCCACGATCAGCGGCAGCACGCCCGAACCGGCGCCAACAGCAAGCACCCGGCCCAGCGCCCAGATCATTGATCTGAGCGAACGCATCCGCCGCAGCCAGCACAGTCGCCTGCACTGACTGGGCCGTTGCGCAACGGATGGCGGGCGACGCCGGCTTGACGACCCTGCGCCGGGCCGGATCGTCCCGGACTTACTTGACGACCCGCAGGTGCGAGGCTCCGCGCCCCTTGCCCGTCGGCTTGTCACCCGGCGGCGGCTCATCCCCGCCCTCGGGCCGCGGACTGTCTTCCACGGCCCGCGGCGCGGCAGCCGGTGCCGGCGAAGAAGGAGCTTCCTGCTCGTCTTCGGCCGGGAACATCATGCCCTGGCCGTTTTCCTGGGCATACAGGGCCAGCACCGCCGACAGCGGAACCAGAATGGAGTGACTGACACCCGAAAAGCGGGCCTGGAAACTGATCCATTCATTGCCCAGTTCCAGATGGGCCACGGCACGCATCGCCAGATTCAGCACCACCTGACCGTTCTTGATCACATGCGGCGGCACACGCACGCCCTGCTGCTGCGCATCCACCAGCAGATAAGGCGTCAGATCATTGTCCGTGATCCAGTCGTAGATCGCCCGCAGCAGATAGGGGCGGTTGGAAGTCATTTGCATTGTTTGATTGTTCATCGATCCGACCATGTCGTCTTGCTGACTCGACATTCGTCATAGTGCAACCCAGTCCCTGACCATGAAGCCAACGCCATCGATGGTCGGGGACACCCAGTCCCGTCGTGCGGGCTCGAATCCTGCATGGCGGGGTCCATCACTCCGCCTGCGGGCAGTCCGCCGGAAGCTCTGCCTCCGGCCATGATGGCCCATGCGCTCAGGTCGCTCCGCGGGAACCCTTCACATCCTTCCACACTACGCGCTTCAAGGCCCAGGCCAAGGCCGTGAACAGCGCGAGAAACGCCAGCACCCATGGCCCCAGCACCCGACGCTGGATCACATCCGGGGTCGCGGCATAACTCAGAAATGCGACCAGATCATCCAGTTGCCCGGCGAAGGCCCGGGGCGCGACCTGCCCGGGAACCAGCAGACCGCCGGGGCGACCGTGGCCATCATTCGCACGGATACCCTGCAGCCGCCAGAACGGATCAGGCATCGCCGCATTCTGCAGCACCGCATTGTTCCAGCCCTGGGGCGCCGAAGGATCCAGATAGAACCCGCCCAGGTAGCGGCGCACCCAGCCCGGACCGCGCACGGCCGTCTCCAGCGACAGATCCGGCGGCAACTTGCCGAAGGCATAGCCCGCAATCCGCGGCGTCATCGGCGAGATGACAGGCCCCTCGGCTTTCGCCCCGAAGCGCTGCAGGTCCCTGCGGACCTCCTCCGGTGACAGATCCAGATCCTGCTGCAGCCGTGAATAGCGCAGGTATTTCAACGAATGACAGGCCGCGCAATCAGCCATGAACATCCGCTCGCCACGTTGCAGCGAGGCCCGGTCCGCCGCCTGCACCGAAGCCAGCGCACTGCAGACCAGCCCCAGGAACAGCCAGCCTCGCCGCCATCCGCGCGCCATCATCGGACCCGCTCCGGCAGCGGCTTGCATGGCCGCTCCCAGCCCAGCCGGGTATACAGCCCAAGGAACAGGAAGTAGCCGAAATACATCAAGGTCAGCACCCGTCCCAGCAACAACTCCCAAAAGCCCGCATCCACCGCGGGCGCCAGCACGGCCAGCCACTTCGCCACCAGCCCGGCGCCGACCAGCCCCAGCCCCAGAAAAGCCAGCACAAACAGTGCCAGCGCCCAGCGGAAGCCGCGACCGCGATAGCGGATCGAGCGGATCGTGCCCGCATCGATCCAGGGCAAGGCGAACAGCAGCAGAATCGAGGCCGCCATCACCAGCGTGCCCCACAGCGCCGAGCCGAACAGCGAGGGAATCATCCGCAAGATCGCGTAAAACGGGGTGAAGTACCAGACCGGAGCGATATGCTCGGGGGTCAGCATGGGGTTGGCGGGCAGGAAATTGTCCGGCTCCAGAAACCAGCCCCCCATGGTCGGTGCAAAGAACACGATCCAGGCGCCGATCCACAGAAACACCCCCGCCCCGACCAGATCCTTGCTGGTGTAATACGGGTGGAACGGAATCCCGTCGGCCGGCCGGGCCGGATCCATCGAATGGCCTCGCGGCCCATCCTTGATCTCGATGCCGTCGGGATTATTGGACCCGACATCATGCAAGGCCAGCACGTGCAGGCCGACCAGGACCAGGATCGCCAGCGGCAGACCGATCACATGCAAGGCGAAAAAGCGGTTCAAGGTAGCATCGGCCGGCAGGAAATCCCCCATGATCCATTGCACCAGCCGGTCGCCGACCACCGGCACGGTGCCGAACAGGGAAATGATCACCTTGGCGCCCCAGAACGACATATTGCCCCACGGCAGGACATAGCCCATGAAAGCTTCGGCCATCAGGGCCGCAAACAGCAGCATGCCCAGCAGCCACACCAGCTCGCGCGGCCGCTGATAGGATCCGTACATCAGCCCGCGGAACATGTGCAGAAAGATCACCACGAACAGCAGCGAGGCCCCGACCGCATGCATGTAGCGGATCAGCCATCCCCAGGGCACATCCCGCATGATGTACTGCACCGAATCGAAGGCGCCCTGAGCGCTGGGCTGGTAATTCATGGCCAGAAACAGGCCGGTGACCAGCTGATTGACCAGGGCCAGCAGCGCCAGCGAGCCGAAGTAGTACCAGATATTGAAATTGCGCGGCGCGTAATACTCGCTGACATGCTTGCGCCAGGCCTGCCCCAGACTGGGCAGTCGCGATTCCAGCCAGGAGGGCTGCCGGTCCGGGCCGCTCATCCCTGCGCATCCGCCGGCACATCCGGACCGATGCCGATCTCCAGCCGCCCGTCATCCAGAAAACGATAAGGCGGCACCAGCAGATTGCGCGGCGCCGGCACCCCGCTGTAGACCCGGCCAGCCAGATCGTAGCGCGACTTGTGGCAGGGGCAGAAGAAACCGCCCGGCCAGTCCGGATCAAAGGGCTCGCGCCCCAGGCTGCCGACATAATCGGGCACGCAACCCAGATGCGTGCACAACCCGACCAGCACCAGCCACGCCGGCCGCTGCGAGCGATGCGGATTGCGCGCCCAGGCCGGCTGCTGATCCACCTTTGAATCGGGATCCAGCAGGCGATCATCATGTTTCTGCAGCAAGGCCAGCTGCCGGGCACTGCGATGGACCACAAACACCGGCTGGCCGCGCCAGGCGTAGGTCACCATCTGCTCTTGCGCGATACCCGCCAGATCCACCTGCACCGGCGCCGCCAGCGAACGGGCCCGTGCACTGGGCTGCATCGACTCGGCAAATGGCACCGCGGCCGCAGCCAGTCCGGCACCGCCGACGCTGACCGTGCTGACGGCCAGAAAACGACGTCGCCCACCGTCCACGTCACCGCTCATTCCATCACTCTCTTCATCATGCACCGCTCAGTGGCCTGGACGCTGCATGCTGCGGCAGCGGCTTGTCTTCACGAGTTTAATCATGCATCGCAGCAGGCACAAACCGGCGCGACATCACGCGGACTGGCAGCCGGGACCCAGGATGGTGATAATCCGGTGGTGGGAACCAGCGTCTCCGCATCCATCGGGATGCCGCTGCGGAGTGACAGGACCTGATCACAGGCCGGCCGCCAGCGGTGATCGCAACGGGTCGGCAAGGCACCACCCTTTTTGACCGGACCCCAAGTTTCGTCTGATGAAGTCATTCGCTGCCGTACTCAGCTATCTGTCCAGATCCATCGTGCTGGGACTGGCGCTTGCCTTCGTGATCGGCATGATCTGGCCGCAGACCCGCAGCCAACTGCGTCAGCATCTGGGACTGAAAACGGCTGCTCCGGCCACCACCGACTCTGCCGCAAGCTCGGCCGAAAGCCCGGCTGCCCCGCCTGCACCGGCCTCCTATGCCGGCGCCGTGGCCAGGGCCGAGCCATCGGTGGTCAACATCTATGCCAACAAGATCGTCAACCAGCCAACGGTGCAGATGTATACCAACCCGATCCAGCAGGCGCTGTACGGCGGCCAGCCCGGCCCCAGCATCCCCCGGCGCGAACAGAGCCTGGGCTCGGGCGTGATCGTCAGCGCCAAGGGCTATGTACTCACCAACAACCACGTCATCGCCAACGCCGACGACATCCAGGTGCTGCTGTACGACGGCCGGGTCGCCCGGGCACGCCTGGTCGGCGCCGACGCGGAAACCGATCTGGCCGTGCTCAAGATCGATGCCGGCAGCTTGCCGGTCGCCGATCTGACCGCCCCGCCACCCCGCCCCGGCGATGTCGTACTGGCCATCGGCAACCCGCTGGGACTGAACCAGACCGTCACCATGGGCATCGTCAGCGCCGTCGGCCGCCAGCTCAGCAATGACAGCCCGGAAGACTTTATCCAGACCGATGCCGCCATCAATCTGGGCAATTCCGGCGGCGCCCTGATCAATACACGCGGCCAGCTGGTCGGCATCAACACCTTGCTGATAGGCCGGGCCGCCAATGCCGAAGGCATCGGCTTCGCCATCCCGGTGTCGGCCGCCCGTTCGGTACTGAGCCAGATCATCGACACCGGCCATGTCGTCCGCGGCTGGCTGGGCGCCGATTACGGCTTCGTGCCGGTGGCTGCCGACAGCGGTCTGCCGGCAGCGCCTCGCGGCGCCCAGGTGATGAACGTCTATCCTGGCAGTCCGGCCGCCCTGGCCGGCATCCAGGCCCATGACATCCTGCTGCGCCTGGGCAGCGACAACATCACCGATCCGGCGGATCTGCGTCGCCATGAGGCCGACCTGAAGCCCGGCACCCGGGTCGAGGTCTCCGGCCTGCGCAACGGCATGCCCTTCCATACCCAGGTCGTGCTGGCCCAGCGCCCCAACCTGACCGAGTCCGACGATGACGGCCATCTGGGCCAGGCCTGACATACCCTCCGGATCGACCATCAGGGGCCATGTCGTGGTCACACCCACTTGGTCGCAGAAAGGTTTTTATACCGAGAACGGATAGCCTCCGCACCCCCGCCACCATCAGCACGCGGCCTGCCGCAAAAACCGTCCGGCTACCCTCCTTGCGCCAGGAATGACGCTCGAACAGGACATCCCGAAAACAGGCAGAACCGATGTCCTCGTCCGGCTCAATCCATCCGGGACCGACGACTCTCGGCCCGGTCGCGCATCTGATAGCGATGGAAAAGCAGTTCCACCCGCTGCACATAGACCTGCGTCTCGGCATAGGGCGGCACGCCGCCATAGCGGATCACCGCGCCCGCACCGGCGTCATAAGCCGCGGCGACCTGCCGGATATCGCCGTGAAACCGCTGCAGCAGTCCGGCCAGATAACGCGCTCCGCCTGCAATGTTCTGGTCGGGATCAAAGGCGTCAGTCACCCCCATCTCGCTGGCGGTGACCGGCATCAGCTGCATCAGGCCCTGTGCGCCCTTCAGCGAGATCGCCCGCGCATTGAAGGCGCTCTCGGCATGGATCACCGCCCGCAACAAGGCTTGATCCACGCCGTAACGGCGACTGGCATCCTCGATCGAGCCGGCATAATCCGCCCATCGCAGCGGCACGGTCTGCCAGTGGATCGGTGAATGCAGATTGCAGGCCATGCAGGTGATCAGGTAGGTGAACAAGCGCACCACCTGCCCCCCACCGGACGTGGCCGGGGCGAGGTTGGTATATTCCAGACTGCCATCGGCCCGCCGCACGCGGTATACCGCACCGCGCAAGGCCGATGACGGCAAGGCGGCCTGAGCCAGCGCCGTCCCGGTGTGCGCACTGGCGCCTCCGGCCCCGGACACCGGCCATACCACCGGCGCCGCGATTTTTCCGGTATCGGAACCGACGCCAGCCTGACGGGGCGCCGGTTGATAAAGGGCTGCGCCAGTCACGCCACGGAAGCCCGGCGAATGCCGTCGAGCCGTCGGCAGTCCCACCCCGGAAAGTCGCCTGCAGCCATGGTGATGGCCGATATGGCCGGTATACAGCGGCTCGCCCTGCTCGCCCACGCATCGATACAATATCGTGGCGGCAGCCTGGCTGGCGCAGACGGCAGCCAGCCAGACACACAGCCCGCCGACAGCGATCAGGCAAAAACGCCTCGCCAACCGCTTCACAGCCTGTCTCTTGCCCGCTTACCCATGCCCGGATTCTCGCCTGTCCGATCTGCGGACGCCAGCGTTGCCGCAAGGCATGGCAGTGCGGCAACGCTCCGGCACGACACCGGCTTGTCTGGCCAGTGACCGGACGCCGGCGTATACTAGCGGGTTCTGTATTTTCAGGCCCTTGCGGCCACAAGCAACGGTGACGCAATGAGCGGCAAGCTTTTCATCAAGACCCACGGCTGTCAGATGAACGAGTACGATTCGGCCAAGATGCTGGATGTACTCAAGGCCTCGCACGGTCTGGAACTGACCCAGGACGAGTCCGAAGCCGACGTGATCCTGGTCAATACCTGCTCGATCCGTGAACGCGCCCAGGAAAAAGTCTTCAGCCAGCTCGGCCGCTGGCGCGAACGCAAGGCGGATGGCAAGCAGGTGCTGATCGGCGTCGGCGGCTGCGTGGCCAGCCAGGAAGGCGAGGCCATCATCAAGCGCGCGCCCTACGTGGACCTGGTCTTCGGCCCGCAGACCCTGCACCGGCTGCCTGAACTGATCGAGGCACGCCGCGAGACCGGCAAGCCCCAGGTCGATATCAGCTTCCCGGAAATCGAGAAGTTCGACCGCCTGCCCGAACCGCGTGCCGAAGGACCCAGTGCCTTTGTCTCGATCATGGAAGGCTGCTCGAAATACTGCAGCTATTGCGTGGTGCCCTATACCCGTGGCGAGGAAATCAGCCGCCCCTTCGACGACGTGCTGATCGAGGTCGCCCAGCTGGCTGAGCAGGGCGTACGCGAAATCAATCTGCTGGGCCAGAACGTGAACGCCTATCGCGGCGCGATGCACGATGGCAGCGTGGCCGATCTGGCCGTGCTGATCCACGCCATCGCCCAGATCGAGAGCATCGGCCGGATCCGCTTTACCACCTCGCATCCGCTGGAGTTCTCCGACTCGCTGATCGAGGCTTTCGCCAACGTGCCCAAGCTGGCCAATTATCTGCACCTGCCGGTCCAGGCCGGCTCGGACCGGATTCTGGCGGCCATGAAGCGCGGTTACACCGCGCTGGAGTTCAAGCAGAAGATCCGCAAATTGCGTGCCGTGCGTCCGGACATCTGCATCAGCTCGGACTTTATTGTCGGCTTCCCCGGCGAGAGCGATGCCGATTTCGAGAAGACCATGAAGCTGATCGAGGACATCGGCTTCGATCAGAGCTTTTCGTTCATCTTCTCCTCGCGTCCAGGCACTCCGGCCGCCAACCTGGAGGATGACACGCCGGCCTCGGTCAAGCAGCAGCGCCTGAGCCGGCTGCAGGCCAGCATCAATGCCAACGCCAAGGCCATCAACGAAGCCATGCTGGGCAGCGTGCAACGGGTGCTGGTGGAAGGCCCCAGCCGCCGGGATGCCAACGAGCTGGCCGGACGCACCGAAAACATGCGTTTCGTCAACTTCCCCGGCGATGCCCGCCTCAAGGGCCAGTTCGTGGACGTACTGGTGACCGAGGCCATGACCAATTCGCTGCGTGGTCGACTGGTGGCCGTCGAGTCCCGGCCGCCGACCGCCGCATGAGAGAGCAGCCGGTCATGATCCATGGCGCACCATGGCGTGCCCCTGGTCGTCACCGGCAGCCGCTGGCGGCGCACGGCGCCCCGCTTTGCGGCCTCGTTCGGCAGCTGGACAGCCAGCCCCCGCTTCCGCCCCACAGCCTGCAGCAGCCCGTCGGTCACGGCGGAGCCTGCTGCGGGCGCGCCGGCCCTGTCCGGCCGCCAGCCACGCCGCCGCCATGCCTGCCGATTTCCGTGCCGGTCGATCAGACATGGAACCCAGGTCTGCACTGATCCGGCCCTCGGCCGGGCCTGCGCTTGCACGCGCCACGCCCGGACCTCTTGCACGCTATCGGCATTGCCGCCATCTCATGCCAGACTGGCAGCCCCGGCGGCACCGAAACCCACAAGTTACGGACACTATGACTGACCCATCCCAACAACGCGACTTCGTACTGGAACCGGAAGACAACGAGCGTCTGGCCAATCTGTGCGGGCCGCTGGACGAGCATCTGCGCCAGATCGAGCTCCGGCTCGGTCTGGAAGTCAATCGCCGCGGCAATATCTTTCGCGTCATCGGCCCGGAGGATGCCTGCCGTGCAGGCGAGAAAGTGCTGCGCGCGCTCTACAAGGCGACCGAACACGAACCCCTGAACGGCGCCCGCGTGCATCTGTTTCTGTCCGAAAGCGGTCTGGATGCCTCCGTTGCCGATGATGACAGCGCACAGGAAGTGACCATCAAGGTCAAGCGCGGCGTCATCAAGGGCCGCGGCGCCAATCAGGCCCGCTACCTGCATGCCATTACCCGGCACGACATCAACTTCGGCATCGGCCCGGCCGGCACCGGCAAGACCTATCTGGCCGTCGCCAGCGCCGTCGAGGCACTGGAAGCCAATCGGGTCCAGCGCCTGCTGCTGGTGCGTCCGGCCGTGGAAGCCGGCGAGAAGCTGGGCTTTCTGCCCGGCGACCTGTCGCAGAAAGTCGATCCCTATCTGCGCCCGCTGTATGACGCCTTGTATGAAATGCTGGGCTTCGAGCGGGTGGCCAAGCTGATGGAACGCAATGTCATCGAGATCGCGCCGCTGGCCTATATGCGCGGGCGCACCTTGAACGACTCCTATGTGATTCTGGACGAAGCCCAGAACACCACGGTGGAGCAGATGAAAATGTTCCTGACCCGCATCGGCTTCGGCTCGGTGGCGGTGATCACCGGCGATGTCAGCCAGATCGACCTGCCCCGGCATATCCGCTCCGGCCTGCGCCACGCCATCGAGGTACTGCGCGGCGTCGACGGCATCAGCATGACCTTCTTCAGCTCCCGCGACGTGGTCCGCCACCCGCTGGTGGCCAAGATCGTCCGTGCCTACGAGGCCTTCGAAAGCAGCAGCGAACAGCCGGCGGCGAACGCCAGGCCATGAACGCCACTGCCAGAGACATCATGGAACTCGAGCTGGCGGTCAGCTACGGCCTGCCTCGCACCGGCCTCCCCTCCAGCCCCCGTTTCCGGGGCTGGGTGGAGGCAGCCCTGCGCGCGGCGGGCCGGCGCAAGCCCAGTGCGGTGGCCATCCGCCTGGTCGATGCCGAAGAAGGTCGTCAGCTGAATCTGCAGTATCGCGGCAAGGACTATGCCACCAATGTGCTGTCCTTTCCGGCGGAATTCCCGCCGGGCGTCGACCTGCCCCCGCTTGGCGATCTGGCCATCAGCGCTCCCGTGGTGATCCGCGAGGCGGCCGAACAGGGCAAGCCCGTACTGGATCACTGGGCCCATCTGACCATCCACGGCACCTTGCACCTGCTGGGCTTCGACCATATCGACAAGGACGAGGCCGAGGAGATGGAGGCGCTGGAAACGCGGATCCTGGCCGATCTGGGCATCGCCGACCCTTACCTGCTGCGCGAGTGAACCATGAAACCCCGTCGGCACCGGGGACTCCCGGTGCCGACCCGATCCGGTCTCAGGCCTGATCCAGTCACGAGGCTGAAAAGAAGCACCCCGGCATGGAACCGGCTGCACCAACGCTGGAATATCCCCGGCCCATGACGGGACACCTCCAGCGCCTGAAATCATCGGCCAGTTCCGCTAAACTGTTTTCACCGCCCTTATTCGGGCCCGATCAACCTAGGTAATGAACGACGACCCTGGTAGTACCAGCGGCCCGACGCCCCGCTCATGGTGGGAACGTCTGGGCCATCTGTTTTCCGGTGAAGTGCGCAGTCGCGAAGATCTCATCGAGGAATTGCGCTCCGCCCAGGCCAACGGCCTGCTCTCCTCCGACACCCTGACCATGGTCGAAGGCTCGATCAAGGTCACCGAACTGCGCGTCGACGACGCCATGGTGCCCCGCTCGCAGATCGTGATGCTCAGCGCCGAGGCTCCGCTCGCCGAAGTGGTGGCGACCGTGGTGGAATCCGGCCATTCCCGCTTTCCCGTCCATGGCGAGGACAAGGACGAGATTCTCGGCGTGCTGCTGGCCAAGGATCTGCTGAAATTCTTCGGCAACGACGATGCCTTCGACATCCAGTCCATTCTCCGTCCTGCCGTGCTGATTCCCGAATCGATGCGGCTGAACGTGCTGCTGGCCGAGTTCCGCCTCAACCACAACCATATGGCGCTGGTGGTGGACGAATACGGCGGCGTGGCCGGACTGATCACCATCGAGGACGTGCTGGAACAGATCGTCGGCGAAATCGACGACGAGCACGACGATGACGATGACGAGCCGCAGCTGATGACCGAACAGGCCGATGGCAGCTGGATCGTCAGCGCCCTGACCCCGATCAAGGACTTCAACGAACAGTCCGGCAGCCAGTTTTCCGACGAGGCCTATGACACCGTCGGCGGCATGGCGACCTCCGAACTGGGCCGGCTGCCCCAGGTGGGCGAGGATATCGATCTGGGCGATTTCATCTTCCATGTCACCGAAGCCGACGAACGCCGGGTCCAGCAATTCCGGGTCACCCGCCGGCATGGCCATTGAGCGAGCTTCCGCCCGGCAGCTGCCGGGCGGATTTCGACTGATCGCCCTGCTCTGCCTGTGGCTGGGACTGATGATGCCGGCTGTCGCCGGCATCGTGGATGCCCCACCACAGGCCCTGCAGGTCGCGCTGATCACCTATGGGCCGGGCGAAACCTACTGGGAACGCTTCGGTCACGACGCCATCGAGGTGCGCGACACGCTGTCGGGCCAGACCATCACCTTCAATTACGGCGTCTTCGACTTCGACGAAAAGGGCTTTCTGCTCAACTTTGCCCGTGGCCGCATGCGCTATATGATGGATGCCGAGCCAGCCGCCGAAGACAATCAGGGCTACATCGACGCCGGCCGCTCGGTGACCCGTCAGATACTGGATCTGCAACCGGCCCAGGTGGAAAAGCTGCGGCAGTTCCTGCTGTGGAATCTGCAGCCGGAAAATTTGCGTTACCGTTACGATTATTTCCAGAGCAATTGCGCGACCCGGGTCCGTGACGCCCTGGATCTGGCCCTGGATGGACGGATTGCCAGCGTCCTGAAATCCCGTCCCGGCGGCGACACATATCGCCAGCAGACCGACCGCCTGATGGCGGCCCAGCCCTGGCTGATGCTGCTGCTGGACCTGGGCCTGGGGCCGTTTGCCGATCAACCGCTCAATGCCTGGCAGGCCAGTTTTCTGCCTGAGGTGCTGTCCAGCCAGCTGGCCACCGCGACGCTTGCCGATGGTCGCCCCGTGATCAGTCGCCGCGAAGTCATCGCCAAGGCACGTCTGGCGCCACCACCGGCACAGCCGCCCCGGCTGCTGTGGCCGATGCTGCTGGCCGGCATCGGCTACGCCCTGGCACTGTATCTGGCGGCACGTTGCTGGCGACCGGGGCTGCTGCTGCTGGGCAGCCTGTTTCTCATCCCGGCCGGCCTGTGCGGCGTGCTGCTGGCTGCGCTGTGGGGCCTGACCGGACATTACGCCGCCTGGTACAACGCCAACCTGCTGCTGTTCAATCCGCTGGCCTGGCTGTGGCTGCTGCCGTTGTGGCGCCCCGCCTCCGGCGGCGGCCTGCGGATCTGGCTGCCGCCCCTGCAACTGGCGGCACTGCTGCTGGCCCTGGCCCTGCACGTCACCGGCATATCCAGCCAGCACAACGGCCACTGGCTGGGCTTTGCGATACCGGTATGGACGGCCCTGATCCTGATCCTGCGCAGGCGCCGACCGCGCTGAAACCGCGATCGTCAATTGCGCCGGGTCGGGGTGACCGGCATCATAGCCGGCATGTCGAATCCGATCCCGCTCCCCACCGCCAAAGCCACGACCAAATCCCAGGCCGACATGGTCGTCAACTGCGTGGCCTACAACCATCGCAACGGCAAGCGCGTCGGCAATATCAGCATTGATGCCATCAGCGATGCCTTGCTTGATCCCGACACCTTTGTCTGGGTCGGCCTGCACGAGCCGTCCGAAGAACTGCTGCTGAAGCTGCAGAACGAATTCGACCTGCATGACCTGGCCATCGAGGATGCGCAGTACGCCCACCAGCGCACCAAGATCGAGACCTATGGCGACTCGCTGTTCGTGGTGGTGCAGACCGCCCAGCTGGCCGCCGGCGACATCGCCTTCGGCGAGACCCATATCTTTCTGGGGCCGCGCTATCTGGTCACCGTGCGCCATGGCACCTCGCTCAGCTATGCCCCGGCACGTCGCACCTGCGAACAATCACCGGACTTGCTGGCCCTGGGGCCCAGCTATGGCCTGTACGGCGTGCTGGACTTCATCGTCGACAACCTGCTGCCCATCATCCGCGACTCGCGGGAAGAGCTGCAGGAGCTGGAGCAGGACATCTTCGCCGCCAAGTTCAATCGCGACATCATCAAGCGCCTGTACGACATGCAGCGCGATCTGATGACCCTGCGACTGGCCGTCACCCCGCTGCAGGACATCATCAACCAGCTGGTGCGCATGCATCCGCATCTGATTCCGGACGACCTTCGCGTCTACTTCCGCGACATCTACGACCACGTGTTCCGGGTCAACGAGTCGATCAGCGCCATGCGCGAAATGCTGACCGCCGCGATCAGCCTGAATCTGTCGCTGGTCACCTTCGCCCAGAACGAAGTCACCAAGAAACTGGCCGGCTGGGCCGCCATGCTGGCGGCCCCGACCCTGATCACCAGCTGGTACGGCATGAACTTCGAGCATATGCCCGAGCTGCATACACGCCTCGGTTATCCCGTGGTGATCCTGGCGGTACTGGGCGTGATGGGCAGCATGTATTACATCCTGCGCCGCGCGCGCTGGCTGTAAGCGCCGGCACCACGGCACTCGATCAATGCCGAAGGGCCGCTTGCGCGGCCCTTCGGCATGGCGGCCCAGGCCGACCCCGTCCCGCCGCAGCAGAAACGGGGCCGAGCATGGCTCAGTGCGCCGTCTTGACCGATGCGGTCTTGACGGAGGGCGCCTCGACCGGCGCCGTCGCTGCCGGCGCCGTCCAGCGCTTCAGCCAGGCCAGCACCGCATCATGCCACTGCACGCTGTCCTTCGGCTGCAGCACCCAATGGTTCTCGTCCGGGAAATACAGGAACTCGCTGGGAATGCCACGACGCTGCAAGGCAGTGAAAGCACCCAGCCCCTGGGTTTCCGGAATCCGGTAATCATGACCGCTGTGGATGACCAGCATCGGCACCCGCCAGTCGGCGACATGATTGACCGGATTGAAGCGCTCGAATTTGGCCGGGTCGGTGAAGGGCGTGCCGCCCTGCTCGTGCTCCTCGAACCACAGCTCGTCGGTGGAGTAATACATCATGCGGGCATCGAATACGCCGTCATGATCGACCAGGCAGCGCCAAGGCTGGTTCCACACCCCGGCCATCCAGTACACCATGTAACCACCGTAGCTGGCACCCAGCGCGCAGGCACGCTGACCGTCCAGAAAGGGGTAGCGGCCCAGAGCCGCCTTCCAGCCCAGCTTCAGATCCTCGAGCGGCTTGCCACCCCAGTCGCCGGAAATCGAGTCGGTAAAGGCCTGACCGTAACCGGTGGATCCATGGAAGTTGATGGTGACCACCGCAAAGCCCTGGGTGGCATAGGTCTGCGGATTCCAGCGATAGCTCCAGCCATTGTCCATCGCCCCCTGCGGCCCGCCATGGATAATAAAGGCCACCGGATAGGTCTTGCCCGGCTGATAATCCGCCGGCTTGACCACATAGCCTTGCACCGGCTGATCATGCCAGCCCTTGAAGCTGAAGAACTCCGGCTGGCCCATCTTGATTCCGGCCAGTCGGGTCTGGTTGAAGGCCGTCAGCGGCTGCAGCTTGCCGCCCTTGGGCGACACCGCGAACAGCTCGGCCGGATGCAGCAAGTCATCATGCGCCACCACCAGCCGCTTGCGGCCCACCGCATAGCCTGCCACCGTGCCGTCGGCCACCAGAGTCTCGACCTTGCCGTTGCGCGGGTCGACGCTGAACAGTGGGTGCTGGCCGGCCTGATCGGCCGTCACATACAACCGCTTGCCGTCAGCGGAGACCGACAGCCCGCCCGCCGAGCGATCCCATTGCGGATCCACTTCGTGACGCTGACCGCTGGCCAGATCCAGGGCCATGATGCCGAAACGGTCGGCTTCGAAGCCCGGCGTCTTCATCGCCAAGTAATACAGCGTGCGGCCATCGGGCGACGCGACCGGCCAGCCATCCCAGGCATGATTGGCCGCCGTCAGATTGACCGGCCGCTTGCTGCCGTCGGCCGGCGCCTGGAAGATATCGAAATTGGTCGACCAGGGCTCATCATGTCCGGCGATACGCGCGTTGAAATACACGGTCTTGCCATCCGGCGAGAAGCTGTACTCGCTGTCATCGCCGAACGGCTTGCTGGGCACATCGCCATCGATGCCGCGGCTGACCAGGGTCGGCTCGGCCACCCGTCCGTCCGCACCGAAGCGGGCGACAAACAGCTGGTTGCGGCGATCATCCGACCATTGATCCCAGTGCCGCACGAACAAGCGGGTATAGATATGTCCCTTGCCGCCTGCCGCACGGGCCTTGAGCCGGTCCGCCGTGCAAGCCAGGCCGTCGCAATCGGCGAACACCGCATAGTCCAGGGCTACCGCCTTGCCATCCGGCGACAGCTTGAAGCCCTGCAGATCCAGCGGCGCCGCACTGATCTGCTGCGGCGCTTCGCCGCCCGGACCTGAGCTTGCACCGTTCACACCGACCCGCCACAACTGCTCCAGACCCTGGGCCGGTGCCAGGTAATAAACGCTGCGACCATCCGCCGACCAGCGCGGTGATGCCCCCTCGGCCACCAGCTTCCGCGGCTCGCCTTTGCCGGTCAAAGACCGCAGATAGATGGCCGTCTCAGCCTTGCCTTCCACCGTGGGCCGATGCGTGACGGTAAACGCAAGCATCTGTCCGTCCGGCGAAATCTGCGGATCGCCGACCCGATCCATCACGATCATGTCCCGCACATCCAGCGGCTTTGCCGCCTCGGCCGCGTGAGCCATCGCCCCACTCGCCGCCAGGGCCAACCCCAGCCACAACCTGCTCCTTCCGTTCATGCACTTTCTCCTCGCATCGTCTTGGCGCCGGACAGGATACCCTTCCTGTCCAGGCCGACCTTGATCTGTCACCGGAACAGATTAGGTTTTGCTTGAGGCTTGTGCAAAGACGCCGGGATTTGCTCTATCATAAGTGTGCTTCATGTCACACACGCAACACGTGTGACCTGCGCGATGGCATGGCGCCGGTGCACCCCTATGCCAGCCGGATCCGCGGTCATGTCGCAAAGCGACTATTGCCGTGCAAGCTCAAACGTTGTATTCACCAGATCACCATCCAGAAGTTGTAGGGGAATCACCATGCAGAACTCGCAAAAAGGCTTTACGCTGATCGAGCTGATGATCGTTGTCGCGATCATCGCCATCCTGGCCGCCATCGCCATTCCGCAGTATCAGAATTACATCACTAAGGCTCAGTTTTCTGAATCGCAATCTATCATTGATGGCCTTAAAACTCCGATTGCAGAATTCGCCACCCAGAATGGCGCCTGCCCCTTGACGGCTGGCCCTTCGACCGGATTCTCGGCAGCAGCTAGCTATTCAGGTAAATACATTGCACAAACTGCCCTGACTCAAGGCACTGGTGGCACCGGAACACTTCCCTCCTGCATAGCAACCATGACATTCAAGAGTACCGGCAGCGTCTCTGCACCTCTTGCTGGAAAGACTGTCCAATTCACTAGCGCCGATAATGGTGGCACGATGTCCTGGTCCTGCACTGCCAGCGGCATTGCATCGAAATACAAGCCGGCAACCTGCCCGAACTAATGTGCATATCGGATGGTATTTTACGTGCACCTCATTCACCTAAAATTACTAGCCGACTAGTCGCATAATCAATGAGTGAAAGGGTCTCTTAGGGGGCCCTTTCATTTATTTAAGACAAATTCATGCAACGCTATACTAGGCTTTTTCTAGCTGCCGCCTGCTTGCTGACATTGGCCCTATATTGGCCAGCACTGCATGGCCCCTTCGTCTTTGATGACCTCCCAAACCTTGCTGCATTAAGCAAATACCCCGGAACACATGGGTGGCAGGCAATAGCCAAATATCTTTCCGAGGCGCGTGGATTTCCGGGGCGCCCGTTAGCTATGCTTAGCTTTTACCCGCAACGAACTGGGTGGCCGGAAAATTCATTCCCATTCAAGTTAACCAATACACTACTGCATCTAGCTTGCGGCTGGCTACTTGCCACCTGGCTTGACCTTGTCAGTCGCGCAAATATGACAAGGAATAAGGCGCTCCTGACGGCCTCAATTACGTCAGCACTCTGGCTAATTCACCCCATTCAATTAAGTACTGTCATGCTCGTTATTCAACGCATGACCATTCTAGCAACTGCCTTTATGCTGCTAGGCTTGATTCTATATACCTTTGCAATTACAGCAGCCCAGCGCAGTCAGGCGCAACGGCTGGCAGCGATGCTCACCGCCATCCTGTTATGCGCCCCACTGGCCTTGTTATGCAAGGAAACAGGCGCACTATTCCCCCTATACGCACTGATTTTGGATAGCACCCTGCTCCGTGAGTCACGCAAGCAATTGCCTCGTCCATTGAAGATCATGCGTGCCATATTGGTAGTCATACCTGCCTGGGTACTGCTCGGCGGCATGATCGCACTTCTTCCCTGGCTGACTCATGGCTATGTCCTCCGCGACTTTAGCTTGCCACAGCGACTGCTCACCGAAACGCGTGTAGTCGACTCGTACCTACTAAAGATAGCACTACCACAGTTTGGCCCCTATGGCTTATATAATGACGACTACCCCATTTCCAGCGGATTACTGCATCCTGCGGCAACTTTATTTAGCACGATACTTCTAATTGCAGCCATTGCCACAGCCTGGCTCAAACGTCGCCAATGGCCGCTCTTTGCTTTTGCCGTTTTCTGGTATTTGGGCGGACAATGGCTGGAAAGCACAGCCATCTCATTGGAACTGTATTTCGAACACCGCACTTATCTTCCAATGGTAGGTCCACTATATGCCATCGTGACCGCTCTATTCCAAATCAAGAACCCAGTACGCCGACGTCAGGGACAGCTGGCATTAGCCGTATGGGCATTCGCCTGCATCCTCTCAACGGGCTTGTCCGCGCGGGTATGGGGACAGGAATCTGTGCTAGCACAGGTTTGGGCCAACCATCATCCAGACTCTGAACGTGCCACTGAATTCCTGGCCAGCATTCAATTGAATCACGGGAATTTAGCCGGTGCCATGACCACCATGCAGTCCATATCCCTGCAAAGGCCCGGCAACGCAGGTGTGCTTGCTCATCAGATCTATCTCCAGTGTCTAGCGGGCACCCTGCAGGAAGCATCCATCCGACAACTGCAGAAACTCTATGCAACTGGCCCCTATCAGCGTGAAAGCTACGACATAGTGGGCTCACTGAGGGAACTGGCCCACCAAAACCGATGCCCACAGGCCATGAACTCAGATCACTGGCGCGGTCTTGTCACAGCACTGTTGCAGAATCCTCGCCTTGCGGTGGACCCGGCAACCGAAGGCTACCTCCACTACCAACTGCATCTGGCGGCCGTTGACAAAGGCGATCTAAATCAAGCAATTGCCGAACTTAAGGAGACTTGGCGACTAGACCCCGACCCTGAAATACCACGTCTTGAAGCAAAATATCTAGCCAGTGCCGGCCTTTACCCTCAAGCTATTCAGGCCCTGCAACAGGCAAATGCCTCCAGACTTCCATTGTTACGACGTCTGCTCGTCAATGATCGTGCAATCTGGGATGCAGATATACAATCGATCATTCATATGCAGGCAGCAGCCAGACATAGGTAGCCTGCTCTGTCATCAGCTGCATCCTCTCGACCTTGTCGCTCCAAGATCCTTTCATGCTCATCCGCCGCTCCACAGCTATTACCATCTTCAGCGCTCTGCTCCTCGCATGCCTGATGATCTATCTGCCGGGTCTTTCCGGCGGATGGCTGTTTGACGACTATCCCAATATCGTCGACAACCCGGGGGTGCAGCCGCAGCACGGCAGTCTGGGGGCCTTGATTTCGGCAGCGCTGTCGTCGCCGGCCAGTGATTTCAAGCGGCCGCTGGCGTCGTTGAGTTTTGCAGCCAATTATCTGGTGAGCGGACTGGATCCCTCGGCGATGAAGCTGACCAATCTGGTCATCCATCTGCTGAACGGCGTGCTGGTGTTTGTGCTGATGCGCCTGCTGCTGGCGATGCCGCGACATGGTCGCACGGTACCGGCGGAGGCGCCGCTGAACCGGCATGCCCAGCTCGTCGCGGCGCTGATCGCCGGCGCCTGGATGCTTCTGCCGATCAATCTCACGGCCGTGCTGTATGTCGTGCAGCGAATGGAAAGTCTGGCCAATCTGTTTGTGCTGGGTGGTCTGGCCGGATATATCGCCGCCCGTCAGGAAATGTGGCGGGGCCGGCGTGTGGCCGGCGGCATCACCGCCGCCTTGTCCATCACGGTGCCGGCCGGCCTGGGCCTGCTGGCCAAGGAAACGGCGGTGATGCTGCCGCTTTACGCCTTGCTGCTGGAATGGGTCATGTTCGATTTTGCGATCGGCCCCGAACGGCCACGTCGCGAAAAAGGGCTGATCGCCTTTTATGCGCTGATACTCGGCATTCCGCTGATCGCCGGCCTGTGCTGGTTGCTGCCCGGGGTCTTGAATCCCGCCACCTGGGCGACGCGCGACTTCGGCCTGGATCAGCGACTGCTCAGCGAGGCCCGCATCGTGGTCGGTTATGTGTTCTGGACGCTGACACCCTGGCCGCATGCGCTGTCGTTCTACCACGACGACTACCCGATCTCGACCGGCCTGCTGCAGCCCTGGACCACCCTGACCAGTCTGCTGGCCCTGCTGGCGATGGTGATCGCCATCATCCGTTTTCGCCGCGGCCAGCCTCTGCTGGCCTTGGGGCTGGCCTGGTTTCTCAGCGCGCAGCTGTTGACCGGCACCATCATCCCGCTGGAGCTGGTCTACGAGCATCGCAATTATTTCGCCAGCCTGGGTCTGTTGCTGGCGGTGATCCCCTGGCTGGCCGGGCTCAGCCTGCCGGCACTGGCCGGCGCCGCCGGGCCGGGCCGGCTGCCGCGCCGTATCGTGCTGGCGCTGGCCTTGATCGGCTGGGGCGGAATGACGGCGGTCACCGCCTGGGACTGGGGTTCTCCGCTGCGACTGGCCCAGACCCTCGCCGAACGCGCGCCCGACTCGCCCCGTGCCCAATACGAGCTGGGTCGCACCTATATCGTCTACTCGCATTACGACCGCAGTTCGCCCTATACCCGGGCGGCCTATGCGCCGCTGGAACATGCCGCGATCCTGCCCGGATCCTCGATCCTGCCGCAGCAGGCGCTGATTTTCATGAACGCGCGCATGGGCCTGCCACTGAAACCTGAGTGGTGGGACAGCATGATCGCCAAGCTGAAAGCACGGCCGCTGGGCGTGCAGGACGACAGTTCGCTGGCCGCCCTCACCGACTGCACCCGTGACGGCATCTGCCACCTGCCCAAGGACCGTATGACGGATGCCTTCCAGGCGGCCATGGATCATCCCCATCCCACCCCCAGACTGATGGCAACCTATGGCGACTATGCCTGGAACGTCTTGCGCAATCGCGATCTGGGCCTGAACCTGCTGCAAAGGACCGTCGCCAGTGCACCGCATGAACCGGCCTACCACATCACTCTGGCCCGCATGCTGGTGGTGCAGGGCGATGCGGCCGGCGCACGCCAGCAGGTGACCGCATTGCAACAGCTGAATCTGGGTGGACGTCTGGATGGCGATATCGCCAATCTGCAGCAACGTATCCAGCGACTGTCACAGTCTGCGCCCGAGGCGGCCAGCCCTCGGAACTGAGGGCGACGCGATCTGCCGGCACCATGATCGCGTCGATCCATCAGAGAGGACCGGATCAAGCCTCCGTTGCATGGCCCCACGGCGACAGGCGGCTTGCAGGGTGCCCATATGCTGTCAGCAGCAAGCTTCATGGCACGAATTGCCGGCCCTGCTCCGATCCACCACCTTGCCGCCATGGCCTGACTGTCTCTTCCTCAGGTTTAGCGCAAGGCCCATGCTGCACGGAGCATGGCGCATCAAACGGCTGAACGGCGCTCAATAATGCGTGGCATTCCACTGCCGGATCGCCCGGGTCTCGCGATCAAAGCCGAGCACGCTGACCGAGGCGGTACCCAGCACCAGATGCGCCCCCATCGCACCGGCATCGGCAATCCAGCAGCCGGCCAGCACCCGCAGGATATGGGCGTGGGCAAACAAGGCCACCCGGCCTTGCAGCGGCAGAAGATCATGCATCAGATCCATCGCCCGCGCCTGGATCGCGGCCAGATCCTCGCCCTGCTCCACCGGTGAATCCCAGATCCGCCAGCCCGGCGTGTGCTGCCGGATTTCCACGGTGGTGCGCCCCTCGTAGATGCCGTAATCCCACTCCAGCAGGCGCGGCTCTATCTGGGCCTGTTCGCCCCAGCCGGCAAGCTCGCAGGTCGTCCTGGCCCGGGCCAGCGGACTGCAGAACACATGATCGAAAGCGGCACCGGCTAGAACCGGCCGCAGTCCTTCGGCCTGCTCGCGGCCATGCCCGGTCAAGGGAATATCGGTACGCCCGGTATGTTGTCCGGAAAGACTCCAGGCGGTTTCGCCGTGGCGGATCAGCCAGATTTCGTTTACACGTGTCGTCGGCACAGTCATCGTCATCGCTTTCCAGATCCGCAAAGGTCAAAGATCAAGCCCGACATGGCCGGGCCACGGCCGCCTGACGCGACTGGCCGGCAGCCTGGCCAACCGGCCGGTCTCGACATGATCGCCATAGAGCGTCGCACAGGCAAGCCGCCGGCGCTGAGCGATGCATGACCGCGTCGCTGATACTGGAAACGGGGCCCCTTCGCGGCCCTTCAGCCGATCACCACGTCAACCACTGGCCCTGTGCCCGCCCGGGCAAGTCTGGCGACCGGGCCGGCCCCGCATCACCTGGGACAAACTCCAAGGCGGGCCGGATCACGAATGGACCCGGATCGCCTCGCATCCATCGACACTCAGACCGCGGACGGCAGCAGACTTTTCAAGGCCAGCTCGGGATCGGCCAGCGCCACCGCATCCACCGCGATCCGCTCGCCCACCAGCCGGCGCAATGCCACGAACTCCTGGGTGCGGTTGAGGGTGGCGGCAGCGACGATGATGCCTTGCTGCACCTGGCAAAGACTGAAATCCCCACCCGCCGGGTCACCACGGACCACCAGCTCGGCCTCGGCCACCGGCTGGCCGATCATCTGCAGCTTGACGTCATACTGGTCGGACCAGAACCATGGCACGGCATGCGCGGGTGGCGCCTTGCCCAGAATCGTCGCGGCAGCCACCTTGGCCTGCTCCTGCGCGGCCGGCACCGACTCCATCCGCATACGGGCCTGATAGAAGGTGTTGAAGTGCCGGCAGCAATCACCGATGGCCCAGACCGCCGGATCCGAGGTCTGCATGCCCGCATCGACCACGATGCCGTCATTGACCTCCAGACCTGACTCGGAGGCCAGCGACGTATTCGGCAGCGAGCCGATACCCACCACCACCAGATCACATTCCAGTTGCCGACCATCACTCAACTCGACCGCCGTGACCTCGGGCTCGCCCAGCAAATGGGCCACGCCCTGACCCAGCTCGAATTCGACACCATGGTCTTGATGCAGTTGCAGATAGAAATCGGACAGCAAGGGCACGGCCACCCGGGCCAGCAGTCGGGGCTGGTTTTCGACCACGGTCACCTTGAGGCCATGCTGGCTGGCAGCCGCCGCCACTTCCAGGCCGATATAGCCGCCACCGATCACGACCAGGCGCCGCCCGGCCTGCCAGGCCGGCAGCAGGCGCTGCAGATCATCGATGCTGCGCAAGGTATGCACGTTCGAACGATCACCGCCCGGCAAGGTCCAGCGGCGGGCGCGACTGCCGGTGGCCAGTACCAGCCGGTCGTAGTCCAGCCGGCTGCCATCCAGCAACTGCAATTGGCGGGCGGCCCGATCCAGATGCTCGACGGACTGCCCCATCCGCATCTCGACATCCAGCTTCTCCCAGGCTGCGGCAGAACGCAGACCGAGACTGTCGACGCCGGCCTGGCCCAGCAGACAGGCCTTGGAGAGGGGCGGACGACGATACGGCAGCCGGGGCTCGTCACCGATCAGGCTCAAGCGGCCGGCAAACCCCTGCTGACGCAGCGCGTTCACGCAGTCGGCACCGGCCTGCCCGGCACCGACCACCACGATATGAAGATTCGATTCACTCATGAAGCATCCTGTCTGACGACGCAGACACGCTCTCGGCGCCAGTCTGCGGAACGCCCGATTATGCCACGCGCGCCTCCGCCTCAGGCCACCGCCAGCCAGCCCTCGATCTTTTCGGCAAAGGCCTCGGCAGGCATCGGCCGCCCCAGCAGAAACCCCTGGATCTGGTCGCATTGCAGCGATTTCAGCTTTTCCAGCTGGGTCGCGGTCTCTACACCCTCGGCCACCACATCCATGCCCAGCGAATGGGCCAGGGCGATGATCGCCGATACGATCGCCTCACCTTCTTCACCCGCGGCATCCAGGCCCTGGGTGAAAAAGCCGTCGATCTTCAATTGCCGTACCCGGAAGCGCTGCAGATAGGCCAGGCTGGAATAGCCCGTGCCGAAATCATCGATCGCTACATCAAAACCGGCCTGCTGGAAGGCATGAATGGTTTCCACCGTATGGGCCGCGTCCTGCATCGCCACCGTCTCGGTGATCTCGAACATCAGCCAGGCCGGCTCGACCGCCTCCTGCTTCACGATCGCCAGCACACCTTGCAGCAGATCGGGCTGGATCAACTGGCGCGGCGACAGATTGATGGCCAGCTTCAAGGGACCGATATTCTGCAGCTGCCAGCTGCGCAGCTGGCGACAGGCTTCACGCACCACCCATTCGCCGATCTGCACGATCAGCCCGGACCGCTCGGCGATACCGATGAATTCCTGCGGACTGATCACGCCCAGTTCGGGATGGGTGTAGCGCAGCAAGGCTTCGGCGCCTTGCAGACGGCGGCCGTCTGCACTGAACTTGGGTTGGTAATGCAGTTTGAACCAGCCATGGGTGGTGGCCTCATGCAGACCCTGCTGGATCTTCAGAATCCGGGTGGCGGCCTGATTCATGCTCCAGTCAAAAAAACGATAGGTGCCGCGTCCGCCGCGCTTGGCTTCATACATGGCGATATCGGCGTTTTTCAGCAAGACATCGACACTCTCGCCATCCTGCGGATACAAGGCGATGCCGACGCTGGGTATCACCTGCAGGGATACACCATCATGCCAGTTTCCCTCGCGCATCCGCGCCAGCATCGATTCGACGATCCGGGTCACCGCTTCGACCGAACGCAGCTGATGGATGACCACCACGAATTCATCCCCACCCAGTCTGGCCACCATGTCGCTCTTGCGGACGCATTGCTGCAGGCGCGTGGCAAAAGCCTTCAGGACCTCGTCGCCTACCGCGTGACCCAAGGAGTCATTGATGGTCTTGAAGCCGTCCAGATCCATGAACAGCACGGCAAATGGCTCTTGCTGCGCACCCTCGGCCTGGATGATCCGCTCGATGCCCTCCATCAAGGTGCGCCTGTTCGGCAGTTCGGTCAGCATGTCCAGCGCCGCCAGCCGGACCATCTGCCCGCTCAGCTGATCCACCGAGCCTTCCAGACGCTGATTGCTGGCATCCATCCAGGATGAGAGCAAGGTCATGATCAGCAACAGCACCACCACCAGCGTGACCGGCAGAACCAGGCCTTGCGTGCTGAGTCCATGCACCACGCCGCATATCGAGCCGGGCGGGAACCTGGCGGCAGCCATCCCGGTGTAGTGCATGCCGGTGATCGCCACCGCCATCACGCAGGCGACCGCGACCCGCTTGGGCAGCAGCCCGCGGGCAGAGGCCTTGTTCAGGCACCGCGCCGCCGACAAGGCGGCCACCGATGCCACTACCGCGATCAGTATCGACAGCAGCACCAGACCCGGCCGGTACTCGATGCCCGGCAGCATCCGCATCGCCGCCATGCCGGTGTAATGCATGCTGCAGATGCCTGCCGCCATCAACAGCGCACTGCCCAGCAGGGGGCGATATCGCAACTCGGGACGCGCCATCACGTGTAGCGCGAAATACGACACACCGACAGCCAGCCCCAGCGAGGTCATCGTGATCCAGGGATCGTAGGCCACGTGGATCGGCAGCGAAAAAGCCAGCATGCCGATGAAGTGCATCGACCAGATCCCCGCCCCCATGGCCAGTGCACCACCCAGCAACCAACCCGTCCGACGACGCCCATCGTGCATCGATACAATTCGACTGGACAGGTCCAGTACCGTATACGAGGCCAAGGCCGCCACCAGCACCGACAGCACCACCAAGCTCACATCAAAACTGCTTTGCATAGGCCCTACAGGCGGTCAAGGCCTGAACCGAAAAGATCAAAACGACAGGCCGTCGAAAGCGGCGGCCGACGGCCACACAAGGTCTCCGCCAGGAAACGGCATCAAGGGAAGCGCCGCCGGTTGTCAGCCAGCTTCGGACGTGCCCAGTTGCAGACTCAGCAGACTGAGGGCCGACAACAGGATCGTCACCGCCAGCAGAGACATCCCGAGCAGGACGGCCATTCGCAACATGGTTCCCATCCGGCTGCTGCCATAAAAGCCACGCAAGTGGCGATACAGATGCAATGGTGGCCAACATAACAGCCACCAGGCACTGTCACCCAGTACCTGCGACAGTGCGACCGCCACCGTGAAGACGGCGAAACTGAAAGTCAGCGAGTGTACTGTGAAAATCACATGGTCATACAGATGACGATGCCCCGGCCACAGATACAGCAGCCACAACATGCCGGAAGCCAGAGGCAGCAGCAGCAGCACAAAGCGCTCCGACCACTCCCGCATCACCGCCACCACCTCCTGCGGATTGCGGACAGCGGCACTGACATGACGGTGCACCCAGGCCGTGATCTGCGGATGGCCGGCCAGTTGCCAGCCCTGCACCTGCCCCGCCGTATGCGCGGTATCGTCCGGCTTGATCACGGTGACCACATGCCCCGAAGGAATCAGAGACTGCACGGCAAACATCATGATGATGACCACGAAGAACATCCGTACCGGCGGAATTTCCGACATCCGCCGTCCCTGGACATAATCCCGGGTCAACGAGGCCGGACTGAGCGCCAGACGACGGATCGTGCGCCAGAACTTGCTGTCGGCATGGGTCAGCATTTCGAAGAATTCGCCGCACAAGGCCTTGATCGAACGCTCGTCCGGACCGGCCCGCTGCCCGCACCGATAGCAGTAATGCCCTTCCAGTGCGGTGCCGCAATTCAGGCAGTGCGTCTCCCAGCCCGTTGCGCCGGCAGGAGCGCGTGCTGTCTTGTCTTCCATCCATCCGCCCCTTGCATCATGAAAACAGTCGCGACGACCTGAGCCGGTCACGACACGACCAATGGATCAGCGGGCAACCATGCCCGTCAACCGAGGCTCCAGCATATGACGACATGCCTCAAGAAAGAACTGGGTGCTGCTGCGTACCGCCACCGGACCGATGGTGAATCCATAGCGGACCATGCCGTTGCGGTCCTGCATCCAGGCCCCCAGCGACTCCGCATCCAGAATCTGCCGCAGCTGGGCAAGATCCAGGGTTCGCCCGAACTGCAGGCCCTCATCCGTGCGACGGGCCGAGGGACCACGCGGCCCCGCCATGGCCTGATGATCGATCTCGAAATAGGTATTGGTCACTCGCGGCCACAGCATCAGACTGCGGCGTGCCCCCAGCTCATTGATCGCGGTCAGAGTGGCACCCGACCGACTGCAGCTGAGCAGTATACGGTGCCGGCCTTCCCGCACGGTCTGCAGATAGGTCAGCTGCGCGCCATCGGGAGTCAGCTGATAACTTGCCGTCAGCGGCTGACGGCCATTGTTGGCCACCGACCAGGTCAGCAGCAGGCGGGTATCGAACCAGACCATATCCGCTGTCAATACCTGCATCACTGCACCGAGCTGGCGCCGGCTCAAGCCCATGCTCGCCAGATAATCGCTGAACACAGGTCGCTGCCCGGGCAGCAAGGCCTGATGCAGACCGATCCGGTCCGTACCGCTTGGCGCCCATCGATACAGGCCGCCCAGCCATGCATAGGTACAGGCATCGACACAGCTCGCGGTCCGCGCCGCGGCCGCCCTGCCGTAACTGCCCGGACGAGACCGGGCCCCGACATGGGTCACCATCCGGTGAATGCGGAACAACCGGCCCAGGGCCATGCCGGCCTCGGCATCACCTCGATCCGAGTCCAGATACACATCCGAACCGTCCGGCACAGCGCCTTTTCGCATCAAGGCCAGGAACCGCTCGGGCGCATCGGCATCCAGGGGGCCGGCCAGATAGACCTGGGGAAACTTCACCAGCATCATCGTCAGCCGATCATTCTTGATCTGCATCGACATCGCTTCGGGCCCCGGTGCCACGACCGGATGACGTGCGCGCGCCAAAGCCGGAACGGCAAGTACCAACCAGACCGTCAGCCCAAGGCATCGGCGAATCCATACACCATCCATCACGCACGGCCTCTCGCGTCGGCATTCCAGCAGCGGCGATCATCCCGACCGCCGACACCCCACCACGGGGAATGGGCCAGTATACGCAAGCACGCCCCAAAGACCCCGACTCCCGGCTGACTCGATGATGGTGCTTGCCCGCAGCCGAAAATCTGGGCTATCTTTTCGATGGGAGATGGCATGCCTCCTGTCCCAACCGCCGCAAGGCTGATGATGCCTACGCCACCCTTTGACCGGGGCGCGTAGCCGTGCGCCCATTGATACCTGCTGGAGCGCCGCCATGCCCGATCACCACTCAAACCTCCCCGCCTGCCACGCCTGCGATCGGGGAGCCTGCGCATGAACCTGACCCCATCATTCTTCGCCGTTCTGATCGGTGGTGCCGTCGGCTGTCTGGTACGCTGGTTCCTTGGCATCCAGCTCAACCATCTGTTCCCCAACCTGCCGCCCGGCACCCTCGTCGCCAACCTGGTCGGGGGCTTCATCATCGGCCTGGCCATCGCCTTCTTCGCCGGCAACCCCCATCTCAGCCCGGCCTGGAAACTGCTGATCACCACCGGCTTCTGCGGCGGCCTGACCACTTTCTCGACATTTTCCGCCGAGGTCGTCACTCATCTGCAAAGCGGCCGCCTGCTCCATGCCATCGCCGCCATCATGATCCACGTCATTGGATCACTGCTGATGACGGCCCTCGGCATGTGGTGCTATCAGGCCCTGCGCCCGCATTGAGCCTGGCCTGCCGGCTCCGGAACCACAAAGAAGCATCCTGACCCTGGACCTCCATCCGCGAACGGCCAGGCTTCCATCATTCGAGGAGACCCGGCGGTATCTTCGTATGACTGACATGAGAAATGCGCTGCACGGCGGTTTCCCCGGACTGATCGCCCGGTCTCGGCGGTGGCTCGCCTGCCTTGCGCAGTGGGCTTCGCACTGGAGCAACAAGTGCCGCTGCCCACTGCTGCAGACCGCAAACATCACCAGCGAACTAACGTGCAAGAGGCGACTTGGCATGACGGCGAACCTGACCCGACAGCCTGCTTGCCAAGGTCACCAGCAACAAGGCCAAGGCAAAGGCATCAACGCCGATCAGCACCAGCAGCAACTGGCTTCCACGCTCCGCCCCCATCCGGTTGAAAGCGCCGGACAACCAGTCATACAACTGCCATCCCCCCAGCTGATCCAGCCAAGGATCCAGCAGCGACCATCGATAGCTGATCAATGACAGGGCCATGGTCAAGACACCCACCCATACCGCCTTGAACACCAGTTTCATCGCGCGTCCACTGCGTTTTGAAAAGACGCCATAGTGGACCGTTACATATGTCTATAAAATTTGAAGATAGAGTGGGTGCCAAGTGAAATCACTGACCGGAACCCTCCCGGCACACGCCTTGTCGGCACGGCCATCCCAGTCAGAGCAAGCCATGGCCGCGGACCGCGGCCCCATCGGGTTCGAACGCAAGGCGGAGATCAGTCGGCAGCGGATCAGTGCACTCAGCGCGGATTGATCAAAAGCATCCAGTCCATTCCATGCCCTTGCGATCCGTTATCAAACCAGGATCGGTACCGGCGCAGCTGATGCGCCGGGCACACTGTCCGGAACCATGGAGACCCATGATCGCCAGCTATCCCGACTCAATCTGCCTCCCTGTTCCGTTGACGCAGACAGCCACGCATCGCGCACGACCCGAGCGTCACGCCAGCGGAGGCCAGCAGCCATGACAGGCCGAGAGTCATCGCCATCAGCAGATTGTCACCCTGCTCCGGACCGATCACCCTAAATCGAGCCGCCAGCCAGATATAGGTCGCTTGCCAGCTTTTGCTGGAATACAGTGCGTCAAACAAAGCGCGGTGATAAGCCAGCCAGGACAGGACCAAGGTCAGCGACAGCACAAGGAGTATGCGCAAGATGATGGTCATAGCACGTCCACAGTGCCGTAGCAAGGGATCGCGGTGCCCGGGATCAGCTGGGTGGGCAGGGATCGCAGGTAAAGACGCAGCGGCCTGAGCTGCTGAGGTGACATCAAGGTGATGCATCCCTCGCTGATACCACGTCGCCCTCTTGGGTGCAGACGGAAGTTGCCACGTTGAACCCCATGGACAAACGTCCTGTCGTCGATCATTCCGTCTTTTCCATACAGCGCGAACCAGTCCTCGCGGCGTACCCCATTGAGCAGATAGGTCAGCTCGTCCCATAGCCAGCCCAGATGGCCCCCACCATGTCGGTCGACGATGTAGTAACGCCCAACCGGCAGCGGCCCCTTGCCCACCAGCGCCGTATCATCTGGATTGTTTTCATGCCCCCTCTCCCCGGAGAAGGCCGCATAGGCTCGGTCGTCACATACCAGGGCACTGATGGGAACATGACTCAGTCGAAACGTGCAGCGCGCAGGCATGGGAGGCCTCCATCACCAGGGGCATGGCCCGAATGCGGGCGGGTCTGGGGAGGGAAGCATGATGGGGGTTGAGAGGACGTGGCGATGGGATCAACTCATCGTATAGGCGTTGCGATACAGGACCTCAAGTTTTCAGCCCGCTCCAAACCGTCCGTAATTTCGGGGTAGAACCCCCAGTCTTCCTGCGCCACGAAGACTCGATTGATCCCAGCCTAGAAATCCGCGATGCCCTCGATGCGAGCGCCGTCGATCGACAGTGTGCGTTCGGGAGAGCTCGTTTGATTCATACCTCAGTAGCTATAAAGTGAAGCCACCTTGTGGATCGGAATGGCGACAGGTAGGTGGATTGCGTCGCGCGCCTCAATGCATCGCTGCAGCCTCCGCAACCTGTGCAGGCTCCATCAATGCGAAGGCCGAACGCATTTCGCGCGCTTCCTCGCCCGGGCTGCGGCCAAATAGGCGCTTGAACTCGCGATTGAACTGCGAGGGACTTTCGTAACCGACGCGCACCGCAGCGCCGGCTGCGGTGAGATGGTCGCGGATCATCATCAGCCGGGCCTGGTGCAGCCGCACCGACTTGATGTACTGGATGGGCGAAGTGGCGGCCACGGTCTTGAAATGCGCATGAAAGGCCGGCACGCTCAGGCCCGCCTCGCCCGCCAGTGCGGCCACGTCCAGCGGCTGGGCGTAGTCGGTGTGGATGCGCCGCAGCACCCGCGCAATGCGGCCGAAGTTGCCGTGGCTGGCCAGGGCCGCGCGGATGGCGCCGCCTTGTTCCCCAAGCAACACGCGGAAGCACAATTCCCGCACGATGGCCGGCCCGAGCACCCGTGCTTCGAGTGGCGAGCGCAATGCCCGCAGCAAGCGCACAGTGGTGTCGGCCAGCGTAGCGTCCAAGGGCGTCGAGACGATGCCGGCGGGCGCCGTGGACGCTGCGCTGGCTTGTTGATCGACCTCGATGACCAGGTCGGCCACAGCGGTCATGTCCAGACGCACGGACACCGCCAGCAAGGGCTCGTCGGGGCTGGCGTCGGTTTCGGTCGAAAACGGCAGTGGCACCGATAGCACCAAGTAGTGTTGAGGGTCATAGTGATAGACCCGATTGGCAAGGTAGCCGCGCTTGTGGCCCTGGCAGACGATGACGATGCTCGGCTCGTACAGCACGGGTGTGCGGCCCAGCGGGTGATCGGCGCGCATCAGGCGCACGCCATCGAGCAGTGAGCGGGTGTGGCCCTCCTGCGGAGCCAGTTGCAGGATCAATTCGGCCATTTCCGCCTGCCGTGACAGATCCGGTTGCGCATGGAGCATGCCTTTTCCTTAAGGAATGATGATATGGCTATATTTTTGCATAATCATGCCTGTTTAAGGCAGTTATAAAATAGGTTTAGGCAATTATGCAAGAGGTATCGACCTAGTCCGTCCAGGCGGTCCTGCCTACGATTTCACCTTGTTTGCAATGCCTTGGCTTGCCTCCGCGCCAGCCAAGAAATCACAAAGAGAAATCATGCTATCCACGACACCGGACACTACTAAGGTCATCGTGCTCACTGGCGCCAGCAGCGGCATCGGCGAGGCCACGGCCCGCCGTTTGGCAAGGCAAGGACACCACCTCTACATCGGAACGCGGCGCCTGGACCGGATCACCGCCTTGCAGGACGAACTGCGCGCCGAGGGTGGCCATGTCGAGGCGGTGCAGTTGGACGTCACGCACCTCGAAGATCTGCAAGCCATCGTCGCCAAAGCACATGCCGCGCATGGCCGCGTCGATGTGCTTATCAACAACGCCGGTGTCATGCCACTTTCGCCACTGGCCGCACTGAAGATCGAGGAGTGGAACCGCACGCTGGACGTCAACGTGCGCGGCGTGCTGCACGGCATTGCCGCCGTGCTGCCGATCATGCAGGCGCAGGGCCATGGGCACATCGTCAACATCGCCTCGGTCGGCGCGCATCAGGTGTGGCCGTCTTCTGCGGTCTATTGCGCCAGCAAGTTCGCAGTGCGCGCCATCTCCGATGGGCTGCGCCAGGAGACCGATGCCATCCGGGTGACGCTGGTCAGCCCCGGCTTGGTCGAGTGCGAACTGGCCGATCACATCACCGATCCAGCCGCGCGCGAGGCCATGGTTGCGTTCCGCCGCATCGCCTTGCCACCGCAGGCCGTAGCGCAGGCCATTGCGTATGCCATCGCGCAGCCCGATGGCGTGGACGTGAGCGAGCTCATCGTGCGTCCCACGGCCAGTCCGTATTGATCCTGACATCTATTCATTTACAAGGAGTTTTTATGTCCGAAGCCAATATTTCCTCACCTATCCTGCCGTTCGCCGAGCGAGTAGCCATCGTCACTGGCGCGGCCAGCGGCATCGGCTTGGCAACTGTCGAATTGCTGCATCGCTAGGGCGCACGCATCGTCGCGGTGGGCCGTGGCGATAACGTCCATGCCTTAGCGCGTGAGCGTGTGGTGCCCATCGTGGCCGACGTGGCGCAGGAAGCCAGCGCCGAACTGGCCGTGCAGACAGCCACTGAGCGATTCGGTCGCCTTGACATCCTAGTCAACAACGCCGGCATCATCATCAATCGCCAGGTCGCCGAGATGAGCCTGGCGGAATGGAACCAGGTGCTGTCGGTCAATGCCACCGGTGCCTTCCTGTTCTCCCGCGCCGCCATGCGTCCGATGATGGCCGCCGGCTCCGGCGCCATCGTCAGCATTGGCTCCTACGCCTGCTACCAGAGCTTTCCCGGCATTGCCGCCTATGCCGCGTCCAAGGGCGCGTTGGCGCAATTGACCCGCACGCTGGCGCTGGAGGCCATCTCCCACGGCATCCGCGTAAACGCGGTCGGCTCGGGCGATGCCGTCACCAACATCACCAACGCCATCCAGCCCGATGGCCAGGCCTATCTGGCCGAACACGGCCGCAAGGCG